>NZ_JAOWFN010000014.1:20641-776202 GCF_030333595.1 Citrobacter sp. CK181 | reverse complement strand
TGGAGCGGTAGTTCAGTTGGTTAGAATACCTGCCTGTCACGCAGGGGGTCGCGGGTTCGAGTCCCGTCCGTTCCGCCACTTATTAAGAGCCCTGAGCTAACGCTCAGGGCTTTTTTCTTGTCTGCTGTTCCATTATTGCTTATTTCGCAAAAATCCTCTGCGTTCTACGATCTTTTTCCGCATAAAAACAACCGCGATAATCCCTCCTCAGTTAACGACACAACAATTAATGAGGAACTCAATGACAATCCCTGCATTTGGTTTAGGTACTTTTCGCTTGAAAAACGATGTTGTTATCGCATCGGTCAAAACAGCGCTGGAACTGGGCTATCGTGCAATTGATACCGCACAAATCTATGATAATGAAGCGGCTGTTGGTCAGGCGATTGCCGAAAGTGGCATCCCGCGTGGCGAGCTGTACATCACCACCAAGATTTGGACTGAAAATCTCAGCAAAGAGAAGCTGATCCTGAGTCTGAAAGAAAGTCTGGAAAAACTGCGCACTGATTATGTGGATCTGGCATTGATCCACTGGCCGTCACCAAACGATGCGGTATCTGTCGAAGAGTTCATGCAGGCGCTGCTGGAAGCAAAAGAGCAGGGACTGACGCGCGAAATCGGTATTTCTAACTTTACTATCCCGTTGATGGAAAAAGCCATTGCCGCTGTCGGCGCAGAAAACATTGCGACTAACCAGATTGAACTGTCTCCGTATCTGCAAAACCGCAAGGTCGTGGATTGGGCAAAACAGCATGGAATTCACATCACCTCTTACATGACGTTGGCTTATGGTAAGGCACTGAAAGATGAAGTGATTGCCCGTATTGCCGCTAAGCACAATGCGACTTCGGCGCAGGTGATCCTTGCATGGGCAATGGGAGAAGGCTACTCCGTAATTCCTTCTTCCACTAAACGTGAAAACCTGGCAAGCAACCTGCTGGCGCTCGATCTGCATCTGGATGCCGAAGATAAAAAGGCGATTGCCGCACTGGACTGCAACGATCGCCTTGTCAGCCCGGAAGGTCTGGCGCCAGAGTGGGACTGATCGGCTAACACTCTCTCTGTATCCTTAACCCTCTTTTACAGCTCCTTCGGGGGCTGTTTTTACATGATCGCTGAGAAAATCGATAAATGCCCGAATGCGGGTACTGACCGCACGATCGCTGTAATAAACGGCACTGAAAGGCATCTCTACCGGTAGGCGCTTATCGGCCATCAGCTCCACAAGCTCTCCCCGCGCGATTTCTTTATCAATCATATAGTCAGACAGGCAGGCGATCCCGTTACCACTCAGACAAAGCTGCTTGAGCGTCTCACCGCTATTTGACGACAGACCGCTGCTGATTTCATGGAGTTGCCCGTCGCTACATGCTACAGGCCATGTATTGAGCGAAGCCGGTTCAGTGAATCCGAGACATAGATGCTGTTTTAACTCTTCAATGGTTTCGGGTTTGCCAAAGCGGGCAATATAATCCGGCGACGCGATAATCTTTCGATAACTGGTAAAGAGCGGGCGGGCACGCAGGCTTGAATCGGTCAGCGTCCCGGCACGTATGGCGACATCGACCTTTCGTTCAATCAGATTGATGAATGTTTCTGAGGAAACCAGTGATAGCGTCATTTCTGGATAACGCTCGCGAAAAGGCTTAACCAGCGGCATCAGAAAGTGCAGTATCACCGGCGTGGCGGCGTCGATACGCAACAGGCCGCGTGGAGTGCTTCGCGTTTCCATCACCTCCGTTTCAGCGGCGGCCATGTCTTGTAGTATTGACTGCACGCGACGAAAGTAACGTTCGCCTTCTTCCGTCAGACTCAACTGGCGTGTTGTGCGATTAAGCAGACTCACGCCCAGTTTCATTTCCAGCTTTTTGACTGCCCGGCTGACCGCAGAATTCGCCTGTCCAAGTTGCTCCGCAGCGCGGCTAAAGCTACCGCTTTCGACTACGGCAACAAATATCACGAGTTCTTCTGATGTAGCTTTCATTTTTGCACCTGAAGCAAAATTACATTGATATTTTGGCTATTTTTTCATTAAAACATCCTGGGCTGTTGGTTTCAATCTGCGCGTGAGGTGTGGTGGCCGGAGAGCCTGTTCTGACGGCGTTAACCTGTGATCGATTGGATAGGCCAGTTCGCGCTGTTCCTGGTTAAATTTACGGAGGTAAGCGCTTGCTTACAAAACAATATGTAACTGCTCGTTGAAAGTGTGAGCTAAAATCCCTATAACAGAATAACCAGTCCGTGCCCGGGCTGGTTGACGTTACAGAGGTTTTAAAGTCAAACGTGCGAAAAAATACTTATGCCATGCGCTATATTGCCGGACAACCCGCCGAGCGGATTTTACCGCCTGGGTCGTTTGCGAGTATTGGCCAGGCATTACCCGCCGGAGTGCCGTTAAGCAGTGAAGACCGCATTCGGATTCTGGTGTGGAATATCTTTAAACAGCAGCGGGCCGAATGGTTATCGGTGCTGAAAAACTTTGGCAAAGATGCGCACCTGGTTTTATTACAGGAAGCGCAAACCACGCCTGAACTGGTGCAGTTTGCGACCGCTAACTATCTTGCAGCCGATCAGGTTCCCGCTTTTGTGTTACCTCAGCATCCTTCGGGCGTTATGACGCTTTCTGCTGCTCATCCCGTCTACTGCTGCCCGCTGCGCGAACGTGAGCCCATCTTACGTTTGGCGAAGTCAGCGCTGGTGACCGTTTATCCTTTGCCTGATACGCGATTGTTGATGGTGGTAAACATTCACGCCGTTAACTTCAGTCTTGGGGTGGATGTGTATAGTAAGCAGTTACTTCCTATTGGCGATCAAATTGCGCATCACAGCGGCCCGGTGATTATGGCTGGTGATTTCAATGCCTGGAGCCGACCACGAATGAATGCGCTGTATCGCTTTGCGCGCGAGATGTCCCTGCGCCAGGTACGTTTTACTGACGATCAGCGCCGACGGGCGTTTGGCCGTCCTCTTGATTTTGTGTTTTATCGAGGTTTGAACGTTAGCGAGGCTTCCGTACTGGTCACGCGCGCGTCCGATCATAACCCGCTACTCGTTGAATTCAGTCCCGGCAAACCTGAGCAATAAGGTGTGTCAGGTCTGCCGTGGGGCAGGCCTGAAGTGGTGCTGCCCTTTATTTTGCAAACAACCAAAGGACAACACGATGACAACACACTCCCACCATGACAACGTCGAAAAGCAGTTTGGCTCTCAGGCAAATGCCTATTTAACCAGCACCGTTCATGCTTCTGGTCGTGACTTACAGCGACTGGCGGAACGGCTGTCCTCTTTTCCGCATGCCAGCGTACTGGATATGGGATGTGGCGCCGGGCACGCCAGTTTTATTGCTGCGCAGAACGTAAAGCAGGTGGTGGCTTACGATTTGTCTTCGCAGATGCTTGAGGTCGTCGTACAGGCGGCGAAAGAGAAAGGTTTAGAAAATATCGCGACCCGACAGGGGTATGCTGAAAATCTGCCGTTTGAGGATCACGCTTTTGATGTTGTGATTAGCCGCTATTCTGCACATCACTGGCATGATGTTGGGCTGGCACTGCGTGAAGTCAACCGGGTTCTGAAAGCGGGTGGCGTGTTGATTATGATGGATGTGATGTCGCCTGGGCATCCGGTGCGCGATATCTGGTTACAGACTGTAGAAGCGTTACGCGACACTTCTCATGTACGTAACTACTCCAGCGGTGAGTGGCTGTCTCTGGTGAATGATGCGAATCTGATTGTCGATACGTTGTTAACGGACCGCTTACCGCTGGAGTTCAGTTCATGGGTAGCGAGAATGCGTACGCCTGCGGCGCTGGTTGAGGCTATTCGTTTGTATCAGAAGAGCGCATCCGCGGAGGTAAAAGCGTATTTCGCTTTGCAGGAGGACGGTTCGTTTACCAGCGATACGATTATGGTTGAGGCGCATAAAGCGGCATAAATAAAAAAGGCACTGGGGGGAAACCAGTGCCTTTTCTGAGTCATGCTATCAGGAGTCAGGTGTGCTGCTGTTCTTCACAAACAACGTTAGCTGATCGCCTGGTTGCAGATTTGCTGTATCGCTGTTCCAGCGCATCACATCTTTGATGTTCACCCCGTGACGTTTGGCGATACTCGAAAGCGAATCACCTTTCCGCACACGATAGGTAATGCTATCGCTGTTGTTGGCCAGACGCTGTGCGCTACTGCCTGCGCCAATCGTCAGACTTTGGCCCACTTTCAGGTTAGATCCGCGCAGACTATTCCACTGCTGCAAATCTTTCGTGCTCACGCCAAGGCGTGCCGCGATGCCGGAAAGCGTATCGCCAGAGCGAACTTTATAGCTACGGCTGTTCAGCGGCGTATTGTCTGCGACCAGCGTAGACTGTACGGCAGCAATTTCGCCTGAAGCCAGAGACTCACGCAGTTGTTCTGCATGCTTCTTTGGCACCATCACGTACTGTGGGCCGCTAACGCCTAGCGTAGAGCCTTTCACGCCAGCATTAAACGCCTTCAGCTTGGTGACGGACATGCCCGCCATATCTGCAACCTGCGCCATCTCAACCGGGCTGCTCAAACGAACACGCGCCAGCGCACGGCTTTCGTCTGTGGTTGGCAGACGCACGCCATAGCGTTTGCTGTTTTTGAGAATATCACTCAATGCCAGCATTTTTGGCACGTACAGCTTCGTTTCCTGAGGTAACGAAAGCGACCAGAAGTCGGTGGCTTTGCCACGCGCCTTATTCGCTTTGATTGCCTTCATCACGCGACCTTCGCCGCTATTATAAGCTGCAACGGTCAACAGCCAGTCGCCATCAAACATCTTATTCAGACGCTGCATCATGTCTAACGCGGCCGTTGTGGAAGCCACAACGTCACGACGCGCATCATAATTGCGGGTCTGTTTCAAACCATAATTGCGCCCTGTGCTCGGAATGATCTGCCAGATGCCTGCGGCATTGGCGCCAGACGTTGCGTGTGGGTCAAAAGCGCTCTCCACTATGGGTAGTAGTACCAGTTCCATCGGCATGTTACGTTTCTTAACCTGCCCGGCTATCCAGTACATATACGGCTCTGCCCGTAAAGTTACATCGTGGAGATAGCTCTTATTGCGTAAATACTTCTGTTTCTGTTCGCGTATCCGGTTGTTCTCCGGAATTCCCATCTTTAGCTCGTCGCCAATGAAAGCCCACAAGTCTTGATCCGGCGCGAGAGACGTCCCATCGTCCATCCATCGTGCCTGACTCGTAAACTTTCCTGCTTCCCCTTGACCAGCTGCAGAAAGGCTCTGTGCGTGCTGTTGGACGTTGCCAGTGTTCTGAGACGACTGGCACCCCACAAGCAGGACAGAGGCGAGTAATATCGCTTTTGCCTTCATGTGTGTGTCAATAGTTGCTTAAAAGACGACCGATCATAACGGCGAAGTTCGCCAATGACAAGTAGGAATTGTCAGAAGCTGTCTTTCTTTGACCTTAACCAGGCAAAACGCTCTTCAGGTTGTTGCAACTTTGTTTCTTTGTTTATTTCATTAATTAAATCAGGATCTTTCGTTCTCAAAAAAATATTATTTTTCCGCTCATTTTTCAGAATTACGGGGAGTGTAATTTGGTTTTTTGCGCGTAACTCATTAACTTTACGATAATATTCATTTATGAACGAATCGTGCGGTAGGATGCTCAATGCAAACTTCATGTTTGCTAAAGTATACTCATGTGCGCAACAAATCAGCGTATCGTCAGGAAGGGCGCTGATTTTTTTAAGTGATTGATACATCTGTGAGGCTGTACCTTCAAACAGGCGTCCACAACCTCCAGAGAAAAGGGTGTCGCCGCAGAAAAGGTAAGGGTGGCTAAAGTAACAGATATGTCCTAAAGTGTGACCCGGTGTGGCAAATATACTAAATTCATGCCCTAAAACGAGGGCGCTATCGCCATCTTTGACTACGCGCGTGGTTCCCTTATCTTGTGTTTCTGCCGGTCCGTAAACCACTACGTGCGGAAAATGTTGAAGAAGTTCTTTCACGCCGCCAACATGGTCGTGGTGATGGTGAGTGAGGAAAATCGCTTCCGGCTGCCAGTTCTTCTCTTTGATGGCGTTTAGCACGGGAGCCGCTTCGCCAGGATCAACGATCAGACAACGTCCTTCATTATTACTCAGAACCCAGATGTAATTGTCCTGAAATGCGGGAATACTGTTAAGATTCATAAATTACCTCTTAGTGCGTAGCGGAAGGTTGTGATGAAACCGGCAAGGATCCCTCAAACAGTCATAGCTCCCCATCGCTGGGGCGATTTGCCCTGGGGTGAATACTATCGTGAGGCGCTGGAGCATCAGCTTAACCCGTGGTTCGCCAAAATGTATGGTTTTCATTTGCTTAAAATTGGTAATTTAAGCGCAGAAATCAACTCTGAAGCGTGCGCCGTTTCTCATCAAGTCAATATTTCCCTGCAAGGCGCGCCCGTCCAGGTTCAGGCCGATCCCTTACATCTTCCCTTTGCCGATAAGTCTGTTGATGTTTGTCTGTTGGCGCATACGCTACCGTGGTGCGTCGACCCACATCGGTTACTGCGTGAAGCCGACCGGGTGTTAATTGATGATGGCTGGCTGGTTTTGAGTGGTTTTAACCCGATTAGCCTGATGGGCCTACGTAAGCTGGTGCCCGTCTTGCGTAAATCTTCACCTTATAACAGCCGGATGTTTACGCTGATGCGCCAACTGGACTGGCTCTCGTTATTGAATTTTGAAGTGCTGCACTACAGCCGTTTTCATGTTTTACCCTGGTCAAAGCAAGGGGGAAAGCTGCTGAGCACGCATATTCCGGCGCTGGGCTGCCTGCAACTGATTGTGGCGCGTAAGCGAACCATCCCGCTTACGCTTAACCCGATGAAACAAAATAAAAGCAAAGCGCGGATTCGCCAGGCCGTGGGCGCGACCCGGCAATACCGTAAGCCAGACGCTTAAGCCTCTGCCTGATAGCCAACGTCTTCCTGCGTAGGGTTCATCGCTGCCGCACGCGCCAGCTCATCGCAACGTTCGTTTTCAGGATGGCCGGCATGGCCTTTTACCCATTCCCATTTGATTTGATGTTGGCCCAGCGCGGTATCAAGGCGCTTCCAGAGATCGACATTCTTTACCGGCTTTTTCTCTGCTGTTTTCCAGCCGCGCTTTTTCCAGTTGTGGATCCATTGCGTAATTCCCTGACGGACATACTGGCTGTCCGTGCTTAATGTGACTTCACAATGTTCTTTTAACGCTTCCAGCGCGACGATGGCCGCCATAAGCTCCATGCGATTGTTAGTTGTGAGGCTATATCCTTCGCTAAAGGTTTTTTCATGGCCGCGATAGCGTAAAATAGCGCCATAACCACCTGGACCTGGATTTCCCAAGCAAGAACCATCGGTGAAAATTTCTACCTGTTTAAGCATCTCTGGTAGACTTCCTGTAATTGAAATCGATCGTAAAACGACAAGTCTGACATAAATGACCGCTATGAGCACTGCAATTACACGACAGATCGTCCTCGATACCGAAACCACCGGTATGAACCAGATCGGCGCCCACTACGAAGGCCATAAGATCATTGAGATCGGTGCAGTCGAGGTCGTGAACCGCCGCCTTACCGGCAATAACTTCCACGTCTATCTAAAACCGGACCGACTGGTGGACCCGGAAGCGTTCGGCGTACACGGTATTGCAGATGAATTTCTGCTCGATAAACCCGTTTTTGCCGATGTGGTTGACGACTTCCTGGAGTATATCCGTGGCGCGGAACTGGTGATCCATAACGCATCGTTTGATATCGGCTTTATGGATTATGAGTTCGCCAAACTCAGTCGTGGTATTCCGAAAACAAGCGAGTTCTGCAAAATCACCGATAGCCTGGCGCTGGCGAGGAGGATGTTCCCCGGCAAGCGTAACAGCCTTGATGCGCTTTGTTCACGCTATGAGATAGATAACAGCAAACGTACGCTGCACGGCGCATTGCTCGATGCCCAGATTCTGGCCGATGTCTATCTGGCGATGACCGGCGGGCAAACGTCGATGGCCTTCTCAATGGAAGGGGAAACACAGCAGCAGCAGGGTGAAGCGACAATCCAGCGTATTGTCCGCCAGGCCAGCAAGTTACGCGTTGTTTTAGCGACTGATGAAGAGCTGATGGCGCATGAGTCGCGTCTCGACCTGGTGCAGAAGAAAGGCGGAAGTTGCCTCTGGCGGGCGTAATTCGGGGTTTTACGACGTAAAAATAGCCGTCCGGGTGATTTTTACAGCAAACGATTCAAAACGTGAGAAAAACCGTTGACGAGGTGCAAGGCAATCCGTAATATGCGCTTCGTTCCCAAGAGGAACACAACGTGGAGCGGTAGTTCAGTTGGTTAGAATACCTGCCTGTCACGCAGGGGGTCGCGGGTTCGAGTCCCGTCCGTTCCGCCACTATTCAGAAAGCCTGAATCAGAAATGATTCAGGCTTTCGCCGTTTTAGCCTTCAACAAAAATTATCCTTCTCTGTAGAAATGCCAGAATCGTTGCAGAGAAGGATGAACAATCATCAGCGTAACGTGAACGGGTCGGCGTCCTGCCATGCCGGAAATTTCTCGCGGTATTCCCGTAACGCCGTGAGCGACAGGTCTGCATCAATACGTGTCGCCTGATGTGGCTCGGCGGTGGCGATAATCTCTCCTTGCGGGTTAATCACCCGACTGTCCCCACGGTAATGGTGCCCGTTGCCGTCAGTGCCAACACGGTTGCAGCCTGCTACATAGGCCTGGTTTTCAATCGCGCGTGCGGTGAGCAGCGCCTGCCAGTGTAGCGAACGTGGAGCAGGCCAGTTCGCCACATACAGCGCCAGGTCATAATCATTAAGATTGCGGGACCATACCGGAAAACGCAGGTCATAACACACTAACGGCAGAATACGCCAGCCGCGCCATTCAACGACAACACGTTTATCGCCCGCCTGGTAATGATGATGTTCATCCGCCATGCGGAACAGATGGCGTTTATCATAGCAATGAACGTTGCCGTCAGGTTCAACCAGTAAAAAACGGTTTACCGGGCCACGTTCGGTTTGCAACGCAGCGCTGCCCGCAATCAGGGCATCAGTCTGTTGTGCTTTGGCCAGCATCCAGTCGATCGCATCTTCTTGCGGGAGTGACTGAAGTGCGGCTTCCATCGTAAAACCGGTGGTAAACATTTCAGGTAAAACAATGACGTCACGTCCGGTGATGGTTTCCAGCAGTCTGTCAAAATGACGTAAATTGGCCGGACCGTCCATCCAGACCAGCGGTTGTTGCAACAGGGTAATTTTCAAACCAGGCACGATCGGGGCTCCTCGTTGAACTGCATTTTTACACTGTAGCATGAGCATCAACGAAAATGTGGCAATAAAAAGCCCCGCAGAAGCGGGGCTTTCAGGGGAGGTGAGGATTAAGCGGCTTCGACTTTACGCACTTGCTTCTCTGGCAACTTTACCGGCTGAGTCGCCAGCGCGTCGGCATCAAAATCATCAACGTTAATGCTGCGCAGACGGCTTTCTTCCGCTTTCACCAGAATGGCGGCTTCATCGTTATCAATCAGCCCTTTTGCCAGCGCGTTATGCGCCAGTTCATCCAGACGGGTAAACGGCAGATTTTTACCCAGCTCTTTGCAGATCCGCTGGTGGATAGGATCTGCCGCTATTACGTCCAGCAGCGCTTCTTCCAGCAAGCCGACCGGGTTATGCTCGCTCGGCGTCAGGTATTGACCGCGACCGATACGTGAACGGGTTGAGCTCGGTACTTGTAGAATCTGCGCGACCTTATGATCCAGCTTGTCGGAAGGGGCAAGGTAGTGACGACCGGTTGGGAAGATCACCACGTTCAGCAGACCCGCAACAAAACGGTTCGGGAAGTTTTGCAGCAGTTCATCCATCGCTTGCTCCGCCTGATACAACGCATCCTGTACGCCCCAGTGCACCAGCGGCAGATCGGCTTCGTTACGGCCTTCATCGTCATAGCGTTTCAGCACGGCGGAGGCCAGATACAGCTGGCTTAAAATATCGCCCAGGCGTGCGGAGATACGTTCACGACGTTTCAGGCTACCGCCCAACACCGCCATTGAGACATCAGACAGCAGGGCCAGGTTGGCGCTCAGTCGGTTAAGGTGCTGGTAATAACGTTTCGTTGCGTCGCTGGTTGGGGTGTAGCTGGTCAGGCCGCGGGTCAGACCG
This sequence comes from Citrobacter sp. CK181, assembly GCF_030333595.1. Taxonomy (NCBI): domain Bacteria; kingdom Pseudomonadati; phylum Pseudomonadota; class Gammaproteobacteria; order Enterobacterales; family Enterobacteriaceae; genus Citrobacter; species Citrobacter sp. CK181. The sequence goes on along the minus strand of NZ_JAOWFN010000014.1, from coordinate 766,028 downwards.
AGCCAGAAGCTGCGTACTTTGTTGCTACCGACATGGCCGATATGTTTAAACAGCAGATTGTCGAACGCATTCACATCGTTGCTTTGCGCGGCGGCCATCTCTTCCAGAACATACGGATGACAGCGAATCGCCCCCTGACCGAAGATCATCATGCTGCGGGTCAGGATATTCGCACCTTCAACGGTGATGGCGATAGGCGCCCCCTGGTAAGAACGCGCCAGGAAGTTGCTTTCGCCGAGCATAATGCCTTTACCACCGGTAATGTCCATTGCGTCGATGATGGACTGCTGGCCGCGATGGGTACAGTGGTACTTGACGATAGCTGACAGCACCGCCGGTTTTTCACCCAGCATAATGCCGTAGGTAATCAGCGACGCTGCGGCGTCCATTACGTAGGCGTTACCGGCAATGCGCGCCAGCGCCTCTTCAATACCTTCCATCTTGCCGATAGAGATTTTGAACTGGCGACGAATATGGGCATATGCCCCGGTTGCCAGCGCGACAGATTTAACCCCGCCGGTCGAGTTGGACGGCAGCGTGATACCACGGCCTACCGACAGGCATTCCACCAGCATACGCCAGCCCTGGCCTGCCATCTTCGGCCCGCCAATGATGTAGTCGATCGGCACAAAGATATCTTTGCCGTGCGTAGGCCCGTTCTGGAACGGTACGTTCAGCGGGAAGTGACGGCGACCAATTTCGACGCCAGGCGTTGAGGTCGGGATCAGCGCACAGGTGATACCCAATTCTTCTTCACCACCCAGCAGCTTTTCCGGGTCAGAGAGTTTAAAGGCCAGGCCCAGCACGGTCGCGATAGGGGCCAGCGTAATGTAACGTTTGTTCCAGGTCAGGCGCATACCCAGCACCTGCTGGCCTTGCCATTCGCCCATGCAGACGACGCCGGTATCAGGAATTGCTCCCGCATCGGAGCCCGCTTCCGGGCTGGTCAGCGCGAAGCAAGGGATCTCCTGACCACGCGCCAGACGCGGCAGGTAATGGTTTTTCTGCTCTTCAGTACCGTAGTGTTGCAGCAGTTCACCTGGGCCTAATGAGTTAGGTACGCCCACGGTAATCGCCAGAATCCCGGAAACGCCGGAGAGTTTTTGCAGCACGCGAGACTGCGCATACGCCGAAAACTCCAGGCCGCCGTACTCTTTCTTGATGATCATCGCGAAGAAGCGATGCTCTTTCAGGTAGTCCCACAACTCCGGCGGCAGATCGGCTAATTCGTGCGTGATCTGGAAATCATTCGCCATACGGCAGGCTTCTTCTACCGGGCCATCCAGGAACGCCTGTTCTTCAGCGGTCAGATGCGGTTGCGGATAGTTGTGCAATTTTTTCCAGTCAGGTTTGCCCTGGAAGAGATCGCCTTCCCACCATGTTGTACCGGCATCAATGGCCTCTTTCTCCGTGCGTGACATCGGCGGCATCACTTTACGGAAGCTACGAAACGCTGGCGCAGAGATCATCGACTTACGCATCGGCGTAACGTTAAACGGTACGAGGATAATGGCCAGAGGAACCAGCACCCAGATAGACCACAGGCCAGCAACGCCCAGCGCGGCTGTCCATGCGAGTAAAATCAGGCTGCTGAGGAATAAGCTCACGCGGTGATAAAACAGCGCGCCGAGCAGAACAACCGTTGCGAGAATACTCAAAATCATCATAACGAAAAGCTCCCTTGCTTGTAGGAGGTCTGACCACTTGTGATGATATGGTTGTAGTGGATGTCATTTCTTTTAGCAATGTGTTTACAAAATAATTACAACGAAGCTCACATTGTTGCCGTTTTCACCGGCACAAAAAATCAAAAGCCAGCGGCATTCCTGTGGCTTGTGCTTCTCGCTTTCTGCGCTATCCGGTACACTGCATCTGTCAATTACATTCATGCTGAAGGATATCCTCATGTACCAGGATCTTATTCGTAACGAACTGAACGAAGCGGCGGAAACGCTGGCCAATTTTTTAAAAGATGAAGCCAATATTCACGCTATTCAGCGCGCGGCGGTCCTGCTGGCAGACAGTTTTAAAGCGGGTGGCAAGGTACTTTCCTGCGGTAACGGCGGCTCTCATTGCGACGCGATGCATTTTGCCGAAGAGCTGACCGGTCGCTACCGTGAAAACCGTCCAGGCTACCCGGCGATCGCTATTTCTGACGTCAGCCATATCTCCTGTGTCAGTAATGATTTTGGTTACGACTATGTTTTCTCTCGCTACGTTGAAGCGGTTGGCCGTGAAGGGGATGTGCTGTTAGGGATCTCAACTTCGGGTAACTCTGGTAACGTGATTAAAGCGATTGCCGCAGCACGCGAGAAGGGAATGAAAGTCATCACCCTGACCGGGAAAGACGGCGGTAAAATGGCAGGGACGGCGGATATTGAAATTCGCGTGCCGCATTTCGGTTATGCTGATCGTATTCAGGAAATCCATATCAAAGTGATTCATATCCTGATCCAATTGATCGAAAAAGAGATGGTTAAGTAAGCGGATAATTCTTTACTGTGTTTTTGCCGGATGACGACGTTAAAGCGTCTTATCCGGCCTACATTTGATTTGTCCAGGCCTGATAAGCGCAGCGCCATCAGGCGGTTCAGCGTTTTAAGGTAGGTGATGTATGTGCGAACTGCTCGGGATGAGCGCCAATGTGCCAACCGATATTTGCTTTAGTTTCACCGGGCTGGTTCAGCGTGGTGGAGGAACCGGGCCGCACAAAGACGGCTGGGGTATTACGTTTTATGAAGGGAAAGGGTGTCGCACATTTAAAGATCCGCAACCCAGTTTTAATTCGCCCATCGCCAGACTGGTGCAAGACTATCCCATCAAATCCTGTTCCGTCGTCGCCCATATTCGCCAGGCGAATCGTGGGGAGGTGGCGCTGGAAAATACGCATCCGTTTACCCGTGAGCTTTGGGGGCGTAACTGGACGTATGCGCATAACGGGCAGCTCAACGGCTACAAATCGCTTGAAACCGGTAATTTTCGCCCGGTTGGTGAGACGGACAGCGAAAAAGCGTTCTGCTGGCTGCTGCATAAGCTGACGCAGCGTTATCCGCGCACGCCGGGCAATATGATGGCGGTATTTAAATATATTGCGACGCTGGCAGAAGAACTCCGTAAGAAAGGTGTCTTCAACATGCTGCTGTCAGACGGGCGCTATGTTATGGCCTATTGCTCGACCAATTTATTCTGGATCACCCGCCGCGCGCCGTTTGGCGTTGCCACGCTGTTGGACCAGGATGTGGAAATCGACTTCAGTTCACAAACCACACCGAATGATGTGGTTACCGTGATTGCAACGCAGCCGCTGACGGGAAATGAAACCTGGCAAAAGATTATGCCAGGCGAATGGCGATTATTTTGTCTCGGGGAGCGTATAGTTTGACGCCAGCTGTGGCTGAACCACTTCATGGCTCAACGGTTTGCTGACCACGTAACGGCCATCAACAACGGAAACTGTTGGTGGCTTACGGGTTTGCTCAAAGTAGTCGTAGCCCGGTTTTAGCTGCGTCCAGAAATCTTTGTAATACGAATACTTATGGCGCTGCATATTTGCATCGGTCATGCGGAAGGGATAGATGCTCACCTGTACGCTGGATTGCCCGAATACCAGGGCGCCGGTTACAAACTGGAAAATCTCATCAATGCCGCTGTCGGTCATGGCATAGCAACCGACAGAGACGCAGGCGCCGTGGATCATCAGATACTTACCTTCATAACCGTGTGCGCGGTCATAGGCGTTCGGAAAACCGATATTAATGGCCTTATAGAAACGGCTGTCCGGTTTGAGCTGATTACGCTGGACGCTGTAAAAACCTTCCGGGCTTTTAAAGTCACCCTGGCGCTGTTTGGGGCCTAAGCCACCGGAATAGTTGCAAATTTTGTAGCTGTCGAGCAATTGATATTGCTCACCCATCTTGACGTACAGATCGAGCGTACGCTCTTCTTTAAAGATCTGAATATAGACAGGCGACCCCATCAACTGTTGCTTATATTCTTTGCTGACTGGCGTGGTTGGGCTGCTACTGCTTAGCAAACCGGCAAATGAGACGCACGGGATCAGAAGCATCGCAAGAAAAAATGCGATTTTACGCATACTGCTTATTCCTTGATAAAACGGTTACACACGCCAGAACGGCAAACAGAGTCCCCAAATCAGACTAATCCGTATTTGGTGCGCTCACATTATCACCACGGCAGTTTTTCGCAAGCCCCAGGCGATGCGTTTACAATTTAGTTTCTCTTTATACTGAAATTTAGCCGTCAAGGCAGTCAGAACCCGGCGCATTCTGCCGCGGCTTAATTTCCACTCGCTTCTCACAATACAAAATATACTGTATACTTAAACAGTATTGCAGAGGTGAGCCATGCGCAAAATCATACATGTTGATATGGACTGTTTTTACGCGGCGGTTGAAATGCGCGATAACCCGGCCCTGCGTGATATTCCCATTGCTATCGGCGGCAGCCGCGAGCGCAGGGGCGTTATCAGTACGGCAAATTATCCCGCCCGCAAATTTGGCGTGCGCAGCGCGATGCCGACCGGTATGGCGCTTAAGCTTTGCCCGCACCTCACGCTATTGCCGGGGCGGTTTGAGGCGTATAAAGAAGCGTCGCAGCATATCCGTGAAATCTTCTCTCGTTATACCTCGCGTATAGAGCCGCTTTCGCTGGATGAAGCCTATCTGGACGTCACCGACAGCACTTATTGCCACGGCTCCGCCACGCTTATCGCTCAGGAAATCCGTCAGACGATTTTTAACGAACTCCAGCTCACCGCATCAGCAGGTATTGCTCCGGTTAAGTTTCTGGCAAAAATTGCTTCTGATCTTAATAAACCGAATGGGCAATATGTGATTACCCCCGCCGATGTTCCTGAGTTTCTCAAAACCTTACCGCTGGGGAAAATTCCGGGGGTGGGTAAAGTGTCTGCGGCCAGGCTGGAAACGATGGGGCTGCGTACCTGTGAAGACGTGCAAAAGTACGATCTGGCGATGTTACTCAAGCGCTTTGGTAAGTTTGGCCGCGTGTTATGGGAGCGTAGCCAGGGGATTGATGAGCGGGATGTGAACAATGAAAGACTGCGTAAATCGATAGGCGTTGAACGTACGCTGGCGGAGGATATTCACGAATGGGCGGAATGCGAGGCGATCATTGAGCGGTTATATCCAGAGCTGGAAAGGCGGCTGGCAAAAGTGAAGCCTGACCTGCTCATCGCCCGTCAGGGGGTTAAATTAAAATTTAACGATTTCCAGCTGACCACTCAGGAGCACGTCTGGCCGCGTTTAAGCAAGGACGATTTAATCACGACGGCGCGTAAAACCTGGAATGAGCGGCGGGGAGGGCGGGGCGTGCGGCTGGTAGGGTTACACGTTACGCTACTGGACCCGCAACTGGAAAGACAGCTTCTGCTGGGGCTGTGACTTTGATGTATTGCCGGATGGCGGCGTAAACGCCTTATCCGGCCTACAAATCAGCGTGTAGGCCGGATTAGTTGTAGGCCGGATAAGCGTAGCGCCATCCGGCATTTAGCGCAGAATTTTACTTCGCCGGAATAGACTTCAGCAGTTCAGTCAGAAGCCGCCAGTAGTGACCGACGCTTTCGATATGAACCTGCTCATCTGGAGAGTGCGGGCCGGTAATGGTTGGCCCGATAGAGACCATGTCCATATCCGGGTACGGTTTTTTGAACAGACCGCATTCCAGACCCGCGTGAATAATCTGGATGTTCGGCGTCTTATTGAACAGACGCTGGTAAGTTTCACGCACCAGGTGCATTACCGGCGAGTTCGCATCTGGCTGCCAGCCCGGATAGCCGCCTTTTGCTTCGGTTTTCGCGCCAGCCAGTTTACCCAGTGAATCCAGCATGCTCACCACGTAGTCTTTACCGCTGTCGATCAGCGAGCGGATCAGGCAGTGGATTTCCACGTTGTTGTCGGTCATGGTCACAACGCCCACGTTCAGGGACGTCTCAACCACGCCTTTCGCTACGTCGGAATTGCGAATCACGCCGTTTGGCGTGGCGTTCAGCAGACGGATAAAGCCGTCGCGGGACGGGGCAGTCAGCGCCGCTTTGTCGTTAGCGGCTGCTTCCAGCAGAACCACCAGATTCTTCTCTTTCTCTGCCAGTTCGTTTTTCAGGATCTCCTGATAAGTGTTCACCCGCGTTTTCAGCGCATCGACGTTATCTGCCGCTACGGCAACGGTGGCGAAGGCTTCACGCGGGATAGCGTTACGCAGCGTACCGCCGTTGAAATCAACCAGACGCAGACCCAGTTCTTCAGCATGATCCGCCAGGAAGCGCACCAGCAGCTTGTTGGCATTGCCGAGACCGACGTGGATTTCGCCGCCGGAGTGGCCGCCTTTCAGGCCTTTCAGCGTCAGTTTAAAGCTCTGGAAGCCCGCCGGAATGGCTTCACGGGACAGCGGCAGGTTAGAGGTAAAATCGATACCGCCTGCACAGCCCATGTAGATCTCACCTTCTTCTTCGGAGTCGGTATTGATCAGAATATCGGCCTGTAGCCAGCCTGGCTGAAGGCCGAATGCGCCGTCCATACCGGCTTCTTCCGTCATGGTCAGCAGCACTTCCAGCGGGCCGTGTGCGACGTTGTCGTCAGCCAGAACGGCCAGCGCGGAAGCCATACCAATGCCGTTATCCGCGCCCAGCGTGGTGCCGCGGGCTTTTACCCACTCGCTGTCAATATAAGGCTGGATCGGATCTTTGGTGAAGTCGTGTACGGTGTCGTTGTTTTTCTGCGGAACCATATCCAGGTGCGCCTGCAAAACCACTGGTTTGCGGTTTTCCATACCTGCGGTGGCAGGTTTACGAATCAGGATATTACCGACCCGATCGCGCTCAGCGTGGAAACCTTTCTCTTTGGCCCAGCCCATAATGTGTTCAGCGAGCTGCTCTTCATGGTAGGACGGATGAGGAATAGAACAGATTTTTGCAAAAATATCCCACAGCGGTTGTGGAGATAATTGAGACAGTTCAGACACGATAAGTCTCCTTGACGATGTCCTGCAAAACTTTCTTGCAGGCCACAGGGTTAGCAGATTGATTGTCACCACAAGTCGGGCTTGCGAGATGCGATTGAGAATACCACTTTCCTGGTCTTCGGGTAGTATAAAGCACGTAAAAAGAGGGCTGGATTCCGCGAAACACTGGTTTTTAGCGCGTCAGGTCTCTATAATCTCGCGCAACCTGGTTCACCCTCAATTTTTAAGCCGTAGATAAACAGGCTGGGACACTTCACATGAGCGAAAAATACGTCGTCACCTGGGACATGTTGCAGATTCACGCACGCAAACTGGCAAGCCGCCTGATGCCTTCTGAACAATGGAAAGGCATTATTGCCGTCAGCCGTGGTGGTCTGGTACCGGGCGCATTGCTGGCGCGTGAGTTGGGTATTCGCCATGTCGATACCGTTTGCATCTCCAGCTACGACCACGACAACCAGCGCGAACTGAAAGTGCTGAAACGTGCGGAAGGCGATGGTGAAGGTTTCATCGTGATCGACGATCTGGTCGATACCGGCGGTACTGCTGTTGCTATCCGCGAAATGTACCCTAAAGCTCATTTCGTCACTATCTTCGCTAAACCGGCTGGCCGCCCGCTGGTGGATGATTATGTGATTGATATCCCGCAGGACACCTGGATTGAGCAGCCGTGGGATATGGGCGTGGTATTCGTCCCGCCAATCTCTGGTCGCTAATCACTGAAATTTTCAACGCCTGGCAATGCCGGGCGTTGTTTTTTTTAGCCGCACACACGTTACAATAGGCCTCAGTAAGTACCCTTGGAGGCTGCACGAATGTCACAGGCTAACCTCAGCGAAACCCTGTTTAAACCCCGCTTCAAACATCCTGAAACGTCGACGCTTGTCCGGCGCTTCAATCACGGAACGCAGCCGTCCGTGCAGTCCACTCTGGATGGTAAAAACGTGCCGCACTGGTATCGCATGATCAACCGTCTGATGTGGATCTGGCGCGGTATCGATCCGCGAGAAATCCTTGATGTGCAGGCGCGTATCGTAATGAGCGAAGCCGAGCGAACCGACAAAGAGCTGTACGACACGGTGATTGGCTACCGTGGCGGTAACTGGATCTTTGAATGGTCGAAACAGGCGATGGAATGGCAGCAGAAAGCCTGCCAGGAAACAGACCCACAGCGCAGCGGGCGCCACTGGCTGCACGCTTCCTCGCTCTACAACATTGCGGCTTACCCGCATCTTAAAGGGGATGAGCTGGCGGAGCAGGCGCAGGCGCTGGCGAACCGCGCGTATGAAGAGGCCGCGCAACGCTTGCCGGGCTCGCTGCGTGAAATGGCGTTTTCGATCCCCGGCGGCGCGCCTGTCACTGCGTTTTTGCATATGCCGAAAGGGGATGGCCCGTTCCCGACCGTACTGATGTGCGGCGGCCTGGATTCCATGCAAACGGACTATTACACCCTGTTCGAACGTTACTTCGCGCCGCGCGGTATGGCGATGCTGACGCTGGATATGCCGTCGGTTGGATTCTCGTCAAAATGGAAGCTCACCCAGGACTCCAGTCTGCTGCATCAGCATGTGTTGAAAGCGCTGCCTGGAGTACCGTGGGTTGATCATACCCGGGTGGCGGCGTTTGGTTTTCGTTTTGGCGCTAACGTTGCGGTACGTCTGGCCTACCTGGAAGCGCCGCGACTGAAAGCGGTAGCTTGTCTGGGGCCGGTGGTCCATGCGTTGTTAAGCGATTCACAGCGTCAGGGGACGGTGCCGGAAATGTATCTTGACGTGCTGGCAAGCCGTCTGGGGATGCATGATGCGTCAGATGAAGCGCTGCGCGTTGAGCTAAATCGTTATTCACTGAAGGTGCAGGGGTTGCTTGGCAGACGCTGCCCAACGCCGATGTTATCTGGCTTCTGGAAAAACGATCCGTTTAGCCCGGAAGAGGAGTCCCGGCTCATCACCTCGTCATCTTCCGACGGTAAGCTGATGGAGATTCCGTTTAATCCGGTGTATCGCAATTTTGACACTGCGCTGAAAGAAATTACCGGTTGGATCAATCACAGATTGTGTTAATGGATTGCTAAATTTTATTGTTTTGGTAAAACAGTTGCTTCACCAAAGGAGATCGCAATGACGTTACCGAGTGGACACCCGAAAAGTAGATTGATCAAGAAATTCACTGCGCTTGGCCCGTATATACGCGAAGGGCAGTGCGAAGATAATCGTTTTTTTTTCGATTGCCTGGCTGTTTGCGTCAACGTGAAGCCAGCGCCTGAGAAACGTGAATTCTGGGGCTGGTGGATGGAACTGGAAGCGCAGGAAAAACGCTTTACCTACAGCTACCAGTTTGGCCTGTTTGACAAAGAAGGTAACTGGACCGCCGTGCCGATTAAAGAGACCGAAGTGATTGAACGCCTGGAGTACACCCTGCGCGAGTTTCATGAAAAATTGCGTGCACTGCTGACTTCGCTGAATCTGGCGCTGGAACCCGCCGATAACTTCAAAGAACCGGTGAAGTTAACGGCGTAACATAGAATAATGCCGGATGACGCTACGCTTATCCGGCCTGCAACAGTGCAAAAGAGTAGGCCGGATAAGACGCCTGAGCGTCGTCATCCGGCAAATTAAGACAATCAGAACTGGTACGTCATACCAATCGCGACGATATCATCGCTGCTTACGCCCAGCTTGTTATCATCGTCAATCTGGTTGATTTTATAATCAACGAACGCGGACATATTTTTATTGAAATAATATGTTGCGCCCACATCGATATATTTCACGATATCTTCATCACCGATACCTTCAATATCTTTGCCTTTAGACTGAACATAGCCCAGGGAAGGACGCAGACCGAAATCAAACTGATACTGGGCAACCGCTTCGAAGTTTTGCGCTTTATTGGCGAAACCACCGGAAATAGGCGCCATGTTGCGGGTTTCAGAATAGATAGTCGCCAGGTAAATGTTATTGGCGTCATATTTCAGACCCGTCGCCCAACCTTCCGCGTTTTTACCTTGTCCGCGAGATTGCAGGTTCTGCTCATTGGTGCGGTCTGAATTGGCGTATGCGCCGATGATGGCGAAGTCGCTGCCGCCGAAGTCATAGCTCAGAGATGTGCCGAAACCGTCGCCATTCTGCTTTTTGACGTCGCGGTTTTCGTTTTTACCCTGATATTGCAGGGTTAAGTTCAGACCATCGATAACGCCGAAGAAATCGGTGTTACGGTAAGTTGCCAGGCCACTGGCACGTTTGGTCATAAAGTTGTCGGTCTGTGCAAGGCCGTCGCCGCCGAATTCAGGGAACATATCCGTCCACGCGGCAACGTCGTACAGGGCGCCCAGGTTACGACCATAATCTAACGAACCGAAATCGTTCAGCTTCAGACCCGCAAAAGCCAGACGGGTTTTCTGACCGCCTTCGCTTTCTGTTTTGTTACCGGCGAACTCAGCTTCCCAGCGACCGTAACCGGTCAGCTGATCGTTAATCTGCGTTTCGCCTTTAAAGCCAAAGCGGATATAAGTCTGGTCGCCATCTTTGCTGTCATCATCACTGATGTAGTGCATCGCTTTTACTTTGCCATACACGTCCAGTTTATTACTGTTTTTGTTATACACTTCTGCTGCCTGCACGGATGCCGATGCAACAATACCCATCACCACTAATGCCAGAGTGCTCTTTTTCATTTTCATTCCTGATTTAAAATTACGCGCTAATATTCGCTGGGAGTGATCCCCGTGAAAAACAGGATGGTTTTTAACGCTCTGCAATGAAGGTTTTATGACAAATTAAGAATATTTTTAAAAAAGGATGATTTATTATTGCGGTAATAAAATTGTCAGAAACTGCCGCTACGCTTGCTGATCCTGCGCAACAAAATTTCATGCTTTGTGCTCTGGTTGTTGGCAACCGGGGCCAGTCCTGCTAAAACGTTCGTTTGATATCATTTTCCCCTATTTTGAATGGCAGAGAATCATGAGTGACAGCCAGACGCTGGTGGTAAAACTCGGCACCAGTGTGCTAACGGGCGGATCGCGCCGCCTGAACCGTGCCCATATCGTAGAACTTGTTCGTCAATGCGCGCAGCTACATGCCGCAGGCCATCGTATTGTGATCGTCACGTCGGGCGCTATTGCCGCCGGGCGTGAGCATCTTGGCTACCCGGAACTCCCGGCGACCATAGCGTCTAAACAACTGTTGGCGGCGGTGGGGCAGAGTCGTCTGATTCAGCTTTGGGAACAGCTATTCTCTATCTACGGTATTCACATCGGGCAGATGCTGCTGACGCGTGCGGATATGGAAGACAGAGAGCGCTTCCTGAACGCGCGTGACACCCTGCGTGCGCTGCTGGACAACAATATTGTCCCTGTCATCAATGAAAACGATGCCGTGGCGACCGCTGAAATAAAAGTGGGCGATAACGACAATCTTTCCGCGCTGGCCGCCATTCTGGCGGGCGCCGACAAATTGTTGTTACTGACCGATCAGCAAGGGTTGTTTACCGCCGATCCGCGAACCAACCCGCAGGCTGAACTGATTAAAGACGTGTACGGCATTGATGATGCGCTGCGTGCGATTGCGGGCGACAGCGTCTCTGGCCTGGGAACCGGGGGAATGGGCACTAAATTGCAGGCTGCCGATGTTGCCTGTCGTGCCGGAATCGACACCATCATCGCGGCGGGCAGCAAGCCGGGCGTGATTGGTGATGTTATGGCAGGCATTTCTGCGGGAACCCGTTTCCATGCGCAAGCCTCCCCGCTGGAAAACCGCAAACGCTGGATCTTTGGCGCGCCGCCTGCCGGTGAAATCACGGTGGATGAAGGGGCGACATCTGCGATTCTGGAACGCGGTAGCTCATTATTGCCAAAAGGCATTAAAAGCGTGACAGGTAACTTCTCGCGTGGTGAAGTGATCCGCATCCGTAACCAGGAAGGGCGTGATATCGCCCACGGCGTTACCCGTTATAACAGCGACGCGCTGCGCCGTATTGCTGGTCACCACTCTCAGCAGATTGACGCGATTCTTGGCTATGAATATGGCCCGGTCGCTGTCCATCGCGATGACATGATTACCCGTTAAGGAGCCGACGTATGCTGGAACAAATGGGCATTGCTGCCAAAGCGGCGTCCTACAAACTGGCGCTACTCTCCAGCCGCGAGAAGAATCGCGTACTGGAAAAAATAGCGGACGAACTGGAAGCGCAAACTGAAAGCATCCTGAGCGCTAACGCCCAGGACGTTGCCGAGGCGCGCGAAAACGGCCTCAGCGAAGCGATGCTGGATCGTCTGGCATTGACGCCGGCGCGCCTGAAAGCGATTGCCGATGACGTCCGTCAGGTGTGTAACCTGGCCGACCCGGTCGGACAGGTGATTGATGGCGGTCTGCTGGACAGCGGGCTGCGTCTGGAACGTCGTCGTGTTCCGCTGGGCGTCATTGGCGTGATTTACGAAGCGCGTCCCAATGTGACCGTTGACGTCGCCTCGTTGTGCCTGAAAACCGGCAACGCGGCGATTCTGCGTGGCGGTAAAGAGACGTATCGCACCAATGCGGCAACGGTTGCGGTGATTCAGCAAGCGCTGGAAGCCTGCGGCTTACCTGCTGGCGCAGTTCAGGCGATCGACAGCCCGGATCGCGCGCTGGTCAATGAAATGCTGCGTATGGATAAATACATCGACATGCTGATCCCTCGTGGCGGCGCGGGCCTGCACAGGCTGTGCCGTGAGCAGTCGACGATCCCGGTGATCACCGGCGGGATTGGCGTATGCCATATCTTTGTTGACGACAGCGCGGAGATCGAGCCGGCGCTGAAGATCATCGTCAATGCGAAAACCCAGCGTCCGAGTACCTGCAACACGGTGGAAACGCTGCTGGTGCATCAGGATATCGCTGCGCGTTTTCTGCCTGCGCTGAGCAAGCAAATGGCGGAAAGCGGCGTCACGCTGCATGCTGACGATACGGCGCTGGCCCAACTGAAATCAGGCCCGGCGAACGTGGTAGCGGTGAAAGCCGAAGAGTATGACGACGAGTTCCTGTCGTTGGATCTGAACGTGAAAATCGTGGCCGGCCTGGATGACGCAATTGCGCATATTCGTGAACACGGTACTCAACATTCCGATGCGATCCTGACGCGCACTCTGCGCAACGCCGATCGTTTTGTGAATGAAGTGGATTCGTCCGCCGTTTACGTCAATGCTTCTACCCGATTTACCGATGGCGGACAATTTGGCCTTGGCGCGGAAGTGGCCGTCAGCACGCAAAAATTACACGCACGCGGCCCAATGGGGCTGGAAGCGCTGACCACCTACAAGTGGATCGGCATCGGTGACGATACCATTCGTGCGTAATTAAAACCGGAGTGATGCAAAATCAGCCACTTGATTCACAAGGCTATTGACGCATCACCCGGTTAGTTTTAACCTTCTACCCCGTGATTCACACTCGTGGTCATGTCCTTTCAGGGCCGATATAGCTCAGTTGGTAGAGCAGCGCATTCGTAATGCGAAGGTCGTAGGTTCGACTCCTATTATCGGCACCATTTCAAACTCTTCCCAAGTCTACCGAAATCAACTTAAAGCCCGTATACTGCGGTTTTTGGCCCGTATTTTATCTCCTGTTATCAACTGGACTCAACCGGAATCAAGTCACAGTTGGGGGCATAAGTGGGGGCATTCTGTGTTCGGTTCAGGGAGATGCCCCCAATGAAGCTTAATGCACGACAGGTAGATGCTGCTAAACCCAGAGAGAAAGCCTACAAGCTAGCAGATGGTGCAGGCTTGTATCTTGAAGTTGTTCCTTCTGGTTCTCGATACTGGCGGATGAAATATCGCTTCAATGGAAAAGAGAAGCGTATGGCTTTTGGGGTCTATCCGGCAGTGTCCCTTGCACAAGCGAGGGCACTGCGTGATGAAGCTAAGAAAAAGCTGGCCGAGGGTATCGATCCGTCTTTCGCAAAGAAAGAAGAAAAGCTGGTTCGGGATGTGCAACTCAACAACACGTTCCAGTCTGTGGCGCTTGAGTGGCACGGAACGAAGGTAAACCGATGGTCAGAAGGTTATGCCTCCGACATTATCGAAGCTTTCAATAAAGATATTTTCCCCTATATCGGCCAGCAGCCGGTGAATGAAATCAAACCGCTGGTTCTGCTTAATGTGCTGCGTCGAATGGAAAGCCGTGGCGCGACAGAGAAGGCCAAGAAAGTTCGCCAGCGCTGCAGCGAAGTCTTTCGTTACGCCATCGTGACTGGCCGTGCGGAATATAACCCTGCAGCGGATCTTACCAGCGCGATGTCAGGGCATGAATCGAAGCATTATCCCTTCCTTACCGTTGAGGAGTTACCAGACTTCTTTAAAGCTCTCTCTGGTTATACAGGCAGCCCGCTGGTTGTTCTTGCCGCACGTTTGCTGATCCTTACGGGAGTTCGCACCGGCGAGCTTCGAGGTGCTTTCTGGAGTGAATTTGATCTTGAGAAAGCGGTGTGGGAAATCCCTGCCGACCGAATGAAGATGAAACGGCCTCACTTTGTGCCCCTCTCTACCCAAGCTCTGGAAATCGTACAGCAGCTCAAAGTGATGTCAGGGCAATATCCACTGGTGTTTCCTGGAAGGAATGATCCCCGCAAAACAATGAGCGAAGCGAGTATTAATCAGGTGTTTAAGCGGATTGGATACACGGGGAAGGTAACGGGGCATGGCTTCCGCCACACGATGAGTACGGTCTTACATGAGGAAGGATTCAATACGGCATGGATTGAAACTCAGCTTGCGCATGTCGATAAGAATGCGATTCGTGGGACGTATAACCATGCTCAGTATCTGGAAGGGCGGAGGGAGATGATGCAGTGGTACGCAGACCATATTGATAACATTGGAAAATATAAACTAATCATGGCGTTATGAGACAATCTCAGAATTTAGCCGTTTATTAGTAGATAGCGTGAAAACTTAAGCAGAGCTTCTCTGTTTCGGAGGAGCTCAATACCGAACAATTTTTTTTGCTGAGTTATCCGAAGCCTGATTTCACCGCTTCAAGCACATACTCACACTTATCGATAATTATCCTGCGTTGTGGGCTGTACTATCGCACATTGCCACCTTCGACATTTTTCTTGTTCCATAGATGGCAAACACCTCCCGTATGTTTAACGATGGAAGTCATCTGCGTCGAATCGTGGCTGCGTGGCGCGAGCACCTGTAAGTTGCTGTAGTTATCGTATTCGAAAAAACCAAAAAAATATTCTTCTCTACTGAGGTATTCACTGTAAATGTTAAGGAGCCTGAGACCTAATGTTCATCGATATCAGGCAAATACATTAGTAACATTTGATTATTTTTCTTCCTCATTTTTGTGATTACATGATACTGTATGTTTGTCCAGTATCGTGTGAGGGGGTATGTTAACTGGGAGCTAAGCAAAAAAGTGTTGCTTAGACGAAATGAGCTTATAGCGCGATTAGCAATGGAAGGCGGAAACCATGAAAAAGATTAGGAGATTGAATCAGGGTTCAATGCTGAAATCGCTGAAGGAAAGCTAATCAAAAATCATGGGATTTCTTTAGTTTTCTTTGCATCTTCGATTTTGAACACCTAGTAGAGGATAGTATGGCGAGGTTATATATTGTAAATCAAATGCTTACAATGTACTCCGGTGTTTTTTGCCATCCAGGCACTCACCTCCATGTTGGCTTCTACATTCGACCATGGGGTTATCTGTATACTACAAAAGTGACCTTTAAAGGTGCCTGTTATTTGGTCGTTCGTATTTACTCCCTTAAGAACAAGAAGTTATACTGGGTTAAAAATTTCTCAACGGAATTAGAAATGCATATCGACCCACATAGCGATCCCAAGGCATGGGAATCGTATTTCAAAAGCATTATTTGGCTACATTACAAGCCAGCAAATTGTTGTGACTTACCTGATTCACATGGAGGGGATTTTGGTCTTGAATGCTACACCCTCAGTGGACATGTTTTTCAGTGTTATTTGCCTGAGCAGTCTAGTGATATTGATAAACTTTATAAAGCGCAGCAAAAGAAAATATATAATGATATTCAGAAATTCTCCAAAGACAATGTTAAAGAATTAGAGGAGTTGTTTGGAACATTAAAGATTAGTCGTTGGATATTGGCAACACCTTATAATAAATCAGCTAAACTAAGTCAATATTGTACAAAGAAATCCCTTAAGGTTCGCCAGTTAGGTCTTCCGTATGTTGCTGATGATTTTCAAATCATTGTTCAAACTGAAAGTAGCTATTCACAAGAAGCTTTTTTACTTCGCAAAGACTCATATCAATTAAGTCTGAACTTAGATGATACTACTGTTGAAGGAGCTCTAGAATTCATCAGTGATAATAGTTCTTTCCTTGAAAAGTTGAATTTAAAATTACCTAAGATCCACGACTCCATGTCAAGGCAAGAACAGATTAGGAATTTTCTAATTCAGAAGTTCCTTGATTATCAGAATCTATTAGACACTTTAAAGAAAAATTGGGTTGATATTTATGAAATCGTTTATAAATGTATTCAACAGAGAGAGAATAATTTAGTTGGGATGTTTATGCTTGCCCCATCTAATGCCCAACCATCAAAAATTATGACAGATCAAATTGAAGCATTAAAAAAATGTATTGAAGAAGAAGTTCCAACTTTTAAACAATCGGATCTCGAGAAAATTACTTGGGGTGTGATTTCCGATTGGTTGATACGATGCCCATTAGACTTTTAAGGTGGAAAAAAAGATGCATATAACTATAGAGGAAATAATCGGGAAACCTTTCACCTTTACTAAAAGACCTGAACACTTACCTTGCGATATGAGGCCATTATGGCGTTGTAGTTTAATTTTATTGATTCTATCTATCGTTGGTCGTTCTGGTTGCTGTTCTTTAAAAAAAATGCATGTTGTTAATTGGGTTTTGAAATCAGATCAAAATGTAGCTAGCTTTGAGTTTTGGACTTTAAACAAGGAAAGCCTTAAACCTGAGGTTCGCATGGATCCTACACTCGACCGTGCGCTAGAGCTAATGTTAGCTGAAGGTTTTATAATACGAGAGAACGACAAATATAAAATAGCTGAAAAGGGAGAATTATGTGCAGTAAAGTTAACTGCACTAGATGTATTCAAGGATGAATCTTTTAAACTGCATAAGCTTAAAAAAGGATTGTCCGAAACTAATGTTAATAAAATATTCCAAGTGGGGTAATATGTCATTAGAAATTGTTTCTTTGGATATTGTTGCAAATACTACTGATGGCCGATATGGAGTCACTATTCCATTTTCTAAAGGCTTATTTCTATTACGCATGGAAAACTCTCATGGTAAATCAACATGCATGAATGCTATAGCCTACGCTCTAGGAATGGAAAAAGCATTAGGTATGGGAAGTGCCAAAATCCCATTCCCACCTTCTCTGACAAGAGTCTTAAATACAATAGATGGTCAAGAAATTAATGTCATCTCATCGTTTGTCACTTTAAAAATCAAGAATAATAATGGCGTAGTTGCATCTTTGAAGAGAAATATTATTGGTTTTGAAAGTGATAATATTATTTATATCGACGAAACTGATATGAATGGAGAGGGGAATAGAAGTGGTTCATATTTCCTCCATCGTGAAGGTGATACTGAGCGGGATATGGGGTTTTATAAATGGTTGACTGTATTTTTAGGCTGGAATTTACCTCTAGTACCTAATCATAACGGTAAAGAAACCCCTCTTTACCCGTCAGTGCTATTCCCTGCATGGTATGTTGAACAGAAGAAAGGTTGGTCATCAATAATGGCCACAATTCCAACTCAATTTGGTATTAAAGAAGTTAAAAAAAGAGCTCTTGAGTTTTTAATGTCTCTTGATGTTAATGAAAATATACTTAAGCGAAGCGCTATAAAAAATGGTATTGATGAAGTTATATATCAATGGAAAATAATCAAGAGAAATGCGGAAATAGTTGCCTCAAAGGTTTCATCAGTCGTGACTGGCATACCAGAACAGCCTGAGGCCAAGTTTGATAATTATAAAATAGATCTGGTTATAAAAGAAGGAGATGATATTAAATCACTAAGTGATCTTCGAGAAATTTATGCGAATGAATTGAAAGCGATTAATGCCGAAAGTTTTGGACAGGCCGATGATACAGCTCTGCAATTATCCGTTTTGAGTTCTATAAGTTCTAAAGTCGATGAAGTACATAAATTAGAATTAGAATTGCAAGCGATAAGTGATCATAAAAGTTATATAAACTATCAGATATTTTCTACAAATAAAAGGTTGAGCAATCTTTTAGATGATAAAAGGAAATATGAGGATTTGAAGAAGATATCAGACTCTACTGTATACGAGTCTACACAATTACTAAGTAATGAATGTCCTACTTGTGGGGCTCAATATAATGATAATCTCTTGGATTTTTCATCTCAAGAGAATCTCATGACATATGAAAGTAGCTTAAATTTTATCAAAGAGCAAATAAAGGCTTTTGATTTTGTTTTATTAGATTGTAACAAACAATTGAAATTTAAAGAGGCTGAACAGAAAAAAATAGAATCAAAAATAGCTACTTTAAAATCAGAAATAAGTAAACTGAAAAGCACTGATTATCCTTCAGTTGCTCTTCAAGAGGAGTATCTACGCCATAAAATTAATTTGGAAAATGATATTGAGGATATTGATGAGGCGATTATCAATATAACTAACATTCGTCTTGAGCTAGATACGCTCCACAAAAAGTACAAAAAGCTAATTTCAGATAGAAAATCCCTGCCGGAAAGAATACTTTCACATAACGACACTTCGAAGTTACGGTTGTTAAATTCTGGTGTAGTTGAAAGGTTAAGGAAATATAATTTTGATAGTTTTGATGCAGAACTTATAGGGATATCTGAAGATAATTACCTTCCAACCAGGGAAGGCTATGACATTGGTTTTGATACCTCAGCTAGTGATGGTATCAGAATAATTTGGGGATATCTGATCAGCTTGTTCACCGTTGGCCAACGCTTTACGACTAATCACCCTGGATTGATCATTTTTGATGAACCAAGGCAACAAGAAGCAAATAAAGTGAGCTTTGCTGAATTGCTTAGAGATGCGGCTGAATCAACAAAGGTCAGTGGTCAGATTATCTTTGCTACATCTGAAGATGAGAGTGTTTTAGTCGAAGCGTTGAAGGGTTATGAGTATACGATTGTATCCTTCGATAAAAAAGACGGAAAAGTGATAAGGAAGTTATAAAGTTAATTGATATCTTAGCGCATTATCTAGTATTGAATTCTGAGTTATGTATTCCCAGCCTGCGTCTAAGCAGATGCTGGCTGGGAATGATGCGGCTGCATTAAAAACTTTCTATAAAGTGGATTAGCAAGTTAGGGATGGTTTTGCGCTCAAATGAGGTTTTTATATTTATCAGTAGGGTACATTTAATCTACATGTTTAAATTATTGAATGAGATACGGAGCTATAACGGCCGCGTGTCGTTGCGCTGATTAATTTGAATAAAATGTCGGGAGATCTCTAAAAATGAATGACTTGTTTTTTTAGGATACTTTCAATAGCATGTCCGATATCTAATCTCATAGGTCGCGCGGATACTCACGAAAAGATTATGAGCTTTTTTATAATTAAATATTTCTGCAGTAAAAATTCCGTTGCTGAAATAATATTTTATTTTGGCAGCTTTTAGATGATTTCAATGATTTCAATGATTTAAATAATTACTGTATTTTTCTTTTTGCGTTTCTATACATTGTTGGTGAAAATTATATTCTTTAGATAAAAGTTTAATAAAAGTATGTATTGAGTCAAACCAATATTTATAAGCTATGCCCAACACTGGAATAAAAATATTAATAAGATCTATTCCTGCAAGTCTAAGTTTCGTATCTCTTATGTACTTCCCAAGGCTAACTTCTTTCACCTGCACAAAAATCCGCTGAAGATGCCATCTGGTGTATCCTGCCCGCGCAGCAACATCCTCTATCTTCAGCGGCTTATGTAAGTTTGAATCAATCCATTGAGTTATCTCATCGATGATGCCTTCTGTTCTGAACATAAATCGACGCTCACTATAAGAGGGCTGTGACACATCCTTTTTAGGATGTATTTTATTTACTTATAGATTTCAGCAACCCCGTGCAGCCGATTATTCCCCGTGGTTGACAGAATTTTGAACGATGTTGCTCCTTGCTCATCAGCCTTACGAGAGAGCGCATTCGATAAATCATCAAGCGTATAGGCATTGCTGGTTGAGACTACACCAATCTTTTCTTTCCCATCTGCATGGTTAATTTCCTGAGCTGCAGAGGCGGCATTCACTGATATAAACCCCATGACCAATGTAGTAATAAGTAGTGCTTTCATATTTAATACCTCTTTTAAAATCTATGTTTAAAACTGGATTCGTACCAAGGGAACTATCCCGTCTGTATATGTAAATATACAGGCATAAGCTGACATGAGGCTGACCGCTATATGACAAAATTGTCAGGGTTGTAGATTGGTTAATTTTTTGAATACAAATTCAGCTCGTTAATAATGCACTCAGGTTCTTCACGCAGAGGCATATTGTCTATGTCCAGAACCCCATCATTTTTTTGTGGATCATCAGACTGCAGGTCTGCAAACAGTGGGGTAAGATCCTGCTGTGCTTCGCCTCGCTCAGCTACCAGCTCGAACGTTTTATTTTTTGCCTCGTCGTAGGTCAGGGCACTGACCAGAACCTCTGCGATTTGCTCCCGGGATATCACACCATCTTCCGGTGTTCCCGCATGGCGACGATCTCCCTGAAGCATAACGATTCTGTGTTCATCATCATTGTTGTAATCAAACCAGCCGGGCCTGACGATGGTATAGGGGTGATCGCTGGCCCTGACCAGACGCTCGGCACGTCTTTTCCAGTCATGAACTTCGGTGCGTTGATTCCAGGTGCTGAGTCGTTCAGTCACACCAATTGTGGTCATTAAGCTGATGCGAACAGGCGTATCTCTGAATAGGCGTAAAATATTACGCACGCCGCCGTAATCAATTGCTCTGGCACCAATACGACCCTGACCATCGGAACCGAGAGTGAAGATGATGGCATCAATATCTTTCGGTAATTCGGTGAGTGTTTCAGGCATTGAAACATCGCCGTAAAAAACATCTGTTCCACGAGGAAGCAATTTTACTTTGCGTTTATTTCTGACCAGCGCTACAGGCTGATGGCCCATTTTGATAGTAGTGTTGACGACATGAAGGCCAATACTTCCTGTCGCCCCTGCAACAAGTATTCTCATGATAAACCTACTGATAATTCAGACTTATTTTTGATACGGTCAGAATATCAATTATCATTAATGTCAGTAATGGGGCTAAAATGATTGTGTCTATGAACACCCTTCATGAGTACGCGATGAAGGGAATGCCCCCATAAGGAAATCGCCGATGCTCAAAGAAAATTTCAACGAACTGCAAATCTTTCTTGTGGTGGCAAGGGAGCGAAGTTTTACCAAAGCAGCGGGTAAACTGGGCGTTTCTCAGTCTGCACTCAGCCACGCGATGAAGGCCCTGGAGGAAAGGCTGAATATTCGCCTTCTGACCCGCACGACCCGAAGCGTTGCCCCTACGGAAGCCGGTGAGAGAATTATTGCCTGCCTTGAACCTCGCATTGCCGATCTTGAACAGGAACTGGAATCGCTTGTTCAACTGAACGGTACCGCCTCCGGCAATATCCGTTTATCTGCCGGGGAGCATGCCGCGCGAAGTCTGGTATGGCCGAAGCTAAAACCCTTCCTCAGGGAATATCCCGAAATTAATCTCGAACTGGTGGTTGATAACGGCTTTGTCGATATTGTTGAGGGGCGTTTTGATGCCGGGATCCGCCTTGGCGAAAGTGTGGATAAGGATATGATTGCGGTAAGAATTGGGCCGGATATGAGAATGGCTGTGGTAGGAGCGCCGTCTTATTTCGCTGCAAATCCTGCACCTGAAACGCCGCACGAGCTACAAAATCACCGGTGTATCAATATGCGCCTGCCGACAGCCGGTGGGCTTTACCACTGGGAGTTTGAGAAGGAGGGGAAACCGTTACGTGTCAGAGTAGAAGGGCAGGTAACCTTTAATCTGCAGGCGGAACGAATTGATGCGGCGTTATCCGGTTTTGGTATCGCCTGTATACCTGAAGACAGGGTGCAGGATTATATAAATTCAGGAGAGCTTATCCAGATTCTGCAGGACTGGTGTCCGTCTTTCCCCGGATATTACCTCTACTACCCGAGCCGCAAGCAGCATCCCCCCGCTTTTGCGCTAATGATCGATGCACTTCGCTATCAGGAATAACGGGTCCGCCAATTGCAGAGGACCCGTCCGGGTATTAACGGCCTACGCGAGCCTGGTGCTCAGGAGAATAACGCTCTCCGACGATTTTAATCGTTTCAAGCGCCTGGTTTATCTGCTGTGAGTCATCCTGTGAAAGAATGATGTCGGCAGCCCCCAGATTTTCCTCCAGCCGATGTAGTTTGGTGGTACCTGGGATAGGAACAATCCAAGGCTTTTGTGCCAGCAACCATGCCAGCGCGATTTGTGCAGACGTCACGCCTTTCTCTGCCGCCAGTTCACCCAGCAATGAGACCAGCTTTTCATTGGCTTCAATCGCCTGCTCGGCGAAACGCGGTACGGTGCTGCGATAATCATCCTTGCCAAAGGTAGTTCCTGGCTTAATCGAGCCCGTCAGGAAGCCTTTACCTAATGGGCTGAAGGGCACAAAACCAATGCCCAGTTCCTCCAGCAACGGCAGGATCTCATGCTCAGGCTCGCGCCACCACATGGAGTATTCGCTTTGCAGCGCAGTGACCGGTTGTACGGCATGCGCACGACGAATGGTTTGCGCGCCAGCCTCGGACAGACCGAAATGTTTGACTTTGCCTTCAGCGATCAGGTCTTTCACGGTTCCCGCAACGTCTTCAATTGGGACATCCGGATCGACACGATGTTGATACAGCAGATCAATAACATCAGTGTTAAGACGGCGTAATGATCCTTCCACCGCTTCACGGATATGCTCCGGACGGCTGTTTAAAATCTGCTGCTTGTTGTCGTCGCCAAAAGTAAAACCAAACTTGGTGGCGATGACCACACGGTCACGAAACGGTTTTAAGGCTTCACCGACAACCTCTTCATTAAGAAAGGGGCCATACACTTCAGCGGTATCGAAGAAGGTGACGCCACGTTCAACCGCTGCGCGAATCAATTCGATAGCCTGACGCGTATCGGTCGCCGGGCCATAGCCGTGGCTTAAGCCCATGCAGCCGAGCCCAAGCGCGGAGACTTCGAGTCGGGATTTACCCAGATAACGTTTTTGCATTGAATGAATACCTCTTTTATCGCGACTTAAACATCAAGTTTGCGGCCAGTCAGCCATTCCACCATCGCCGGGTCGCGGTGAGAGAAGAAGGCGCTGGTTGCGGTGTCGAGGGCGGCAATCTGCAGCATATCTTCAGGGCTGAGTTCAAAATCGAGAATATTGATGTTCTCTTCCATGCGTTCTTTGCGCACCGATTTCGCCAGTGAAATGATGCCTCGCTGGAAGATCCAACGCAGCACAACCTGGCCCACGCTTTTGCCGTACTTCTGACCAATTGCCGTTAACACGGGATGCTGGAACAGACCATTTTTACCCTCAGCAAACGGTGCCCAGGCTTCCGGCTGAATGCCATGGCTTTGATTCCATGGAACGGCATGCAGCTGCTGGTTGAAGGGGTTTACTTCAATCTGGTTTACCGCAGGGGCCACTTTGTTGAAGGAGATAAGGTCAGCTAGCCGGTCTGGATGGAAGTTGCTAACGCCAATGGCGCGAATTTTTCCTGCCTGAAGCAGTTCTTCCATGGCACGCCAGGCTCCATGGACATCGCCGTAAGGTTGGTGAATCAGATACAGGTCGACGTAATCAAGTTGCAGCCGATTCAAGGAGCGTTCGAACTGGGCTTTAGCGCCTTCGTAATTGGTATCCTGTAGCCACAGTTTGGTCGTTACAAAAAGTTCGTTACGTGCGATACCGCTCTGTTTCAGAGCGTTCCCGACCTGGGTTTCATTCTGGTAAGACGCTGCGGTATCGATCAGGCGGTATCCCGTATCGATCGCATCAATAACGGCTCTTTCGCATTCAGCAGCATCCGTCATCTGGAAGACACCAAAGCCCAGCAGGGGCATTTCAATACCGTTGTTCAGTTTTGCAGTTTGCATGACGTTATCCTTCAGCTGTTGTGTCGGAAAAGCATAACGCAAACTGATTTATTCAATTAGATAGGGTAATTAGCTAGGGTTTATTAGTTTTGCTCATTAATTGTGTCATTATCTTGCCACCAAAAAGCATGCACAGTTGTTAGAACAAAGTTAGCATGCCCTATAGTTTATTAAGCTTTTAGCTGATGTTATAAGTAGATCTCAAATGATGATCAGCAACATCATGTTGCGTTAGTAAGTAGAGCTAAGTATTTGTAGCTTGTTGTTTGAATGAGGAAAAAGACATAACATGTAATCCAGAGAATTGCACTATTGCATGACCACCCCTTGGTGGAAAACCTGAAATGACACCAATTCAAGTAAGGAGAGTTAATTGAAGTCAATACTTAACTGGGTTATGAAAAATGGTTGGAATATATTTAGCTTTATTGGGGTGATAGGGACATTCTATTTTTCGCTTATATATGTTCCCGGTTATGTAAAAGATATAACTGCAGCAAAGGTAAATATCACGCATGAAAGCTTAGTGGATGATGTTCAAGAGTTATTATTTTATAATAAAAAACTAACAATTGATGATATCAATTCATTCATTAAGGCCAAAGAGTTAGAGCAAGGAACTCCTTACCCATACTCAGTTGATGAACTTTTATTACAAATCCAAGATCGCTTTATGGGAAACAAATTTATTCCATTAGAGAAAAGGGAGTCTCTAATGGATACAGTAAAATCTATTCGCTCCACATATTCAAAGCCAAAAGTTGCTGAGAAGAAAAGTATAAATGAAGATTCTCTAGTATCAATGTTTGTTTCCGCTATAGGAGCACTCATTGCAGCTATAGGTACATATAGTATTTTCAGGAAAATAAAAATTGATAAAGAAATTGAGGCTGATATTACTTCGGGTGATGTAATTAATAACTTGGTCTATCCAAATTTAACTCCAGGCTCGAAGGAGTTTGAAAGTATGGTTGGTGAAGTACTTAATGAACTTGGAGTGCTTTCAGAAAGAGTTGAAGCAGGAAAAGATGATGGTTATGACTTTGAGATTAAAACTCAAGAACAGAATTATATTGTTGAGGTGAAAAGGTATTCAAAACTACTCGGTTTGGCTACAGCTCGTGAATTTATATATAAAGTGAATCAATCAGGTAAGGGTGGTATTTTAATTGTTAGCTCTGGCTTTACCGAAAGAACAAAGCAACTTATAAATGAACATAATGCTTTATCTGAAAACCAAAAAGTATATCTTGTAGTGGCTAAGGCAAAGACTGAGCTTAAGGATATATTGGCTAAAATTTTACGGCTATAGTTTTGAAATTACCCGATTTGAGGGGTAGTAATTTTTTAGAGTTCTGATGTGGCTTATTGAATAGGTTTGTTGGCTCATGTGTCATGTGCTTTATCATTAAGATAGCTATGGTTAAAAACTAATATGACTCTACCGAGTCCTCAGACACGAGGACTCGGTAGATTGGTCTGATGGGTCTATTCCACTACTGCAGTTTTTTTTCCTTCAGAAATTTACTCACCAAATCAGCAATCTGCACATTATTCAAATCAGAGAAAGGGAAGTGGGTATTCCCTTTGATTCCCACTTCAGGCAGATGCGTCACCGTCACATCCCCGCCATGCTTGTTCACCACATCACGCCACTCGCGAGCCATCGCCAGACGTACTCGCCAGCTGTCCTGCGCGGGCATGGCGACAGGTTTATCCGGTATGTTATCGCCGTAAATAATCAGAATCGGGATTTTGGTCAGAGCCATAAACTGCTCCATCGGCACCGGCTCACCCTTCAGCGTGTCGAACGCGCTTGGCATAGGGGCTGGGAGTTCTTTTTCAGGGAAGACAAAGCTGCTGCCAGGCTCAAAAGCGACAATGGCTTTGACCTTGTTGTTTTTCATCGCCGTGTACCAGCCAGGTCCGCCGCCCTGAGAGTGGGTGAAGAGGATTGCCGGGCCGGATTTATCCACGACGGCTGACATCGCATCAGAGACGACATTGATATCAAACGGCCCGGTATTTGGGGTCATCTGACGGAAATACTGATTCAGTGCTTCTTTGTCGTGAGAGAACTGAACGCCCTTAAAATACTCTGGCCACACGCCAACGCGGAACTGGTTGAACCACATCTGTTCATCCGGTTTAGGCGTAACAGTACCTTCTACAGTCGTGCGTCCGGCGCTGCCCCGGCGTGGCTGATCGACAAGATAAGTTGAGAACCCGCGACGCAGGAAGATGTTCTGGAACCCTTCGCGACCATCCGGGGTACTTTCCCAGGTACGGGAGAACTGACCTGCGCCGTGCAGCATGACGATAGGGTATTTATGCGGATTCTCCGGGATTTGGTAGAACACTGAGGCATGATCGCCATGATAGGTTTGGCCAGCTGAATCCAGCGGCTTTTTTGCATCAAATGTTCCTGGTGCGGTGATGATAGTGCCACCAGCAGAAAAGCTTCCCTGTTCCTGAATGACCAGCGGCTCGGCGTATACCGACTGAGCCATCAGGCCACCCGCCATTACGCAGATGGCCAGCGTTTTTAAGATTGTCTTCAAGATTACATCCTCTGTTATGTTTGCCGTTCAATCATATCTGAGTTGTCAGCGTTAATTATTTAGCACCCCTGATTGCCCTTATTTGGCAGACTCATGAATGCGGACGATTAACTGCGTATTGTCTCTAACCAACTGGTGACCGTTTCAGTGGTTCTTCGCTCCTGGTCGCATTCAATGACCAGCGGTTCTTCCCGACGTGCAGTCGGGGCAAGACGGGTAAGGATGTCGTCGCTGTCTCCTTTACCGTAGCCACCGTGAGTAATGAAGGGGATGAGTAATTTGCCCGCAAGGTTGTGGCTGCTGAGAAATGCTTGCACTACAGGCGGCACGCTGGTCCCCCAGATCGGAAAGCCTAAATACACGGTCTCGTAGCGTGAGATATCTGCAACGCTATTTTTTAATGCCGGTTTTACACCTCGCTCACGCTCTTTTTTCGCCTGTTCAACGGTCTGAAAATAGTCTTCTGGATAAGGTGTAGCCGGTTCGATTTCAAACAGATCGGTATTCAGGCTGCGGTGAATGACGCCCGCAATCACCCGTGTATTTCCGCTGCGGGAAAAGTACGCCACCAGAACACGGCTTTTACACTGCACGTTTGCGGTTCCGGTCGCAGCTGAGGCAAAAGCAACGTTCGCCAGCGTCAGCCCGGCAAGTGCGGTGATTAACATTCTGCGGTTGGGATCATGCTCCATAATCCACTCCTAATTGTTTGCGAGCGCCTGCTGCAGCGCCTTTTCAGCTCGCGTTGCTGCATCACTTTCGCCATGTTCACGCAGAACCTGTGCCAGCTGGCGCAGCTGCGACGCCGTCAGGCCGACCCGCATGCTTGCTCGCGTATGCGACAGCAGTTGTGATTCGACGCCCGGCGTGACCGCTAATGCGCCAACCGTTGCCAGCTCGCGGCTTTGCCAGTCGAGGTTATCGCGGGCGAAAATGTCGCCGAAAAGGTGCGTTTGCAGGAACTGGTTAATCATCGGGGCAAAATCAAACAGTGGGCCCTGGACGGGAGCGCCTGAGATTTTTGTCTGGTTTGCGGTACCGACACGGCGAAGCTCATCCCCGACAGGGATCGGGGCAACCGGTTCTTTACCCTCAACGTCTTTGATACCACGTTGTTTACGTGCTTCGACGACCTTCATCAGTTCACTAAGCGCATTCAGGCTACGGGGGAAGCCCGTATAGGCATAAAGCTGGACGAGAATCTCTTTGGTTTCGTTTATCGTGAGCCCTGCGTCAAGACCCTGATTCAGGGCTGCATTCAGCTTATCCATCTGGCTGCTGGCCATCGATGCCGCAATCAACGGGATGGCCTGTTGGCTGGCTGACAGCGTATCTGAAACCGTTTGTTCGTGGTTCATTTCTGAGGCTCCTTTATTGACGGACGCAGCATGTGCCGCGAGACCAAAACCAAAGGTCAGCAGTACCGCTGCCGCTAATGTTTTAATGGGCGTGGTATTGTTCATCTGTCACTTTCTCCATCCAGTTAACGCTTTTGCCATCCACAATCCCGGTTATCGCCAGATGCGTCATCGCGCTGCCGGGTGCCGCCCCGTGCCAGTGTTTGACGCCCGCCGGGCAAGAGACAATGTCACCGGCGCGGATAACCTGCACCGGCTGGCCTTCTTGTTGGGTGAGCCCAACACCCGAGGTCACAATCAGCCGCTGACCTGCCGGATGCGTATGCCAGGCGGAACGAGCGCCGGGTTCAAACGTGACATAAGCCCCGGAAACACTGATGTCGTTATCCGGTTTGAAGAGAGGATCAACCCTGACGCGACCGGTAAAGTTCTCGGCTGGCCCGAACACCGCGTTCTGACTTCCTGCTGGGGCGATATGGACAGCGGGATTTTGTTCCACTGCCCAGGATGAAAATGTGAAGAAGGGCAGTAACAGCCCGAGGTAACGTAAATGTCCGATCATGCAAAGCGTCCTTATCAATGAAGAGGGGATTGCCTGCGATGATTTTATCGAGGGGGTAATGACGTCAGGCTGACGCCCCCCTGACAATTCTGTCAGTTAACCCGGGTTCCGGCTCAGTGCCAGAGTGAGCGTTGCCCGACGCTTTATCGTCTTGCATCGCAAAGGTGAGGCCAAATGTATTGATGCCAGCTTCACTACGGGCAAAGGCATCTCCTCGGTGCATAATGGCGACGGCACGCACGATCGACAGGCCCAGTCCATGATGGGTATCACTCCTGGCTCGGGAGGTATCAACGCGATAGAACCGCTCGAAAAGCCGGTGTAAGTGCTCTGGCGCTATCGGCTCGCCAGGGTTTGACACTTCAACACAGGCTTGATGACCGGTTTCGCTTAACCGCACCGTAACCGTGCTGTTGGAGGGCGAGTGTCTTGCGCTATTTTCCAGTAAATTGGCCAGTGAACGGTGGAACAGTCGTCGGTCGATGTGCGCGGTGACGTCGCCCTCCACATCCAGAGAAAGCTGTTTTTCAGCAAAAGAAGGCTCTACATATTCCGCTGTTTTCAGGGTTTCTTCTCGCAGGGACACCTTAGTCAGCTGGGACGCATGTTCACCCGCGTGGGCATGGGACAGGAACAGCATGTCGTTAACGATGGACGTCATGCGTTCAAGTTCTTCCAGATTGGAGCCCAGTAACTCTTCCAGTTCATCATGTGAACGTCGGCGCGCGAGGCCCAGCTGCGTCTGGCCAATCAGGTTAGTCAGCGGAGTCCGGAGTTCATGCGCAACATCGGCATTAAAGCTTTCGAGCTGCCTCCAGGCGACCTCTTGCCGTTCCAGCACGCCATTAAAAGATGATGCTAATTGCTGTAATTCGTCAGGTAATGCTTCGGTATTCAGGCGCTGACCATGGTCCCCGGGAGCGAGTTGCCGGGCCTGTTTACTAAGCGCTCCAACGGGACGAAGACCGATCCTTGAAACGACGTATCCCAGTAAGGCGACAATCACGACGCCCAGTGCGGTAATGATCAGCAATGTCCGCGTGAACGCATCGAGTGTGCCCATATACGGCGTGGAGTCGATGGCAACCACATAGCGCAGCTCAGGCCGCTCACCGTTGGCGGGGATCGTTTTCACTAACAGAAACAGCGAGCATGCACCTTCTGATGCGCCGGGCACTTTATTAAAGCCTTCCCGCAAAGAAGACCACTGAACACCTACCGGTGGTGTTCCCCCCATGCTAAAGCGTGGGTTATCGCTCACTATCCAGTAGCGAACGCGTTCACCTTCAGAATTGGTTAATACGGTAAATTTATTGGCAAGCAGTGACCAGCCGTCAGCAGAGGTTCGTGAGGTGATCCACGGACTCATTAATGATTCGCGGAACAGCAGCTCGTTGTGCATCTGCTTTTGCAAAGAGTCATGCAAGGAGCTTCTGAGCAGGATGCCGATAACGGAAACAATCAGTAGCGCGGATAAGGCAAACATCAGCGCCAGGTGAACGGAGATGGAACGCTTAAGCATGCTTATCCCCTTCATTTATTCGGACCGGACTTCGAGGACATACCCCATGCCACGAACGGTATGTAACAGCTTGATATCGAACGGCGCATCCACTTTGGCCCGAAGTCGTTTAATGGCCACTTCAACCACGTTGGCATCGCTGTCGAAATTCATGTCCCATATCTGCTCCGCAATCATCATTTTTGACAGAATCTCTCCCTGATGCCGGGCCAAAAGACTCAACAGGGAAAACTCTTTCGCGGTCAGCTCCAGCCGTGTTCCGGCGCGAAATACGCGACGAGCCAGCAGGTCGAGATGCAGATCGTGAATTTGCAGCTGGGTGATGTCTGCGCCATCCGTAGCGCGGCGGCGCACCAGTGCCTGAATACGCGCCACCAGCTCAATCAGCGAGAAGGGCTTGGGCAGATAATCATCCGCGCCAAGGCGAAGCCCTTTAACGCGTTCATCGACCGAACCCCGAGCCGAGAGCATCAGCACCGGCGTCTGTTTGGCTGCTCGCACACCCTCAAGTACCCGGTAACCATCCATCCCCGGCAGCATTACATCCAGTATTATCGCGTCGTAGTCGAACTCCAGCGCGTAATGAAGTCCTTCCGCGCCATCTGCAGAGACATCTACCGTAAACCCGGACTCACCCAGCGCACGGGAGAGATAGGTTGACGTTTTTTCTTCATCTTCGACTAACAACAGGCGCATAACGGGACTTCCTCTTAACTTTTCATTGGTGCTTCAACATCGGAATAAACCTGTACGGCATCCGGCAGACGTTGCCCCTGGATAGTGATGGCATCCAGTGAGCGGGTGAGCTCGGTCATCTCAGCGGAAGTCAGCGATACGCCGGTAGCCGCTGTGTTTTGCAGCATATGGTCTTTATTGGTGGTGCCAGGGATGGGGACAATCCAGGGTTTACGCGCAAGGAGCCATGCCAGAGCAATCTGTCCCGGTGCCGCATTTTTTCGTATTGCCCAGGATTTCAGTAGTTCAACCAGCTGTAAGTTGTGTGGCAAGTTTTCAGGCGAGAAACGCGTTTCTGTCGCGCGGAAATCACCGGCAGCGAACCGGGTATTCTCATCAATCCAGCCCGTTAAAAATTGCACGCCGAGTGGGCTCCATGGCACGAACCCAATGCCCAGCTCTTCACACACCGGAAATACCTGCTTTTCAGGGCCACGCCAGAGCATGGAGTATTCACTTTGCACGGCGGTAACGGGTAATGCCGCATGAGCGCGTCTCAACGTATTGATGCCCATTTCAGACAGACCCCAGTGCAGGACTTTCCCCTGATCCATTAAATCTTTCACCACACCGGCGACATCTTCAATGGGGATCTGTGGATCAACCCGGTGTTGATACAGTAAGTCAATACGATCGGTACGCAGGCGTTTGAGCATATTGTCGACGACCTGTCGGATATGCTCAGGTCTGCTGTTAAGGCCCGGCAGACGCTTACCCGTCTGTTGGTCAATGTTCCAGCCAAACTTGGTGGCGATAACGATTTTGTCCCTGAACGGGGCGACGCCTTCCCCGAGAATTTTTTCGACTTCAAACGGGCCGTAGGCTTCAGCAGCGTCAAAGAACGTTACCCCTTCATCAAATGCACGGTGGATAACATTGATCATCTCGGGACGCCAGGGAACGGAGGTGTCGTATTTACGACTCATGTTCTGCACGCCCAGACCGATGGCAGAAACTTCCAGCTTCCCGAGTTTACGCTTGCCAGGAGTTGAAGGACGTTGGCTGGATTGTCTGGACGAATCGACCTGAGAGGTTTGGCTCGCCGCTGATACGTGAGGAATCAGCGAGGCGGCGGCAATACCGGCCCCGGCGACTAATAGCTTGCGCCGCTCTGGCATTGTTGGGGCATTCTGGCTTTTCATTGATCGCTCCGTTTCTCAGAAAATTAAACATGACTCTCATTTAGGCGGGACCATTCTGCGTTGTGATTGCCAACATAAAGCTGACGGCTACCTGACAGCGCTGTCAGAAATGCTTTCCCATCCCAGCCTGTTTCCTGACAAAAATGTTATTTCCCTGTCACGATGCTGACAGCCCTCTCCGCCTACTCTGAGCCTGCAAATTTGATTCTGCGAGCCTGTATAACCAGGCCGACACTCATCGGGAGAGACCATGAAATTCACGCTTATCAGTGCAATGCTACTCACGGCTATGGCCGGAGTGACCTCAGTCAATGCGGCTGATTACAAAAAAAATCCATTCACTCTCGTCTATGACGGAGCCATCACCGAGAACGTCAAAGGCAAGGTCAACATTCACCCAGTGAAATACGATCTTCATGGCATCCAGATTGCTGCGAATGTCTATACCCCTGCTAACTACGATCCCGCCAAAAAATATCCGGCCGTGGTGGTTGCACATCCTAATGGCGGCGTAAAAGAACAGGTCGCCGGGTTGTATGCTCAGCGTCTCGCCGAGCAGGGCTACATCACGATTACCGCCGATGCGGCGTATCAGGGCGCTAGCGGTGGGATGCCGCGCAGCGTGGATAAACCTGCTAATCGTATTGAGGACATTCACGGCATGGCTGACTACATCAGCCAGTATCCTGGTGTCGATACCGCCCGCCTCGGTCTGCTTGGCATTTGCGGTGGTGGTGGCTATTCACTAGTTGCTGCCGAGACGGACAAACGGTTTAAATCGATTGCAACCATCAGCATGTTTAATTCAGGCCTTGTGCGCCGTAACGGTATGCAGGATTCACAGCTGGATACTATCCAGCAGCGTCTTCAGCAGGCTTCTGACGCTCGAGCTCAGGAAGCAGCCGGAGGAGAAGTGCTTTACTCCGGCGATGCCAACCTGACTGATGAACAGATTGCTAAATTACCTTTTGCCTTGTATCGCCAGGGCTACGAGTACTACTGGAAAACCCACGCGCACCCGAACTCCACGTTTAAATACACCACCAGCAGTCTTCTGGATTTAATGAGCTTTGACGTAACGGACCATATCAATCTCATCAATAAACCACTGCTGATGATTGCCGGTACAAAAGCGGATACGCTCTATATGACTGAAGACGCGTTCGCGAAAGCCACCGGTACGAAGGACAAAGAACTCTTCCTGATCGATGGCGCTACCCATATCGAGACGTATTGGGTGCCAAAATACGTTGACCAGGCAATGCAAAAGTTAGACGTCTTCTTCGATAAAAATATTTAGTTAGCCTCCGATGGCGCCCCAGCCGCGCAGGCTGGGGTATATCCATCAGCTATAGCCATTTTCCGCTTGCGTGTTCACGCGATAGACCCAGATTAACGAAGTTGCGGTTAAAGATAATTACGCTGCTTAAATAGACGCTATGAATGGAATTCATAGACCTAATCTGGAACCGGGAATGAAAACGATGGGCCTGATGTGACAGGATGGATCGGGAGAGAGTGAATCATTCACTTCAAATTACTTTCAGGCGGAGAAGCAAATGAGTACGCAAGAGCCAACATTTAGTGAGGTAGTAAAAAACAGATACTCGGCTAGAGCCTTTCTTCCATCTCCCATCCCCAGCGATATCCTCAAAGACATTTTGCTCGAAGCGCAATGCGCACCATCCAACTGCAATACTCAACCCTGGACCCTGCATATTGTTGCAGGAGATAAACTTCGTGAATTAAGCCACGCACTGACGGAAGATCTGAGGGCTGGGAACTACAGCCTTGATTTTACGTTTGATAAAGAAGCTTATCCCGAGCCATTCAGGCAACGGGCTTCGGAGCAGGGGCGCTCGTACTATCAGGCACTGGGCGTTGCGCGGGGGGATAGCTTAAGTCGCTCAGAAGTGGTCGAGCGTAATGTGAGGTTTTTCGGCGCGCCTCATGTTGCCCTGCTGTTCATTCCTGCTGTAGGGGACAACGTTCGCGTAGCCTCAGACGCCGGTATGTATGCCCAGACATTCCTGCTTTCCCTGGCAGCTCGCGGTTACGCAGGCGTTCCACAGGCAGTGCTGAGTTATTTTGCCCAAACGGTGCGTCAAATATTAAATGTTCCTGAGGGTTTCAGGCTGCTTTACGGTATTTCTTTTGGGATCCCAGATAAAACGCATCCCTCCCTGAGTTACAGGGAAGGGCGGGTATCTCTGGAAGAAAGTGTCGTCTGGCATCAATAACGACGTTTTATTTTTTTATCTGAACGGTCAGTGCCATCAGGGCGCTGGCTACTGTAAACAACGCAATTATCCAGCCCATCGTCCATGGTGTGCCATCACTGAACAGAGCGAGAAGAAGTGAAGAGATGATGCCGCTGCCGTACTGTAACGCGCCCATTAGCGCCGACGCGGAGCCAGCCACATTAGGCACTGCGTCCAGAGCGCATGCCGTGGATGTCGCCGCGATGATGCCATTCATAGAGAAGAACACGAACACAGCGCCGATAATCACGGTAATTCCACCCACACCCAGGCCGGTGGTGAACGCCAGCACTATTGCGGCAATAGTGGCGATGAATACGGCATTCCTGAGCAACGCTTCCAGTGGATAGCGGTGAACCAGACGTCTGTTGACCATGCTCACCGCCATCAATCCAACAATGTTTACTGCAAACAGCCAACCGTAATGCTGCGGGTCAACGCCGAAGTACGTGATGTACACAAACGGAGAGCCGGTGATAAAGGCGTAGGCTGCAACGTAGTAGAACGTCAGGCACAAAGTAAATCGCATGTATCTGGCGTTGGTGAGCAAGGCATAGTAGTTGTGAAAGGCTCTGGTTACGGAGGCTTGTGAGCGTTTTTCGGCAGGTAATGTTTCTGGTAACCAGAATAAAGACATCAGCATTAATGTTCCGATAATCGCCAGCAGCCAGAAAATGGCATGCCACGAGGTGACTTTAATCATCTGCCCGCCAATCAGGGGCCCGGCAATCGGCGCGATGGCCATGATTATCATCAGCGTCGAAAGCATTTGTGCTGCACGAGTACGGCTAAACAGGTCACGGATCATTGCCCGTGCCAGCATCGGCCCGGTACAGGCACCTAACGCCTGAAAAACACGCCAGAAGACAATTTGCACGATATCCGTTGATAACGCGCAGCCCACCGAGCCGATGATGAATAGACCTAAACCGATAAACAGCGGCAGTCGACGCCCATAACGATCGCTAATCGCTCCCCAAATCAGTTGTGCAATGCAAAAACCGATAAGGAACCCTGTGATTGTCAGCTCTGCGTCACCCTGCAAGTCTTTGGCCATCATGGGCATAGCCGGAAGATAGATGTCGGTTGATAAAGAGGTTACAGCCATCAGGGCGCTGAGAATGAGTAGAAACGAGAGACCGGTTTTTTTAGCTGTAGCCGACTGTGTTTGTGCCTGTTGATTAAGCATGGTGATCCGTTGGACATGAAGAGATAGGGGTATGTTAACGGGTTTGTGCTTATTGATAATCACAGGGGGGAGGATAGGGACTATGAATGGTATTCATTAATACTGAGAATGTGTAGATTCATGCAACTCTGACTCTCAAGGAATACTCTTGAGAGATACTAATATGGCAATAAATAAAATGAATTTTTTTTGGCAAGATGATTCTATCCGCAATTTACCAGGCTGGATTATGTTCTGGATTCGCAAATGCGATAATACAACCACTCCTCAAGATCGCTTTTTAACCAACGGGAAGCTCTGCCCAGCTTAATTGGCTTCGGGAATAAGCCATCCTGTATCAGCTTGTAAAACCATTTGTCGCTCAGGCCAGTAAGTTGGGTAATGAATTTCATATCAATAAATTGATCTTCAAGCAATGTGGGCTTTGTATACATTGTGATGTGTTCCGGTTAAGGGTAAATAACCAGAGCCGTTAGTAAAATTATTTACTGCCAGCTCCTCCACATCAATGGCTTCAGTTGTAAAAAAACTTCGGCTCAATGTTTACCTGCCGCTATTCCTTCCTGGGCCTGCCTCTACGGCTGCGGGGAGGTATAACGTTCATACCTGCAACAACCCCTTTTGACTTCTGCTCAGATTTGGCTAAGTAACTGATGACGTAACGTAGTTCATCAACTGCTTGCCGATTACGGTGATCCACTATTGTTCCGGAGCTTGCAACGAAATGCTTTTTCCTGGAACACAGATGAAAGAGTCCTTCATCGTCTGTTAAGCTGCGCCATTCTTCCCCTATCGCACGCGAGGTCGGATAACATTTCCGATGCTTTTGCCCATCAAGATAAATCATGGCATGCACATGCAGCCCCTTACGTCGCCTGTATTCAATTACCCAGCAGTACCCAATAACCATTTTTCGACCAAATACCACATCCATCAGATGCTGTATCTCGCCCTCCATCTCATCCATGAGATTACGCTGCGAGCGTTCACTTCCTTGTTTCCAGCCAAAATCCATACGAAAAGCCAGTAAGCGGGAATAACGCTCAAACATTTCATCCAGATGGTGGTTTATATCTTCGAGAAGAATACGATGCATAGGGTAATTAGGGTTGGCATTGTAGGGTTCTTTCATGATCTATCCTCAAACTAAATGGGGTTCAATAGATAGATGTGTGATGTATTTTTTATACAGGGATGAGTATTGATTACAGGAGGGGGGATGGTTAACTCCGGGTGATAATACTAATTAACCTTAATTCAGTAAGAACAGATGGGTTCAGGGATTCTATCGCAGGTTCGCATGGTGGTCTTACACAGGAAGAAATGTGTGCGCGAAATCTGAAGTATTGCAGTGCGATCTGGTGTTTTACTGGCCTTTGTGATAGGTTTTTATGCATAATCAACAAAATGCATAACATTTATGATAAAGAGAATAACATTTAACACCGATGATAATTTAACGATTGATTCAATCGACAGGTATGCCGAAGTGAATGGTACGTCACGTTCTAAAGTGATATGTGAGTTATTACGGTCCACTGCGCCTATTCTTGATTTTGTGACATATCAAAATAGAATTACGCAGGAAGTTGAAAGTAGGCTTTTTAGCATGTTTTATCATGAGGTTCGTCACTTCGAAACTCAAAGTGCAAAGGACGACATTACATTGAAGCACTTGCATTTACTTTCAAAGAAACTCGTTTTTAGTGTTTCTCCAAAACCTGTCATGGAGTTTTCACTGCCTCCTCGTCAAGAGTGGGAAGGGTATCGAAAGGAGTTTTGTCAAAAAGTAAACGGCCATATTGAATTGTTCGAGCCAGAATCAAAAGGAGATGTTCGATATGTGTATTTATGCGTCGAAAATGATCTTGGAAGGGTGTTTAAAAATGAATTAATACAGATTGAAATTCCCAAATTTATAGTTGATGGTTACTTATTTGATCTGCACTCCTTGTGCTATGTGAGGCTTGTTGATTTCTGCAATGACGGGATTTCGGAATATATGAAGAAAAAGAAGAAATACTTAAGTGCAGCATATCTTTCTTGGGTTCCTGCTGTGAAGTTTAGAGATGGTTATATATTTGTTGCTGCTCTACAAATAAATAAAGCTTCGACAGAACAGTTATATCCATCTGAGTCAATAGTTAACTATCCTTACGATTATTGGAAGTGATGCTATTTAATCGCACTCCAATTTTTTTTGAGATATATATCATTTTCATGAACATACCAGCATAACGGCAGAACTTCACAGTTCTGCCGTTTTAGTTTTATTTATTGCAGGAGTAGTCATGAATAATGCTCAGGGCTTACAGCCATTAAACCATTCGCTTTCCGGCCTGCCGCAGTGGGTGTCTGAACGTATATTGCAGCAGATAAATCAGTTAACCCACTACGAGCCAGTGATCGGCATTATGGGTAAAACCGGGGTGGGAAAGAGCAGTCTTTGCAATGTTCTGTTTGTCGGCGAAGTATCGCCGGTCAGCGATGTGGCAGCCTGTACCCGTGAACCTTTGCGATTTCGCCTGCAGGTCGGAGAGCGCTATATGACGTTGGTGGATCTGCCCGGCGTGGGGGAGAGTGGTGTACGTGATAACGAATATACTGTGCTCTATCGAGATCAGCTTCCCCGGCTCGACCTGGTGCTGTGGCTGATTAAAGCTGATGACCGTGCGCTGGCGGTGGATGAGTATTTTTACCGACAGGTGATTGGTGAGGCATACCGACATAAGGTGCTGTTTGTTATCAGCCAGTCGGACAAGGCCGAGCCCACAAGCGGTGGAGAAAGATTGTCTACAGAGCAAAAACAAAACATCAGCCGTAAAATTTGCCTGCTGCATGAGATTTTTCAGCCTGTGCATCCGGTGTGTGCCGTGTCGGTCCGTCTTCAATGGGGATTGCGGATGATGGCTGAGAGGATGATTAAGTGTTTGCCACGTGAGGTCAGTAGCCCGGTGGTAGCGCAACTGCAGCATCCCTTTCGCACAACGGTAGTCCGGGAACAGGCCCGTGATGATTTCGGTGAAACCGTAGGTGCCATACTCGATACGGTAAGCACCTTTCCCCTTATTCCCGCCCCGGTGCGGACCATTATTCAGGCCGTGCGTTCCTCGGTGGTGTCAGTGGCCCGCGCTGTCTGGGATTTCTTCTTCTAAGTGTTTAATTCTGCCCTGTTATTCTCCGAGCCCTGTCGCAAGTGCGGCAGGGCTTTCTTTATTTGTTTTACCCATACTGAGGAGTCTGCTTATGACCCGTCTGGCTTCGCGCTTTGGCGCATCAAACCTAATTCGTCGTGACCGTCCATTAACCCGAGAGGAATTGTTTCGTGTGGTGCCCAGCGTATTCAGCGAGGACAAACACGAATCCCGCAGTGAACGTTATACCTATATTCCGACTATATCTCTGTTGGACAATCTACAGCGGGAAGGCTTCCAGCCATTCTTTGCCTGTCAGACCTGGGTACGTGATCCTGGCCGTCGTGAACATACGAAGCATATGCTGCGTCTGCGTAGGGAGGGGCAGATTACCGGTAAGCAGGCGCCGGAAATTATCCTGCTCAACTCCCATGATGGTACCAGCTCGTACCAGATGTTGCCGGGCTTGTTCAGGGCTGTGTGTCAGAACGGCCTCGTCTGTGGTGAGTCGTTTGGCGAGGTACGGGTGCCACACAAGGGGGACGTGGTGAGTCAGGTTATTGAGGGGGCGTATGAAGTGCTGGGGATTTTTGACCGTGTGGAAGAAAAGCGGGATGCCATGCAGTCATTGCTGTTGCCTCAACCTGCGCAGCAGGCACTGGCAAAAGCCGCGCTAACGTATCGCTTTGGTGAGGATCACCAGCCGGTTACTGAATCGCAGATACTCTCCCCGCGCCGCTGGCAGGATGAGAGCAATGACCTTTGGACCACCTATCAGCGGATTCAGGAAAACCTGATTAAGGGCGGACTCAGCGGGCGTAATGCTAAAGGCGGACGGACGCATACCCGTGCCGTGCGTGGCATTGACGGGGACGTGAAGCTTAACCGTGCGCTGTGGGTGATGGCAGAAACACTGCTCACGCAACTGCAGTAGACGTTTCATGTTGCCACGTTGTTAATATCGGACACCACCTGTCCGCATCGCTATGTTCTCGTGTGCCTCAATCTCCCGGTTATAGCCTTTAACCCCTGTTACACCTGGCTTTTGCAGAAATAAAAAATAGTTTCTGCGGTGTCCATACCCTGTCCGCCCCCCTCTTTAAAGTAATCACATCATTTTCAGTTAGTTAACTTTCCTGGAGAACCTCCCATGACACAGGCAG
Source organism: Citrobacter sp. CK181 (assembly GCF_030333595.1). Classification (NCBI taxonomy): domain Bacteria; kingdom Pseudomonadati; phylum Pseudomonadota; class Gammaproteobacteria; order Enterobacterales; family Enterobacteriaceae; genus Citrobacter; species Citrobacter sp. CK181. Next base: position 726,203 of record NZ_JAOWFN010000014.1, on the reverse strand, counting down.
AACGCCGCCATGACCGGCTGGCTGTCAGGCTGTCACTGATAATCAGCCGTCTGGTGGCGGGTGAAACGTTGAGCGTGCGCAAACTGGCTGCTGAGTTTGGCGTGTCAGTGCGCACGCTGCGGCGTGATTTTCGTGAGCGACTGATGTATCTGGATCTGGAGTATCAGTCCGGATACTGCCGCTTACGCACTGCTGGCAGTGAAATGCAGATGGTGCCCGACGTGCTTATCTTTGCCCACCGCAGCGGGCTGGCCGGACTTTTTCCCGGCCTTGACCGCCGTCTGGTGAACGCTCTGCTGATGTGCGATGAGTCTCCCTGCGTGATAGCACCAGCCAATCCGGTTCCTTCGCCTTCAGGAGCATTGTCTTTCTGGAGACTGATTCAGGCCATTACCGGGCGCAGGCGGGTGACGCTGATTGCGGAGGGGCGACGCTGTGAGCGCCTGGCTCCCTGCCGGTTACTCATCCACCAGCAGACCTGGTATCTGGTGGCTGAACACGAAGGGCATATCGCCGTATTCACACTTGATGAAATCCATCTGATTCAGCCTTTGCAGGAGACTTTTCGCCGCAATGACAGTCTGTGTCGCCTGGTTGAAGACCCGGTCTTCATTCAGGCCTTACCCCATTTTCGCTTTATCCAGCAGTCACTGCTTACGTTTGTTCCGGCTGACAGCCCACCGGAATAGCGCAGGCGTTGTTATCAACCCGGCAACAGGGAGGAGCCCAGTGCCCGTTATTGCCATTATCGCCATTGTTATCATCGTCATCATTCTGAACAAAACCGGAGTGTCCGACAGCCTCACGGCCCTGACACTTGCAACCGTTGCCGCACTACTGACGGGAGGTGGCGCAGCCGGTGCTGCCAGTGTCGCGCTGACGCCGTTCGTCGGCGTGCCGGTGGGTATTTTTGTGGGGATTTATGTCTTTGCCAAAGTGGTTCGTCTTATTTCAGGGAAAAAATAATGAAACGTAAAACACTACTTCTGCTGGCGCTGGTTGCCACCTCTCTGTTTCTGAGCGCCTGCGATGACAGGAGTGATGACCTTAAAGCTATCAGTAAATTTAAGGACCTCACGCCTCCGCGCTTCAGCGATGTGGTCAGCCGTCAGGATGATGTCAGGGAAGAATGGTCGCAGATTGCTCTTTCTGGCCCCACTCTGCAGGTCTTACGTACCCGCCAGTCGCCCGATGGTTGTGAGGGTGGCAGTTACTACTATCTGGTGGATATGGAGGAAAAAACCGTCCAGCCGCTGATGAATGCGCTATGTATTGCCGACAACATCAGCCTGGAATACTACGAGAAAACTGACCCGCGCACCCGGGAGCGTTTCCTTGAATATTCCCATGACGGCAAACTGATGGGACGGCTGCTGATACCCTCAAATCCTGATAACCGGGAATAAATACAAAGACAAAGGAGACAGAAATGAAAGTACGTTCACTAAGCCGGTATGTGCTCTCAGGCGTGCTGCTTACCAGCTTTAATGCCTCAGCGGTTCCCGGACTATGGCAGCAGGGTTATGGCCAGGGCAATGCGGAATACAGCGTGACGGATGCAAGTGGGAAAATGTTTACCATCAACTGTACGGAAAATCCGGACCAGAACGGTATTTACCAGCACTCGGTTTTTCTGACCCTCGCAGGGGATAAAACGATCAGCTCGCATGATGACAGGACCGACATCACAGTGGTGATGGACCATAAGCAATATGCCATTCCTTCAACCCTTGGCTGGCGTAACGGGGATAATGCCTGGTTTAGTTTCATTATGGATATCCGTAAGGCCAGGCAGTTCGACGTCTACGTCAGTGACCGCAAAGCGGGGACCTTCAGCGTTGACCTGACGAACGCTACGAAGGCTCTGCCAACATTAGTAGACTGCACTAACTAGTGACAGTTGTGCTTTCCATCCATAACAACATACCTGGCTGCCAGAGGCAGTCAGGGCTTATTTTTTTCCTTTTTATTTCGACCGATTAGTCCAGGTACTTCCGAATGACGATCACAGTGGCCAGTTTTAGTTGACCATATAGCAATGATAAAATAATCACGTATTATGTTGAGATTGTTTATTTAGCGGTTGAGGGAAACTATGGATAAAATTTGTGATAACTGTGCACACATGATGAGTGCATGCACCTGTGGAACTTGTGAGAACTGTGACGAGAAAGAGTCGGATTGTACCTGCAAAAAATGTAGCCAGTGTAATAATCTTGAGGACTTCTGCTCTTGCAGAGTTTGTGAAGAATGTAGTGAAAAAGAAGCAGAGTGCTGCTGTTAAAATGTTAACAATACTGGCTGCAGGAGCTGACTGCCTGCAGCTTCGATTGCCGACGTGACCCGCTCCCAGCTGATTAGTGTACTTCGAGTCTTGCAACAATCGCTGGACTCACAGCACAAAACGGACAAGCTTTCTAAACTAAAGGTCCGCTGAGAGCGAGGAGCGGACGTTGAAATAGTCTGGGGCATTTATTTATCTTTGATAAATAATGAATTAATCAATTTCAAACATTTTGATGACGTACCCGGTGCATATACACCGCCAAAGAATATATGATAAAAATATGGTATTTTAGCATTGTAATATACATATCGATAATCACCAATTTGCCAAAAATACTCTCCAGCACTACATTCTTCTGTTTGCCCTAAAACCTCCTGTAATAAAATCAATAATGACTGTTTATTTTCATCCCCATCTACACGCTCACCATTATATGAATTTTCTATGCTATATTTGCTTACCAGTATAGATGTTATAATATCAGGGAAGTCATCTAACCCTGTAGAGTATATAATATCTTCAATGCCACCAGTTTTAACTTTAACTGTAATAACATTACCTTGAGGGTCAATATCTAGCATGTCCTTATTATATTTCTTTGCGACATCACTAAGCCTCATCCCTGGCAAAATACTTGAGAAGCCCATAGGTAGTGGCTGCCCATATTGAAAAGTGGATAAGGTTGAAAGTGTTAATAACCGATTTTTATAATCATTATTTTCAGCAGCAAGACTCTCATTGTTTAATTGTAAGGCACTAAATTTCTTTTGTTGCTTATCAATTGTATTTTTTAGTGAATCAATCTCCTTCTTGTGAAATTTATTTTGCTCATTTATTTTTGCGTTTAATTCACTAATTGTATTCTCATCTTGTTTCTGATACAGAGGGATAACATATGTAAAAGTAATAGTTGCGGCAGCCAAAAAACCAGCCACACAAGACGACGTTACTATAAAAAAATTTGAATCTCTCCAGTTAGACACGTTCGCCCGCTCCTGAAATGAATAAATTGGTAGCTAATGGTAGCTATTTTGCGTAAATAAACTCTCAGAGTAAAGGGCATACGTAAGCAACGGCATAACCATCTATATCCTATAGCATCCGAATGCTAGCAACTTCACCTTCTGGCACAAAACGGCCTATCAGCATTATAAAAGTATTCAGATATATATCATTCCTCTGAGCATACCCGATTAACGGCAGAATCTCACGATTCTGCCGCTTTTTATTATTTTTCTGAGGAGTAGTAATGAACAATTCTGAAGGTTTGAAGTCGTTTCACCAATCGCTTTATGACCTATTTCAGTGGGTATCGGCTGATTGCGCAGCAGGGGCACTGGTACCTGCAGGTATCACCGGCATTAACATTGAAGACGACCAGGGCAGTCACGTCCGCCTGATAGTTTGCGATGGCGAAGGTCGGATGGTTGGCGGGCATGGAACTTTGAACCGGATGCCGGTGATGATCTTAACCGCTATATCCGCAAACTAGGTATCTGTACGGACGTATCCACCCGCTGACCCCGAATCATTTACCTGCAACATTCAACCTTCCCGAACACACATTATTACCTCATACGCCAGCCATCGCTGCTGGCGTTTTTTATTAACGGAGACATACCCATGACAACAGCGGCACAAAATAATCTTGCATCTGCTAACGAGTCCGAATTTGAACTGACCGTAACGAAGGTACCTAACGAACAGCATCTCGATTTCTGGCCACAACACTTTGGCACTATCCCGCAGTGGATCACGCTGGAACTCCGTATTTTCACCTGGATGGACCGCTTCTGTGATGAGTACAACGGTGGTATCTGGTCCTTTTACACGCTCAGCAATGGCGGCGCGTTTATGGCTCCCGATGCTGACAGTTACGATAAATGGCATCTGCTCAACAGCATGAACGGCAACGATGCAGATATGAGCGCGGAAGCCGCAGGTATCGCTGTCTGCCTGATTGAATACAGCCATCACGCCTGTCGCACCGAATGCGATGCCATGACTGAGCACTATTACTGTCTGCGGGATTACGCCCTGCAGCACCCTGAATCCAGCGCCATTCTGAGCATTATTGATTGAGGATACTCATGATGGAACAGTCAATTACCCCACTGGCTTCGGTACTCCCACTAGCCGCGCAACGCACGGTAAAACGCGCCTTAACGCTGCTTGACCGCCACCTGCGTGAAACAGGCGTGGCATTCACCTCCACTCAGGCTGCCCGTGACTGGCTGAAACTGAAAATGGCGGGACTGGAGCGTGAAGAGTTTATGGTGTTGTATCTGAACCAGCAGAACCAGTTGATTGCCCACGAAACCCTGTTTGCCGGTTCTATTAGTAGCACCGAGGTACATCCCCGTGAGGTGGTCAAACGCGCCCTGTACTTCAATGCAGCAGCAGTGATACTGGCGCATAACCATCCCTCCGGTGACATCACACCCAGCCAAGCTGATAAGACCATCACACAGCGTCTGGTGCAGGCGCTTCAGCTCGTTGATATCCGTGTGCCTGATCATCTCATCGTCGGTGGCACGCAAATATTGTCTTTCGCCGAACACGGTCTGCTTTGAGGCAATACATGAAAATTATCAGTAAACGCCGGGCGATGACGATTTACCGTCAGCATCCGGCTTCCCGCATTTTTCGCTACTGCACCGGCAGATACCAGTGGCACGGCAGTGTCTGTCATTACACCGGTCTTGTAGTTCCTGACATTCCCGGTGTGCTGGCGATATACGCCGAACGCCGCCAGGATCGCAACGGGCCTTATGCCTGTCTGATGACTATCACCCTGAACTGACAATAAAGAGGTTATAAATGAAAAACACCACATGGGGCCTACAGCGGGATATCACGCCGCGCCTGGGAGCACGTCTGGTGCAGGAGGGCAACCGGCTGCACTATCTGGCTGACCGGGCAAGTATCACCGGTAAGTTTAGTGATACCGAATGCCTGAAGTTGGATTTCGCATTCCCGCATTTTATCAGTCAGATGGAATCAATGCTGACTACTGGTGAAATGAACCCTCGCCATGCCCACTGTGTCATCCTGTACCACAACGGTTTTACCTGCGAAGCCGATACTCTTGGTAGTTGCGGCTACGTATATATCGCTGTTTATCCCACTCAACGCTAACGAATTTCACGAGAGCAAGCATGAAAACTCTACCTGCTACAATTTCGCGGGCGGCGAAGCCCTGTCTGTCTCCAGTGGCTGTCTGGCAAATGTTACTGGCACGCCTGCTGGAAAAACACTATGGTCTGACCCTGAACGATACGCCGTTCTTTGATGAATCCGTTATACAGGAACATATCGATGCCGGTATCACTCTGGCTAATGCCGTTAACTTTCTGGTAGAAAAGTATGAGTTAGTACGTATCGATCGCACAGGATTTACCTCACAGGAACAAGCGCCATATTTGACTGTGACAGATATCCTTCATGCCAGGAGAGCATGCGGATTAATGAACAGTTGTTCGTATCGGGAAGTAAGTAATATTGTTCTTAGCCGATCACGGCAGTGAGGAGAGCTCCAAGAGTCGAGAAGATTTGCACGGTCTGTAACGAAATTGGTGATATTGGCGACTCGATGAAAGGCTCATCGAGTCCCATGAAAAACAAGGTGGGGGCACAAAAGGGGGCACTTATAAAGATGAAACAAGAAAATGTGTATATTTATCAATGGTTATATAGGTTGTGTTATGTTCCTATTATCGCACCATTTCAAATTCCTCTCAGATCTACCGAAATCAACTTATAGCCCGTATCTTATTAACAGAGTCATTTAGCCGAAAGTTCTCTTCGGATGATTTCTGCGCCTGCGCTTAGGGCATCGAGCTTACCTCTGGCTACCTGACGAGATAAGGGAGCCATACCACAGTTGGTAGAAGGATAGAGCTTGTCGGCATCGACAAACTGAAGCGCTTTGCGTAACGTACTGGCGACTTCTTCTGGTGTCTCAATGGTATTGGTTGCCACGTCAATGGCCCCTACCATGACTTTTTTACCGCGAATCAGTTCAAGCAGATCCATTGGAACATGCGAGTTATGACATTCCAGTGAGATGATATCGATATTAGACGTTTGCAGTTTGGGAAAAGCTTCTTCATATTGTCTCCACTCTGACCCCAGCGTCTTTTTCCAGTCGGTATTGGCTTTGATGCCATATCCATAGCAGATATGCACAGCGGTCTCGCATTTTAGCCCTTCAATGGCTTTTTCTAACGCGGCGATCCCCCAGTCATTCACTTCATCAAAAAACACATTAAATGCGGGCTCATCAAACTGGATAATATCGACGCCGGCAGCTTCTAACTCTCTGGCTTCCTGATTGAGAATTTTTGCAAATTCCCAGGCCAGCTTTTCGCGGCTTTTATAGTGGGCATCGTAGAGCGTATCGATCATCGTCATAGGCCCTGGCAGCGCCCATTTAATTGGCTGACGAGTGAGCTGGCGTAAATACTTTGCATCTTCAACAAAAACGGGTTTTTGACGCGCTACCGCATCAACAACGGTCGGTACGCTCGCATCATAGCGATTACGAATTTTAACAATCTGACGTTTCTCAAAATCAACGCCGCTGAGGTGTTCAATAAACGTGGTGACAAAGTGTTGGCGCGTTTGCTCACCATCACTAACAATATCAATACCTGCCTGTAGTTGATCATCCAGGGATAAACGTAGCGCATCTTGTTTTCCCTCGATTAATTCCTCATTTTGCAATTTCCAGGGCGACCAAAGCGTCTCAGGTTGAGCAAGCCAGGAAGGTTTAGGTAAACTGCCAGCCGTTGAAGTGGGTAGTAATATTTTCATAATCGATGACCTTTTATTTTCGGTTAATCAAAGAGCGTAGTGAGCAGACCATTTTTCAAGAATATCTTTGTATGGTTTGATGAAGTGCTCTTCTGTAAACTTTCCTTGCTCAATAGCCAGCTGGCTGCGTTCTTCCCGATCATAAACAATTTTTGTTAATGAATGATCCTGGTGGTTCAGATTTGGTTGATAGCATTGACCTGCTGCGGCGTTGGCATTGTAAATTTCAGGTCGGTAAATCTTCTGGAACGTCTCCATCGTGCTGATGGTGCTGATAAGCTCAAGATTCGTGTAATCACTAAGTAAATCACCAGAAAAATAAAAGGCCAAAGGTGCAACGCTATTTTTTGGCATAAAATAGCGAACCTGCAAATCCATTTTATTGAAGTATTTCTCAGTTAACGAAGATCCACCTGGCTGGTATTCGATACCCAATACAGGATGCTGATTCCCAGTCCGATGATAGATATCGTTACTTGACACGCTGAGACATATCACAGGTGGTTTTTTGAAATGCTCTTTGTATTCATTTGAGTTTATGAAATGTTTAAATATGTTCCCATGCAAATCACCAAAATTATCTGGAATGCTAAACTCAGGTTTGTTTTTGTTATGCTCTGGCAGTAATACGCTAAAGTCATAATCTCGCACGTAAGAGGAGAAATTATTCCCGACAATACCTTCAAAACGTTCGTTGTTCTTTTTGTCAATAATATTGGTTTTTAATATTTCAATTGCAGGGAACGTATCGCTGCTGCTATCAACGTTAATATTCATCGCAACAGAAATGATATCAAGTTCCACAGAATAACGATCGCTTTTGGGGTTATCCCAATACGCCAGTGTATTGAAGCGATTGTCAATCATCACTAACGTGTTGCGTAAGTTTTCCTGGCGGTTCTTTCCTCTGGCCAGATTCGCAAAGTTGGTAGTAATACGCGTATTTTCCGAAGGGTTATAATGTTCATCAAAGCGACTGCTTTTGATCGTAAATGTAAAATCGTTATTCATCGTGATCCTGCATCCTAAGTCATGATATGAAAACTGAATTAATTTATTGATTTTACAGAGTTACCTGACTTTATTATTTAGCAGTATTCATGTTATCAATAAGTGAGTAAGGTCTCTTTTATGCCAGAGTCACTGGATGAGTGAAAGAGACTTAATTTCATTACAACATGAGTCATATTCATGGTCTGCTGTATGGTCAAACCCGGTCATGCTTGTAATCGATTAAGTTGAATAGTGATTCTTCCACCTGACCGGTTCACCTGGCTCTGTTATTCAAGCGCAGCTGGCAGGAGGCTGTGCAGCAGAACATTAGCGCCTTTTTCTGCCCATTCCGGCTGAATATTTTCTGCCTCGTTATGGCTGATGCCTTTTTCGCAGGGGATAAAAATCATGCTGGCGGGCGCGATTTTGCTGATATAACAGGTATCGTGACCGGCGCCGGACACCATCCGTTTGCTGCTGTATCCCAGTGCCTGGGCCGCGTTTGCGCTGCGCTGTAGACAGGTCTCGTCAAATGCGATGGGGGCGTAATCGAAGATACGTTCCACGTCGAGCTGAATGCCGCGCTGATTCAGATCGGCGGTTGCCTTGCGAAGCGCCGTTTCCATTGCCTGGAGGACGGTAGTCTGTGGATGACGAAACTCCACGCTGCAATGTACTTCCCCTGGCACTACGTTACGCGATCCCGGTGAAATCTGCGCCATGCCGATTGTCGCTCTGCCGTCTGGTTCGTGCTGATTGCCAATGTCTTCCACCGCCAGCGCCAGACGGGCGAAGGCGGTCAACGCATCGCGGCGGCTGGCCATTGGCGTGGTGCCGGCATGGGCGGCAAATCCGCGAATTACAACGTTGAACCAGCGCTGGCCCATAGCGGCATGCACCAGGCCGATATCAATACCTTCCTCTTCGAGAATCGGGCCTTGCTCGATATGTAGCTCGTAACAGGTGTAGACAGGGAAGGCGACGGCGGGCTGGTCGCCACGGTAACCGATGGCCTCAAGCGCTTCGCCGACGCTGATGCCATCCTGATCTTCACGCGCCCATGCGTATTGTTGTGTGAACTGCCCGCTCCAGACGCCGGAGGCCAGCATTGCTGGCGCGAAGCGCGCGCCTTCTTCATTGGTCCAGTTGACCAGTACAATATCGCGTTCGGTCTCAATGTTCTGATCGTTTAACGTACGCAGCACTTCCAGCCCGGCCAGAACGCCGTAAATTCCATCATATCGCCCACCCAGCGGCTGAGAATCAACGTGTGAACCGGTCATCACCGGCGCAAGCTGTGGTTTTTTACCGGCGCGGCGAATAAACATGTTGCCCATGCTATCGATTTCGCAGCGAAACCCGGCTTCCTGCGCCCAGTCGCGCAGTAAATCACGAGCGAGGCGATCCTCATTGCTTAATGCCAGTCGGGTGACGCCACCGGCTGGCGTGCCGCCGATTTGCGCCATTATCTCAAGCGTTGACCATAAACGCTCTGCATTCACGCGGATCATACGTCTTCCTTTTTGGTGCGATAGCGAAAGTCACAGCATGCGCCACCCTGCATGATGGTGGTCGTACGGGTCAGCTCCACGTCGGGCGCGTAGCCGACGATAAATTTCTCATCTCGGGCGCAGGAGAGCAGGTGGCCAATCTCACCGAGGCCCATCTCGTGGTACATCTCGGCATAACGGCAGCGGGTGACGTTATAGTTGTACTGCTTGTCGTCGGCGTCGATCACTTTGACATCCAGCGCGTTATCCTTCTCCCACAGGTATTGCAGGGCGATAAAACTCTTCACGTCTGTGCCATTCGGCTCCTTGCGCGCAAATTCTTTACCGGCATCGATCGCCGCCTGCTCAATGGCTTCGCCAATGACCGCCTGGGCGCGGGCTTTCCCTATCTCGCGCACCAGGATTTCATAGATTGGTTTAATAATCTCTGCTTCTATTTTGCGGCGGGCGAGAATGCCCAGCTCATTATTATCACTCATCACATTGCCTCACTGCGTTACTTCGTTTTGGCGCCGCCCAGTACCGTTTGCGGCTGCCATTTACCATCCACGACTTTGTAGACGGTGAAAGACGGCGATTTCAGGTTGCCTTCATTATCAAAAGCGATCTGCCCGGTAACGCCGGAATAGCTTATTGCGCGCAGAACCGGCAAATACTCAGCCGGATCGACAGAGTCGGCTTTTTCCATCGCGGCAACCAGAACGCGGGTGGCGTCATAGGCGAATGGGGCGTGGAGTTCAATATGGGTGTGGTAGCGAGACTGATACTCTTGCTCGAACGCCTTACCGCCCGGCATCTGCTCAACCGGCAGGCCCGGCTCCAGCGCCACGACGCCTTCACCTTCTTTCTGGGCCAGTTGCAGGAAGGTCTGGCTGACGAAGCCGCCTGCGCCCATCAGCGTGGCGTTCATACCCAGCTGTTTGATACGACGCGCCAGCGGCGCGGCCTGGCTATCCACACCGCCGAAGAAGATCAGGTCAGCGTTTTTGCTACGAATGGCGGTCAGCACGGCGCTGAAATCCACGGTTTTGTCGTCAACGTACTGGCGGTCAACAATCTTCACGCCCTGCGCTTCAAGTGATTTTATAAACTCGTCAGCCAGCCCCTGACCGAATGCGGTACGGTCGTCGATCACGGCAATACGTTTTGCCTTCAGGGTATTCACCGCATACTGACCGGCAAACTGGCCGCCGTCATCGTCATGCCCCATCACACGGAAGCTGGTATCAAAGCCCTGTCTGGTATAGGCATGGCCGGTGGCAACGGGCGCGACCTGGGCGATACCCGCATCGTGATAAACGCGTGCCGCCGGAATACTGGTGCCGGTATTCCAGTGGCCGACTACGCCCGCCACGCCGCTATCGACCAGACGCTGCGCCACAGCCACGGCAGTGCGCGGGTCGGACTGATCGTCTTCAGATTGCAGCCTGAAGGTCACCGCTTTACCACCGATGGTCGGGTGCTGCTTGTTGATATCGTCAATCGCCAGTTGGGCGCCGTTCTCCAGATCTTTACCAATACGGGCAGACGGGCCGGTAAGCGGGCCCGCAAGACCGATGGTCACGGTTTCGCTTTTAGCTGACCATGCACCTGTAGAGGCAAAACTACTGAGCAGAATAGCGGCGCTGAGCGCACTGATTTTTACTGTTTTCATTGTTTTTCCCTGCTGTTGGTGAGTGTGTTAAACAGGCATTTCGCCCAAATAAATCTGTGCAATTTGATCGTCATTAAGCATCGCTTTCGACTCGCCGTGATGCACAATGCTGCCGCTGTCCATCACCCAGGCGCTGTCGGTTACTTCCAGCGCCAGTCGGGCGTTTTGTTCAATGAGCAGCAGGGCGACGCCGCGTGCGCGCAGCCCGGCGATCACGGTAAAAATGTTTTCCACCATCCTGGGGGCTAACCCCATAGACGGCTCGTCGAGGATCAGCAAACGCGGGCGGCTCAGCAGGGCGCGGTTGAGCGCCAACAGCTGCTGCTCGCCGCCAGAGAGCAGTCCTGCAAGCTGGTGCTGGCGTTCGCCAAGACGCGGGAAACGCTCAAAAATCTCTGCCATTTCGCGCTTAACGCGGGCGGCGTCACGCCTTAACCATGCCCCCATCTGCAAATTTTCAAGCACCGTCATGCGGGCAAAGATGCCGCGACCTTCCGGCACCATCACCAGCCCGTTGCGCAGCAGCGTCTCCGGTTTCTGTTTGCGTACGGCTTTGCCATTGAACTCAATGTTGCCGTTAAAACTTTCCAGCCCGGTGATGGCGCGCACGGTGGAACTTTTACCCGCGCCGTTGGCGCCAATCAGCGTGGCTTGTTCACCCTCATGCAGGGTAAAGGAGATATCGCGAACGGCCTGAATACCGCCGTAATGCACATCCAGGCGTTCCACCTTCAGTAACTCAGACATGCTTATTGCCTCCAAGCCAGGCTGCGATAACTGCCGGGTCGCGACGCACGCTATCCGGCGTGCCGCAGGCCAGCGTTTTGCCGTAATCGAGCACCGTCAGGCGGTCGCAGATGTTCATCACCAGCTTGACGTCGTGCTCGATCATCAGCAGGGTTTTGCCATCTTCACGAATACGGATTAACAGCTCGCCAAGCGCGACCTTCTCGGCGGCATTCATCCCCGCAGCAGGTTCGTCAAGCGCCAGAAGCAGCGGATCTGTAGCCAGCGCGCGGGCGATCTCAAGACGACGCTGGTGGCCATAGGCCAGATCGCAGGCGCGGTAATGGGCAAACTTTGCAATGCCGGTGTACTCCAGCCAGCGCCAGGCCTGTTCGCGGGTTTGCGCTTCTTCCTTACGGGCGCGTTTATGGCGGCTCAGTGCAGCCCATAGCCCATTACGGGTACGAACGTGGCGACCGACCATCACGTTTTCCAGCACCGACATCTCGTTGAACAGACGCACGTTTTGAAAAGTGCGTGCAATCCCGGCGGCGGTGACTTTCTCTATCTGTTTTGGGTAATAGGGTTGGTCTGCAATAAAAAACGCCCCCCTGTCTGCCGGGTAAAGCCCGGTAATTAGGTTAAAACAGGTGGTTTTTCCGGCTCCGTTGGGGCCGATCAGACCGTAGATCTCGCCTTTATTGATGGAAAGCGAAACATCGTCCACGGCGGTCAGGCCGCCAAAGCGTTTGGACATATTGCTCACGGTTAACAGGCTCATGCTTTCACCTCTTTGTGGCGAACCGGCCAGATACCGGATGGGCGAACCAGCATCACCAGCACCAGTGCAAGGCCGTAGAAGAGCTGACGCAAAATTTCCGGGTCAATCAGTACCGTGCCGAACAACATCTGTTGAACAGGGGCCGCCTGGCTACGGAGCAGTTCCGGCAGGGCGGTCAGGAGTACCGCACCGAGGATCACTCCGGGGATATGGCCCATACCGCCCAGCACCACCATCGCCAGCACGGCAATGGACTCTTGCAAGGTGAAGGATTCCGGGGAGACAAATCCCTGAAACGCGCCAAACAGTGCGCCAGCGACGCCGCCAAACGAGGCGCCCATAGCAAAAGCCAGCAGCTTATAGTTGCGCACGTTAATGCCCATCGCGCGGGCCACGTCTTCGTCCTCACGAATCGCGTGCCAGGCGCGGCCGATACGTGAGTGTTGCAGGCGCAGGCAGACAAAAATGATCGCCACAATGACCAGCATCAGCAGGTAGTACCACAGCCACAACGCGGGTACTTTAAAGCCGAGCCAGTGATAAACACCGCTGAACTTCAGGCCAAACAGATTAAGCGTATCCACGCCGGTGATGCCTTTGGCACCGTTGGTGATATTCAGCGGGCGATCGAGGTTGCGCATCAGAATGCGGATAATTTCGCCAAAGCCCAGCGTAACAATTGCCAGATAATCCCCGCGCAGCTTCAGCGTCGGTGCGCCAAGCAAAATGCCGCATACGGCAGCGACCAGTGCCGCAGCCGGAACGATCAGCAGATACGAGGTATGTAGCCCGTCCGGGAACCAGACGGTGAGGATTGGGAACACCTCAGACAGATGGGGAGAGGCCAGCAGAGCGGCCAGATAAGCCCCAACGGCATAAAAGGCAATAAACCCCATATCCAGCAGGCCGGTATAGCCCACGACGATATTGAGCCCCAGCGCCAGCATGATGTAGAGCAGGGCGAAATCGATCACGCGGACCCAGTAGTTACCGCCAAGCTGACTGGCAACGACAGGAGCGATCAGCAATGCGATGCAGAACAAAGCCATGCCTGACCAGAATTTGCGCGTCGTGGCTGGAGCTTGCAGTTGTACGGTTGTCATTGATTTTCCCTTACGCTCTGTGCGCCACGCGCTCGCCCAACAAACCTGCCGGACGGAATACCAGCACCAGGATCAACACGATGAAGGCAAACACGTCCTGGTAATTACTGCCAAAGACGCCGTTAGTGAGCTCACCGAGATAGCCCGCACCCAGCGCTTCTATGACGCCCAGTAAAATCCCGCCGATCATCGCGCCGCGAATATTGCCAATGCCGCCAAGCACGGCGGCGGTGAACGCTTTAATTCCGGGGAGAAAGCCCATTGAGAAGCTGGCGTTACCGTAGTTGCTCGCCATCATCACGCCGGCCAGCGCCGCAAAAATGCCGCCGATAGCAAACGTCAGGGTGATGATGGCGTTTGGGTTAACGCCCATCAGCGTGGCGACCCGCGGATTCTCAGCCACTGCGCGCATGCCTCGCCCGAGGCGAGTGTATTCAACCAGCAGCCACAGACCGGTCATGACCGCCAGCGCCAGCCCGACGGTGACAATGCCGGTGAGAGTGATAATCGCGGGTGGATGAGTTTCGCCACCGGAGGTCACGGCGATCGGGGCCATTGACAGGATCTGCGGGAACATCAGCGGGTTGCGGGTCCAGACGATCATCGCCACGGTTTGCAGTAATACGGAAACGCCGATACCGGAGATCAGCGGAGCCAGTCGTGGGGCGTTACGCAGCCTGCGATAGGCGAAACGTTCTACCGCCATTGCCAGCAGGGCGCAGACGGCCATCGCAATGAGCAGCGCTACACCGAGTTGCAATAACTGCGGCATAGCAGGGAAGGTATGATTCAGGACATTGATGGCGGAGAGCGTAGTAAGCGCGCCAACCATCAGGATATCGCCGTGAGCAAAGTTAATAATACGCAAAATACCATACACCATGGTATAGCCCAGCGCGATCAGCGCGTAGATGCTGCCCAGCATCACACCGTTTATCAGTTGTTGTATGAGTGTGTCCAACGTTTGTACCCGACAAATTGCTCTTTCAGTGGGTACCATCCAATAATTGAATAAAATTGTAAAATACACATATATTATTTCTTATGATAAACAGATATTTTTATATCTTAATGATTAATATGATTATTTTATTAATCACAAAACAAGGTTATAGCCTAAAGAAATCAATATATGAATAAAACAGAACAATTGACGACATTGCCCTCCTTTGCGGAGAGTCGCCTTGCCAACGATCCTCCGTTGCGGGCGGTGCGCGCCTTTGAAGCCATTGCCCGGTTAGGAAGCGTGACGCAAGCCGCGAGGGAACTGGCGATTTCTCCATCTGCGGTTAGCCATCAGCTCAAGTTACTTGAGGGATATCTGCAAATCGCGCTCACCGAACGGCATGGGCGACGACTGGCGCTGAGCCAGCAAGGGCGTGAATATTATCGTTCGATCCGTGCGGCGTTTAACGTTTTGCGTCAGGCGACGGAGCATCTGGTGGAGCAGGAGCAGACCCGGCAGGTAACGATTAGCCTGATTCCGCTTTTTGGGATGGGCTGGTTTATTCCTCGCCTGCCGATGTTTATGCGCGCGAATCCGCATACCGAGATTAACGTGGTGTATGCCAATCACCGCAACTATCTGAGTGACGCTTCAGACATGTCGATCCGCTTCGGCAATGGCAACTGGGCGGGATACCAGAGTGAAAAACTGATTTCCGGGCGCATGGTGCCGGTATGCAGCCAGGCGTTTTTGCGACTGCATGGTCATATTGATACCCCGGAGCAACTGATGCAGATGCCGCTGCTGCATGATGAAGAACGAACCACCTGGCATCAATGGTTTATTCAGCAGGGCGTGAAGCGTTCCCCGCCGCGCAGCGGCCCCTTGTTTGAGGACGGTCTGCTGACGCTGGCGGGCGTACAGGCAGGACTGGGATGCGCCCTGATGCGCGAACCCCTCATTATGCCGTACCTGGATAAAGGCGAGCTGGTGAAGATTTTCGATCTGCCAATAGATGACGGGCGCGACTACTATTTGTGCGTCCGCCAGGATAGTGAAATGACGCAGGATGGCAAACTATTACAGAACTGGTTAAGGCGCGAAGCGGCTACCGTATAACGATATCACCGCATATGAAGCGAATAAGGGGCGACATAATGAAATGCCGTTTTCAGCGCAGCGTTGCATAGCCTCTGGAGAACGCAATTTCTTCCCGGTCGCAGACGACTTGCCAGGCGTCTGCTGACGGGGTGATAAATCCCCGCAGCCCCAGAGGCCGTAATAGCGTGGCGTCGCGTTCTGTGTTCAGCGTCAGCAGCGCCGTTTGCAGCGCCGTAATGGCCTGTGGATTAACGGTATCGCTTGCCACCAGTAAAGGCATCGGTGCGGGAACGCTGCGCGTCAGTATGCGCACATGGCGCGTTAATTCCGGCTCATACCGGCACAGAAGCGACCAGGCATAGCTGTCCAACGGGCCGACATCCGCTTCGCCCGCCGCCAGCGCTTCCACCACGCGTCGCGGGGTGATTAGCGGCCCGACAAGCGTGCGATAGAGCGTCTTTCGCGTCTCGTTAATGTATGCCGACAGATGATAGCGTACCGCGTTATAGCCGGAGTGCGACTCCGGGTTGGTATACGCCAGCCGCCCGCCGAACGTCTCT
Source organism: Citrobacter sp. CK181 (assembly GCF_030333595.1). Lineage (NCBI taxonomy): Bacteria > Pseudomonadati > Pseudomonadota > Gammaproteobacteria > Enterobacterales > Enterobacteriaceae > Citrobacter > Citrobacter sp. CK181. The sequence continues at coordinate 709,726 of NZ_JAOWFN010000014.1, read as the reverse complement.
TCCAGACATCTGGCGGTAGACGATGTCGGCACCATAAATAGGGTGCGGTAGTGCCCTGGAATCCCTTCCCTGGCGGCCTCTTCCGTAACCGGCGCGGCCACCGGGCGTACCGGAAAGCGCCGCTGCGCGAAGGGCCAGCCGCACATGAATACCGCCAGCAGATCGGAACGAGCCCATAGCCCCTCCAGTCTGGCCGGGGCCGGGTAGTCAACAATCTCTGCCGTCAGCCCGGCGCGGCGCACGGCTTCGGGCAGGAGTCTTTTCCACCCCTCCGCCGCTGCCGGAGTTACCGAGTACATTCTTGCGTTAACAATCATCGGTAACGTAGCTCCTGACCAATACCCAGCGCACGCGCTTTCTTCAGCATCGTATGCCCCAGTGCAATATCGCTTAGCGACAGCCCCCGGTGCCAGAAGAGGATGGTTTCATCATCATTTTCACGGCCTGGCTTCGTGCCCGCGACAATGTCGCCCAGCTCGGCATGCAGGGTATGCTCACTTAATTTTCCCGCTTCTACGTGGGCTCGCAGTGAACCAAACATGCCGCCTTTGCACTGCCCCCAGTCGTCCACCACCAGCTTGTCCATCATGTCGGTGAGCGACAGCTCCACGGCGCTCATGGTGCCGTAGGGCACAACAAAGGTGCCGGGCTTTATCCATTCTGTTTTTAACAGCGGCGTCGGCGCATTAAGACGCGAGGCTTCGACCACAATATCCGCGCCGCGCACGCAGCTTTCCCAGTCATCGGTAACGATGATTTTTTTGCCGAGATCCTGCTCCAGACGGCGGGCAAATGCGGTACGGCTTTCCGGGCGACGCGAATGAATGCGGATTTCATCAAAATCATAAATGCTGTTGAGCAGACGAACGTTCCACCAGGCGGTTCCCCGCGCGCCGATATGTCCCAGCACTTTACTGTTGCGGCGGGCAAGGTGGCGTGCGCCCAGCGCGGTAAGCGCGCCGGTGCGCATATCGGTGATCGCTGACGCGTCCAGAATGGCGACCGGCATCCCGGTGCGCGGATCGAACAGGTTCAGCAGCGCCATTTCCGAGGGCAGCCCGAGCGTATAGTTATTGACGTAATCGCCGACGATTTTTACCCCGGCGAGTCCCAGCGGTTCGATATAACCGCGCAGCACGTTAAAGTGGCCGTTAAACGCTTTATCGGGAATTAAATGCATGCGCGGTTCAATGACTGTTTTTTTCTCTCCCTGTGCCCGCAGCCCGTCCTCCACCGCCGTGAGGATTTCTGTATCCGTGAGCTTCAGTTGGTCAACGTCGGGGCCGTTTAGCCAGGTTAAATGGATGGGTTGAGTCATAAATTTCTCTCACTGGTAGCATGGTTCGCATCGGGTCGTACGTGGGTGAAAAGCCGCTGGCGAGTTAATACGCCAACGGGCGCGCCGCATTTGGTGACGGTGATGCTGTCGGCGCGCCGGGAAAGCATCAGCGCCAGCGCATCTTTCAGAGTAGCGTTGACGTCAAGCCGTTGTGGATGGTCAGCGCTCAGAGACGTTTCCATCGCCTGGGCTACCGGGGTAATAGCAAGAAGTTTCAGCGCCGCATCGCTGCCGACAAAAGCCGCGACGAACTCATCTGCCGGGGCTGAGAGCACTTCAGCGGGCGGGGCATACTGGCACAGGCGTCCTTCGCGCATAATGGCGATGCGATCGCCCATTTTGATGGCCTCATCAAGATCGTGAGTGACGATAATCACCGTCTTTTTCACGCGTTGCAGAATCTGCTTAAACTCGGTCTGTAATCGCCCGCGAACCAGCGGATCGATGGCGCCGAACGGTTCATCCATCAGCATGACCGGCGGGTCCGCCGCCAGTGCGCGGGCAACGCCGACCCGTTGCCGCTGACCACCGGAAAGCGCGGCAGGAAATCGGCTGGCGTATTGCCGGGCATCCAGCCCGACCAGTTCCAGTAATGTTTCCACTCGCGCCTGAATACGCGAGGCGCTCCAGCCCAGCAGGCGCGGCACCGTGGCAATGTTGTCCGCGACGGTCATATGCGGGAACAGTCCGACGTTCTGAATAACGTAGCCGATATGCCGACGCAGCATCACCGGATCTTCCGTTGCGACGTCGCGCCCATTTACCCGGACACGCCCGGAAGTGGGTTGTTCCAGCCGGTTGATTAAGCGCATGGTGGTGGTTTTACCGCAGCCGGAAGGGCCAATCAGGGCCGTGGTGGTTCCCTCTTCAAACGTCATGGAGAGATCGTCAAGCGCTTTACGCGGCGATCCAGGATAAATTTTGCTAATATTTTCCAGTGTAATCATTGTATTAGCCCTTTACGCCGGCTGAGAAAACAGGCGCTCAAGCAGGGAGAAAAGCGCTTCGATAGCCATAGCGAGCAGAATAATCGGCACCGCGCCGACCAGCAGGCGCGACATGTCCATGATGGCAATGCCGGTGGTGACAAAATCCCCCAGACCGCCGCCACCGATAAATGACGCCAGAGCCGCGCCGCCGACAACCTGTACGGCGGCGGTACGGCAGCCGGCGAGAATGCCGGGAGCCGCCAGAGGCAGTACGATTTTGCCTGTGACCTGCCAGGGCGTGAGGCCCATGCCGTGCGCCGCTGAGAGCGTATCCGGGTTCACGGACTGAATGCTGGTGCAGGTGTTGAGCAAAATCGGCGGCACGGCCAGCACCACCAGCGCGACGACTGAAGGCAGCAGGCCAATACCGAGAAACGGCATGACCGCCGCAAGGATCGCCAGACTTGGGATCGTCCGCAGCGTGCTGGCGCCGCTGGTGATGATAAAAGCGAGGCGAGGGATGTTCGCGATCAGCACGCCCGTCGGGATAGCAATAATCAGGGCGATGCTGAGCGCCAGCCCGCACATCATCAGATGCTGCCACACTGCCTGCCAGAACAGCGGCTGGTTATCCAGCACCCATAGCCATGCCTGGATTATCATTGGTCTCTCCCCTGTAAAACGCGCCGCTGTAGCCGGACAAAAAACAGATCCGCGCCGATCGCCAGCAGCGACGTCAGGCCGCCGCCGATAAATATTTTCTCTGGATAGCGCTGATCCAGCCCGGCGAGAATAATTGCGCCAAGTCCACCGGCGTTGATATATGCCGCGACCGTAGCGATGCCGATAAGCGTGGTAGTGGCAATGCGCAGTCCGGTGATGATGAACGGTAGCGCCAGCGGCAGTTCCACTTCGCGCAGATTGCGCCAGGCGCCATATCCCATTCCGCGCGCCGCTTCGCGGACGTCCAGCGGAATGGCATGAAAACCGGTGGCAATATTGCGGGTCAGGATCATCAGCGCATAGGCTGTCAGCCCGACAATCGCCGGGAGCATTCCGATGCCGAGCCACGGGATGAGCAGTGCGAATAGCGCCAGCCCTGGAATGGAAAAAATCATGCCGGTGACCGCCATCACCAGCGCATACAGTCGCGGGCGGCGGGCGGTGGTAATGCCGAGAAACAGTGAAATAGTGAACGCCATCAGCATTGCGGCGCCGACCAGTACCAGATGCTGCCAGAGCGCCAGCAGAATGTCGTCATAGTGTCGCGTCGCCCAGCGCATCAGGAGGTCTCCAGCAATACGGTCTGGCCTGCAAGCCATTCCGGCTGCATTATCGCGTCGGCCAGAACGGAAATATCGCCAGCGCTGGCGCGATCTTCATCCAGCGGCGCCACCCGAGCGCGAATCTTGTCGTGTAATGCCGTTGCATAGCGTCCTGGCCGTGGCGACGCCTGAAGATCCAGCGCCTGCGCGGCGACCAACAGTTCAATGGCCACCAGATAGTGCAGGCTTTCCAGTAGTCGTGTGGTTTTGGCGACCACCCCCATTGCCTGCGAGGCGTAATCTTCAATCCGATCGGCTACCGGCATCGTCAGCGGGGAGAGCGGCTGGGCATGATGGGCGATATCGCTGACCAGCGCGGAAACCGTCTTTTGCAGCGTGGCGAAGCCTGTCTGCCCGGCGTGGCGGGTGAGAAAACGCGGCAGGCCGCTGGCGGCGGGTGACATCAGTTTCATGATGCGTTCGCCGCTGCATGCGGCATGGCGGGCGAGAGCCAGCCCGAGGCTTTCCAGTGCCAGTGCCAGATGCGTGGCATCAAAATTGGCATTTGCCAGGACCTGTTCAGACTCAGCCAGCAGGCCGGGATTGTCGTCGGCGCTGTTGAGTTCCAGTTCCACCGCCGCGCGGGCATTCAACCAGGCATGGCAAACGCAGGCCAGCACCGGCGCGACGCAGCGGAAGCTGAGCGGGTCCTGCAACGAACGCGCGCTGCCGGGCTGGAGTAGCGGGCTGCCTTCCAGCAGCGCCAGCAGATACGCGGCGGTCTTAGCCTGTTGTGGTGCGGGGCGCATCCGCGCCGCCCAGGGCGTCAGCGGCGAGATATTAGCGCGAAACGCTTCAAACGAGAGCGCGATAGCGCCCGCGTGGGCGTTCATAAGCCGGGCGGCGTCGTGCAGCAGCAGCGCGGCGAGGCCGACGCTGGCGGCGTTAGACGACACCAGCGCCAGCCCGTCTTTTCCACGCAGCGGCGCAGGCGTCAGACCCGTCTGGTTCAGCAGTGCGGAGACCGGCGCCACCGTACCCTGATATTCCGCTTCGCCATCGCCGATGAGCGCGCGTCCGATATGCGCCAGCGGCGCGAGATCCGCTTCGCCAATAGATCCGATAAGCGGAACGCGCGGATGGATGCCTTCGTTGATAAAGGCCAGCAGCGTCTGCGCCACGGGCAGAGAAATACCCGATGCGCCCTGCACGAAACCCGCAAGACGCGCCAGCATGATCGCGCGAACCTGTGCGGGCGTTGCCTGCTGGCCGACGCCGACCGCCCGCGCCAGCGGGATTCGTCGCTGAATCGCCTGTAGCAGATCCTCATCGTGACGGTCATTTTGCGTGTGCAGCAGCGTCGTATCGACATTAGCGCCAAGCCCGGTGGTGACGCCATAGATATGTTTTCCGGCGCTGATGCTGTGCAGCAGAAAATCAAAGGACGCGCTGATGGCCTGCTGCGCCTGCGCCCCCAGCGCGACAGTCTGGCCGCAGCCAGCGACAGCTCGCATGTCATCAAGCGTGAGCGGCGCGTCGCCCAGAAAAAGTGTCGTTGTCACGGTCGTACCCTATTTAATTACGCCTTTTGCGCGCAAAAAGTCTTCCGCCACATCGCGCGGTTCTTCTTTATTCTTTTCCACTTCCGCATTCAGTTTTTGCATCGTGGCGTTATCAAGCAACTGGCTGATGTTATTTAAAATGTCGCGAACCTGAGGATGTGCCTGTAGTGCTGTATCGCGCACGACCGGCGCAACTTCGTAGGGAGGGAAGAGTTGTTTGTCGTCTTCCAGTGCGACATACTGGTTTTCCGCGATTTGCCAGTCGGTTGCGAAGCCGTTTGCGACGTCTATTTGCCCGGCAGCAAGGGCGTCGTAGCGCAGGCCGACTTTGGCAAACTGGCGGAAGGCTTTAAATTTAATGCCGTAGGTCTGCTCCAGCCCTTTCAGGCCGTCCTGACGGTCGCCAAACTCCGCACCTGCGCCGATGGTCAGTTCCGGCGCGGCTTTGGCGAGATCGGAGAGCGTTTTCAGGTGGTATTTCTCTGCGGTTTGTTTGCTCACCAGCAGTGCGTAGCCGTTGTTCACGCGGGCTGGTTGCAGCCAGGTGAGATGATATTGCTGCTGGTAGGCGTCGCTGACCTGCTTAAACACCTGTGCGGCATCGGAGGAGGGCTTTCCTTTGACCACTGCGCTGAGCGCCGTACCGGTATATTCCGGGTACATATCAATTTCGCCTTTCAGCAGCGCGGCGTGGGCGATTAGCGTCCCGCCCAGGTTTGTTTTGCGTTCAACGGAAAGACCGGATTGCTCCAGTGCCTGGGCATAGATTTCCGCCAGAATATATTGTTCGGTAAAGTTTTTGCTGCCCACAACGAAATCCGCTGCCTGCGCCTGCGCTGCGAACAACCCCAGCGCCAGCCAGGAGGCTGCCAGTTTGTTTTTTATGCTCATCCCCGTTTCCCCGCAAAGAAATGCATGAATTTACTTGTATATACAAACCAGCGAAGCTAGCAGCATATTGACGGCGCATGAAATAGGGATTCGTTCTTTCTTATAACGAAACTTTAAATGTTTACTATTTGGCTGACTTCTCCTCGTACCAGCATCGCCAGACAAGTTTCAGACGGGGCTCAGTGCCGTTGAATGGTCTTAACGGCGGAGAGTGCCGGGTGGATACATAAGTAATTTTGGCTGCTCAGTAATCCCATCTTTTTTAATGCCGACCTCTTGTAGTAAGAGACCGTTTTTTCAGAGATGTTTATTGCGCTGTACATTCGTTTCACATTCCCGGCGCGGACTAACTCACTGAGAATAAAAAACTCTTTGTCAGTGATGGTGTTACTTTCCGTATTTTTTCTATTTGAAATAGCTATCAGAATATCGTTTAATTCTGATAATGTTTTGTTTTTATTGAAGTAATATACACCGTACTGGCAAAAGAAATGGCGACGGGAATGCAGGCCTGACGGTGATATGCACAGCGTAACCTTACTAAAGAAAAAGGTTATTAACCTGTCGAGTAAACCCGGCTCTCTGACGGAGAGCAACACAACGGTATCTTTTGATAGCGAAAAAGAGGTGGTTAGTGTGAAACGTTCAAACTCGGCAGCATCGCTTAAAAAAATGCTTTCAACACGCGTACCTGACTCTTTCATCCCTTTCGATATACCCGTCAGATAATAGACGTCATCAGACACTATCACTATTTTCGACTTCATTTGAATCCCTTTTTTATATTTGAAATATGCTGGTTTCCTTAATATTTAAATCGTTATTACGAATGATTCTCGCTCATCAACGGGCCAGAGAAATCCCTGGGCATAATGTACGTCGCTCTCCGAAATAAAGCGGTGCTGGTATTCATTTTCAACGCCTTCCACCAGAACATGATCCGTCAGATATTCCACCTGCTTTACCAGCGTTGTCATTGCTGGGGTATCCTGTTCAGCGGATATTCTCCAGAGTTCATGTTTATCAATCTTAATCCCATCAAAGCGAAAGGGGAGTTGCGCAATTAACGGAATATGCCTGACATAGAGATCGTCCAGCCAAAGTTGAGTATTAAAAGCGCGCATTAGGGTCAGAATTGCATCAATATGCGGTACAAGTCGCGGAAAATAAGACTCGCTTTGCTGGCAATCAATTTCAATGACCTTTGGGCCGGGTAACATGGCAAGAATCGATCTGAGCCACATCAGATTCATAAGCAATGGAGTCGTAATATTCAAAAATAAAATGCCATTGCGATCGTGCTGATTTGCTACTCCCGTGCATATCTGTTCCTGAACAATATGTGACAGGAGTTCTGGCGAAACAGAGCGGAAAAATAGCTCTGGATCTGCCCCTTCCGGCTGGCAGAGCACCTCACCGCCAATCCGTCTACCGGTCTGGACATGAATGATAGGTTCGATACGGCACATGAGTTTCATAATAATGGCATATCCTTTTTAATTATAAACGGTGCATCGGGCTTTTCTGGGATTAATTAAATCGGTCGCGATAAGATATGCTTGCACTTTTTAGTGGATTACTGTTTATCGCTTTCAGCATTTTTATGTGTTCATTTTTAGTGCTTAGATGCAGCTTTTTATTGATCTTTTTGATGTAGTAAAAAAGCGTGTGATAGCGTTTATTTATTATTTTTGCGATGTCATGGGTAGGCGTGCTGTGGGCCAGTTCGGTCAGCACGGTCCATTCAATGTCGTCAAAAGAATCCGGCTGTTCTATTTCAGCCATGAGATCGTTAATGTACTGGCTGTAAAAAGCCTCATCCAGCCAGCAGGCATGAACGGCATGATTAAGCTCAGACATGGGTTCATACTTAGAAACGATATTGATATAATGAAAACTTCGCAGAACCTGAAGCAGGTAACTGTTACGCGTAAAAGTAAACACCGTTAAGCGAATGCCAGGATAGTTTATCTGCATATCATAAATGAAATTAAGCGCCTCCAGCGCACTCTCCTCCAGAGTAAAAACTTCCATGACGACATTATCAATAATATGGTTTTCTATTTTGTATTTTGCTTCTCTGAATGTCGGGCTGGTGTGTAGTACTAAAGGGTTGATCAGGTGTTTGCAAAGAAAATTAATCATATAGTTATCGGTATCAATAATTAACGTTGAATGGAGCGGCTGCGTAACGCTATTTAATGACTTGACAGAGTTTTCTATCATGACTAAATCAAATCTTGCAGTGGAAGGATTACAGGGGGAGTCCTCACTGCTGAGATAAAGAAATTGATCGTTCTGTAGTGTACGCATTATATTTTTCGATCCGCATATCATTTACAATAATGACAAGATGTAAAATTTAACTGTAACTATTTATAAAATAAGAAAATAATAGTGATGCTATTAAAACACACCATGATAAGGTGTTGATATACACTTCATCCTTCAGGCTGCCTCTTTGTTGGCTGCGCTCATTCACCCCGGTCACGTACTACGTGTACGCTCCTGGGGGCTCATTCACTTGCCGCCTCGATGCTTCTCAAATGATTTTGTGTATAAATATCTTTCTTTTTTTGTTGAGGCTTCTGATTATTTCAGTAGATGACTATTCTGTTTCTCGCCTTTTATCATGGGTAAATGATATTTACTTTCGCTGTGGTCTGTATTCTGCCTTCCGTCGGTTTTGCACCATAGATGTAATAATATGCTCTCAGTGGAATATCAAAATTGCTTCCCCACTGCGCAATCTTATAGAGCTCATACTCGCTGGTAATATTACCTGCGGTAAGCTCTGTCTGGCTGATGGCAATTTTTTTACTGGTATCGGCACGCATAATTCGCACTCCAATATTCCTTGCCGTTCCCTGGGTGTTTTTCAGGGTGTATTTATCCGTATCGACGCTGGCGCTACTGAGATAAAACTGAATGGTGCGTGTGCTCATGCCTTCTAACAGGTCGCTACATTCGGCATGCAGAGTGAAGTTTTCATAAAACTGCGCTTCCTTTCCTGCGGATATCAGGCTGGTAAGATCGGTTTCCGGTAGCGTGACCGTCGTATCCGGGATGCTACAGGTGCTGACATGAGGACGATAATTGATCGTGATATTCTGGTAGAACAGGCGTTTCTCTTCGTCAGAACCGATAAGGCCTAATATCCATTTAATGAATTCAGCTAAATTAACGCCGGGAAACCAGAAATCGATACCTGAAGCATCAACAACGGATATAGCGTGAGCAAGAGTAATACTGGTTGCGTCCGGGCCAACGTTATAGACATAGGCCGGGTTGGCGCCGCTCGGTACGCTTTTGAGTAACTTAGCCTTATAGGTATAGACCACGTTATTCAGCGAAGTACCGGGAATATGACTTTCTCCAGAGCGACTATAGTCTTTTTTCGTGGGTACAATATTGCCGATGGTGAATTGCAATACATAGTTACCATAATTGATATAGGCCGTGCTGTTGGCCATTTCAGAGATAATGGCAACACGGTTAGCATAACCAATCCATTCGCCGGTACAGCTAAACGTACCGGATGACAGCGACAGGTTCTGCGAACCTGTGGTTTCGCTGCTGAGGGAAAGTGAATCCAGGTTGAGCACCAGATTGCTCTCTTTTTGCGCGCCGGAATCGCTTTTACAGGAGGCCTGTACGCCATAGCTTATCGATCCCAGTAGCCAGGCAAGAATTAACGTTATTGTACGGATAGTGATTTTCATCCTCTGCTCCTGCCATTAGCGGCAAATATTTATCTGACCATCGTGGGTCGGCTGGCTAATAACACAGCTTTGGCGGCCGTCACTGCTGGTTTTGATATGTAAACGTGACGGGAGCTGTTCCGTTTTCAGGTACAACATTCCTCCCTGGGCGACATATCCGACGCTGGCGCCAGCATCGTCAAAAATTTCGGTGCCGAAGGGGAGAGGGCGCCCGTTAACGGCCCGTGCTGGCAACATGAACTGCCGCCGTTGGTCGGTATCGAAGCGCACATAGGTGACGGAACCCGCATAAGGCACCACTTCCTGGATATTGCCTTTCAGCTCAACGCCTTCCTTCATATGGGTGGTATCTAACTGGATTCGGTTTTTACGGTACGGGGACAGGTAAGGAACCAACGCTTTCCCGGCGGTATTCGTGGTGCGTGTGCCGTCGCCGCCCAGCGTGGCCCCTTGAGCGCCTGGCGCGTCGATAATTGCGAAGGTATCGCCCAACTGGCTGGACGTCAGCAGGCCGCCCCGATAAGCCACCAGGCTACCGCTGGCTCCCGCGCCGATCTGACGATAGTCTCCTGACTCGCTATAGCTACCGTTTAAGGTGGTAAACGCAGTGCGATAGCTCAGGCTGCTGCTGGCCGAGTTATTTCCACCGCGACGGTTGCTGCCGCTGACGCTATAGGTCGCCTGATTAAATTCGCCTGCGGTTCCGCTGATCCCCACGTTCGTGTCGGAATAGCCGTCACGATTAAATGTAACGCTGCTGTTGAGGAAAACGGGCCGTTCAAAGAGACTCAGGGGCACCGAGAATGTGAGGTAATAACGTCGCTCTTCGCGCTGATTATCGTTACGCATGCTGCTGGCTGAGAGGGTATAACTTACGGCGCCAACGTGGTTGGAATACCCCAGTTGATACTCTTTTGTTGTGCCATGACCATTCCAGTAGTCCCGCCAGGTTCCTGATAAGTAAAGGGAACCCAGTTCCTCACCCAGAGACTGGCTCAGGTTGATATTAAAGGTGTTTTTCTGGCGCATATATCTGGCATTAGGGCTGTCAGCGTTCTCTTTTTGCCAGTTATGCAAAGCGATTGCATCATTGAAGCTGTAATAGTTTTTCGTGGAATAGCGATACGCCGCCAGCGCAAAGTTCGTCCCGGTGACATTAAAGAAACGACTAAAGGCGACTTTGTAACTTTGCCCGCGGACTTTTTTATCTGCCGGAATTTGCGTTTGTGACTGTGTGACGTCAAAAGACAGCGCGCCAAACGGGAGGTTAAGGCCGCTCCCGAGAAGAAACGCGTTATAGTCTTCGCTGTAAATTACCCCGGTATAACCGGTGATCAGGTTATTGATCCCGTATTGATAGCTGCCCTGGGCAAACTGGGGACGATAGCGGCTTTCTTCCGTGCGCGCTTCCCCCAGCAACAGACCATATTTCCCAATCCCTTCTTGCAGCATGTTTGGCACCGAAGAAAAGGGGACGATGAAACTGCTGGTGCGCCCGTCTGCTTCAATGACTTCGACATTCAGATCGCCGCCTGAGCCGGTAGGAAGGATATCCGCAATTTCAAATGGGCCAGGCGACATGTTTTTCTGATAAATAACCTGCCCGTTCTGACTAATTTTAACCAGCGCGTTAGACTGTGCGACGCCGCGTACAATCGGGGAAAAGCCCTGCTGAGAATCGGGTAACATGCGCATATCCGTGCCCATGCTGACGCCGCGAAAACGCAAAGAGTCAAAAAGATCGTTGCTGGAATAGCTGTCACCCATGCGGATGATCGATTTAAGCGCAGCGATCCCGCGCTCAACGTAGCGTGTATTGTTTGTCCATGATCCTTCCACGCCCTTGCTTTTGTTATAGCTGGAGCTATCGCGAAATTGCCAGCCAAACGCATTCAGCCCGCTGTTTAACTGGAAATAGGCGTTTTCCTGATTGCGTCCGCCGCCTTTGGCTTCGTTGTAGTTATAGTTGGCATTGTATCCCAGCATCAGCGCCGGAATGCCTTCATCCCAAAAGACGGGATCGACATAACCGCGCAGCGTCTGGCGAATATACGCCTGGGGAATGGTCAGACGCAGCGACATATCGGCCGCATTGACTTTCATACTGCCTCCGTGCAGTAACGTATTCACATCCACTCGCTCGCTGGCGCTATTTGCGGCAGGGACTATTGAGGGAAGAAGCCCAAGCTGGGCAATATTCTCATGCTGGAAAAACGTTCCTTTATCCGTGATATAAACGGGAAGGCGGCCTTTCCACTCCTCGTTAATAAAAACATCAAACGGGTATTCACCAGGAGGAAGCGCAGAGGCACGATAAAAACGCGACATATCGGCATTTTTAGAGTCACCGGCTAAAAAGTCAGTATTGAAAGCCACGGCATACGCCCGACTATAAATAGACATCATCGCCAGTATTGGCAATAAACATGCGTATTGACTCTTTTTACCAGCCATTGCCATCCCCATTCATTTGGACATTATTATATTATTTTGTGGTGAATGAATATTTTTGATATGAACCGTAATCATCAACTAACAGAATATCCAAAGCCTGCCCCGATAAAACCGCCCCTGTCGTGGGTATTGTCAGTGTTGACAATGGCGCAATCATTTTCGGTTCGCCAGTAAGAGATTTACCTCGTGAACTCATTGTGGCAATCGATGCGAAATAAGGAGCCCGGTTTGTGGCGACAAGTTGATTACCCTGCGCGCTAAACGATAAATACTTATGTAAATCGCTGGCCGGAATCGTGAGTTCGGTCGGGCGATAAAATAATTTGATGCGCGACTTAATGGCGATTTGCATCGTGTTTTTGCCATCAAGATTTTCCTGTTTTGGCGGAATATCCAGCACATTCAGGTAATAAACGGATTCCCTGTCCTGAGGCAGCGCGTTGGCTGAACCGGTATAGCGAATGCGCAGCTGCTGGCCGCTACCGCCTTCAACTTTCACCACTGGCGGCGTCAGCAAAAAGGGAACCTGAGCGGTTTCTGGCGTAGAGTCTGGATTACCTTCGTCTATCCAGGCCTGAATTAACGCCGGACTGTTGCCACGGTTAATCAGCTGAACCGTTGTTTCTTTTTGTTCTTCAGGATAGATAACCCTGGTATTGCTAATAATAACATTCGCCAGACTGCTAAAGCTGAAGGCAATAAGCGTTAGAAAAATGAGAGAACGTTTCATATTAACCTGAAAAAAGAGAGCCTAATCTAATCAATATACCTGGTCGCGTTTATTTTCTCTCTTCCCTCCTGAATTGCAGGTATAAGAATACCTCACCAGAAGGTGAAAATAATTCGCGAATACAATAAGTCAATAATGACGGATCAGGCTCTTTATTTATATGAGTAAATTAACCCGTTGCTTATAAATACGCGACGGTATAAGTCAGCATGGTGTTAACGGCACCGGTATCGGCAGCGTCTGAACCGACTTTATAGTAGTTCGCATACAGATCGACAGTGGCGCTATCACCTTCAACATTCGTATCAAGGTTAGTATGCAGGTTCAGCGGCGTCTGGCTATTGGCCAGCGTACTGAGTGCGATACCCACGTTTTTCTTCGTGCCGTCGGTTCTCAACTGTGTGTTGTTCAGATACAGACCATCGTTAGAAATACTGTCTGAACTCAGGATCAGATTCAGGGTATTTTTATTTCCCGCGCCATCGTCCTGCCCCAGGGAAGCAGAAGTACAGCCGGTAAATTCCAGAGTAAATTGTTTACGGTTTTTCTGGATCAGACCTGCGGTAGATGCATCGCTAACGGCGATGGGATCTAATGGAATCGTCAGGTCAGCAGAGTTTCCGCCGTTAATTGTACAGGTTGTATCAGTAACCTGGCCGGTAAAGGTGATAGTACCGCCAGAAGCCTCGGTTGCAGCGCTGACATTAAAGGCTGCGAAGGATGACGCGATAACGAAAGAAGAGATAGCGAGCTTTTTCATTGATATTAACTCCAGTATGTTTGCTCCCGTCCTGGGGACGAACATTTCATGTCACAAAACCGTCCTGGTCTTGCTGTCTACATCCGTAAAATCCCTGAAAACGGAAAAATGGAGCCTGCATCATTATTTCCATCAGGTTAGGTGATGATCCTAATTGATGTAACACAATCTTAAAATACCAGTTTAAGAATTTACTTAAATTAAGTGTATAAGTCTGCTGTTTTGGTTTTTTTTCTTGTTTATCAGCATATGGCACTGATCGTGTAACTGAGATGTAACTTTAAATTTTAAAATTCTTATAAAACGAAAGGCAAAATGGAAAAAATCTGATGCTTACATTCAGTAATATTGATTTACACAATCAGGTAACGACAAAAAAAGAGAATATTTTGCGCGCTAATGTTATATTTATAAAGAAAAGTAGTTAAATGTTCTTTGTTTGTTTTATTTTTGTTTCATTATTCAGGGTGGATTATTTTAATTAATAAGATTTATTAAAATGAAAGTGGGTGAAGAGGATGAGCAAAAGGGATAAAAACGCCCAGGCATGCAATATAAAATGGCGTTTTAATAAAAAGGAGAGTGGAGGGGGATTGCTGCTTATTCTTACAGGTACGCACTGACGCTAACTAAATAGTGCAATGGCAGGGGAGCAGAGTGTACGGCTTTGCCATATGGGGACTGTTATATACCGCAAACTCCGTATTTTTATAGGCGGGGCTGCGTTCTGTCGTTGCATTCCGGCCTTTATCTGTCCCTTAATTCGCTCCCGATCACCGCAGACTTCCCAGCATTTTATCTTCTTCGGCGCCGCTGATTAACCGGGTTAATTCCTGACAGGCAGCAATACGGCCATTTTCTAATGTGAAACAGGCAAAGACTTCGGTTTGTGCCTGTTCGCCGTTCGTTTTGATGACGGTCACCAGGTGATGGGTCAGAACGTGATTGCCCTGCTGAGCGATGGCCAGAATGTTCACCTTCATGGTACGAGTAACCTGTTTTAGTTTTGCCATGTGCGTGACGAAGTTATCGTAATCAAGGTCGATGCCATTTACCGTCTGGCGATAATCGGGCGTGAAAAATGATTCGATAGTGTGTTCATCGTGCCCGGGTCGGGAAATAACGGCATCAAGCGCCTGAGCAACGCGTTGCATCATATTTTTCAATGTTCTCTTCCTCATCGTGATTGTGTACAGGGAAGATTACCCTCAGACTGAAGTGGCAAAGTAACCGTAGTAAGACAATAAATACGTTAAATCGGCCATGATGATAGAAAGCATTCAACCTTTACATCACTCCTCTAAGCATACGACTCAGTGGCACCATCACCCTGGCGGGCAGTTGTACTGGATCACGCGTGGCATAGTGATGGTCGAAACGGAGCAAGGACAGTGGGCGTTGACGCCCGGTTCGGTAGGGTGGCTTCCGCCGTCGTTACCCCATTGCGCGTGGATGCCGGTGAGTGCATATGGCGCCAGTCTGCACTTCAGCGCGGAATTTTGCGGGGTCTTTCCCTCCTCGCCGTGCGTTCGGGCAGCGTCGCCTTTTTTACTGCTGTTGCTTGAGAAAATTTGTGGGGAGGGAACCATCGGAGAGTCTTCAGAGCGGCTGGCCCACCTGTTGCAGGTTATGGTCGATGAGATTCGCTATGCTGATGCGCTCTCTTCACAATTGATCCTTCCCGACGACAGAAGGGTCAGACAGATTGCGCAAAAAATACTGGCCGACAGGGCCTGTACGCGGAGTCAGGCAGAGCTGGCGAAACAGGCCGGGCTGAGCGTCAGGACGTTGAGCCGCCTTTTTATACAGCAGACGGGATTAACATTCGGTCAGTGGAAGCAAAAAGCGAAAGTCATTTTGTCTCTGGAATATTTACTGCGCGGAGAGCCTGTCAGCCTTGTCGCGCAATTAGCGGGTTATGAGAATGTGAGTGCATTTATTGCCGTGTTCAGGCGTTTTATGGGAATGACGCCAGGGCAGTTCTATCTGCGTTTCGGTCATGGTACGAATGTGGTTTAAAAAAAGGTCGCATAAATAGAGTCACTTATGCGACAAGGCACACGGAGTCAGACATCCCTGCCTGTATAATAGAATCTTATGATTTGTTCTTCGTTTTCTCCAGAATGACGCCTTCCAGAAAAATAATTCTGTTTTCCAGCAGATTAATATAATCCTTCATCAGGACATTTTCTTGTCGCAACGTTTTAAAGACATTAATTTTTAAGTTAAGGTCGTGGTCTATTTTATTTCTTCCTGTTTTTTTTATGTTTAACAGTTCCCTTTCCATAAATATTCCTTATGCTTATAAGGTTATGCCTTTATTTCTTGTTGCTCATATTTATGCTGTGTAATTATCTTGTCAAGATTATTATTTTTTCTCATTGGATTTAAGATGCAAGGACAATGTACCGGAGAGAATAAATGAGACTCTGGACTCAGGCGGTTCTGTTTACATTGATGTATTACGCTTTTATCAGTGTTGACATGTTATCAGTTAGTTGTTTATATAACATATATTTTACAGGGAAAAGTTCATAATTGTGATATGGTCACTTGAACTCTTTTTTATTAGACTGCATGTCTTTCATTTTTTTGCTTATTTAGCACGCTCATACAGATCTTTTCTAAACTTTACCTGATGTGCGCCTGTCTTCTTCTTCCTGAAAAGACGTATAATTGTGAAACACAATTCGTACAAGGATAATAATTATGCCGAAAATCATTCAGTCTTTATTATTATTTATTGCACTAAGTAATATCTCAATGGCATCGACGCAGGAAACGGCGTTTTTGGCTGAACGCGGGCTGGCGGGAAAATCGGTTGAGCAAATGGTGGATGCTATCGATCAAAACCCTCAGGCGCGTCCTTTACCGTATACCGCTTCTGTGACCAGCACGGATCTGAAACTGTCGGCGAATGGCGAAACGTACACCTTTCCGCTGGGTGAGAAATTTTATCTCTCGCTGGCGCCTTATGAATATCAAACCCATCCCTGTTTTAACCACAGTCTTTCAGGTTGCCAGGGAGAAATGCCGGACAGCTGGTTTGATGTGAACGTGACAGATCGGAACGGTACGGTGTTGATACATAAGAAAATGAAAAGTTATCAGAATGGCTTTATCGGGTTATGGCTGCCGCGTAACACTGAGGGGATGATTGAAATCAGTCATGAGGGGAAAAAAGCGGCTTATTCGTTTAAAACCGCGAATGACAGTCAGACTTGCCTGACCGACCTGCAATTACGCGCTGCCTCGTAAAGGGATAAACAGCCTGAAGAGATGACTGACGATGTGCTGCATTCTTCGCCAGTCTCTATCTTCAGGGCGATTCCCTTGCCGGTGACTCAGCCCCGCATCGGGTGCGAATCACGTATCATGTAATGGTGACTTCTTTTCGGATTTTGTTTTGAAATTCCGTAGACAGCGATTTAAATTGCGCTCGCTTTTCTGTCAGTGTGGTAATGACTTTATTGCTGCTGGTACATCTGCCGTAGATAAAGTCAAAATAGATAGAGCAGTTTGAAACTTTACACAGCGTATTATAATCATCCTGTAGATGCGGAAAGTAAATAGATATTAATGCTTTTATTTTGGAGTAAAGTTTGCTGTCGCCGCTTATTGTCGGTTGT
Source organism: Citrobacter sp. CK181 (assembly GCF_030333595.1). NCBI lineage: Bacteria > Pseudomonadati > Pseudomonadota > Gammaproteobacteria > Enterobacterales > Enterobacteriaceae > Citrobacter > Citrobacter sp. CK181. The sequence goes on along the minus strand of NZ_JAOWFN010000014.1, from coordinate 692,445 downwards.
GTTATCGGCGTTTCTGTGGCGCTTTTACTCTTCACTTTTGTAATGAAAAACTCAATGGTGGATATTCGATACGTATGCCATTCGATTTCCATTGCTAACAGCTCCTCATATTTTTGCAGAATTTTATTATTCTGATCCTCTTTCCTTTTGAGTTCCAGCCCATCCATTATTTTTTGTTCTATTTTAGCTTCGGCTTTCAGAATGAGTATCCATCCTCCAGACAGCGCCAGGATGCAGCCAATTATGATTAAGGAGATAATAAATATTATGTCCATACATCAGACTCCTTCATTTGTTATTTTGCTCAAATTGCCTGAGTACCATTGCGACACAATCCGGCCTGTACTTAAATCTTATGTTGTATGATTGCTATAAATTCTGTTGATATTTTAAAAAATAGATGCAGGGTTAGCTGATATGTTTCATTAAGTCAAATCAGATCGCCTTGTCAATGTGTAAATAAAGTATTTGTTTTCTGTTCAAGCGTAAGGTTTTTGATTTTTCTTATTTCTGTTAGACATGAGGCAGAGTATTAGTAATTCTCTTAGGGCGTTAATGGACGAACATACAACAAAAGGAGTTTGTTATGGAGTGGAGCGTCGAAAATAACCTGGTGTGCCCGACAACGGGAACCGCCTTTGCGCTGACCAGCGGAGCGGAAAATCTTAAGTTCATTCTGTGGTATAAGGGCGATTATTTTTTACGCACAGGTTCCGTTATCTCCCCGGAGGATTCAGGCGTCCTGGCGAACGGGAAAAAAAGAAACATCAAAATCCTGCACGTTTTCCCCTACAGCAATGCGTTATGGGCCTCTTTTCATAACCGAATTGATTGCCCGGGAAATGGCGTTGTTACCATCAATCACTGTGCGCGACAGCAGCGGTGCGTATTCACGCTTTGTCCGTATGGCGCGAGGACTGTCACCGGATAAAATAATTTATGGCGTGACTATTCTGGCATCGCAGAACGTCGTCGTTACATGCAGATTGGGTATCCATCCTTTGTTATTGCTGTCATTTAAGACGGGCCGGTTTTGTGTCGCCTGAACACAGAGTGCCCTGAGTAGAAAAGAAGCGACCTGATATGTCTTTAAGGTTTATAACAAAATCAGATAAAAGAATCCTTACAGCTTCTGTCTTTCTGTTTTTTCTGGTATTTGCCAGCGTGCTGTGGCTGGAGTTAACGAGCGTACAGCAAAGTAAGCAGGCGCTGCTGCAATCTGAGGTCAAAAGTCTGGCTTTTGTCGTCGATAAAGTATTAGGCGATGCCCGACTGGCGATTGCGCAGGCGCAACCGTTACTGGGTCAGCCCTGTAATACGACACTGGAAAAAAAGCTCAATATTATCCCCACACGCTACCCGCATCTTCAGTCGCTTAACTTTACGCAGGGCAATACGATTTATTGTTCCTCGCTACTCTACAACAAAGGGTACACCCTGAGTCCTGCTCTCTCTTTACAGCAGGGCATAAGGGTTGATCGGGTGATCACCTCTCCGCATGATTTCATCATGATGCTTTATGTTTCTTATCCGGCGGGAAGAATATTTGCGGCTTCTGATGTGCGCATTATTGTTGAGCGCATCAAAAATATGGCGTTCAGCGATCGTATTGTTTTACGCATGAACGATAAAATTTTAACCGCCTCTGGCGTTAAACCGGGGAGTTTGCAGGAGTCGCATTTTTCACACTATATAAAAGCGGAAAGTAATAACAAACTTTATACGATTGCCTGGCGAAAAACCGAACTGGGGGATGCGCTGGTCGTGATCGCCCACTCATGGCGCTATATTGCGATGATTATCGCCAGTGCGCTCGTATCATCCATATTGCTCTGGTTACTGTTATCGCATCGGGCATCATTACCTCATCACCTTGCGGTGGCCATCAGAAGAAATGAAATCCAGCCTTACTACCAGCCGATTGTATGCGCCAAAACAAACCGCGTGATTGGCGCGGAAGTTCTGGCCCGCTGGCAACATTGTGAAGCGGGTTCTGTTTCTCCCGATATCTTTATCCCGGTGGCAGAACGTGCCGGGTTGATTGCCGACCTGACGAAAGGATTACTGGATCTGGTGGTCATCGATATTCAACGCTCGGTCACGGTATTTAAACCGGGTTTTAAATTTAACCTGAACATCAGCCATGCTCATCTGGTGAAGGACTCTTTTTATTCATTCATCGGGACGTATTCAGGCGTGTTTCGCGAACAGAACCTGCAACTTGTTTTTGAAATCACCGAGCGTGGAGAGATCGAAGTGAATGATGATATCTCCAATAAAATTGATTATATGAAGATTCATAATGTCGGGCTGTCGCTGGATGACTTTGGCACGGGATTTTCTAACCTGTCTTATATCACTGACCTGCGGCCAGAGAATATTAAAATAGGTCGCATGTTTATTAATCTGATTTCGGAAGGGAAAAATACGCCGCTTGTTGATTGTGTGGTCGAGATGGCACAAAGAATGCGTATTCAAACGACTGCGGAAGGGGTGGAGCATAAGTACCAGGTTGATTATCTTCGATCTAAAAATGTTGATTTCTTCCAGGGCTATTTCTTCTCCCGGCCACTTTCATTCGCGAATTTTATCCGCTTTATCAGAGGTTATCAGGTTGTCACGTAACATACTGATTATAGGAATTATATCCTGAAGGACTCTGCGCGGGGGAGGGGGCGTGATATGAACGATAAGCTATCTCAAGTGCGTGACAGATTACCGCTCATAATAATTATGCTGTATAGCGATGATTCAGACTGGCGTCTCTTTACCTAAATCATACTGAATTAACTGCCATTGCACGGGCGAGCCCTGATAATAAGGCATCATTTCCCCTTTTTTTAGGTTCACTACAGCCGATACCGCGGTGCTGGACAATTGCCAGTAGCCGCTTTGTGGACTGGCCTGCCCGCTGTTACGCGTGATGCCGAGAGGTTTGCGACTGGCATCGTTTTGTGACGAACCTGAGGAGAGTGTCGAAAGCATGTAATTACTACTGTCTATCTTCATAACCTAACAATCCATGAGGAACACATATTGTTATCAAGCGACATTTACCGGCAACAACTTAAATCAGGGAGGTGATTATTCATAATGTGAATAAAATCTTGTGACTTATTGCAAATAAAACATAATTTAGCCAAAATAAGCCCCTGTATTGGTTAAAGATTATTCATAATGATTGGTCGCCTGATTAACTGTCTGATACTCCTTGTGTCATTCTCCGCTGCCAGCGCTTATGCGGTTAACTGTCAGCGTGCTTCTATGCCTTTAGAAAACACCATTTGTAACAACGACAATCTTCATTGGCTGGACAGCACGATGACGGTTATCTATCACACGATGTTGGTCAGAAACCCTTCTCAACAGGTTCACAAGAAGTACCAGGAATGGGAAAAGTCGCTACAGGCGTGTACCTCCGACAGCTGCATTGAGCGCGCCTACTATCAGGGCATCAGTTCTATTTCAGACGTTGCCCCGGATTTTGACTGGGAAGGGCTGTGGTGGAACACCAGTGTGTCCAATTTAAGTGGCGGAATGATCCAGTTCAGCCGGAGCGCGGAATGGTCAGTCACGACGGATATTCGCGTCTGGTCGGGATTGAATAAAGATGAGTTTACGGCTGAAGCCCGAAAACTGTACGGCATGGCGCTGGTCGAACGTATTGCCGATACCAGTAATTGCAAACTGCTGTTTATCCCCCGTAAAAGCGGCGCGCTTCAGGTCTACAGCAACGCGGACTGGGGATGCCGGATTTCGATGCCGACGGGGGCATTTATTGATGGGCGTTATCTGCGCTCGGATCACGATCCTCGCCCGAAGGCGACGCTGTACTCGCTGGGAATTTTCTCCGACCCCAAAATGGATGAGCGCTTCCGCGCGCTGGTGGGGGATGATTACCAGAAGTTTGTGGATACCGCCAACGTTTACATTTATCAGGATGATATAGATAACATCGGCGCAACGGTCGTCTCTATGTGGGTGCGTGGCGCGGCGAACAACCATACGGCCATTATTATGTACACGCAAAGCAATATCTGGGCGGCGAGGGTAGAACGCGACAGCGCCGGAAAAATGCAGTTGTACTACTTCAGCACCAGAGGTAACGATATCAAGAAAATGCCGCGTACGCTCGCTGGCTGGAAACTGCGTTACCTGGATCAATAAAACCTGTCGTTATGGGAAAGGAGATCGTCATCGCGATCTCCTTTGTCGATCTCCTGCCGGTTATGCCAGCGTCCCTACGACGTTCAGATCCGCGTCATCCGGTACTTCATTATAAGAAAGAATATGCAGCCCGCTGGCGAACAGTCGGCCATAGCGGGAGATCACCGGACGTAGCTGCGGCGTTACCAGCAGCAGCGGCGGCAGCCCTTTCGCCTTCATCTGCTCGTAAATCATCGGCATTGTCGTCTGCAACTGAGTCAGAATGTTCGGATCGACAGGGAAGCTATCCAGCGCCACTTTTCCGGCCTGCTGCGCCTGGTTGAGCGCGCCCAGCAGCATATTCTCCAGCTGGCTGTCGATGGTGTAGGCCGCGAGTTGTTGACGATCGCCGTTAATGGTGTGAACGATGGCGCGGCGCAGAGCATAGCGCACGTCGGAGGTCAGCAGCACGGGATCTTTCGTCACGGTGACGCTTTCCAGCAATGTGGACGCGATGGTGACGATATCCTTCAGTGAAATCTGCTCCAGCAATAACTGGCGATAAATGCGCAGCAGCAGACTGTAGTTAAACGCGGCATTTAAATCCTCCGCCAGCTTTGGCGCCTGGAGCGCCAGGCGCGCATGCAGGTGGGTAATATCGTCATAGTTAAACAGATCTGGCAGATGTTCGCGGGCGACCTTGTTGACGTGCGTCGCCACCACGCTCGCGCAGTCAACCACCTGATAACCAAGATTCAGCGCTTTCGCCTTTTGTTCCGGGTCGATCCAGACAATCGCCATGCCGTAAGCGGGGTCGGTATCCAGTATGCCGTTGATCTCCCCGTACAATTCAGTGCCGGGAATCGCCATCAGTTTTTCAGCCTGGACTTCGCCGAGCGCGGTACGAATGCCGTTGATATGAATCGCGTATTGCGCCGGTTTCAGGCGGAAGTTTTCCCGGATGCGGATCTCCGGCAGCAGTACGCCGCAGTGCTCGGAAATGACCTGGCGAACGCCGCGTATACGTTGTGACAACGGACTGCCCTTCGACTCATCCACCAGCGTGACCAGTTTATAGCCGAGATTCAGGCCAATGGGCTCCACCAATGGAATGCTTTCCCAGGAAACGCCTGGCGTCGCATCCGGCGCGATGGCTTCGGTGATGGCCTCCATATCCGTCTCTTCCTGGGCGGGCTGCACCGCTTTGCTCTGCCGCCAGGCGGCAAACAGCAGCAGGGCGGTGAAGCTCAGGAAGGCGATGTGCGGCATTCCCGGCACAATCGCGAGAATAAACATCACGAAAGCGGCGGTATAGAGCACCTTCGGGCGAGAGAGAAGCTGGATTTTAATCTCATCGCTGACGTCATTGCCTTCGCTGACGCGGGTCACGATAATCGCTGCGGCAGTCGCCAGCAGCAGCGACGGGATCTGGGCGACCAGACCGTCACCAATGGTCAGCAGTACGTACTGGCGGAACGCGTGGCTGGCATCGAGATCGTATTTAAAAATACCGATACAGATACCGCCGATCACGTTGATGATCAGCACCATGATCCCGGCGATGGCGTCACCGCGAACAAACTTCGACGCGCCGTCCATCGCACCGTAGAAGTCTGCTTCTTTCGATACTTCCTGTCGGCGGTTTCGGGCCTGCTGCTGGTTAATCAGACCCGCGTTCAGATCGGCGTCGATAGCCATCTGTTTGCCCGGCAACGCATCCAGGGTAAAGCGCGCGGAAACCTCGGAAATACGTTCCGCCCCTTTGGTGACCACCACGAAGTTGATGATCATCAGGATGATAAACACCACGAAACCGACGACGAAATCGCCGCCGATGACCACCTGACCAAAGGCTTCAATGACCTTACCCGCCGCGCCTTCGCCTTCATGACCGTGCAGCAACACCACGCGGGTAGAGGCGACGTTCAGCGTCAGACGCATTAACGTCGTGATCAGCAACAGCGTCGGGAAAATCGCAAAGTCCAGCGGACGCTGCATATTCACCGATACCAGCAGCACGATGACCGCCAGGACGATATTAAAGGTAAACAGAATATCCAGCATCAGCGGCGACAACGGCAGAATAACCATTGCCAGCACGCAGAGAAGCAGAATAGGCACACCGACTTGCCCCTGACGGAGCACGCTCAGCGCGTTGCGCAATTTACTGTTCGCCATTGGCTTTCAGTACCTCTTGAGGAATGTTGATTTGCCTGTTCAGGCGGGGCTTTTGTTCTACGTTGCCTTCGCGCCAGGATTTTAATTGCATGACGTAGGTCAGTACGTGGGCAATAGCGCGGAAAAGCTGCGTGGGAATCTGTTGGTTAACGCGGGTGGTGTAATAAACTGCCCGCGCCAGCGGCGGAAATTCCACCACCTCGATATTGTGATTAGCGCCCACTTCACGGATCCAGAGCGCAACATCGTCGATTCCTTTAGCAACGATGTAAGGGGCTTCGGCACGCTGTGGATCATATTTCAGCGCAACGGCGTAATGCGTCGGGTTGGTGATGATAACGTCTGCCGTTGGTACGGTTCGCGCGATTTGCCCCATCGCCATCTGACGCTGAAGCTGGCGGATGCGTCCTTTAATCTGTGGATTACCGTCGTTGTTTTTATACTCTTCTTTCACTTCCTGTTTGGTCATGCGCATTTTTTTGGTGAACATGAACTTACTGAGCGGTACATCCAGCAGGGCGAAAATGACGATAACGGCGATGAAGTAGCTGAAGACGTGACGAAAAATGGCAAACCCTTGTCCGATCGCCTGACGAAGATAAAGCTGTTGCAGGTGCAGCAGAGCGTGCATGGAGTCATGCACCATCATGTACAACACGGTAAGAATAATGCCGCACTTGAGCAGCATTTTGCCGACTTCCGTGTAGTGGCTGGCGGAAAACATCCGCTTGATGCCGCTGATGGGGCTGAGCTTTTTAAAATCCGGCTTCAGTTTTGTGGGGGTAAAAATCCAGCCGCCAGGCACCAGGCTTGCCACTATGCAGCACAGCGGAATCGGAATCAGCGTTGCGATAAAGCGCAGTACAACCCAGACGTTCAGCAGCATAAACTGATTCAGCGCCGTGGGATCGTCGAGCCTGCCCGCCATTTCACCGACAGCGGCAAACGATTCACGGATTAACTGCTGGTAATAGGGCAGAAATGCGGCGAGGGTGAAAAACGACGCCAGCAGTCCCGCCGCCATCGTCAGATCTTTTGAGCGCGGGAGGTCGCCTTTTTCACGCGCTTTGCGCAGTTTTCCGGGGGTGGGTTTTTCGCTTTTGTCGCCGCTGGAGGACATTACGGCACCCTTATGGCGTCGAGCTTCGCCAGTATTTCATTGGTGAGATTGAGATAGTGATCAGGAATGTTGGTCACCATCATCGAGATACAGAGCAACCCAAACAGCATACTGATCGGAAAACCCAGCGAGAAAAGGTTCAGCGTCGGTGAAACGCGGTTTAACAGGCCAAATCCGCCCTGCACAATCAGCATGACGAACGTCGTTGGCAGCGCGATAAGCGTCGCGGATGCCATAATCCAGCCCAGTCCCTGAACAATCAGCGTCAGCGTTGGCTGGTTAATCGCCTGACCAATAGGCCAGTAGCTAAAGCCTTTGAACAGAATCGTGACCAGCAGCAGGTGTCCATCCATGATGAAAAAGAGCAGTGCGCAGAAAACATAAATGATCTGCGAAATCACCGTAGTGGAGCTGCCGTTGACCGGGTCGTTCATCATCGCCATCCCCAGCCCCATGTTCATCGACAGAATATGCCCGGCGGTTTGCAGCGTGACAAAGACGAGCTGGAGCGCCATGCCGAACAGGAATCCCCACAGGAGCTGCTCGCCGATCAGCAAGACGGTGCGCATCGAAAGCAGTTCGCTGAGCACAACATTATTGGGCAGCATAGGGGTGATAATGATCGACAGCGCCAGCGCTGCGGCAATCTTAATGCGACGGGAAAAAGCCCGGTTGTCCAGCACGGGCGCGAACTGCAAAAACGCCAGGATGCGGAAAAAGGGCAGCACCAGAGCCATCAGCGGCGTGAACAGCGCCTGTATATCGATTCCCATCGCCGCTTAACCGACCAGCGCCGCCGCCTGGTGAAAGATCTGGATCGTAAAATCCACCAGTTGCGTCAGCATCCACTTACCGGCGAAGATCAGCACGCCCAGGGTGACGACCAGTCGCGGCAGAAAGCTCAGCGTCTGTTCGTTAATTTGCGTGGTGGCCTGAAAAATACTGACGCACAGCCCGACAATCAGGCTGGGAATAATGGCGACGGCGGAAATCAGCAGCACCAGATGGATGCCGGTCGCCATGATGTCGCCTGCCGTGTCCATGTTCATCATCGCTAAAGACCCTGAACGCTGGAGGCCAGCGTACCGACGATCAATGTCCAGCCATCGCACAGGACGAACAGCATCAGCTTAAAGGGCAGCGAGACGATCAGCGGCGAGAGCATCATCATCCCCATCGCCATCAGGATACTGGCGACAATCAGGTCGATCACCAGGAAGGGGATATAGATCATAAAGCCGATCTGGAAGGCGGTTTTCAGTTCGCTCAGCAGATAGGCCGGAGTCACGATCGTGAGATCCTGCTCGCGCGCATCGCCCTCGATCCCGGCGATGCTCATCATTTGCGCCATCGCTTTATTGTTCGTCTGGGCCAGCATGTAGTTCTTCAGCGGCACTTCCGCCTTCGCCAGCGCCTGTTTCAGCGTGATTTCATCTTTTTGAAAAGGGTCAATGGCGTCAGTATAAATCGTGGTCCAGACCGGGCGCATCACCAGCAATGTCAGCGCCAGCGCAATCCCGGTAAGAATTTTATTGGGTGGACTTTGTTGCAGCCCGAGCGCCTGGCGCAGAATCGCCAGAACGATAATGAAGCGGGTGAAACAGGTCATCATCAGCACCATGATCGGCAATAAGCCGAGCAGGGTCATCAGGATCAGGATCTCAATTTTAACGTTGTAATCCTGACCTGCGCCGTTGGCGGCGGTGCTAAAGAGGGTAATGTCGCCATTTGCAGCCAGTGCCGGTTGTGCGACAAGCAGACCCAGGAGCAGCAGAGCGATGCCGCTTCTGTTAAACAAGCGGTTCATCGCGTGAGCTCACCGAGTTCTTTGGCGTTGAATTCAATGATTCGCAGGCCGTATTTATCGTTGAGCACCACCACTTCTGCTTTACCAAACAGAATGCCGTTCACTTTAATGTCCAGCGGCTCGCCCGCCATCTTGTCCAGTTCGACCACCGAATCGCTGTTGACTGACATTAATTCAGCAAGCGAGATATTTACGGAAGCGACTTCCAGCGTCAGCGTCACGGGAATGCGGCTAAACAGCGCCATTTTACGGATATCCGTCATCGCGGTGTTGCGCGTTTCAGGCTGCAAATCCAGGCGGATATTCCCTTCGACGGTGTCTTCCTGCGTCATATCGCTAAGGTTCAGGTCATCCAGGTCAAGAGACTGGCTTAGCTCGTGTTGCAAATCACTCATATTGCTTCTCGGTTGTCTTATCATAGATATCGCACAAAAACAGCTTGCTACGATCTTCAACGATAGCAGCCTCAAAAATCTGTTCTTTGCCGATAAATACCGGTAAAGGTTCGTTAATGGCGATGGGGATGATATCCCCGGGTTTAATATCGGAAATCTGGGCGACGGTCAGGTTCAGGCTGGCCAGACGCCCGCTCAGTTTTAACGGCAGACTGTCGAACAACCGTTCTATCTGCGCAGGGCTCAGCGGCACGCTTTTCACGGCGCGGCTATCGGTCGCATCTGGCGAACGGAGTATCGCCAGCATCTGATCAACATGGTGGTGATCGAGCAGAATGGTAAAAGAGCCGTGATCGTACCCTTCGAGGGTAAAGGTAATGCACCAGGACCAGTGGCTAATGACCGTTGAATAATCGACCTTAATATCGAGATTTTCGCCAAAGGTTTCTTTGCAAATCACCAGTTGCGTGAGTTCCTGACCCAGTTTACTTCTCAGGCGTTCTTCTGTTTTTGTCACGCGCAACGATTCATCTGGCGCAACATGGCTGCTGTCTTTACTTAAACCGTAATAATCATGAAGGATGTTCAGCAATAAGATGCGATCAATAACAAAGGCGACATTTCCGTAAGGCGTCGAAAAAACCTGCGCATTCTTATATTGCTGGTCGATTGCGAAGGTCATCGACTTCAACGCGGCATTAACACGGAGTTTCTTCAGAAAATAAATGCTCAGGCGTGCATCAAGTATGTCAAAACTGTCATTCATCAACTTGGGTAACTTGTGCCACGGCCGACCGAGTTTACTGGTGTCGAGCTTTACCAGAGAAGGTAAATCCTTTCTCTGATGAATTCTGACTCGCTGTGATGCAGGGTTCATGATTATTCCGGGTTACCAAAAGTTTAGATGAAAAATAACGCCACTTTTTGGTTGTTGTGTAGCGTGAACCGTAAAATTTCCTGGAGGTATTTGAGTTTTAAAAATTATGTGTCGCTCTTGAACAACACAGAAGAAACGTCGCTGTCGAAAACTCTCACACATTACGTCAGGATGTAGATTAGACAATCTTAACCCTGCTATTGCAAGCATCCAGGGGTTATTAATCCATTATTTCTCTAGGAATTTTCTCATTAATAACTTTTTTAATTTATTGATTTTTATAGATTAATATTTTAATACCCATTAAAAACAAGACAATTCCTATTCGCTACGTATACTGCCTTTACTTTATGAAAGTTGCCTGATTCATGAGTTAAAAAACTGTTTATTTTTATTAACATCTTATAAAGACCCATTAACAAACTGGGTTTGTGATGTTTTTAAAAGATGCTTTGAATAATGGCTGAACAGCATATTTCTTATTTTGTTTTTTCTGTTGGTACACCTAAATGAGTATTATCATTGAATGCGAAGATCGTAATAGAAATGGCTTTATCGCCGTTTCTCCTGCCAGCGTTAGCGTAATGTCGTTAGCGCGTCGCGTTGCTAAGTATAATGTATCAGTACTGATTACGGGCGAAACGGGAACAGGGAAAGAGTGTATCGCCAAATACATTCACGAGAATGCCTGCGGCAGTGACGCCCCGTATGTCGGCGTTAACTGTGCAGCTATTCCAGAGAGTATGCTGGAAGCCATTTTATTTGGTTACGAGAAAGGCGCGTTTACCGGCGCTGTTGCGAGCGTCGCCGGTAAATTTGAGCAGGCTAATGGCGGCACGCTGCTGCTTGATGAGATTGGCGATATGCCGTTGGCGTTGCAGGCAAAATTACTGCGCGTATTGCAAGAGCAGGAAGTTGAACGTCTGGGAAGCCATAAGCGTATTCCGTTGGATATTCGCCTGATCGCTTCTACAAATAAAGATTTGCAGCAGGAAATTGCCGAAGGCCGTTTCCGCCAGGATCTTTTCTACCGTATTTCCGTCGTGCCTATTCATATTACGCCGCTGCGTGAACGCAGGCAGGACATCCTGCCATTGGCCCAGCGTTTTATCACTAAATACCGCGCTTTTCATAAAGGCGATCTGCGTCTGAGCGATGAGGCGCGTACCGTCCTGCTCAGATACGACTGGCCGGGTAATGTCCGTGAACTGGAGAATGTGATTCAGCGCGGCATGATTTTGTGCAACGGCGAAGAGATTCACGCCGCCGACTTTGGCCTGGCCGTTCGCGCTTCCCAGCCTGAAGCGGCGGTTATCGAAATGATGCCTGCCTATCGCGAGCAGGAGACGGGCAACCCGTCGATCCGCGATGTCAAACTGCACGGACGGCTGGCGGAATACCAGTACATCATCGATCTGCTTAAACGCCATAAAGGCAACAAATCCAAAACCGCAGAGTTTTTAGGCATCACCCCACGCGCTCTACGTTATCGTCTCGCCTCCATGCGCGACGAGGGTATTGATATTGAATGTTATTCCTGAGGCCAGGAAGGATTGATGAATGGATAAGATTACTGCCGCAGGCATTAACACGACACACCAGGCGTTGCTGAACAGAATGCAGCAAACCGCTTCATTAGCGTCAGCCGGTTCGGTTGACGCCTCTTTAACTATTGCTCCCGCCAGCAACGCGTTTGGCGTCAGTGAACCGATTTCCTTTGCGGGCGCGCTGAATAACGCTATCGATAACGTCGATGCGATTCAACACAGCGCAGGCGCAAAGCAAAAAGCGATTGATATGGGGCTGAGCGACGACTTAGCCGGTGCGATGATCGAAAGTCAGAAAGCCAGCGTGGCTTTTTCGGCCATGATGCAGGTGCGTAATAAGCTCACCACGGCACTGGACGAAGTAATGAATATTCCGCTCTAAGGTTTTAACCGTGCTTACTAAGATTAAAAGTCGTCTCCCTTCCGTGTCGGTGCCATCCGGTCTGAATAAGCCCCAGCTCATGGCGATTGTGGGCGGCGTGGTGCTGGCGGCCGCGATTATTCTGTCGCTGTGGAACCGCAATCAGGGTTATGTCGCGCTCTATGGTTCGCAGGAACATCTGCCGGTGTCACAGGTGGTGGACGTTCTGGGGGCAGAAAACATCGCTTACCGCATTAACCCGGACAATGGCCAGATTCTGGTGAGCGAAAGCAAACTGCCGCAGGCGCGAATGGCGCTGGCGGCAAAAGGCATCAGCGCGGCGACGCCCGATGGCTACGAGTTGATGGACAAAGAAGAGATGCTCGGCAGCAGCCAGTTTATTCAGAATGTCCGTTACAAACGCAGCCTGGAAGGGGAACTGGCGAAGAGCATTATGGCGCTGGACCCCGTGGAAAACGCGCGCGTCCATCTTGGGCTTAACGAGTCCAGCTCCTTTGTATTGACCAACAAACCGACCAGCAGCGCATCGGTCATGGTGCAACTGCACTATGGCAGAAAACTGGATGAGCAGCAGGTCGCTTCTGTCATTCAACTGGTGGCCGGAAGCGTACCGGGTATGCAACCTGGCGCGGTGCGGGTGGTCGATCAGAGCGGTAATTTGTTGTCTGACGGCATCGAAGGCCCGGATGGCGGCATGACGAGCAAGCGCATGGGCGATGACGTCATGCAGCGCATTCGCGAGGATACCACGAAAAATATCACCAGCCTGCTGACGTCGTTAGTGGGGCCGGGCAACTTCCGTATCAGCGTCGCGCCGACCGTAGATTTAAGCCGTGTGGAAGAGACTCAGGAACGGCTGGGTAAAGATCCGCGCGTCAGCGATGAACAACTGAGCCAGGAAAACACCACCAATGAAATGGCGTTTGGCATTCCCGGCTCGCTGAGTAACCGTCCGGTCAACCCGACGCCGCAGACTCCCGCCAACCCGGCGGAGGGCAATCCGCCCGCTGCAAACGCCGCGAATAACACCGATCCGCGCTCGCTTTCCAGCCGCAGTCAGGAACAGCGTAAGTACGCGTTTGATCGTGATATTCGCCATATCCGCCACCCGGGTTACAAGCTGGAAAAACTGAGTGTCGCGGTGGTGCTGAACCAGGCCGCTCCTGCGCTGGCGAAAATTACGCCGGAACAACTGACGTCGATGACGCGCCTGGTGGAAAGCGCGGCGGGTATCGAAAAAGCGCGCGGCGATGCCTTAACGCTGGATGTTCTGACCTTCACGGCCCCGGCAGACGATGTCATGCCAGACCTGAAATGGTGGCAGGACCCTTCCATGCAGTACTGGGGACAGAATGGCGGAATTGGGCTGCTGGCCTTGCTGACATTGCTGTTTGGCGTTCGCCCGCTGGTACAGCGCTTTGGACGTCGCGACCCGATCACCCTTGATGGCGAGGCGACGAAGAAAGAGCTGGAAGCGCCTGACAATGGGGTGGTGATGAACGATGACGAGTTCGCCAGCCTGTCGAAAGCGGCGTTCAACAATAATGAAGATCTGCTGCCGCCGCAAAGCTCCGGCCTGGAAGCCAAAGTGGAATTCCTCCAGCTGTTGGCCCAGAGCGAAACCGAGCGCGTAGCAGAAGTACTGAAACAATGGATCAACAGCAATGACCGAAGCAACAGTAAGCCGGAATGATAAAAACCACTCAGCCTCAGCCGGGCGCAGCCGTCTGGAGCAGGCGGCGATCCTGCTGATGAGCGTAGGCGAAGAGGCCGCCGCGCAGGTGATGCAGAAGCTGAACCGCGAAGAGGTTATGTTGTTGAGCGAAACGATGGCGCGTCTCCATGATGTGAAGGTGCATCAGGCGCGTCTGGCAATGAACAATTTTTTCTCTGATTACCGCGAACAAAGCGGGATCAACGGCGCCTCACGCACGTATCTGCGCAGCATTCTGGAAAAAGCGTTGGGCGGTGAGATTGCCCGCAGCGTGATCAACGGTATCTACGGCGATGAAATTCGCTACCGTATGGCACGCCTGCAATGGGTCGATATCCCACAGCTGGCGGCATTGATTGAGCAGGAACATCTCCAGCTCCAGGCCGTTTTTCTCGCCTTCCTGCCACCGGATATTGCCGCCAGCGTGTTAAGCGTTCTGCCGCAAGAACGGCAGGATGAAATTATCTATCGCGTCGCGCGTCTGGACGACATCAACCGTGACGTTATCGACGAACTGGACAGACTGATCGATCGCGGCGTCGCGGTGCTTTCCGAGCATGGTTCAAAAGTGATTGGCCTCAAACATGCCGCCAACATCGTTAACCGTATCCCCAGCAATCAGCAACAGCTGCTGGATCAACTGCGCGAGCGCGACGAGAAAGTGGTCGAAGATCTGAAAGACGAGATGTACGAGTTCTACATTCTCAGTCGTCAGACGCCGGTGACGTTGCAGCGTCTGATGGATGAAATCCCGATCGAAGAGTGGGCGGTAGCCCTGAAAGGGACGGAGCCGGTTCTGCGTCAGGCCATCTTTAACGTGATGCCAAAACGCCAGGTCACGCTGCTGCAAAGCACCACGACCCGCCTGGGGCCAGTGCCGATCAGCCGTATAGAGCAGGTGCGCAAAGAGATCATGCAGGTTGTGCGCCAGCTGGCTGAAGAAGGTGAAATTCAGGTGCAACTGTTTGCCGAGCAGACGGTGGAGTAAACCATGTTCAAGAAACGGAGTTTACCGCTGGATGCCCTGACCGCCAGCCGCCAGGCGGTGGTTAAGCCGCGCTTATACCGCTTCCCGCCCCTGCGTAATCGCAGGATGCCTGCCGGTGTTGTCGCTGATGAAGACGCCGCACCGACGCTGGACCCCGCCGACTACCAGTTACAGGTAAAAGAGGGGTTCCAGGAAGGGATGAACCGGGGGTTTGCCCAGGGGATGGAAGAAGGCCGGGAAGAGGGCTACCAGGAAGGCATTCGTCTTGGTTTTGACGAAGGGATGCGCAAAGGGCTGATTGAAGGTAAACAGCAGGCGCGTCAACAGTTCCTGGACGCCGCCGCCCCGTTTGAGCGCCTGACCGCAGAGGTGCAGAACTACCTGGAGCGTTACGAGCAGCGTCGCCGCGAAGAGTTGCTGCAACTGGTGGAAAAAGTGACCCGCCAGGTGATCCGCTGTGAACTGGCGTTGCACCCGACGCAACTGCTGGCGCTGGTGGAAGAGGCGTTGACCAGCCTGCCGCATCAGCCGGAGCAGGTACGTGTTCAGCTAAACAGCGAAGAATTTATGCGCATCAGCGAGGCCGAACCGGAGAAAGCGCGTGAGTGGGGACTGGTTGCCGATCCTTCTCTGGAGCCGGGAGAGTGCCGCGTTATCACCGATACCACGGAGATGGATGTGGGCTGTCAGCACCGTCTCGATCAGTGCGTAGATGTACTGAAAAACAGTTTGCTGCCGGAATCGCCGCATGAGCAGCCTTGATTTTGAAGAGGCGCTGCGCTCTATCGAGCAGATCGATCTGGCGCGCGTCGCCGGGCGGTTGGTCAGGGTCAACGGCATTCTGCTGGAGTGCGTCGGTTGTCGTCTGGCGGTAGGGCAGATGTGCCATGTTGAAAGCGTCGATCAGGAGATGATGGATGCGCAGGTGGTTGGCTTTGATCGTGACGTGACCTACCTGATGCCCTTCAAGCATCCCTCTGGCCTGATCGCTGGCGCCCGCGTGTTTCCCGCAGGCAAAACTGAAGGGGTTATGATCGGCGATCAGTGGCTGGGACGCGTGGTAAACGGTCTTGGCGAACCCCTTGATAATAAAGGAAAGCTCGGTGGCGATACGCTGTTAGCACAGCAGCTTCCGCAGGTGCATCCGCTTAAGCGTCAGCCTGTTCATGCGCCGCTGGACGTTGGCGTTCGCGCCATCAACGGCTTGCTGACTATCGGTAAAGGCCAGCGCGTCGGGCTGATGGCGGGCAGCGGCGTCGGTAAAAGCGTTCTGCTCGGCATGATCACGCGTTACACCCGGGCGGAAGTCGTGGTGGTAGGGCTGATCGGTGAGCGAGGCCGTGAAGTCAAAGAGTTTATTGAAAATGCTTTGCAGGCTGAAGGGCTGGCGAAGTCGGTGATTGTCGCCGCGCCAGCGGATGAATCGCCGCTGATGCGCATTAAAGCCACCGAGTTATGCCACACCATTGCCGGCTATTACCGCGATAAAGGGAAAGACGTTCTGCTGCTGGTGGATTCCCTCACGCGTTACGCGATGGCGCAGCGTGAAATCGCCCTGTCGCTTGGCGAACCGCCTGCGACCAAAGGCTATCCGCCGTCGGCGTTTGGGATGATCCCGCGGCTGGTTGAAAGCGCCGGAAACAGCGAAAGCGAGGGATCGATGACCGCGATCTATACGGTGCTGGCGGAAGGGGACGATCAGCAAGATCCGATTGTGGACTGCGCCCGCGCGGTGCTTGACGGGCATATCGTGCTTTCGCGCCACCTTGCCGAGGCCGGGCATTATCCGGCGATTGATGTCGGCCAGTCTATCAGCCGCTGTATGAGTCAGGTGACGGAGCGTGAGCACCAGCTCGCCGCCCGCACGCTGAAACAGCTGTATGCCGAATACCAAAGTATTAAACCGCTGATCCCGCTGGGGGGATACGTTGCAGGCGCCGATCCGCTGGCAGACAGAGCGGTACGCCTTTCGCCCGCGATCAATCAATTCTTACAACAGGAAGTCCAGGATGCCGCGCTGCTTGAGCCGACAATCAGCGATCTGTGCGCCCTGGCGCAGGCAGGGTAATGCACGATGAGCAAACTGATTTCTACGCTTGAGCAACTTCACCTGCTGCGCACCCGCGCGGTAGAAGACTTAAGCACGAAGCTGGCATCGCAAAACCAGCTGTGCCAACGGTTTGAGAAAAATATCGATACGCTGACGTCGCTTGCTGCGGGTCTGGTGTCCCAGAGCGCCAACAGTGCGGCCATGATGATTAACCAGTCGAAATATAAACATAACATTCAACGCATTATCGACTGGCAAAAACAGGAGCAGGCGCTGGCGCGCCTGGAAGCGCAAAAAATTCAGGGCAACCTGCTGGCGGAGGCGAAGCGGGAAAAAAGCATTGAGCTGGTTCTCGACGCTAAACGCGCTGACCGGCAGGCTGAAATCAACCGTCGGGAACAGAAAATGACCGATTCACTCTCTGCCCAGTGCTGGCTGCGTCAACAACGTCTGATTCGTCAACGATAAGCGCTATGAAAAGAAACAAACCGGGTTTCCCGAAAACGTCTTCGCGTTCTCTGATGGGGACGCTGATTCACCGTCAGCAGACGGCACGCGTTCACAGCACGCCGTTCGTTAGCGTCGTCTGCCCGACGTATAACCGACGCGAGTTCCTGCCGTATCTGCTGTATATCTGGCAGTACCAGGACTATCCGGCCGACAAACGCGAACTGATTATTCTGGATGATTCTCCGGTCAGCAATGCCGATCTGATCGAGATGATGACGGACCCGTCGCAGCCCAACGTGCGTTATGTTCACAGTGAAGCGCGTCTGGTACTGGGGCAAAAACGTAACATGCTCAATGCGATGGCGCAGGGAGAGTACATCCTGTGTTTTGACGATGACGATTATTACCCGCCGGATAAAATTTCCTGGCAGGTGGCGCAGATGCAGGCCAGCAACGCGTTGTTCTCCGGCAGCGATCAGATTTATATCTGGTACAGCCATCTGGACAAAATCTATATCACGCACCCTTTCGGGCCGAGACATGCTCTGAACGGCACTTTTGGGTATCACCGCAATTTGTTGAAAAAAAATCGTTATGACGACGATGCGACAAAAGCGGAAGAAACGGGATTCCTGAAAGGCTTTACCACGCCGGTTCACCAGATAGATCCGAAGCGTGCCATTCTCTGTATTTCGCACAGCAGCAATACCTATGACAAAGATTTCATCATGGGCAGCTCCACGCCGGTGGATCTGACGCTGGAAGACATTGTCGATGACGCGAACTTGCTGGCGCACTACCGTCGACTGAGTCATGCGCCGCTAAATGTTCAGGTGAACTGGCAGGCTTTTGAAAAGGTGGCGGTGCTCTACGACCCGGCAAAAGAGGCGGAGCTGGCCCGTCGCTGCGAGGCTTTACTGGATTTTGGCCTGCGCGGCGAACAGATCTGGCCGGTAGCGAAAAACGCGGAGGCGTCGGCGGAACGGGCGGAACTGGCAACGCACTGCCAGGTGCTTGAGCGGGCGCAGAAAGAAGGCTGGAAAAATGTGCTGCTGCTGGATGCCGACGTGCAGTTCGTCAAAAAAGAGAACGCCGTTAACGACATCAACAAGCTGCTGAATGGCCTGAACCAGCTTAACTGGCAGGTGCTTCTGCTCGGCGGGCGCTATGAAAACTTTACGCTCACCCAGTCATTGAAGGGCGTAGCGCGGATCTATAACGCGGGCTGCGGCTGCGCGTATGCCGTTAACGCAGGTTATTACGATGCCCTGCTGGACGCCTATCGCCAGGCGATGGACTATCCGGCAAGCCTGGATCGCTGCTGGGCGGCATTAATGAATAAGGGGGATTTGTGGCTGGGATTCAGCCCGAGCTTTGCCTTCCTGCAACATCACCCGGACCCTAAAAGTGGCGAAATCATCGATTGTACGCACTGGTTTTTCCGTAAACACCGCTAACCGCAGGCCAGAATACGCCTGGAGAGAGCAAACATGGAACTGATAGAACATTACCAACCTGAATTTGTGTCACGCTTTGATGCGCGAGAAACCCCGTGCCAGTGCCCGGCTTGCCAGCATGCGCAGCAAAACTGGCCGCGTATTAGCGTGAAGCTGAAAAACCAGCAGCGTGAAAGTCTGGATATCACCTGTGAAGCGGCGGCCAGAGAGATGCTGCTTAACCCGGAGGCCTTTATCCTGCACACCTCGCAAGGGGAGGCGCAGGGCGAAGATGAGTTATCCGCCTGGAGCGAAACCCTGAACCAGCAATGTATTAACCTGGCGGTACATCCTGCGCTGTCGCTGGAAGGCAGCCTGTATGCGATCGGCGTTTTGCTGAGTAAGGCGCAGCAGTATCTGGACGGCGGCGAGCACGATCCGGCCCTGCTGTCCTCTATGGGAGAGCAACTGGCGATGCTGGCAGAGCAGGGCGTGCTGACACAGCAGTTTGCGCTGTTGCCTCCGATTGCTGAAAACCGCATTGCCGCGCTAAAAGAGATGGGCCGGGTACGCCTGAATCTGAATCTGCCGCTGACTGAAAAAATGAGCGTGGCGCTGAAAATGAGCGAGCTGTCGGTGATGCAGCCAGCGCGGTTGGCGGATCGTCTTCAGCAACTGGAATCGCTCTGGTCAACCATTCCGCTGTTTGATGAACAGCCGCACATCCTGCGTAATGCGCTGATTTATCAACTGTATAACGATGTATTCCCCGGCATTCAATGCACCAATTACGGAGAGGCGCTACTGGGGCTGGCCAACCAGTTCTTCCAGATCAAAATGCTGTGCGCAATCCGCCGCGAACAGGGAGCGCTGACGCAGGATGATGTCGTGCTGCTGATTAACGCGCTGAAGGGGTGGCAGCAGCAGAATCCGTTCTCCGCGAATGCGGCGCATACCTCTGACTACAGCCTGCTGTGCGGGTTGTCGCTGTTGTAATAAATCATATGGATACTGTTTATTTACACCTTAACGCTGCAATGGGAGATACCCTGTATCTCCTGGCAGCGTGCAGAGCCATCAAAAATAAAACAGGCGCGAGCATCATTATGTTGAGCCAGCCGCACTTTAGCGCGCTGGCGCGGGCATGCCCGCATATCAGCGAGGTCTGGCCGGTGGACTCTCTTAGTGCGGAGCAGCATCAATGCATTCAGCGGGCGCAGGCGCAAGGGCGACTCTTTGACTTTACGCATTGGGCCCATGCGCTCAGACCGCTACATATGATCGATGCTTTTCTCGCGCAGGCAGGGCTTGAGGCGTCCGCAGCGGATAAACACCTCGATTTGGTCATTCCAGAATCTGCCCACAGTGCCGTTGACGCGTTCTGGCAGCAACATAAATTAGAAAACGCGCCGGTGTTATTAATGCACCCTAATATTGGACACCCAAACCGGACCTGGCCGCAAAATAACTGGCATGAGCTGGCGCAAATGTGGCTGCAAACGGGGTGGCAAGTTGTGTTCATTGGGAGCAATAACAACTCTGAGGCGGGAAAATCGATGGCGGAAGCGTATCCGACCGGGGTTATCAATGCTATTGACCGCTTTTCAGCGCTGGAAACGGTTGCGCTTATGCAGCGAGCGAACATGCTGGTTTCCTGTGATTCAGGGCCGGTCATGCTTGCGGCGGCAACAGATATCCCTGTGGTAGCCCTCTATTCAACCGTGGCTGCGGAACACCGGTTGCCGTTTCGCCGTGGGGAAGCGGGCTGGCGTTGTATGGGAATTGATCTCGCCTGTAGCCATGGGCCATGTGCGCGTTTGCTGATGAACGATGTCATTTTCACCACCGTGCTTAAACGCCCTTTTGATGTGCCGACGACTCAGGAATTTGCAAACTGGTGCGTTCATAAAACCCCTTTCCGTTGTCTGCGACAATATGAACCGGCGATGCTGTATACCCAAATGGTCAGTTTTGTTTTATCGCTCCAGGAATAACGTTATTTCTTGTCGTGCCGGTTCCTGAAGGAATATCTGGTAAAAGCGATTGGCTATGCGGCATAGCCAATCGTATTGCTAAATAGCGTGGTATGAAGACTAAAAACCTTCGGCTAATATTCTTCTTTTGTTCTTTATCGCCAGTTCAATTCTGCCTGATAGCGCGATGAATTCGCTCTCATCAATAATATTGCTGTCGCGAGCAATTTGGTTAATCAAGGCATGCAGCAACACAAGCCCATTCTCTGTTGGCGTGTCTACATACAGTTCATGAAAAATGGATGCCAGATAGTGAATCATCTTCTGTGCGGAAAATAAAGGCAGCGTTTCGGGCAAATTACGGATTATCGCATCCTGATATAGCATACCCGTATATCGGTTTAAACATTGTACGGTTTGGGGATTGCTGATATTTCCGGCCCGGGGAAGCAGCAGTCGGAAGGTATCAAGGATAGCCAGCGCGCGTTTTGCTTTGCTGCTGGAAGTGGTGATTGAGCCGTTACGAATGGTATGGAAATACAGTCTGTCGGCAAGGCACCTTACTTTTGCGTCGGGCACGCTGAGCAGCAATTCGGTGGTGAAGTATTCATCCTCAAAAAACGGTGTCTTAAACCGCATATGAGCATACGTTTTTCGCCGCCAGGCATATCCCCAGACCACAACGGAGTAACCGTGTCCTGTTCGGGCGCGTTCGGTAATGCAGTGATTAAAGAACGTTTCGGCATGAAATGTTTTATTAATCAGATTACGCGGCCGTTGATAATACCCGGAAACCATATTGTTGCTGATATGGTGCAGGTGAAATTCCAGATGGGTGGAGAAAAACAGGACATCCAGGTGATGCTTTTCCATTTCGCACACAATGGTTTCGATACCATCCGAAGCGATATGATCGTCAGAGTCCAGGCAATAAATATATTCACCTGATGCGCTTGCTAACGCGGCGTTGCGGGCCTCGGCGAGTCCTCTGTTTTCCTGGTCAACAATACGCATACCCGGCAGACGGCTCTGATAACGCGCCAGAATATCCCGGGAGTTATCTGTCGAACCGTCATTAACCGCGATAATTTCCAGATGCCGCCAGGTCTGCGCAACGAGTGAATCAAGGCAGCGCTCAAGGTATGCGCTGACATTGTAGACCGGCAAAATAATCGATACGACAGGGTGATTCATTGGCTACTCTCCCTGTTGCTATGATTTCAGCTTTTGGATGATTATCTCAATTGCGGATTCAGCAAACGCCGTCCGCGTTTGATCGAATCGAGGCATACCTTTTAAATGGCTATGATTCAGCCTCTCTATTTTCTCAATACTAAAGTTCCCTGGCAGGGTTTGTAATAACGATAATACGTTGACGGAAACAGGTGACCAGCTCCGATGCTTAAAGGGCGTAAAAGTATGTTTATGATCGTCGTTGAAGGTTGATGGCCAAACGCCTTGCTCGTATAAATCTTCGTCTGGAATGGTTAAAACCAGATGACCGCCGGGTTTTACGACCCTTAACCAATGAGGCAGCGCGACATAGGGGTCCATAACATGCTCCAGGCAATGCCCTGAATAAACGAAATCAAATTCGTTATCCGGTACTCTGGCTAAATACTGCGCGTCACCTTGTTGAAGATCGAATACGGTTATTGATTGGATTAAAGGAAACAGACTTTGATACAACGTAATACTGTCATCGCCGCCGCCAATATCCAGACCTTTTCCTGACAGCCAGCGAGTACTGAAACGCGCATCAAGCAATCTCCTGTTAATTGACATACAGGTTGTTCCTGGTATCCCCGTTCGAAATACGGGGGCGGCAGTCCGGTCTCCTGCCAGAATATGGGTGTTAACGCCGAATTCTCGCCAGCTTTTAGGCCAAAGTACAACGTAGCCCTGGTCATCGGGGTAATGTTTGATGATATGCGTCCCGCTATAGGCCTCAAGCGCTTCCAGAAACGCGTTCTCAGCGTCTTCTGTGGGAGGAGGGAGCGCTTTGCAGCCGGTGGCCTCATGCATGACGCGAAGATAGATACGGCTATCGTCAATAATAATCAGCGCATTATCCGCAAATTCTTTTAGCTGGCGTAACTCATTGAGCAGAGGAAGGCGCGTTTCCTCATTGTATTTATTGCTCTGGTAGTCCTCGAATTTAAAATCCGCGCCGGGGAAGTGTGCATCCAGAAAAACAACGGCGCGCTTGATGAAAAGAGTGCGTTTAATTTCTTCATGGGACAAAAATGTCAGGCTGTCTTCATTGTACAGATGCAGATTGTCTATTTTTGGCGCGGCATCAAATAACGGTTTATAGATTTCACAGGAATAAACTTCTTCAGCACCTGAGCGTAAGGCATATACACTTGATGCACCTTTACCAAAACCTGTTTCAATCACATGAGTAACACGATAGTGACGAATCAGGTGGGGAAGGTTGAAGCGTCGTAATTGCCCCATAATATTGGCCTCGATGAAAATTACGGATAGAACGCAAACGGAACAAAGCTACAAATCAATAAATTACAGTGCATTACCCCTGCTGATACAGCCAGTTTTCGGGTTCGCTGATATTCAACAGATTGGTCAGAATCTCCTGCTGCATATTCATCAGCATGGCGTTGTATTCATTGGTGGCCTGACATTGCGCGACCTGTTGCTGGAGACTTTGCCAGAGAGCGGAAACGGAAGGCTGGTGGGCGGCAGGCAGGCGGGAAATGAGCGTTTGCATGCCCTGCGCGTTGGCGTTAATGCCTAACCGTTCAAGCAGGCGATAACGTTGCTGACTGTGCTGCGACAAGTGCTGGTAGCACGCCATGATTTGCGCGTTCAGCACGTCAAGCTCTGCGGCGCGGCGCGCAATAATGTGGTCGCGCTGCTGTATGAGTAAATCATTCAGGACATGGTAATGCTTACGGTCTTCGGCCATGTCCTGTATCAGTGTTTTAACGCTCTGAGCGGCGTTAGTCATAATTACCTCTGGAAATACTTCTGCATCGCATCCGTCAGCGAATCGAGGTTAACCGCGATTTTACCGCTGCTGATAGCGTCTTTCATTTCAGCTACGCGCGCCATATCCACTTCCGGCAGCGCAGAGAGTTGTGTTTGCGCATCGCCCAGTACCGGATCGATCGCGGCGCTGCGCTCAATTTTCGTGCCTTCCTGAGCGACAGTGCGGGTCTGTTCTGCGGCGCTGCTCTTGTTGATTGCGGTTGCCAGATTGTATTGATTCGCTACTACTTTCATCGCTTCGCCTCTTTTTCATCTTTTCGTTATGGTTGCGGATGAATCCTGCCCTGCGGAAGGAGGACTTCCGATGCCCTCACCGTTAAAGAGCGGCCTGTTGCCGGTAAAACTTAAACCGCGAATGAATATTTTTAGTTTCCGCTGGCGTAGACCATTTTGACGACGCCAGCGTCCGCGACAATCGCGCTGACCACCCGCTCGCTGCTCTCATTTTTCACCTTAATCATTTCGCCTTTACGTCCCTTTTTCATGGCTTCCCCCATCGTACGGGCCTCTACGCCTCCCTGTTCGGCGATCATCAGAACGCGCTGACCGCGTTCAACCAGCACCGGAGATTCCAGTTGCGTCAGGGTGATCGGCTGTAGTTCACGAATGCGGCGCTTCACGGTCAGCCCAATGGCCTCATCCGGGTCGGTGAGGTAGTTGCCGCGCGTGCTGCTGATGTTGAGCTTTTTGATGGATACGTCGCTGGCGGATAACACCTGGCCGCGCTCCAGCGAATTTTTGGCGATCACCACCGGAAGATAGACATCCGGTTTGACGGTGACGGCGACATCCCAGCCTTGCGGCCCTTCACAGCGCACATCAAAACGCAGGCGGTTGAGATCGATGCGTTCGCCGCCGGGCAGCGACACGGTTAGCGCGTCAGGGCAGGGAGCGTACCGGGAGACGTCGGAAGGGATAAACAGGTTCATCTTCGCCTGGTACTCGGGCCACTTGCGGCGCCCGGCCTCCTGGCGAAGGGCTTGCGCTGCGTGATGTTGAACGGCGGCAGTGACCTGCTTACGCGCGCTCTGCACTTTTTCCGGGGCGGCGAAGGATGGCAGCGCCGTAAAAAGCATCAGTAGGAAGGATAACGTTCCAGGGCGGAAACAACGCTTCACCCGCGAAGGGATAAAACCAATAAAGCCATTAAAAATCATGATGTTAAAACCTTGGCATGAATATTGCTATACAGGAAAGCAGATCATTGCAGGTTTAGCATCACGAGGGTGTGAGTTGTGAGTATTACTTTTGACAAAGCATTGGGCGTTCATCCACAGGCTGTAGCGCTTCGACTTTCCCGAGCAGAGTTGCTGTCAGCCAATCTGGCAAACGTCGATACCCCCAATTTCCAGGCTAAAGATATTGATTTTGCCGCTGAGATGCAACGTTCATCGTGGAGTTTTTCGAATCCGTCAGCGCCGCAAGAGATGTACCGCGTGCCTTATCAGCCCTCTTCCGATGGCAACACCGTTGCGCTGAACGTCGAGCAGGCTGAGTTTGCGAAGAATACCCAGGATTATCAGATGAGCCTGGCATTTTTAAACATGAAATTCACGGGCCTGAAAAAGGCCATTGAAGGTAAGTAATCCTACGCAGGTGATAACGGAATATGGCTTTTACCGATATTTATCGCGTTTCGGGGTCGGCGATGACGGCGCAAACCGTTCGTCTGAATACCATCGCCAGTAACCTCGCTAATGCGGAAACCGCCTCCGCCACCGAAGACGGCGTCTATAAAGCCCGTCGTCCGGTGTTTGCTGCGGTTTATAAGAATGATGAGTTAATGAATAGCAGGGCGTTAACCGGCGCGCGCGTCCAGGTGATGGATGTTGTCGAAACCGGCAATGCCGTACAGCGTTATGAGCCGCATAACCCGATGGCAAATACGGATGGCTATGTCTACTACCCGGATGTCAACGTGGTGGAGGAGATGGCGGACATGATGTCGGCGTCGCGCGGTTTCGAAACCAATGTTGATGTTCTGAACAGTGTTAAAAGCATGCAGCAAAGTCTGCTGAGACTCGGAGAGGTATAAGGATGAATGTAGACGGCACGTCCACCAGAAGCCAGACAGGAACGTCGGATAGCAGCATTGCCAGTAACAACAATAACAGCAGCGCAGCCGGCATGAACACGCTGTTCATGCAGCTTCTGGTCGCGCAGATCCAGAATCAGGACCCGCTGAACCCTACCGATGGCACCGAGTATGTCAGCCAGCTGGCGCAGCTGGCGCAGGTTCAGTCAATGGAAACCATGTCGCAACTGATGGCGAACAGTTCCGTATTGATGGACAACCTGCAAACGCTCACCACCGGCAACCTGGTCGGGCAGCATGTGATGGTGCAGACCGACGCGATCAACTCTGACGGCGAAACGACGATTAACGGACGTCTGACGCTGGATCACGCTTCCGGTGTGACGACGGTCATCGTCAAAGACGCGGCCGGCACCGAGCACAAAATTGAGCTGGGGAAACAGGACGCCGGGCAGGTGGACTTCACTATTGACCCGCAGGAGCTGGGCCTGAGCGAAGGGAAATACACCCTTAGCGTTGTGACCGATACGGGCGAAGAAGGCATTCCTGTTGAAGTGGGCGGTATCGTCAACAATGTGCGCATCCCGCTTGATGGCAGCGCCATCCAACTGAATATCACCGGAATCGGTGAGATTGCTTACAACAATATTACCCAGTTTGGCAGCGACCCGCAGAAACGTGCGTAAGTCGGGTTAAGCGTTGAGTTAACAGGAATTTATTATGAGTTTTAATATTGCGACCTCCGGTCTGAATGCAATTACCGAGCAGTTGAACGCCATTTCCAACAACATTGCGAACTCCGGCACCGTAGGATTCAAATCCGGCCGTGCGGAATTTTCCTCACTGTATGCGGAAAGCCAGCCGCTGGGCGTAGGGGTTTCTGGTGTGACCCAGAGTATTACCCGAGGCGGAAACATTTCTACCACCGGAAATGCGCTCGATCTGGCGATCAGCGATAGCGGATTTTTCATGGTGCGCGACAGCACGGGGACCACGGCATATACGCGTGCGGGCTACTTCGGCACCGACAGCAGCGGCAACCTGATCAACAACCTGGGGATGTATCTTCAGGGCTACCCGGTTAATGCTAACGGCGAGATAGAAGTGGGGACGATCGGCAATCTGACGATCAGCAGCGGCTCTATTCCGGCGAAGGCGACCGACAGCCTCGACTTCACCGCCAACCTGGACGCGCGCGCCGCCGAACCGGAGACGGCGCCTTTCAACCCAAAAGACAGCACTTCCTATAACAATACCTACACCACGCAGGTTTTTGATTCCCTGGGACGCGAGCACACGCTGAACCAGTATTTTGTGAAAACCGGCGAGAACACCTGGCAGGTTCACTATTACATGGACGACGTGGAAATCCCGGACAGCAGCCAGGCGATAGAATTTACCGAGCAGGGCGTCCTGAAAAGCCCGGTTGGCCTGACGAACCTGACCACATCGATCTCCGGCGCGGCGGATCTCTCTATCGATCTGAGCTACAACGGCACCAGCCAGTACGGTTCTGACTTCTCCGTCAGCAAAAACAACAGCAGCGGCTACGCGTCTGGCGAACGTACCGGTCAGGCGATTGATGAAGACGGCAGCGTTTACGCGACCTTCTCCAACGGCGAACGGATGTTGCAGGGGCAACTGGTGCTGGCGAACTTTGCGAACCCGAATGGTCTGGCGTCAAAAGACGGCACGACGTGGGTACAAACCGCCAGTTCCGGCGCGCCGCTGACTGGAACGCCGGGCACCGGTTTGCTGGGTTCTGTGAAATCCGGCGCGCTGGAATCCTCAAATGTGGATTTGACCTCTGAGCTGGTTGGTCTGATGACCGCGCAGCGTAATTACCAGGCGAACACGAAGGTTATCAGCACCAACGACAACATGATGAACGCTCTCTTCCAGGCGGTGTAATGGATCGTTTGATTTTTACCGCCATGAGCGGCGCATCGCGCAGTTTGTCGCAGCAGCAGATCCATGCAAACAACCTGGCGAATGTGAATACCCAGGGGTTTCGTAGCGATCTTGATAATGCGATTTCTCAGCAGGTTAACGGCGAGGGATATGCCTCGCGTTATATGGCGCTGCCTACTCAGGGCGGCGTGGATATGACGCCTGGCGCGGTACGTGAAACGGGGCGCAATCTGGATATCGCCATTAAAGGCGATGGGCTGATTGCGCTGGCCAGCGGCAACCGTGAGGTTTACACCCGCAACGGACAGATCGACGTCAGCCCGGAGGGCGATCTGTCGATCAACGGCCTGCCGGTTGAAGGTGACAACGGCCCGATCGTTTTACCGCCGTTCTCGTCCGTCAGCATCGGTGAGGACGGTGTGATCACTATCGTGCCTGACGACGGCGATATTGCCGCGCCGGTTGATGTTGACCGCATCAAGCTGGTGAACATTCCGGTAAGCGACCTGAGCAAAAATGTGGATGGCTTTCTGGTGAGCAACACGGCGATTAACCCACGCGATGAAGAGGTGATGGTGGCGTCCGGGCATCTGGAAACCGCTAACGTCTCGGCCATTAATGAGATGGTCGCCAGCATTGCGCTGAATCGTCAGTTTGAAGCGCAAATCAAGATGATGAAAGCCGCTGAAGATCTCGCTAATTCAGGCAACCGTCTGATTCGTGGCACCTGATAACAATAAGAAGGAATAAAGATGAATCCCGCTTTATGGATCAGTAAAACCGGCCTGGCGGCGCAGGACGCCAAAATGACCGCGATTTCCAACAACCTGGCGAACGTCAACACCACCGGGTTTAAACGCGATCGCGCGATGTTCGCCGATCTGTTTTATCAGAATCAGCGCACACCAGGCGGGCAGCTCGATCAGAACAATATCGCGCCGACCGGCATTCAGTACGGCACCGGGGTGAAGATCGTCGGGACGCAGAAAGAGTTTACCGTCGGCAGCATCCAGAACACTGGGCAAACCTTCGACGTGGCAATCACCGGGCAAGGGTTCTTCCAGGTGGAAACTGCGGATGGCGATATCGCGTATACCCGCGCCGGTAATTTCCAGAAAACGCCAGATGGCGTACTGACGAATGCGCAGGGGCTGCCGCTGGTGCCGCAGATTGAATTGCCGGAGAACGTCAAAGATTTGCAGATTGGTAAAGACGGCACCATCACCGCGACGGTGGCAGGTGAAACCGATCCGGTGGAGCTGGGGCAGTTGACGCTGGTGAACTTCGTCAATCCGGCCGGTCTGGAGGCGATAGGCGGCAACTTATACCGTGAAACGGCGGCCAGCGGCGAAGCGGTTGAAGGCGTACCCGGCGAGGACGCGCTCGGACAACTGGAGCAGGGCTCTCTGGAAGGTTCTAACGTACAGGTCGTTGAAGAGATGGTCGACATGATCACCGTTCAGCGTGCCTACGAAATGAACGCCAAGATGGTCTCTGCCGCCGATGACATGTTGAAGTTTGTCACCCAGTCGATGTAACGACAGGGCTTTAAAGTGAAAGAGAAATGAAAAAGCAGTTAGTTATCAGTCTACTGGCGCTGTTTTTGTCGGGCTGCGAAAGCCCGGCGTTGCTGGTGAAAAAAGACGATGCGGCGTATGCGCCGCCGGAAGATATCGTGGTGCCTGAAACGCAGGTGCGCGGCGGTGGGTTATATAACGGCAACTACAACTGGTCGTTGACCCAGGATCGCCGGGCTTATCGCGTAGGCGACATCCTGACCGTTAAGCTGGATGAGTCTACTCAGGCCAGCAAGCAGGCGCGCACTAACTTTGGTAAGAAAAACGATGTTTCCCTGGGGATACCGGAAGCATTCGGCCATTCAATCGATAAGCTTTCCGGCTCGATTGACGGCAACCGAAACTTTAACGGTAATGCCACCTCGCAGCAGCAAAACAGTCTGCGCGGCGCGATCACCGTTGCGGTTTATAAAGTGTTGCCAAACGGCGTGCTGGCGATTCGCGGGGAGAAATGGCTCACCCTCAACCAGGGGGATGAGTATATGCGGGTGACGGGCCTGGTGCGCGCGGAAGATATCGAACGCGACAACTCCGTCTCTTCACAGCGAATCGCCAATGCCCGTATCTCCTATGCCGGACGCGGCGCGCTCAGCGACGCGAATGCGGCAGGCTGGCTGACCCGCTTCTTCAACCACCCGCTGTTCCCAATTTAATGGAGGCCATGATGCGTAAACTGGCACTCTTTTTCCTGCTGATTTGCAGCATGAACGCGGCGGCGCAGCGTCTTGGCGATGTGGTCGATATTCAGGGCGTACGCGGCAACCAACTGGTGGGCTACAGCCTGGTTGTGGGGCTTGACGGTACAGGGGATAAAAACCAGGTCAAGTTCACCAGCCAGTCCGTTACCAACATGCTGCGCCAGTTTGGCGTGCAGTTGCCTGCGAAGATTGATCCGAAGGTGAAGAACGTCGCGGCCGTGGCGATTAGCGCCACGCTGCCGCCGGGCTATGCGCGTGGGCAAAGTATTGATGTAACCGTCTCCTCGATTGGCGATGCGAAAAGCCTGCGTGGCGGTACGCTGCTGCTGACTCAACTGCGCGGTGCCGATGGCGAAGTGTATGCGCTGGCACAGGGGAATGTGGTGGTAGGCGGCGTGAAAGCCGAGGGCAACAGCGGCTCCAGCGTGACCATCAACACCGCGACCGTTGGCCGTGTGCCAAATGGCGGCTCGGTGGAGCGCGAAGTGCCGAGCGATTTCCAGCAGGAGCCGGTGGTGATGCTGAACCTGAAACGTCCCAGCTTTAAGACTGCCAACAGCGTCGCAGTCGCGCTGAACAACGCCTTTGGTTCCGGCACAGCGACCGCGCAAAGCGCGACTAACGTGGCGGTACGTGCGCCGATGGGCGCGGGCGATCGGGTGGCCTTTATGTCCTCTCTGGAAGATGTGCAGATTAACGCCGGTAAACAGCCGCCACGCGTGGTGTTCAACGCCCGAACGGGAACGGTGGTCATTGGCGATGGCGTAGTGGTGCGCGCTGCGGCGGTATCACACGGCAACCTGACCGTCACCATCCGCGAGTCGTCGAACGTCAGCCAGCCTGGCGCATTCAGCCAGGGAAGAACGGTTGTCACGCCGGAAAGCGACGTCAACGTTAATCGTGGCCGGGGTCAGATGGTGACTATTGCGGCGGGAACCAGCCTGCGCAGCATCGTGAATACCATTAACAGCCTTGGCGCGGCGCCGGACGACACGATGGCTATCTTACAGGCGCTGCATGAAGCCGGCGCGCTGGATGCTGAACTGGTCGTGATTTAAGGAAATACCATGCTGAATGCCATTAACCGACAAACCGCGATTCTGCCCGGCGATCTCTCCGGGCAGGTAAAGCCGCAGAATCTTGAACAGGCCGCCGAACAGTTTGAGGCGCTGATGCTGCGTTCCATGCTGTCGCAAATGCGCAAGGCGTCCGATGTGCTGGGGGAAGACAACCCTTTCAACAGCAAACAGCAGCGGATGATGCGTGATTTTTACGATGACCGACTGGCGTCTGACCTGGCGTCTCAGCGCAGCACCGGGATTACCCAGATGATCATCAACCAGCTTTCGCCGCAGGTGAATACGCCGCTTAAGAAAACGGATGAAATGGCCGCTTTAGAAGAGCAACCGAAAGAACTTAAAACGCCTGTGGTTCCGGTAATGCGCGGGCAGGAGTAAGCCATGAGTATGATTAATATTGCCTTCAGCGGTTTGCAGGCAGCCCAGGTGGGCATGAATGTCACCTCGATGAACATCGCTAACCTGCTGACGCCGGGGTACAGCCGCCAGGGCATTATCCAAAGCTCCATCGGCCCAATGGGGGAAGCGGGTTTTACCGCCGGGAACGGGGTACAGGTCGACAGTATTCGCCGCATCTCCAGTCAGTATCTGGTTAATCAGGTGTGGCAGACCAACTCGAAAGCCAGCTATTTCGAAACCGGAAATCAATATATTGGCGCGCTGGAACAGGTGATCGGCACCGACTCTACCAGTCTTGGTAACGGGCTGGATGATTTTGTCAGCGCCCTGAGCGCATTGACCCAGACGCCGGAATCCCCGGCGCTGCGTCAGCAGCTTATTAACCAGGCGGGCGCGCTGGCGACCCGCTTCAATAACGTTAACAACTTCATCTCCAGCCAGAAAGAGTCGATCAACACCCAGCGCAACGCGATGGTTGACCAGATCAACACCCTGAGTACCAGTATTGCGGACTACAACAAAAAAATTACCGACATGGAGTCAACCGGCGGTAACAGCAGCGTACTGCGCGATCAGCGTGATGAACTGGTAAAACAGTTAAGTACGCTGGCGGACGTGAAGGTGACGGACGATGGTTCCAGCGGGTACACCGTCTCAATGGCGAACGGTCAGCCGCTGGTGAGCGGTAAGGTCGCCGGGCAGCTCAGCGCGGGGCAGGACGCCAACGGCAACTCCACGCTGACGCTGAAATTTTCCACCAGCGAGTTCACGCTGAACCCGTCGGCGGGCGGTCAACTTGGCGCGCTGTATGATTATGAAACCGGCACCCTCCAACAGATGAAAGATTCGGTGCAAGGGATGGCGGAATCGGTGGCAAAACTGTTTAACGATCAGCTGGCGAAGGGCTATGACCTGAATGGCAATTCAGGCAAGCCGCTGTTTACTTTCGATCCGAGCAATCCTGCGGGCATGTTGCAGGTGACGGATCTGAAGCCTGAAGAACTGGCGCTGTCCGGCATCCAGGCCGACGACGGCACGGGCGTACCGGGCAACGGCGATAACCTGAAGGCGCTGATCGAACTGAAAAACCAGAAAACGGATATTCCGGGTCTGGGAAATATGAGCCTGAGCGAAGGGGCTGCGGCGATCATTTCCACTATCGGTATTGCCAGTAAGCAGAGCAAAACAGAAATGGAAGCGGCGTCGACGGTGCGCGACCAGGCGCAGAATCAGCGCGATAACCTGAGCGCGGTAAACCAGGATGAAGAGGCGATTAATCTACAGATCTACATGCAGGCTTACCAGTCAAACATGAAGGTGATCTCCACCGGAAATCAGATCTTCAGCGACCTGCTGGGGATGTTTTAAGCGCCATCAGAGAATTTAAATTATGCGTATTAGTAGTCTTTACAACTCAAATGCCATGCTGGCGCAATTAGGCGTTAACGGCACGCGTATCAGTAAGTTGATGGAGCAGATGTCGACGCAAAAGCGCATTAATGTGCCGTCTGACGATCCTGTTTCCGCAAGTCGTCTGGTGCAACTGAACCGTGAGCAGTCTGCGATTAAACAGTATCAGAGCAATATTTCCAGCCTGAGCGGCGCGCTGTCGATTCAGGAGTCGAACATCACCGCGCTCAGTAACCAGATGCTGGCGGTCGGCGATAAGCTGAAGCTGGCGAATAACAGTACGCTCAGCCAGAAAGATATGGCGGGTTACGGCATGGAGCTTTCTTCAATGCTGGATTCGCTGGTCGCCACCCTGAACGCTAAAAATGAAAACGGCAGCTATCTGTTTTCCGGCACGCAGACCGACAGCCAGACGGTAACGTGGGACGAGGCGAAAGGGCAGTATGTGTATGGCGGCAATGACAGCAGCCGCGAAACGATTGTCGCGAACGGCGTCTCTATTACGGAAAACACCCAGGTTGCTCAGGCATTCTCCGGTTCAGGA
Source organism: Citrobacter sp. CK181 (assembly GCF_030333595.1). Lineage (NCBI taxonomy): Bacteria > Pseudomonadati > Pseudomonadota > Gammaproteobacteria > Enterobacterales > Enterobacteriaceae > Citrobacter > Citrobacter sp. CK181. The sequence continues at coordinate 658,717 of NZ_JAOWFN010000014.1, read as the reverse complement.
AACGACCTTGAGATGCTGAATAAATTGAAAGCGCTCAGCGACAAAATGCAGGACCCGAACGCGAATTACGCTGACTATAAAGACGAACTGGAGGAGATGATCGGTGTCGCGCAAAATACCAGCGATAACATCTCCAGCCTCTTCACCGATCTTGGCGGCCGTCAGAACCGCCTGACGTTGCTCAGCGATGCGCACAGCGATGTCAGCCTTGCGAACGATCAGGTTGTACGGGACCTGTCCGAAACGGACTGGGCGACCACCAGTATCAACCTGCAACTGTATACGCAGTCGGTGCAGATCACTAATAAGGCTTACAGTATGGTGAGTCAGCTTAACTTGTTTAGTCTGTTGTAATTGTTATGCAGGTAGGTTTAAAAACAACGTCCCTTACGACTTCTGCGCCCGCAACCGGGCGCGGAAGCATTGATGCGCCGCAAACGGTCGGCCGCGTCAACGCGCCAGAAATCACCGCGACCCGCAATGCGTTCCCCGAATCGGCGCTGTTGTCCCGCCGTCCGATGCGCTACAACGTACAGCTAAATCAACAACTCACGGCAGTGCAGCAGGCTGACAGCTATCTGGCGCAGACGGAAACGCAATTGTTGCAGGTGCGTCAGTCGTCGCTTCGCGGCGATGCGACGCAGCCGGCGAATACGCTGCAAAAGCATTTGATGCGTCGGACGCAGCTTTCCGGCGGCACTGTCGATCGCCATCTGACCGCGTCGCTGGAGCAAAAAAGCACGGTTAACTTTACGCTTCCCGGCAGTGAGAAACTTCTCAGCCAGCCGGGGGGAGAAACGCTGGTATTTTCACTGGGCGGGCGGCAGCGTGAGATGACCGCCATTTCGTTGCCGGAAGAGGCGACGCCGCGTCAGACGTTGACCCAGTTGAATGTGGGGCTGGGTCGTCTGGGGATTCATGCGCGTCAGACGGCAAACGGGCAACTGATGTTCAGCGTGGATGAAAGCCGTTGGGAGCGGGTCAGCCAACAGCTCACCGTGCGCGGAGAGGGCAGGCATTTCCCCGCCGATGCGTTTACGTTGCTCACGCCACAGGCGGAAACGGCAAGCAGCGATGAGGTTGTTTCGCTGGCGACGCGTCGGGAAAGGGAAAGCCAGGTAAAGCTGCAAAATACGCTGGAGCACATTACCACCCAGCGCAGCAGGCTTCGCCAACAGCAGGAGCGCGTGGCGTCTCGCATCAATGATATGGCGACGGTATACAGCCCGGCGCAGGCCCGGGAAACCGCGCGCGGCCTGGGGGAAGCGCTGGCGAGCAGCGCCAGCAGCTACAGCACCCTCTCCAGGGCGCTGGGCGCGCAGGCAAACGTCAGGCTGGCGACGGTAAAAAATTTGCTGGGGTGATTATCGTAACCGGAAGCGGGCCTCCGCCTCCGGTTTTGACTTACTGCTGGATGGGGTAGAGAAAAATCGACCCGCTTTGCCCTACCACTAGCGGTTGCCCGTTAAATGCCAGCGGCTCCATCCAGAAATTGGTGTTCATCAACATATCGACCAGACCATCTATCATCAGCCCCTTGTGCGTGGTGGTGTAGTAGATGGGCGTCAGGTAAAAATAGAGTTTGCCGTTTTTCCCTGACGTCGGCGTAAATTTTTCCTTTAGTACGAAACGATTGTCATCAGGGCTGGTAATGGTCGCCAGAATGGTGCCTTTCGTTGTTTTCATCCGCGAATTATAAATTTCTTTCGTCTGCGACATCAGGTCATAGAAACCAAGCTGGAAAGTCCCTTCCACATCCGTATTGGGTCGCTCTGCGCCGCCTGTGAGGGTGCTGGTGCCGAATGCGATGGCGAGAAGCACGGAAATACTCAACAAAATCACAAGATTAACTTTCTTTGCATGTTGCCATTTCATTCAGTTTTCTCCGGGTTTCACGCATAATCAGGTTGTTCAGCCGTGTCGGATCGATACGCCAGTGATAAATCGTCATCGCTAACTGCTTTTTGTCGCACTGGCTGGTAAGGGCGAACGTGTAGTTCAGCGATGAATTGGTGATGCTAAAGTAGACGCTCATCCTGACTGACTGCATTTTGATCTGCTGATTAATGGTATAAAAAGTGTCTTTCAGCTTGGTGTACAAGTTATTGGCGTCATAAGACGGCTCGCTGCTCGTCCCAATGGAATACAGGTTGATGTTGCTGTAAACGTTAGGCTGTATCTCCTGGGCGACCAGATGCTCATGGCCTTTCAGTTTCATGTACCAGCCGGTAAAGAGTATGCTGCCGATCGCCGTCAGCGCGAGCAGTAAAAACACGGTGGTCCAGTGGATGGATTTTTTCACTGGCCTGGTCGTTGCAGGCGGCGTGACGCGGACGATATCGTTCACTTGTTCCGCGACAGGAAGTGACGTCTCGTCGACAACCTCATATTCCCCGGCTAAATCGGAGGGGGCGTTTTCTTCCAGCAGAAGATGATTTTCTTCGGGGTCGCGAACCTCGCTCTCTTCTTTTTCGATAAAGCAACAATAATCAGGCTCAAGCAAATACCCTTTTTTAGGGATGGTTTTGATGATTTTTTGCTTTTTGCCGTCGTCTTCCAGTGCCGTACGCAGCGCGTGGATGGCATTGGGCAGACTGTTATTACCGATGACGCGGCGTTCCCAGACCAGCGTGGTGAGTTCTTCACGCGTAAAGATCTTTCCCGCATCTTGCATGAGCGTTTCAAGGAGCTTGAGTTGATATTCTCCCAGACGTTTACGTTCCCCTGTTGTTAAATGGAGAATAGATCCCGAGGGGATATCAACCAGCCAGTTATTAACGGAGTAATAGCGTTTATTCATTTATTCATCGATGGATATACCACCCCAGTAAATGCAACGGCTAAATATCGCAAGAAAATATAGCCTGAACACGGATGTTGACTATCTGTTAATTCCATTTGAAATTCTTAATGAATGCCGCTTGCCTGCGGGAGGTGAGGAAACGAAAAGCGCTTTTGCCGATGGCTGAGTTTGTTTTTCAGCCTGAACAGCACTCAGAAACAAGACACCAGCGGCCTGCTGTTGTTCTGATTATCGCGGAATCATCTTTTCCTGGCGCTCTTTTTACGCGATAAAAATGTGATGTGCAACCTCATTTGCAGTGAAAGATTCGCCTTATTATTAATTCTTCTGATTAAAAGTTAATCGAAATAGTTAAAAGATCCTTATGTAAAATCAGGCCATGCGAATGTGAAAAATTTGTGTTCATCAATCTCCTTTCATGGGGTGTGGGTATATTTTTTGGCAGATTAAAACAATAAACAAGAAAAAATAAAGGAGCGGAGTTAATTTTTTTATCGTTTGTGTCGCCTGATTGCATAATTATGGGGTTGGTTTTATTGCCGGGCTAAAGATGGTTTATTGAGGATGGTATAATAAGAATAATTAATTGGATATTTTTCGTCTTGAAAAAAGAGGGTGACAAATCTTTAAATAAATTTTCATTAAATGAATTTAATTTTTCGTTGTGGTGGGTCGTTTTTATCAGTCAGCAACGACAAGAACCTGATAAAACAGACAGGTAATCCAAGGAGAAATATATTATGTCGCTTTCGATTTTCACCAGTGCTTCTTCTATGGCATCCACCAATGCCCTGAATAAATCCAACAATCTGCTGTCTACCGCAATGGAGCGTCTGGGCACCGGCAAACGCATCAACTCCGCAGCGGACGATGCGGCGGGCTTGCAGATTGCCACTCGCCTTCAGGGTCAGACCAACGGCATGGCCGTTGCGCAGCGTAACATCTCTGATGCCACCGCACTGCTGCAAACCGCAGAAGGCGCGTTCGACGAAGTGAGCAACATCATGTACCGCATGAAAGATCTCGCCACCCAGGCAGCGAACGACACTAACACCACCAAAGACCGTGATGCCATCAACGCTGAAATGAACGACCTGAATGCCGAACTGAAAAACATCATGGGCAACACGTCTTATGCAGGCGATAAATTATTCGGTACTGGCGGTAAATTTGCCGATTCCCTGAACTTCCAGATTGGTTCTTCCTCTGGAGAAACCATGACCGTGAGCCTGGGTGATGAACTGGGCGGTACAGCGAGTGGCCTGTTTAGCGCTTCTGGTTTCTCGGGTATCGGTGACTGGAACAATACCGCTTCCGGTATCAACATCGGGAGCGCCTCCGACGCTACGGCGATGATGAACTCTCTGGAAACGGCGCTGAATGACGTCGGCGCCGTGCGCTCCAAAATGGGTGCGAGCATTAACCGCTTGGGCCACACCGCGGCCAACCTGGCAAACATGAAAGACAACACCGATCTGGCGCTGAGCAATATTCAGGATGCGGACTTCGCCAGCGAAGCCTCCTCCATGACGCGTAACCAGATGCTGGCGCAGACCAGCATGTCCATGCTGAAACAGTCCAACAGCATGTCCAGCATGGTGATGTCTCTGCTGGGTTAACAGTAAGCCGCCGCTTGCCTGGAAAGGCAGGCGATGTGTCCTTATGACGCTGCATCCTGCACGGGGTGCGGCTTTTTTTGTGTCTGCTGTTGCCGTGCTGCTCCTTTTTGCCGTCTTTCTTCGCCATTTTTTCCCCGGGTTGCCTGAAAAATGGTCATTCGAACGTCGTCGGATTTAATTTTCGAAATGGATGTGTCGTTTTGAGTCAGTACAACGAATGAATGACCTGAATGAATAAGGAATATCTATGTCGCTTTCTATTTTCACCAGCGCTTCTTCCATGGCATCCACCAATGCCCTGAATAAATCCAACAATCTGCTGTCCACCGCAATGGAACGTCTGGGTACTGGCAAGCGTATTAACTCCGCAGCGGACGATGCGGCGGGTCTACAGATTGCCACCCGTTTGCAGGGCCAGACCAACGGCATGGCCGTTGCACAGCGCAACATCTCTGATGCCACTGCGCTGCTACAGACCTCCGAAGGTGCGTTCGACGAAGTGAGCAACATCATGTACCGCATGAAAGACCTTGCCACCCAGGCAGCGAACGACACCAACACCACCAAAGACCGCGATGCCATCAACGCCGAGCTGAACGACCTGAACTCTGAGTTGCAGAACATCATGAACAACACCTCCTATGCAGGTGACAAACTGTTCGGTGCTTCCGGTAAGTTTGGCGAAGCGATGAACTTCCAGATTGGCTCTTCCACCGATGAAACCATGCAGGTTGATCTGTCTAAAGAACTAAAAGGTTCTGGCACCGACTCGCTGATTGATGCCAGCGGCGGTTTTGGCACGATTAGCGATATAGGCAGCAGCTACTACTCGGCCAGCGGCATCAACATTACTGACGCTGCCGGCGCGAAAGATCTGATGAACAACCTGGAAACTACGCTGAATGACGTCGGCGCCGTGCGTTCCAAAATGGGTGCGAGCATTAACCGCCTGGGCCACACCGCGGCTAACCTGGCGAACATGAAAGACAACACCGATCTGGCTCTGAGCAACATTCAGGATGCGGACTTCGCCAGCGAAGCCTCCTCTATGACCCGTAACCAGATGCTGGCGCAAACCAGCATGTCCATGCTGAAACAGTCCAACAGCATGTCCAGCATGGTGATGTCTCTGCTGGGTTAATCCTTCGCGGATATCTGCCCCTAAAACACCGCTGTATGGCGGTGTTTTTGTATCCGGCAATGCGCTTCCTTCTGCCGGAAATTGCGGAAGGGGACATTCCTCCTCTTACGTAACTCATTGATAAATACTTATTAAAAAATTGGCACGATAGTTGCTTTATCTACTGTATGTTGAAAGCGGCGCGCGTGCCCGGAGAAACCCACTATGTCTGATTTTGATCCAACGACACTGGCCACACAGTTGGCAGGCTATGACATTCTTGCGCTGCAAACCTCGCTGAAATCACAGACTTCCACGCTGGAAGCGCAGAAAAAAGCGCTTTCCTCGCTGCGTACCGCCCTGTCGGATTTCCGTTCGGCAATCACCGGGCTGAATTCCTCCAGCACCAGCGTGCTGAAAAATACCGCGACCATGAACCAGGAAGGGATCGCGACCATCACCGCCAGCGCGTCTGCCCGTAAAGGGACATACAGCCTGAACGTCACCCAACTGGCTTCTGCGCAGCAGAAAGGGTTTGACGGGCTTGATGATGAGGCGATTAAAAACGCCAGCGGTACGCTGAAGATCAATCTCAACGGCGAGAGCCTTGAAATTGAGATGGATGATTTAGACAGCCTCGCTGATTTTGCCGACGCCATCAATAATGCGGATTTCCCGAGCGCGTCTGACACCGCGACCTCTGACGACGGTCAGAACGGCGTTACCGCTTCGCTGATGCGTATTGATGGCAAGGTGACGCTGATGATGAGCAGCGATCAGAGCGGCGAGAAATACGATATTCAGCTGGATACCAGCGGCATGACCAACGGTCAGGATATCTTTAATGGCGAGAATGTGATTACCGCCGGTAAAGATGCCAAATTCACCGTTGGCGATTCCAGCACCGTTTACTCCAGCAGCTCCAATACCCTGGATAACCTGGTAGACGGCGTTTCGATCAAACTGACCGGCACCACCGAAGCCAACAAGCCGCTGGTTATTTCAGTCGACACGGATGCCACGGGGACAAAGGAGCAAATCCAGGCCTTTATCGATGCCTATAACACGTTGCAGGACACCATCTCCGGGCTGACGGCGACCGGCAGCAGCTCTGATTCGCGCGGCGCGTTTGCCGGTGATGCCAGTATCTCCTCGTTAACCAACGATCTGAGCAACATGCTGCGCGGCACCTTCGGCGATCAAAACATGACGAAGTTCGGCATTACTGCCGACAAAGACGGCAAGCTGTCGATCGACGCCGACACGCTCAATGAGCAACTGAAATCAAATCCGCAATCGGTCGCTGATTTCTTCAACGGGAATAACGGACTGATTAAAGCGATGGATAAATCGCTGGATAAATACCTGAACACCAGCACCGGTTTATTAAAAGGTCGCCAGGAAACGCTCGACAGACAGCAGCGCGACATCGACACCAAAACCGAAAAAATGAACACGCGTTATGAGTCCTCCTATAACCGCTATCTGAAGCAGTTCACGCAGTTACAGTCGATCATGACGCAGATGAATAACACCATGAGTATGTTTAGCTAATTCTTAGGGAATTTAACTTTCAATGTACGGTAACGAGCAGGAAGGCTTCGGCCTCTATCACCAATCTGACCTGGCGATTCAGGCCGCAGCAGCGAATCCGCATCAGTTAGTGCTGATGTTGTTCAATGGCCTGATGGACGAACTGGTACGCGCGAAAAGCCATATTGCGGCGCGTCGCTACGAACGTAAGGCGCAAAGCATTAATAAATGCATCGACATCCTGAACGCGCTGACCAGCGCGCTGGATTTTGAAAAAGGCGGCGAGCTGGCATTAAGTCTGGCGAATCTTTATGACTACTGCGTTTACCGCCTCTATGACGCCAGCCACAAGCTGTCTGTCGAAAATATTGAAGAGGTGGAAGTTATCCTCGGCAATATTCAGGACGGCTGGGAAAAAATGGGTCAGGGAACATGAGCTATGCGTTGACGATGCGAACGCTGATGCAGGCGTTACGCCAGGCCGCAGCCGACCATAACTGGTCTGCCGTACGGAATGTTGACCTGAAGATTGCTGAATTGCTTACCGCTGTCCGGGGTAAACCCCTGGACGCGGCAGACAGCAAAGCCCTGGACGAGCTGCGGGAGATTCACCGTCAGGTGCGCGATTACTGTCAGGGGCAGAGCGACATTATCGCGAACAAAATGGCGCTCGCCATGCGCAATCGTGAAGGTGCGACGGCGTATGCCGCGTTTATGGACGCAGAGGATATGGGGTAATGGATATTCTCAATCTTTCTCAAAATGCGGGGCACGCTTCCGGTTTGCCGATGCAGGCGGAGACGATCGCCGGACAGAGCGGCGCTCAGTCATCTGCCGGGCAGACGCAGCCAGGATTCAACGATGCGTTGATGAATGTTGTCAGCACGCTGATGGGCGGGCAGGGCAAAAATGCCCTGGGGATTACCGTCAGCGCGCAGCCGGTGAGCGTGCAGGACGAGGACGATACGGGCGATCGGCATCAGAAGGATGCCTCTCCGTTGAAAGACGATGCGCAACAGCAACTGTTGCAGGCGCTGTTGATGACCGGGCAGATGCCGGTTAAACCCGTCAGCTACGCGGGTCGTTCGCAAAACGAGATGAATGCGCTGACGTTGCAGACGCAGCCGTTACTGGCGGGACAGTTGCAGGAGAAGGGGGCGTTATCGCCAACGCTGCGCCCGACGCTGGCGGCAGGGGTTAACGTAACGCCTGCGACCGAGTCGCCGCAGACGCCAACCGCAGGGTTGCAGCACATTACGCCGCAGCTTATGACCGCAGTCGCTGTGGCGACGCCGACAGTGAATGCGCAGCCAGTCTCCGTTGTCTCCACGACGCCAACGGCGGCGGTGACGCCTGATGCAATGTCTGCGCATACCTCGACATTAAAACTTGATACGGAAACCTCCCGCTGGACGCAGCAGTTGCAAAGCGCGTTGGGCGATCGTCTGCAACTTCAGGTGAAGAACCAGATCCAGCACGCCACTATCCGTCTCGATCCGCCTGAAATGGGCAAGATCGACATCTCGTTGCAGCTTGATAACGGGCGCGTACAGGTACAAATCAACGCCAGCCATGCTGAGGTCTATCGTGCGCTTCAGCAAACGAGCAACGATCTGCGCCAGAGCCTGACCGAACAGAACTTTGTTCAGGTAAACGTGCAGGTCTCCTCTCAGTCAGGGCAGCAGCAGGGCAAAGAACAGCAGTTCGCACAACAACACGCCATCATTCAGGCGGGAGATGAGATCGCGGCAGGTCTGCCGGAATCAGAAAGCACCCGCCGTGAAGATGATTCGGTATTACTGACCGTTTAACAAAAAGACATTTATGAACGCAAAAACAATCTCCTTTGGGCTGGCGATCGCTTTGGTTACCGCTTTACTGACGGCATGTTTAACCGTTGCCGGCACCTGGCTACTTCGCGCGGACACGGCATCGGAGAGCAATCCGTTGACGAGCTTATTTAAATCCTCCACGCCGCAACAGGTGGAGTTCGTGGAAATTAAAAACATCCTCATCACCCTGAAAGGGAAAGGTAATGCGGAGCGTTATCTGATGCTGGAACTGAACCTGGCGACCATGAGCGCGGAAAACGCGCGGACGGCGCAAGACATGATCCCTGCGATTCGTGGAGCGACCGTCAATCTGTTTTCCGAAATGGACTATGACGCCGTGCGTGCGCTAAGCGTCAGCAACCTGCACGACAAACTCAAAGCCGCCTATGCCGCCAGATTCGACAGCCTGAAGATGGACGTCCCCTTTGATGACGTCATCATCAGCAAAATGGTCTTCCAGTGATTGATAAGCCGTATTGGACATGATGGATTTTATCGCAAGTGAAACGCTGACGTCTGCGGATGAAGCGCGCTATGTCAGCACGTATCTGCCGCTCGTCAACAAAGTGGTGAAGCAACTCGCTTACCAGACCAGTAGCGTTATTGATCGGGATGATATGGAACAGATCGCGCTAATGGGGTTATTAACCTCGTTGCGCCGTTACGGTCATCCTGATGAGCAGTTTGCCGCTTATGCCATACAACGCGTTCGCGGCGCGGTACTGGATGAGCTGCGGTTGCTTGACTGGCGTCCGCGTCGTTTGCGACAGAAAACGCATAAGCTCAATGACGCAATCCGCGAGATTGCGCGTCAGCTGGGGCGTACGCCCAGCTTTGAGGATATCAGCCACCATCTTTCCATTACGGCTGAAGAGTATCAGGAATATCTCTTACTCGATTGCGCCAAAACGCTGGAGAGTCTCGACGATCTTCTGGGTAATGACGTATATGCGGGGGCGCTGGATAGCCGTCCGCTTGAAGAAGAGATCATCGTCAGCAGAACGCTACGCAACGCGTTGGCGAGTCTTGATGAGCGTGAGCAACTTATTCTCACGCTCTATTACCAGCATGAAATGAGCCTGAAGGAAATTGCGCTGGTCCTCAATTTAACCGAGGCCAGGGTATGTCAGCTCAATAAAATCATTGCGCAAAAAATTCAGTCTTTTTTCCAGAAGTGAAAGGTTTATGCAGAAATTCTTAGGTATTCTCATCATCATGGGGTGTGTTGTCGGCGGCTTTATTTTGTCAGGCGGACACCTCGCCTCATTCTGGCAGCCGGGTGAAATCATCATTATTCTTGGCGCGGGACTGGGGGCGATGGTACTGGCGAACCCCAAAGCGGTGCTGAGCGAAATGTACCGTCAGTTTCGCGGCATTATGCGCAAAAACGAATATACCGATGAGTATCAGCGCCAACTGCTGATGCTGCTGTATGAACTGCTGGAACTGGTGCAGGACGGTGGCCTGAAGGTGCTGGATGAGCATATCGAAGCACCGGAAAACAGCGCGTTATTCCAGAAATACCCCCTCATGCTGCACGACAAAGCGCTGGTGACGTTCATCTCCGATAACTTCCGCCTGATGGCGATGGGGAAAATCAACGAGCACGAGCTGGAAGGGATTCTCGAACAGGAACTGGTGGCAATGGAAGAGAACCTTCTGCAACCGTCCCGCTCTTTGCAACGTACTGCGGAAGCGATGCCTGGATTCGGCATCTGCGCGGCGGTACTTGGCATCATCATTACCATGCAATCCATTGACGGCTCGATTGCGGTCATCGGCGTGAAGGTTGCGGCCGCTCTGGTGGGAACCTTCCTCGGCGTATTCTTCTGTTACTGCCTGATGGACCCGGTGGCGAACGCCATGGAGCAACGCACCAAAAAGCAAATCTCGGTGCTGGAGTGCGTGCGTACCGTACTGGTGAACCACGTTGCCGGTAAGCCGACGCTGCTGGCGGTCGATGCCGGGCGCAAAATGCTGCCGATGGACACGAAACCGACATTCGCGACGCTGGACGGTTGGGTAAACCAGATGATGGGTGATGCCTGATGCGTAACCGCAGCAAAGAACATACCACGATCATCAAACGCTCCTCGCGTAAAAGCCATGATGAATTTCATGGCGGCGCCTGGAAAGTGGCCTTCGCAGACTTCACGCTGGCAATGATGGCGCTGTTTATGGTGCTGTGGATCATGGGCGCGGTAACGGAAGAAGAACGTAAAGAGATTGTCTCCATGCTTAATGGCGAGTCGGTCTTTGAAGGCAACTCATTAACGCCCATTACGCAAAAAGAGGGGCAGGGCGGGCAGCTTTCGCTGATTGACAGCCGTCATCCGAAAACGCCTAAATCGTCGAAAACGGCAGAGTCGTCAAAACCGTTGACCGATGCGGAGAAGCAGGTTGCTCAGCAGGCGAAACAGACGGAAAGCCTGGACGACGTGAACGCCCGCTCGCGTAATGAGATTGAAGATCTGGCGCGCATTATCATGAAAATCACCTCGACGTACGATGCGCAAGCCAACCTGAAAATGGAAATTGTGCCGCAGGGGCTGCGTATTCTGGTCTCGGACGATCAAAAACGCGAGATGTTCCAGCGCAGTAGCGCAATCCTGACGCCGTTTTTCAAGCGCTTACTGACGGAGTTCGCGCCGGAGCTGAACAAGATCGACAACAAGATCATCATCACCGGCCATACCGATGCCACGCGTTTTCGCGATCAGGTGCTTTATAACAACTGGAACTTGTCCGGCGAACGCGCCATGCAGGCGCGGGCGGTTCTGACCACCGGGGGGCTGGATCAAAACAAAATTCTGCAAGTGAGCGGCATGGCGGATCAGATGTTGCTTGACCCGCAACATCCGCTGAGTTCCGCGAACCGCCGCATTGAAATTATGGTGCTGACGCATTCCGCCAGTGATTCTCTGTACCAGTTCTTTGGGCAGCATGGCGAAAAAGTCATTAAACCGCTGACCGATAAACTGACGAAAAACCATTAATCAGATCGTTATTGCTGTGAAACGTTTCATCCGTTCTGTCCGTTTTGTACCTGCCCGGCATGTTCTGTGCCGCCAGGTACCTTTTTTTTCTCTCATCCTGCTATTGCTGATGCCGACGGGCTACAGCATCGCAAAGCCGAAGCCTGTAGAAACGGGTATGACGCAGCAGGAAAACGCGTTGCAGATGCGGAAAAAAAATCGCGAGCGGCTGATGGCGAAAGTGAAAAAACGGACTGCCGTCGTACCGTTGACGCCGGAACAAAAGCAGCGGGAAACGGCGAAAAAACTGGCTGACCGCACTAAAAACCGCGAGATGCTGGCAATGCATGCTCGCTGGCAGCCCGGTAGCCTGGGAAGCTCCGACACACTGTGGAGTCAGGCGCGCAAAGGGAAGGACAAAACGGGGCGCATCAGCCCGAAACTGGCGTCCCGATTACATACCGTCATCAAGCGTCTGGAAGACCAGTTAGGTAAGCCCTATGTCTGGGGCGGTAAAAATCCGCTGGAAGGATTTGATTGCAGTGGCCTGGTTTTCTACGCCTTCAATCATGTGCTGGAGCGCAAGCTACCCCGCACGGCAAACGGCATGTATCAGGACCCCACTCTTAAACATATTCGCGTAGATAAACTCCGTCGCGGCGATCTGGTGTTTTTTAACATTAACCAGCGACCGGGCGCCGACCATGTTGGCGTCTACCTTGGAAACGATGAGTTTATTGAGGCCCCGCGTAGCGGGCTAAATATCCGCATTAGCCAGCTTTCAGATGATTTCTGGCAATCGCATTACCTCGGCGCTCGCCGCATTCTGACGGAAGAGGCGACGCTGTAAAAATGACCCTTAGATTGAGTTAAAACCCATGACCGCAACACGTATGAAATTCGCCATTGATGATGGCTCAACCAATGTGAAAATTAGCTGGATTGAAAACGGTACGCTGAAGACCGTTGTTTCGCCGAACTCCTTCCGTAAGGACTGGAAAAGCGCGGCGCTGCTGCGTGGTCAGTCGGTATACAACTACACCATCGGCACCACGAAATACACCTATGATGCGACCTCGGATAAAGCGCTTTCCACGACGCATATCGAATACCAGTATGATGATTTGAATCTGCTGGCGGTTCATCATGCGCTGCTGCAAACCGGCCTGACGCCGCGTGACGTTGAAGTTATCGTCACACTGCCGATTACGCAATTCTACAAGCCGGACGATTGCCAGCGTAACGATGAGCGCATCGAAGCGAAACGTCGCAACCTGATGCGTGAGATCTCGCTGAATAAAGGCGAGCTGTTCCGTATCGTTGATGTGCATGTTATGCCGGAGAGCCTGCCTGCGGCGCTGTCGCATCTGCTTAACTCCAACGTGAATGAATTCACCAAGTCGCTGGTCATCGACTGCGGCGGGACAACGCTGGACATGGGGGTGATTGTCGGCGAGTTTGACGATGTTTCCGCAATTTACGGCAACAACGAAATCGGCGTGGCGATGGTGACGGACGCCACGCGTAAATTACTGGCGGCGGCGGACAGCGACTCCAGCTATCTGGTGGCGAACGAGCTGATCAAGCGTCGCAACGATCTGGATTTTGTCAGAAGCGTCATTAACGATGAATCGCGGATTGACGAGATCCTTGAACGGATCGAGATCAAGATTCAGGAACTTGGCGATCAGGTGGCTTATGAAGCGAAGAAATTCGCTAAGAACCCTAACCGCGTTTATCTGGTCGGCGGCGGCGCGCATCTGATCGAATCCGCTCTGCGCCAGGCCTATTCGACGCTTGGCGATCGCGTGGTGACGCTCGACAACCCGCAAAGCGCGCTCTCTCGCGAGATCTGCCTGTACCATGCTGAGTCAGGCGTTGAGCAGATTGATTCGCCGCAAATGGTTGAGGTAGGCGACGATGAGTAACAGGCAGATCCGCCGTGTTAACCTCTCATTGCATTTGTCGCCAGAGCGATCGCGCGCGGATTTGCGCGCGATGCTGCAACTAAAAAAATGGTATGGCGCAGTGCAGCGGGACGGGAGCGACGTCAATGACGCCAACATGGAGATCCGCCAGTTTCATCGCAATATCTATCTGTCCGGCCTGCAATTGCATCTTCTCAACCCGCAATTGTGCAGCCATGTTGCAGAATCCCTGAGCCGGGAAGGTTTGAGCCTCGAATCCCTTTGCGCGGAATTGCAGGAGAGCAATTTGCTGCCCGTCGCCCTCATGACCGGCGATGGCGATGAAGAAAAAGAGAAAGACTTCAGCGAACAGCAGCTGGCGCAAATGCGTACGCTGATGGCGCAGGCCCTGCAAAAACAGCAGGTCGCCGCAGCGCCATCGGATAACACGCAGCATGAGGAGACGGCAAAACTGCGTGAAGAGGTCGCCCAGCTCAAAGTCTTGCTGGAACAGCAGCATCTGCTGTTGCAACAGCTGCGCGTAACAGGGCGCACGTCAGCGGCGGAACCGGCTAAATCCGTAAATGCTGAAGAAGTCGATCTCAGTACCGTAGACGCGCCAACGCAGAAGATGAGTAAAGTGCGTCAGAAAGGGATCTTTTAGACTTTCGCCCAGCGCGTCACCAGTGTTGAAAAGGGAACCCGGCGGTTCCCTTTTTATTTTATGCCGCCGCGCACGGCGTACTACCGGTATACCGGCAGAAGGTTAATGCTGGATAGAATATGGATAAGCGCGTTAGCTGCCCCAAAGCATAAAATCAGGACGATCATTGCGTTGCCTCCCCATACCCGATAGTGCGGGCTGTTAAAGCGTTTGCGCGATGCGCGCGCCAGCAGCGCCGGGACAATCGCCGCCCAGACGGTGGCGGCCAGCCCGGCAAAACCGATGGCGTAGATAAACCCATTTGGCCAGATTAAGCCGCCGGTGATGGGCGGCAGAAACGTGACCAGCGCAGTTTTGAAACGTCCTTTTGGCGAGTCGTCGAACCTGAAGAGATCGGCGAGGTAATCAAATAATCCCAGCGTAACGCCGAGGAACGAACTGGCGACGGCAAAGTTGGAGAAGACGGTCAGCAGCAGATCGAGCGTTGAGCTGTTCAGCAAACCGCTCAGCGTCTGTACCAGCACGTCGATATTGCCGCCTTTTTCGGCGATCTCAATAAACGCCGGACGCGGAATATTCCCCATCGTACCGACCAGCCAGATGATATACAGCACCAGCGCCATCAACGTTCCCAGCAGCAGGCAGCGGCGGATGGTCAACGGATCTTTGCCGTAATATTTCATCAGACTGGGCACGTTGCCGTGATAACCAAATGAGGCGAGACAGAACGGCAACGTCATCAGGACGTAGGGCAGGTAGCTGGGGCTGACTTCAGCGGTATTGAGTAAAATCGTCGGCTGGACGTGCCAGAGCAAACCGCCAAACGTCATAAAGAAGGTGAGAATTTTGGCGCCCAGCACAATGGTCGTCATACGGCTCACCGCCCGGGTGCTTAGCCAGACAATAAACGCCACCGCCAGGGCGAATAATAACCCGCCGAGCCTGGCCGGAAAGACGATCCCCATTTGTGCAAAGGTATGGTGAATAACCGAACCGCTGGCGGAAATATAGGCGTAAGTCAGAATATACAGTACGAACGCGACGGTCAGACCGTTAATAATATTCCAGCGATTTCCCAGCAGGTCTTTGGTAATCGTGTCGAAGCTGGCGCCAATATGATAATTCAGGTTTGCTTCCAGGATCATTAACCCGGAATGCAGCATACAAAACCAGGTAAAAATTAATGCCAGCAGTGACCAGAAAAACCAGGCGCCAGACATCACCACCGGGAGAGAAAACATGCCCGCGCCAATAATGGTTCCACCGATAATCATTGCCCCGCCGATCAGCGACGGCGCTTTATTTGCGACCGATAATGTAGCCATAGTGCGTTTTCCTCGCGTGGCTATGCCCGTCATTGTGCAGAGAAAAGGGCGATCCCGCTTTTCTCATGCCTGAATGCGTCGAATATCGTATTAAATAGCGGAATCGCGCTCCCGCAGGGGAGCGCGTATCAGAACGTTATTTCACCGGTTTCAGCCGGGCCACAAAGTGGCGCAGCACCGGCGGTTCATAGGTGAAAGTCAGCCCTTTGATCGATGCGGCGCGGGCTTTTACGGCGATTAACGCATCCGCGATATAGTCCATGTGATCGTTGGTGTAGACCCGGCGGGGGATCGTCAGACGCAGTAACTCCATTGGCGACGGTTTTTGTTTGCCAGTGGCCGGATCGCGCCCAAGCAGCAGAGAGCCAATTTCCACGCTGCGAATCCCGGCTTCCAGGTACAGTTCGTTATTCAGCGCATGAGCCGGGAACTGTTCTGCCGGAATGTGCGGCAGCAGCAGCTTCGCATCGACAAATACCGCGTGGCCCCCGGTTGGATACTGGATTGGAATCCCCCCTTCGCGCAGCCGTTCGCCCAGGTATTCCACCTGGTTAATTCGATAGGCGAGGAAATCTTCATTCATCCCTTCTTCGAGGCCGATCGCCAGCGCTTCCATATCGCGCCCCGCCAGCCCGCCGTAAGTGACAAACCCTTCCATCGGCACGCAGCGAATGCGCACGTCGTTGAACAGATCTTCATCATCACGGAAGCAGCACAGCCCGCCGATATTGACCATCGGATCTTTCTTCGCCGACATGGTCAGCATATCCCCATACTGGTACATCTCACGGACGATCTCTTTCACCGTTTTATCTGCGTATCCCTCTTCGCGCTGTTTAATAAACCAGGCGTTTTCGCAGAAGCGGGCGGAGTCGATGACCACCGGAATATTGTGCCGCTTCGCTATTTGATACACCTCGCGCATATTGGCGATGGAAACCGGCTGGCCGCCTGAGCTGTTGCAGGTGACGGTGGTGATAATCGCCGCGACGTTTTCTGCGCCATGTTCCGCGATAGTGGCGTTGAGCAGGTCGATATCAAAGTTGCCTTTCCAGTCGTACCATGAGGTGGTGTCGAACGCTTTTGGCGTCACCACGTTGATGGCTTTCGCGCCGTTTAATTCGACATGGGCGGCGGTCGTATCAAAGTGGAAGTTGGAAATAAAGACCGGTTTTTCGGCGTTGCGGCGGGCAATCAGGCAGGGAAACAGAATTTGCTCGGCGCCGCGTCCCTGGTGCGTAGGGATCGTGAACGGGTAGCCGATCAGCTCTTTTACTTTGTCGCACAGATGGTAATAGTTGCGTGAGCCGGCGTAGGCTTCATCGCCCATCATCAGGCCAGACCATTGACGATCGCTCATTGCGCCAGTGCCGGAGTCGGTCAACAGGTCGATATATACATCATCGCTTTTGAGCAGAAAAGGGTTATATCCCGCTTCTTCAAGCGCTTTAACACGGTCGTCCCAGGTGGTCATACGAATGTTTTCTACCATTTTAATGCGGAACGGCTCAGGAATACGTTTCATATTATTTCTCCAATAGCATGTCGCGCTACGTGAACGTTATTTTTGTGCCTTTAACAGGCGCAAGAAATACCGACCAAACGTAGTGTTCAGTTAATTTTTTATTGATGTTGAACGGCTAAGGAGAATTAACGCGGAAAGTCGTTAGAAATACGCGGATCGAGGTTATACCAGAAGTGCAGACCGCCTGCGGCAATGAGGCGATAAAACGATTTGTGTTTCATTACATCGTCCTCCATGAGTGAAAGGGAATTTAAAAATAGCGGAAGATTAAAATTTATCCGCGATAAAAATCACAAAATGTTAAATCTGATACAGTTCAGTTAAGAAAGTTGATGAGGCGCGCATTTTTGCGTTCATTGGGCGGTGTGAGTTTATTCATCTTAATGTGAGGGAATAGCGGGAATACCCTGCCAGAATTGACAGGGTATTTGGACGAGAAGGATCAGAACTCCATTTTTACCGTGAACTGAACTTCACGCGGGTCGCCAATCTGATTACCCAGATTATTGGTGGCAATGGATGAGGTGTAATACGTTTTATCAAACACGTTTTTCACGTTGAGTTGCAGAGTCACCGGGTATTGCAGTTTCATCTTATAGGCTGCGAAGGCATCGGCCACAAAATAACCAGGCAGATAATAGTCCGCGCCGTTGGTGGCGGAGCGACGGCTTACGCCATGTCCGCCGCCGCCAATGGTCAGCGTATTGCCCATAAAGGCGTTGTGAATGTCATAGGTCAGGAACAATGAACCGGTATGACGCGGTACGTTAGGCAGCGGTTTCCCTTTGTAATCGGGATCTTCCGTGACTTTTGCTGCGGTATAACCGTAGCTGGCGATGATATTGGTATTGGGCGTCAGCGAGCCTGCGACATCCACTTCCACCCCCTGTGAGCGTACGCGCCCTGCGGTTTTCGCCACGGTTTCGCCATCCACGATTTCGTTGTACAGCACGTTGCGCTTATCAATATTGAACAGGGCGATATTGGCGGTGATGCCGTCAAAGAGATCGAATTTCGCCCCCACTTCATAGGCGGTAGAGGTTTCCGGCGGCAGATCGCCAATGTAGCTGGCAATAGAGTATTGCGGCATAAAGGCGCGCGATACGTTGCCGAACAGCGACACAGAAGGGGTCAGCTTATAGACCATGCCGAATTTCGGCACCCACTGCTGGTCCGTACTGTCGGTGTTGACGTTGAACGGGCGGCCCTTCCCGGCATATTCGGTGTAGTACTGATAGCGCATCCCGGCGACGGCGATCCACTTATCGGTCAGATACAGCGCATCCTGTACGTAAGCGGAATAGCTCTCCTGCTTAATCGTCTGGTCGCTGTCGGAGGCCGAGACGCTGGTGCATTTGCCGAGCGTACCGTAGACCGGATTGTAAATATTAAATCCTTTCACGTTCTTACAGCGAATCATATCCGTGCGCAGCAGATCGTAATTCTCATAAGAGACGCCGGTCAGGATCTCGTTATAGAAACCAGCGATATCCACGTTTCCTTGTAAATCGGCGCGGGTCGCGTGCATCCGTTGGGTGGAGCCTTGCGTTGCATCCACGCGGCGGGTCAGGTTCCCGGTAGCGGAATCATAAGCCATCACGCGAGCCTGGTTATCGCTGTATTTATCCTGGCTGAAGCTGTAATCAAATTTCGCCGTCCACGCGCTGTTGAAGCGATATTCGGCATTGAGCTGCGCCAGATCCGATTCGCCATCGGTGATATTGAATTTCTCATCAAAGCGGGTTTTCCGATCCACGTTAACCGGCTGTTTGGTATTGAGATCGAAAATGGTGCCGCGATCGAACGGGGCTTTGTAATTACGGTGCGAATAGAGCACGCTGACCGTTGCGTTGTCGCCAAACCAGGTCAGGGAAGGGGAGATGAAGCTGCTCTGGTTAGTACCATAGTTGCGCCAGTAGTCCTCGTGCTGATACTCACCGATCAGGCGATACGCCAGTTGGGTGCCTTCAATCGGCCCGGTGATGTCAAACTGGCCTGTGCCGCCGCCGAAGCTGGAGGAGGTGGCGGAAATTGAGCCGCCAAATTGCGTTTGCGGACGTTTGGTTACGACGTTAATCAGGCCGCCGGGATCGAGAATACCGTACAGCGTGGAGGCCGGGCCTTTCAGCACTTCCACCCGCGACGTGGCCGCGTTGAAACTGCGCGGCAATACGGTTTTAAGACCGTTGGTCATCACGGAACCGTCACGATTCGCGCCGAAACCACGGCGAACAAACGCATCCTGCGTTCCGCCCAGCGTGTTGGTTTGCACGACGTTGCTGACGTTATACAGCGCTTCATCGAGGGTTGTGGCGTGCTGATCTTCCAGCACTTTGTCGCTGACGGTATTGACCACCTGCGGGATATCCAGCAGCGGCATCGACGTCAGCGTGGCGGTGGACGAACTCAGCGGTTGATAACCTGACGTGACGGCCTGATCGGTAGAAGAGGCGTCTGCGCGCACGGTCATCGTCTCTTCATTTTTGAGCGGCGAGTTTTCTTTTTCCGCCGCCATGACCGCAGGAGCCGTCGTGATACCCAAAAACAGAGCGGAGCACAGCGCTCGCCCTTTCATCCCAGAAAAATAAGGAGTTAACTTAGCCATCTTTTATTTATTCCGCAAAATACCCTGCCAAAAACGGGAGGGGAAACAGGTTTATCCAGTTCATTGCCCGGCTTGCTAGCCATGCGTTTTATCCATCTTTTAACCAACGTAAACGGCGTCAGATGTGTAATTGAGAATCATTCAATCATGGGCGTTTGTAGTAGTAAACGTAAAAATGAAAAAGAAACTACAGCAGGGTTAACGTCATAAAACCGTAGTGTTATTGCGGGAAAATAATTTTTAATTTATTGATATTTATCTGTTTTTATAAGTTTGTTCGTCTTTTTCTGCGGCGTTTTTGTTGCGTGCGTACGGTGAGGTAACTACAGGACGTAATTGCTTGACTACTACAGCGCAACCCAGCAAGATCTTAAAGAGAATGAGTTTTATTTTTATTTGAAAGGCTGCGCGCGCTGGCTTTGCCAGGCTGCGACGGCGCAGGAGTGAACATGCCACAGCATGTGGAAAACACCGCCCACAGAACGGGTATTGAGCTGAAACAGCTTTCTGCTGGCTATCGTCAGCACGCCATCGTGCATGATGTCTGCCTCACTATCCCGCAAGGTAAAATGACGGTGCTGGCCGGGGCGAACGGCTCAGGCAAATCCACCTTATTAAGTACGATTGCCCGAATGCTGAAGCCGTTGGGCGGCAGCGTGCTGCTTGATGGTAAAGCGATTCATCAACAGCCGACCAAAGCGGTTTCGCGTCAGCTTGGCATCCTGCCGCAATCCCCGCTGGTACCGGAGGGATTAACGGTTTTTGAACTGGTTTCGCGCGGGCGTTTTCCCTGGCAGAATTTTCTCCAGCAATGGACCGATGATGACGCACAGGCCGTAGAGCAGGCGTTACAGCTCACCGGAACAACCGACTTCGCCCATTTGCCGGTGGAGAGTCTTTCCGGCGGGCAGCGCCAGCGGTGCTGGATTGCGATGGCGCTGGCGCAGCAAACGCCGTTTATTTTGCTGGATGAGCCTACAACCTTTCTCGATCTGCGTTATCAGGTAGAGATCCTTGAGCTTCTGCATTCCCTGACCCGCCATCATGG
Organism: Citrobacter sp. CK181; assembly: GCF_030333595.1. Lineage (NCBI taxonomy): Bacteria > Pseudomonadati > Pseudomonadota > Gammaproteobacteria > Enterobacterales > Enterobacteriaceae > Citrobacter > Citrobacter sp. CK181. The sequence goes on along the minus strand of NZ_JAOWFN010000014.1, from coordinate 637,761 downwards.
TCGTACCGTGGTGGTGGTGTTACATGATCTCAATTTCGCGGTGAATTACGGCGATATGCTGGTCTTTCTCAGACAGGGGCGGCTGGAGGGGATCGTACATGAAGGAGAACACTGTACGCCGGAGCTGATCAAATCGGTGTTTGACGTCGATGTGCAGATGTCGGTGAATCCGTTGACCGGAAAGCCGTTCTTCATGCCGTTTCGTGCAAAGGCTGGAGCGGAAGAATGACGGCTATGGTCATCGCATCAGGCCGCCGTCGTGGTCGATTTCTGCTGGCGCTTCCTGTCTTGCTACTGCTGCTGTTTATGCTGGCGGTGATTCATCTGGGCGTCGGGGCGCGTGCCGTCAGTCCGCAGACCGTCATTCAGGCGTTATTTCACTTCGATGCCAAAAACTTTGATCACCGAATCGTTATCTCTCTGCGTCTGTTGCGTATGGCTGCGGCCATGCTGGTTGGCGCGGCTTTGGGCGTAGCCGGCGTTCTGTTACAGGCATTGATTCGCAACCCGCTGGGCGAACCGCACATTCTGGGGCTGAATGCGGGGGCCGCGTTCTCCGTGGTGCTGTGTACCGCGCTGGGCGTCGCGGGGCTCAGTCAGTCACTGGTTGCGGCAGGAGGCGCAGCGGCACTCTTTTCGCTGGTGATGGCGCTCTCTTCCGCCGGGCGTGGCGGACTGACGCCGCTGAAGGTCACGCTCTGCGGCGTGGCGCTGTCGGCGATGGTGTCGTCGCTCACGGCGGCAATCCTTATTCTGGATGAGCAGACGTTGCTGGCGATGCGCACCTGGCTGGTGGGCGATCTCGCGGGGATGAGTTGGGAAAAAGTACGCCAGGCTCTCCTGCCGTCGCTGGTTGGCGTTGTACTGGCGATAGCGATAGCGCCGGGGCTGAATATTCTGGCGCTAGGCGACCGGATGGCCTGTGGGTTGGGCGTTAATATTCTGCGCATTCGTCTGATGGCGATGATCGCCATTGCGCTGCTGTGCGGCGCGGCGGTATCCGTCGCCGGGCCGCTGGGTTTTATCGGGCTGTTGGTTCCGGGCGTCATCAGACGTCTGGTGACGGAAGACATTCGCCAGATGCTCCCGCTGGCGGCGCTGCTGGGGGCGGCAGTGCTGCTACTGGCGGATATCGTTGCCCGAATCCTGCTTGCCCCGCAGGAGCTGGCTACAGGGGTGATGACCGCGCTGGTCGGCGCGCCGGTGTTTATTTTCATTGCGTCGAGATTTCTTAAATGAGCGTTGTTCTGGCGCGTGCCGGGCTGCGCGCATGGCGGGTGGGAAAATTCTCACGCCTTGTCCGGCTGAAAACGGTGTGGTGTGTGCTGGGGTTTGCCATGCTGGCCGCCGTACTGCTGGTTTCGGGCGTGTTGCAGGGGTCGCTTCCCGTTCCGGCTTCCGCCATCGGGCGTGCGTTGTTCTCTCCGCAGGCGTTAACGGAGCAGCAGCAGTATGTTGTCTGGGATGTCCGTCTTCCGCGTTTGCTGATGGCGCTGCTGTGTGGAGCAATGCTGGGGCTGGCTGGCGCGGCGATGCAGTCGATTACCCGTAACGGCCTGGCGGACCCCGGTCTTATCGGCGTGAAAGAGGGGAGTAGCGTGGTGGTACTGGCGTTAGTGCTGCTCTTCCCGTCGGTCAGCCTGGTCTGGCGACCGCTGGCGGGTATTGCTGGCGGATTACTGGTCGCCGCGCTGGTCATGTTGCTGGCCCGTGATTTCTCCCGCCCGCGATTTGTGCTGATCGGCATTGGCGTCTCGTGGTTCTTTGCTGCGGGAATGGGCGTTTTTATGACGACAGCCGATGTCCGCGATGTGCAAACGGCGCTGGTCTGGCTGGCCGGAAGCCTGCACGCCGCCACCTGGCCGTTGCTGTGGGTGGCGCTGGGGTGGGCGTTGCCTGCGGCTGTTCTGCTGTTTGTGACGGCGAGAGCATCGGATGTGGCGCTGCTGGGTAATCACACCGCGACCGGGCTCGGGGTGCGTCTGTCTCATCTGGCGCTGCTGCGTTTTATGGCGCCGGTATTTCTGACCGCCGCCAGCGTCTCCTGCGTGGGCAGCCTGGGGTTTGTCGGCCTGATGGCGCCGCATATGGCGCGTTTTTGCCTGCGCGGAGGGCAAATGGCGCTGCTGTGGGGCAGTGCGCTCATTGGCGCTCTGCTGGTGCTGCTCACGGATACCATCGGGCGTCTGGCCTTTGCGCCGCTGCAAATACCGGCGGGGATCGTGATTGCGCTGGTCGGCGGCCCTTTCTTTTTACTGTTGCTCTGGCGTCGCCGGGATCGTTTGTAATTTTTAAGAGGGTGTATGCGTTTACTTTTTTCGCTGTTGCTGCTGCTGGGGTGCTCTGTACAGGCAGAGGTTGCCACCCGGCCTTTTACCGACGATCTCGGACGCGTGGTGAACGTGCCGCTGCATCCGCAGCGCATTGTGTCGCTACACGATCTTGATATCACCATTCCGCTGATTGAGCTGGGCGTTCCGCCGGTCGCCAGCCACGGCAGAACGCGTCCTGACGGCAGCCATTTCCTGCGTTCGGGCGCGCTGCTGACCGGCGTCGATTTTGATCATTCAACGATAAAGTTTATTGGTACGGCGGACATTGATATTGAAGCGATTGTCGCCGCGAAACCCGATTTGATCATCACCGAGCCGAGTCGCCATACGCCCATCGAACAACTGGAGAAAATCGCCCCGACGGTGAGCATTGATCATCTCGACGGCGGCGCGCCGGAAATTTACCGCAAGCTCGCGCAGCTTACCGGAACTCAGGCGCGATTGGCTATTCTGGAGCGTCGCTACCGGGAAGAGATTGACCGGTTGAAGCACACGGTGGATACCCAACACATTACGGTGTCAGTCATTCAGGCAAACCAGGGAAAAATCAATGCGTTGCACACCTATCATTCGTTAGGACGCGTCCTGCGCGATGCCGGGTTTTCCTTCCCGAAACTGATCGACAGCATTCCGCCGGGAGGGCGGATTGACGTGAGCGCGGAGCGTCTGCCAGAGATGGATGCGGATTTTGTTTTTGCCACCTGGCGCGGTGATACCGGTGGTAAGCCGCAGGATGAAATTGCCGCGATGGATGCCGTGTTGCCGGGCTGGTGCGAGTTTCTTACCGCTTGCCAGCGCGGGCACTACGTTTTGATCTCCCGTGAAGAGGCGATTTCGAACTCCTTTGCATCACTCAGCCTGATGGTTGCACAGGTACAGTCGCATATTGCCGGGCGCCACTTACCGGAGGGGAAATAACCATGCTGACGGCGAAGAAAGTGAAAAATCGTATTGATGTCTACGGCGATCGCTTCCGGGCGCGGGCGCATCTGCTTTCGCCGAGGATGCAGGCGGTGGCGCGTTATATCCATGAGAACCGGGAAGTGGTACTGGAATTTACGGCGATAGAAATTGCGGCCGCCACTCAAACTTCTGACGCGACGGTTGTCCGGGCGATTCAGGCATTGGGGTTTGCCGGGCTGCGCGATTTAAAACAGACCATCGAACACTGGTTTGGCCCGGGTATCACCTCGGAAGAGAAAATGACGACCACGGTGAATACGCTTTCCTGCGATGTAAATTCGAGCATTGATTTTGTTCTGCAAGGGCATCAGCGCACCTGCGACGTGCTGTCTACGCCGCAAAACCGTTACGCGATTGCGCAGGCGGTCGCACTGTTGGTGGAGGCGCGTCAGGTGGGGATATTTGGCATTGGCGCATCCGGGATACTTGCGGACTACACGGCGCGTCTGCTCAGCCGTATTGGCTTGCCGTCGGTGGCGTTTAATCGTACCGGGATTAACCTGGCGGAACAGCTGATTGCGCTACAGCGGGGGGATGTGCTGATTATGATGGCGCAGAAATCGCCGCATCGCGAAGGGTTGACGACCATCCGCGAGGCGAAGCGGTTGGGCGTGCCGGTGATTTTACTGACCAATGCGCTGGAATCACGTTTTAGCAAGGAGGCGGATGTGGTGATCAATGTGCCGCGCGGCGGTGAGAACGGGAAAATGCCGTTGCACGGTACGGTGCTGGTTTGCCTGGAAATGATCGTGTTGTCTGTCGCTTCGACAGCCCCGCAGCGTTCGATTAAGTCCGTTAAGCGCATCAATGAATTGTACCGGGGAATTGGAAAGTCAGGGGCAAAGAAATAAATTTAAATATTCTCTCCATTTGATTTTCAGATTTTTTTCATTAAATCTCCATAATCTCTCCATTATTTTCCTGGCAAATAATGCAGGAAAATAATAAGCAAAAAAATCCTTTTCAATGTGCGCAGGAGACGTATAATTAGCCAAAATGAGAACGATCATTCTCACTTTAGAGGTGACGAGGAGATGCGATGAGCAGCAAGCTGGAAATCCGCCAGAAACAACGACAGGATGAGATCATCAACGCCGCGCGCCAGTGCTTTCGCGCCAGCGGATTTCACGGCGCCAGCATGTCGCAGATCGCTGCTGAAGCCCGTCTCAGCGTGGGGCAAATCTATCGCTACTTCGCCAGTAAAGATGCCATTATCGAAGAGATGATCCGCCGTATTATCGACTATCGCATTACACAGATAGAAGATAAAACCCAGACGGATCGTATCCCCGGAATCCTGGCCTGGCGGCAAACGCTGAGCGAGGATGATGATGCGCTGATGCTGGAGATGGCGGCTGAATCGACCCGCAATCCTCATGTTGCCGCGATGCTCGAAGAGGCGGATGCGCGGATGTTCGACAACGCCTGCGCGCACCTGAGAAAAACGTGTCCGCAACTCAGCGAAGCCCGCATCCGTTGCTGTGTTGAAGTGATTGCAACCATGATGGAAGGGGCGGTTTACCGTCGCCTGACGCCGCAAAAAAGTGACCCTGATGCGTTACAGGAGATATATCGGGATATCGTTACCATGCTTGTGAATGGCTGAATAAAGAATCTAATAATCAAAGGGAAATAAATTATTTCCCTTATTGTCGTTGTGAGAAATAGCTCATGACGCGATACCGCTGTACCTGAAATAACGTTCAGTCGCCTGGTGCTACCTTGTTAATTTTAACGGGGCAGGCGTTTCTCACCCTGGAAAAAAGATGAAATACATAACAACATCAATTATCGCGCTATTGTTATTATCCGGCTGTGATAATACGCAAACCGACAATACCGCTTCTCCGTCTCAGGAAGTGGGCGTCGTGACCCTTAAAACAGAACCCGTTTCTGTCGTCAGTGAACTGACCGGACGCACCAGCGCAGCGCTCAGTGCCGAAGTTCGCCCGCAGGTGGGGGGCATTATTCAAAAACGCCTGTTTAATGAGGGCGATATCGTCAAAGCGGGGCAGGCGCTGTATCAGATCGATCCTGCCAGCTATCGCGCCGCATGGAACGAAGCGAATGCCTCGCTCAGACAGGCGCAGGCGCTGGTGAATGCCGACTGCCAGAAGGCGCAACGTTACGCGCGGCTGGTTAACGATGACGGTGTTTCCCGCCAGGATGCCGATGATGCGCAGGCCACCTGTGCTCAGGACAAAGCCAGCGTGGAGGCAAAGAAAGCCGCATTAGAAAGCGCGCGTATCAATCTGGACTGGACCACCATTACCGCCCCGGTTTCCGGGCGCATTGGTATCTCATCCGTCACGCCTGGCGCGCTGGTGACGGCTTCACAGGAGACGGCGCTGGCGACCATTCGTGGGCTCGACACCATGTATGTCGATCTTACCCGCTCCAGCGTGGATTTGCTGCGCCTGCGTAAGCAGTCTCTGGCGACCAACAGCGATACCCTGAACGTGACGCTGACGCTTGAAGATGGCACGACCTATAGCGAAAAAGGAAAGTTAGCGCTGACGGAAGTGGCGGTAGATGAATCTACAGGCTCAGTCACGCTGCGGGCGATTTTCCCCAACCCTCAACAGCAGCTGTTACCCGGTATGTTCGTTCGCGCCCGCATTGATGAAGGGATCATGAACGATGCGATCCTCGCGCCGCAGCAGGGGATCACGCGCGATGCGAAAGGCAATGCGACAGCGCTGGTGGTCACTAAAGACAATAAAGTGGCGCAGCGTACCCTGGAAACAGGCGATACCTATGGGGATAAATGGCTGGTGCTGGACGGTTTACGTAGCGGCGACCGGTTGATCGTTGAGGGATCAAGTAAGGTCACGCCGGGTCAGCAGGTTAACGCCGTTGATGTACAACTGAACGGAGGCAAAGGCTGATGTTCTCCCGTTTCTTTGTGCGCAGACCCGTTTTCGCCTGGGTTATCGCCATTCTGATCATGCTGGCCGGTATTCTGGCGATTAAAACGCTGCCGGTTGCGCAGTATCCTGACGTGGCGCCGCCGTCGGTGAAAATCTCGGCGACCTATACCGGCGCTTCCGCTGAAACGCTGGAAAACAGCGTGACTCAGGTGATTGAACAGCAGCTTACCGGGCTGGATAACCTGCTCTATTTTACCTCGACCAGCAGTTCCGATGGTTCGGTCAGTATTGATGTCACCTTTGAACAGGGCACCGACCCTGACACCGCGCAGGTGCAGGTACAGAACAAGGTGCAGCAGGCGGAATCCCGCTTGCCGAGCGAGGTTCAACAATCCGGCGTCACGGTGGTGAAATCGCAAAGTAACTTCCTGCTGATTGCCGCCGTGTATGATAAGTCCGACCGGGCGAGCAGCTCAGATATCGCTGACTGGCTGGTGAGTAACGTACAGGACCCGCTGGCACGCGTGGAAGGGGTCGGGAGCCTACAGGTGTTTGGTGCGGAATACGCCATGCGTATCTGGCTGGACCCGGCAAAACTGGCCTCCTATTCTTTGATGCCGTCGGATGTGCAGAGCGCCATTGAAGCGCAAAACGTTCAGGTTTCCGCCGGGAAAATCGGTGCGTTACCTTCCCCTGACACACAGCAATTGACCGCTACGGTTCGCGCGCAGTCGCGCTTGCAGACGGTAGAACAATTCAAAAAGATCATTATCAAAAGCCAGTCTGACGGGGCCGTGGTACGCATCCAGGATGTGGCGCGCGTGGAGATGGGCAGTGAAGACTACACCGCCATCGCTAAACTCAACGGTCATCCGGCTGCGGGGGTTGCGGTCATGCTTGCGCCGGGGGCGAACGCGCTGGATACCGCCACGCTGGTAAAAGATAAAGTCGCTGAATTTAAACGGGATATGCCGCAGGGCTATGACGTAGCGTATCCGAAAGACAGCACCGAATTTATTAAGATCTCCGTAGAGGATGTGGTTCAGACGCTGTTTGAAGCCATCATTCTGGTGGTCTGCGTGATGTACCTGTTCTTGCAGAATCTTCGCGCCACGCTGATTCCGGCGCTGGCGGTTCCGGTCGTGCTGCTCGGTACTTTTGGCGTGCTGGCGCTGTTTGGCTACTCCATCAATACGCTGACGCTGTTTGCAATGGTGCTGGCGATAGGTCTGCTGGTCGATGACGCCATTGTGGTGGTGGAAAACGTCGAGCGTATTATGCGCGATGAAGGGCTGCCCGCGCGCGAAGCCACCGAAAAATCGATGGGGGAAATCGCTGGCGCGCTGGTGGCTATCGCTCTTGTTTTGTCTGCGGTATTCCTGCCGATGGCGTTCTTTGGCGGCTCTACCGGCGTCATTTATCGCCAGTTCTCTGTGACGATTATCTCGGCAATGCTGCTCTCGGTCGTGGTGGCGTTGACCCTGACCCCAGCCCTGTGCGGTTCGATTCTTAGCCATACCGCGCCGCATAAAAAGGGCTTCTTCGGGATATTCAACCGATTCTATAGCCGAACTGAACAGGGTTATCAGCGCGGCGTCCTGCATGTGCTGCGTCGCAGCGTCAGCGTGATGGGCGTTTATGCGCTGTTATGCGGGGCGATGGCGCTGGCGATGTGGAAGCTGCCCGGCAGCTTCTTACCGACCGAAGATCAGGGTGAAATTATGGTGCAGTACACCCTGCCCGCAGGGGCGACGGCGTCGCGAACCGCAGAGGTCAATCGTCAGGTAACAGACTGGTTTCTCAATAAAGAGAAAGCCAATACGGACGTTATTTTTACCGTCGATGGTTTTAGCTTCAGCGGCAGCGGGCAGAATGCCGGGATGGCGTTCGTTTCGCTGAAAAACTGGTCGGAGCGTAAAGGCGAAGAAAATACCGCACAGGCTATTGCGCTGCGTGCCAGTAAAGAACTGGGCGCCATTCGCGATGCGACGCTTTTTGCGATGACGCCGCCGTCGGTTGAGGGGCTGGGGCAAAGCAACGGCTTCTCATTTGAGCTGATGGCGAATGGGGCGACCGATCGCGATACCCTGTTACAGATGCGTAATCAGCTGATCGCCCAGGCAAACCAGAGCGATATTCTGCACGCCGTGCGCGCAAATGACCTGCCGCAAATGCCGCAGCTTCAGGTGGATATCGACAGCAATAAGGCCGTCTCGCTGGGGCTTGGCTTAAGCGATGTGACCAGCACCTTATCCAGCGCCTGGGGGGGAACCTATGTCAATGACTTTATCGATCGCGGTCGCGTGAAGAAGGTCTACATTCAGGGCGACAGCGAGTTCCGTTCTTCACCTGCGGATCTGGGCAAATGGTTCGTGCGCGGCAGCGATAACAGCATGACGCCCTTTTCCGCCTTCGCCACTACCCGTTGGGAGTACGGCCCGGAAAGTCTGGTGCGCTACAACGGCTCTGCCGCCTATGAGATTCAGGGAGAAAACGCCAGCGGTTTCAGCTCCGGCGCCGCGATGGACAAAATGGAAGCGCTGGCAAACAGCTTGCCTGCTGGCACCACATGGGCGTGGAGCGGGTTGTCATTGCAGGAAAAGCTGGCCAGCGGTCAGGCTATGAGCTTGTACGCCATCTCTATTCTGGTGGTTTTCCTCTGCCTGGCGGCGCTGTATGAAAGCTGGTCGGTACCGTTTTCGGTGATTCTGGTCATCCCTCTGGGGCTGTTAGGCGCAGCGCTGGCGGCCTGGATGCGTGATTTAAATAATGATGTTTACTTCCAGGTCGCGCTGCTGACCACCATCGGCCTGTCGTCGAAAAACGCCATTCTGATCGTCGAATTTGCCGAAGCTGCGGTTGCGGAAGGCTATTCCCTGAGCCGGGCTGCGCTGCGAGCGGCGCAGACCCGTTTGCGCCCAATCATTATGACCTCTCTGGCCTTTATTGCCGGGGTTACGCCGCTGGCTATCGCCACAGGGGCCGGGGCGAACAGCCGTGTGGCGATCGGGACCGGAATCATCGGTGGGACATTAACCGCCACGCTGTTGGCTATCTTCTTCGTCCCGCTGTTCTTCGTGCTGGTTAGGCATCTGTTTACCCGCAAGTCCCGTCGTCAGGAGTAAGTTATGTTGCGTATTTTTCTCTTTGTTTTCGCTCTCCTGAGCGCAGGGTGTGTGTCGCTTGATCCGCACTACAGCACGCCCGATGCGCCGGTTCCGGCAAGTTTACCGGGCGCGCAGGGGCAGGGGAACGCTGTCAGCCGCGACTGGCAGCAGATTGTTAACGACGCGCGGCTGCAACAGGTGGTGAACACTGCCCTTAACAGTAACCGTGATGTCCAGAAGGCGATTGCTGATATCGACTCCGCACGGGCGTTGTATGGCGAAGCGCGTGCCTCGTTGTTCCCGACGGTGAATGCTTCACTCAGTTCTACACGCAGCCGTACGCTGGCGAACGGAACCGGAACGAGCGCTGAAGCCGATGGCGCGGTGTCCAGCTTTGAGCTGGATCTGTTTGGCCGCAATCAGAGCCTGTCGCGGGCGGCGCGGGAAACCTGGCTTGCCAGCGAATTTACCGCGCAGAACACCCGTTTGACGTTAATTGCCGAGATCAGCACCGCGTGGCTGACCCTGGCGGCAGATAACAGCAATCTGGCGCTGGCCAGGGAGACGATGGCCAGTGCGGAAAACTCGCTGAAAATTGTTCAACGTCAGCAGCAGGTCGGGACAGCCGCCGCAACGGATGTCAGTGAAGCGATGAGCGTTTACCAGCAGGCGCGCGCCAGCGTAGCCAGCTATCAGACTCAGGTGGCGCAGGATATCAACGCCCTGAACCTGCTGGCGGGCACAACGCTGCCGGAAAGCGTGCTGCCCGGTACGCTGGAAAGCCTTGATGCGCAGGTGATTACGCTGGTGCCCGCTGGCGTCTCTTCTTCCGTGCTGTTGCGTCGACCGGATATTCAGGAAGCGGAACATAACCTGAAAAGCGCCAATGCCGATATTGGCGCGGCGCGAGCGAATTTCTTCCCGACCATCTCCCTGACGGCAAGCGCCGGTGTCGGCAGCGATGCGCTCTCGTCCTTGTTCAGTCATGGCATGAAGGTGTGGTCGTTTGCCCCTTCCATTACGCTGCCGCTGTTTACCGGCGGCAGCAACCTGGCGCAGCTCCGCTATGCCGAAGCGCAAAAACGGGGACTCATTGCTACCTATGAAAAAACGGTGCAAAGCGCGTTCAAAGATGTGGCTGATGCGCTTGCCCGGCGTGCGACACTGGATGAACAGCTGGATGCCCAGCGCCAGTATGTCGCCGCAGAACAAAAAACGCTGGATGTCGGGATGCGTCGCTATCGCGCCGGGGTCGGGGATTATCTGACCGTACTGACGGCGCAACGCACGCTGTGGTCGGCGCAGCAGACGCTTATCGCCCTGCAACTGACGGACAATGAAAACCGCATAACGCTCTGGCAGTCGCTCGGCGGCGGGGCCCGGTAATCAGAGGGAGGTGTTTTTATGGCGCGCGTGTCGCTTTCGTGGGTGTTGATCCTCGGTTTGTTAACCGGGATCGGGCCGCTGTGTACCGATCTTTATCTGCCCGCTCTGCCGGAGATGTCCGAACAGCTGGCAACGACGACCACCCTGACGCAACTGACGCTGACGTCTTCGCTGATCGGCCTTGGGCTTGGGCAACTGCTGTTTGGCCCGCTCAGCGACCGGATTGGTCGTAAGGTTCCGTTGATCCTGTCGCTGTTGCTGTTTATTGCCTCTTCGGTACTGTGCGCGACAACTCAGGATATTCACTGGCTGATCGTCTGGCGCTTTGTGCAGGGCGCGGCGGGGGCCGGTGGTTCGGTGCTCTCGCGCTCTATTGCGCGGGACAAATATCAGGGCGTGACCCTGACCCAGTTCTTCGCGCTGCTCATGACGGTGAACGGCATCGCCCCGGTGCTTTCTCCGGTTCTGGGCGGCTACATTGCCACCGCGTTTGACTGGCGTATGTTGTTTTGGGTAATGGCGGGGATTGCGACACTGCTTTTGCTCTGCTGCATCCTGTTTATCAGTGAGACGCTGCCGCAGCGAACGCGCGGCACATCGTTATTTTCGACCGGGCGCAGCGTGGTGAAAAATCGTCTCTTTATGCGCTTCTGCCTGATGCAGGCCTTCATGCTGGCGGGGTTGTTTGCTTATATCGGCTCTTCGTCATTTGTGCTGCAAAGCGAGTATGGCTTAAGCCCGATGCAGTTCAGCCTGCTGTTTGGTCTTAATGGGATCGGGCTGATCGTCGCCTCGCTGATTTTTTCCCGTCTTGCGCGTCGAATCACGGCAATGACGCTGCTGCGCGGCGGCTTGCTGTTGGCCGTCATCTGCGCGTTAATCACCTTGCTCTGCGCCTGGCTACAGCAGCCGGTTCTGGCGCTGGTGGCGCTCTTTTTTACCGTCGCCTTTTGCAGCGGAATTGGCACCGTGGCGGGCGCTGAGGCGATGAGCGTGGTGGCTGTTCAGGAGTCAGGAACCGCCTCCGCGCTGATGGGGATGAGCATGTTTGTTTTCGGTGGCATCGCTGCGCCGTTGTCGGGGCTGGGCGGCGAAACCATGCTGAAAATGAGTCTGGCGGTGGCGCTCTGTTATGTGGCCGCTCTGCTACTGGCTAGCGGTGGTTCACGCCTTCGTAAATCAGCCTGAGGGCAAACACGCCGATGATCGCGCCAATCACCCTGCTGGCAATGCGCTGAATCCGCCCGTAAACGCGGCGTACCGCCGGTAGGGAAAAGGCCTGGCTCAGGAAGATGCGCCAGATGACGGAAGAGAGCACGATGCCGGCCCAGGCCATCAGTCTTGCCCATGTCGGGGTTTCCGCGCTGAGCGTGACCGAGAAAATACTGATGAAAAACAGCACCGTCTGCGGATTTGACAGATCGGTTAGCAGTCCCCGGCGGAAGAACACGCTCCAGGGAGCGGAAATGGGCTGTTGCAGAGTCGGCATTTGCGGGGTGGCCTGATGGCGGATGCTGTTCCAGGCAAACCATAACAAATATGCGCCGCCGACGATTTTGATCAGCGAGAAAATTTCTTCGCACTGGGTAATCAGGGTCGCCATGCCAAACAGTCCCAGCCCGGAATAAATCGCATCGCCAAGCGCCACGCCCAGCCCCGTTAATACACCGGCCCGACGCCCGGAGGCGAGGCTGGTTTGTACCACCACAAAGAGGTTTGCGCCGGGGTTAAAGAAGGTTAAGACGAACAGGCTGACGGTCAGGACAACCGCGTGCAGAGGTTCCATAGTGAGATTTCCAGGGCCTGATAGTTAACGCCATACTATTTATAGTAAAAGTGCAGGGGTGAGAGAAAGATCACAAATTATGATACATCCGGCTGACTGGATTTTTCCGCTAATCTCAACTAGTTATTTAATCACTCAGAACAGAGCATCCGTTCCGAGAAGGCGATGATAGCGTAATAACACAACCGGAGCTTTTATATGAAGACAGGATATAAAGTATTGATTGGTGCGTTAGCGTTTGTCGTAACCAACGTCTATGCTGCGGAGTTGTTGACAAAGGTCGAGTTTGAGAAAGTGGAGTCGCAATACACGAAGATAGGCACCATTAATACCAGCAACGAGACGTCAACTATGGAGGCAAAAGAGGATCTGCTTAAAAAGGCCGATGAAAAAGGGGCTGATGTGGTCGTACTGACCTCCGGGCAAACCGATAATAAAATTCATGGTACTGCGGATATCTACAAGAAAAAATAAGCTGTCATTGTGCCGGATGGCGACGTAAAACGTCTTATCCGGCCTACGGTTCAGTGCTGCTCGTAGCTCGTAGGCCGGATAAGCGCCAGCGCCATCCGGCAATAAGTTCTCACTCTGCTCGTAGGCCGGATAAGCGTTAGCGCCATCCGGCAATAAGTTCTCACTCTGCTCGTAGGCCGGATAAGCGTTAGCGCCATCCGGCGATAAGTTCTCACTCTGCTCGTAGGCCGGATAAGCGTCAGCGCCATCCGGCGATAAGCCTTCACTCTTTTAATCGTCGCCAGAATGTCGTCCGGCTAATACCCAGATATCGCGCCGCCGCGGTTTTATCGCCGTTAAACTGCGCCAGAACCTGCTGCGGCGTAAGCGCTGATGGCGCTTCGGGAATCGTCGCCAGCTCGGGTAAAAACTGCTGTAAAAACTGGCTATCCAGACTGGGCTGCGGCTCGACGCTTAAAAAAAGCGCCAGGCGCTCCATCATATTCCGCAGCTCGCGAATATTGCCGGGCCAGGCATAGCGCAGAAGAATGGTCTGGCTTTGCGCCAGCCCCTCGCGCACCGATTCGCCAAACGGCGCGTCTAATGCCGCCAGGGACTGTTTCAAAAATCCCTCCGCCAGCGGCACGATATCTGACGGGCGCTCCCGAAGGGGCGGAAGCGTCAGGCGCAGAATGCTGAGACGATAAAACAGATCGGTGCGAAATTGCCCCTGCTTTATCGCCTGTTCCAGATTGCAGTGCGTGGCGCTGATGACCCGTACATCCACCGGGACTGGCTGATGCCCGCCAACGCGCGTCACCTCTTTCTCTTCCAATACGCGCAGCAGACGGGTCTGTAAGGGCAGGGGCATTTCCCCGATCTCATCCAGAAACAGCGTCCCGCCGTGGGCGATTTCAAACAGACCGGCGCGTCCGCCGCGTCGGGAACCGGTAAATGCCCCCTCCTCATAACCGAATAACTCTGCTTCAAGCAGCGATTCGGTAATTGCGCCGCAGTTAATGGCCACAAACGGAGGCGTTTTTTTACCGCTGCGCTGGCCCCGACGGGCAAAAAACTCGCGGTGAATCGCCTGCGCCGCCAGCTCTTTACCGGTGCCGGTCTCGCCCTGAATCAACACCGCCGCGCTGGAGCGGGCGTACAGCATGATCGTATGGCGAACCTGCTCCATTTGCGCGGAATGGCCGCGCATATCTCCCAGATCGTAGCGGGTGCGCAGCCCGTTGCCGGAGGCATATTGGCCGCTATGTTGCAGCGTCAGCCGGGTCATATCCAGCGCATCGCTAAACGCCTGACGCACGGTGGCCGCAGAATAGATAAAAATGCCGGTCATCCCGGCTTCTTCCGCCAGATCGGTAATTAGCCCTGCGCCGACTACCGCCTCAATGCCGTTGGCTTTCAGTTCATTAATTTGCCCACGGGCATCCTCTTCGGTGATGTAGCTGCGCTGTTCCAGACGCAAATTAAACGTTTTTTGAAAGGCGATCAGCGCGGGGATCGTCTCCTGGTAGGTGATAACGCCAATGGACGAGGTCAGTTTGCCGGCTTTCGCCAGCGCCTGGAGCACGTCGAATCCGCTGGGTTTAATCAGGATCACCGGTATGGAGAGGCGGCTTTTTAAATAAGCGCCGTTGGAACCCGCCGCGATAATGGCGTCACAGCGCTCGGTCGCCAGTTTTTTACGGATATAGTTCACCGCTTTTTCAAACCCAAGCTGGATGGGGGTGATGGTCGCCAGATGGTCGAACTCCAGGCTGATGTCGCGAAACAGCTCGAACAGACGCGTTACCGAGACCGTCCAGATCACCGGCTTGTCATGATTATCGCGAGCGGGAAGGTGCGTGTCAGCCATAGCAGTTGATGTTGTATTGAGGGACCGAGATTTTGTTTTAGCCGTGTTTCATAAATGTTGCAATGAAACAGCGCGAACCGTTTCATGAAACGTTAGCTGACACGCTTTTGTCCTGATGAAAGGTATGGTTAAGTTTGTGTTTTTTTGTTATTTATTTGAATTATAAGAAAAAACAAAATTCTCTCTTTTTCAGCGACCGCTCTGGCATTCCCTTTGCTTTATGTGAATCAACATTAAATAACAATTTGATAACAAGAGGATGGGATATGTCTCTACACTCTCCGGGCCAGGCGTTTCGCGCTGCGCTCACCAAAGAAAACCCCTTACAGATCGTCGGCGCCATCAATGCCAATCACGCATTACTGGCCCAGCGCGCAGGCTATCAGGCGATTTACCTTTCCGGCGGCGGCGTGGCGGCGGGATCGCTGGGTCTGCCGGATCTGGGGATCTCCACGCTGGATGATGTGTTGACCGACATCCGCCGTATTACCGACGTCTGCCCGCTGCCGCTGCTGGTGGATGCCGACATCGGCTTTGGTTCCTCCGCCTTTAACGTGGCGCGTACGGTGAAGTCGATGATTAAAGCCGGCGCCGCTGCGCTGCATATCGAAGATCAGATCGGCGCGAAACGCTGCGGCCATCGCCCGAATAAGGCGATCGTGTCCAAAGAGGAGATGGTGGACAGGATTCGTGCGGCGGTGGATGCGCGTACCGATCCTGACTTCGTGATCATGGCGCGTACCGATGCGCTGGCGGTGGAGGGATTAGAGGCGGCGATCGATCGCGCGCGGGCTTATGTGGAAGCGGGGGCCGACATGCTGTTCCCGGAAGCGATTACTGAGCTGTCAATGTATCGCCAGTTCGCCGATGCCGTACCGGTGCCGATCCTGGCGAATATCACGGAGTTTGGCGCGACGCCGCTGTTTACCACCGACGAACTGCGCAGCGCTAACGTGGCGATGGCGCTCTATCCGCTGTCGGCATTTCGCGCCATGAATCGCGCTGCCGAGCGTGTCTATAACGTGCTGCGCCAGGAAGGCACGCAAAAAAACGTTATCGACATCATGCAGACCCGCAACGAGCTGTACGAAAGCATCAATTATTACCAGTACGAAGAGAAGCTGGATGCGCTGAACCTGAAGTAGAGCCGTAGGCCGGATAAGGCGCAGCCGCCATCGGGCATTGCCGGATGGCACTTCGTTTATCCGGCCTACGGCTTATCAGGCCTACGGCGACGAAACGTACACCCTCAATACCCTACATATAACAATGACGAGGACAACATGAGCGATACGACGATCCTGCAAAACAACACCCATGTCATTAAGCCCAAGAAATCTGTCGCATTATCGGGCGTTCCGGCCGGAAATACCGCGTTGTGTACCGTGGGAAAAAGCGGCAACGACTTACACTATCGCGGGTACGATATTCTCGATCTCGCGGAGCATTGTGAATTTGAAGAAGTCGCGCATCTGTTAATTCACGGCAAATTGCCCAATAGCGATGAACTCCATGCCTATAAAAATAAGCTGAAAGCATTGCGTGGATTACCGGCCAATGTACGCACCGTGCTGGAAGCATTGCCTGCGGCGTCGCACCCGATGGACGTCATGCGCACCGGCGTGTCGGCGCTCGGCTGTACGCTGCCGGAAAAAGAGGGGCATACCGTTTCCGGCGCGCGCGATATCGCCGACAAACTGCTGGCCTCGCTCAGTTCCATCCTGCTCTACTGGTATCACTACAGCCATAACGGCGAACGTATTCAGCCGGAAACTGACGACGACTCCGTCGGTAGCCATTTCCTGCATCTGCTGCACGGCGAGAAGCCGTCGCAAAGCTGGGAAAAGGCGATGCACATCTCGCTGGTGCTGTATGCCGAGCATGAATTCAACGCGTCCACTTTCACCAGCCGGGTGATTGCAGGGACGGGCTCCGATGTCTACTCCGCCATCATCGGCGCGATTGGCGCGCTGCGCGGCCCGAAGCACGGCGGGGCAAATGAGGTATCGCTGGAAATTCAGCAGCGTTACGAAACGCCGGAGGAAGCCGAAGCGGATATCCGTAAACGCATTGAAAATAAAGAGGTGATCATTGGTTTCGGCCATCCGGTCTACACCATTGCCGATCCGCGCCATCAGGTGATCAAACGCGTGGCGAAACAGCTTTCGGAGGCCGGTGGTTCGCTGAAGATGTACAACATCGCCGACCGTCTGGAAAACGTGATGTGGGAATCGAAAAAGATGTTCCCCAACCTCGACTGGTTCTCGGCGGTCTCCTACAACATGATGGGCGTCCCCACCGAAATGTTCACCCCGCTGTTTGTGATCGCCCGCGTCACCGGCTGGGCGGCGCACATCATCGAACAGCGTCAGGACAACAAAATTATCCGACCTTCCGCCAATTATACCGGCCCGGACGATCGCGAATTTATTCCGCTGGATCAGCGCCAATAACTTTATTTCTCTAACGATAAAACGCAGGAAATGTACCCTATGTCCGCACAAATAATGAACATTCGCCCGGAATTTGACCGTGAAATCGTTGATATCGTCGATTACGTCATGAACTACGACATCACCTCTAAAGTGGCCTGGGACACCGCCCACTACTGCTTGCTCGACACGCTGGGCTGCGGTCTGGAAGCGCTGGAATATCCGGCCTGTAAAAAACTGCTGGGGCCGATCGTTCCGGGCACCGTCGTGCCGAACGGCGTACGCGTACCGGGCACCCAGTTTCAGCTCGATCCGGTGCAGGCGGCGTTTAATATCGGCGCGATGATCCGCTGGCTCGACTTCAACGATACCTGGCTGGCGGCAGAGTGGGGCCACCCCTCTGATAACCTCGGCGGGATTCTGGCAACCGCAGACTGGCTGTCGCGTAATGCGGTTGCCGCAGGCAAAGCGCCGCTGACCATGAAGCAGGTGCTGGCCGGGATGATCAAAGCCCATGAGATTCAGGGCTGCATCGCGCTGGAAAACTCCTTCAACCGCGTCGGCCTGGATCACGTACTGCTGGTCAAAGTGGCTTCGACAGCGGTTGTCGCCGAAATGCTGGGGCTGACGCGTGATGAGATCCTCAACGCGGTGTCGCTGGCGTGGGTGGATGGTCAGTCGCTGCGCACCTATCGCCATGCGCCAAACACCGGAACACGTAAGTCCTGGGCGGCGGGCGATGCCACCTCCCGCGCGGTGCGTCTGGCGCTGATGGCAAAAACCGGTGAGATGGGCTATCCGTCGGCGCTGACGGCGAAAACCTGGGGCTTTTATGACGTCTCTTTCAACGGCGAGCCGTTCCGCTTCCAGCGTCCGTATGGTTCTTACGTCATGGAAAACGTGCTGTTCAAAATCTCCTTCCCGGCGGAGTTCCACTCGCAGACGGCGGTTGAAGCCGCCATGACCCTCTTTGAACAGATGCAGGCGGCGGGCAAAACGGCGGCGGATATTGAGAAAGTGACGATTCGCACCCATGAAGCCTGCATTCGCATCATCGACAAAAAAGGGCCGTTGAATAACCCGGCCGACCGCGACCACTGCATTCAGTACATGGTGGCGATCCCGCTACTGTTCGGGCGCTTAACGGCGGCGGATTATGAGGACGGCGTAGCGCAGGACAAACGCATTGACGCCCTGCGCGAGAAGATAACCTGCTTTGAAGACCCGGCGTTTACCGCCGACTATCACGACCCGGAAAAACGCGCCATCGCCAACGCTATCACCCTTGAATTTACCGATGGTTCACAGTTTGCCGAGGTGGTAGTGGAGTACCCGATTGGCCACGCTCGCCGCCGCGCCGACGGCATTCCGAAGCTTATCGATAAATTCAAAATCAACCTGGCGCGTCAGTTCCCGACCCGTCAGCAGCAGCGCATTCTGGATGTCTCCCTGGACAGAACTCGCCTGGAGCAGATGCCGGTCAATGAATACCTCGACTTATTTGTCATCTGAGCCAGCAGGCAGTAAGTTCAACAGGAGAGCTTCATGTCTTTTAGCGAGTTTTATCAGCGTTCCATTACGCAGCCGGCGTCGTTCTGGGCCGAGCAGGCCCGACGTATCGACTGGCAGCAGCCGTTTACTCAAACGCTGGATTACAGCGATCCGCCGTTTGCCCGCTGGTTTTGCGGCGGAACCACTAATTTGTGCCATAACGCTATCGACCGCTGGCTGGACAAGCAGCCGGATGCGCTGGCGCTGATTGCCGTCTCTTCTGAAACGGAAGAGGAGCGCACGTTTACCTTCAGCCAGTTGTATGACGAAGTGAACGTGGTGGCGTCGATGCTGTTGTCGCTGGGCGTGCAGCGCGGCGACCGGGTGCTGGTTTATATGCCGATGATTGCCGAGGCGCACATTACGCTGCTGGCCTGCGCGCGGATTGGCGCGATTCATTCGGTGGTGTTCGGCGGTTTTGCCTCGCACAGCGTAGCGGCGCGAATCGACGACGCTAAGCCGGTGCTGATTGTCTCGGCAGACGCCGGGGCGCGCGGCGGTAAGATTCTGCCGTATAAAAAGCTGCTGGATGATGCCATCGCGCAGGCGCAGCATCAGCCGCGCCACGTTTTGCTGGTGGATCGCGGGCTGGCGAAAATGGCGCGAGTACCGGCGCGCGATCTCGATTTTGCGTCGCTGCGTCAGCAGCATCTCGGGGCGCGGGTGCCGGTGGCCTGGCTGGAATCCAATGAGATCTCCTGCATTCTCTATACCTCCGGCACGACCGGAAAACCGAAAGGCGTACAGCGCGACGTCGGCGGCTATGCGGTGGCGCTGGCAACCTCGATGGACACTATCTTCGGCGGCAAAGCGGGCGGCGTGTTCTTTTGCGCGTCGGATATCGGCTGGGTTGTGGGGCACTCCTATATTGTCTACGCGCCGTTGCTGGCAGGCATGGCAACCATCGTTTATGAAGGGTTGCCGACGTACCCGGACTGCGGCGTCTGGTGGAAGATCGTAGAGAAATACCGCGTCAGCCGGATGTTCTCTGCGCCAACCGCCATCCGCGTGTTGAAGAAGTTCCCGACGGCGCAGATCCGCAATCACGATCTCTCCTCGCTGGAGGTACTCTATCTGGCCGGTGAGCCGCTGGATGAGCCGACGGCCGCCTGGGTGACGGAGACGCTGGATGTGCCGGTTATCGACAACTACTGGCAGACCGAGTCCGGCTGGCCGATTATGGCGATCGCCCGCGCGCTGGACGACCGGCCTTCACGGCTGGGCAGCCCTGGCGTACCGATGTACGGCTATAACGTGCAGTTGCTCAACGAGGTCACTGGCGAACCTTGCGAAGTGAACGAGAAGGGGATGCTGGTCATTGAGGGGCCGCTGCCGCCTGGCTGCGTTCAGACTATCTGGGGGGACGATGCGCGTTTTGTGAATACCTACTGGTCGCTGTTCTCGCGTCAGGTGTACGCCACTTTCGATTGGGGGATTCGCGACGCGGACGGCTATTATTTCATCCTCGGGCGCACCGATGATGTGATCAACGTCGCCGGACACCGTCTGGGCACGCGCGAGATCGAGGAAAGCATTTCCAGTTACCCGAACGTGGCGGAAGTGGCGGTGGTGGGGGTGAAAGATGCGCTGAAGGGACAGGTGGCGGTAGCGTTTGTGATCCCGAAACAGAGCGACACGCTGGAGGACAGGGACGTGGCGCAAACGGAAGAGAAGGCGATTATGTCGCTGGTGGACAGTCAGATCGGTAATTTTGGCCGCCCGGCGCACGTCTGGTTTGTTTCACAGTTGCCGAAAACACGCTCTGGCAAAATGCTGCGTCGTACGATCCAGGCGATTTGCGAAGGCCGCGATCCGGGCGATTTGTCCACGCTTGACGATCCCGCTTCATTGCAACAAATCCGTCAGGTGATTGAGGAGTAACCGAGGTGCCCGATGGCGTTATCGCTTATCGGGCCTGGAAGAAAATGTATCGCAGGCCGGATACGGTGCCTGCACCGCCATCCGGCAGTTTCCCTTTTACCGCCAGCTTATCTGGTAGTGGTAGCGCCCGGCGCTGAGCTGATATTCCGCAGAGACAGAAGGGCTCCAGGAGTCATCGCCGCCCACGCCCATATGGAAACCGTCAATATTGAGCCAGGTGCCCGCTTCCGGCTGGAGCAGATGGCGGTGGCTGGTTTCCATCAGCTGTTTCTGGCTATAGCGACCGATGTTGAACTGAAAATCGCCGCGCCACTGATGCGCGCCATAGCGCAATTCACGCGTTCCGCAGCGCAGGCCGTTTTCGCTCGGGAAAACATACGGGGTGTACATCTCTTCCAGCGGCAGATCCCAGCGATCAAAACAGGCGGCAGAGAGACGATCCGGGTAGTTTTCGTGCGGGCCTAATCCCAGCCAGTTGACCCGCTCCGCTACCTGCGCAAGCTGGCAGCTCAGGCCGATGCGCGCCGGATGCGGTGTCCCGCTGGCGACGTCAACATCTACCGTTATCTGCATTTCACCGTTGCCGTCGATACGGTAGATTTTCCGGCTGATGAACAGCGTTTCGCCCTGATACTGCCAGGCGTGGGCGGTGGTAATCAGTATCGCGCTGGCAAGCGTGTCGGCATCGCATTGCAGTAATACCGCTTTAGCCTGGTAATGGCCGGCGGCCTTCCAGCGTTCAACCCAGGCGTTAGGGTCGATGCGGGTTGCCTCGCTCACGCCGATGTCGTTGTCCAGCGGCGCGCGGGTGAACTGATCGACAAGCGGAGTCAGCAACTGTGCCTCTTCGCCAATCCAGAACTGCGTTAATACGCCCTGCTGGCGGCTGAACTCCCAGCGTTTCTCGCCTGCGACAATACGGAATGCCGTCCCGCTGCTGGTGAGCTGTGGCGCGTTGCCAGCGTGCTGCGGCCACTGCGTAGCGAGTTTTTCGCCGAGCTTCCACTGTTGCCAGGCGCTGATATGTCCGGCTTGCGACCACGCGGTTGCCTGCGGTTGTTCAACGCGTACCGTCAGCCACAGCTGGCCTGCGGTTTCCGCTTCCGGGAGCGCTGGCAGCGTGATGATCTGGCGTCCCTGCGGCGGGATATCCAGCGTCACAACGCCTGCGGTCAGCGGGTTGCCATCCAGCGCCAGTGACCAGTGGAGCACTTCGTTATCGCTATGGCGGAACAGGTATTCGCTGGTCACTTCAATCTGACATTCGGCTCCCGGCAGCAGCGTAAACTGGAAAAACTGCTGCGCGTGTTTGGCTTCATACAGTGACGGATGCGGCGTACGGTCGGCGAACACCAGGCCGTTCATACAGAACTGACGGTCGTTAGGCGCGTCGCCAAAGTCGCCGCCGTAGGCTGACCACGGCCGACCGTCGTCGTCATATTTGATAAGCGACTGATCCACCCAGTCCCAGACAAAACCGCCTTGCAGACGCGGATACTGGCGAAACGCCTGCCAGTATTTCGCGTAACCGCCGAGGCTGTTGCCCATCGCGTGGGCGTATTCACAAAGGATCAGCGGGCGCTGCTCGCCCGGCATCGACAGCCATTTTTTGATCGACCATTTCGGTACGGCGGGGAAGGGCTGATCCTGATCGACGCGGGCGTACATCGGGCAAATGATGTCGGTTGCCGCCGTATTCGCGCCGCCGCCTTCATACTGCACGGGACGGGAGGGATCTTCCGACTTAATCCAGCGGTACAGCGCGTCGTGGTTGGCGCCGTGCCCGGACTCGTTGCCCAGTGACCAGATAATAATGCTCGGATGGTTGCGGTCGCGCTGTACCATCCGCGTCACGCGCTGGCTCATGGCGGGCAGCCAGACCGGATCGTCGCTCAGGCGATTCATCGGCACCATGCCGTGGGTTTCGATATTGGCCTCATCCACCACGTACAGGCCGTAGCGATCGCACAGGGTGTACCACAGCGGGTGATTCGGATAATGGGAGCAGCGCACGGCGTTAAAATTGTTCTGCTTCATCAGCAGAATGTCTTTAATCATGGTCTCTTTATCCATCACCTGGCCGTTTTCCGGGTGATGTTCATGGCGGTTGGCGCCGCGGATCAGCAGCGGTTTACCGTTTAACAGCAGCAGACCGTTTTCAATGCTGACCTGACGGAAACCGACGTCGCAGGCTTCGGCTTCAATCAGCGTGCCATCGGCGGCGTGTAGCTGTACAACGGCACGATACAGATACGGGGTCTCCGCGCTCCACAGCGCCGGGTGTTCGACATTCAGACGGAGGGTTGTGCGATCAGGGTAAGCGCCGCGCTCATCAATGATCTCGCTGCCGAGCGGGGCGGTTTTTTCTCCGACGAATGTTTCGCTATCCCACAGTTGCACCGTCACGCGTAAATCATCGCGTCGTTCCCCCGTCGCTCTGACCTCCGCTTCCAGCACTGCGCGGCTGAAATCATCGTTGAAGCGGGTGTTGATGCGCAGGTCACGGATTTGCGTTGCCGGTTTATGCAGCAGCGAGACGTCGCGAAAGATGCCGCTCATCCGCCACATATCCTGATCTTCCAGATAGCTGCCGTCACTCCAGCGCAGCACCATTACCGCGAGGCGGTTTTCACCCTTAAGCAAAAAATGCGTGAGATCGAATTCAGACGGCAGACGGCTGTCCTGACCGTATCCGACCCAGCGACCGTTGCACCACAAATGGAAGGCGGAGTTCACGCCATCAAAAATGATCCGCGTCTGGCCTGCCTGTAGCCAGTCTGCGTCAATACTGAATGTGAGCGAGTAACATCCGGTTGGGTTATCTGCCGGAACGAACGGCGGGTTAACCGGAATGGGATAGGTGATGTTGGTATAAATGGGGGCGTCGTAACCGTCCATTTGCCAGTTAGACGGCACGCACACGCTATTCACCTGTTGCAGATCGCTTGTACGCCAGCTCTCTGGTACTGCTTCAGGCGCCGAAAACCAGGCAAACGTCCATTCACCGTTCAGGCTGCGCTTTTGTGCGGAGTCACGGTTCGCGCGGGCGTCATCGGCATTACGCCAGCTGCAAAAAGGAGGGTGCGCCTCCAGGCGATTAAGTTGCGTTACGCCAGGGTTTTCCCAGTCGCGACGTTTCAGAACGACGGCGAGTGAATCTGCATTCTGGGGCATAGCGGTATCCTGATTGGGTTTGTTATTCGCTCACAATTTCAGTCAAAATACGAAGAAGGGATTCCTGCTGTAAAGGACAGGAGGTTCAATGAGTGAACTGACTCACACAATTGTTATGCGTTCACATTTTCGGCGCTAACAGCGAAACCTGACGAGCCAGTTGGATCAAGGAGTCGGCCAACGCCTGCGGAGAAGTGACCTGAGCATTGGGGGGCTGCACGGTTTTACGCTGAACCAATGAAACGGGGAGTCGCTGGTTATCGGTGGCGGGCTCGCCACGGGAGAGTTGCAGCAGTTTGTCGACGCTGGTTGCGCCAAGCAGGGGGAAATTCTGTCTGATGGTGGTCAGCGGTGGGATGTAGCAGGCGCTGTCTTCGGTGTCATCGTAGCCTATCACCGAGATATCCTGCGGGATGCGCAGGCCAAACTCGGCGATCGCCCGCATGGCGCCCAGCGCCATCTGATCGTTAGCCACCAGTATTGCGGTGGGCATCGTTCCGTCATTGAGCATCTGCATGGTTTGCTGGAAACCGGACATCGCGCTCCAGTCGCCTTCCGTTTCTGCCACCGGTCGCAACTGATAGTGGGTCAGATATTTATGCCAGCCCGCCAGTCTTAGCCGCGCAGAGACGGACGAGTGCGGCCCTGTCAACAGCGCGATGCGCTGGTGCCCGTGTTCTACCAGATGCTCAACGCCCAGACGCGCGCCGTCGTCATGGGAAAAGATAATGCTGTTAACGGGGAACCGATCGGACACGTCGAGAAACAGTACCGGCACGTTGCCGCAGGCGGCGGCAACGGCAATGGCATCGTTCTCATCAAGCGGGTAGTTGATGAGCAACCCGCTTACCCGCTGCGCCAGCAGGTTATGTACCGCCGCTTTGCAGGCGTCTACCCCGTTGCGCTCCACCATCGCGATCACCACGCTGGCGCCTGACCTGTCGGCGCGGGATTTAATCGCCGCGACAATTTGCGACGGCGCGTGCAGCGCGAGGTTAGCGGTGGCGACACCGATGAGCGGGGTTTGTTTACCCGCCAGCTGCTGCGCGACGCGATTGGGAATGTAATTCAGCTCCGCCATCGCGGCTTCGACTTTTTCACGGGTTTTGGCGGAAACGTGGCTGGCCTGATTCACCACGCGAGAGACGGTCTGATAAGAGACGCCTGCACGGTCTGCAACATCATAGAGCGTTACCGGTTTCACATTCATCACCCTGAATTTGTTGTTATCTGCGCGTTATGATGCCACACCCTGAAGGTTTTTCGCCATTCTGCCGGTCTGACGTCAGTTGGTCGGCTGATATCGCCCCTGGCTCCTGACGTTGTCCTCATTCCGTCGTATGAGTGGGGACGGTATGTTCCCACTTCTGTCTGAGCGCCGGTGCGCTGCCTTGTTGCCAGAGTTGTAAGAGATTCTGGCAGCGGAGGCATTATGAGCTGGCGACCCTTTCTTTACCTCATTGTTACTCCTCACCCGGTGCTGAGCGCCCGGCGCGCGCGTTTGCGGCTGGTACAAGGCTGACGAGTCTTTAATAATTGCGTAGCGCTCCCGATTACCGCCCGGCGCGCTGTGTTATGGTGCTTGTTTCATTGCCGATTTCATAAGCAGAAACAGGAGCCAGACTATGTCGCAACATAATCCGTTGAGCGCCATCCTTGATAAACAGGATTTCCTGTTGCTGGACGGGGCGATGGCGACGGAACTGGAAGCGCGCGGCTGTGATTTAGCCGATAGCCTGTGGTCAGCGAAGGTGCTGGTAGAAAACCCGGCGCAGATCCGCGAAGTCCACCTTGATTACTACCGGGCGGGGGCGCAATGCGCGATTACCGCCAGCTACCAGGCAACGCCCGCAGGACTTGCCGCGCGTGGGTTTGATGAAGCGCAGTCGAAAGCGCTGATCGGCAAGAGCGTGGAACTGGCGCGCAAAGCGCGGGAAGCGTATCTGGCTGAGAACCCGCAGGCGGGCACGCTGCTGGTGGCGGGTTCCGTCGGGCCATATGGCGCGTATCTGGCCGACGGTGCGGAATATCGCGGGGATTACGTATGTACTCCCGAAACGTTCCAGGCTTTTCATCGCCCGCGTGTGGAAGCGCTGCTGGATGCGGGCGTTGACCTGCTGGCCTGCGAAACGCTGCCGAATTTTATTGAGATGAAAGCGCTGGCTGAGTTGTTAACCGAATATCCACGGGCACGGGCATGGTTTTCGTTTACGCTGCGCGACAGTGAGCATCTGAGCGACGGTACGCCGCTGCGTGACGTGGCGGCGTTTCTCAACGCCTGCCCGCAGGTTGTGGCGACAGGCGTAAACTGCATCGCGCTGGAAAACGTCACCGCCGCATTGCAGCATTTGCACGGGCTGACCGCGCTGCCGCTGGTGGTTTATCCCAATTCGGGCGAACGGTACGATGCGGTAAGCAAAACCTGGCATCATCACGGCGAAGCGTGCGCCACGCTGGCAGAGTATTTACCGCAGTGGCTGGCGGCGGGTGCGAAGCTGATTGGCGGTTGTTGCCGGACGACGCCGAAGGATATTGCTGAATTGAACGCGCAACGTTGAGTGTGTGGGCTGATGCCTTACCCGGCCTACAACGTGCACGAACCGTAGGCCGGGTAAGCGTAGCGCCACCCGGCATCAATTACACTGCGTCTGCTAAAACAAACATCCCGTACGGGTGGATTTCGAGGTAATAATTTTCCCCCACGTCCGGCTGCAATCGGGTGGCGTTAACCTGCAATAAAATCTCCTGTCCGTGCCACGCCACCGTCACCTCATACTGCGGCCCCATATAGGCGACATGCTGAATCACACAGCGCTGGCTCTCTTCGCCGCGATCGCTCAAGGTAATCGCTTCCGGGCGCACGCCAACGGTGCCGGAACCCTGGGCGGCAAAGTGCGCCGGGCGCGGCAGTCGATAGCCGTAGATATCCACATACTCCTGACTGAACGTCGCCGGGAACAGGTTGGCATCGCCCATAAAGCTCGCCATAAAGCGTGACGCAGGTTGACGGTAGAGATCCTGCGGCGAACCGATCTGCATAATATGCCCCTTGTTCATCACCAGCACGGTATCGGAAACCGCAAAGGCTTCGCTCTGATCGTGGGTGACGTACAGCGAGGTGATATCAAACTGCTTTTGCAGTTCGCGGATCTTGTCGCGCATGCTGCGGCGCAGGTTGGCGTCGAGGTTACTTAACGGCTCATCAAACAGCAGCACCTTCGGCTTGAGGATCAGCGCGCGCGCCAGCGCCACGCGCTGCTGCTGACCGCCGGAGATCTGATCAACATAGCGATCTTCGAATCCTTCCAGATCCACCATCGCCAGCGCCTCTTGCACACGGGCTTTCACTTCGCTGCGCGACACGCCAAGCATCTTCAGACCGTAGCCGACGTTTTCTCCCAGCGACATGTGCGGGAACAGGGCATAAGACTGAAAGACCATACAGATATCACGCTGCTGAATAGAGCGATGGGTGACGTCTTCGCCATCAATGAAAATCTGCCCTTCGCTCGGTTTTTCCAGCCCGGCCACCAGACGCAAAATGGTCGTTTTGCCGCAGCCGGAAGGGCCGAGCAGCGTCACCATTTGCCCCTGCGGGATGGTGAGATTGATATTATCGATAACCGTGTTGCTGCCGAATCGTTTGGTGACGTTGCGCAGTTCAACAAAATTTTTCTGACTCATAGTGCGCTCCATTACGCCTGGTTTTTGGCTTTTGAACGGGAGATACGCGCTTCCCCGATCAGCCAGTCAAAGATGAAAATAATCGCCAGCATCACCACGATCAGAATCGAGCCGTAGGCGATCGCCACGCCGTATTCGCCGTCTTCCACGCGGTTGAGGATGTAGGCCGTCGCCACGCGGGTGTCTGGCGTGACGAGGAATACAATGGCGCTGACGGTGGTAATGGCGCGCACAAAGCTGTAGATCAGCGCTGAGAGGATCGCCGGGCGCAGCAGCGGCAGCAGGATGTGCGTGATGGTGCGTAAGCTCCCGGCGCGCAGGCTGAGCGACGCTTCATCCAGCGATTTATCGATCTGGCCTAATCCGGCGATCCCGGCGCGAATCCCAACCGGCACGTTACGCATCACCATCGAAATAATCACAATCGCCGCCGTTCCGGTGAGGTACACCGGGGCGCTGTTAAAGGCGAGGATGTACGACACGCCCGCCACGGTGCCCGGTACGGCGAAGCACAGCATGGTGGTGAACTCGATAGTCTTTTTGCCTTTGAACTGCTGGCGTACCACAATCCAGGCGATCAGCAGACCGAAGATGGCGGTGATCGGCGCGGCAATTCCGGCGTAGAGCAACGTATCAAGCAGGGAAGGCCACGCGCCGTCGCTCATTCCCTGGCCGAACAGCTTGATAAAGTTCGCCAGCGTCAGGGTGTAATCCACGCCCCAGTTGACGGTGAAGCTACCGTAGAAAATGCTGCCGTAGAGCAGGGCGTTGAAGGCTATCCACACGGCCAGAATGGCGATGACGCTCCACACCAGGGTGACAGGCAGCGGCTGGACGTCGCCACGGTACGATTTCCCGGAGACCGTGACGTAAGAGCGCTTACCGATCCACATATACTGCACACAGAACACCAGCAGCGAGAACAGCAGCAGGAACGCGCCCAGCGTACTGGCGGCCTGATAATCAAGCTGCGAACCGGTGATATAGAAATAGATCTGCGTCGCCAGCACGTCGAAGTTACCGCCGAGCACCAGCGGGTTACTGAAGTCGGCCAGCGACTGCACCACCACGATCAGGAAGGCGTTCGCCAGCGCCGGTTTCAGCAGCGGGACAAACACACCGTTAAAGGTCTGCCAGCGGCTGGCGCGCAGGGTATATGACGCTTCTTCCAGCGATGGATGGATAGTTTTGATCGCCCCGTCGAGGATCATAAACGCCATCGGGGTAAAGGCCAGCACCTGCGCCAGCCAGATGCCGGTAAACCCGTACAGCCAGTTGGTGTTGGTCAGCCCGAACCACTCGACCATAAATTCGGTGACGTAGCCGGAGCGTCCCATCATCAGCGTAACGCCTAAACCCACTACGAACGGCGGCGTGACGATTGGCAAAATCGAGAAGATGCGGCCAATAATGGCGCTGCGTTTGGCAATGCGGGTGGTGTAAATCGCCAGCACCAGGCCGAAGAAGGTACAGCCCACGCCCACCGCAATCGACAGGGCGATGGAGTTGAGGATCACCTGGATGATATGCGCCTGCGACAGCACCGTCATAAACGCCAGCGGCGCGAACTCCCCGGCGTCGTTGGTGAACATCGGGATGAAAATCGCGATACTCGGCCAGACGATAAAGATGCCGATCAGCGCCACAATGGCGGTAAGTGAGCCGATCACGAAGCGGTCGCCGCCCAGCCATTCCAGACGGGTCAACGCCAGCGTCATGATCGCGCCCAGCGCGACGAACAGCACGATAGTGGCGTAGCCTAAACCACGGCCTTCAACGGTGGCGCTGACGACGATAAAGGCCATACACAACAGCGCCCAGCCCGCATCAAGGTAATGGCGGCTGCGCTGTTCGCGCCTGGCTTCATGGAACGGGCGAATCAGCAGCAGGCTTGGCAGCAGATACCACAGCCAACTGATATTGCGCTGTGACCAGCCGTAGGACTCAAGGATTTCATCGCCCGTGGACTCCAGCAGGCCGTAATCCAGGCTCCAGCTTGGCAGCAGGGCAAACGCCAGCCAGCCCAGCAGAACCCAAAAGAATATCGCATCCCGTTTTTTCACGGGATGGTGTGCAAGTGTGTGTGACATAGCGGTTCCGGTATTGTGGCCGGGTACGGCGTTACGCCGCCACCCGGCAAATGAACGCAATGTGGGCTTATTTACCCATCTTCACTTCGCTAACCCACTTATTGATAAGCTGCTTACGGACGTCGGTAGAACCGTATTTATCCATGTCGTAATTGATGAGCTTCAGGTCGTCGAGCTTCAGCGAGTTCGGTGATGTTTCCGCTGTGGTGTTGGTCAGGATCTGATAAGACTTGCCTTTCTTCCACGCCAGCTCTTGTGCTTCTTTTGACAGCACCCAGTCCACGAACAGTTTGGCGTTGTCGAGGTTACGCGCGCCTTTCAGGATGCTGACGCCGCCAATTTCATAGCCGGTGCCTTCGCACGGAGAGATCAGCTCCAGCGGCGCGCCCTGTTCTTTTTCCAGCGAATAGTCGTGCAGGAAGCCGATGCCGATAGCGGTTTCGCCACGGGCGGCGTTACGTGCCGGGGCAATACCGGATTTGGTGTACTGAGACACGTTGGCGTTGAGCTGTTTCAGGTAATCAAAGGCCTGATCCTCTCCCCACAGCTGGGCGAAGGTCGCCAGTGCGGTATACGCGGTGCCTGAACTTTGCGGGTCGGCAATCTGAATCTCGCCTTTGTATTCCGGTTTGGTCAGATCCTTCCAGCATTTTGGCACCGGCAGATTTTTCTCTTTCAGGCGCTGGGTGTTGACGCCAAAACCGAGAATACCGACATACACCGCTGAAGAGAGGTTGCCTTTTACTTTCGCCGGATCGCGGAATTTCTCCATGACCTGCTCAAGATTGGGAGACTTGTAGGGTTGCAGCAGCCCCATTTCACCCGCCTGGGACTGAGGGTCCAGCGTCCCGCCGTACCAGACGTCCGCCTGCGGGTTTTTCTTCTCGGCATCGACTTTCGCCAGCGTACTGCCGGAGCCATTGCGGATGAATGAGGTTTTGACGTCATATTTGTCGCCAAACGCTTTGGTTTCTGCTTCGCACATTTCGTTGGTGGCGCTGCAATAAACCACCAGGCGGCCTTTGGCCTGCGCGGCGCCGGTTAAGGTTGCCAGCGCAATGCCGGATGCAATCAGGGTAGAGGTAAGCGTCAATTTCATTGTTTTATCCTTTGACTGAGCGAGGTGGTGATGCCCGCCATCAGTAGCGGCATCAGCAATAAACCCATAAGTACCGCGGCGACCGAGAGCAGACTGAACATGCCCGACCAGCCGTAGCGTTCAATGACCAGCGACAGAGGCCAGCCCGCCAGCGCTGCCCCCAGATAGGCGAACAGGCCGAGAAACCCGGTGATGGAACCGGCCGCCGCTTTGTGTCCGCACTCGACGGCGGCAAGGCCAATCAACATTTGCGGGCCAAAAACGAAAAAGCCCACTGTAAAGAAACAGACCGCCAGCAGTGCGTAATGGTGTACCGGCGCTAACCACAACGCGGCGACGGACACCATCAGCCCCAGCGTGAACAGCAAAATCATCGGCGCGCGCTGGCCGCTGAACAGCAAATCCGACCCCCAACCGGCGAACAACGCGCCGAGCAGACCGCCAACTTCAAACAGCATCACCGTGGCGTTGGCGCTGAGCAGATTGACGCCGTGGCTTTCCGTGAGCCAGATGTTGCCCCAGTCGTTGAGGGCGATGCGGATCAGATAGACCAGCACATATGAGACGCCCAGCAGCCAGATCATCGGGTTTTTCAGCATCGTGGTGCGCAGCATCTGCCACAGCCCCATCGGCGGGCTTTGCTGCTCCTGGCGCAGCTCCAGCGGGTCATGACGCCATGCGCCGACCGTTGGCAATCCCTCTTCCTGCGGCGTGCCTTTCAGCTGTAGCGTGAGCCAGATACCTAATGCCATGCTGATGATTCCCGGCGCCAGCATCGCCGCCTGCCAGCCCCACCAGTGGGCGGCGAAAGCGCTAATCAGCGGGATAATCGCCCCGCCGATGTTGATCGACATATTCCAGCAGCCCCACCAGAAGCCGCGCTCGTTGCGCGAATACCAGTGGGTCAGCAGTCGGGCGCAGGGCGGCCATCCCCAGCCCTGAAAGAAACCGTTCAGCGTCCAGACCGCCAGCAGCAGCGTCAGCGACTCGCCAAAGGCGAACACCACATTCAGCAGGCCGGTGGCGAACAGGCCAACGCCCATAAACCAGCGCTGCCCGTGGCTGTCGTGCCACAGCCCGGCGGTAAACTTCGACAGGCCGTAGGTCAGGTAAAACAGTGAACCCAACAGGCCGATATCGCCTTTATCAAGTCCCAGATCCGTTTGCAGCGCCGGAAGCACGTAATTCACGCTTTTTCGCGTCAGGTAAAACGCGGCGTACCCAATGACCATGCACATCAGCAACCGCAGGCGTAGCGCCCGGTATCGTTGGTCTGTTTCGTTTACTGGGCGTGGGTGCATGGCCGTCTCCGTTTGTGCTGACTATAGGAAAGTGAAAACCAAAGGGGATGAGAGAAAGTCCGCAGTGATTAAGACTTTTTCCTGGTCAGGACGTGGTTTGTTGCAAAATTGTGGGCAAGTTAACAATTACCCGCGTGCCGTGCAGCGATTCGAGCGTCAGTTCGCCACCCAGCGCGCTGACCCGTTCGCGCATCCCCTGAATACCGAATCCCGGCATTTTTTCAGGCTGGATGCCGGTGCCGTTGTCCCGAACTTCCAGATGGAGGGTCTGTTTCTGCTGGCTTAACAGAATTGTGACCTCGCTGGCTTCGGCATGTTTACAGACGTTGTTCAGCAGTTCCTGCAACAGGCGGTAGAGGGTAAACCTGACGGTTTCATTTTCCGGGGTAAGCGTAAGGCGATACTCAAACTGGCAGCGAATCCCACGTTCGGGGAACGCGAATTCGTTGACCAGATGATGCAGCGCCTCTTTAAACGACAGCTCATCCAGCGCGGGGGGACGTAGCTGGCGTAACAGCTGGCGGGTAGAGTGGTGAATACGGCGGGCGAGATCGTTTATCTGGCTGGCGGCGGCCTGCGTCTGCGCCGGATCGCGCGCGCGTTTCACGAGCTGTGACTGGATCTGAATGGCGGTGATGTTCTGCCCGATCTCGTCGTGCAGCTCGCGCGCCAGGTTTTTGCGCGTATCCTCTTCGGTATGGATCAGCTTTTCGGTCAGCGCCCGGCGCGCCGCCAGCTCCGCCTCCAGACGCTGGCGATAGTGGTGCAGGTTTTGCGCCAGATGCTGCTGGCGGCTGATGGCGATCCCAAGACCTATACCGAGTAGCGCCTGGGTGGCGAGGAAAATCTCCAGTTCGACCAGGTTGTTAAACCCGACGCCGACCTGGCGGGCGATGGTGATCATCATGCTGCCCAGCAGCCCGGAGAGCACGCCGCCCTGCCAGCCAAACTTCCACGCCATCACCACGTTAGGCAGGAACACCACGATCAGCAGCAGGCGTTCAATTTCCGGCGACAGCACCATTTGCGTGCCGATGCCGATAATAAAGAACAGGCTGCACCAGATGATCAGCGAAGTGCGCAGCGGCGGGTTGTTGGTATCCAGCCCCAACAGGTGATAACGGTGCTGCTGGCGTAAAAATTCAAATACCAGATAAACAAAGGGGGTGAGCAGCACGCCGCCGGTAAACGACGCCAGGCCAGTCAGCATCGCCGGGCTTTTTATAAAGGGCGACAGCAGGGCGGTATTCAGCAGCGAGGCCAGCGTGACGGCGGCCAGCAGCAGCGTGAGACGCTGCCAGTACAGGGGAAAACGGTGCCAGAATTTTTGTCCGATGCTGGCCGGGATCAGGCAGATCAGCGGCGCCGCCAGCAGGACGTAGCCGCTGAGCAATTGCTCGCTATGGAGCCATAACGGCATCAGCACCGGCGGCAGTATCAGCGCGGGCCAGTAACGGCGGGAGAGTAAAATCAACAGCGCAAGATAAACGCCGTGCGGCAAAAAGAGCGCCGCCTGTTGGCCGTTATGGGTCAGGTAAAAGCCCAGCGTCCATAGCATCAGCCAACCTGTTCCCCAGGCCAGCAGGATAAACAGTGAGATCACCCAGTAACGCACGCCGCGAGACATCAGTGCCCCGTCAGCAGCTGGTGGTCGAGGGCGAAATGCACCAGCTCGATGGTACTGTGGCACTGCAATTTACCCAGTACGTTAGCACGGTGGACGTGAACGGTTTTATGGCTGAGGTCGAGCTTAAATGCGATCTCTTTGACGCTGTCGCCTTTGACCAGTAAATCAAAAACTTCTCGCTCACGGGGGGTTAATACCTCCAGCACCTGCGCCGGCTGTTCGCCGCCGCGCAGCGCCCGCAACGCATCGGCGCACAGATAGTGGCCGCCCATACCGACGGAACGCACCGCCTGAACCAGCTCTTCCGGCCCGCAGCGTTTAGTCAGATAGCCGCTGGCGCCTGCATCCAGCGCGCTTTGCACAAACGCTGGCGTGTCGTAAATACTGAGGACGATGGCGCGAAACGTGGGTTTTTGCGCGCGTAGCCGCTTTAACAGACTCAGCCCGTTTTCGTCCGGCATCGCGATATCCAGCACCGCGACGTTAACGTCATCGCGCAATAATGCGGGCCAGGCTTCCGCCGCGCTGCTGTACTGGCCTGCTACGTCCAGATCGTCTTCAAGACTTAATAATTGCGCAAAGCCGGAACGCACCACCACATGGTCATCAACCAGCACCACACGAATCATATGCTTACTCTCTTGCCGAATAATGCCTCTATGATGCCTGCCCCCGCTGCGCTGGCAATCATCCGGGTGTGGTTATGGAATGAATGTAACAAAATCGCAATAATTTGCAGGGTGTTGTTGTCGTGGTAGGCCGGATAAGCGCAGCGCCATCAGGCATGGATTGCCGGATGGCGGCGCAAGCGCCTGATCCAGCCTACAACTCAATGCTAAATACATTTCCACACTAACCATTCCCGTTTTTTTTCTAAAAACGCTTTGCTATTAGCAAGAATTTTTAATTCCTTTATCAAACTCGGCCGCAACGAAATACTGCCCCCATAACAAGACAGGGGAGCAGACAATAATGGGTATTTCATCGCGTAACACACTTCTCGCCGCACTGGCGTTTATTGCATTCCAGGCGCAGGCGGTTAACGTCACCGTCGCGTATCAGACATCCGCCGAACCGGCGAAAGTGGCGCAGGCGGATAACACCTTCGCCAAAGAGAGCGGGGCGACCGTTGACTGGCGTAAATTCGACAGCGGCGCGAGCATCGTGCGCGCGCTGGCTTCCGGCGATGTACAGATCGGCAACCTTGGATCCAGCCCACTGGCGGTCGCCGCCAGCCAACAGGTGCCGATTGAGGTTTTCCTGCTGGCGTCAAAACTGGGGGAATCCGAAGCGCTGGTGGTGAAGAAAACGATCGCTAAGCCGGAGGATCTCATCGGCAAACGCATTGCGGTGCCGTTTATCTCCACCACCCATTACAGCCTGCTGGCCGCGCTGAAACACTGGGGCATTAAGCCCGGGCAAGTCGAAATCATCAATCTGCAACCACCGGCGATCATTGCCGCCTGGCAGCGTGGCGATATTGACGGCGCTTACGTCTGGGCACCCGCCGTTAACGCGCTGGAAAAAGACGGGAACGTGCTGACAGACTCGGGGAAAGTTGGCGAATGGGGCTCGCCGACGCTGGATGTGTGGGTAGTGCGTAAAGACTTCGCGGAAAAACATCCAGAGGTAGTCAAAGCATTCGCGAAAAGCGCCATCGACGCGCAGCAACCCTATATCGCCAATCCTGAGGCGTGGCTTCAGCAGCCGGATAACATCAGCAAACTGTCGCGCTTAAGCGGCGTGCCGGAAACGGACGTGCCGGGGCTGGTGAAAGGCAATACCTACCTGACGGCGCAACAGCAGGCCGTTGAGCTGAACGGGCCGGTCAATAAAGCGATTATCGACACCGCGCAGTTCCTGAAAGAGCAGGGCAAAGTGCCCGCCGTCGCGACGGATTACAGCCAGTACGTCACCGATCGCTTTGTGCAATAAGGAGGCGCGGATGCTGCAAGTTTCCCATCTCTTTGCTGATTACGCCGGTAAACCGGCGCTGGAAGATATCAATCTGACGCTCGACAGCGGTGAGCTGTTAGTGGTGCTGGGCCCGTCAGGGTGTGGGAAAACCACGTTGCTGAATCTGATCGCCGGTTTTTTGCCTTATCAGCACGGCACGATCCAACTGGCGGGAAAACGGGTCGATGGGCCGGGTGCGGAGCGCGGCGTCGTCTTTCAGAACGAAGGGCTGCTGCCCTGGCGCAACGTGCAGGATAACGTCGGACTTGGCCTGCAACTGGCGGGAGCAGACAAAACCCGGCGTCAGCACGTTGCGCAGCAGATGCTGAAAAAAGTCGGGCTGGAAGGGGCGGGAAAACGCTTTATCTGGCAGCTTTCCGGCGGGCAGCGCCAGCGTGTCGGCATCGCCCGCGCGCTGGCGGCAAATCCTCAACTCCTGCTGCTGGATGAGCCTTTCG
The DNA here is from genome assembly GCF_030333595.1 of Citrobacter sp. CK181. Lineage (NCBI taxonomy): Bacteria > Pseudomonadati > Pseudomonadota > Gammaproteobacteria > Enterobacterales > Enterobacteriaceae > Citrobacter > Citrobacter sp. CK181. The sequence continues at coordinate 601,740 of NZ_JAOWFN010000014.1, read as the reverse complement.
GCGCGCTGGACGCTTTCACCCGTGAGCAGATGCAAACGCTGCTGCTGAAACTCTGGCATGAGACCGGCAAGCAGGTATTGCTCATTACGCATGATATTGAAGAGGCTGTGTTTATGGCGACGGAGCTGGTGCTGCTTTCTCCTGGCCCCGGTCGCGTGCAGGAGCGGCTGTCGCTTGATTTCGCCCGCCGCTTTGTGGGGGGCGAATCCTGCCGCAGCATTAAATCCGATCCGCAGTTTATTGAGACGCGGGAGTATGTGTTAAGCCGCGTCTTTGAACAACGGGAGGCCTTCTCATGAGCGTGGTCATCAACGATAAGCTGCGTCAACGCGGGTTGAAATGGCGCTGGCCGTTCTCTCGTCGTATTACCCTGAGTATCAGCACATTAGCGGTGATTCTGGCCGTGTGGTGGAGCGTAGCGGCGTTGCAGTTAATCAGCCCGCTGTTTCTGCCGCCGCCGGGGCAGGTGCTGCAAAAACTGATCGCCATCGCCGGGCCGCAAGGGTTTATGGACGCCACGCTGTGGCAGCATCTGGCGGCGAGCCTGACGCGCATTCTGCTGGCGCTGCTGGCCGCCGTGATTATCGGCATTCCGGTGGGCATTGCGATGGGGCTAAGCCCAACGATACGCGGCATTCTCGATCCGATCATTGAACTCTACCGACCAGTCCCGCCGCTTGCGTATTTACCGCTGATGGTGATCTGGTTCGGGATTGGCGAGACCTCCAAGATCCTGCTGATCTATCTGGCGATTTTCGCCCCGGTCGCTATGTCGGCGCTGGCGGGCGTCAAAAGCGCGCAGCAGGTTCGCATTCGTGCGGCGCGGTCGTTAGGCGCCGGACGAGTACAGGTATTGTGGTTTGTGATTCTGCCCGGCGCGCTGCCGGAGATCCTCACCGGATTACGCATTGGCCTGGGCGTGGGCTGGTCAACGCTGGTGGCGGCTGAGCTGATTGCCGCCACCCGGGGTTTAGGGTTTATGGTGCAGTCCGCCGGGGAATTTCTGGCAACCGACGTGGTGCTGGCGGGGATCGCGGTGATTGCGGTGATCGCGTTTATTTTAGAACTGGGTCTGCGTGCGCTTCAGCGCCGCCTGACGCCCTGGCATGGAGAAGTACAATGAGTGAACGTCTGAGCATTACCCCGCTGGGGCCGTATATTGGCGCGCTGGTTTCCGGCGCGGATCTGACCCGCCCGCTGAGCGATAATCAATTCGAACAGCTGTATCACGCGGTGCTGCGCCACCAGGTGGTTTTTCTGCGTGAACAAGCCATTACGCCACAGCAACAGCGCGCGCTGGCACAGCGTTTTGGCGATCTGCATATTCATCCGGTCTATCCCCACGCCGAAGGCGTCGAAGAGATTATCGTGCTGGATACCCATAACGATAACCCGCCGGATAATGATAACTGGCACACCGATGTGACCTTTATTGAGACGCCGCCAGCAGGGGCGATTCTGGCGGCAAAGGAACTGCCCTCTACCGGCGGGGATACGCTATGGACCAGCGGTATTGCCGCATATGACGCGCTTTCCGAACCGTTTCGCCAGTTGCTGAGCGGTTTGCGGGCGGAGCATGATTTCCGTAAATCGTTCCCGGAATACAAATACCGCAAAACTGATGAGGATCATCAGCGCTGGCTTGAGGCGGTAGCAAAACATCCGCCTTTGCTGCATCCGGTGGTGCGTACCCATCCGGTGAGCGGCAAACAAGCGCTGTTTGTGAATGAAGGCTTTACCACGCGGATTGTCGATGTGACGGAGAAAGAGAGCGAGGCGCTGCTTGGATTCTTGTTTGCGCACATCACAAAACCGGAGTTTCAGGTGCGCTGGCGCTGGCAGCCTGATGACGTAGCCATCTGGGATAACCGCGTCACTCAGCATTATGCCAACGCTGATTACCTGCCGCAGCGGCGCATTATGCACCGGGCGACGATTCTGGGAGATAAGCCGTTTTATCGCGCACCGTAAAAGATAATCACACTATTCGGTTAGGGAACGGTTAGGGAAATTCAGGCCTGATAAGCGCAGCGCCATCAGGCACGATGTGGCACCGCGCCGGATGGCGGGGTAAACGCCTTATTCTGCCTGGAAACCCAAATGCGCGCCAATATAGCGCTGATACCTGTTTGCCTTCAGATAGGTTAAATCGACCAGCACCAGACCATCCACGCAGTTGCTGAATGCCGGATCGTTACCGAAATCAATAAACTGCACGCCGCCGGGGTCGCAAAGTTCGGAGTATTGTTTGTAGAGCGGGGGAATACCGCAGCCCAGATTGCCGAGCAACGATTTCAGCCGCGTCAGATCGTCGTTGTAGCTTTTGCCTTCAAACTGCGCCAGTACGTCCGGCAATGACGCGGGGTAGGGCTGGCGTGATATTGCCAGCGGGTGCGTCGGCGGGAACCACAGGCGATAAAAGGCCACCAGTAAATCCCGCGCATCCGCAGGCAGACCGCCGGAAATAGACACCGGGCCGAACAGGTATCGGTATTGCGGATAGCGCGCCAGATAAACGCCAATGCCAGACCAGAGATAGTCCAGCCCGCGACGTCCCCAGTAACGCGGCTGGATAAAACTGCGACCCAGCTCAATGCCGTGCTGCATCACTTGCGCCATCTGCTCGTCGTAATGGAACAAACTGTAGCTGTAAAGCCCTTCTATGCCGCGTTTTTCCTGCTGCTGCGCGCAGGGAATGAACCGATAGGCACCAACAATTTCCAGATCGTCTTCGTCCCATAAAATCAGGTGCAGATAGTCGTCATCATAGCGGTCGGTGTCCCGACGCTTTCCGCTGCCTTCGCCAACCGCGCGAAAGGCGATTTCACGCAGCCGCCCCAGTTCCCGCAGGATGGGGACATCCTCTTTGCCGTTGCGTTGCCAGAGGTAAATGTGCTTCCCGTCGGCGGTGTGCCCAAGGCATTCCGCCTGGGCGAGATCGCGTTTGAGGTGCGCTCTGTCTTCTGCGCGGGCTATCGTACTTTCGGTGGTGAATAACCCAGGGCGTCCTTTACCTAATGCCGCGACGTGCTGACGGCATTTTTCGGCCTGCTCGCGGACGTTGGTTTTCGTGGCGAACCACTGTGTCCAGGCGATTTGTTGGCCGATGCGGAGCGGCAGGCTGCTGCGACGCCGACGAAACATCTGCTGCATCAGGAGCAGCAATGCGAAGGTGGGGGACACCAGGCTGCTGGCGTAAAACAGCGAGCTGTTACGCGCGTTGATATGTACGGGAAGCAGCGGCGTGCGGTATTTCTCCGCCACCCGGATAAACCCGGAATGCCATCGGCCTTCCCTGATTCCCTGCGATGTGAAGCGCGCTACTTCGCCCGCCGGAAAGAAAATTAACGCTCCGCCGGCCTGTAAATGCGCATCTATCTGTTGTAGCGATGATTTTGGCGTGCGCCCGCCGATGTTGTCCACGGGAATGAAAAGTGAGCTGAGCGGTTGCAGATGCGAGAGCAGGCGGTTGGTCACTACTTTCACGTCACGGCGCACACGCGAGATGGCATACAGCAGGGCCAGCCCATCAAGCGTGCCTGTCGGGTGATTGGCAATGATGACCAGCGGGCCATGTGCGGGGATGTTTTCGAGGTCGTGTGCGGGGATATCGCAGCGTATTTCAAGGTGTTCGAGAACCTGTTCCACCATGTCCACCCCTTTCAGATGGGGATGGCGGGATGCAAATTGCTGAAATTCTTCTTCATACAGCAACCGCCTGAGCAGATTTTTTTGCCAGGGTGTCGGCCTCGCCTGAGGCCACAGGTCGTCGAGTACGTTATCGAGACTAAACATAGCGGCTCCTCCTCCCGTCCTGTGCTGACAGTAGAAGGTACAAATGTCGTTTGTATGACGATGAGGTGACGTTTTGTGACAGTGCCGGATGGCGGCACCCGGCCTACAGATGTCAATCCCGTAGGCCGGATAAGCGCGGCGCCAGCAGGCACCGCAGGTCAGAAAGGATTAACGCAGGATTTTTTTCTCCGCCAGATCCAGCGCGAAGTAGCTGAAGATCAAATCCGCGCCCGCGCGTTTGATCGAGCCTAAGCTTTCCAGCACCACTTTCTCTTCGTCGATCGCGCCCGCCATCGCGGCGAATTTGATCATAGCGTATTCGCCGCTGACCTGATACGCGCCGAGCGGTAATTCGGTACGATCGCGGATATCACGCAGAATATCCAGATAAGCGCCAGCGGGTTTCACCATCAGGCAGTCCGCGCCCTGCGCTTCGTCGAGCAACGACTCGCGAATCGCTTCACGGCGGTTCATCGGATTCATTTGATAGGTCTTACGATCGCCTTTCAGTGCCGTACCGGCCGCTTCACGGAACGGGCCGTAGAAAGAGGAGGCGAACTTGGTGGAGTAGGACATGATGGCCGTATCCGTAAACCCGGCGGCATCCAGCGCCTGGCGAATCGCCTGCACCTGACCGTCCATCGCGGCGGAAGGGGCAATAAAATCAGCGCCCGCAGCGGCGGCGACCACCGCTTGTTTACCGAGGTTCGCCAGGGTTGCATCGTTGTCGACGCCGTGTTCGCACAGCACGCCGCAGTGACCGTGGGAGGTGTACTCACAGAAACAGGTGTCAGACATCACGATCATTTCCGGCACGGTTTGCTTGCAGATGCGCGACATGCGCGCCACCAGGCCGTCTTCTTTCCAGGCATCGCTGCCGGTATCGTCGGTATGGTGGGAAATGCCGAAGGTCATCACTGACCGAATGCCGGCGTTGGCGATGCGTTCAATCTCGCGCGCCAGGTGTTTTTCAGGAATGCGCATGACGCCAGGCATGGCGTCGATCGCTTTGTAGTCGTCGAGTTCTTCTTCAACAAAAATCGGCAACACCAGGTCGTTTAAACTGAGTGTTGTCTCTTCAAACATGGCGCGCAGCGCAGCGGATTTGCGCAGGCGACGGGGGCGTTGGATTAGGTCTGTCATGGTATGCCTGATGTTTGTGGAATCGAAACGTCGAGTATACCTGAACCTGCCGCGAGGTGTTTTACGAAAGTTGTCCTTATGTGAAGTATTGCGGGTTGCTGTTAATGAAGCGATTAAATATTCGCAATTAGTATTTCTATGAATAAGATTATTTTTGTTAGTGATACATTTATTTCTGGTTTTAATTTTATTAAATGTTGTTTTAAGCTCTTCTGTCCTTTATTTATTGGTGATTTCTTTATTTCTTCATCATATATCATTCAGTTAAATAAGTAACTTCTATTTCCCTTTCTAATTTATTGAAAACTGGCGATTTAAAAAATATCTGTGATTTTGCTGGTGGTTTTTTAATTGTCCGCTTTCGGACATTAAACAAAGAATAATTGAACCTTTCAATGCTGACGCCGCATAATCGACCTGCGAAACATAAAATGTTTTCTATGCATTGATAATTGATGGATCAACTATATTACGTCCCTGAGGAGGGATGACAAATGCACTCCTGGAAAAAGAAACTTGTAGTCTCACAATTAGCACTGGCCTGCACTCTGGCAATCACCTCTCAGGCAAATGCTTCTACGGATATTTCTGGAACCACCTACACAACATTCAACCACTATAACGACGCAACCTACGCTGATGGTGTTTATTATGATGGTTACGTAGGCTGGAACAACTACGCGACCGATAGCGTTTATAACGGTGATATTTATCCGGTTATCAACAACGCTACCGTTAACGGCGTAATCTCAACCTACTATCTGGATGATGGTCTTTCTACCAACACCAACAGTAATAGTCTGACAATCAAAAACAGCACCATTCACGGGATGATCACCTCTGAGTGCATGACCACTGATTGCGTGGGTCGTGATGCGACCGGTTATGTTTATGACCGTCTGGCGCTGACTGTTGATAACTCAACCATCGATGATAATTACGAGCATTATACCTATAATGGCACGTACACTGATGGTACGGCGGATACGCATGTTGTTGACGTTTACAACCTGGGTACTGCGATTACGCTGGATCAGGAAGTTGACCTGGTCATCAAAAATAATTCCCACGTTGCGGGTATTACGCTGACTCAGGGTTATGAGTGGGAAGACATTGACGATAATACCGTTAGCACCGGCGTCAACAGCGCTGAAGTGTTCAACAACACCGTCACGGTGACTGACTCTACGGTGACCTCTGGCTCATGGTCAGATGAAGGGACTTCCGGTTGGTTCGGTAATACCAACAACGCGAGCGATTACAGCGATTCTTATACTGCTGATGACGTGGCGATTGCGGCGATTGCGCATCCGAATGCGGATAACGCAATGCAGACCACTGTTAACCTCAGCAATTCTACCCTGATGGGCGACGTTGTTTTCTCCAGCAACTTTGACGAAAACTTCTTCCCGAACGGGGCGGATACTTATCGCGATACGGACGCTGACCTGGACACCAACGGCTGGGATGGCACTGACCGTATGGATGTTACGCTGAACAACGGCAGCAAGTGGGTTGGCGCGGCAATGTCCGTACATCAGGTCGATTCTGATGGTGACGGCGTGTACGACAGCTTTGCTGCGGGCACCGATGCCACTGCGACGCTGATCGACATTGCGGCTAACAGCCTGTGGCCTTCCTCTACTTACGGCATTGACAATAATGACACCGCGTATGGCGAAGATGGTCATGTTGTTGGTAACGAAGTCTATCAAAGCGGCCTGTTCAATGTGACGCTGAACGGTGGTTCACAGTGGGATACCACGAAAACCTCGCTGATTGATACGCTGAGCATCAACAGCGGTTCCGTCGTGAATGTGGCAGACTCTGATCTGGTTTCTGACAGCATCTCCCTGACCGGCGGTGCGGCCCTGAATATCAATGAAGATGGTCATGTTGCAACTGATGAACTGACAATCAACAACAGTACCGTCACGATTGCTGATGATGTGTCTGCTGGCTGGGGCGTGTACGATGCCGCACTGTATGCAAACACCATCAACATCACCAACAACGGCGTTCTGGATGTGGGCAACAGCACCGCGTATGCGCTGCAAGCTGATACCCTGAATCTGACCAGCTACACCGATGCTAACGGTAACGTGAATGCCGGTGTCTTCAACGTTCACAGCAACAGCTTTGTGCTGGATGCCGATCTGACCAACGATCGTACTAACGACATCACTAAGTCTAACTACGGCTACGGTGTGATCGCGATGAACTCTGATGGCCACCTGACCATCAACGGTAATGGCGATGCCTGGACTGGCGATCAATCTGAAGTCGATAACGCGGGTGATAACGTTGCTGCGGCAACCGGTAACTACAAAGTGCGTATCGATAACGCGACCGGTGAAGGTTCTGTCGCTGATTACAAAGGCAAAGAGCTGATCTACGTTAACGACAAGAACAGCAAAGCCACCTTCTCCGCAGCGAACAAAGCTGACCTGGGGGCATACACCTATCAGGCTCAGCAGGAAGGCAACACTGTTGTTATGCAACAGATGGAACTGACCGACTACGCGAACATGGCGCTGAGCATCCCGTCTGCAAACACCAATATCTGGAACCTGGAACAAGACACCGTTGGTACTCGTCTGACCAACTCTCGTCATGGTCTGGCTGATAACGGCGGCGCATGGGTGAGCTACTTTGGCGGCAGCTTTGATGGCGACAACGGCACCATTAACTACGATCAGGATGTGAACGGCATCATGATCGGTGTTGATACCAAAATTGACGGTAACAACGCTAAGTGGATTGTCGGTGCGGCGGCTGGCTTTGCGAAAGGCGACATGAGTGACCGTACCGGTCAGGTGGATCAGGACAGCCAGTCTGCCTATATCTACTCTTCCGCTCGCTTTGCCAACAATGTCTTTGTTGATGGTAGCCTGAGCTACTCTCACTTCAACAACGATCTGTCTGCCAACATGAGCAACGGCCAGTACGTTGATGGCAACACCTCTGCGGATGCGTGGGGCTTTGGTCTGAAACTGGGTTATGACTGGAAACTGGGCGACGCTGGCTATGTCACGCCGTACGGTAGCGTATCCGGCCTGTTCCAGTCCGGCGACGATTATCAGCTCAGCAACGACATGAAAGTTGACGGTCAGTCTTATGACAGCATGCGTTATGAACTGGGTGTTGATGCAGGTTATACCTTCACCTACAGCGAAGATCAGGCGCTGACGCCTTACTTCAAACTGGCCTATGTTTATGACGACGCAAATAACGACGCCGACGTAAATGGTGATTCCATCGATAACGGCGTAGAAGGTTCTGCGGTACGTGTTGGTCTGGGCACTCAGTTCAGCTTCACCAAAAACTTCAGCGCTTATACCGATGCCAACTACCTCGGTGGTGGTGATGTCGATCAAGACTGGTCCGCGAATGTGGGCGTTAAATATACCTGGTAATTGTTTTTCATGATGAAAACGCAGGTGATTTAATCAAAGGAAATGCCCGTCATGGATATGGCGGGCATTAATGCAAGGATGCGCATATGCTGTCTCTGAATAAACCACTTCAGGAATTTAGTAAGCTCGATAAGTGCCTGTCTAAATACGGCACGTACTTTGAATACGCCGATGAAAAGCAGGTTGTCTATTCGAATGATGCCAATCAAGGCGATACGTTTGTCATTCTAGACGGTCTCATCTCTTTGCGCAGAGGGGAGAACGTGCTTATGGGGATAACGCAGGCTCCCTTTATTATGGGGATTGCTGATGGCGTGATGAAAAATGATATCGAATATAAATTAGTCACGGAAAGTCGTTGTACCGGTTATTTTCTTCCTTCTTCCCACGCGATAAAAATCCTTGAGCAACACCAGTTATGGCGTGAAGCCTTTTGCTGGCTGGCATGGGAAAACAGAACTCTGGAACTGCGCGATCTGCAATTAATTGGCAACAACTCGTATGATCAAATTCGGGCGACGTTGATCGCGATGGTTGACTGGGATGAAGGGTTGCGAGCGCGTATTGGCGTGATGAACTACATTCATCAGAGAACGCGAATTTCCCGTTCCGTAGTGGCTGAAGTGCTCGCCGCGTTACGCAAAGGGAACTACATCGAAATGAAAAAAGGCAAACTGGTCAATATCAACCATTTGCCTTCAGAGTATTGATCAGGACGCTGGCACGATCAGCGGTTTATTTCCGCTCAATTCTGTTACCAGGTCGTTGATGCCATCGCTCATATTAGTAAATCGCGTAAGCGGTGAGCGAGTGACGACCACAAAAGCGCCAACGTTGTGTTGCGGAATCATCGCCATATAGGTGATGAAACCACCGCCGCCGCCGGTTTTTTGAATAATCCCCGGACGTCCGTTTTTAGGCGCCATATAGACCCAGCCTAAGCCCAGCGCATCGGCTTTGCCCGGCACGTCCATACCTGTCACCCGTGTGAGCTGAGTTCGCTGATAAATCAGCGTCTGCATACGATCGGCCTGATTACTGCGATGATAAAAGTCGGATGAGAGATATTGCTGCATCCAGCGCATCATATCTCCCGGCGTGGAATAGACGCCGCCGCTGCCAATTGCCGCCAGCGTGTTGTTACAGGGACTGGCCCCTTTCTCCGCCACCATCAGGCGCTTGCACTGATCGGGGGAGGGGGTAAAGGTTGTGTCTTTCATCCCCAATGGGCGCGTAATCTGTTCTTCAAATAACTGCGTGTAGGGTTTGCCGGATGCGGTTGCCAGCGCGTCAGCCAACAGATCAAACGCAAGGTTGGAATAAGACGCCTGCGAGCCAGGAGCCGCTTTTAGCGTTGCGGTAGAGAGGTAGCTCCAGCGCTGTTCGCGGGTTGGCCAGACAAATACCGGGCGATGCGGCGCGCCGCCGGGTTGCTCACGCGGCAGGGCGCTGGTATGGGTCGCCAGATTCACCAGGGTGATAGGCGTTCCGTTGTAGGTCGGTACACGCGCACCGGGCGGGGCATACTTGCTCAGCGGGTCGTGTAATTTCACCGTCCCCTGATCGAGCAGTTTGACCAGCATCTCGCTGGTCATGAGTTTCGTGATAGACGCAATGCGAATAACGGAGTCCAGTTGAGGATGTACGTTATTGCCGGGGCGAGTCTCCCCGAAACTGCGGAACACGCGTTGATTACCATCAATCACCACCAGCGCCATTCCCGTCGCGCCGCTGCCGTAAAAGATATGGTTGGCATAACGATCAACGATATCGGAAGCGAAAACCGGATCGGTGATTGGCTGTGCCGCCTGGACAGATGTCAATGACGCCGCGCACAGCACGGCAGAAAAAAGCAGACTACGTTTCAACGGTTGTGTCCATCAGTTAAATGAAAAAACTATGCGTATTTATACTACCTGGCGGCGCGTTGCAAAGCGCTAAAAAGACAATAATAGTGTGAAAAACGTAACGACGAGTAAACAGGGCATTTTTTCCCAATCGCGAATGTCCGCTTTTGTGATCCCGCGCTTGTGGTAACCTTGGTCGGTTTTTGGGTTTCGCCTTCCTGTTGTCGTTGAAGAGAGCCGAAACTCGCTGAAACAATTCTGAAAAAATGATGTGCGAACTAAGCTGGCGAATACGGGTCACAATGCTCGGTTTCCGTCGCGGTTTTGTTGGGCCAGGCCCGTCTTGTCGCGCTCAGCGCTGCGGCAAAAGCACAGCAGTCGTCATAACGATAAGAAGTTAGCAGGAGAGCATCATGTTTAAGTCTTTTTTCCCAAAGCCGGGGCCGTTTTTTATCTCGGCGTTTTTTTGGGCGCTTGTCGCCGTCATTTTCTGGCAAGCGGGCGGAGGCGCCTGGGTTGCGCATCTTACTGGCGCTTCCGGTGATGTTCCCATCAGTGCCGCACGCTTCTGGTCGCTGGACTACCTGATTTTCTACGCGTATTACGTCCTTTGCGTCGGATTGTTTGCGATGTTCTGGTTTATTTATAGCCCGCATCGCTGGCAATACTGGTCGATTCTGGGCACCTCGTTGATCATCTTTGTGACCTGGTTTTTGGTGGAAGTGGGCGTAGCGGTCAACGCCTGGTACGCGCCGTTTTACGACCTGATCCAGACGGCGCTTAGCTCGCCGCATAAGGTCACTATCGAACAGTTTTACCGTGAAGTCGGCGTGTTCCTCGGGATAGCGCTGATTGCCGTAGTGATTGGCGTGATGAACAATTTCTTCGTCAGCCATTATGTGTTTCGCTGGCGTACCGCGATGAACGAGCACTACATGGCGCACTGGCAGCATTTGCGCCATATTGAAGGCGCCGCGCAGCGTGTGCAGGAAGATACGATGCGTTTTGCCTCTACGCTGGAGAATATGGGCGTAAGCTTTATCAATGCCATCATGACGTTGATCGCCTTTTTACCCGTACTGGTTACGCTGTCTGCGCACGTACCGGATCTGCCGATCGTCGGGCATATTCCTTATGGGCTTGTTATCGCGGCTATCATCTGGTCGCTGATGGGAACAGGATTGCTGGCCGTGGTGGGGATCAAACTGCCGGGGCTGGAGTTTAAAAACCAGCGGGTTGAGGCCGCTTACCGTAAGGAGCTGGTCTACGGTGAAGACGACGCCAGCCGCGCTACGCCGCCCACCGTGCGTGAGTTGTTCAGCGCGGTGCGCCAGAACTATTTCCGCCTCTACTTCCACTATATGTACTTCAACATTGCGCGCATTCTCTATCTACAGGTGGATAACGTTTTCGGTCTGTTCCTGCTGTTTCCGTCGATTGTTGCCGGTACGATTACGCTGGGCCTGATGACGCAGATTACCAACGTGTTTGGTCAGGTGCGCGGTTCCTTCCAGTATCTGATTAACTCCTGGACCACGCTGGTGGAACTGATGTCCATCTATAAACGTCTGCGCAGCTTTGAGCGCGAACTGGATGGGCAGGATATACAGGAAGTGACGAATACATTTAGCTAACAAACAAAAGGAAACGTTATGTCGGCGGCGTCCCGTCTTTACCCTTTATCATTCCTGGCTGCGTTGGTGCTGGCAGGGTGTAGTAGCCAGCCTTCGCAACCGCTGAAAAAAGGGGAAAAACCTGTCGATGTGGCAAGCGTGGTGCGCCAGAAAATGCCCGCCAGCGTAAAAGACAGGGACGCGTGGGCGCAGGACATCGCAAAGACCTTCGAAAGCCAGGGGCTGGCGCCAACGGTTGAGAATGTTTGCTCGGTGCTGGCGGTGGCGCAGCAGGAGTCTAACTATCAGGCGGACCCGGTGGTGCCGGGGTTGAGCAAAATCGCCTGGCAGGAGATCGACAGGCGTGCTGAGCGGATGCATATCCCCGTTTTTCTGGTGCATACCGCGCTGAAAATTAACTCCCCGAATGGAAAAAGCTACAGCGAACGTCTGGACGCGGTGAAAACGGAAAAACAGCTCAGCGCGATTTTTGATGATTTTATTAATATGGTGCCGATGGGGCAGACGCTGTTCGGTTCGCTTAATCCGGTGCATACCGGCGGGCCGATGCAGGTCAGCATCGCCTTTGCCGAACAGCACACAAAAGGTTATCCGTGGACCATGAACGGGACGGTTCGCCAGGAGGTCTTTAGCCGCCGTGGCGGACTGTGGTTTGGAACCTGGCATCTGTTGAACTATCCGGCGAATTACAGCGCGCCTGTATTCCGTTTTGCTGATTTTAATGCCGGTTGGTACGCCAGTCGTAATGCGGCATTTCAGAATGCGGTCAGTAAAGCCAGCGGCGTTAAGCTGGCGCTGGACGGCGACTTGATTCGTTATGACAGCAAAGAAGCCGGGAAAACGGAACAGGCAATCCGTAAGCTGGCGGGCAAGCTGGACATGAGCGACAGCGCGATTCGACGTCAACTGGAAAAGGGAGACAGCCTCGCTTTTGAGGAGACGGCGTTGTACGAGAAAGTGTATAAGCTGGCGGAAGCCAAAACCGGTAAGGCATTACCGCGCGAGATGTTGCCGGGTATTCAGCTGGAAAGTCCGAAGATCACCCGTAATCTCACTACCGCGTGGTTTGCTAAACGTGTGGATGAGCGTCGGGCGCGTTGTATGAATTTGTAGGCCGGATAAACCTGGCGTCATCCGGCACAGGGAGGGTTACTGATGACGGTGACGCCAGCGCAAAATTACGGCAATGACGCCAAAAATCAGGCAACCTGTCAGGAAAGGCACCAGTCCGAAAATGGTGCCGACGCCTAATCCAATTTCCACGCGGGGGCGTCCGGTCTCTTGCATCTGTATCAGATGTTCATAAACGCCAGGCGCGTGAACCAGAAGGTTCAGGATCTGCGCCCCTGCCCAAAAGCAAAACAGCACAAACACGGCATAGGCGATATTACCTGGCGTGGAGGAGGTATCTCGATGTTTCCCGCTAAACAGGGATTTTGAGAGGGTAAAGTCAGCCATAAAGACCTCCGGGATAGTCTTCTGCACGAATCTGGCGTCATGCCAGCGGCTTATCGTGAAGTCTGACAGGTCATCGTGTTTGTCAATATCAGAATGATGGTAATTTCACTCAGGGATGACTCCTGGATTGCGGATTTTTTGTTTGATGTCACAATTTTGTTACCTTAATCTAAATTGATTAACATTTGAGAAATTCCGCACAGGCCACAGACGCTCAGGCAGAAATGTGCGAGGATGATTTTTTATTGTTTTAGCGTCGGAGCTGTCATGAACCTGCCTGTAAAAATTCGCCGTGACTGGCACTATTATGCTTTCGCCATTGGGCTGATCTTTATTTTGAATGGCGTGGTGGGGTTGTTGGGCTTTGAAGCAAAAGGATGGCAAACCTACGCGGTAGGCCTGGTGACGTGGGTATTCAGTTTCTGGCTTGCCGGGCTGATTATTCGTCGCCGTGAGGATGATAAAACCGAAGAAGCTTAATGCGGTAGTGTGCCGGATGGCGGCATCGGCCTACGGGCGTAAAACGTCGTAGGCCTGATAAGCCACAGCGCCATCAGGCGATCAACACCAGATGGCGCATCGTCATCATGACATGCTGGTTTTCAGGGCGTTATCCGCCGCATGACGTTCCAGCGCCAGTTCAATCAGACGGGTAATCAAATCGGTATACCCTAAACCACTTGCCTGCCAGAGTTTCGGGTACATGCTGATGTTGGTGAATCCCGGCAGCGTATTGATCTCGTTAATCACCACCTCGTTTTCCGCCGTTAAGAAGACGTCCACGCGCGCCATTCCCGCACAACCTAACGTCTGGTACGCCTGAATGGCGATCTGGCGGATCTTGTCGTTCACCTCTTGCGGGATTTGGGCGGGAACCACGACCTGCGCCCCGTTGTCGTCGATATATTTGGTGTCGTAAGCGTAAAAATCGCTGTTCAGGACGATCTCGCCGCAGGTGCTGGCCTGCGGGTGATCGTTGCCCAGCACGGCGCACTCGATCTCACGGCCTTTTATCCCTTGCTCAACAACCACTTTGTGATCGAATTCGAACGCCAGCGCAACGGCCTGTTCATATTGCGCTTCGCTGGTGACTTTGCTGACGCCCACAGAGGAGCCCTGATTTGCGGGTTTCACAAACAGCGGCAGACCCAGCCGGGACGCCACTTCCGCAAAACGGATCGCATCACGATTCGCGCGAGTCAGCGTAATAAACGGCGCGATGTTCAGCCCGGCATCGCGCAGCAGACGTTTGGTGACGTCTTTATCCATGCAGGCGGCGGAACCCAGCACATCGGAGCCGACAAACGGTAAATTCGCTACGCGCAGCATCCCTTGCAGCGAGCCGTCTTCCCCCAGCGTGCCGTGTACGATCGGGAAAATGACGTCCACCGTCGGCAACGGCTGGCCGTTCTGTGCGTCAATTAACTGGTGTTCGTGTTTGCCCGGAACCTGCGCCAGGCTGGTAGAAGAGGGGCGCAGCGTAATGTGCGCGGGGTCGTTTGCATTCAGCAGATAGTTTTCGGCATCGCTGACATGCCATTGCCCTTGTTTATCAATGCCTAACAGCACAACGTCAAAGCGGGCTTTGTCGATGGCATCGACAATATTTTTTGCCGATTGCAAAGACACTTCATGTTCCGCTGATTTACCACCAAATACGATACCTACCCGCAATTTTGCCATCTTAAAAACCCATTCCATCGAACGCAAAGCGTATACATTACCACGACAAAACGTCGGATTCGCGGGCTTCTGCCATAATGTTTAAGGGAATCAGAGAGGAGGGGGCGTGAAAGGTAAGGGTTGGCTTGCGATTGTGCTGCTGGGGGCCGTGGGTGTGGTGGGTTACCGCTCTCTTCCGTCGCATTACAATCCTTTTGTTCCCCTGCAACTGTCCGATCCTCCGGGCTGGCTCACCAAATTCAAACTACAGCGTCTGACGCCGCAACAGTGCCAGGGATTACTTGAGCAGGCCAATCGCCAGGGAATGATCTCGTCGCAACCCGTTGCCGACAGCGCGGGCGAATGTCCGCTGTCAGACGTGGTACGGGTCAGGCATTTTGGCTCCGTGGCGTTGAGCAGCAGTTTCCTGGCCTCTTGCCCGCTGGCGCTGAGTTCTGCGCTGTTTGTGGCGCGCCAGGCGAAACCGCTAACCCAGTCGTTTATGGGCAGTCAACTGACCCGTATTGAGCACCTTGGCAGCTATGCCTGTCGCAATATCTATCACCGGGCGGATGCGCGTCGCAGTGAACATGCCAGCGCGCAGGCGTGGGATATCAGCGGTTTTCAACTGGCGGACGGTCGAAAAGTTACGGTTCTGCGGGGATGGAAGGATGAGAAAACCGCCCCCTGGCTGCGCGCGATGCTTAACGCCAGTTGCACTTATTATGGCAATGGACTGGGGCCGGAGTACAACGCCGCGCACGCCAACCATTTCCATCTCGGTATGCGCGGATACGGGCTTTGTCGTTGAAGCATAAATCCCTGTTCTGAGCGGGTATATAATGTGACATATTTCACAAATCTGATGAACGGGGAGATAAAATAGCAAAATAGAGGTTACCGCATCTCTGGAACCGCTTCTGCTGGCGCAACTTGCTAAGCTGGTGAGCGTTTTCAGCTATTTATCGTTATGAGCACTTATGGAATCCTGGAAGGTTAATCTTATCTCCGTCTGGTTCGGCTGCTTTTTTACCGGGCTGGCGATCAGTCAGATCCTGCCATTTTTACCGCTATATATCTCGCAAATGGGCGTCACTTCGCATGAAGCGCTCTCCATGTGGTCTGGCTTAACCTTCAGTATCACCTTTCTCATCTCCGCGATTGTTTCGCCCATGTGGGGCAGTCTGGCTGACCGTAAAGGCCGCAAACTGATGCTACTGCGCGCATCGCTCGGCATGGCGATCGCGATTTTACTTCAGGCGTTTGCGACCAATGTCTGGCAACTGTTTCTTTTGCGCGGCGTCATGGGGCTTACCTCCGGGTACATTCCTAACGCGATGGCGCTGGTGGCTTCGCAGGTGCCGAGAGAGCGTAGCGGCTGGGCGCTCAGCACGCTTTCCACCGCCCAGATCAGCGGGGTGATCGGCGGGCCGTTAATGGGCGGAGTTATTGCCGATCATATCGGGCTGCGGGCGGTCTTTTTTATTACCGCCACGCTGTTGATGGTGAGCTTTCTGGTAACGCTGTTTTTAATTAAAGAGGGCGTTCGTCCGACTCTCAAAAAGAGTGAACGACTGAGCGGCAAAGCGGTTTTTGCCTCATTGCCCTATCCGGGTCTGGTGATTAGCCTGTTTTTTACGACGATGGTGATCCAGCTCTGTAACGGTTCGATCAGCCCCATCCTGGCGCTGTTTATCAAATCCATGCTGCCGGACAGCACGAACATTGCCTTTTTGAGCGGGTTAATTGCGTCGGTGCCCGGCGTTTCAGCGCTCATTTCCGCCCCCCGCCTTGGCAAACTTGGCGACAGGATCGGGACGGAAAGGATTCTGATGGCGACGCTGGTCTGTGCCGTGGTGCTGTTTTTCGCCATGTCGTGGGTGACGACGCCGTTCCAGTTGGGGGTTCTGCGTTTTCTGTTAGGTTTTGCCGATGGCGCGATGCTGCCTGCCGTACAGACCTTATTGGTGAAGTATTCCAGCGATCGAATAACCGGCCGTATCTTTGGTTATAACCAGTCGTTTATGTATCTCGGAAATGTGGCCGGGCCGCTGATGGGGGCGTCCGTATCGGCGATGGCGGGCTTTCGCTGGGTATTTGTCGCGACGGCGCTCATTGTGCTGGTGAATATCTGGCAACTGGCGATTGCGTTGCGCCGCCGTCACGCTGCCTGAGATCCGCTGCTAATCGTGATCATGTGCAGAAAGCATTCTGTACATGATCCTTTCTTTGCTGCCAAATCCAATGTAGATCACAAATTGACCATTGGTTGTGTAAGAGAACTTCTTTTTTCTACTGTTACGCGTATACAGTTACGCGTAACAGCTATCGAAAAAGAGGTTTTTGATGAAAAGTATTTTTAGTCTTGCAGGTAAACGCGCATTGATTACGGGGTCAGCGCAGGGAATCGGTAATTTGCTGGCAAGGGGGCTGGCAGAGCATGGCGCCAGCCTGGTGATTAACGACATTACGCAGCAGCGGGCGGAACAGGCCGCGAGCACACTGACGGCTCTGGGTTATGACGCCGTGGGTTATGGGTTTGATGTCACTCACGCGGCGGAGGTGGAAAAAGCGATTGCGCATATTGAGCAGGAAATTGGGGCGATTGATATTCTCATCAATAATGCCGGTATCCAGCGTCGTTACCCCCTGACGGAATTTCCTGAAGCAGAGTGGGATCGCGTTATTGATGTCAATCAGAAATCCGTATTCCTTGTTTCTCAACAGGTAGCCAAATATATGATGGCGCGCCGGGAAGGGAAGATTATTAATATTTGTTCCATGCAGAGTGAATTAGGCCGGAAAACAATTACACCCTACGCTGCTTCAAAAGGTGCGGTGAAAATGTTGACGCGAGGAATGTGCGTGGAACTGGCGGAATATAATATTCAGGTTAACGGTATTGCACCGGGCTATTTTGCCACAGAGATGACGGAAGCGCTGGTGAACGACGACGCCTTTTCCGCCTGGCTGTACCAGCGCACGCCTGCCGCGCGCTGGGGAAAGCCGGAGGAGTTGATTGGCGCGGCGGTTTATCTTGCGGCCCCGGCCTCGAATTTTGTTAACGGTCATATTCTCTTCGTCGACGGCGGAATGTTAGCTGCGGTATAGACTCATTATCAAAAGGAATGTGTATGAACGCTCTTGCTAAATTACCAGCCCGGCGCTGGTGGTATTTAATGCCGATTATTTTTATTACTTACAGCTTAGCGTATCTCGATCGCGCCAATTATGGTTTTGCCGCCGCGGCAGGTATTGAAACCGATCTGGGTATTACGAAAGGAACTGCATCCTTAATTGGCGCGCTTTTTTTCCTCGGGTATTTCTTTTTTCAGGTGCCGGGGGCCTTGTACGCCGTTAAACGCAGCGTACGGAAAATGATCTTTTTCAGCCTGATCCTGTGGGGAATATGTGCCGCCGCGACGGGGTTTGTCAGTAATATTCCCATGCTGATGGCGATCCGTTTTACTCTTGGCGTGGTTGAGGCGGCGGTGATGCCAGCCATGCTGATTTATATCAGCAACTGGTTTACGAAAACCGAACGCTCGCGGGCGAATACCTTTTTGATTCTGGGTAATCCGGTCACCGTGTTGTGGATGTCGATTGTCTCCGGTTATCTGATTCAGGCCTGGGGATGGCGCGAGATGTTCATTATTGAGGGCATCCCGGCGGTACTGTGGGCATTTTGTTGGTGGGTGCTGGTTCGTGATAAACCGGCCGATGCCAGCTGGCTGACGGCGGAGGAAAAAGAGACGCTGCAACAGGCGATGGATCGTGAGCAAACCCATATTAAACCGGTACGTAACTACGGCGAAGCCATGCGCTCGCGTAACGTTGTCATGCTGTGCGCGGTACATGCTTTGTGGAGTATCGGCGTGTACGGATTCATGATGTGGATGCCATCCATCCTGAAATCAGCGGCTCAAATGGATATTGTATCCGTCGGCTGGCTGGCCGCCGTGCCCTATCTGGCGGCGATCTGTCTGATGCTTACCGTGTCGTGGTTATCGGATAAGTTTCAAAACCGTAAGCTGTTTATCTGGCCGTTGCTGCTGATTGCCGCCATCGCTTTCTTATGTTCCTGGCTGTTGGGGAGCAACGCTTTCTGGCTCTCTTATGGATTGCTGGTGGTTGCCGCAGCCTGCATGTACGCACCTTACGGCCCGTTTTTTGCCTTAATTCCTGAACTGTTGCCGCGCAATGTGGCGGGCGTGTCGATGGGCTTAATCAACAGTTTCGGTGCGTTAGGGGCATTCCTCGGCGCATGGCTGGTGGGGTATCTTAATGGCCTGACGGGCGGGCCGGGCGTTTCGTACACCTTTATGGCGATTTCCCTGCTGGCCTCGGTGGTATTGATGTATAACGTGCGCGCTAATCAGGCACCGTCGTCCACATCCTTACAAACCGGGAAAGCGGTGGGCTAATCCGGTCGGATAAGATGCAGTCCCTCGCTGGCTGTGTTAAGGTTCTCTGCGAATTGATCACGCTGTCTTTCGCAGAGAACTTCATGAAAAACAATCGGATGACCTTGCAGGATATCGCCACGCTGGCTGGGCTAAATAAGATGACGGTAAGCCGTTATCTTCGCGATCCCAATCAGGTCTCGCAGCGTAGCCGCGAGCTGATTTCGAAGATCATGGAGGAGAATAATTATATTCCCAATCGCGCCCCCGAGATTTTGCTTAATGCGCGCAGTAAAACGATCGGGGTGCTGATTCCCTCCTTTCGCAACCAGATTTTTGCCGATGTCCTGGCGGGGATTGAGTCGGTGACTTCCGCTCACCAATACCAGACGCTGATCGCTAACTATGAATATGACCCGGAGCGGGAAGAACGCGAAGTGCTTAACCTGCTCTCCTACAACATTGATGCGCTGATTCTGACCGGAAAACAACATACTGAACGTATGGTGCAGTATGTGCGCGCCAGCGGTATCCCCGTGGCGGAGTTAATGGATATCACCGAGCATTGTCTGGATATGCAGGTTGGTATTGATAACGAAAAAGCCGCGTGGGATATGACTCAGGCGTTTCTGGAGGCGGGAAAACGCGCCGTGGCGTTTTTCGGCTCAATGGACGACCCGCGTGATGTCAGTCGCTATCGCGGCGTTGAGCGTGCGCTGAGCGAGCAGGGGTTACAGCCTTACCATGTGGTGCCCAAAGCCATTTCGTCACTGGCCTTAGGTCGTCAGTTGTTTTTGCAGACGATGCGCGACAGACCGGATATTAACGCGATTTTTTGCACCAATGACGACTTAGCCGTTGGCGCGCTACTGGAGTGTCAGTCGCAGCAGATCCCCGTTCCGCAACAGGTTGCTATTGCCGGATTTCATGGCCTGGAAATCGGCCGCGCACGTTTGCAAAAAATAGCGAGCGTGATTACCCCCCGCTACGATATGGGAAGCGTAGCCGCAGATATGCTGATTAAACGTCTGGGCGGAAAAGAGACGCTGGACAGGGTCAATCTGGGATATCAAATATATTATGGCGATACGCTTTAAGTTAAATTTTGGCGTATTTACCATAACTTTAATTTATGCAATGGCGTGACTATATATACCCTGATTTTTTACGGTTGAATTATTTTCTTGCGAGAAACGTTTCGCTCCATTTTGTCAGCGCATTATTTACAGAAAGTCTTTCCTTTATCATAAAAATACTACTTTTACCCTCTAGGCAGTCGTGAACCATAATGATAACGTCAGCATTCCTCGGATAAGGAAATACGGTCATGAAAAATCTCATTTCAGAGTTGTTGCTGAGGCTCGCCCAAAAAGAAGAAGAGTCGAAAGAACTGGTTGCTCAGGTAGAAGCGTTAGAGATTATTGTCACGGCGATGCTGCGTAATATGGCGCAAAATGAGCAGCAGAAGCTCATTCATCAGGTTGAGGATGCGCTCGACGGCGTAAAGCCGGATGCCAGCGTTCCAGATTACGATACGGAATTGCTGCGCCAGTATGTAAAAAAGTTACTGAGGCATCCTCGTAGCTGATCGTATTCAGAGTAAACACTGTCATAACCTTGTCACGTCAGTTACCTATAGTCGCTTTGTTTTTATTTTACTGTATTTATACCCGTTGTACTTCAGGTTGCATATGTATTGGCTTTCTGTAACCCGAATTATTTAGGGTAGGCACATGGAGAAAATAAAGTGAAACAAAGCGCTATTGCTATTGCCCTGTTACCTCTGCTGTTTACCCCCATTACGCATGCCAGGACGTCCGCGATGACGGTGCTGGATAATCGTGCCGCACAGGGAGATATTACCACGCCAGGCGGGGCGCGCCGATTAGCGGGCGATCAAACGGCGGCGCTGCGAGATTCGCTGAGCGATAAACCGGCCAAAAATATTATCCTGCTGATTGGCGACGGTATGGGGGATTCTGAAATCACTGCGGCGCGAAATTATGCGCAAGGGGCCGGCGGCTTTTTTAAAGGAATTGATGCTTTACCGTTGACCGGGCAATACACCCATTACGCGCTGGATAAAGAAACGGGCAAACCGGATTACGTCACAGATTCCGCCGCGTCGGCAACGGCGTGGTCGACGGGAGTTAAAACCTATAACGGCGCGTTAGGCGTCGATATCCACGAAAAAGATCACACCACGATCCTGGAGATGGCCAAAGCGGCAGGTCTGGCGACGGGCAACGTCTCGACCGCAGAATTACAGGATGCGACACCCGCCGCGTTAGTCTCCCATGTAACCTCACGCAAATGCTACGGCCCCAGCCTTACCAGCACTCTTTGCCCGACAAACGCGCTGGAGAAGGGTGGAAAAGGGTCGATCACCGAGCAACTGCTGAATGCGCGGGCGGACGTTACGCTTGGCGGCGGCGCGGCCACCTTTGCTGAAATGGCGACAGCAGGCGAATGGCAGGGGAAAACGTTGCGTGAGCAGGCGCTGGAGCGGGGATATCAGTTGGTGAACGATGCCGCCTCGCTGAAGGCGGTAACGGCGGCAAATCAGGATAAGCCGCTGCTGGGCTTGTTCTCCGACGGCAACATGCCGGTTCGCTGGGAAGGCCCGAAAGCCTCTTATCACGGCAACCTTGAACAACCTGCGGTGACCTGCAAGGCAAACCCGCAGCGCGATGATACCGTGCCTACGCTGGCGCAAATGACGGACAAAGCGATTGAGCTGTTGAGTAAGAATGAAAAAGGTTTCTTCTTGCAGGTTGAAGGCGCGTCCATCGATAAACAGGATCACGCCGCCAACCCATGCGGGCAGATTGGTGAAACGGTCGATCTGGACGAAGCCGTGCAGCGTGCGCTGGCATTCGCTAAAAAAGAGGGCAATACCCTGGTTGTGGTGACTGCCGATCATGCGCATTCCAGCCAGATTATCGCGCCGGAAAGCAAAGCGCCGGGACTGACGCAGGCGTTAAATACCAAAGATGGCGCGGTGATGGTCATCAGCTACGGCAACTCGGAAGAGGAGTCGCAGGAACATACCGGCAGCCAGTTGCGCATTGCCGCATACGGCCCGCATGCGGCGAATGTCGTCGGATTAACGGACCAGACCGATCTGTTCTACACCATGAAAGCGGCGTTGGGACTGAAGTAAACGGACTCCTGACGGCAATACTTTTGCCGTCAGGTGGTATTTTCGTCGTCAGCAGCCAGACTTAGAGTTAGCCTCCTTCGGTTACGGCGCACGTAACCAGAAGGATGACGTGTAGTGTCAACACTCACAGAAGGATGGTGCTATGAAAATAACATTACTGGTTACCCTGCTGTTTGGGCTGGTTTTTTTAACCGCCGTCGGCGCTGCCGAGAAGACATTAACCCCGCAACAACAGCGTATGACGAGCTGCAATCAGCAGGCGACGGCGCAGGCGTTAAAAGGGGATGCGCGTAAGACCTACATGAGCGATTGCCTGAAAAACAGTAAATCCGCCCCAGGTGAGAAAAGCCTGACGCCGCAGCAACAGAGAATGCGTGAGTGCAACCAGCAGGCGACGGACCAGTCGCTGAAAGGCGACGATCGCAGCAAGTTTATGAGTGCCTGTCTGAAAAAATCCGCATAGTGCTAACGGGTGAGCTGAGAAAATCACTCACCCGAAATTTCATACTTCCTTCACAATCCCCCTCTCTATAATTTGGGAAAATTGTTTCAGAATGTTCCCAAAAAATAATGAATGATGAAAACTTTTACAAAAAAGCGGTCGCACAGAGTGAGCCACCTCACTCTCCTCAAAATGACCATCAACGCTCCGGGCTGCGATTCGCCAGGCGGGTGAGACTGCCGCGTGCGGTAGGACTGGGATGGATGTTTCTCCCGATCGCCGCTGTACTGGCTTCACAACCGATTGCGGGAGGATGGTGGTTGTTTCTGGTCGGCTGGTCTTTCGTCTGGCCGCACCTGGCGTGGCAACTGGCGAGTAAAGCCATCGATCCTTTAAGCCGGGAAATATACAACTTAAAGGCGGACGCCATTCTTGCTGGCGTCTGGGTTGGGGTGATGGGCGTCAACGTGCTGCCCTCCACGGCTCTGCTGATGATGATGTGTATGAATTTGATGGGCGCGGGAGGGCTGCGGCTCTTTATTGCCGGTATGGTGTTAATGGTTGTGTCATGTCTGGTGACGTTACAGCTAACCGGAATTACCGTGGCTTTTCGCAGCGCGCCGCTGGAGTGGTGGTTCTCCCTGCCGGTGATTGTGATTTATCCCTTACTGTTTGCCTGGGTGAGTTACCAGACGGCGACCAAACTGGCGGAACATAAACGCAGGCTACAGGTGATGAGCATGCGGGATGGCATGACCGGCGTCTATAACCGGCGTCACTGGGAAATATTGTTGCGTAATGAATTTGATAACTGTCGCCGCTACCACCGGGACGCCACGTTGCTCATCATCGATATCGATCACTTTAAGAGCATTAACGATACCTGGGGGCACGATGTCGGAGATGAGGCGATTATTGCCCTGACGCGCCAGTTGCAGATGACGCTGCGCGGCAGCGATGTGATAGGACGTTTTGGCGGCGACGAGTTTGCGGTGATCATGTGCGGTACGCCAGCGGATAACGCGATTGCCGCGATGTCGCGGGTTCATGAGCGATTAAACGCGTTACGCCTGCCGTGCGCGCCACAGGTTATTTTGCGCATCAGCGTGGGCGTTGCGCCATTGACCACGCAAATCGGACACTACCGGGAATGGCTGAAATCGGCGGATATGGCGCTTTATAAAGCAAAGAACGCCGGACGTAACCGTACCGAAGTGGCGGCCTGACGTCCGGCAACTGGCTCAGGATTTACTGAGTTTCTCTGATTTTTCCATACACTTCGCCATCGCTTCAATAATCGACGCCCGGAACCCTCGTTCCTCCAGCACCCGAACGGCTTCAATGGTCGTCCCGCCAGGCGAGCACACCATATCTTTCAGTTCACCCGGATGTTTACCCGTTTCGAGCACCATTTTGGCGGAGCCCATTACGGCCTGCGCGGCGAATTTATAGGCCTGCGCGCGAGGCATTCCGCCCAGCACCGCGGCATCGGCCATCGCCTCAATAAACATGAAGACATAAGCCGGAGCGGAACCGCTGACCCCAACGACGGGGTGGATCATCGACTCGGCAATCACTTCCGCTTCGCCAAAGCAGCGGAAAATGTTCAGCACGTCAGCGGTATCTTCCGGCGTGACCAGCGCATTTGGCGTTATGGAGGTCATGCCCGCGTTGACTAAAGACGGCGTGTTTGGCATCGCGCGAACAATTTTGCGATCGTGCCCCAGCGCGCGCGCCAGCTGATCGAGCGTGACCCCCGCAGCGATAGAGACGACTAATGAGTCCTTGTTCAGGCTGGAGCTGATTTCGCTCAGCACTTTAATCATGATGCCCGGCTTCACGGCGCCGAAAACGATATCCGCAACCTGCGCGACGTCCTGCGCACTCTGCGCCGCATTGATGCCGTACCGATCGTGCAGCGCGGCGACGTTATCCGGGGACGGGGTATAGACCCAGATTTGCCCGGGGAGAACCTGACCGCTGGCAATCAGGCCGCCCAGAATGGCTTTTCCCATATTACCGCAACCGATAAAACCGATTTTCTTCTCCATTTCGTCACTCCCTATGCGTATTTTTAGTTGGGGTTATTAGCTTAACGTGGATTGAAAGTCTCATGAAGGAGAAACAGCACTTTGACGGAAGACAAAAGCACGAGACAATAGACGATTGCACATGAGCCTGGAGCGGTTATGACAATATGGGTGGATGCGGATGCGTGTCCGAATGTGATTAAAGAGATTCTGTACCGTGCGTCTGAACGTATGCAGATGCCGCTTATTCTGGTGGCAAACCAGAATTTACGCGTACCGCCTTCGCGTTTTATCCGTACACTGCGCGTACCCGCCGGATTTGATGTCGCTGACAACGAGATTGTGCGTCAGTGCGAAGCCGGAGATTTGGTCATTACGGCGGATATCCCGCTGGCCTCTGAAGTGCTGGAAAAAGGGGCGGCGGCGCTGAATCCACGCGGCGAACGCTATACGGAGTCAACGATCCGCGAACGCCTGACAATGCGTGACTTTATGGATACCCTGCGCGCCAGCGGGATTCAGACGGGCGGGCCGGACAGCCTTTCTCCGCGCGATCGCCAGCATTTCGCCGCCGAGCTGGATAAGTGGTGGCTGGAAGTCCAGCGCAGAACGCGCTAAATGTAATGTTATTTTTACACTTTGCTGCTGATGATTTCTTGTTATAGTAAGCGCGTACAATCTTTCACGGTTTTTGTGGAATGATTTATTTACATTTAACGATGTACTAGTTTGGTGGTATGATTATTACTTTGATGACATCAGATCCCGCACCTTTGCGGCTCTCTGGGGAAAGCCCGCTATGACGCAACCTCTCTTTCTTGTTGGCCCTCGCGGCTGTGGTAAAACAACAACCGGTATGGCGCTTGCGCAGGCAGTGGATTTCCAGTTTGTTGATACCGATCGGTGGTTGCAATCGCACGTCCAGATGACGGTTGCGGAGATTGTTGACCGGGAAGGGTGGGACAGCTTTCGCGCCAGAGAAACAGCAGCGCTGAAGGCGGTTACCGCGCCGTCAACGGTGGTTGCGACGGGGGGAGGGATCATCCTCACCGAATACAATCGTCGTTATATGCGCGAAAATGGCATTGTGATTTATTTAAGCGCGCCAGTGTCCACGCTGGTGAACCGGCTGGAGGCCGCGCCAGAAGAGGGACTGCGCCCGACGCTAACCGGCAAGCCCTTAAGTGAAGAGGTGCAGGAAGTGCTCGAACAGCGCGACGCGCTGTATCGTGAAGCCGCGCATTACATCATCGATGCGAGCCATACCCCTGACCAGGTTGTTTCTGAAATTCTTGCGGCGTTGTCGCAGGCGGCGCAACGATTGCAGGGCGGCGTCTATAATTAAAGTTCATCCAGTAAAAAGGAAGAACTATGCCAACAAAACCGCCTTATCCCCGGGAAGCGTATATCGTCACCGTTGAGAAAGGAACGCCAGGTCAGACGGTGACCTGGTATCAGCTCCGCGCCGACTATCCCGAACCTAACGCACTGATCAGCGAGCATCCTTCCGCGCAGGAAGCGATGGACGCCAAAACGCGCTATGAAGATCCCGATAAAAGCTGATAAATCCTGACGTGTGGAACGCCCGGCAAGGCGCCTGAGTCACGTCACAACGTACTTGCATCACACTTTTCACTCATTGCCGCATTCTGCTAAAACTGAAAATTAAGCGATAACAATATACTACTGGAGTGATTTGGAATCTTTACACAATGCATTGCCGATCTCCTGCTACGCTTTTCTGCATTTGTAGCGCAGGGCAGGTAAGTGTTCAGGCATTTACCCGGGAATTAACGACGAAGTAAAAAGAAGGTGGAACAGAAAATGAGTGCGTCGTTGGCTATCCTCACGATCGGCGTTGTGCCAATGAGCGAAGTGCTGCCGCTTCTGACGGAGTATATCGATGAGCAACATATTACCCATCATAGTCTGTTGGGTGAGATCAGCCGTGAAGAGGTGTTGGCGGAGTACGCCGTCGAGGCCGGAGACGATCCGCTATTAACGTTGCTCAGTGATAACCAAATCGTCCATGTTTCGCGCCAGAAAGTAGAGCGCGACCTGCAAAGTATTATCGAAGTGCTGGATAACCAGGGCTACGATGTCATTTTATTGATGAATACCGCCGCGATTAACAGTATGACCGCGCGTAACACGATCCTGCTGGAGCCGTTGCGTATTATCCCGCCGTTAGTGGCGTCGATTGTTGATGGCCACCAGGTGGGCGTGATTGTGCCGGTTGAAGAGTTACTGGATGTGCAGGCGAGAAAATGGCAGGTCTTACAACGTCCTCCGGTCTTTTCTTTGGCGAATCCCGTGCAGGGATCGGAACAACAACTGATTGATGCCGGTAAAGATTTGCTGGAACAGGGCGCGGATGTGATCATGCTGGATTCCATTGGATTTAATCAGCGTCATCGTGATTTATTGCAAAGAGCGCTGGATGTTCCGGTCTTGCTCTCTAATGTATTGATTGCACGGCTGGCTTCGGAATTACTCGGTTAATTTTGCGTGACAGGCAGAAGGTCGCGACCCTATATTGGTGCTTAACGTAACCATGAGAAAGGGCCAGTTTATGCTACAAAGTAACGAATACTTTTCCGGCAAAGTGAAATCGATCGGCTTTACCAGCAGCAGTACTGGTCGCGCCAGTGTCGGCGTGATGGCGGAAGGCGAATATGCCTTTAGCACTGCCGCGCCGGAGGAGATGACGGTGGTCAGTGGCGCGTTGAACGTACTGCTTCCGGGGGAAACCGAGTGGAAAGTCTACGCGGCGGGCGAGGTGTTTAACGTCCCTGGCCAAAGTGAGTTCCATTTGCAGGTGGCTGAACCGACGTCCTATCTTTGCCGCTATTTATAATGGCGCTTCCCTCTCCCGGCGGAGAGGGAATATTCACTTAGCGTTGCGCTTCGCCGCCCAGACCTTCAACCAGGCTTTGAATTAACGCCGCCAGCTCACCCGTCATCAGAATGAAATCGGCATCAAAACGCTGAGCGTAGTCTTCGCGATCGATATCTTCGTTTTGATCGCGCAGTTCATCGCTGAACTTCAGGCGTTTGATCGAACCGTCATCGCAGATCAAGAACTGAATGCGCTGCTGCCAGTCGAGCGCCAGTTTCGTGACCACTTTACCCGCTTCAATGTGCACGGCGATCTCGTCGCTGACCAGATCCTGTTTCTTCGCGCGGATCACGCCGCCGTCTTCCAGCATTGCTTTCAGCTCTGCTTCGTCCAGCAACTGGAATCCCTGCGCCACCGTACCGGAACGCACCCATTCGGTGAGCGTCAGCTCGATAGGATTTTCCAGCGCCAGCGGAACCACCGGCAGCGAGCCGAGGCTTTTACGCAGCAGCGCCAGCGTATCTTCCGCTTTTTTAGCGCTTGCGCAATCGACCATGATCAGACCGTTAACGGTGTCGATCCACATCATTGTCTGACTAAAACGGCTAAAGGCGCGCGGCAGCAGTGAGTGCAGCACTTCATCTTTCAGTGAGTCTTTTTCCGTTTTTTTCAGCTTGCGCCCCTGGTCAGCTTCCAGTTTGGCGATTTTCGCTTCCAGCGCTTGCTTGATCACCGGCGACGGCAGAATTTTCTCTTCTTTGCGCGCGCAGATAATAATTTGGCCATTGGCAGTATGCGTTAACGCATCGCTGTGCGAGCCCATTGGCGGAACCCAGCCCGTTTTTGCCATATCCTGGCTGCCGCAAGGGGTAAACGTCATCGAGGCTAGCTGTTTTTCCATCTCCTCGGCGCGCAACGAAATATCGCGGCTAAGACGGTAAACCATTAAATTTTTGAACCACAGCATGATAATTTCCACGGCCTTGTCGTTAAATCCAGCGGGTATAATAACGAATTGTCGGCGGGCTTGCATTGCCAACCAGAACACCCGCCTCTACTCTGTTGATATTCCCTAAAAATGAGGAGCGATGTGTGCGTATAGGTATCGATTTAGGCGGCACGAAAACGGAAGTGATTGCGCTCGGCGATGCGGGGGAACAGCTGTTTCGCCATCGTCTGCCTACGCCGCGGGATGATTATCGACAAACGATAGAGACCATCGCTTCGCTGGTCGAGATGGCGGAAAAGGCGACGGGCCAGACGGGTACGGTAGGGATGGGTATTCCAGGTTCGATCTCGCCCTATACCGGCGTGGTAAAGAACGCCAACTCAACCTGGCTTAACGGTCAGCCGTTCGATAAAGATTTGAGTGCGCGTTTGCAGCGGGAAGTGCGCCTGGCGAACGACGCTAACTGTCTGGCGGTGTCCGAAGCGGTGGATGGCGCGGCGGCCGGAGCGCAGACCGTTTTTGCGGTGATCATCGGCACCGGGTGCGGGGCTGGCGTGGCGCTGAACGGTCGGGCGCATACCGGCGGCAACGGTACGGCAGGCGAGTGGGGACACAATCCCTTGCCGTGGATGGATGAAGATGAACTGCGCTACCGTGAAGAAGTGCCCTGCTACTGTGGCAAACAAGGCTGCATTGAAACCTTTATCTCAGGAACCGGGTTTGCCACGGATTACCATCGTCTGAGTGGTCATCCGCTGAAAGGGAATGACATTATCCGTCTGGTTAACGAGCAGGACGCGCTGGCGGAACGGGCGCTTAGCCGTTATGAACTGCGCCTGGCGAAATCGTTAGCCCATGTGGTCAACATCCTCGACCCGGACGTTATCGTGTTAGGCGGCGGGATGAGCAATGTCGATCGGTTGTACAACACCGTGCCATCATTGATTAAACCGTTTGTTTTTGGCGGCGAATGCGAAACGCCGGTTCGTAAGGCGTTACATGGCGATTCCAGCGGTGTTCGCGGCGCGGCATGGTTGTGGCCGCAGGAGTAAATCGTTTTTTGCCGGATAAGGCATAATGCCCGGTGGCGCTACGCTTACCGGGCCTACAACGTGCTCCCTGTAGGCCGGATAAGGCGTTTACGCCGCCATCCGGCAAAACAACAGTCATTCCACAGCAAACATCTTATCCAGTTTGCTGTAACCCAGCCCGTTGATTTTCTTCACCTTAATTTGCACAGGAATGCGTTCTTTCATCGCTTCCACATGGCTTATTACGCCAATCGTCTTACCGGTGGCATTCAGCGCGTCCAGGGCATCCAGCGCGGTATCCAGCGTCTCGCTGTCCAGCGTACCGAACCCTTCATCAAGGAACAGAGAGTCGATGCGCGTTTTGTGGCTGACCAGATCGGACAACGCCAGCGCCAGCGCCAGACTGACCAGGAAACTTTCGCCGCCCGACAGCGTGCGGGTATCGCGAACGGCATCCGCTTGCCAGGTATCGACCACCTCCAGTTCCAGCGCTTCGCTGGCCTTGCGCTGGAGCAGGTAACGACCATGCAGGCGAGTCAGCTGATTGTTCGCCAGCCAGACCAGGTTATCCAGCGTCAGTCCCTGAGCAAATTTGCGGAATTTATCGCCCTCTTTAGAGCCGATTAACGCGTTCAGATAACCCCAGTCCTCCACCTGCTGCGAGGCGTTTTCAATCTCCAGCATCAGAGACTGCTGCTGTTGGCGGTTATCCGCATCCTGTTTGAGTTGCTGGCGGATCTCCCCCTGACGCGTCGTATTGTCCCGCAGTTGTCCGGTTAATTGCGTCACGGCCTGCTGAATGTGTTCAGGTGTGAGCGTGAGATCCAGCCCTTCGGGCGGATGTTGTTGATGTTCTGCCAGAGCCTGGCTCGCCTGAGCGGCTAAGGCCTGCGCCTGCTGTAACTGGTTTTCCAGCGCCTGGCGATGTTGTTCGAGGCGGGCGATGGTCTCATCGTCCAGCAGCGCGGCAAGGAAGGCGGCGCGATCGTCAAATACGCTGGCCTTGAGCGCGGCGTCAAAGTGCGCCTGCGCCTGTGCTACCCGCTGCATTTCCTGCGCTTCCTGCTGCTGCAAGGTCTGCCACTGGCTCTGTAGCGAAACGCAATCATCATGTACCTGCCGCCAGTTATCCAGCGCCACGCGCTCGTTGCTCTCCGGGAGAATATCTGTTTCCGGTAGTGTTTCCAGCAGGGGAGCCAACTGCGCGATGCGCGTTTGTAGCTCGCCCAGTTCCGTTTGGCGCTGTTGCCATGTTTGCGCGTCATCCGCGCGGGCGTTTAACCACGACGCTTCTTCTCCGTCGGCGGGCAGGGATAACCCGTAGCGGCGCAGTTCAGACAGCAGCGTAGTTTGACGCTGGTCGATTTGCTGCTGAAATTGCGTAACCTGCCCGGTATGGGCGGCGATCTGCGCCTGCAACATATGGCGCTGGCTGAGCTGATACAGCTGTTGTTCATAGTCCTGCCGGGCGGTCAGCCACGGTGAAATATCGTCCTGAGGGTGCAGCGTAACTTTTAGCGCGCCACACAGCGTCTGCCATTCTTGAGTGAGCGCTTGCTCCTCTTTTACCAGTGCTTGCGCTTCGCTTTCGTCGCGGTGTAGCTGCTGCGTTAATGTTTCCAGTTGCCCGCGTAAGGCGGCGCCTTCTTCCGCCAGCGTCTTGACCTCTTTTTCCAGTGCATCTCGCCGCGCCTGATTCACGCCGGGTTCGAGTGCCTGATAGGATGCAATCGCCGGATGCGAGGTCGAGCCGCAGAGCGGGCATGGCTGGCCGGATTGCAGCAGCGCTCGCTGGCTTTCCAGATCTTTGATGCGCGCCTCCTGCTCGCAAATCGTTTTTACATCCATGAACTGCTGATTTTTTTCTTTATATTTCTGCCGCTTATCCTCCAGCGCCGCACTGCGTCGGGCCAACTCCTGCTGACTATTCTGGATCGCGGTTTGCAGTTGTTCCCGTCGTTTTTGCTTAGGCGCTATCTGCCCATGCAGGCTGGCGAGCCGCTGACGCAGCGGCTGCTGCTGCGTATGCTGCGCCAGCGCTGCCGTGGCCTCTTCTGGCGTAAGCGTCAGAGGATTCGGTGGAAGCGCGTCACGCTTGCGGATATCGCTTGCACACTGCTGCTGCCATTTAAGCAACTGCGCTTTATCGCTGGACTGTTGAGCAAACAGCGCACGCCAGCCTGCCAGTTCACTGCTCCACAAGCGGAAGCGTTCATGCTCGGTGAGCCACCCGGTCAGCGTCTGCATGGTGGCGCGCAGTTCGGCGGATTGTTGTTGAGCGCTGTGTCGAATGCGGCTGCGCAGGTGTAATACGCTTTGTAAGCGAGCATTCACTTCCTGAATTTGCTGACGTGTGCGCCCGGCGGCAGCGGTTTGTTCCTCAATGCGTTCCCAGTGTGGGCGTAACTGCCGGGCAGGATGCGCCAGGTTCAGCGCGGCCAGCTGCGGCTGCGCGTTTTCCTGTTCTTCCTGGGCGACCCGCAGCGCCTGCTGGCGGCGATTCATTTCAGCCTGCAACTCATTCTGACGGGTCAGCCAGTGCAGATGTTGCTGGTGAAGCTGCTGGCGGGCGAGCAGCTGTTTTTCTTCGTCAGTGAGCGCCTGCAAACTTTCATTGAGGGAATGCTGCTGCTCCGGCGCTAACAGCGAGACGCCGCTGGCCTGCGCCTGAAGCTTTTCCAGGTCGGTGCGGGCGGTCTTGTGCTTTTCAAACACCAGCGCGGAGATCTGCCCGTAGATTTCGGTTCCGGTCAGCTCTTCCAGAAGCTCGGCGCGCTCTTTTGGCTTCGCATTGAGAAACGCAGCGAACTGCCCCTGCGACAGCAGCATGGAGCGGGTAAAACGTCCGTAATCCAGCCCGGTAAGCGATGCCGTCATCTCCAGCTTATCTTTGACCTTATCGGCGAGGATTTTTCCGTCGGCGCAGCGCGCCAGCTCCACGCGCGGCACTTGCAGGTTTCCATCCGGCTGATTGCGGGCGCGGTTCTGGCTCCAGAAAGCGCGGTAAGACTCGCCTTTAACCTCGAACTCCACTTCAGCAAGGCATTCGGCCGTATCGCGGGTCATCAGATCGTTTTGCGATTGCGAAACGGTGCTCAGGCGTGGCGTCTCGTGATAGAGCGCAAGACAGATGGCGTCGAGCAGCGTGGTTTTCCCCGCGCCGGTCGGCCCGGTGATGGCAAACAGCCCGTTGCTGGCAAAAGGTTCTGCCGTGAAATCGACTTTCCATTCTCCCTTCAGGGAGTTGAGGTTTTTCAGGCGCAGGCTGAGAATCTTCATGCATCATGCTCCCCGGCCAGCGAATGTAGGGTGGTGGTAAAAAGCTGCGTCAGACGTTCACGCTGGGGCTCATCCAGCTCTTCCAGCGCCAGACGGCGGGTAAAAACGTCTTCCACGCGCAGTTCGCTCAGGGTTTCACGTCGTTCGTTAGCCATAATGCGTTCGCGATTTTCCCGACTGCGGCGCACCAGTAAAACCTCAACGGGCAGCGACTCCGTTAATGCCTGAATTTTGCGCTGCATATCGTGAAGGTATTCGTCGGTGGTGATTTCAATATCCAGCCAGACAGGGGGCTCCTGGTGAGCATCGCGCCATTGCTCAAGTTGTTCGGTGATGGAGGCCAGATCGCCTTTCAGCACCGCCAGCGGTTGAGTGACGGGAACGGTGAGGTTCTCTACTTGATGTAATTTGCCGTTTGCAAAACTGACCAGATGGACGCATTTGCTTTTGCCGCACTCATCAAAGCTCAGCGCGATCGGAGAGCCGCAGTAGCGGATGTGTTCCGTGCCGCCAATGATCTGCGCCCGGTGAATGTGTCCCAGCGCGATATAATCGGCAGGAGGGAAGTTTTGCGCCGGGAAGGCATCCAGCGTGCCAATATAGATGTCACGTACCGCGTCACTTTTACTGGCGCCAACGGTGGTCAGGTGCCCGGTGGCGATAACCGGCAGAGTTTGATCGCCGTCGCCGCGCAGCTTACAGGCTTCCTGATACTGTTGTTGGTAATAATCCGTGATCGCCCCGAGCAGATGCTGCTGTTTTTCATTGCCCGAAAGCCCCGCCTGGCTGGTGATGATGTCGCGCGGGCGTAAAAACGGAATCGGGCAAAGCACGGCGCCCGGCGTGCCGTCGCGACGGTAAAGGTACTGCGGCGCGTGGCCTGCGCTGGCGACCACGGTGGTGTTGAGAAACGCCAGAATATCGCGGGATTCGTTGAGCGTGGCGACGGAGTCATGGTTTCCGGCCAGCACCACCAGATGACAGCCGGTTTGCTGTAAATTGACAACAAACCGGTTATACAACTCGCGGGCATAGCTTGGCGGCGATCCTGTATCAAAAATGTCACCCGCGACAATAATCGCATCCACCTGGTGAGATTGCGCGGTTTCCAGCAGCCAGTCGAGAAACGCCTGGTGCTCGGCGGCGCGGCTTTTGCTGTAGAAGTTTTGTCCCAGATGCCAGTCAGAGGTGTGAAGGATGCGCATAACGGTTCCATGACGAAAAAGCGTGGGCAGGATTATAACCCGTCGGGAACGGTAATATCTTGTTTCGTGACTGTCATAAATCAATAACCTGAGCCGAATGTCGACTATCTTTTTCATAAATCTGTCATAAATCTGACGCATAATGGCGCCGCATTGATGACAACGACTTATTTAAACAGGGCAAATCATGGCGAGACGTATTCTGGTCGTAGAAGATGAAGCTCCAATTCGTGAAATGGTCTGCTTCGTGCTCGAGCAAAATGGCTTTCAGCCAGTAGAAGCCGAAGATTATGACAGTGCTGTGAACCAACTGAATGAACCCTGGCCGGATTTAATCCTCCTTGACTGGATGTTGCCCGGCGGGTCGGGCCTTCAGTTTATTAAACACCTCAAGCGTGAAGCGATGACCCGGGATATCCCTGTGGTTATGCTGACGGCAAGAGGCGAAGAGGAAGACCGCGTGCGCGGGCTGGAAACCGGGGCGGATGACTATGTCACCAAGCCGTTTTCCCCTAAAGAGCTGGTGGCGCGTATCAAAGCTGTGATGCGCCGCATTTCGCCGATGGCGGTAGAAGAGGTGATTGAGATGCAGGGGCTTAGCCTCGATCCAACCTCGCACCGCGTGATGACCGGGGAAAATCCGCTCGATATGGGGCCGACCGAATTTAAATTGTTACACTTCTTTATGACGCACCCTGAGCGCGTCTACAGTCGCGAGCAGCTCCTCAACCATGTCTGGGGAACGAATGTGTATGTTGAAGACCGTACGGTCGATGTGCATATTCGTCGTTTGCGTAAAGCGCTGGAGCACAGCGGTCACGATCGTATGGTGCAAACGGTACGCGGAACCGGGTATCGCTTTTCGACCCGTTTTTAATACCTTGCCGCCAGACCGGCATCTCGGTGTGGCGGGCGGGTTTACTATTCTGAAGGGAGTGTGACGCGTGCTGGAACGGCTGTCATGGAAAAGGCTGGTGCTGGAGCTGATCCTCTGCTGCATCCCCGCTTTTATCCTCAGTGCTTTTTTTGGTTATCTGCCCTGGTTTTTACTGGCGTCGGTAACGGGATTGCTGATCTGGCATTTCTGGAATTTATTGCGCCTCTCCTGGTGGCTGTGGGTCGATATGAGTATGACGCCGCCGCCGGGACGCGGGAGCTGGGAGCCGCTGCTGTACGGTCTGCACCAGATGCAGTTGCGTAATAAAAAGCGGCGTCGCGAACTGGGAAACCTGATTAAACGCTTTCGCAGCGGGGCGGAATCCCTCCCCGACGCGGTGGTGCTGACAACCGAAGACGGCGGGATTTTCTGGTGTAACGGGCTGGCGCAACAGGTGCTTGGGCTGCGCTGGCCGGACGACAACGGGCAAAATATTCTGAACCTGCTGCGCTACCCGGAATTTACGCAGTATCTCAAAACACGCGATTTTATCCGGCCGCTCAATCTGGTGCTCAACACCGGGCGGCATCTGGAGATCCGCGTGATGCCCTATACCGATCAGCAACTGTTGATGGTCGCGCGCGACGTGACGCAGATGCACCAGCTTGAAGGCGCGCGGCGCAATTTCTTCGCGAACGTCAGCCATGAACTACGCACGCCGCTCACCGTCTTGCAGGGCTATCTGGAGATGATGCAGGAGCAGCCTCTGGAAGGCGCGACGCGGGAGAAGGCGCTGCATACGATGCGTGAGCAAACGCACCGGATGGAAGGGCTGGTGAAACAACTGCTGACGCTGTCGAAAATTGAGGCGGCGCCCGCGCTGTTGTTGAACGAAAGGGTGGATGTGCCGATGATGCTGCGCGTTGTTGAGCGTGAGGCGCAGGCGCTCAGCCAGCAGAAACACACCTTTACGTTTGAAGTGGATGCCCGGCTGAGCGTATTGGGCAACGAAGAACAGTTGCGCAGTGCGATTTCGAACCTGGTCTATAACGCGGTGAATCACACGCCTGCGGGAACGCATATTACCGTGCGCTGGCAGCATGTGACCCACGGTGCGGAGTTCAGCGTGGAAGATAACGGGCCGGGGATTGCGCCTGAGCATATTCCGCGTCTGACGGAGCGTTTCTACCGTGTGGACAAAGCGCGGTCGCGGCAAACCGGGGGAAGCGGATTAGGTCTGGCGATTGTGAAACATGCGCTGAATCATCACGAGAGTCGATTGATTATCGACAGTTCGCCGGGTAAAGGGACGCGCTTCAGCTTTGTGCTGCCGGAACGATTAATTGCCAAAAATTGCGCTTAATTGTGGTTCGTAAGGTTAGCTTTCCATAAGCCAGCGGATGCTGGCTTATTTTCTTTGCAGTAAAGAAGACTCCGCTGAATTTTTCAACGTCTGATGCTTTTTTGTTCGCATGATTAGCCATGACTTTTTCTTATGGATAGCGTTTTGTACTGGTTGCTAATTTCATATCGCTATATTCTTCTGGTTTTTGGATCTCACCTTGCTTTAAAACGTTATAAGCGTTTAAATTGCGCTCCAGATGCTGTCATACCGACTGCATTTACGCGGTAAATCGAAAAACTATTCTTCGCCGCGCCAGCCCAGGAGCATATCCCGCTGGAATTGCTTAAAAATGCCGCTGTATCGTCCCGCAGGGAAGGGCAGAAAATTTAACGTTTTCAACACCACATCCACAGGCAGTAAAACTTTATGACCCATCAGTTAAAATCGCGCGATATTATCGCTCTGGGCTTTATGACATTTGCGCTGTTCGTTGGCGCAGGCAATATTATCTTTCCGCCGATGGTCGGTTTGCAGGCAGGCGAACACGTCTGGACTGCGGCGTTCGGCTTTCTGATTACTGCCGTTGGTCTTCCGGTACTTACCGTTGTGGCGCTGGCGAAAGTCGGCGGTGGCGTTGATAGCCTGAGCACCCCGATTGGTAAAGTGGCTGGCGTTCTGCTGGCGACCGTCTGTTATCTGGCGGTGGGGCCGTTATTCGCAACGCCGCGTACGGCGACCGTCTCCTTTGAAGTCGGGATTGCGCCGCTGACCGGCGATTCCGCACTGCCGCTGTTTATCTACAGCCTGGTGTATTTCGCCATTGTGATTCTGGTATCGCTCTATCCGGGCAAACTGCTGGACACGGTGGGTAATTTCCTGGCGCCGCTGAAAATCATCGCGCTGATTATTCTCTCCGTTGCGGCAATCATCTGGCCTGCCGGTCCGATTAGCGACGCGATGGACGCCTACCAGAACGCGGCGTTCTCTAATGGCTTTGTGAATGGCTATCTGACGATGGATACGCTGGGCGCAATGGTGTTTGGTATCGTTATCGTCAATGCGGCGCGCTCGCGCGGCGTTAAAGAAGCGCGTCTGCTGACCCGTTATACCGTCTGGGCGGGCCTGATGGCGGGTGTGGGTTTGACGCTGCTGTACCTTGCGCTGTTCCGTCTGGGATCGGATAGCGCGACGCTGGTCGATCAGTCTGCTAACGGCGCGGCAATCCTGCACGCTTACGTTCAGCATACCTTCGGCGGCGCGGGTAGCCTGCTGCTGGCGGCGCTGATTTTCATCGCCTGTCTGGTGACGGCGGTTGGCCTGACCTGCGCATGTGCGGAGTTCTTTGCGCAGTACGTCCCACTCTCTTATCGCACGCTGGTGTTTATTCTGGGCGGCTTCTCAATGGTGGTATCGAATCTGGGTCTGAGCCATCTGATTCAGATTTCTATTCCGGTGCTGACAGCCATCTATCCGCCGTGTATCGCACTGGTTGTATTAAGCTTTACCCGCTCATGGTGGCATAATTCTTCCCGCGTCATTGCTCCGGCGATGTTTATCAGCCTGGTTTTTGGTATCCTTGACGGGATTAAAGCCTCTGCGATTGGTGACATCTTACCGGCCTGGACCCAGCGTTTACCGCTGGCGGAACAGGGGCTGGCGTGGTTGATGCCAACAGTGGTGATGGTTGTTCTGGCAATTATCTGGGATCGCGCCGCAGGTCGACAAGTGACCTCCAGCGCTCACTAAGATCACTGACAGTATGTTTTAACCACGGGGCTACAGGCCCCGTGGTTTTTTTATTATTTTGATGGGTTCGGAATTGATGGAAAGCAATAACAAGCTAAAGCGTGGGCTGAGCACCCGGCACATTCGCTTTATGGCATTGGGCTCGGCAATTGGCACCGGATTATTTTATGGCTCGGCAGACGCCATCAAAATGGCCGGGCCAAGCGTGTTGCTGGCCTACATTATCGGCGGGGTCGCGGCGTACATTATTATGCGCGCGCTGGGCGAAATGTCCGTGCATAACCCCGCCGCCAGCTCGTTCTCGCGCTATGCGCAGGAAAACCTCGGCCCGCTCGCCGGTTACATTACCGGCTGGACTTACTGTTTTGAAATTCTGATTGTCGCCATTGCCGACGTGACCGCCTTCGGTATCTATATGGGGGTCTGGTTCCCTACGGTGCCGCACTGGATCTGGGTGCTGAGCGTGGTGCTGCTTATCTGCGCCATCAACCTGATGAGCGTGAAGGTATTCGGCGAACTGGAATTCTGGTTCTCGTTCTTTAAAGTCGCCACTATCATCATCATGATTGTCGCCGGCTTCGGCATCATTATCTGGGGGATTGGCAACGGCGGGCAGCCGACCGGGGTCCACAACCTGTGGAGCAACGGTGGGTTCTTCAGCAACGGCTGGCTGGGGATGGTGATGTCGCTGCAAATGGTGATGTTCGCTTATGGCGGGATTGAAATTATCGGCATCACCGCCGGAGAAGCGAAAGACCCGGAGAAATCTATTCCGCGCGCCATCAATTCCGTGCCGATGCGTATTCTGGTGTTCTACGTGGGCACGCTGTTCGTCATCATGTCTATCTACCCGTGGAACCAGGTTGGCACCAGCGGCAGTCCGTTCGTCCTGACCTTCCAGCATCTTGGCATTACGTTTGCCGCCAGCATCCTGAACTTTGTGGTGCTGACCGCTTCGCTGTCGGCGATTAACTCCGACGTGTTCGGCGTGGGGCGTATGCTGCACGGTATGGCGGAGCAGGGCAGTGCGCCGAAAGTGTTCGCTAAAACGTCGCGTCGCGGTATTCCGTGGGTGACGGTTATGGTGATGACCATTGCGCTGCTGTTCGCGGTTTACCTGAACTACATCATGCCGGAAAACGTCTTCCTGGTGATTGCTTCGCTGGCGACCTTCGCCACGGTATGGGTATGGATTATGATCCTGCTGTCGCAGATTGCGTTCCGCCGCCGTCTGCCGCCGGATGAGGTGAAGGCGCTGAAATTTAAAGTGCCGGGCGGCGTGGCGACAACCGTTACGGGCCTGATCTTCCTGGTCTTTATTATCGCGCTTATCGGCTACCATCCAGATACCCGTATTTCGCTGTACGTCGGTTTCGCCTGGATCGCACTGCTGTTGGTCGGCTGGATGTTTAAACGCCGCCGCGACCGCCAACTGGCTGAAGTGGGGTGATTCCCCGCCGGATGGCGCTAACGCTTATCCGGCCTACAGGCAACCGTAGGCCGGATAAGCGTTAGCGCCATCCGGCAGTATCAAACAATATCCTCCCCCGGACTCCTCCCCCAATAAACATTAAGATGATGAGTTATCCTTGATGTCGCTATGGCAAGGTGGCTTCATTTTCATCAAAGGGGATACGTGATGTTGAACGCCTGGCACCTTCCGGTTGCCCCATTTGTTAAGCAAAACAAAGAACAACTGACCATTACGTTATGGCTGAGCGGGGAAAACCCGCCCCAGCGTGTGACGCTACGCGCTGAGAACGATAATGAAGAAATCTCGCTGGCGATGCATCGGCTGCGCAGTCAACCGCAACCGGGCGTCACGGCATGGCGGGCGGCGATCGATCTCGCCAGCGGACAGCCGCGCCGTCGCTACAGCTTTAAGCTGCTCTGGCACGATCGCCAGCTGTGGTTCACGCCGCAGGGATTTAGCCGTTTCCCGCCCGCGCGGCTGGAGCAGTTTGCCGTCGATGTGCCGGACAATGGCCCGCAATGGGTCGCCGATCAGATTTTCTATCAAATCTTCCCGGATCGCTTTGCCCGCAGCCAGCCGCGCGAAGCGGAACAGGATAATGTCTATTACCATCATGCCGCCGGTCAGGATATCGTCTTGCACGACTGGGACGATCCGGTGACTGCGCAGGCCGGGGGATCGACGTTCTACGGCGGCGATCTGGACGGGATCAGCGAGAAACTGCCGTACCTGAAAAAACTGGGGGTGACGGCGCTGTACCTGAACCCGGTCTTTAGCGCGCCAAGCGTCCATAAATACGATACGGAAGATTATCGTCACGTTGATCCGCAGTTTGGCGGCGATCGGGCGCTGCTGCGCCTGCGGCAGCATACGCAGCAGCAGGGAATGCGCCTGGTGCTGGACGGCGTCTTTAACCATAGCGGCGACTCGCACGCCTGGTTTGACAGGCATAATCGGGGAAGCGGCGGCGCATGCCACAACCCGGATTCGCCCTGGCGTGACTGGTACTCTTTCTCCCCGGAGGGCGTGGCGCTGGACTGGCTGGGGTATCCGAGTCTGCCCAAGCTGGATTTCCAGTCGGAAAGCCTGGTCAATGAAATCTACCGCGGTGAAGACAGCATTGTGCGTCACTGGCTGAAAGCGCCGTGGCATATGGACGGCTGGCGGCTTGATGTGGTGCATATGCTGGGCGAGGCCGGAGGCGCGCGCAATAACCTGCAACACGTTGCCGGTATTACGCAGGCGGCAAAAGAGACGCAGCCTGACGCCTATATCGTTGGCGAGCATTTTGGCGATGCGCGGCAATGGCTCCAGGCGGATGCGGAAGATGCCGCCATGAACTATCGCGGCTTCACTTTCCCGCTGTGGGGATTTCTCGCCAATACCGATATCTCTTACGATCCGCAGCACATTGACGCGCAAACCTGCATCGCCTGGATGGATA
The DNA here is from genome assembly GCF_030333595.1 of Citrobacter sp. CK181. Lineage (NCBI taxonomy): Bacteria > Pseudomonadati > Pseudomonadota > Gammaproteobacteria > Enterobacterales > Enterobacteriaceae > Citrobacter > Citrobacter sp. CK181. Next base: position 560,558 of record NZ_JAOWFN010000014.1, on the reverse strand, counting down.
ACTACCGTGCTGGCCTGTCGCATCAGCAGCAGTTGCGGATGTTTAACCAACTGGACAGCCACGATACCGCCCGTTTCAAATCGCTGCTGGGCAAAGACGTGGCGCGTTTGCCGCTGGCGGTTGTCTGGCTGTTTACCTGGCCTGGCGTTCCCTGCATCTATTACGGCGATGAAGTGGGGCTGGACGGCAATAACGATCCGTTCTGTCGTAAGCCGTTCCCGTGGCAGGTTGAAAAACAGGATGCCACGCTGTTGGCGCTGTACCAGCGTCTGGGGAAACTTCGCCAGCGCACGCAGGCGCTACGTCATGGCGGTTGCCAGGTGATTTATGCCGAAGAAGATGTGGTGGTCTTTGTGCGAGTCTATCACCAGCAGCGCGTACTGGTGGCGATCAACCGGGGCGAGGCCTGTGAGGTCGTATTGCCTGACTCACCGTTGCTTAACGTCAGCGAATGGCGAGGCAAAGAGGGGAAAGGCCAACTGGCTGAGGGCGTTCTCAGCCTGCCCGCCATTTCCGCTACGGTCTGGGTGAATCACTGATAGAGCTGCGCGACTTCCGGGCTGGCGAGCAGGGCTTCTCGCCACCAGCGCTGCGCCAGACCGTCGCTGTGGTTGCGCCATGCCATATAGGCGACATCTTTCTGCCGAAAAGAGATGACGGATTTTTCCACCAGCTCGCCGGTGGCAAGCCACGGTCTGACAATATGGCGGGGGAGGAATCCGCACCCTAAACCGGCGCGCAGCAGCGTCACTTTGCTGTCGAAGTCATCCACGCGAATTTGCGGCTGCTCATCCATTAAATTGGATTGCAGGGGATGGCAGAAGCGGGCGCTGTCGCTGATCACCACCGCCCGATGCAGACAGAGTTGCTCATTGGTCAGACCGTCCGTGGCGGCGGCCAGCGGGTGCGAAGGCGCGACCACAAATACGTTGTCCAGGGTGCCGAGCATTTTATATGACCAGGCGGCGGAGGTCGGAGGCTCGTTAATTGCGCCGAGAATGATGTCTGCGCCGTTGTGCGTCAGCTCTTCCCACGATCCCGCCAGCGTATGGTGTGTAAAATTGAGGCGCGTTTGCTTATTCAGCGCATAAAACGCATCAATAACGGGCAGCAGCGTCTCGAAAGGGAAGGAATCATCCAGTGCTATCGCCAGCTCTTTTTCCCAGCCAGAGCTTAACTGCACGGCTTGTTTCTCCAGGTCTTTTGCGGCGTTGAGCAGCAGACGCCCTTTTTCCAGCATCATCCGTCCGGTATCGGTAAATTTCGCCCGGTGGCCGGAGCGATCGAGAAGCTCAATATCGAGATCGTTTTCCAGTTTCTGAATCATATAGCTAAGCGCCGCGGGGGTTTTAAACAGCGACCCGGCCGCAGCGGCAAACGAGCCGTGTTTGTCGATAGCATCAAGAATGAGCAGAACGTCCAGATTGATTCGCATGATCTGAAAATATCCTGAAAATGAAATAAGTACGTTGTACAGACTGTCGAAAAACAATGCCAGTGAATAATTTAGACCAAAGCATGGCATTTTTTTGAGGGTGTCTGTTATGCAAAATAAGATGAAATAACCACGTTATTAGCATGGTTCATTTCCTCAATAATGCATTCAAAATGGTCGGCTCTATTCGCCCCGAAGCCGCGTTCTGGTTTACGCTGCGATCCGGCATTTTCACCTTCAGGGATGGCAAAAATGTAATAATCTATGTCATTCTGGTCTGTCCTTGTACAGTGAAGGTGGAAACATGGATGAGCTTTTAATCCTTGGCTGCATTGTTTTATTCTTCGCGCTGGTGGTGGTTCCCATTCTCGCGATTGTCGCGCTCAACCGCAGCGCGTCGGTTCGCTTTGAGCTGGCGGTGTTGCGCCGACGGGTTGAGCAACTTGAACAGCAGCGTGCGGGAGAAGCGCCAGCGGTACAGGTGACGGCGGAACCTTCGCTATCTGCGAAAGAGCGTGTCGCGCCATCGCCGCCTGATGCCATCGAAGCGGCCATATCTGAGCCGGAAAATCCCTGGGCTGCGCAGGAAACCCTCGCAAAACCGCTCCCGGCGCCTGCGAAAACGGCGAAACCTTCCGCGTTCGGCGGCGTTTTCACCTCGCTGGCGCGCTGGTTTATGCAGGGAAATCCGCTGGCGAAGCTGGGCATTCTGCTCCTCTTTTTCGGTTTATCTTTCCTGTTGCGTTATACGGTTGAACACGCGCTGTTTCCGCTTGAACTGCGTCTTGTCACTGCGGCGCTGTGTGCCGTAGTGCTGCTCGCGACAGGCTGGCGTTTGCGACGCAAACAGCCGGTCTATGCGCTGATCCTGCAAGGCGGCGCGACAGGCGTGCTCTATCTGACCGTCTTTGGCGCATTCCGGCTGTGGCAAATGCTGCCGATGACGCTGGCGTTTGCGCTGCTGGTGCTGATTTGCGCCGCAAGCGTAGGGCTGGCTATTTTGCAAAAAGCGCTTAGCCTGGCGATGCTGGCCAGCCTGGGCGGTTATCTTGCGCCGCTGCTGCTGTCGACGGGCAGCGGGAACTATGTGGCGTTGTTCTCGTTCTATCTCCTGCTGTCGGCAGGCATTCTTGCCATAAGCGTCTGGCAGCACTGGCGTGAGCTTAATCTGCTGGGGTTATTATTCACTTTCGGGGTCGGCGGCCTGTGGGGCGTCAGCGACTACCGGCCTGAATACTGGCTCAACTGCCAGCTTTTCCTGATTGCCAATATCATTATTTTCGGCGTGCTGAGCGTGGCGCTGTCGCTGCGGGCGCAGGAAAAAGGCAAACATATTGTTGATGGCGTGCTGTTGTTTGCGCCGCCGCTGGTTGGGTTTGGCATGCAGTACGCCATTACCCAACATATGGATTATGGTCCGGCGCTCAGTGCGCTGGGCTACGGCGCGTTCTATATGGCGCTGGCGTGGCTGGCGCTGCGCCGCTACCCGTCGATGGGAAGGCCGCTGGTGCTGGCGGCGCTCGCGTTGGGCGGCGCGTTTACTACCCTCGCCATCCCGCTGGCGCTTTCGGCGCGCTGGACGGCAATGGCCTGGGCGCTGGAGGGGCTTGGCGTATTGTGGCTGGGTATGCAGCAACAGCAGCGGCGGATGAGCTATAGCGGCACTGCGCTCATGCTACTGGCTGTGGGCAGCGCGTTGTGGGCGCTGGCCGATGACGCCGCGCCGCTGACGGTGATGATGATCTTCGCCGTGCTGAGTTTGTGCTGGCTGGGCGGCGCGTGGCTGTGGCGCAGCGAGAAGAAGGAGGTCGGTTGGGCGCTGCTGGCGGGCGGCATCGCCTTCTGGATCGTCGCGCTGACGGGGGCCTCGCAACTGGCGCTGGCGCGTTATGCTGCCGAATGGTCTGGCGTGCTGGCGCTACTCGCCGCGTCCGCCTGGCTCTGGCGTTATCTGAGCGGGCGGCTCGCCTGGCAGGCGTTAGGTTACAGCCCCTGGCTGCTGTGGCCTGCGATGCTGCTGGCATTACTGTACCAGATTGAAGAACGGCAGATTTTCGCCGCAGGCTGGCAAAATCTGGCGTGGTGCGTGGCGCTGCCTTGTGCGGTGCTCATGCTTTATCGTGATGATGCGCATCTGCCGCCGCGCATCTCCCGGACGCTGCATTTATCCTTGTTCTGGATGGTGCTTTTAGCGCTCGGGATGGAGTTGTTCTGGTTTGTGCAGTCGTTGCCGTGGGGAATGGACGCCTGGCGCAGCGGGTTGATGATGGCGGCGGGCGGAATCGTCATACTGCTGGTACACGCCGCGCTGCGCCGCGATTTGTGGCCGTTCAAATGCTGGCCTGCGTTGTACGGCGCGCTGGCGCTGGCGCCCGTGGCAGTGATCCTGCTGTTGCTTCTGGTGCTGGCGAATTTACAGGATGGCGTGGTTTTCCAACAGCGCTATCTGCCAGTGGTGAACCCGCTTGAGGAGGGAGCCGCTTTCGCCTTGCTGGGATTGTTCCTCCTTGCGCGTTTCTCTCGTCGTTTTCTGCCGTCGCCGTTAGTGAAATATCACGCATGGGCGCCTGTGGTGCTGGCGGCGCTCGCATTCTGGTGGTTGAACGGAGGGCTGATGCGGGCGCTGGCGTGGTATGGCGAGGTGGCGTGGAGCATGGAGACATTGTGGCATTCGCGGTTGATCCAGACCTGTTTCGCCCTGTTCTGGATGCTGACGGCGTTAATTATGATGTTGCTCGCGACCCGTCGCCGTTCGCGGCGGGAATGGTTATGCGGCGCGGTGCTTTTGGGGATCGTCATTGTTAAGCTGATGCTGGTGGATAGCGCGCGCGGCGGCGGGCTGGCGCGCGCCATCGCTTTTATCGGCGTGGCGATCCTGGTACTTATCGTCGGGTATTTTTCACCGTTACCGCCCAAAGCAGGAGAAGAAAAATGAAATGGATGAAAGCGGTAGTCTGGAGCGCGTTGCTGAGTACGGCGTGGCCGGCGTTCAGCCGTGACAAAGCCCCGGAAACGCCGCAGGATTACGCCACCGGCATGATGCTGGAAGCGACGGGTTCATCGCCGTGGTATCGCGTTTCGCTGCCGCTGGCGCTTTACCAACAAAGCGCCTGGCCGGATTTACGCGATGTGCGGGTTTTTAACCGCCAGGGCGATACGGTGCCCTTTGCGCTGACGGCGCAGAAAACGCCGTCTGTCACGCCAGAGACGGTGGCGCTGCGGCTTTTTCCTCTGGATATGTCGCCAGTATCACCGCGGGAAGGGGAGCGCCGTGGAAGCGAATCCTTTGTCTTGCGTTCAAAGACCGGCGTGGAAATTCATCTGGAAAGCGATGACGTTAACGCGGTTGGGCAGAGCTATTTACTGACTCTGCCGGAAGAGATGACGGCGGCCTTTTCGCTGGCGCAACTGCGCCTGAACTGGAACACGCCTGCGGGCAACTGGCAGGGGAAGGCGTCCGTTTATGCCAGCCGTGATTTACGTTACTGGCAACCCGTGCAAGAAGACGCGCCGCTGATGGATCTGACGCGCGATAGCGATCGGCTGAAAATGGACACCATCAGCGCCAGCCTGACGCTCTCTGCGGAAGGCCGTCGCTACCTGCTGGTGATTCTCGATTCGCAAAGTCCGCCGCTGACGTTAAACAGCGTAAGCGCCATTGCGGACAGCGGAGAACCGGCGGCGGAGCGTATTGCGCTGGAGGCCCACGCAAAGAAAGTGTCGGAAACAGAAGCCGTATGGCGCTGGAATCAGCCGCAGCCGCTGACGTCGCTCAGAATTGCGCTGGAAAACGAGGGCGTTTTACCGGTTGAGCTGGCATGGCGCGGCGGGGAAAAAGAGGCGTGGCGTCCACTGACGAAAACGATCCTGTACCGCCTCGACGGGAAGCGTTCGGAGGATATTCTTCTTTCAGGTCAACAGGTTGAAGCTATCCGTATGACCACCATCAACGCCCGATTGCCGGAAACGCTGCCTGCGCTGAGCGGCGCGCGGGACAGTTATCAACTGGTGTTCAATACTCAGGGGAAAGGCCCGTATATGCTGGCCTGGGGAAACCGGGCGGCGGAAAAAGCCGATGTTGAGCTGGATATGCTGATCCCGGCGTCGCTGCGCAAAACGCAGGATGTTAACGACCTGCCCTGGGCGATGACGCAGCAGCGCGTAACGCTGGGCGGTGAGGCGCGGCTGACGGCAACGTCGGCTGCGGAGCAGCAAAGCCGCTGGAAAACGTTACTGGTGTGGGGGGCGTTGATTGCTGGCGTCGCGGTACTGTTGGTGATGGCGTGGCGAATCTGGCGCGAGGTGAAAAAGGACGGCGCGGCGTAAACGCGACATGTTTGTAGGCCCGGGAAACGGCGTGCCACCGGGCACTACGCCGGATGGCGGCGGAACGCCTTATCCGGCCTACAAAAATCCATAGGCCTGATAAGCGCAATAAAAAAGCTCGCCATAGCGAGCTTTTTTCAATTCGAGCCGATTACAGGCTGGCGACGTTTTCAGTCAGGTATTTTGCCACGCCGTCTGGAGAGGCGTTCATCCCTTCTTTGCCTTTTTCCCACTGTGCCGGGCACACTTCGCCGTGCTCTTCGTGGAACTGCAACGCGTCAACCATACGCAGCATTTCGTCGATGTTACGGCCCAGCGGCAGGTCGTTAACCACCTGGTGACGAACCACGCCGTTGGCGTCGATCAGGAAAGAACCGCGCAGGGCAACGCCCGCTTCCGGGTGTTCGATACCGTAGGCTTTCTGGATTTCACGCTTCACGTCAGCAACCATTGCGTATTTCACTGCACCGATGCCGCCTTTATCGACAGGGGTGTTACGCCATGCGTTGTGGACGAATTCAGAGTCAAAAGAAACGCCGACAACTTCTACGCCACGCGCCTGGAACTCTTCATAACGTTTGTCGAAAGCAATCAGTTCAGACGGGCAAACGAAGGTGAAATCCATCGGCCAGAAGAACAGAACGGTTGCTTTGCCGTTGGTGTGCTGTTTGAAGTTGAAGTTTTCAACGATCTCACCGCTACCCAGTACGGCGGCTGCTGTGAAGTCCGGGGCCTGACGAGTAACCAGTACCATATAAATACTCCTGCAAAGTTAAGGGGTTTGGAACGCAACGCGGGCAAGTATAGGGAGGGGAAGAGGGCAACTCAACGCGGTGCTGACAATCAATGAGACAGGTTTCACCTATCAATTTTTTGCCTGATGGCGTTACGCTTATCAGGCAGCTAAAGCGACTTCTGACGCGCCTGCGCCATCATGCGCGGGTAGAAGCGCCAGAAACGTGCTTCTAACGCATCGTAGTGCGCATCCAGATCGTACCAGGAATCGCGCAGGGCATCGAGGCGTGGGCGGCGATTCGCCATCCCGTTGAGGACATTCTGGATAAAATCCATATCGCGATAACGCTCCAGCCACTTTTCCGACCACAGATAATCGTTCAGATTCACAAAACGCGGCGGCGAGTCGGGCAAAATAGTGCTGACCTGCGCATGGGCGTAGCCCACGAATGCCTGCAACGGGAAATCGGGAGATATTGTCGCCCAGTGGCGCGACAGGAAGTGGTCCCACATCACATCCAGAGTGATGGGGGCTACACGACGGGTTTCGCTGCGAAACCATTCCCGCGCTTCACGCACTTCCGGCAGATTATCGGTCATGACGTCAATCCGCCGATGCATATAAATCCCTTCCACCACGTCAGGGGGAAAATTAGCCTCCGGGTTTCCCCGAACAAAATCGGCCAGTAAATTGCCGGAAAGCGAGCTGTCGGCGAGATGCGCTAAGTGCAGGTGTGCAAGAAAATTCATATCCACTTCATCCTTCAAACTGCCTCTTTGTTGGCTGCGAGTTACTCGGCCCATCCCCGGGCCTCACCCCTGCGACTTACTTGAGTAAGCGCCTGGGGACTTATTCAGTTGCCGCCTCGATGCATCCTGAATGATTTTGTCTATAGCTTATATCTCTTAACTTGAGGGGTAACGGTTGCAGGGAGCGCGCCCCGGCACTAGACTACCCGCCTCTTATTTTAGTCTGAGTCAGTGTCATGCGCGTTACCGATTTTTCCTTTGAATTACCCGAATCCCTGATTGCCCACTATCCGCAGCCTGAGCGCAGCCGTTGCCGCTTGCTGTCACTGGACGGGCCGACGGGCGCGCTGACGCACGGTACTTTCACCGATCTGCTCGATAAGCTCAACCCAGGCGATCTGCTGGTCTTTAATAATACCCGCGTCATCCCGGCGCGTCTGTTTGGCCGTAAAGCCAGCGGCGGCAAGATTGAAGTACTGGTTGAGCGGATGCTGGATGACAAACGCATTCTGGCGCATATTCGCGCTTCCAAAGCGCCGAAACCGGGCGCGGAACTGCTGTTGGGCGATGACGAAAGCATTAACGCCACCATGACCGCACGTCATGGCGCGCTGTTTGAAGTTGAGTTCAACGACGCGCGCCCGGTTCTGGAGATTCTCAACGCGATCGGCCATATGCCGCTGCCGCCATACATCGACCGCCCGGATGAAGACGCCGACCGTGAGTTGTATCAGACGGTCTACAGTGAAAAACCGGGGGCCGTTGCCGCGCCAACCGCAGGTTTGCACTTTGACGATCCGCTGCTGGCCGCGCTGCGCGAAAAAGGCATTGAGATGGTGTTTGTGACGCTGCACGTCGGCGCGGGGACGTTCCAGCCGGTGCGTGTGGAGACCATTGAAGATCACATCATGCACTCGGAGTACGCCGAAGTCCCGCAGGAGGTGGTTGATGCGGTGCTGGCGGCAAAAGCGCGGGGCAATCGGATCATCGCGGTAGGCACCACCTCGGTACGCTCGCTGGAGAGTGCGGCGCAGGCGGCGAAAAACGACCTGATCGAACCGTTCTTCGGCGATACGCAAATCTTCATCTACCCAGGTTATCAATACAAAGTGATTGATGCGCTGGTGACCAATTTCCATCTGCCGGAATCGACGCTGATTATGCTGGTGTCCGCTTTTGCGGGTTATCAGCACACGATGAATGCGTACAAGGCTGCGGTAGAACAAAATTATCGCTTTTTTAGCTACGGGGACGCGATGTTTATCACGTACAATCCGCAGGCTTTGAATGAGCGTGTCGGGAAGTAGGTTCGCGGCACAGGTTTAAACGTCAGACTGTTTTTCTGGCGTATGGAGAGAAAATGAAATTCGAACTGGATACTACCGACGGACGCGCTCGCCGTGGCCGCCTGGTGTTTGATCGTGGCGTAGTGGAAACGCCTGCTTTTATGCCTGTCGGTACGTATGGCACCGTTAAAGGCATGACGCCGGAAGAAGTTGAAGCCACCGGCGCACAAATTATTCTCGGCAACACCTTCCACCTGTGGCTGCGCCCGGGTCAGGAAATCATGAAACTGCATGGCGATCTGCATGATTTCATGCAGTGGAAAGGCCCGATCCTGACGGACTCCGGCGGTTTCCAGGTATTCAGCCTCGGCGATATTCGCAAGATCACCGAGCAGGGCGTGCATTTCCGCAACCCGATCAACGGCGATCCGATTTTCCTCGATCCTGAAAAATCCATGGAGATTCAGTACGATCTCGGTTCCGATATCGTCATGATTTTCGACGAATGTACGCCGTATCCGGCGGACTGGGACTATGCTAAACGCTCTATGGAGATGTCTTTACGCTGGGCGAAGCGCAGCCGCGACCGTTTTGATGGTTTGGGCAACAAAAATGCGCTTTTTGGCATCATTCAGGGCAGCGTTTACGAAGATTTACGCGATATCTCTGTCAAAGGTCTGGTAGAGATTGGCTTTGATGGCTACGCTGTCGGCGGTCTGGCTGTGGGTGAGCCGAAGGAAGACATGCAGCGCATTCTGGAGCATGTCTGCCCGCAAATCCCGGCGGACAAACCTCGTTACCTGATGGGCGTCGGCAAACCGGAAGATCTGGTGGAAGGCGTGCGTCGCGGTATCGATATGTTTGACTGCGTTATGCCAACACGCAATGCCCGTAATGGTCACCTGTTCGTGACTGACGGCGTGGTGAAAATTCGTAATGCGAAGCATAAAAGCGACACCAGCCCGCTCGATGCCGAGTGTGATTGCTACACCTGTCGCAATTATTCGCGTGCCTACTTGCATCATCTCGACCGTTGCAACGAAATATTGGGCGCGCGACTCAACACGATTCATAACCTGCGTTACTACCAGCGTTTGATGGCGGGTTTACGCAAGGCTATTGAAGAGGGTAAATTAGAGAGCTTCGTGACCGATTTTTACCAACGTCAGGGTCGACCTGTTCCACCTTTGAACGTTGATTAATTTTAATAATGAGGGAAATTTAATGAGCTTTTTTATTTCTGATGCGGTAGCGGCAACAGGTGCTCCGGCGCAGGGCAGCCCGATGTCTCTGATTTTGATGCTGGTGGTGTTTGGTCTGATTTTTTACTTCATGATCCTGCGTCCACAGCAGAAGCGCACCAAAGAACACAAAAACCTGATGAGCTCCATCGCAAAAGGCGATGAAGTGCTGACTAACGGTGGCCTGGTGGGTCGTGTAACGAAAGTAGCGGAATCCGGCTACATCGTTATCGCGCTGAATGACACCACTGAAGTGGTTATCAAACGTGACTTCGTAGCTGCCGTTCTGCCGAAAGGCACTATGAAGGCGCTGTAATCTATTGTTTTCCCAAAGGGAACTGCCGTGTTAAACCGTTATCCTTTGTGGAAGTACATCATGCTGGTCGTCGTGATTGTCGTCGGCCTGCTTTACGCACTTCCCAACCTGTATGGTGAGGATCCGGCTGTTCAAATCACTGGCGCGCGCGGCGTCGCCGCCAGTGAGCAAACGCTGATCCAGGTCCAGAAAACGTTACAAGAAGAAAAAATTACCGCTAAGTCTGTGGCTCTGGAAGAGGGCGCTATTCTTGCGCGCTTCGACACCACCGACATCCAGCTGCGCGCCCGTGAAGCGCTGGTTGGCGTGCTGGGTGATAAATACGTCGTGGCGCTTAACCTTGCTCCGGCAACGCCTCGTTGGCTGGCGGCCATTAAAGCCGAGCCGATGAAACTTGGCCTTGACCTGCGTGGCGGCGTTCACTTCCTGATGGAAGTGGATATGGACACCGCGTTAGGTAAGCTTCAGGAGCAAAATATCGATAGCCTGCGCAGCGACCTGCGTGAAAAAGGCATTCCTTATACCACTGTTCGCAAAGAAGATAACTACGGTCTGAGCATCACGTTCCGCGATAACAAAGCGCGTGATGAAGCGATCTCTTATCTGAGCGGGCGTCACCGCGATCTGGTGATTACCAGCCAGGGCAATACGGTGCTGCGTGCGGTCATGTCTGATGCGCGTCTGAGCGAAGCGCGTGAATATGCCGTTCAGCAGAACATCAACATTCTGCGTAACCGTGTAAACCAATTGGGCGTGGCTGAGCCGGTTGTCCAGCGTCAGGGTGCGGATCGCATCGTCGTTGAGCTGCCGGGTATTCAGGATACCGCGCGTGCGAAAGAGATTCTGGGCGCTACCGCGACCCTCGAATTCCGTCTGGTAAACACCAATGTTGACCAGTCTGCGGCGGCATCCGGGCGCGTACCGGGTGACTCGGAAGTGAAACAGACGCGCGAAGGCCAGCCGGTTGTGCTGTACAAACGCGTGATCCTGACCGGTGACCATATCACCGACTCCACTTCCAGCCAGGACGAATACAACCAACCGCAGGTTAACATCTCGCTGGATAGCGCAGGTGGCAACATCATGTCTAACTTCACCAAAGACAATATCGGCAAGCCGATGGCGACCTTGTTTGTGGAGTACAAAGACAGCGGTAAGAAAGATGCCAACGGCCGTGCGGTACTGGTGAAGCAGGAAGAGGTGATTAACATCGCCAACATCCAGTCTCGCCTGGGCAACAGCTTCCGTATTACCGGTATCAACAACCCGAACGAAGCCCGCCAGCTCTCTCTGCTGCTGCGCGCCGGTGCGCTGATTGCGCCGATTCAGATTGTTGAAGAACGGACTATCGGCCCGACGCTGGGTATGCAGAACATCAAACAGGGCCTGGAAGCGTGTCTGGCCGGTCTGGTGGTCTCCATCCTGTTCATGATCTTCTTCTACAAGAAGTTCGGTCTGATTGCGACAAGCGCGCTGGTGGCCAACCTGGTATTGATTGTCGGTATCATGTCGCTGCTGCCGGGGGCCACGCTGAGTATGCCGGGGATTGCCGGTATCGTGCTAACCCTTGCGGTGGCGGTCGACGCCAACGTACTGATCAACGAACGTATTAAAGAAGAGTTGAGCAACGGGCGTACGGTTCAGCAGGCGATTGATGAAGGTTATAAAGGCGCGTTCAGTTCCATCTTCGATGCGAACATCACCACGCTGATTAAAGTCATCATCCTGTACGCAGTCGGCACCGGGGCAATTAAAGGGTTCGCGATTACTACCGGTATCGGTGTGGCGACGTCGATGTTTACCGCGATTGTCGGTACGCGTGCCATCGTAAACCTGTTGTATGGCGGCAAACGCATCAACAAGCTGTCAATCTGAGGAGTGCGATGTGGCACAGGAATATACTGTTGAACAATTGAACCACGGCCGTAAAGTCTATGACTTTATGCGCTGGGACTACTGGGCTTTCGGCATCTCTGGTTTCCTGCTGATTGCGGCCATCGTGGTGATGGGCGTGCGCGGTTTTAACTGGGGTCTCGATTTTACCGGTGGTACGGTTATCGAAATCACGCTGGAAAAACCGGCCGAAATGGACGTGATGCGCGATGCGCTGGAAAAAGCGGGCTTTGCTGAGCCGCTGTTGCAGAACTTCGGTAGCAGCCACGACATTATGGTGCGTATGCCGCCGACGGAAGGTGAAGACGGCGGTCAGGTGCTGGGTAGCAAAGTGCTGAGTGTCATTAACGAAGCCACCAGCCAGAACGCCGCCGTGAAGCGTATTGAGTTTGTCGGGCCGAGCGTGGGCGCCGATCTGGCGCAAACCGGTGCGATGGCGCTGATTGTCGCGCTGATCTCTATCCTTATTTATGTCGGTTTCCGCTTTGAGTGGCGACTGGCGGCGGGGGTGGTTATCGCGCTGGCGCACGACGTGATTATCACCTTAGGGATTCTGTCGTTGTTCCATATTGAGATCGACCTGACGATCGTTGCATCGTTGATGTCGGTTATCGGTTACTCGCTGAACGACAGTATCGTGGTATCTGACCGTATTCGTGAAAACTTCCGCAAAATTCGTCGCGGGACGCCTTACGAAATCTTTAACGTGTCGTTGACCCAGACGCTGCACCGTACGTTGATCACCTCCGGGACGACGTTAGTGGTGATTCTGATGCTGTACCTCTTCGGTGGTCCGGTACTGGAAGGCTTCTCTCTGACCATGCTGATCGGTGTTTCTATCGGTACGGCATCGTCGATCTACGTGGCCTCGGCGTTGGCGCTGAAGCTGGGCATGAAGCGCGAGCATATGTTGCAGCAGAAAGTTGAGAAAGAAGGGGCGGATCAGCCGTCTATTCTGCCTTAATCACGCAGTCACGTTATTACTGGAATCCCGGTCGTATGGCCGGGATTTTTTTATCGCTAAAAAAGCCTGCGGTTAAGCGGGCTTCTGCATCCTTCACGGGCAATGGGGTACGCAGAGTGTTAAACTTGCTCATAACCCTACATTCAACGCAGATACAGAGTCACTATGGCGATTATCCCTAAAAACTATACGCGGCTGGAAAACGGCTATCGTGAAAAGGCGCTCAAATTATTTCCGTGGGTATGCGGGCGATGCTCTCGCGAATTTGTTTATTCTAACCTGCGCGAATTAACCGTCCATCATATCGATCACGACCACACCAATAACCCGGAAGACGGCAGTAACTGGGAGTTGCTGTGTCTGTACTGTCACGATCATGAGCATTCGAAATATACCGAAGCCGATCAGTATGGCTCAACCGTTATTGCCGGGGAGGATGCGCAGAAAGATGTCGGTGCTGCGATGCATAACCCTTTCGCTAATTTGAAAGCGATGATGGATCAGAAGAAATAAAAAAGCACCGGCGCGTTGCGCGTTCGGTGCTCTTTCTGTGCCCGGCGTTGTACTGGCCGGGCGGCAAATAAACAGCTTAGAAGTTGTAACCGACAACCAGGTAGCCACCCCAACCGGTAGCTTTAACCGTTTCGGATTGCCATACCGGCTGAGCGCCGTTTTCCCACTGTCCGCCGTTATGGAAGTAACGAGCCACCACAGAGTAGTGCCAGTGATCGTAGTTCAGCGCCAGGATGTGGCTGGATGCGATAGAGTTGCTGGTACGGTACTGAGAGTCGCCCAGATCGGAGCCCCAGTCAAAGTTAGTGAAACCGATGTAGCTCAGGTTACCGCCCCACAGATCGGTGAGTGGCACGAAGTATTTCACTTTGAAACGGTAGCCGTCCCACTCGTTTTCGTTATCAGCCAGGTAGTTCTGCCACTGGTACTTCGCATAGACGTTCAGGGACAGGCTCATCGGCAGACCGGTTTCGATGTCAGTACCCAGACCCATGTACCAGGTGCTCTGACGGCCAGACTTGTTACGACCCATGTCATAGATGTAGTTGTTAGCGAAATACCACTCTTTGAACGGGCCAAAGCTCAGGTCGGCTCCGGTCAGTTTGTCGATAGAGAAACGCGGTTCAATTTCCATGAACAGCGGGGAACCGTGGTTCCAGATACCCTTCGCGTTGGTGTTACCGCCGAAGAATACCGGCGCATCCATATAGCCGTAGAAATCGAACCAGTCTTTTTTCGCGAATGCTTCATATTCCAGATAGGTATCGTTACGGAGCTGCGGCCCGAAACGGGTATGGTAGCTGCCTACGACGTTAACGCTCTGGTGCCACCAGTCTGAAAGGTATTGCGGTTTGTCATTTTCTGCTGCGTTAACAGTAAAGGACGATGAGAGCGCCAGCACTGCACCGGCTGCAAGTAATGTTTTTTTCATATTGTATGCCACTGTTTGAAATCCCTTGAAGGGAATGAAAAAGGCGCAATTTGCGTTTCTAAATATTTCGTGTTTCTGCGGAGCCTATTATAGAAATCATTGCTCACAAAAATATGTCTTGTTTCACAGATCTATCATCTACGTAATCGATTGCGTTCACGTTTGCGTACTTTAAGCGCGGCGATTGTACTGACTTTCATGAATGTTGCCAACTTTTAGCAAAAATTGCGGTGATGTCAGGGGAGTAACAAAAAGCCGGGGAGGGATGTTGCGGAACGCACAAAACGCTCCGCCGGAGGTTTATTGATTAACAGGCTGGATATCGTGAATGCGGACAAAACCTAACTGGTCGGGCGTCAATCCGTTTAATTGTAACGGGATGTCCACATCGCTCGGCGCCAGGATGCTGGCCGGGGCGTTAATCAGTTGATTCTGGACATTCACTTCCTGATAGTTATCCGTGGTGCCCTGAATCTGCCCGTATTCGACAGTACCGCTAAACGCCGGTAACGGATCGTTGGATTCTCCCTGAATGCGCAGCGTCACGCGTGTGCCGTCGGCATTGGGTGCGATATTCACCAGGGACATACGCAACGTACCGATCTGACTGTTCAGGCGGGCAGGCGTTTTTGAACCCGGCAGCAGATAGACCCCGCTGGTGGATTTCGCATTCAACATATTTTGCTGAGTAATCTTCACGGTTTCCTGGTTTAACTGCGCCATTTCCGTATTCAGCGTGCTGACGCTTTGGTTCATCTGGCGAACTTCGCTCTGCTGCGCGCAGGCGCTCAGGCTAAAGAGGCTTCCCACCAGGAGAATTCTTAGGTAACGTCTTGTCATGTAGATTATTTCCTTCATGGTCGCGATACCCTAATGGTAGATCGCAAAGGGGCGTAAGGTATCGATCCTTTGTCTCAAAAGTGCTCCGCCTTTGTTGTCGCGCCAGTTCAGGGTAAAATAGATTTCTGTTAACCACCTGGTCAGGACGCCGTATGCATTGCCCATTCTGTTTCGCCGTAGACACTAAGGTTATTGACTCTCGTCTCGTGGGTGAGGGCTCTTCCGTACGCCGCCGTCGGCAGTGTCTGGTCTGTAATGAACGTTTCACTACCTTTGAAGTGGCAGAGCTTGTTATGCCGCGCGTAGTGAAAAGTAACGATGTGCGTGAACCTTTCAACGAAGAGAAGTTGCGCAGCGGTATGCTAAGAGCGCTGGAAAAACGCCCTGTCAGCTCTGATGACGTCGAAATGGCGTTGAATCACATCAAATCACAGCTGCGAGCCACCGGGGAACGCGAAGTTCCCAGCAAAATGATTGGCAACCTGGTGATGGAGCAACTGAAAAAGCTCGATAAAGTGGCTTACATCCGCTTTGCCTCCGTCTATCGGAGTTTCGAAGACATCAAAGAATTCGGCGAAGAGATTGCTCGCCTACAGGATTAAGCCATGCTGGATGAGTTTTACATGGCGCGTGCGCTGAAGCTGGCGCAGCGCGGGCGTTTCACCACGCACCCGAACCCGAATGTAGGCTGTGTGATCGTCAAAGATGGTGAAATCGTTGGCGAAGGCTACCATCATCGCGCGGGTGAACCGCATGCTGAAGTCCATGCGCTGCGTATGGCGGGAGACAAAGCCAAAGGCGCGACCGCGTATGTCACGCTTGAACCGTGTAGCCATCATGGCCGTACGCCGCCGTGCTGCGATGCGTTGATTGCCGCTGGCGTGACGCGGGTCGTTGCGGCGATGCAGGACCCCAATCCGCAGGTCGCGGGACGTGGGCTGTACCGTTTGCAGCAGGCGGGGATCGACGTCAGCCACGGGCTGATGATGAGCGAAACGGAACAGTTGAACAAAGGTTTCCTCAAGCGGATGCGCACCGGCTTCCCGTATGTGCAGCTCAAGCTCGGCGCATCGCTGGATGGCCGCACGGCGATGGCCAGCGGTGAAAGCCAGTGGATTACCTCCCCGCAGGCGCGGCGCGATGTGCAGCGTTTACGGGCGCAAAGCCATGCGATTCTGACCAGCAGCGCGACGGTGCTGGCCGACGACCCGGCGTTAACGGTTCGCTGGCCTGAACTGGATGCCTCAACCCAGACTCTCTATCCGCAGGAAAACCTGCGTCAGCCGATTCGCATTGTCCTCGACAGCCAAAACCGCGTGACGCCGGAGCACCGTATTGTGCAGCAGCCGGGAGAAACCTGGTTTGCCCGCACACAGGACGATTCCCGCATCTGGCCTGAGACGGTTCGCAGCCTGCGGGTGCCGGAGCATAACGGTCATCTGGATCTGGTGGTGCTGATGATGCTGTTGGGTAAACAGCAGATTAACAGCATCTGGGTGGAGGCCGGGCCAGTGCTTGCGGGCGCGTTGTTGCAGGCGGGCGTGGTGGACGAGCTTATCGTCTATGTTGCGCCTAAACTGTTAGGAAGTGATGCGCGAGGATTATGTGTGCTGCCGGGGCTTGAGAAACTGAGCGAGGCACCCCATTTTAAATTCAACGAGATACGCCATGTAGGCCCGGATGTTTGCCTGCATTTGATTCCCGCGTAAAGGCTTCGAAATAGAGAAGCGGCGCGTCGAGTATTATGATAAAATCCGCCCCCCTGCGGGGCCATATCGAACCCGAAGGAAGAATATGAACATTATTGAAGCTAACGTTGCTACCCCGGACGCTCGTGTCGCCATCACCATTGCGCGTTTCAACAATTTTATCAATGACAGCCTGCTGGAAGGCGCGATTGACGCCCTGAAGCGTATTGGTCAGGTAAAAGATGAAAATATTACCGTGGTTTGGGTTCCTGGCGCGTATGAACTGCCGCTGGCGGCTGGCGCATTGGCAAAAACCGGTAAATATGACGCGGTGATTGCGCTGGGTACAGTGATTCGTGGCGGTACCGCGCACTTTGAATATGTGGCTGGCGGTGCAAGCAACGGCCTGGCGCACGTCGCCCAGGACAGCGAAATCCCGGTAGCCTTTGGTGTTCTGACCACTGAAAGTATTGAACAAGCCATCGAACGTGCTGGCACTAAAGCTGGCAACAAAGGTGCGGAAGCCGCACTGACCGCGCTTGAAATGATTAATGTATTGAAAGCCATCAAGGCCTGATTTTTGTAAGGGGAAATCCGTGAAACCTGCTGCTCGTCGCCGCGCTCGTGAGTGTGCCGTTCAGGCGCTCTACTCCTGGCAGTTGTCCCAGAACGACATCGCTGATGTTGAATACCAGTTCCTGGCGGAACAGGACGTAAAAGATGTCGACGTTCTGTATTTCCGTGAACTGCTGTCCGGGGTGGCGACTAACAGCGCGTACCTGGACGGATTGATGAAACCGTACCTGTCTCGTCTGCTGGAAGAGCTGGGTCAGGTAGAAAAAGCTGTGCTGCGTATTGCGCTGTTTGAACTGTCTAAACGTAGCGATGTGCCATATAAAGTGGCCATCAACGAAGCGATTGAACTGGCGAAGACCTTCGGCGCCGAAGACAGCCACAAGTTCGTCAACGGCGTACTGGACAAAGCAGCACCTGTGATTCGCCCCAACAAAAAGTAATCTCCAGGTCGGATGGTGGCGGGATATATTCCCGCTATCTCCGGCCTTTTCTTTTTTTCTGCTGAGGCATAACGTATGGCATGCGGCGAGTTCTCCCTGATTGCCCGTTATTTTGACCGTGTTAGAAGCTCTCGTCTCGACGTCGAAACCGGTATCGGTGACGATTGCGCTCTCCTGAATATTCCTGAAAAACAGACGCTGGCGATCAGTACCGATACGCTGGTGGCGGGCAACCATTTCCTGACTGATATCGATCCTGCCGATCTGGCCTGGAAAGCGCTGGCGGTTAACTTAAGCGATCTGGCGGCGATGGGGGCCGATCCGGCCTGGCTGACGCTGGCCCTGACGTTGCCGGACGTTGACGAAGCGTGGCTGGAAGCGTTTAGCGACAGCCTGTTTGACCTGCTGAATTACTACGATATGCAGCTGATTGGCGGCGACACCACGCGTGGGCCGCTGTCGATGACGCTGGGTATTCATGGCTATGTGCCCGTGGGACGCGCGCTCAAGCGTTCCGGGGCAAAACCTGGCGACAGGATTTACATCACCGGCACGCCGGGGGACAGCGCCGCTGGGCTGGCGATTTTACAACATCGCTTACAGGTGGCGGATGCGAAAGACGCAGACTACTTGATTAAGCGGCACCTGCGCCCGACGCCGCGTATTTTGCAGGGGCAAGCTCTGCGCGACCTGGCGAATGCGGCGATCGATCTTTCCGATGGCCTGATTTCTGATTTGCGGCATATCGTTAACGCCAGCGGCTGTGGCGCGCGGGTGGATGTGGATGCGCTGCGGTATTCTGAGGCGGTTACCCGTCATGTTGATCCCGGGCAGGCGCTGCGCTGGGCGCTTTCCGGCGGTGAAGATTATGAATTATGCTTCACTGTACCGGAGTTGAACCGTGGCGCGCTGGATGTGGCGCTGGGGAATCTTGGCGTACCGTTTACCTGCATCGGACAAATGAGTGCGGATGTGGAAGGCATCAGCTTCATGCGTGACGGAAAGCCTGTCACTTTTGACTGGAAAGGATATGACCATTTTGCCACGCCATAAAGATGTTGCCAAAAGTCGGCTAAGCCTGCGTAATCCGTGGCACTTGCTGGCTACCGGGTTTGGCAGCGGCCTCAGCCCGATTATTCCGGGAACAATGGGGTCGTTAGCGGCGATCCCATTCTGGTATCTGATGACATTTCTGCCCTGGCAGCTCTACTCGCTGGTGGTGATGTTGGGGATCTGTATTGGCGTTTATCTTTGCCACCGAACGGCGAAGGATATGGGCGTTCACGATCACGGTAGCATTGTCTGGGATGAGTTTATCGGGATGTGGATCACCCTGATGGCGCTCCCTACGATGGACTGGCAGTGGGTTGCCGCCGGATTTGTGATTTTCCGTATTCTGGATATGTGGAAACCCTGGCCGATTCGCTGGTTCGACCGTAACGTACACGGCGGAATGGGGATAATGGTTGACGATATCGTCGCAGGGGTTATTTCCGCCGGTCTGCTTTATTTCATCGGGCACCATTGGCCCATCGGGTTGTTTTAAACCTGTAGGCCCGATAAGCCTAGCGCCATCGGGCGTGGTATGGCCGGATGGCGGCATACATGCCTTATCCGGCCTACATGCTCATCGGGCAATATTATTTAAATCCGACCACCGGGTGCTGTTTATACGGCGTTTCCAGCTCGGCAATCTGCTCTGGCTTCAACGTCAAATCCACCGCGCCGAGCAACTCATCCAGCTGTTCTTCCCGCGATGTACCGATAATCGGCGCAGCGATGCCTGGTTTACTCAATAGCCATGCCAGCGCCACCTGCGCACGCGTTGCGCCAAGATCCTCACTGACGCCCGTCAGACGCTCTGCAATCCGTGCGTCATTCTCATCGCTCTCGCTGTACAGCGTCTTGCCGAACTCATCGGATACCGAACGTGCGGTGGTTTCTCCCCACGGGCGCGTCAGTCGTCCTCGTGCCAGCGGGCTCCACGGAATCACCGCGATCCCTTCGTGATAGCACAGCGGCAGCATCTCGCGCTCTTCTTCGCGATAGATGAGATTGTAATGATCCTGCATACTGACAAACTGCGCCCAGCCGTGCTGTTTTTGCAGCGCCAGCGCCTGGGCAAACTGCGCGGCGTGCATGGAGGAGGCGCCGATATAGCGCGCCTTACCGGCTTTCACCACATCATTCAGCGCTTCCAGCGTCTCTTCTATCGGCGTGTTGTAATCCCAGCGATGAATTTGCAGGATATCCACATAGTCCATACCCAGACGTTTCAGACTGTCATCAATGGAACGCAGGATTTGCGCGCGGGATAATCCTTCTGGCAGGTCGCCGACGCGATGAAAAACTTTGGTGGCGACCACCACTTCTTCGCGGCGGGCGAAATCACGCAGCGCGCGACCCACAATCTCTTCGCTGCTGCCTGCGGAATAGCTATTGGCGGTATCAAAAAAGTTAATACCGCCTTCAAGCGCGCGCTTAATGATGGGGCGGCTGCTTTCTTCCGGTAGCGTCCAGGCGTGATTGCCGCGATCCGGTTCACCGAACGTCATGCAGCCCAGACAAAGGCGAGAAACCCGTAGATCTGTTTTTCCTAAGGTGTTGTATTGCATTGTTCCGCTCCTGTTATACCCGTTATTGATTAAGCATAGCAGGAGCGGGGAGGGGATTATGCCAGCCAGTCCTTGATTTTGGCCTCAATTCCGGCGGCATCCAGACCGAGTTCCGCGCGGGCCTCGTCCTGTGTACCCTGCGGGATAAAGAAGTCTGGCAGGCCGATATTCAGTACCGGAACGACTTTACGATGCGCCATCAGCACTTCGTTAACGCCACTGCCCGCGCCGCCCATAATGGCGTTCTCTTCAAGCGTGATCAGCACTTCGTGACGTTCAGCCATCTCCAGAATCAACGTTTCATCCAGCGGCTTCACAAAGCGCATATCGACTAAGGTCGCGTTCAGGGATTCGGCGACTTTTGCCGCTTCCGGCAGTAGCGTACCAAAGTTCAGAATTGCCAGTTTTTCACCCTGACGTTTGACGAGTCCTTTGCCGATCGGCAGTTTTTCCAGCGGCGTCAGTTCCACGCCAACGGCGTTGCCACGCGGATAACGCACTGCCGTTGGGCCATCGTTATAGTGATAGCCGGTGTACAGCATCTGGCGGCACTCGTTTTCATCGCTCGGCGTCATAATGACCATTTCCGGGATGCAGCGCAGGTAAGAAAGATCGAACGCGCCCTGGTGCGTCTGCCCGTCAGCGCCGACGATACCGGCGCGGTCGATAGCAAACATCACCGGCAGTTTTTGGATCGCGACGTCATGCAGCACCTGATCGTAGGCGCGTTGCAGGAAGGTGGAGTAGATCGCCACGATCGGCTTATAACCACCGATTGCCAGACCGGCGGCAAAGGTCACTGCATGCTGCTCGGCAATCGCCACGTCAAAATAGCGGTCGGGGAATTTACGTGAAAACTCCACCATGCCGGAACCTTCGCGCATTGCCGGGGTGATTGCCATCAGCTTGCTGTCTTTGGCGGCGGTTTCGCACAGCCAGTCGCCAAAGATCTTTGAATAGCTCGGCAGGCCGCCGCTGCTTTTTGGCAGGCAGCCGCTGGACGGGTCGAATTTTGGCACCGCGTGGAAGGTGATTGGATCTTTTTCCGCCGGTTCATAGCCACGACCTTTTTTGGTCATGATATGCAGGAACTGCGGGCCTTTCAGATCGCGCATGTTCTTCAGCGTGGTAATCAGCCCCAGCACGTCGTGACCATCGACCGGGCCGATATAGTTAAAGCCCAGTTCTTCAAACAGCGTGCCTGGCACGACCATGCCTTTGATATGTTCTTCGGTGCGTTTGAGCAGCTCTTTGATTGGCGGCACGCCGGAGAACACTTTCTTCCCGCCTTCACGCAGGGACGAGTAGAGCTTGCCGGAAAGCAGCTGCGCCAGGTGGTTGTTCAGCGCGCCGACGTTTTCCGAGATCGACATTTCGTTGTCGTTGAGAATGACCAGCATGTCCGGCTTGATATCGCCCGCGTGGTTCATCGCTTCAAACGCCATCCCGGCGGTGATCGCCCCGTCGCCAATGACGCAAACGGTGCGACGGTCTTTGCCTTCTTTTTCTGCGGCGACCGCAATGCCAATGCCTGCGCTAATGGAGGTAGAGGAGTGGCCGACGCTCAGTACGTCGTATTCGCTTTCACCGCGCCACGGGAAGGGGTGCAAACCGCCTTTCTGACGAATGGTGCCTATTTTATCCCGACGCCCGGTGAGAATTTTGTGCGGATAAGCCTGATGCCCCACGTCCCAGATTAACTGGTCAAACGGGGTGTTATAGACATAGTGCAGCGCCACGGTGAGCTCCACCGTGCCCAGCCCGGAGGCGAAATGTCCGCTGGAACGACTGACGCTGTCGAGTAAATAGCGGCGCAGTTCGTCGCAGAGTTTCGGCAGACTCTCTTTTGGTAGCAGGCGTAACTCCGAAGTGGAGTCGACCAGTGCCAGGGTCGGGTATTTGGCTATATCAAAACTCATCAGAGGCCTATTAAGTAAGACTTGTTGTTTGTTTATTTATCACGCTGGATTATGTAGTCCGCTAGCGCTTCCAGTGCCGAGGTATCGAGTGAGAGGTCTGCCAGCTGCGTTAACGACTGACGGGCGTCTTCGATCAGATCCCGGGCTTTATTCCGGGCTTGCTCAAGGCCCAGAAGTGCAGGGTAGGTACTTTTGCCAAGTTGCTGGTCAGCACCCTGACGTTTACCCAACGTTGCAGTATCGCCCACCACATCCAGAATGTCATCCTGGACCTGGAAGGCAAGGCCGATACTTTCTGCGTACTTATCGAGTATCGGCAAGGCGTTTCGTCCGTTTTCTCCGGCACTTAGCGCGCCAAGACGAACCGCAGCGCGAATCAGGGCGCCCGTTTTATGACGATGGATACGCTCCAGCGCCTCCAGCGGCACCTGTTTCCCTTCGGCATCAAGATCCAACGCCTGGCCACCGCACATTCCGGCGATGCCGCTGGCGTTCGCCAGTTCAGAAATCATAGCAATGCGGTCGCGGTCGGCCACTTCCGGCATCGGGGCATCGCTGATGATAGAAAACGCCAGCGTTTGCAGGGCATCTCCGGCCAGAATGGCATTCGCTTCGCCAAATTTGACGTGGCAGGTCGGCAGACCGCGACGCAGGTCGTCGTCGTCCATCGCGGGTAAATCGTCATGAATCAACGAATAAGCGTGAATGCACTCAACGGCGGCTGCCGGGGCATCCAGCGTGGACAGGCTTACGCCAAACATCCTGCCCGTTGCGTAAACCAGGAACGGGCGCAGACGTTTACCGCCTAATAATGCGCCATACTGCATGGTTTCGACCACGGGAGTGTTCTGAAAGGGCAGTGGTGCGATAAAACGGCTCAGCGCCTGGTTGGCCTGCTCGACGCAGGCCTGTAGCTGCTGCGAAAAATCCATTTACTCATTATCCGGTGTAAAAGGCTCAGGAGATGCATCTTCATTGTCAGACAGCAGAATCTGCACACGCTGTTCGGCCTGTTGCAACTTTGCCTGCCCCTGACGCGCCAGCTGCACGCCACGTTCAAATTCGTTCAGCGCCTCTTCCAGCGGCAGGTCGCCGCTTTCCAGACGGGTAACAATCTGTTCCAGCTCGCTCAGCGCTGTTTCAAAGCTGGCGGGCGCCTCATTTTTCTTCGGCATAATGAATATCTGACTCTCAATATTTTCAGCTCTGATATGGTAACGGACTCAGAGCAATTATCAAATAACGCGCAATGTGCACAGGACGACCATGATGGTGGTATACTTCCGCGCCTGGATGCAGCTTCATGTATGGGCTGCTGTACTCTTTTCTCCACGACAAGCCTTGATGCTTGCTTAAGAACCATTGCCGCCATGAAGTTTATCATTAAATTGTTCCCGGAAATCACTATCAAAAGCCAATCTGTGCGTTTGCGCTTTATAAAAATTCTGACCGGGAACATCCGTAACGTGTTAAAGCACTACGATGAGACCCTCGCCGTTGTTCGCCACTGGGATAACATTGAAGTTCGCGCCAAAGATGAAAATCAACGCCTGGCGATTCGCGACGCGCTGACCCGTATTCCGGGCATCCACCATATTCTCGAAGTCGAAGATGTGCCGTTCACTGATATGCACGATATCTTTGAGAAAGCGCTGGTGCAGTATCGCGATCGGCTTGAGGGCAAAACCTTCTGTGTGCGCGTTAAACGTCGTGGTAAGCATGAGTTTAGCTCCATTGAGGTGGAACGTTACGTCGGCGGCGGTTTAAACCAGCATATTGAATCGGCGCGCGTGAAGCTGACCAACCCGGATGTGACGGTACACCTGGAAGTGGAAGACGATCGTCTGCTGCTGATTAAAGGCCGTTACGAAGGTATCGGCGGTTTCCCGATCGGCACCCAGGAAGATGTCCTGTCGCTGATCTCCGGTGGTTTCGACTCCGGCGTTTCCAGCTATATGCTGATGCGTCGCGGCTGCCGCGTACACTACTGCTTCTTTAACCTCGGCGGCGCGGCGCATGAAATCGGCGTTCGCCAGGTGGCGCATTACCTGTGGAACCGCTTTGGCAGTTCGCATCGCGTGCGTTTTGTCGCCATCAACTTTGAACCGGTGGTCGGCGAGATCCTCGAAAAAGTCGATGACGGTCAGATGGGCGTGGTGCTGAAGCGTATGATGGTGCGCGCGGCGTCGAAAGTGGCGGAGCGCTACGGCGTACAGGCGCTGGTGACGGGTGAAGCGCTGGGGCAGGTTTCCAGCCAGACGCTGACTAACCTGCGTCTTATCGACAACGTTTCCGATACGCTGATCCTGCGCCCGCTGATCTCTTACGACAAAGAGCACATCATCAACCTGGCGCGCCAGATTGGTACGGAAGATTTTGCCCGCACGATGCCGGAATACTGCGGCGTTATCTCGAAAAGCCCGACGGTGAAAGCGATCAAGGCGAAGATTGAAGCGGAAGAAGAGCACTTCGACTTTAGCATTCTCGATAAAGTGGTTGAGGAAGCGAGCAATGTCGATATTCGCGAAATCGCCCAACAGACCGGGCAGGACGTGGTGGAAGTGGAAACCGTCAGCGGCTTTGGCCCGAACGACGTGATTCTGGATATTCGCTCCGTTGATGAGCAGGATGACAAACCGCTGAAAATCGAAGGCGTGGATGTGGTTTCTCTGCCGTTCTACAAGCTGAGTACGAAGTTTGGCGATCTCGACCAGAACAAAACCTGGCTGCTGTGGTGTGAGCGCGGCGTGATGAGCCGTTTGCAGGCGCTCTATCTGCGTGAGCAGGGCTTCCAGAATGTGAAGGTGTATCGTCCGTAATTGTTAGCATGATTGCAGGCCTGATATGCATCGCGCTATCAGGTCAGGCGCAACATATTGCCGGATGACGGCGTAACCGCCTTATCCGGCCTACGCACCGCCATTCGGCGCTATTCGTAGTAATTATAAATTCCTGCCGCCATCACCAGCTGTGACGCCACTTCATGGGCTTTTTCACGGCCAACCAGCAGATCGATAATTTTCAGTCCAAAGTCAATCGACGTTCCTGGCGCCTGGCTGGTCAGCAGCTTCACGCGCGGGTCCCACACCACACGTTTATCCTGCCACTGTTCGGCGGGAATGTTGTCTTTCAACGCCGGGAAGCCGGTCATATTGCCGATGGGAAAGATATCGTGCGGAACGAGAACCGTGGCGGCCGCTGCGCAAATCGCGGCGACAATACGCCCGGAACGGTGGAACTGCTTAACGGTTTCGACCAGCAACGGGCTGTCGCGAAAACACTCCGCGCCCTTAATGCCGCCAGGCAATACAATGATGTCGTAATCGCCGTCGGCCACCTCGACCAGCGGCGCATCCGCCAGCAGTTTTACGCCACGCGAACAGACTATGGTGAGATTTCCGTCGCTGGCGACGCTCGCGGTCGTGACCTGAATACCGCCACGAACCAGCAGATCGATAGTGGTGACCGCTTCGGTCTCTTCACTACCAGGGGCGAGGCATACCAGTGCCGATGCGCTCATACTCACTCTCCTTTCGCTTTACCATTTCAAACAGACGGGCATTTTCCGGGACGGCGATGCCATGCGCGCGGGCGCGTTTTAACAAATAATCCGTAATATAGTCGATCTCGGTATGACGCAGGGCACGCATGTCCTGCAACATAGACGAGATATTTTCTGCCGTACTCTCAATCACTTGATCGACATAATAACGTAAATCATCCGCCGACGTATGGTGTCCTTCGCGCTCGATAACCGCAGCGACCTCCTGACATATCGCCATTACCGCTTCCGGGTGGTGGCGTAATTCGCCGTTGGGGCAGTCCCATAGCGCGGTAAGGGGATTAATCACACAGTTTACCGCCAGTTTGCGCCACATCTCTGCGCGAATGTTGTTGTGCCAGGCGACGTCAGGCAGCACGCCTTGCAAAATATCGGCCAGATAGCTGTAGTCCCCGTCCTGCTCACGCGCCGGGCCAATATGGGTAGTGCCGTTGGCGACATGAATGATGACATTCCCGTCGCGTCTGGCGGCATGCGTCGTGGTGCCCATCAGTAACGGCTGCGGGATGTTTTGCAACTCTTCGATTGTGCCCATCCCGTTGTGAATCAGCAGGATCGGCGTGGTTTCAGGCAGAATGGCGACCAGACCTCTTACGGCATCGTAGACCTGCCAGGCTTTCAGCGTGACCAGCAGCAGATCGCTGTTGGCCAGAAAATCAGGATCGTTCGCCGTCAGGGATTCGTTAAATATTGAACCGTCCGTCTCTATCAGATTCACGCTGCAATAGGGTTGCGGTACGCGCAGCCAACCCTGTACTTCATGTCCATGTTTGCACAGCGCTGTAAGCCAAAGTTGCCCTAAGGCTCCGCATCCCAGTACGGTAATTTTCATTGTTCCTCCTCACCTGCAACAGCGCCAGGTGTTATGGCCTAAGTATAGCGCCATCAGCTAAGCTTCTCGTTATGTCTCGTTACGGGTATTATGCTTCGCATCAAAAACGAAGGGAGAGGAAAAGATGCCATCTTTCGATATTGTCTCTGAAGTCGATCTTCAGGAAGCGCGTAACGCAGTAGATAATGCGACTCGCGAAGTTGAATCACGCTTTGATTTTCGTGGCGTTGAGGCCACGTTTGAATTAAACGACGCGAACAAAACCATCAAAGTACTGAGCGAATCGGATTTCCAGGTGAATCAGCTGCTGGATATTCTGCGCGCGAAGCTGCTCAAGCGCGGCATTGAAGGCAGTTCGCTGGATGTGCCGGAAGCATTTGTCCACAGCGGTAAAACCTGGTTTGTGGAAGCGAAGCTGAAGCAGGGCATTGAAAGCGCGGTTCAGAAGAAGATCGTGAAGCTGATTAAAGACAGCAAGCTGAAAGTGCAGGCGCAAATTCAGGGGGAAGAGATCCGTGTGACCGGAAAATCCCGTGACGATCTGCAATCCGTCATGGCGCTGGTGCGCGGCGGGGATTTGGGACAGCCGTTCCAGTTCAAAAACTTCCGCGATTAAGTTGTGATGCCTGATGGCGCTGCGCTTATCCGGCCTACGGACAATGCGGTCTTGTAGGCCGGATGGCGGTAGCCGCCATCCGGCATTATGCCCGGTGGCGCGATGCTTACCGGGCCTACAACGTGTGTGCTCTGTAGGCCGGATAAGGCGGTAGCCGCCATCCGGCACTTCTCACGCCAGCCTGATCGCCTGCTCAACCTCAAAACGGTTGGTCACTTTGCTGTCGATCTTCACATAGGCGGAATGCTCTTTCTCTGCGATCAGTACCTCACTCACACCTTCAGTCGCCAGCAAACGCTGTTTCAGCGCGTCATCGGCGGCAATCTCCGGCGGAATTTCCACGCGTAAGCTGCTGACATACGGCGGTTCTTTCATCGTACTTGCTACCGCCAGCCAGACGACGGTCAGCAATGCGCCAGCCAGAAATACCGCCTGACCGCCGAACAGACCATTCACCCAGCCGCCCAGCGAGCCGCCAATCGCGACGCCGAGGAACTGGCTGGTGGAGTAAACGCCCATCGCGGTGCCCTTATAACCGGCAGGAGACTCTTTGCTGATCAGCGAGGGGAGGAGGGCTTCCATCAGGTTAAAAGCGAGGAAGAACAGCTGTACCCCGGCAATTAATCCCCAGAAGTGCACGCCTGCGCCCCACAGCACGACTTCGGCAATCAATATCAACGCGACGCACAGCAGAAAGACCCGCTTCATCCGGCGTTTGACTTCGGCGTAGATAATGAACGGGACTACGGAGCCAAATGAGATCAGCATTGTGACCAGATAAATCTTCCAGTGTTCGGCGGCGGGGAAACCGGCAGCGGCAAGCTGGCCGGGGAGGGCGACGAAGGTCGACATCAGCAGAATATGCAGACACATGATGCCGAAGTTAAGCTTCAACAGCTTAGGTTCGGCCAGCACTTTGCTGAAACTGCCTTTCACCATGCCGGATTCACGGTTCAATACGTGGGTTGTGCTGTTGGGGACAACCCAAACGGTCAGGGCGATGCCGAGCGCGGCGAGTGCGGCAATCATCCAGAACAGGGCGTTCAGCCCCAGTTTGTGGGTGACGATCGGCCCAAGCACCATCGCAATGGCGAAGGTAATACCAAAACTGACGCCGATAAACGCCATCGCTTTGGTTCGGTTTTGCTCGCGGGTTAAGTCAGACAGCAGCGCCATGACGGCGGCGGCGATTGCGCCAGAACCTTGCAGCGCGCGGCCAAGAATAATCCCCCAGATGGAGTCAGACAGCGCGGCGATCACGCTACCCAGCACGAACACGGCCAGACCGCCGATAATCAACGGCTTACGCCCGACGCGGTCTGAGAGTAACCCAAAGGGGATCTGGAAAACGGCTTGCGCCAGGCCGTAAATACCGATAGCAATTCCGATCAAGGCTTCGCTGGCACCCTGAAGCGCCATACCATAGGTGGTCAGAACCGGCAGGACCATAAACATGCCAAGCATGCGCAAAGAAAATACAGTCCCTAAACCCCAGGTGGCGCGCAACTCACCCGGCGTCATTTTGTAATCGTTCATTCCCACCTCTGTATAAAATCCGCGACTAGTGTAAAGCGGCGAGGTAACAGGGTAAACCACTACGGTATGTAGAATTGTGTTGAGACTTAAAAGAAATAGTTACCAGTGCAACTAATTTACTTGCGATAATTACAGTTGTAGTATTTTTGTGGTTATTTCTAATGGAAAGCGGGAAAAGGAAAATGGCGATTCCAGGCAATATGTGGATTTATGACGATGGCGGCGCGCTGATTAAGGGTGGCTGCGATGTAAAAGATAGGGAATACAGTATTGAATTTAAAGGCTTTCACCACAATTTATCTATTCCAACTGATAACGCAACAGGTAAGCCGACGGGCACACGCCAGCACTCACCGATGATGATCGTCAAAGAGTTCGATTACTCCAGCCTGTATTTATACAAAGCTGTTGCAACAGGCCAAAATCTTAAATCAGCAGAGATACGCTGGTACAAAATTAACGATGCGGGTCAGGAGGTCGAGTATTTTAATATGTTGCTCGAAGGTGTGCGGATTGTTTCTGTCTCTCCAACGATGGCAGGGCCAGAAGACAAGAACAACAACCATCTTGAAACCATAGAATTACGTTACGAGAAAATCACCTGGAAGCACTGTGATGGCAATATTATCTACAGTGATGCATGGAATGATCGGCAGTCCGTCTGAGGGAGGCGTCAATGGATACGACGGAAGAAGCGAATGGAACTTATTGGTATCATGGGCACGCTAATGTAACGCCTGGTGAACTATTTGATTTGATATTTATTGAGCAGTTAGCTGATTCATTAGGGATAACCACTGAAGCCGCTACGTTAGTGTTGATAGGTCAACCATTGATTCCCGTAAAAGGAAAATTATCAGCAGCCACGAACACACCGGGTACCAGCATTGCATCTATCTTATGCAGAAAACTTCTGAAAGGGGCTCGTTTCCCATTTGGATTAAGACCGCATGCGCCTATGGGGAAATTTTCTAAATTGAAGATGGTTCCCACAAACCAAATTGCAACTTATATAGGTCGATGGATTCCTTTTATCGGTCATGCTCAGTTAATCATGCTGCTGTTCATGGTTACAAAACATACGCGTGATAAATACAACCTTATCGCACGACCCAAAGATCGCATACAGTGGACATCTTTCTGATGAGAAATTATGAAGCTGAAGTAATTGAATACATCATGAAGAACTACCCAATCAGGGAACGTTGGTTTAGGCCTGGCCTTAAACAGGTTACTAAAGAGTGGACCCTGGAAGATGATTTTCAGTTTGTACCAGAAGATGCCGATGATTTTTTAGTCGATTTATTTGAACATTTTGATATTGAGTATTCAAACTTTGATGCGCGGAATTATATTGAATATGAATATCCATTCTGGCAAAAAAAGCTGCCTGAAATAGAGTTAAAGCCTTTGACAGTAGAGATGATTATAGAGTCAGCAAAGGCGGGTAAATGGCTTTATGACTGAATAACATCCCTCAGATAAAAAAGGGTGCCGAAGCACCCTTGTAGCATTCGCTGATTTTACCCGACCCAGGTCAGCAGGCTGTGTGAGTCCGGCACCATAAAGTCGACGGACATCATCACGCTTAACGCAGTGATGGCGATGATGGAAAAGCCGAACAGCTTACGCGCCCAGACTTTGTCATCTTCCACTTTGTAACCGCGCAGGGCCATTCCGAGCCACCAGACGCTCACGGCTGCCGCGACCACCAGATATTTATATCCGGCATAGCCGCCCAGGGAGAGCATCAGCGTCGCAACGGCAAAGGCGATGATGTACAGCGTGATATGGTTCTTCGCCACCGAGATGCCTTTCACCACCGGCAGAACCGGAATGTTGGCAGCCTGATAATCCTTGAAGCGGAAAATCGCGATAGCGTAAGAGTGCGGCATCTGCCACAGGCTAAAGATCGCCAGCAGAATCAGCGCGCCGCTGTCGAATTCGCCCGTTACGGCGCAGTAGCCAATCACCGGCGGCGCAGCGCCGGAGAGAGAACCAATCAGCGTGCCGTAAACGGAGTGGCGTTTCATGTACAGACTATAAATGCCGACATACACCACGAAGCCCATCACCCCCAGCCAGCAGGCCAGAGGATTCGCGCCAAACCACAGCAGCATAAAGCCCGCAATACCCAGCAAGGTGGCGTACACCAGCGAGACAGCAGGAGAAATCAGGCCCTTGACCAGCACCCGATTCTTGGTCCTTTCCATCTTCCTGTCGATATCCCTGTCGATGTAGTTGTTAAATACACAACCCGACGCCACAACCAGTGACACCCCGACCAGCGTATAGATAAACAGGGGATAGTCGATGCTGCCTTTAGAAGCCAGCAGGAATCCCCCAATCACCGAGATCAGGTTGCCAAAGATGATGCCTGGTTTCGTTACTTGCAGGTATTGCTTAAACATCATAACCGCCGCTCTTAGTGCATCATCATATTGTAGTTCAGGTTCCACATAATCCAGATGGAGCCCACCACCAGAATGGCAATGATCAGCACGGTAAAGACAAAGGCCGTCATGTTCCAGCCTTCGTCAGATTTCGTATTCATGTGCAGGAAGCACACCAGATGCACCAGAATCTGCACCACTGCCATCGCCAGGATAGTCCCCAGAATCACGGCCGGGGAACCTGTACCCGTCATCACCATCCAGAACGGAATGACCGTCAGGATGATCGACAGAATAAAACCTGTCATGTAAGTTTTTACGCTGCCGTGGGACGCGCCGCTGTGATCGGTAGAATGACTCATTACATCGCCCCCATCAGATAAACAACAGTGAACACACAGATCCACACCACATCCAGGAAGTGCCAGAACAGGCTCAGGCACATGATGCGGGTACGGTTAGTGCTGGTCAGGCCGCGACGGGCGATCTGCACCATCAGCACCGCCATCCAGATAAGACCGGAGGTGACGTGCAGACCGTGCGTACCGACCAGCGCGAAGAACGCAGACAGGAAGCCGCTGCGATCCGGGCCCATGCCTTCAACAATCAGGTGATGGAATTCGTAGATTTCCATCCCGATAAATCCGGCACCAAACAAGAAGGTCAACGCCAGCCAGGAGACAACCTGGCTCTTGTTATCCTTGTGCATGGCGATAGCCGCCATGCCGTAGGTGATGGAGCTGAACAACAGCAGGAAAGTTTCAACCAGAACGAACGGCAGTTCAAAAATGTCCTTACCTGTCGGGCCGCCTGCGGTGCCGTTCACCAGAACGGCATAGGTTGCGAACAGAATAGAGAACAGAATGCAGTCGCTCATCAGGTAGATCCAAAATCCGAAGATTTTGGTCTGGCCTGCATCGTGGTGCCCGTGTTCATGCGCGTGGGCAGTCGCGTGCGTTTGCGCTAAAGTATCAGTTGCCATTTTTCAGCCCTGCCTTAGAAATCTCATCGAAATGCTGGTTTTCCAGTTTTTCGACTTCCGGGACTGGTACGTAGTAGTCCACGTCCTCGTCAAAGCTCTTAACAATCCAGCTGATGATCATGCCTGCGAAGCTTGCAATCGCCAGCCACCAGATATGCCAGATCATGGCGAAACCAAAAATAGTGGAGAAGGCGGCGATAACGATGCCCGCACCGCTGTTTTTCGGCATATGAATTTCTTCATAATGCGCAGGCTGTTTGTACGCTTCGCCTTTTTCTTTCATTTCCCAGAAGGCATCACGCTCGTGAACGTGCGGCACAACGGCAAAGTTATAGAACGGAGGCGGAGAAGAGGTTGCCCACTCCAGCGTACGCGCGCCCCACGGGTCGCCGGTCAGGTCGCGGTTCTGCTCGCGGTCGCGAATAGAAACGAAGATCTGAATCAGCTGGCACAGGATGCCCAGTGCAATCAGCGCGGCGCCACAGGCGGCAATCAGCAGCATTGGATGGAACTGCGGGTCAATCTGCTGGCTGAGACGACGGGTCATCCCCATGAAGCCCAGCACGTACAGCGGCATAAACGCCACGAAGAAGCCGATGATCCAGAACCAGAATGCGCGTTTACCCCAGGTCTCGTTCAGCGTGAAGCCGAACGCTTTCGGCCACCAGTAGGTCATACCGGCGAAGCACCCGAAGACCACACCGCCGATGATAACGTTATGGAAGTGCGCAATCAGGAACAGGCTGTTGTGCAGAACGAAGTCCGCGCCCGGAACCGCCAGCAGAACGCCAGTCATACCGCCGACCGAGAAGGTCACGATAAAGCCGATCGTCCACAGCATCGCTGAGTGGAAGACGATACGCCCCTGGTACATGGTGAACAGCCAGTTGAAGATCTTAACCCCGGTCGGGATCGCGATAATCATCGTGGTAATACCGAAGAAGGCGTTTACGTTCGCGCCCGCACCCATGGTGAAGAAGTGGTGCAGCCAAACGATGAACGACAGAACGGTGATACACACGGTCGCCCAAACCAGCGAGGTGTAACCAAACAGGCGTTTACGCGAGAAGGTTGCGGCGATTTCGGAGAACACCCCGAAGACCGGCAGAACCAGGATGTACACTTCCGGGTGGCCCCAGGCCCAAATCAGGTTGATGTACATCATCATGTTGCCGCCCATATCGTTGGTAAAGAAATGGGTGCCCAGATAGCGATCCAGGGTCAGCAGCGCGATGGTGACAGTCAGAATTGGGAAGGAGGCGATAATCAGGATGTTCGCGCACAGCGATGCCCAGGTAAATACCGGCATCTTGAACATGGTCATGCCCGGCGCACGCATCTTCAGAATCGTCACGAAGAAGTTGATACCGGTCAGCGTCGTACCGATACCGGATAGCTGGAGACTCCAGATCCAGTAATCGACCCCGACACTCGGACTGTACTCTATTCCCGAGAGCGGCGGATAAGCCAGCCAGCCGGTCTGTGCGAACTCACCAACGCCCAGAGACAGGTTAACCAGGATAACGCCGACAACGGTGAACCAGAAGCTCAGGTTGTTCAGGAACGGGAACGCAACGTCACGCGCGCCGATCTGCAACGGAACCACCAGGTTCATCAGACCGATAACGAATGGCATTGCCACGAAGAAGATCATGATCACGCCGTGAGCGGTGAAGATCTGATCGTAGTGATGCGGCGGCAGGAAGCCTGCTTCGCCCGCAGAAGCCAGCGCCTGCTGGCTACGCATCATGATGGCGTCGGCAAAGCCGCGTATCAACATAACAATTGCGACGATGACATACATGATGCCAAGACGCTTGTGGTCAACCGAAGTAAGCCACTCTTTCCATAGGTAGGTCCACTTACCGAAGTAAGTGATCAAGGCTAAAAGCGCCAGACCCCCGACGATAATGGCAGCGATCGTAACCATGACGATAGGTTCATGGAACGGGACTGCATCCAGTGTCAATTTTCCGAACATCGTTTTCTTCCTCGGCCCCTTAGTGAGCGGATTCCGCGTGGCTCATGTCCATGCCTTCCATGCCTTCATGCGAGCTGTGCTCACCTTCCGGTTGGGTCATGTCCATGCTCTTACCGTGAGCCATAAATTTGTTAATGACGTCTTTAAACAAATCCGGTTTCACGTTGGAGAAATATTCCACCTGGTTGTATTCGCTTGGCGCAGCCACTTTCTCGAACGCAGCCATGTCGCTCATGGTGTTCGGTGACTGTTTAGCTTTAGCAACCCACTGGTCGAATGTGGCGCGGTCCGGCGTGGCGATAGCTTTGAACTTCATACCGGAGAAACCAGGGCCGCTATAGCTTGCGGAAATACCATCATAGGTACCGGCTTCGTTGGCGATCAGATGCAGTCGAGTCTGCATACCGGCCATGGCATAAATCTGGCTACCCAGACGCGGGATAAAGAAGGAGTTCATCACGGAGTTGGAGGTCACTTTGAAATAAACCGGAGTGTTCGCCGGGAAGGCGATTTCATTCACGGTTGCAATGCCCTGTTCCGGGTAGATGAAGAACCATTTCCAGTCCATGGAAACCACTTCGATGGTAATGGGCTTCTCGTCATGCGCCAGCGGCTTGCTTGGCTCAAGAGCGTGAGTGGTTTTCCAGGTAAGTACAGCAAGGAAAATGATGATCAGAATCGGCACCGTCCAGACCACAGCTTCCACTTTATTGGAGTGTGACCAGTTCGGGCTGTACTTCGCATCTTTATTGCTCGCACGGTACTTCCAGGCGAAACCAACAGCCATCAAGATGGCGGGAATAACGACAATCAACATCAGGCCAAAAGCCGTCAGTATCAGTGAACGTTGTTCCAGTCCAATCTGTCCTTTGGGGTCAAGAAGTGCAGAATTACAGCCACTGAGTAATGCAGTGCCTGCAATTAATGACAACCATCCCAAACTTTTATTGTATTTCCTGAGTCTCATTTAACGACCTCAATTCCACGGGACCTGGTGGCGTTTAAAGTGTGTGGGCATTTTACGGGAAGGTTACATTACTGTAAACATGATTGGATCTGTGTTACTGGGTTCTGCCGGGCATGTCACATATGTTGCAGGATATGTCGCGTTGACTTTAAGAACCTGTTGCAACATCACGTTATAACGAAAGAGGGCTGGAAGGCAGGGCTTACAGGGTAATTGGTATAACCAATGCGAAATTAAAACAATTGTTTAACAATTAATTATCAACAAAGAGACAAATGAAAAACAAAAAATAAAACTATATTGGCTGAATCGAGTAAGGAAAATAAAATCTATAAAAGGCGTCAATAATTTCCAGATGCTATTGCGCACAAAACAACAAATATTATTTTTCGCAACTGCTGATTATTTAGCCGTTATAATTTCGCTCTGTTATTACAACGGCAAATAACGTTGCTCGCTTACACAAGACGTGTTTTGCGTAGCGCCAGATAATCCAGCACCCCGCCGAACAAAATGCCGCATATCGCCACCATGACCCCCGCCTCAAGCAGTTCGGGCAGGAAGGAGAAGCGAGTGTAGTCCACGGCGTTCATCGTCAGCAGCAACAGCCATACCGCCAACAGGCCGCAACCGATCATTAGCGTCAGCAGCGCCAGACCATACGCCCCGCGAAATTCCGTACGGGGGATGAAACTTTCGCTTTCCCAACTGTGTTCAAGGGTTTGACGACAAACCAGCAGAAGCAGAAGGCCAGGCACGGCCGCTGCGACGGAGAAGAGATAAAACGTGGGCCAGCCATGCGCTTCGACAAACCATCCGGCAACGGGGCCGACATACACGCGTCCCACCGCAGAGAGCGCGGAGAGCAGGGCAAACTGGGTGGCGGAAAACGATTTGTTGCACAGCGTCATTAACAATGCGACAAAGGCCGCCGTTCCCATCCCGCCGCACAGGTTCTCGAAGAAGACCGCTGCGGCCATGCTGAACATATGCTTGTCCGTCACGGAAAGCAGCCAGTAACCGGCGTTGGAAACGCCTTGCAGAATGCCGAAAATCAGCAGCGCGCGGAAAAGGGAAAGGCGCTGCATCAGGATGCCGCCGTACAGCGCGCCGACAATCGTCGCCAGCAGTCCCAGCGTTTTATTGACCACGCCGACTTCACCGGCATCAAAACCAACGCCGCGAATCAAAAAGGTGGTGGTCAGGCTCATGGCGAACGCGTCGCCCAGCTTATACAGCACGATTAACAACAAGATCAGCCAGGCGTTGTTGCGGCCAAAAAAGTCGCGCAGCGGAGCGGCGACCGCCTGTTCCAGCGTTTTAGGCACTGGAATGGAATCTTCAGGTTCAGGGGCCAGGAGCGTGGCGATAATACAGGGCACAAGCAGCGCCGCCATCAGCCAGTACATCCCCTGCCAGCCGAGCCAGCGATCCGCCAGCCACAGCGCCAGACCACCGGAGACCAGCATTCCTAGCCGATAGCCCAGTACGCTAATCGCCGCCCCGGTGCCGCGTTCTTCCGCAGGCAGAACATCCGTTTTCCACGCGTCAAAGACAATGTCCTGAGATGCGGAACAGAAGGCGATGATAACCGCCAGCGCCGCCATCCAGCGCAACTGCGTGCCGGGTTCCAGAAAACCCATCGCCGCAATGGCGAGCAGCAGCAGAATCTGCGTGGTAATCAGCCAGCCGCGACGACGACCTAAAAAAGGCGGCGTGTAACGGTCCATGACCGGAGACCAGAGGAATTTAAAGACGTAGGCCTGGCCCACCAGAGAGAAGAAACCAATGGTTTTGAGATCGATATTCTCAACGGTCATCCAGGCCTGTAGCGTGCCGGAGGTGAGCGCGAGGGGTAAACCTGATGCAAACCCCAGAATCAACAGGATAGCTGAACGCGGTTGCTGAAAAATACGTAAATATTGGTTGGGCATGGGCATCTACAGGCCCGACAAGCGCCGGGCCATCTGGACAGAAATTAACGTGCGTTCTGCTTAATGAATTCGTGAATGCTGGTGTCCTGAGACATATCAGCGATGGTGTCGGTCAGGACGCTGTTAACCGCGTTGGCGATATTCTGGTTGGACGCCTGGAATGCGCCTTCAACAGAGTAGCTCGCACGGTAGTTTTTCGTCATCTTGTTGCCGTTTGCCGCCGTCGCGATGATGGCGATATCCGCTTTGGTGGCGATGTTGTAGCGAACGTTACCCTGAGATACATCGGCATACAGCTGATTTACGATGATTTGCAGGTTCACAGCGCCGTTCGGCCCTACCATATAACCGCGTGCGGTCATCTGTTTTTCCAGCACTTCTTGCAGCAGGAAGCGCAGATCGCGGGAGGCGGTCAGAGTAACCAGTTGGTTATTACGCGTAACTTTCGCCAGCGCCTGATCCTGACGCTGGTCGGCGCCGTTGATGCTCACAGTAACGCCCATCAGGCTTGGATCTTGTTGCGGCAGTGTGATTTTCGGCGATACGTCAATGGTTGTCGGCGGTGTTGCGCACCCTGCCAGCATAACCAGAGCAATTAATGGAAAGAGGATTTTCTTTAACATGTTCGGGCTCTCAGTGACTCTTAAGCGTGATAGATAAAAATTCCCGCCATCATAACATTGCCAACGGCGAGGGGAAGTGGTCAACGCATGTAAATTCATCGCGTTGTCTGTTTTCTGACCCTCGGTACACCTTACTTCGGGTTTTCGCAACCAAATGAATGGATAAGTCAGTAAACTTCATACGTTTGAATGAAAATATCAGACGAACGCTAAATTTTTGTTGTCATGATGTAATGTAAACGGTAAAAGCGGCTAGTATTTAAAGGGATGGGTGACATCTCAGCGTTGTCGGAGGAGATATTTCATGATGATACGTGAGCAAATAGAAGAAAAATTAAGGGCAGCGTTCGAACCCGTGTTCCTCGAAGTTGTGGATGAAAGCTATCGTCACAATGTTCCGGCAGGCTCTGAGAGCCACTTTAAGGTTGTGCTGGTCAGCGATCGCTTCACTGGCGAACGTTTTCTTAATCGCCACCGGATGATTTACGGTACGTTAACGGCAGAACTCTCCACAACCGTACATGCGCTGGCCCTGCATACCTATACCATTAAGGAGTGGGAAGGATTGCAGGATACGATCTTCGCATCGCCTCCTTGCCGTGGCGCAGGAAGCATCGCGTAGAAAAACGCATTTGCAACTGTTGGCGCTTTTCCAGTATGTTGCTACAGATTATGTGAAAACGGCCTGCGGGCCGTTTTGTTTTGTCTGAATTTTGAGCGAGATGTACAGTATTCAGACCAAAATTAGCCGGGAATTGTGAAAAAAGCCGCAGCAACGCGCGATAACCGTTCTCGACTCATAAAAGTGATGCCGCTATAATGCGGCGTCTTATTTTTCGGAATGTCTTCGGGATGATTCTGACGACAGGGAATGTGATTGATTATGAGAACATCCCGGTTCCGCGAAGCCAACAACCTGTGCTTGCGGAGTAGAGTTGACCGAGCACTGTGATTTTTTGAGGTAACAAGATGCAAGTTTCAGTTGAAACCACTCAAGGCCTTGGCCGCCGTGTAACGATTACTATCGCTGCTGACAGCATCGAGACCGCTGTGAAAAGCGAGCTGGTCAACGTAGCGAAGAAAGTGCGTATTGACGGCTTCCGCA
This sequence comes from Citrobacter sp. CK181, assembly GCF_030333595.1. Taxonomy (NCBI): domain Bacteria; kingdom Pseudomonadati; phylum Pseudomonadota; class Gammaproteobacteria; order Enterobacterales; family Enterobacteriaceae; genus Citrobacter; species Citrobacter sp. CK181. The sequence goes on along the minus strand of NZ_JAOWFN010000014.1, from coordinate 521,559 downwards.
AGGGCAAAGTACCGATGAATGTTGTTGCTCAGCGTTATGGCGCTTCTGTTCGCCAGGACGTTCTGGGTGACCTGATGAGCCGTAACTTCGTTGACGCGATCATCAAAGAAAAAATCAACCCGGCTGGCGCACCGAACTATGTTCCGGGCGAATACAAACTGGGCGAAGACTTCACCTACGCTGTAGAATTTGAAGTCTACCCGGAAGTTGAACTGACCGGTCTGGAATCCATCGAAGTTGAAAAACCGGTTGTTGAAGTGACCGACGCCGATGTTGACGTGATGCTGGACACCCTGCGTAAACAGCAGGCAACCTGGAAAGACAAAGACGGCGCTGCTGATGCAGAAGACCGTGTAACCATCGACTTCACCGGTTCTGTTGACGGTGAAGAGTTCGAAGGCGGCAAAGCGTCTGACTTCGTACTGGCGATGGGCCAGGGTCGTATGATCCCGGGCTTTGAAGACGGTATCAAAGGTCACAAAGCAGGCGAAGAGTTCACTATCGACGTGACCTTCCCGGAAGAATATCACGCTGAAAACCTGAAAGGTAAAGCTGCTAAATTCGCTATCAACCTGAAGAAAGTTGAAGAGCGCGAGCTGCCGGAACTGACCGAAGAATTCATCAAGCGTTTCGGCGTTGAAGATGGTTCTGTTGCTGGTCTGCGTACTGAAGTGCGTAAAAACATGGAACGCGAGCTGAAAGGCGCTGTGCGTAACCGCGTGAAGTCTCAGGCGATTGAAGGCCTGGTGAAAGCGAACGACATCGACGTTCCATCTGCGCTGATCGACAGCGAAGTTGACGTTCTGCGTCGTCAGGCTGCACAGCGTTTCGGCGGCAACGAGAAACAAGCGCTGGAACTGCCGCGTGAACTGTTCGAAGAACAGGCTAAGCGTCGCGTTGTTGTCGGCCTGCTGCTGGGCGAAGTGATTCGCACTCAGGAGCTGAAAGCTGACGAAGAGCGCGTTAAAGGTCTGATCGAAGAGATGGCTTCTGCGTACGAAGATCCGAAAGAAGTTATCGAGTTCTACAGCAAAAACAAAGAGCTGATGGACAACATGCGTAACGTCGCTCTGGAAGAGCAGGCCGTTGAAGCCGTTCTGGCGAAAGCGAAAGTGACTGAAAAAGCCACTTCCTTCAACGAACTGATGAACCAGCAGGCGTAATTCGTCGCTTAATTAGCACGAAATTCGCACAAGGGCCCGTCACCTCCAGGTGGCGGGCTTTTTTTTTGTCACGCATTTTGCATGGAAGAGTGCGAAAACAGCGTTTCAGTGTTAGCGTTACAACAAAAGATTGTTATGCTTGAATTATGGCGATGCCGTACCCATAACAGAGGGACTAGCTGATAATCCGTCCATAAGGTTACAATCGGTACAGCAGGTTTTTTCAATTTTTATCCAGGAGACGGAAATGTCATACAGCGGCGAACGAGATAACTTTGCACCCCATATGGCGCTGGTGCCGATGGTCATTGAACAGACCTCACGTGGTGAGCGCTCTTTTGATATCTATTCTCGTCTACTTAAGGAACGTGTCATTTTTCTGACCGGCCAGGTCGAAGACCATATGGCTAACCTGATTGTGGCGCAGATGCTGTTCCTGGAAGCGGAAAACCCGGAAAAAGATATCTACCTGTACATTAACTCCCCAGGCGGAGTTATTACCGCAGGGATGTCTATCTACGACACCATGCAGTTTATTAAGCCGGACGTTAGCACGATTTGTATGGGCCAGGCGGCTTCTATGGGCGCGTTCCTGCTGACTGCTGGCGCAAAAGGCAAACGTTTCTGCCTGCCTAACTCTCGCGTCATGATTCACCAGCCTCTCGGCGGTTATCAGGGCCAGGCGACAGATATTGAAATTCATGCCCGTGAAATCCTGAAGGTGAAAGGGCGCATGAATGAACTTATGGCGCACCATACGGGTCAGTCTCTTGAGCAGATTGAACGTGATACCGAGCGCGACCGCTTCCTCTCCGCGTCTGAAGCGGTGGAGTACGGTCTGGTCGACTCGATTTTGACCCATCGTAATTGATGCCCAGGGCGCAGGTGTGCCGCTATAATACTATCCAGGGGCGGCACAACGCTGACAAGCGACTTGCGCCTGAGAATGGCATTTGCGTCGTCGTGTGCGGCACAAAGAACAAAGAAGAGGTTTTGACTCATGACAGATAAACGCAAAGATGGCTCGGGCAAATTGTTGTACTGCTCTTTTTGCGGCAAAAGCCAGCATGAAGTGCGCAAGCTGATTGCCGGTCCATCCGTGTATATCTGCGACGAATGTGTTGATCTATGTAACGACATCATTCGCGAAGAGATTAAGGAAGTGGCACCGCACCGTGAACGCAGTGCGCTGCCGACGCCACATGAAATTCGCAACCATCTGGACGATTATGTTATCGGCCAGGAGCAGGCGAAAAAAGTGCTGGCGGTCGCGGTATACAACCACTACAAACGTCTGCGCAACGGCGACACCAGCAATGGCGTTGAGTTGGGCAAAAGTAACATTCTGCTGATCGGGCCGACCGGTTCCGGTAAAACGCTGCTGGCCGAAACGCTGGCGCGCCTGCTGGACGTACCGTTCACCATGGCGGATGCCACCACCCTGACCGAAGCCGGTTATGTGGGCGAAGATGTTGAGAACATCATTCAGAAGCTGTTGCAAAAATGCGATTACGATGTGCAGAAAGCGCAGCGCGGTATTGTCTACATCGATGAAATCGACAAGATTTCCCGTAAGTCTGACAACCCGTCCATTACCCGTGACGTTTCCGGTGAAGGCGTACAGCAGGCGCTGTTGAAACTGATCGAAGGGACGGTTGCCGCCGTTCCGCCGCAGGGAGGACGCAAGCATCCGCAGCAGGAGTTCTTGCAGGTTGATACCTCTAAGATCCTGTTTATCTGCGGCGGCGCGTTCGCTGGTTTGGATAAAGTGATTGCTAACCGTGTTGAAACCGGCTCCGGCATTGGTTTTGGCGCAACGGTCAAAGCGAAATCCGACAAGGCCAGCGAAGGCGAACTGCTGGCGCAGGTTGAGCCGGAAGATCTGATCAAATTTGGTCTGATTCCTGAGTTTATTGGTCGTCTGCCGGTTGTGGCGACGCTGAATGAGCTGAGTGAAGAAGCGCTGATCCAGATCCTGAAAGAGCCGAAAAACGCCCTGACCAAACAGTATCAGGCGCTGTTTAACTTGGAAGGCGTCGATCTGGAATTTCGTGACGAAGCGCTGGATGCTATCGCGAAGAAAGCGATGGCGCGTAAAACCGGCGCCCGTGGTCTGCGTTCCATCGTTGAAGCGGCGCTGCTTGATACCATGTACGATCTGCCTTCTATGGAAGACGTTGAAAAAGTGGTTATCGACGAGTCCGTCATCGGCGGTCAGAGCAAGCCGTTGCTGATTTACGGCAAGCCGGAAGCGCAGCAGGCATCTGGTGAATAATTAACCAACTCATACAATCAGTTAACGAAAAAGGGGGGATTTTATCCCCCCTTTTATTTTTCCGTAAACATGGCGTTGAATGTGTGGGAAACATCCCCATATACTGACATACATGTTAATGGCTGCGTGAAGCACAGTCGCGCAGTCTGATTACCTGGCGGACACTAAACTAAGAGAGAGCTCTATGAATCCTGAGCGTTCTGAACGCATTGAAATCCCCGTATTGCCGTTGCGCGATGTGGTGGTTTATCCGCACATGGTCATACCCTTATTTGTAGGGCGGGAAAAATCTATCCGTTGTCTGGAAGCGGCTATGGACCATGATAAAAAAATCATGCTGGTCGCCCAGAAAGAAGCATCAACGGATGAGCCGGGTGTAAACGATCTTTTCACCGTCGGGACCGTGGCCTCAATTTTGCAAATGCTGAAACTGCCTGACGGTACAGTCAAAGTGCTGGTTGAGGGGTTGCAGCGCGCGCGTATTTCTGCGCTGTCAGATAACGGCGAACACTTTTCCGCTAAGGCGGAATACCTTGAATCGCCAGCGATTGATGAGCGCGAGCAGGAAGTGCTGGTGCGCACTGCCATCAGTCAGTTCGAAGGCTACATCAAGCTGAACAAAAAAATCCCACCGGAAGTGCTGACGTCGCTCAATAGCATTGACGATCCTGCGCGTCTGGCGGACACCATCGCTGCCCATATGCCGCTGAAACTGGCGGATAAGCAGTCCGTGCTGGAGATGTCCGACGTTAACGAACGTCTGGAGTATCTGATGGCGATGATGGAATCTGAAATCGATCTGTTGCAGGTTGAGAAGCGTATTCGCAACCGCGTTAAAAAGCAGATGGAGAAATCTCAGCGTGAGTACTATCTGAATGAGCAAATGAAAGCCATTCAGAAAGAACTGGGCGAGATGGACGACGCGCCGGATGAAAACGAAGCGCTGAAGCGTAAAATCGATGCGGCGAAAATGCCGAAAGAGGCAAAAGAGAAAGCGGAAGCAGAATTGCAGAAGCTGAAAATGATGTCTCCGATGTCGGCGGAAGCGACGGTTGTACGCGGCTACATCGACTGGATGGTGCAGGTGCCGTGGAACGCGCGTAGCAAGGTCAAAAAAGACCTGCGTCAGGCACAGGAAATTCTCGACACAGACCATTACGGTCTGGAGCGTGTGAAAGATCGCATCCTTGAGTATCTCGCGGTACAAAGCCGTGTAAACAAAATCAAAGGGCCGATCCTGTGTCTGGTTGGGCCGCCGGGGGTAGGTAAAACCTCTCTGGGTCAGTCCATCGCCAAAGCGACCGGGCGTAAATATATCCGTATGGCGCTCGGCGGCGTGCGTGATGAAGCAGAAATCCGCGGCCACCGCCGGACATACATCGGCTCTATGCCGGGTAAACTGATCCAGAAAATGGCTAAAGTGGGCGTTAAAAACCCACTGTTCCTGCTCGATGAGATCGACAAAATGTCTTCCGACATGCGTGGCGATCCGGCCTCTGCGCTGCTTGAGGTGCTGGACCCTGAGCAGAACGTGGCGTTCAGCGATCACTACCTGGAAGTGGATTACGATCTCAGCGACGTGATGTTCGTTGCCACCTCCAACTCCATGAACATTCCGGCGCCACTGCTGGATCGTATGGAAGTGATTCGTCTGTCCGGTTATACCGAAGACGAGAAGCTGAACATTGCTAAACAGCACCTGCTGCCGAAACAGATCGAGCGTAACGCACTGAAGAAAGGTGAGCTGACGGTTGAGGATAGCGCCATTATCGGCATTATCCGTTACTACACCCGTGAAGCGGGCGTGCGTAGCCTGGAGCGTGAAATCTCCAAACTGTGCCGCAAAGCCGTGAAACAGCTGCTGCTGGATAAGTCGCTGAAACACATTGTGATCGATGGCGATAACCTGCATGACTACCTCGGCGTACAGCGCTTTGACTACGGCCGCGCGGACAACGAAAACCGTGTGGGTCAGGTAACGGGTCTGGCATGGACGGAAGTGGGCGGCGACCTGCTGACCATCGAAACCGCCTGTGTGCCGGGTAAAGGCAAACTGACTTACACCGGTTCTCTCGGTGAGGTTATGCAGGAATCTATTCAGGCTGCGCTGACCGTGGTGCGTGCGCGTGCGGAAAAACTGGGTATTAATCCAGACTTTTACGAAAAACGTGACATCCACGTTCACGTACCGGAAGGGGCGACGCCGAAAGACGGCCCGAGCGCCGGTATTGCGATGTGTACCGCGCTGGTCTCCTGCCTGACGGGTAATCCTGTTCGCGCTGATGTGGCGATGACCGGGGAAATTACCCTGCGAGGCCAGGTACTGCCTATCGGCGGCCTGAAAGAGAAACTGCTGGCGGCGCACCGTGGCGGGATCAAAACCGTGTTAATTCCGTTTGAGAATAAACGCGATCTGGAAGAGATTCCAGACAACGTTATTGCCGATCTGGACATTCATCCGGTGAAACGCATTGAGGAAGTTCTGACTCTTGCGTTGCAAAATGAGCCGTCCGGCATACAGGTTGTCACCGCAAAATAGTGACCTCGCGCAAATAGCGCTAAGAAAAACAGGGCTGGCAGGGCATTTCGTGCTTGCCAGCCTTTTTTTGTATAGCTAATTTAGATGACGGATCGGGCTTGCCATCATTAACGGGTGTTGTAAGGGCATGGCAGGCCTGATATAACTGCTGCGCGGTCGCACTTTGAAGGATTCCGGTGCGATATAAATTATAAAAGAGGAAGAGAAGAGTGAATAAATCTCAACTGATCGACAAAATTGCTGCAGGGGCTGATATCTCTAAGGCTGCGGCTGGACGTGCGTTAGATGCAATTATTGCTTCTGTCACTGAATCACTGAAAGAAGGTGATGATGTAGCGCTGGTAGGTTTTGGTACTTTTGCTGTTAAAGAGCGTGCTGCCCGTACTGGTCGCAACCCGCAAACAGGTAAAGAGATCACCATCGCCGCCGCTAAAGTGCCGGGTTTCCGTGCAGGTAAAGCGCTGAAAGACGCGGTAAACTAAGAGCTTCTCCCCCTGGGGATGTGACAAAGTACAAGGGCGCATCATCTGATGTGCCTTTTTTATTTGTCCAGTACTACTTTATTTGAGTTTATGCTGGTTGTGGGCTGACAATTACCCCGGTTTCTTGTCACAATACAGCTTTCCGCGCAGCGTTCAGAAAACGCTATGCTGCGTGAAGTATGAATACGCAAAACAGTCACCTACAGCGGAGTGTGGTTACACCATGATGGACAGCTTACGCACGGCTGCTAACAGTCTCGTGCTCAAGATTATTTTCGGTATCATTATCGTGTCGTTCATTTTGACCGGCGTGAGTGGTTACCTGATTGGCGGAAGCAATAACTACGCCGCAAAAGTGAATGACCAGGAAATCAGCCGCTCGCAGTTTGAGAATGCGTTTAACAGCGAACGTAATCGTATGCAGCAGCAGCTGGGCGATCAGTATTCTGAACTGGCGGCGAATGAAGGCTACATGAAAACGCTGCGTCAGCAGGTACTGAATCGTCTTATCGATGAAGCCTTGCTGGATCAATACGCGCATGAGCTTAAACTCAGCATCAGCGACGAACAGGTTAAGCAGGCCATCTTTTCAACGGCGGCTTTCCAGGTTGACGGCAAATTTGATAACAACCGCTACAACGCGATTGTGAATCAGATGGGGATGACAGCCGATCAGTATGCTCAGGCATTGCGTAACCAGCTCACCACCCAGCAACTGATTGCTGGTGTTGCCGGTACTGATTTCATGCTGAAAGGTGAAACGGACGAGCTGGCGGCGTTAGTCGCGCAGCAGCGTGTGGTGCGTGAAGCGACGATTGACGTGAACGCACTGGCTGCGAAGCAGCAGGCTACCGATCAGGAAGTGTCCAGCTACTACGAGCAGAACAAGAACCGCTTTATGACCCCGGAGCAGTTCCGCGTGAGCTACATCAAGCTGGATGCGGCTGCCATGCAGGAAACGGTCAACGATGCGGATATCCAGTCTTACTATGACCAGCATCAGGATCAGTTCACCCAGCCGCAGCGTAACCGTTACAGCGTCATTCAGACCAAAACGGAAGATGAAGCGAAAGCGGTGCTGGACGCGCTGAACAAAGGCGGTGATTTTGCCGCGCTGGCGAAAGAGAAATCCGCAGACATTATCTCTGCGCGCAACGGCGGCGATATGGGCTGGCTGGAAGACGCCACCACGCCGGACGAACTGAAAAATGCCGGCCTGAAAGAAAAAGGCCAGCTGTCTGGCGTGATTAAATCCTCTGTTGGCTTCCTGGTTGCGCGTCTGGATGATGTTCAGCCTGCGAAAGTGAAGCCGCTGAGCGAAGCGCGTGATGACATTGCCGCGAAAGTGAAGCAGGAAAAAGCGCTGGATGCCTATTACGCGCTGCAACAAAAAGTCAGCGATGCGGCGAGCAACGATACCGAATCTCTGGCGGGCGCTGAACAGGCCGCTGGCGTGAAAGCGGTTGAAACCGGCTGGTTCAGCCATGACAACCTGCCAGAAGAGCTGAATTTTAAACCGGTTGCCGATGCTATCTTCAACGGTGGTCTGGTTGGCGAGAACGGTACGCCGGGCAGCAACTCCGATATCATCACCGTGGATGGCGACCGCGCATTCGTGCTGCGCATCAGCGAGCATAAACCTGAAGCGGTTAAGCCTCTGGCTGACGTGAAAGAGCAGGTGGCTGCGCTCGTTAAGCACAACAAAGCAGAGCAGCAGGCAAAACTGGATGCTGACAAACTGCTGGTTGAGCTGAAAGCGGGTAAAGGCGCAGAAGCGATGAAAGCGGCCGGTCTGAGCTTTGGCGAAGCGAAAACGCTGAGCCGTACCGGGCAGGACCCGGTAAGCCAGGCTGCGTTTGCGCTGGGTCTGCCAGAGAAAGATAAGCCGAGCTATGGCGTCGCTAACGATATGCAGGGCAACGTTGTGCTGCTGGCGCTGGACGACGTGAAAGCGGGCTCTATGCCGGAAGAGCAGAAAAAAGCGATGGTTCAGGGTATTACCCAGAATAACGCGCAGATTACCTTTGAAGCGCTGATGAGTAACCTGCGTAAAGCGGCGAAAATCAAAGTCGGCGATGCGCTGGAACAGCAGTAATCACCGAGACGCTTCGCAAAAAACTGCAAAAAGTTGTAACCCTCAAAGGCCGCCTTCGCGGCCTTTTCCATTTCTGATATTTGCTATTTGTTTGCCTTTCGCCGCCCCGCTATCGTGATGCCACTGTTAACACACAAGGAGAAAACAGTATGAAACATGGAATCAACGCACTGCTGGTCACGATGACTCTGGCCTGCGCAGGCATGACGCACAACGCGCTGGCTGCCGGAACGGTAGAGAAAAATCAGGCGGTACAAACAAAGGCGGATTCGTCTGCGTCCGCGCAGACTAAAGCCTCCGTGCCTGCAAAGGCCAGCGATGATGAAGGCGCGAGGGTCAGTATCAACACGGCTTCAGCGGAAGATCTGGCGCGGGTGATGAATGGCGTCGGGCTGAAAAAAGCGCAGGCGATAGTCAACTATCGGGAAGAGTATGGGCCGTTTAAAACGGTGGATGATTTAAAGCAGGTTCCGGGGATGGGGAGTTCGCTGGTGGAACGCAATCTGGCGGTGCTGACGCTGTAATAACTTGCACTGTGGCAAAAGTTTGCCAGGATAATGAGGTCATACCAGTTATGGCCTCTGTTCCTATAACAACAACGTAAGGTTATTGCGCTATGCAAACACAAATCAAAGTCCGTGGTTATCACCTTGATGTTTATCAGCACGTTAATAATGCCCGCTATCTTGAGTTTCTTGAAGAAGCACGCTGGGATGGGCTGGAAAACAGTGACAGCTTTCAATGGATGACGGCCCGCAACATCGCTTTTGTGGTGGTGAATATTAATATTAACTACCGTCGCCCTGCCGTGCTGAGCGATCTGCTGACCGTCACCAGTCAGGTGCAGCAGTTAAACGGGAAGAGCGGCATTTTAAGCCAGGTCATTACGCTTGAGCCGGAAGGGCAGGTTGTGGTGGACGCGCAGATTACTTTTGTCTGTATTGATTTGAAAACGCAAAAAGCATTGCCGCTGGAAGGTGAGTTACGCGAGAAACTGGAGCAGATGGTGAAGTAACGGAAAGTTGCCTGATGGCGCTTCGCTTATCAGGCCTGCGGGCGACATTGACCACGGTGAATGTCGCCAGGCCGGATAAGGTGCGTGCACCGCCATCCGGCAAAACGATCACTTTAACCCTGTTTTCTGCTTCATTGCCGCCATCACTGCCGGTTTATCCGCCAGATAATGGTTCAGACCGTTGGCGCGCAGATTACAGGCGGCGCACTGCCCGCAACCGTCACCTTTGATGCCGTTATAACAGGTCAGCGTCTCTTCGCGCACCAGATCCAGCTTGCCCCAGTAATCGGCGAGTGCCCAGGTTTCGGCTTTATCAATCCACATCAGCGGGGTTTCAAAGCGAATATCCTTCGCCATACCCAGGGTGACGGCATGATTCAGCGCTTTGACAAACTCATCGCGGCAGTCCGGGTAGCCGGAGAAATCCGTCTCGCAAACGCCGGTGATCACCGCTTCGGCTTTCACCTGATAAGCGTAAATCGCCGCCAGAGTCAGAAACAGAATATTACGCCCAGGGACAAACGTATTCGGAATACCGTCGGCATCCGGTTCATAGTCCGGTACGGGAATGTTATCGCGCGTCAGGCTACTGACCGCCAGTTCGCTCAGTAGCGTTACGTCCAGCACCTTATGCGCACGCGCGCCGAGTTTTAAGGCCAGATTACGTGCAACATCAATCTCAGCGCGATGGCGCTGACCATAATCAAAGGTGACGCAGTGCACTTCATCATACTGATGCAGCGCTTGCGCCAGACAGGTTGTGGAGTCCTGGCCTCCACTGAATACAACGACGGCACGTTTCATAACTTATCCTGACAAAAACGAAAAACGCTATGGTAGCGCCTGTGGATGGCCGCGACCAGCTTCTTCACCGCGCGGCGGCGGAAGCCATGCTTTCTCAAACTCAAACCAGCCGCGTGGATTGAGTTGAACGCCATTGACGCCCGGCGGCGCGCTAATACGGTAGTGATAGTTAAAAAGCGGCGTAAGCGTGGCGTCATTCATCAGACTCGTGAATACCTGTTGTAACGCAGTATAGCGGTCGTCTTCACCGGGCTGAGTTTGTAAGGCATCCAGCGTGGCCTGAAGATGGGCGAAAGCAGGGGCATCCAGCACATGCGGCCAGAGTTGATCGCAGCGTAGCCACTGCTCAAGCGTATATTCCGGCGCTTCGCCAATCAACCTGTCGCCCATCATGAGATCCGCTTTTGCCAGCGAAGGGCAGTTATCCCAGTTTTTCGCATTGTGGAAAATCAACGTTAATTCACAGCCGAGCGTTGCCAGATATTGCTGGAGTTGCTCCGCCATGGTGTGCAACTCAACGGGAAGGTGGTAGACCAGCGTCAGTTTTTTCGGTAATTCAACGGATTCCAGCCCCTTCCATTGCGGCATTACCCAGCCTGGCAGCAGCGCGTTGCTGGGCGTGATCAGATTTTCATCTACCGGCAGCGTCTGTAATAACGACGTATGATGAATGATGTCTACCAGGCGACGCGCCTGTTGCAGGCTGAGTTTCGAGCCTTTTTTAAGCGTCAGGTAGCAAAATCCCAGGCTAATACCGCTGCTTACCTGGCTAAGTGAGGCCAGCTCCTCTGGGTTGCCGATGGCAATCTGTACCGGATGACGGCAGCTGGTGCCTAAATCCTGGTCAAAAAGCTGAGGCGTGATCCAGTATTCAATCGCCTTTAGCAGCGGATGGCAAAGGTGGTAATTGTCGTGGCTTTCCAGGCGTACCAGCTCCGGCGTAAATAACGTCAGCCGAAAAGGTCCGGTGCCTGACAGCGGCTGATGCGGGTGCGCCAGGTGGCTACAGTAGCTTGCCAGACGGTGCGCCAGCCAGTAATCAGGGCGATGGAGAATGAACGTCAGGCATTGCGGATGGGTGACTTCAATACGCTTGACGCTGATAAACAATTTATTGAGGGCTGGCAGGTCAAGCAGCATCAGCAGGCGCGCGTGCAGCTGCGCAGTTTCTACCGTATCGCCATTATGCCAGTGCAGGGTAGAGCGAATATAAAAATCCCAGCGCATACCGTCGGCGGAGATATCCCAGTGATGTGCTAAATCCCCGCAGGGGCGCTGGCTGGCGTTGTCAAAGCGGGTGAGGCCGGAGAAAATTTGTCCCGCAAGATGCTGTTCTGCGCGACCGGGCAGAAATCCCGGATGCAACGGGTCCAGCGGACGATAGTAGGGAATACGCAGGGTCGGCGTGTCGTTTTGCCACTGCCCGCCCATAAACGGTTGCAGCATGGTACGCAGTTCGCCTGGCGCCAGCTGTGCCAGCTCCAGCACATTAAGCTGCTGACCTTTTTCCAGCGCTTGCTCCATCATGGTATTGCGCAGTGACTCCGGCGTGACCAGAAATTGCAGTTTACCGCGCTTACCCCGCCCGGATTGCGCCTCCCATGTTAACCAACCGGTTTCCTGCGCCTGGCGTAGTAGCGTACGGATGTGGCGTTCGCTACAAAAACAGCGCTCCGCCAGTTCCCCAACGGTGACCGACTGAGGTTCTCCGGCCGAGGGCTGCCAGAGACGTTGATATTGTTTTAAACGGTTGAGAAGTCTCATTGAAACCCGGAACAATTCATTTTATCTATTCACTATTACTTCCGTATATCTCAGGTGATACTCAATCACAAGTTAATTGCGTCACAGTGTGGAGAAAGAGATGGCTCGTCTGGCTGCATTTGATATGGATGGCACGCTTTTGATGCCAAACCACCATCTGGGTCATGAGACCCTTGCAACGCTGGCGCGCCTGCGTGAACGCGATATCACTTTGACGTTTGCGACCGGTCGGCATGTGCTGGAAATGCGGCATATTCTGGGGGCCATCTCAATGGATGCGTTTTTGATAACCGGCAACGGGACGCGCATTCATTCGCAGGAAGGCGATATGCTGCATCGCCAGGATCTGGACCCCGCCATTGCGGATCGCGTATTGCACCAGGCGTGGGATACCCGGGCCAGTATGCACGTATTCAACGATAACGGCTGGTTTACGGGGAGCGCGATCCCCGCGCTATTACAGGCGCATGTCTACAGCGGGTTCCACTATCAGATCGTGGATGTCAAACGTATCCCGGCCCACCAGGTCACGAAGATCTGTTTCTGTGGCGATCACGACGATCTGATCCGGCTGCGTATTCAACTGAATGAGGCGCTGGGTGAGCGGGCGAATCTCTGCTTTTCCGCTGTGGATTGCCTGGAAGTGCTGCCGCTCGGCTGTAATAAAGGTTCCGCGCTGGCGGTATTAAGCGACCATTTGGGGCTGTCGCTGACGGAATGCATGGCGTTTGGCGATGCGATGAACGATCGCGAAATGCTGGAGAGCGTGGGACGTGGTTTGATTATGGGCAACGCGATGCCGCAACTGATCGCTGAACTGCCTCATCTTTCAGTGATTGGCCATTGTCGTAATCAGGCGGTCTCTCACTTTTTAACGCATTGGCTGGATAATCCGCATCTACCTTATTCCCCCGAATGAGCGATCCTTTCCAGCAAGCCAGGCCCGTAAAGCCTGGCTTTTTTTATGCCGCTTAACGGACGTTCAGCAGTTGGGCAATTTCCGCCTGCCACGGCGCTAAATCGCCAATGTGATCGTTAACCCACTGGGGATTGTAATAGGTGTCGAGATAGCGTTCGCCGCTGTCACACAGCAGCGTGACGAGAGAACCGGTCTCTCCGGCGTCGCGCATTCTGGCCGCAATCTGCAACGTTCCCCACATATTAGTGCCGGTGGAGGCACCCACTTTACGGCCCAGCTGTGTTTCCAGCCAGTGCGCGGTCGCGACGCTGGCGGCGTCGGGTACGCGCAGCATTTCGTCCACCACATCCGGGATGAAGGAGGGTTCCACGCGCGGGCGGCCAATCCCCTCAATTTTGCTGCCCACCGGGCTGCGCAATGTGGCGTCGCGATCCTGCCAGTAGGGCAGGAAGACCGAGTTTTCCGGGTCAACCACCATCAGGCGCGTGTCATACCCATGACAGCGAATATAGCGGCCAATTGTCGCTGACGTGCCGCCCGTCCCCGCGCTCATCACGATATGCTTCGGCACCGGATTCGGCTCACGCTGCATCTGATGGAAAATACTGTCGGCGATATTATTATTGCCGCGCCAGTCGGTGGCGCGTTCGGCATAGGTGAACTGATCCATATAGTGACCGTTCAGTTCGTGCGCCAGCTGCTCGGAGGCGGCGTAAATCTCGCAGGCGCTTTCGACAAAGTGGCAGCGACCGCCATAAAACGCAATTTGTTCGATTTTGCGTTTTGCCGTGCAGGAAGGCATTACCGCGATAAACGGCAGGCCGAGCAGTCGGGCGAACCAGGCTTCGGAAACCGCCGTTGAACCGGAGGAGGATTCAATAATGGTTGTGTTTTCTTTAATCCAGCCGTTACACAACCCATACAGGAACAATGAACGCGCCAGACGGTGCTTCAGGCTGCCGGTCGGATGGGTGCTTTCATCCTTCAGGTAGATCTGGATGCCCGGAAACGCCGGTAGCGACAACCGGATCAGATGCGTGTCGGCTGAACGCTGATAGTCAGCGTTAATTTCATTAATGGCGTTTTTAACCCAGGTGCTATTCATCATTAATTTCCATTTGTCATTTTGTGCCCAGATTAGCGAAAAGCACGGAAAAAATTGTTGCCATTTCACCTTTAAAATAGAATGTAAGGAGAAAAATCTTCTCTGTGGGGTGGGTATGTTAGATAAAATTGACCGTAAGCTGCTGCTTTTGTTGCAGCAGGACTGCACCCTCTCTTTGCAGGCGCTGGCCGATGCCGTTAATCTGACCACCACACCCTGCTGGAAACGGCTGAAACGTCTGGAAGACGACGGCATTCTCCTCGGTAAAGTCGCGCTGCTGGACCCAGAGAAATTGGGTCTGGGGTTAACGGCGTTCGTACTGATCAAAACCCAGCATCACAGCAGTGAATGGTACAGCCGCTTCGTGACGGTGGTCACCGAAATGCCGGAAGTGCTGGGGTTCTGGCGTATGGCCGGGGAATACGACTATCTGATGCGGGTTCAGGTAGCAGATATGAAGCGTTATGACGACTTCTACAAACGTCTGGTGAACAGTGTTCCGGGATTGTCAGACGTAACGTCGAGCTTTGCGATGGAACAGATTAAGTACACAACCGCTCTGCCTATTGAATAATTCTCCCGGAAAATATTGCCGGAAATCATGTCAGGATATAACGCGTGCGATTATTTGCTCAATTAAGCTGGTACTTCCGTCGGGAGTGGCGTCGCTATCTCGGCGCCGTGGCCTTGCTTATCATTATCGCTGTCCTTCAGCTGATCCCGCCCAAAGTGGTCGGGATCGTTGTGGATGGCGTCACTGCGCAACATTTCACTACCGGCCAGGTATTGATGTGGGTGGGCACGATGGCCATGGTTGCGGTAATCGTCTATTTGTTGCGCTATGTCTGGCGCGTGTTGCTGTTCGGCGCCTCTTATCAACTGGCGGTTGAACTGCGTGAAGATTACTACCGCCAGCTCAGTCGTCAGCATCCTGAATTTTATCTGCGACATCGCACCGGCGACTTAATGGCGCGCGCGACTAACGACGTCGATCGTGTCGTCTTTGCCGCCGGTGAAGGGGTGCTCACGCTGGTGGATTCGCTGGTGATGGGCTGCGCCGTGCTGATCGTGATGTCAACGCAGCTCAGTTGGCAACTGACGCTGTTCGCGCTGCTGCCTATGCCGATTATGGCGCTGATGATCAAGCGCTACGGCGACCGTCTGCATAACCGCTTCAAACTGGCGCAGGCGGCGTTTTCCAGTCTGAACGATCGTACCCAGGAGAGCCTGACTAGCATTCGCATGATCAAAGCCTTTGGCCTTGAAGATCGACAGTCGTCGCTGTTTGCGGCGGACGCGGAAGACACCGGGAAGAAAAATATGCGGGTAGCGCGTATCGACGCCCGTTTTGATCCCACGATTTATATTGCCATCGGCATGGCTAATCTGCTCGCCATCGGCGGCGGAAGCTGGATGGTAGTGCACGGTACGCTGACGCTTGGGGAATTGACCAGCTTTATGATGTACCTCGGGCTGATGATCTGGCCTATGTTAGCGCTGGCCTGGATGTTTAACATTGTGGAACGCGGTAGCGCAGCGTACAGCCGTATCCGCGCGATGCTGGCGGAAGCGCCGGTCGTCAACGACGGAACGGAGGCGGTGCCGGAAGGGCGGGGAGCGCTGACGGTCTCCATTCGTGAATTCAGCTACCCGCAAACCGCGCATCCGGCGCTGGAAAATGTGCAATTCCAGCTTGAGCCAGGGCAGATGCTGGGGATCTGCGGGCCGACGGGCGCGGGGAAAAGCACTCTTCTTTCGCTTATTCAGCGCCATTTCGATATTACGCAGGGGGATATCCGTTTTCATGATATTCCGCTGACGCGCTTGCAGCTTGATAGCTGGCGCAGTCGCCTGGCGGTCGTCAGCCAGACGCCGTTCCTGTTCTCCGACACGGTCGGCAATAACATCGCGCTGGGGCGCCCAAACGCGACGCAGGAAGAGATTGAACAGGTGGCGCGGCTGGCCAGCGTGCATGAGGATATTTTGCGTCTGCCTCAAGGATATGACACCGAAGTGGGCGAACGCGGCGTCATGCTGTCCGGCGGGCAAAAACAGCGCATTTCTATTGCGCGCGCGTTACTGCTCAATGCGGAAATCCTGATTCTGGATGATGCGCTGTCGGCGGTGGATGGCCGTACCGAACACCAGATTCTGCATAATTTACGCCAGTGGGGAGAGGGGCGCACCGTGATTATTAGCGCGCACCGCTTATCCGCTCTGACGGAAGCCAACGAGATTATCGTGATGCAGCATGGCCATATCGCCCAGCGTGGCGATCATGATGAATTAGTGCTGCAAACGGGCTGGTATCGCGATATGTATCGCTATCAGCAACTGGAGGCGACGCTGACTGACGCTCCTGAAATCAACGAGGAGACGGCAGATGCGTAGTTTTGGACAGTTATGGCCGACCCTGAAAAGGCTGCTGGCGTATGGTTCGCCGTGGCGTAAACCGCTTGCCATCGCCGTGGTGATGCTGTGGATCGCGGCGGCGGCGGAAGTCAGCGGCCCGTTACTTATCAGCTACTTTATCGACAATATGGTCGCGAAGAGCCACCTGCCGCTGGGCACGGTCGCGGGGCTGGTGGCGGCGTACATTGGCTTACAGTTTCTGGCGGCGGGGCTGCATTATGCGCAGTCGCTGTTGTTTAATCAGGCGGCCGTCGGCGTAGTGCAACAACTGCGTACCGATGTGATGGATGCCGCTTTGCGCCAGCCACTGAGCGCCTTTGACACGCAGCCGGTGGGGCAACTGATCTCTCGCGTGACCAATGATACGGAAGTCATCCGCGACCTTTACGTCACGGTCGTGGCGACGGTGCTGCGTAGCGCGGCGTTAATTGGCGCGATGCTGGTCGCCATGTTCAGCCTCGACTGGCGGATGGCGCTGGTCGCGATGGCGATTTTCCCGGCGGTGCTGGTGGTGATGGTGATTTACCAGCGCTATAGCACGCCGATTGTGCGCCGCGTGCGGACATATCTGGCGGACATCAATGATGGCTTCAATGAGGTCATTAACGGCATGAGCGTTATTCAGCAGTTCCGCCAGCAGGCGCGGTTCGGCGAGAGAATGGGGGAGGCCAGCCGCTCGCACTATATGGCGCGGATGCAGACCCTGCGACTGGACGGCTTTTTATTGCGCCCGCTGCTCAGCCTTTTCTCCGCGCTGATCCTCTGCGGATTACTGATGCTGTTTAGCTTTACCTCGCGCGGCACCATTGAAGTCGGGGTGTTGTACGCCTTTATCAGCTATCTGGGGCGTCTGAACGAGCCATTGATTGAACTGACGACCCAACAGTCGATGTTGCAACAGGCTGCGGTGGCGGGGGAGCGCGTATTCGAACTGATGGACGGCCCACGCCAGGATTATGGTCGGGATGAGCGCCCGTTGCAGTCGGGCAGGATTGACGTTGATGATGTCTCCTTCGCCTACCGTGACGACAATCTGGTGCTGCAAAACATTACGCTCTCCGTTCCGTCGCGCAGCTTTGTGGCGCTGGTCGGGCATACCGGCAGCGGCAAGAGTACCCTCGCCAGCCTGCTGATGGGGTATTACCCGCTTACACAGGGAGACATTCGCCTTGACGACCGTTCGCTGTCAACGTTGAGCCACGGGGTTTTACGTCAGGGAGTCGCGATGGTGCAGCAGGACCCGGTGGTGATGGCGGATACGTTCCTGGCAAACGTCACGCTGGGGCGCGATATTTCTGAGGAACAGGTCTGGCAGGCGCTGGAAACCGTGCAACTGGCGGAGCTGGCGCGTAGTCTGAGCGAGGGTATCCACACCCGGCTGGGCGAGCAGGGCAATAATCTGTCCGTCGGGCAGAAACAGCTGCTGGCGCTGGCGCGGGTGCTGGTTGATACGCCGCAGGTTCTGATTCTGGATGAAGCCACCGCCAGCATTGACTCCGGTACTGAGCAGGCGATTCAGCAAGCGCTGGCGGCAGTGCGTGAACACACCACGCTGGTGGTGATTGCACATCGCCTGTCAACCATTGTTGATGCGGACACCATTCTGGTGCTGCATCGCGGGCAGGCGGTCGAGCGCGGTACGCATCAACAACTGCTTGAAGCGCAAGGGCGTTACTGGCAGATGTACCAACTACAGCTTGCCGGTGAAGAGCTGGCGGCCAGCGCGCGTGAGGAATCGCTCAGCGCCTGATGGCGCTGCGCTTATCAGGCCTACGGACAATGCGCTCTTGTAGGCCGGATAAGGTGCTTACGCCGCCAACCGGCAATCAACAATCTGGTGCAAAAATGTAACGTACCATGCACCGTTATAGTGCGTTTTTTCTTCTCCTTCCTCTGCCGCACCCTACAAGCCTGAATTATCCCGCGTTTTTCATTTCTGGCACACCCCTTGCAATATCCCTGTCGTGAAGCGGCAGACATTATCGAATTCTGACAGGAGGGGATCTATGAAGCTGGTTACCGTGGTAATCAAACCGTTCAAACTGGAAGACGTCCGTGAAGCACTGTCTTCGATTGGTATTCAAGGGCTGACAGTCACCGAAGTGAAAGGCTTCGGGCGTCAGAAAGGCCATGCCGAGCTGTACCGCGGTGCGGAATACAGCGTCAACTTCTTGCCCAAAGTGAAGATTGATGTGGCGATTGCCGACGACCAGCTTGATGAAGTCATTGAGGTCATCAGCAAGGCGGCCTACACCGGAAAAATTGGCGACGGCAAAATTTTTGTCGCTGAGCTGCAACGTGTCATTCGTATTCGTACCGGCGAAGCCGACGAAGCGGCACTGTAACTCCTGGCACACAGTGATAGGGAACGAAAAGATGAAGATAGCAACGATGAAAACTGGCCTTGCTTCACTGGCTTTGCTTCCAGGTCTGGCAATGGCGGCTCCGGCGGTTGTGGATAAAGCCGACAATGCCTTTATGATGATTTGCACCGCGCTGGTGCTGTTCATGACCATTCCGGGCATTGCTCTGTTCTATGGCGGATTGATCCGTGGAAAGAACGTGCTGTCGATGTTGACGCAGGTTGCCGTCACCTTCGCGCTGGTCTGTATTTTGTGGGTTGTTTACGGCTATTCGCTGGCCTTTGGCGAGGGGAACAACTTCTTTGGCGACTTCAACTGGGTGATGCTGAAAAATATTGAACTTACGGCAGTGATGGGCAGTTTCTACCAGTATATTCACGTTGCTTTCCAGGGCTCTTTCGCCTGCATTACCGTCGGGCTGATCGTAGGGGCGCTGGCTGAACGTATCCGCTTCTCTGCGGTACTGATTTTCGTGGTGGTGTGGCTGACGCTCTCCTATATCCCGATTGCGCATATGGTCTGGGGCGGCGGTTTGCTGGCTTCTCACGGCGCGCTGGATTTTGCGGGCGGTACGGTCGTGCATATCAATGCGGCGATTGCTGGTCTTGTGGGCGCTTATCTGATTGGCAAGCGTGTCGGCTTTGGTAAAGAGGCGTTCAAACCCCATAACCTGCCGATGGTTTTCACCGGCACCGCGATCCTCTATATCGGCTGGTTTGGCTTTAACGCCGGGTCGGCGGGCATGGCGAACGAGATTGCTGCACTGGCCTTTGTTAACACCGTGGTGGCAACGGCTGCCGCTATTCTGGGGTGGATTTTCGGCGAGTGGGCGCTGCGCGGTAAACCGTCTCTGCTGGGCGCCTGCTCCGGCGCTATCGCGGGACTGGTCGGCATAACGCCAGCCTGTGGTTACATTGGCGTCGGCGGCGCGTTGATTCTCGGTGTCGTTGCGGGGCTGGCGGGTCTGTGGGGCGTGACGATGCTTAAACGTCTGCTGCGTGTGGACGATCCTTGCGATGTGTTTGGCATCCACGGCGTTTGCGGCATCGTTGGGTGTATCCTGACCGGGATCTTTGCGTCCACCACCCTCGGCGGTGTAGGGTTTGCCGAAGGCGTGACGATGGGGCATCAGCTGCTGGTGCAGCTGGAGAGTATCGCTATCACCATCGTCTGGTCTGGCGTAGTGGCGTTTATCGGCTACAAACTGGCGGATATCACCGTTGGGCTGCGCGTACCGGAAGAGCAGGAGCGCGAAGGTCTGGACGTCAACAGCCACGGCGAGAATGCGTATAACGCCTGATCATCAACAGGCCGGAGGCGACGCTTGTGCGTCGCCATTCGGCCATTTTCAATTGCGATTGCGCATCACGCCTTCCTGAACGGTCGACGCGACCATCACGCCATCCCGCGTGTAAAACTCCCCACGAACAAAACCACGGGCGCTGGAAGCCGAGGTGCTCTCTACGCTGTACAGCAACCATTCGTTCATGTTGAAAGGGCGATGGAACCACATTGAATGGTCGATCGTGGCAATTTGCAGACCTTTCTCCAGGAAGCCGATGCCGTAGGGTTGCAGCGCGACGGGCAGGAAATTCAGATCGGAAGCATAACCCAGCAGATACTGATGAATGCGGATATCATCCGGTATCGTACCGTTGGCGCGGATCCAGACCTGACGCGTCGGGTTCGCAACGTGGCCTTTTAACGGGTTGTGGAACTCCACCGGGCGGATCTCCAGCGGGCGGTCGCTGATAAATTTCTCTTTCAGCACGGGCGGCAGCAGATGCGCCAATGAGCGGGCGATCTCCGTCTCCGATTGCAGCGTTTCCGGCGCAGGGGCGTCCGGCATGGTTTTCTGATGCTCAAATCCCTCTTCCGGCGCCTGGAAGGAGGCTGTCATATAGAAAATAGGCTTCCCGTTCTGGATGGCGGCGACGCGACGCGCGCTGAAACTGTTGCCGTCGCGCAGAACTTCCACATCGTAAATAATGGGCTTCAGGCTGTCGCCGGGGCGCAGAAAGTAGCTGTGAAAAGAGTGAACCAGACGTTGTTCAGGTACGGTCTCTTTGGCGGCATACAGCGCCTGACCGACCACCTGACCACCAAAAACCTGACGTAATCCTAAGTCTTCACTTTGGCCCCGAAAGAGTCCTTCTTCAATTTTTTCCAGATCTAACAATGACAGCAAATTATTCAGTGCCTGACTCATACGTGCTCTCCAGGTAACAACGGCGCCGAAGCGAGGTAGGCAGAGTATAACGCAATTTTGAAAGTGGTCCGATGGGTGCAATAGTCTGAATTACGGACTAATTCCAGGCAAAAATAAGTGAGATATGCCACACTTAGTCACGTTATGTCTTTGTTAACCACTCTTCCGGCGGGTAAAGCACCTCCCGCTGATGCATTGATGATAAGGAGAATTTAATGAAACTCGTGCACATGGTAAGTGGTTTAGCGGTTGCGGTTGCTCTGGCAGCCTGCGCAGACAGAAGCGCAGATATCCAGACGCCTGCGCCTGACCCAAATACTTCTGGCGTGGCTACACAGTCAACTATTCAGCAACCTAATGTCTCCGGTACTGTCTGGATCCGTCAGAAAGTGGCCCTGCCACCGGATGCCGTACTGACCGTGACGCTGTCTGATGCCTCACTGGCGGATGCGCCGTCGAAAGTGCTGTCGCAGAAAGCGGTGCGCACCGAGGGGAAACAGTCGCCATTTAGCTTTGTACTGCCGTTTAACCCGGCTGACATCCAGCCAAATGCGCGGATTCTGTTGAGCGCCGCCGTGACGATTAATGACAAACTGGTCTTTATCACCGATACCGTACAGCCAGTCATTAATCAGGGCGGCACGAAAGCGGATCTGACGCTGGTGCCGGTTCAGCAAACGGCAGTGCCTGTTCAGGCCAGCGGCGGCGCAGCGACAACCGTACCGTCAACGTCACCGACGCAGGTGAACCCGTCTTCCGCCGTACCGGCGCCGACACAGTACTAAGCTCTCACAGGACAACCCTCTCCGGCCGGAGAGGGTTAATAAATCCAGCGATATCGTTGCATATCGATTTGCCCACTCCCCGAGACCACCACGCCTTCTGACAGTAACGCCTGACGTTGGCGTTGCAGGTCTGGCCCGGTCAGGGAGATGGCGCCATGACGATTCACGACCCGATGCCAGGGGAGGGTGCTGCCTTCCGGCAATCGTTTTAATACGCCGCCGACCTGACGCGCGGCACGAGGTGAACCGGCGAGGCGGGCGACGTCGCCATAAGTCGTGACAAACCCTTCGGGGATTGAGGCCACGATTTGCCAGACGCGTTGGGGGAAAGTGTCTTGTCTGTCCATCATTCATTCCTGCGATAATCTTCCAGCATAATCGTGAATCGCCGGGGAGTGAAGCCTCATTGCGCAAGAAAACAGCATCCGATATTGGATGGGTTGCATTTACAGGGGCCAGCAGTGATAATGCGCCTGCGCGTTGGTTAACAACGCTCTCAATGGGGGCTCTGTTGGTTCTCCCGCAACGCTACTCTGTTTACCAGGTCAGGTCCGGAAGGAAGCAGCCAGAGCAGATGACGTGTGTGCCGGGATGTAGCTGGCAGGGCCCCCACCCAATTCTGCCGTCCGGCAACCTCTTCATTTTCCTCCTCTTGTCATATTAACGTCATTATTTTGTCATCAAATGCTGGCAGAGTGTTATCGGGACGTTATTAATCAGTTTGTGCCCTGATATTCACGCGGTGACGATAGCTGTGTCGCACACGACGTGTTTTGCCTGTTTACAAGGACTCTTTACGATGGCTACTGCTGTACTAAATGTCAAAATCGATGAGACGTTAAAAGAGAAGCTTCGCCATTATGCCGAAGCAAATAATGAGAACTTAAGTATCACCACAGAAAAACTGCTGCTGATTGCATTTGAGGCCGCAGAAGAGGCGGGAGTCTCGGCGAGTGATATCGACAGTCAGCATACGGAAGAATCCGTGGATGAGCCGCTTACTCCTAAAGAAATCAAAGCATTACGCAGATTACTCAAGAAGAAAAAATGAAACAACAACTCTCAATCGCCAGTAATTATGGCGAAGCCTGCGAATTACTGCGTTCCGGCTATGTGAAGCATGTTCGTCTTAACTGGAATGTTGGTAGTGATGAATTCTTTCGTATTGCCTCCGACTGGTGCGATGCCGGGGCAAAAATAAAGAAAGACGGCGAGAACTTCATTATTTCCCTGAAAGGTTTCCCCGTCCCACGCCAGCAATAAAACGACGATGACAGGCCATATTAGATAATTTTGCGTATTTTCCCTGCGCTGTTTTGTGAGCGCAGGTTGTCCCATATCGGCTGTAATGTCTGAAAAGCCGATCGCAGTGTTTCATCCGGCAGGGTGAACGGCATACGTAAGAAACGATCAAACGCACCCGCGAGACCAAAACGCGTACCGGTGCCCAGTTGAATCCCTTCGCTTTCAGCGCGCGTTGCAAAGAGCGTGGCCAGCGTGTCGGGTAACTCCACCCAAAAAGAGAGTCCGCCCTGCGGCTGCCTGAAGCGCCATTCAGGAAAATGCGCGTGCATCAGTTCACAACACAGGTCGCGTCGTTGGGACAGCAACTGCCGTCTGTCAGGAAGAAAGCTGGCGGCATTATCAAGCAGCCAGCCGGTCGCTAACTGCTCCAGTACCGGCGATCCTAAATCAAACGTATCCCGGGTTTGTACCAGCGCGGCGATTGTCCGTGATGAGGCGCGAACCCACCCCAGACGTAACCCGCCCCAGAAACTTTTTCCTGCCGATCCCAGCATAATAATCGGCGCGTCGGCATTGTAATGCGCGAGTGGGGGCGGCGGCGGGGCGTCGTACCACAAATTAACCATCGTCTCGTCCACAACCAGCGTGGTATGCGTTCTGGCGGCAATATCCGCGACCGCTTGCCGCGTGGCGGCATCCATACAGCGCCCGGTGGGATTATGGAAATCCGGCATCAGATAAACCATTCTCGGCGCGGTCTGCGCAATGGTCGCCATCAGACCGGCGGTGTCCCAGCCCTGTTCGGGCAATGAGACGCCAACGGGGCGACAGGAGGCTCCCTGAATCGCGGCGATCGCGAGCGGGTAGGTCGGGTGATCCACCACCACGCGATCGCCCGGGCCCGTCAGGAGTCGCAGGAGCAGCGCCAGCCCGCTCACGGCGCCATTGACCACCATGATTTCATCAGG
Organism: Citrobacter sp. CK181; assembly: GCF_030333595.1. NCBI lineage: Bacteria > Pseudomonadati > Pseudomonadota > Gammaproteobacteria > Enterobacterales > Enterobacteriaceae > Citrobacter > Citrobacter sp. CK181. Next base: position 497,416 of record NZ_JAOWFN010000014.1, on the reverse strand, counting down.
GCGGGTTGGCAAGCCGCGCTCGCAATAGTGCCGGGCGATAGATTCACGTAAAGAGAGCAGGCCTTGCGGCAGATACCCGGAACTCAGCAGATGCTGCGGCATTGCGCAAAGCGCCTGCTGGTAAGCCTGGTGAATTTCAGGGCCTGCGCTGAGCGCGGCGGTAGAGAGATCCAATGCCATATTGGCTCCGCCGCGCGTGGGCACAGGGTGGATGGCATCCGGTAAGATCACCCGCGAACCGCTACCCTGACGGCTTTCCAGATAGCCTTCTTCCCGAAGTTGCGCCATTGCGCTGGCGACGGTTGTTCGGCTGATCTTCAATACGGCGGCCAGTTCGCGTTCGCCGGGCAGTCGGCTATCGAGCGCCAGTCGGCCATCAAGAATCAGCAGACGCAGGGCCTCCGCCAGCTGACGCCAGACAGGAGTACGTGAGGGAGTCTCCTGCCAGTGCCCAAGCAGGCGCTGAAGAGACTGGCTTCCATAGCGGCGTGATGACATAGCAGTCCACTTTTTTAAAACTGGACATTAATCATAGTGCCAATTGCGGTGAAGATGAAAGGTATCTGAACGGGGAGAATGGAAGAATGCTGCGTCGTCTGATTCAACTGTATACCGGTCTGGCTCTTTATGGCGTATCGACAGCAATGTTTGTGCGTGCGGACTTAGGGGCCGATCCGTGGAACGTTTTCCACCTTGGCGTGGCGAATTTGCTGTCAATGAACATTGGCATGGTGATTATCGCCGTTGGCGTGCTGGTGTTATTACTGTGGATTCCGCTGCGTCAACGCCCGGGTCTTGGCACCATCAGCAACGTGATCGTTATTGGACTGGCGGCGGATGTTGCGCTGGCCGTATTGCCCGCTTTTGAGTCGTTGCTTGTCCGCAGTGTTCTGTTGATCTCCGCTGTAGTGGTCAACGCGCTGGCGACCAGCATGTATATTGGGGCCGGTTTCGGCGCAGGCCCGCGAGATGGCCTGATGACCGGGATTCACGCGCGCACCGGTTGGTCGATACGCGCCATCCGTACGGCGATTGAAGTTTCGGTATTACTGAGCGGCTGGTTGCTGGGGGGGACGCTGGGCGTCGGTACGGTATTGTATGCGCTGGCTATCGGGCCGCTGATTCAGATCTGCTTGCCGTGGTTTCGCTATCAACCCCGGGCACGCATTCGGGTTCGTCATTCGCCCACAGCAGAGTAACGCGATGGCGACTAGACTTAACAACGACTGACGCGGCCAGAATTGGCTTGCCGCGCAGTACGCTTCGGAGGTTTTTCTCATGAAGTATGTTGATGGTTTTGTGGTTGCCGTACCTGCTGAAAACAAGGAGGCGTATCGGGAAATGGCGGCAAAAGCGGCTCCTCTCTTTAAAGAGTTTGGGGCGTTACGCGTCGTTGAGTGTTGGGCTGATGATGTGCCGGACGGCAAATTGACTGACTTTCGCATGGCGGTGAAAGCGGAAGATCACGAAGAGGTGGTGTTTAGCTGGATTGAATACCCTTCGAAAGAGGTTCGCGACGCGGCGAATCAGAAAATGATGTCAGACCCACGAATGAAGGAGTTTGGCGATGCCATGCCTTTTGATGGCAAGCGCATGATTTACGGCGGATTCTCTCCCATTCTGGATGACTGAAGCGGCAGGCTGTGCGGCGTGCCGCCAGCCGTCCCCATTCTAAATCCGTTTTTCCGCCCACAAAATAAATTCTGCGGCGGGCAGCGCTTTGCTGTAAAGCCATCCCTGACCATACTGCACGCCGTGCTGGCGTAACCAGTCCTCCTGATGCGTCGTTTCAATACCTTCCGCCACCATTTTCAGCTTCAGCGTTTTCGCCATTTCAATAATATGCGGCGTCACATTTTTGTAGGCCAGCGCATCAACAAAGGACTTGTCGATCTTCAGAATATCCACGTCCAGATTCTGTAAGTAGCAAAGACTGGAATAGCCAGTGCCAAAGTCATCAAGATAAATCGCGTGACCGGCTTTGCGGTATCTGGCAATGACTGGCGCGCTGGTTTTGGGATCGGCAAACTCACGCTCGGTCAGCTCCAGGGCGATTTGCGACGGTGAAATCTGACTCCGGTTAAGCAACTGGCTGAGATGTACCGGAAGTTTCTCTGACGCAAGGGTCGTTGCCTCAATATTGATAGAAATGTGCTGCTCAGGGTGTTGTCGCAGCCATGTTCCCATCTCCTCAAAAACGGTCTCTAAAATCAGGTGGGTGAGCGGTTCGGAAAGCCCCGTTTGTTCTGCGAGGGGAATAAATATTTCTGGCGAAAGGTAGCTGCCGTCGGTTTGCGGCCAGCGAGCCAGTGCTTCCGCGCCTGCTATCTTCCCGCTACTCAGCGAAATAATCGGCTGATAATGCACCTTAATATCACGGTTATGGATGGCGTCCAGTAAACGGTGGTGCGGTGATTGTAAGCGGCGAAGAATGCGCAGAATAAACGCCGCCGCCAGCAGGCTCGCCATCATCCCCAGCGGCAGCCAGATAAAAGCCTGGCGATACCAGTTCTTTTGTAGTGGCAGCGTGGAGGCCCAGGTCACGATGGCGATGTTCATTTCAGGAGAGCGCTGAATTGTGTAGACACTGTTGCGATCTTCCCGGTATTGACCGGGCGACTGCTGCAATTGTCGAATAATGTCGGGATCGAGCCGATTGCTACTGGCGGCCACGATGTTATTTGCTTCGCCAATAATAGCGGCATCAATATGCCATGAACTAAATGGGATCACATCAATGAAGGAGGCGGGGTCCATCATGACCACATAGTGTCCTTTACCCACAGCGACCATAAAGCGCTTGAGCCCTAAATCATTTTGCGAGGTAAGCCATATGCGGTAGCCGTCCTGGGTGATCTTTTCCGGTTTGGGGAAAACGAAGGGGGCGCTTTTTTGCTCCAGCGATGAGCAAACAGGCATATTTTGGTCGAGATATAGCACTTCCTGAATGTAGCGCAGACTGTAAGATATTCGGCGCATTGTCAGTAAATGCGCATTACTACAAGGCGTACCGCGAAAGGCGTTTAGCTGGCCTAACGCCAGTTTGCTCTGGGAGGCAACTTTGTCAGCGCGTAAGGCTACGCGTGATGAATAGACGTTAAGTTCCTCAATAAATTTCTTTTCAACCTGGCGATGAGCGAGCCAGAGGCTTAATCCCACAGGGGCAAGGACAGACAGAATGAGCACCCCTGTGACCAGGCTGACCAAATGTCGTGTTGTCACGGTGATATCCTTATTGATGCAGCATATGGCGAGTATATCTGAACGTAAAAAAGCCCTTCGTTTAATCACGTTATTCTAACTGCTTTTGCTCTTTCTGGCTCAATAAGGGCTTGTTTCGACTTAAAACGTACAATGTTGAAGGATAACCACATCATTATGAGGGTTGAAAAGCGGCAATTTGCGGCGTATTTTATTGTTACGTTATAACATAATATTGAGGCTGTCATGAAACCGAATATCCATCCTGCCTATCGCACCGTGGTGTTCCACGATACCAGTGCGAATGAATACTTTAAGGTGGGGTCAACGATCAAAACCGAGCGTGAGATTGAGCTTGAGGGCGTGACTTATCCGTATGTCACCATTGAGGTGTCTTCTAAATCACACCCTTATTACACCGGAAAACAAAAAACCTTTGATAACGAAGGCAGCGCAGCACGTTTCCAGAAACGTTTCGGAAATTTTATTGGCGCTAAGCGAGGATAAGATGCAGGTACTGAATTCATTGCGTAGCGCAAAGCAGCGGCACCCGGACTGCCAGATAGTTAAACGCAAAGGGCGTTTATATGTGATCTGCAAATCCAATCCACGTTTTAAAGCGGTGCAGGGTCGTAAAAAAAGACGTTAATGATTTGCCAACATTGCAGGGACTACAGTGCGTGCCAGGGACGGTACGCACTTTTTACATCTGCAACAGTGAGAAAACTAGCGGCTTGTTTCTGTGCGAGTGAGCGTGAAAACATCGTAGAAAGAGAGTTCGCCTTTACGCGTTATCATCTTCTGTAATTGTGCTTTCTGGTCGCTGCCAACATGCGGTGACTGAAGAATAGCGTGGATCAGCGCAGGAGGAACGAAGCGCGTGTTATACCATTCTCCGTTATAGCAAACCCTGAAATCCAGCACGTCGATATCCTCGTAGCGATAACGCGGGGCGACATCAAAAAAGAAAAAACCATTCAACAGGACGAATAATACGACCAGCAGCCACACTGAATCCACCAGCGTGTCTGATTGCAGCATGACGGCCAGCGTGGCAAACCAGGCGATATACATGCCAATAAACAGCCCCGGATGTTTGCGAATAAAACTAATACTGAAACGCGGTCTGTTGTCGCGTTTCTCGCGAGCATTGAGATCGTCAATCGTTTCCGTCAGCAGGCGCTGTATTTCTGTCATCATTTGCCTTTGTGATTTCTGTAACATTCAGGGAACAGCCCATTTTAGAAGGGCGAACTTCATGAAAAAAGTAACAGATTAACCACAATTTATCATAACAGTTACAATTCGCTTTACAGCGTTTTAATGATTCGCGCGGGATTTCCACCGACCACAACGTTGGCCGGAACGCTTTTGGTCACGACGGCGCCTGATGCGATAACGGCGTTATCGCCAATGGTGACGCCAGGGTTAATCACGGCGCGACCGCCGATCCAGACATTATTCCCGATGGTTACAGGTTTACCCAGTTCCCTACCGCTGTTGCGTTCTGTGGCATCCAGCGGGTGCGTCGCCGTATAGATATGCACGCCAGGCGCGAGCATACAATTGTCGCCGATATGAATCGGGCAGACATCCAGCATCACACAGTCGAAGTTAGCGTAAAATGCTTTGCCGAGGTAAATATTGTAACCGTAATCACAGCGGAAGGAGGGCTCAATATACGCACCGTCGCTCTGGCCTAGCAGGTCGCTCAGAATAGCCTGTCGCGCATTCTTCTCGTCCGGTGCGGAGTGGTTGTATCGATGAAGCAACTGGCGCGCCCGCAGGCGGTCGTTGCGCAATGTCTCATCGGCCGGGCAATATAACTCACCGGCAATCATCTTCTGCTTTTCTTCGCTCATTATGCACTCTTCTGTTTGTGGATTAACTGCCGCAGTACAGTAAAGCGCAACGCCTTTTAAGGGAACGTTCCCGTTACCTTGATGTGATCTAAATCACGAGACGTAAAATAGGAATTAACGGTAAATACAGGGAAGCCCTCGGTCAGGCAGAACGAACGTATTCTCCATAGCGTTATGCAAAAATTAGCGAATGAATTTCCACACGGAGGTGGGAATCTTGTCGTAGAGCTTATTCATCGTCAATTCTGCAAGACGGTGATCTGCTGCTGAGTAAAATACAGCCAATTCATTGTCAGACAATTCATATTTATTTTTCTCTATTACACGTTCCAGCGTGTCTATTGTCTGGCAGCGTCGTAAACGCATCAAATAATCTGTTTTCGTTAATGGTTTATCGGACATAAATCTTACCTATGATTGTAATAATTTTTAACATGACAAGCTAACAGGATTCGCCCTGGTGGCATTGACGAAGCAGCGAAACAGGCGGTTTCCTGATTTTCGCCATTTTTGCAGATCCTGCGCATTAATGCCGTAACTGCTGAACAACATAAAGGTGTCATCCAGATATTCATCTATCTGTGCAATCAGCTTATTGTCCTCATTATACTTAATTTTATAATTAAGTGCGAAGGTTGCAATATGCTCTATCAGTTCATTGAGCTGAAGATTGATTGCCGAAGTAGGGTCATTAACCCAACCGTGGTTGCTTTCTTCAAGGTTTGCAAGACAGTCATGATACAGGGTTTCACAGAGAAATTTAAGCTGTGCGATATCATGTCTTTTGGGTGAGTACTCATCCATAACGCATCCCCTTCTTAGTGGCTTGAACTAACCGAACACCTTTCGGGATGGATACAACTAACTGACCTGGAACTTGCGCTCTTCTCCTGATGTTTTAACTATAATCCACTCTAAAAAAGATTTCATCGTCCTATTACGAAAAATTACAATTAGGTAAAAGTATGTTGCCCCAACGCAATTTTACATTTTAGCCGTAAAAGACGATGCCTGAAATGAGGCGATCTTTTTATTGTTTTTGCAATCATTGAGTTATCGTCATTTGTGCTAACGACGATTGTTAAGAAGGCTGTTACACTCACGATATACCAGGAATAATCTTAATGATTTCTTAATTAACGGAAAAAATAAGAAATGACCAGACTCTCTAAGAATAGCCTTTAGCACGCTGGGGATTATATGTCTTATTTATTCTACGGTGAATAAACAAACTAACAATAAGCGCTTTTTATGATTTTTATCCAGAAAAAAGGCCGCTTGCGCGGCCTTTTCACAGGAGATGAATCAATGATGCTCTACCGAATGGCTGTGCTCAATGTCTTCGCTCTTGCGGCTAAAGCGGCGGCGTACCACCACAAAGAAGACCGGAACGAAGAAGATAGCCAGAACCGTTGCGGTGACCATCCCGCCCATTACGCCGGTGCCCACAGCGTTCTGCGCGCCGGAACCTGCGCCAGAGCTGATAACCAGCGGCATAACACCGAGGATAAACGCCAGAGACGTCATCAGGATCGGGCGTAAACGCATACGTACCGCTTCCAGCGTTGCTTCTATCAGACCTTTGCCTTCTTTATCCATCAAGTCTTTGGCGAATTCGACGATAAGTATCGCGTTCTTCGCCGACAACCCAATGGTTGTGAGCAGGCCCACCTGGAAGTAAACGTCGTTGGTCAGGCCACGGAAGGTTGCCGCCAGCAGCGCGCCGATAACCCCGAGCGGCACCACCAGCATAACGGAGAACGGAATAGACCAGCTCTCATACAGCGCCGCCAGACACAGGAAGACCACGATCAGTGAAATGGCGTACAGGGCAGGCGCCTGGTTGCCGGACAGTCGTTCCTGATAAGACATCCCGGTCCAGTCGTAGCCGATGCCGGATGGCAGTTTGCTTGCCAGCTCTTCCATCATCGCCATTGCTTCACCGGTACTCTTACCTGGTGCCGCCTGGCCGAGGATTTCCATTGAAGGCAGACCGTTATAGCGTTCCAGACGCGGTGAACCGTATTCCCAGCGCGAGGAGGAGAAGGCCGAGAACGGCACCATCTGACCATCGCTACCGCGCACATACCAGTTTCCGATATCTTCCGGCAACATACGGTATTTCGCTTCAGACATGACGTAAACTTTCTTCACACGACCACGGTCGATGAAGTCGTTCACATAGCTGCCGCCCCATGCTGCGCCCAGCGTCGTGTTAATATCGCTAATGGAAACACCCAGCGCCTGCGCTTTTTCCTGATCGATATCGACCTTGAACTGCGGCGTATCTTCCAGACCGTTCGGACGAACGCCGACCAGCAGATCCGGGTGTTTTGCAACTTCGCCAAACAGCTGGTTACGTGCCTGCGTCAGTTTTTCATGACCGAGGCCGCCCTGGTCAATCAACTGGAAGTCGAAGCCCGTTGCCGTACCCAGTTCGACAATCGCTGGCAGGTTAAAGGCGAACACCATCGCATCTTTAATCTGGGAGAATGCGCCCATCGCGCGACCGGTGATCGCATCGACTTTATTCTCATCCCCCGGACGGTCGGCCCAGTCTTTCAACGAGACGAACGCGATACCGGTGTTCTGACCACGACCAGCAAAACCAAAGCCGTTAACCGCAAAGACGGATTCAACGTTATCTTTCTCTTTGGTGAGATAATAGTCGGTCATCTCATCGAGAACTTTCTGCGTACGCTCCTGGGTTGCGCCCGCTGGCAGTTGCGCCATGCTCAGGAAGACCCCCTGGTCCTCGTCCGGCAAGAAGGAGCTTGGCAGACGAACGAACAGGTAAGCCATGCCGACAACGATGATCAGATAGAGCAGCAGATAACGACCGGTGCTGCGCAGGATGTTGCCTACGCTGTCGGTGTAGTGGTGCGTGCTCTTCTCGAACATGTTATTGAACCAGCCAAAGAAACCTTTGGTTGACCCGTGGCTGCCTTTGGCAACCGGCTTAAGCATGGTGGCGCACAGGGCTGGCGTCAGGATCAGTGCCACCAGCACTGACAGCGCCATTGCGGACACAATGGTGATGGAGAACTGACGATAAATAGCCCCTGTAGACCCGCCGAAGAAGGCCATCGGGATAAATACCGCTGACAGCACCATCGCGATCCCCACCAGCGCGCCCTGAATCTGGCCCATTGATTTTCGCGTGGCTTCTTTCGGCGGCAATCCTTCTTCAGACATTACACGCTCGACGTTCTCTACCACCACGATGGCGTCATCCACCAACAGGCCGATGGCGAGCACCATCCCGAACATTGTTAGCGTGTTTATCGAGAAACCGAACGCCGAAAGCACGGCGAATGTCCCCAACAGCACCACCGGCACCGCGATTGTCGGAATCAATGTCGCGCGGAAGTTTTGCAGGAACAGGTACATGACCAGGAACACGAGGATGATGGCTTCTACCAGCGTTTTCACCACTTCGTGAATGGAGATCGTCACGAACGGGGTGGTGTCATACGGGTAAACGATCTTCATCCCTGACGGGAAGAACGGTTCCATCTTCTTCAGTTCTGCACGGATGGCGTTTGCGGTATCCAGCGCGTTCGCACCGGTCGCCAGCTTGATCCCCAGACCAGACGCAGGCTGTCCGTTGAACTTCGCAATGATGTCGTAGTTCTCACCGCCCAGTTCAATTCTTGCTACATCGCGCAGGCGAACCTGGGAGCCGTCCTGGTTCACTTTCAGCAGAATTTTACCGAACTCTTCCGTAGAGGTCAGACGCGTTTGCGCGATGATGGAGGCGTTCAGTTGCTGGCCTTTCACCGGCGGCGTACCGCCAAGCTGACCGGCCGCAACCTGGGCGTTCTGCGCTTTGATCGCGTTAATCACATCCACTGGCGTGAGCTGGAAGTTGTTCAGCTTCGTTGGGTCCATCCAGATACGCATCGCGTACTGCGAACCAAACAGCTGCACGTCACCCACACCTGACGTACGGCTGATGGCGTCTTTCATGTTCGCCGCAACGTAGTCAGAAATATCCTCCTGGGTCATGGTGCCGTCGGTGTTAATGACGCCCACAACCATCAGGAAGCTGCTGGATGATTTCTCAACGCTCACACCCTGCTGTTGAACCTCCTGAGGAAGCAGCGGCATGGCCAGTTGCAGTTTGTTCTGCACCTGAACCTGCGCGATATCTGCATCCGTACCGGATTCGAAGGTCAGGGTGATCTGCACGGTACCCGTGGAGTCACTGTTTGAGGACATGTACATCAGGTTATCGATACCGTTCATGTTCTGTTCGATAACCTGCGTCACCGTGTCCTGCACGGTTTTCGCATCAGCGCCAGGGTAAGTCGCGGAGATCGTCACTGCGGGCGGCGCAATCGTTGGATATTGCGCTACCGGCAGTTTGAGGATCGCGAGGCCCCCTGCCAACATGATGATAATGGCGATCACCCACGCAAATATAGGGCGATCGATAAAGAAATTAGGCATGTCTTAACGGCTCCTGTTTAAGTTAAGACTTAGACTGTTCAGACGGGTTAGCGCTTGCGGCTTGCTGTTCATTATCCGCGGTGACTTCCTGCGCTTTAACCTGCGCGCCAGGACGCACTTTTTGCAGCCCGGTAACAATCACGCGATCGCCCGATTTGAGTCCATCAGTGACTAACCACTTATCGCCAATCGCCTGGTTTGCGACGATCTGACGGGTTTCCACTTTGTCATCGGCGCCGACAACCAACGCACTGGCATCACCGCGTGGCGTACGGGTAACGCCCTGCTGGGGAACCAGCAATGCATCAGGATTGGTGCCTTCTTCCAGACGTGCGCGAACAAACATACCAGGCAGTAAGGTATGGTCCGGGTTAGGGAAGATTGCGCGTAACGTAATAGAACCGGTGGTTTGGTCGACGGTGACGTCAGAAAACTCAAGCGTACCGGATTGCGGATAGGTAATGCCGTCGCTGGTGACCAGCTCGACTTTCGCTTTGCCGTTCTCTTGCTTCAGTTTGCCGCTCGCCAGCTCCTGTTTCAGGCGCAGGAAGTCGTTGCTTGACTGCGTTACATCCACATAGATCGGGTCGAGTTGCTGTACTGTCGCGAGGGCGGTAGCCTGGCCGTTTTGTACCAGCGCGCCTTCCGTTACGGATGATTTACCGATACGGCCGTTAATCGGGGAGGTCACTTTGGTATACGCCAGATTAATGCGTGCGGTTTCAACGGCCGCTTTTGCCGCCACAACAGACGCATTCGCCTGTTGCGCATCTGCCAGCGCGCTATCGTAGTCTTGTTGGCTGATGTATTTCGTACCCAACAGTTTCTGATAACGTTTAACCGTTAACTGAGCGATATTTGCAGCCGCCTGCGCTTTAGCGAGATCGCCTTTGGCGCTTTCGTAAGCCGCCTGGTAAGTCGCAGGATCAATCTGATAGAGAGACACACCCGCTTCAATGTCGCCGCCTTCCGTAAAGTTACGTTTCAGGATAATTCCGCTTACCTGAGGACGAACTTCCGCAATACGGTATGCATTGGTGCGACCCGGGAGTTCAGTAGTGATCTGTAGAGGTTCAGTTTTGAGCGTCACAACCCCAACTTCTGGCATCTGCTGACCACCTTGTTGGGCCTGTTTGTCGTCACATCCTGTTAGCGCTAAGCTGCCTGAGAGCATCAGAACGACCGCCAGAGGCGTAAACCCTCTGTTTTTGTTCATATGTAAACCTCGAGTGTCCGATTTCAAATTGATCAATGGTCAAAAGTCCACAAACCCATTGCTGCGTTTATATTATCGTCGTGCTATGGTACATACATCCACAAATGTATGTAAATCTAACGCCTGTAAATTCACCGACATATGGCACGAAAAACCAAACAACAAGCACAGGAAACTCGGCAACACATCCTGGATGTAGCTCTGCGTTTGTTCTCGCGACAAGGGGTATCATCCACTTCGCTCGCGGAGATTGCAAAAGCCGCTGGCGTCACACGCGGTGCAATCTATTGGCACTTCAAAAACAAGTCGGATTTATTCAGTGAAATCTGGGAGCTATCAGAATCCAATATTGGTGAGCTTGAGATTGAGTATCAGGCAAAATTCCCCGACGATCCACTATCAGTATTAAGAGAAATTTTAGTCCATCTTCTTGAAGCAACCGTGACGGAAGAGCGCCGACGTTTATTGATGGAAATTATATTCCACAAATGCGAATTCGTGGGTGAAATGGCGGTAGTGCAACAGGCGCAGCGAAGCATCTGCGTGGAAAGCTATGATCGCATTGAACAAACGCTAACACATTGTATTAAAGCAAAAATGCTCCCGGGAAACCTGATGACGCGTCGTGCGGCAATATTAATGCGCGGCTATATTTCCGGCATCATGGAAAACTGGCTCTTTGCGCCGCAATCCTTTGATCTGAAAAAAGAAGCGCGAGATTACGTCGCCATCTTGTTGGAAATGTATCTGCTTTGCCCGACGCTGAGGGCGGCGCCTGCCCTCGAAAGCCCCTGATATCATTCCAGGAATTATCCTGGACATTTTCTGTTCCGCTATTCTGTCCGTCACCGCCGTGATATTCTTGCGGCTTGACTATTTCCGGTCATTCTTCCGGTTCAGAAACCTTCACTCCCATGACTATGTTGCAGCTCTATAAACGTTCATCGCATCTTGTTTTTATCTCAATCATTTTCTTTGTGTTATTGCTGTGCGGTCAGTCGTCGGCGTTTGCCCGTGCGCAAACGAATGGCGATCTGCCGTCGAAAGCGGACGTGCAAAGCCAGCTGGATGCGCTGGGTAAACAGAAAGACCTCTCGGCGCTGGATAAACTGGTCCAGCAGGATCTCATCGATACGCTCGCCACGCTTGATAAAATCGATCGGGTAAAAGAGGAGACCACGCAATTACGTCAGAAAGTCGCGCAGGCGCCGGAAAAAATGCGTCAGGCGACGGACGCGCTGAATGCCCTCAGCGATGTGGATAATGACGACGAAACGCGAAAAACGTTGAGCACGCTTTCGCTGCGCCAGCTGGAACTTCGGGTTGCGCAGGTGCTGGACGATTTGCAGAACTCGCAAAACGATCTGGCGACTTACAATAGTCAGCTGGTTTCGCTCCAGACGCAGCCTGAGCGTGTGCAAAACGCGATGTATACCGCGTCGCAGCAAATGCAGCAAATCCGTAATCGACTGGACGGCACCAGTGTCGGGGACGGCGCATTGCGCCCGAGTCAACAGGCTCTGCTACAGGCGCAACAGGCGTTGCTTAACGCGCAAATCGATCAGCAGCGCAAAAGTCTGGAAGGCAATACGGTTTTGCAGGATACCCTGCAAAAGCAGCGCGATTACGTCACGGCGAACACCAATCGACTGGAACACCAGCTCCAGCTTTTGCAGGAAGCGGTCAACAGCAAACGTCTGACGCTAACCGAGAAGACGGCGCAGGAGGCGATCTCGCCGGATGAAACGGCGCGTATTCAGGCTAACCCTCTTGTGAAGCAGGAGCTGGATGTCAATCATCAACTGAGCCAGCGCCTGATCACGGCAACCGAAAACGGCAACGCGCTCATGCAGCAGAACATCAAAGTCAAAAACTGGCTTGATCGCGCGCTGCAATCAGAGCGCAATATCAAAGAGCAGATTGCGGTGCTGAGAGGCAGTTTGCTGTTGTCGCGTATCTTGTATCAGCAGCAGCAAACGCTGCCGTCGGCAGATGAACTTGTCGATATGACCAACCGGATTGCGGATTTGCGTCTGGAGCAGTTTGAAGTTAACCAGCAGCGTGACGCTTTGTTCCAGAACGATGCCTTTGTGGCCAAACTGGAAGAAGGGCACACTGACGAGGTTAATGACGAAGTGCATGATGCGCTGCTGCAAGTGGTTGATATGCGCAGGGAATTGCTGGATCAGTTGAATAAGCAACTGGGTAATCAGCTGATGATGGCCATTAACCTGCAAATCAATCAACAGCAGCTGATGAGCGTCTCGAAAAACCTTAAAGAGATCCTGACTCAGCAAATCTTTTGGGTTAACAGTAACCGCCCGATGGACTGGGACTGGATTAAAGCCTTCCCGCAAACGCTGAAAGATCAGTTCAGGTCGATGAAAATTACGGTGAACTGGGAAAAGGCCTGGCCTGCGGTATTCATCGCATTCCTCGCGGGACTGCCTTTGCTGCTGATCGCCGGGGTGATTCGCTGGCGACTGAAATGGCTTAAAGCGTACCAGGAGAAGCTGGCGGCCGCTGTGGGATCATTGCGTAACGACAGCCAGCTCAATACGCCGAAAGCGATTTTCATCGATCTGATTCGCGCCTTGCCGGTTTGTCTGATAATCCTTGCGGTGGGGCTGATCCTCCTCACCATGCAGTTGAATATTAGCGACCTGTTATGGGCGTTCAGTAAAAAGCTGGCGTTGTTCTGGCTGGTATTCGGTCTGTGCTGGAAGGTGCTGGAGAAAGAGGGCGTTGCCATTCGGCACTTCGGCATGCCGGCGAAATTGACCAGCCACTGGCGCCGCCAGATTGTGCGCATCAGTCTGGCGCTACTGCCGCTGCATTTCTGGTCGGTGGTCGCTGAACTTTCTCCGCTGCATCTGATGGATGATGTCCTGGGGCAGGTGGTGATTTTCCTCAACCTTCTGCTTATTACTCTGCTGGTGTGGCCAATGTGCCGCGATAGCTGGCGTGATAAGGAGTCGCATGGTTTACGTCTGATCACGATTACCGTGCTCTCCATCATTCCCGTCGCGTTGATGGTGTTGACCGCGACGGGCTATTTCTATACCACGCTACGCCTGTCCGGGCGCTGGATTGAAACCGTCTATCTGGTGATTATCTGGAACCTGCTGTATCAGACCGTGTTACGCGGCCTGAGCGTCGCGGCGCGTCGTATTGCCTGGCGCCGTGCGCTGGCGCGTCGTCAGAATCTGGTGAAAGAGGGGGCGGAAGGCGCGGAGCCGCAGGAAGAACCGACTATTGCGCTGGAACAGGTTAACCAGCAAACGCTGCGCATCACCATGCTGCTGATGATTGCCCTGTTCGGGGTGATGTTCTGGGCGATTTGGTCCGATCTGATCACCGTGTTCAGCTATCTCGACAGCATCACGCTCTGGCACTACAACGGCACGGAAGCGGGCGCCGCGGTGGTTAAAAACGTTACGATGGGCAGCCTGCTGTTTGCCATTATTGTGTCAATGGTGGCCTGGGCGCTGATCCGTAACTTACCTGGCCTGCTGGAAGTTCTGGTACTTTCCAGACTGAAAATGCGCCAGGGGGCTTCGTATGCGATCACCACGATCCTCAACTACATCATCATTGCCGTTGGCGCGATGACGGTATTCGGATCGCTTGGCGTATCGTGGGACAAACTACAGTGGCTGGCGGCGGCGTTATCGGTTGGTCTTGGTTTCGGCTTGCAGGAGATTTTCGGTAACTTCGTCTCTGGCATTATTATCCTGTTTGAACGCCCGGTACGCATTGGCGATACGGTGACTATCGGCACCTTCTCCGGGACGGTCAGCAAGATCCGTATTCGTGCGACCACCATTACCGACTTCGATCGTAAAGAGGTGATCATTCCGAACAAAGCCTTCGTGACCGAACGATTGATCAACTGGTCGCTGTCCGACACCACCACCCGGCTGGTGATCCGCCTTGGCGTCGCCTATGGCTCGGATCTGGACAAAGTGAAAAAAGTGCTGTTGCAGGCGGCGACGGAGCACCCGAAAGTGATGCGTGAGCCAGAACCTGCGGTGTTCTTTACCACGTTTGGCGCCAGTACGCTCGATCATGAACTGCGTCTGTACGTGCGTGAACTGCGCGATCGCAGCCATACGGTGGATGAGCTGAACCGGACCATCGATCGTTTGTGTCGTGAAAATAACATCGACATCGCTTTTAACCAGCTTGAAGTGCATCTGCGCAATGAGAAAGGTGACGAAGTGACGGAAGTTAAACGCGAAATCAAAGGCGACGATCCGACGCCGTCGGTGGGCTAAGTTCTGTTCAGGGCGGCCAGGCCGCCCTGAGTGTCTCTAATGGGAGAGCGCAGACAGCTCTTCTGGCGAGAGTCCGGTTAGGTGGGTGATCAGATCGGGGGCCAGACCGCTGTCGAGCATTTTGAGAGCGATGCTGCGCGCTTCGGCCTGACGACCTTCTTCTAAGCCTTGCTGCATTCCTTTTTGCAGTCCGTCTGCTCTGCCTTTCTCTTCCAGCCATTCGGCAATGCTCATCAGTTGCTCCTTATACTGGGGGGCGCTGCTGGCCAGTTTGCGGATCAACGCGCCGGGGTCCGTGGTATTCCCAACCTGCAACATATAGTGTATCAGCACGCTGATTTGGCTACGGGTCAGGTGTTCCTGCGTTAATAGCGTGATTAATTGATCCTGTAATTCGGCCAGATCGCGTCGGCGTATATGCTTTTGCAGTAGCTCCAGCATCGCCATTCGCCGATGCCGCATGATCTGATTATCCGGCATTACGGTCAGGTCCACCAGCGCAAATTCATTGCTGTAAAGGCTATTGGCAAGCGCGGGCTCACAAAACATATTCTGCCAGTTCAGGCTGTAGGGCCACGGACTAATTGATCCGTGGTAGAACAGTAAGGGAACCACTAACGGCAGCGTGTCGTGCCCGGCATCAAGATGCCGCTGCATGGCGGCGATGGCATAACGCATCAGGCGAAACGCCATGAATTTATCGGGTTTGCTTTGATGCTCAATCAGCGCATAAACGTAGCCTGGTCCATGCGTAGTTTGCAGGGAATAGAGGATATCTGAATAGCTGGCCCGTAAGTTCTCTTCGACAAAACTTCCTGACTCCAGCGTCAGGGAATCCAGATTGCAGATGCGAAGAAAGGTGTCAGGTAAATGGATCTGTAAAAAATCCCGCGCGATCGCTTTTTGCGTCAGCAGTTGCCGAAATACCGCATCATGCGGCGTGGTTGAAAGTCGTTCCATGAACTGTCCGTCGTCATTGTGTCCCGACGCAGACTCTGACATTGACGGTGGGGACGCACCAGCTCCCTTTTAATCGCTTTGCGAGGCGTCTTCCGCGTTTTTTAGTTTGTTTTCATAATCACGCTTCACAATTTCCAGCGCGCGTAGCACGGTTTGCGCGGGCAGCTGATTCTCTTCAAGCAGGACGATCAGATCGACGGCCAGTTTGACGTCGTCCGGGGCATTCTCAAGCGACATATTTTCTCCAGTGGTTAACGGGTCAGGCGCGCCAGTACGCGCTCTATTTTTTCCAGCGCATGACGACAGCGCGCCAGACGGCCTTCAAACGCCTCGATTTCCCGGTGCAGCGCCTGCTGCTCGGTGAAGCCGGTGACCTGTGCCAGACGGGCCTTACGCTCCTCGGTCATTTCCAGCAGACGACGCTCAAACTCCTGATGTTTTACGCGTTTACGTTGCCAGCGCGCCAGCCCCGGGGAGGCGCTGTCCCACTCCCTGAGCGACCAGGTCGCGGTTTCCCGTGTTATCGCCTCAATCTGTGAAACCAGGCGCTCCGCCAGCCAGGCAATCTGCGGCAGCGTCTGTTGTTCAACCGCATGGCGCAACGCGTCAAGGTTGGTTCCGGCTTCATCCAGATACGCCTTCAATAGCGTGCTGCGGGTGCGAAAAAGATGCCTGTCAAAGCGTGCGCTGAGCGTCGCATGCTGTGCCAGCGGCGCGCTCTGCTGGCGCAGACTGGCGAGCTGGCTTTCCAGCCTGTGTAACAGCATGGCGGTTTTCAATGTAACACTCCGATGAAAATGATAACTGTTATGCTACAGTAGCAGCCTTGTGTGCTACGTACTGTCATTATGAAACGTACTATTTTAATCATCATTGGCTGGCTGGCGGTAGTGTTAGGGACGCTGGGCGTCGTGTTGCCGCTATTGCCTACTACGCCGTTTATTTTACTGGCGGCCTGGTGTTTTGCCCGTTCGTCGCCGCGCTTTCATGACTGGCTGCTTTACCGCTCCTGGTTTGGCGGCTATTTGCGTCACTGGCAAAAGCATCGCGCGATGCCGCCGGGGGCGAAACCGCGCGCTATTGCGTTGATATTGATTACATTCGGTATCTCGCTTTGGCTGGTGCATATGATGTGGGTACGAATACTGCTGCTGGCGATCCTGGCCTGCCTGTTGATTTTTATGTGGCGGATACCGGTGATTGATGAAAAGCAACAAAAGCACTGAAGCGCAATAATCGCTGTTGCAATTGTCTTACGCAGCCAGTAAATTCGACCGTTTTCGAGCACAGGCGCAGACGGTTAAAGGTTAAACAATCGTTACTTTGACCCCCTTAATTCGCGCCGTGAGTAACACCGTAATAGCAGGCATATATCCATGACCGCGACTGCACAGCAGCTTGAGTTTCTCAAAAATAGCATTAAAAGCATTCACGACTACCCGAAACCGGGCATTCTTTTCCGTGATGTCACCAGCTTGCTGGAAGACCCGAAAGCCTATGCGCTCAGCATTGAGTTGCTGGTTGAACGATACAAAAATGCAGGCATCACCAAAGTTGTCGGCACCGAAGCGCGTGGCTTCCTGTTTGGCGCGCCGGTCGCGCTGGGCCTGGGCGTCGGGTTTGTTCCGGTGCGTAAACCGCGCAAACTGCCGCGTGAAACGATCGCTGAAAGCTATGAGCTTGAGTACGGCACCGATCAGCTGGAAATCCACGTTGATGCCATCAAACCGGGCGATAAAGTGCTGGTGGTGGACGATCTCCTGGCGACCGGCGGCACAATCGAAGCGACTGTGAAGCTGATCCGTCGTCTGGGTGGGGAAGTGACCGATGCCGCTTTCATCATCAATCTGTTCGATCTGGGTGGTGAGCAGCGTCTGGCAAAACAGGGGATTACCTGTTATAGCCTGGTTCCCTTCCCGGGGCACTGATTCAGGCTAGCTTATTCGCCACTTTGGTTCCGGCCAGTGCCCGACAAAACGCATTTGCGTTTTGAACGCCGCTTGCGGCGGCTCAAAAGGGTGAGCGTCGCGAATAAAGCCTCACAACCTCGCTGTATTTGCGAGGTTGTGTTAGCATTCCCCCCATGAATCCACCTTCCAGCGTTTCAGAGCCAGCCAATGAGTTATCAGGTCTTAGCCCGAAAATGGCGCCCACAAACCTTTGCTGACGTCGTCGGCCAGGAACATGTGCTGACCGCACTGGCGAACGGCTTGTCGTTAGGGCGTATTCATCACGCATATCTTTTTTCCGGCACCCGTGGCGTCGGTAAAACCTCCATCGCCCGTCTGCTGGCGAAGGGACTGAACTGTGAAACCGGCATCACCGCCACGCCGTGCGGCGTATGTGACAACTGCCGGGAAATCGAGCAGGGGCGTTTCGTCGATCTGATTGAGATCGACGCCGCGTCGCGCACCAAAGTGGAAGATACCCGCGACCTGCTGGACAACGTCCAGTACGCGCCCGCGCGCGGCCGGTTTAAGGTCTATCTGATCGACGAAGTGCATATGCTCTCGCGGCACAGCTTCAACGCGTTGCTTAAAACGCTCGAAGAACCGCCCGCGCACGTCAAGTTTCTGCTGGCGACCACCGATCCGCAGAAGCTGCCGGTGACGATCTTGTCGCGCTGCCTGCAATTCCATCTCAAGGCGCTGGATGTCGAACAAATTCGCCATCAGCTTGAGCATATCCTTAACGAAGAACATATCGCGCATGAGCCGCGCGCGCTGCAACTGCTCTCCCGCGCAGCGGACGGCAGCCTGCGCGATGCGTTAAGCCTGACCGACCAGGCGATCGCCAGCGGTGACGGGCAGGTCTCCACCCAGGCGGTGAGCGTGATGCTCGGCACGCTGGATGATGACCAGGCGCTTTCGCTGGTCGAGGCGGTGGTTGCCGCCAATGGCGAGCGCGTGATGTCGCTGGTGAACGATGCCGCTGCGCGCGGTATTGAGTGGGAAGCGCTGCTGGTCGAAATGCTGGGGCTGTTGCACCGCATTGCGATGGTGCAGCTGTCGCCTGCCGCGCTGGGTAACGATATGGCGGCGATTGAGCAGCGCATGCGTGAACTGGCGCGAACCGTGCCGCCAGCGGACATACAGCTTTATTACCAGACGCTGTTGATTGGCCGCAAAGAGCTGCCTTACGCGCCGGACAGACGGATGGGCGTTGAAATGACGCTATTACGCGCGCTGGCATTCCACCCACGTATGCCGCTGCCGGAACCGGAAAGACCGCAGCAATCTTTTGCGCCGGCCGCGCCAACGGCGGTGATGACGCCGACGCAGGTGCCTTCGCAACAATCCGCTCCGGTACGCCAGGAGGTGCCGTTGCCAGATGCCACCAGCCAGGTGCTGGCGGCGCGCAACCAGCTTCAGCGTGCTCAGGGAGCAACCAAAACAAAAAAGAGTGAACCGGCAGCCGCTTCCCGCGCGCGGCCGGTAAATAACGCTGCGCTGGAAAGATTAGCCTCTGTCTCTGAACGCGTTCAGGCGCGTCCGGCGCCGTCTGCGCTGGAACAGACGCCGACGAAGAAAGAAGCCTACCGCTGGAAGGCGACCAATCCGGTGGTGGAAGTAAAAGAGGTTGTGGCCACGCCGAAAGCGCTGAAAAAGGCGCTGGAGCATGAAAAAACACCGGAACTGGCGACCAAACTGGCCGCGGAAGCGACTGAACGCGATCCGTGGGCGGCACAAATTAGCCAGCTCTCCCTGCCGAAGCTGGTGGAACAGGTGGCGTTAAACGCCTGGAAAGAGGAGAACGGCAATACCATTTGCCTGCATCTGCGCTCCACGCAGCGACACCTTAACTCCACTGGCGCGCAGCAAAAGCTGGCGGAAGCATTGAGCGCCCTGACGGGAACGACGGTTGAACTGACCATCGTTGAAGATGATAATCCGGCGGTGCGAACGCCGCTGGAGTGGCGTCAGGCGATTTATGAAGAGAAACTTGCGCAGGCGCGTGAGTCGATTATCGCGGATAACAACATTCAGACGCTGCGTCGATTCTTTGACGCGGATCTGGATGAAGAGAGTATTCGCCCCATTTGATCGTAAGCCCGGCTTGCGATTGTAAACCATCAAGAGAGAGAGCTTATGTTTGGAAAAGGCGGTCTGGGCAACCTGATGAAGCAAGCCCAGCAGATGCAAGAAAAAATGCAGCAGATGCAGGAAGAAATCGCCAAACTGGAAGTCACCGGCGAGTCTGGCGCAGGTCTGGTGAAAGTGACCATTAACGGTGCGCACAACTGCCGTCGCGTGGAAATCGACCCAAGCCTGCTGGAAGACGATAAAGAGATGCTGGAAGATCTGGTCGCTGCGGCGTTCAACGATGCGGCGCGTCGCATTGAAGAGACCCAGAAAGAGAAGATGGCGTCTGTCTCCTCCGGTATGCAACTGCCGCCTGGCTTTAAGATGCCGTTCTGATGCAAACCAGCCCGCTGTTAACTCAGCTTATGGAAGCACTGCGCTGTCTGCCGGGCGTTGGCCCGAAGTCAGCGCAGCGCATGGCGTTTACGCTGCTTCAGCGTGACCGCAGCGGCGGGATGCGTCTGGCGCAAGCGCTCACCCGGGCGATGTCGGAAATCGGCCACTGTGCCGATTGCCGCACCTTCACTGAGCAGGACGTGTGCAATATCTGTTCGAATCCGCGTCGTCAGGAAAACGGTCAAATCTGCGTGGTGGAGAGTCCGGCGGACATCTACGCCATTGAGCAGACCGGGCAATTCTCTGGCCGCTACTTCGTGCTGATGGGGCATCTGTCGCCGCTCGACGGCATCGGGCCGGACGATATCGGTCTCGATCGTCTGGAGCAGCGTCTGGCGTCAGAACAGCTCAGCGAAGTGATCCTCGCGACCAACCCGACGGTCGAAGGGGAGGCTACCGCGAACTATATTGCCGAACTTTGCGCGCAATATGGCGTTGAAGCCAGCCGTATCGCCCACGGCGTACCGGTGGGCGGCGAACTGGAAATGGTCGACGGCACCACGCTGTCCCACTCGCTTGCCGGGCGTCATAAGATTCGTTTTTAATCAATCGGGAGAACATTCGCGTTCTCCCGCTTGAAAACTCATTTCCCGTCCCCATCTCTCCCTCAACGCATTTTGACCTTGTAAATGGCATTGTTGAGGTATTTATCCAATGAAAGGACAAGAAACTCGTGGTTTTCAGTCAGAAGTAAAACAGCTTCTGCACCTGATGATCCATTCTCTGTACTCCAATAAAGAAATTTTCCTGCGTGAGCTTATCTCTAACGCCTCAGATGCGGCGGACAAGCTGCGTTTTCGCGCGCTGTCGAACCCGGATCTGTATGAAGGCGACGGCGAGCTGCGCGTGCGTGTCTCCTTCGATAAAGATAAGCGTACGCTGACCATCGCCGATAATGGCGTGGGGATGAACCGTGATGACGTTATCGATCATCTGGGGACCATTGCGAAATCCGGCACTAAATCTTTCCTTGAATCCATGGGTTCCGATCAGGCGAAAGACAGCCAGTTGATCGGCCAGTTTGGGGTCGGCTTCTACTCTGCGTTTATCGTCGCGGATAAAGTGACCGTGCGTACCCGCGCGGCGGGCGATAAGCCGGAAAACGGCGTGTTCTGGGAATCAGCGGGTGAAGGTGAGTACACCGTTGCGGATATCACTAAAGACGATCGCGGTACGGAAATCACCCTGCACCTGCGTGAAGGCGAAGATGAGTTCCTTGATGACTGGCGCGTACGCTCCATCATCAGCAAATATTCCGACCATATCGCATTGCCGGTAGAGATTGAAAAACAGGAAGAAAAAGACGGTGAAACGATCGTCTCCTGGGAGAAAATCAACAAGGCGCAGGCGCTGTGGACGCGTAACAAGTCAGAAATCAAAGACGACGAGTATAACGAGTTCTACAAGCACATTGCTCACGACTTCACCGACCCGCTGACCTGGAGCCACAACCGCGTGGAAGGTAAGCAGGAGTACACCAGCCTGCTGTACATCCCGTCTCAGGCGCCGTGGGATATGTGGAACCGCGATCACAAACATGGGCTGAAACTGTACGTACAGCGCGTCTTTATCATGGACGACGCCGAGCAGTTTATGCCGAACTATCTGCGCTTCGTGCGTGGTCTGATTGATTCCAACGATCTGCCGCTGAACGTTTCCCGCGAAATTCTTCAGGACAGCACCGTTACCCGCAACCTGCGCAGCGCGTTGACCAAACGTGTTCTGCAAATGCTGGAAAAACTGGCGAAAGACGATGCGGAAAAATACCAGACCTTCTGGAAACAGTTTGGTCTGGTGCTGAAAGAAGGCCCGGCGGAAGATCATGCCAACCAGGAAGCCATCGCGAAACTGATGCGCTTTGCTTCAACGCATACGGACTCTTCCGCACAAACCGTCTCTCTGGAAGATTATATCTCCCGCATGAAAGAAGGGCAGGAGAAGATCTACTACATCACGGCAGACAGCTACGCGGCGGCGAAGAGCAGCCCGCACCTGGAGCTGCTGCGTAAGAAAGGCATCGAAGTGCTGCTGCTTTCCGATCGCATTGATGAGTGGATGATGAATTACCTGACCGAGTTCGACGGTAAGGCGTTCCAGTCCGTATCTAAAGTTGACGAATCGCTGGAAAAACTGGCGGATGAAGTCGATGAAAGCGCAAAAGAAGCGGAAAAAGCGCTGACGCCGTTCGTTGAGCGCGTGAAAACCCTGCTGGGCGATCGTGTGAAAGAGGTGCGTCTGACGCATCGTCTGACCGATACTCCGGCCATTGTCACCACCGACGCTGACGAGATGAGTACCCAGATGGCGAAGCTGTTTGCCGCTGCTGGTCAGGCTGTGCCGGAAGTGAAATACATCTTTGAACTCAACCCGGATCACGTACTGGTGAAACGCACGGCGGATACCCAGGACGAAGCGCAGTTTAACGAGTGGGTAGAGCTGCTGTTGGATCAGGCGCTGTTTGCCGAACGCGGTACGCTGGAAGATCCGAACCAGTTTATCCGTCGTATGAACCAGTTGCTGGTGTCTTAATCGGCACCGCATCATGCCGGATGGCGCTAATGCTTATCCGGCCTACGAGCAGGTTGCTTATGTAGGCCCGATAAGCGCAGCGCCATCGGGCATTTTTTATTTTATCCTCTCTTTTTCTTCATTTTCCCTCCGTTAACCGTTTCAGCGCAGGGCGCCTTCCTTGAGCGAATTGCGTGATGGTGGTATCGTTTAGCGCTTTTTTAAAAAATATCGACAACCTTTAAGGGGATTTTCGTAATGCGTATCATTCTGCTTGGCGCTCCGGGCGCGGGTAAAGGAACTCAGGCTCAGTTCATCATGGAGAAATATGGTATTGTGCAAATCTCCACTGGCGACATGCTGCGTGCCGCCGTGAAATCTGGCTCCGAGCTGGGTAAACAAGCGAAAGACATCATGGACGCCGGCAAGCTGGTGACCGATGAGCTGGTGATTGCGCTGGTAAAAGAGCGTATCGCGCAGGACGATTGCCGCAACGGTTTCCTGCTGGACGGCTTCCCGCGTACAATTCCGCAGGCCGACGCCATGAAAGAAGCGGGCATTGCGGTTGACTATGTTCTCGAATTCGACGTACCGGACGAGCTGATCGTTGACCGTATCGTGGGCCGTCGCGTGCACGCGGCGTCTGGCCGTGTTTATCACATCAAATTCAATCCGCCGAAAGTGGAAGGCAAGGACGATGTGACCGGCGAAGAGCTGACCACCCGTAAAGACGATCAGGAAGAGACCGTTCGTAAGCGTCTGGTGGAATACCATCAGATGACTGCGCCGCTGATTGGTTACTACCAGAAAGAAGCGGAAGCGGGTAACACTAAATATGCGAAAGTGGACGGTACTCAGGCCGTTGCCGATGTGCGTGCCGACCTTGAAAAAATCCTCGGTTAATCCGTAAATTGCCCGATGGCGCTACGCTTATCGGGCCTACGGCCTACGATTTTCTTGTAGGCCTGATAAGCGCAGCGCCATCAGGCAAATTCTCATCTTACCTCTCACAGCAATTAGTTCTTCTTCCTCGCTTTTCCGCTACAATTATCAACAATTTGAATCAATAAGAGGCGGTAATGCGTCAGACGAAAACCGGTATCCTGCTGGCTAACCTCGGCACTCCCGATGCCCCAACTCCTGAAGCGGTTAAACGCTATCTGAAGCAATTTTTAAGCGATGAGCGCGTGGTGGATACTTCCCGCCTGCTGTGGTGGCCGCTTTTGCGTGGTGTAATTTTGCCGCTGCGCGCGCCGCGTGTCGCAAAACTGTACCAGTCTATCTGGCAGGAAGGCGGATCGCCGTTGCTGGTTTACAGCCGGGAGCAACAGCAGGCGCTGGCAGAGCGTCTCCCGGATACGCCCGTTGCGCTGGGGATGAGCTACGGTTCGCCGTCGCTGGAAAGCGCGGTCGATGAACTGCTGGCGAACCACGTCGATCACATCGTGGTGCTGCCGCTCTACCCACAATACTCCTGTTCGACGGTGGCGGCCGTCTGGGACGAACTGGCGCGTATTCTGGCGCGTAAACGCAGTATTCCAGGCGTCTCGTTTATTCGTGACTACGCTGATGACAATAGCTATATCACCGCCCTGGCAAATAGCGCCCGTGCCTCGTTTGCTCAACATGGCGAGCCGGACTTGCTGCTGCTCTCGTATCACGGCATCCCGCAGCGTTACGCTGACGAAGGCGACGACTACCCGCAACGCTGTCGCGATACTACCCGTGAACTGGTCTCCGCGCTTGGTCTGGCGCCAGAAAAAGTGATGATGACCTTCCAGTCTCGCTTTGGCCGCGAGCCGTGGCTGACGCCGTATACTGACGAAACGCTGAAAATGCTGGGCGAAAAAGGCATCGGGCATATTCAGGTGATGTGTCCTGGTTTTGCGGCGGATTGTCTGGAAACGCTGGAGGAGATCGCGTTGCAAAACCGGGAAATCTTCCTTGAGGCGGGCGGTAAAAAATACGAATACATTCCGGCGCTCAATGCCGCGCCGGAACACATCGATATGATGCTGAAGCTGACCGCGCCGTACCTCTGAGGCTATTTTAACTGCGCCATAAAGAAATGCGCGCCATCCTGTAGCGCATCGTCAGCGGTTTTCATCATGCGTGAATAATGCAGGAAGGCGTGCAGTGTGCCGGGGTACATCCGGTACTCACTGGGCTGATTATGCGCCTGGAGCGTCTGGTGCAGCAGACGGCTGTCATCAAGTAACGGATCGAACTCCGCACCGGCAATAAAGCAGGGCGGCACATTGCGGGTCAGATCGTTATTGAACAGGCAATACCAGGGGGATTCGCGATCCTGCTCGTCACGCAGATAGGCGTTTTCATACCTCTCCAGATCCTGACGGGTTAAGCCGTCCCATTCTCCGCCAAATAAACGGCGGCTGGGCGAATCCTGTAACCCGTAGAGACCATACCACAGCAGCGTGGCGACCACGTTCCCGCATACAATCTGCTTATCGCGCAGCCACAGCGTGCTGGCGAGCGCCAGCATAGCGCCTGCGGAATCCCCGGCAAAACCGATTTGCGCCATGTTCAATGCGTATTCATCGGCACGTTGATGAAAGAACCGACATGCCGCGACGGTCTCCTCAATCGCCTGTGGGAAACGCGCTTCGGGAGAGAGCGTATAGTCGATGCCGACGACTGTACACTGCGTATAGCTCGCCAGCAGCCGCATAATGCGGTCGTGGGTATCCAGATTGCCGAGAATAAATCCGCCGCCGTGCAGATAAAACAGCGTTGCTCTGCTGTTGTGCTGTGGATAATACAGACGCGTGGCGACCTCGCCGTAGGATGTGGGAACCGCCGCTGTCCGCGTTGCCATCTGCGGCGCTCCGGCGTTCCAGAACTGGCGTTCGCGGGTGTAGTGCTGGCGCTGCGCCGCAATGTCATCCGCAGGCCACGGCGGCAGCTCCGCCTGATGAACGTTGATGACGGCCCTCATCTGCGCAGAAATAAGATCGAGAACGGGAATTTTGTTTTCCGGCTTCATAACGCGCTCCTTGTGAAATGCCTCCATTGTAGAAAGCGATCGCCAATAAACTGCGATCTCACCGTCCGATATTGAAACTCCGCGCCTCGTCGCGCGGGCAGGGGGGAATGTGCTACCATGCACCGCTCAGTTATCCACCTGTAAACACAATCATGAAATTTCCCGGTAAACGTAAATCCAAACACTATTTCCCCGTTAATTCCCGTGACCCGCTGTTGCAACAAATTCAGGCTGAAAATGAAACCAGCGCGTCATGGGTGGTTGGTATCGATCAGACGCTGGTGGATATTGAAGCGAAAGTCGATGATGACTTTGTGAAACGTTATGGATTGAGCGCCGGGCATTCTCTGGTGATTGAGGATGATGTCGCAGAAGCGTTGTATCAGGAGCTGGTGCGTGAAAACCTGATCACCCACCAGTTTGCCGGTGGCACCATTGGTAACACCATGCACAACTACTCGGTGCTGGCGGACGATCGCTCCGTTCTGCTGGGCGTGATGTGCAGCAACATTGAGATTGGCAGCTACGCCTATCGCTATTTATGTAACACATCGAGCCGTACCGACCTCAACCACCTGCAAGGGGTTGATGGTCCCATTGGCCGCTGCTTTACGCTGATTGGCGAATCCGGCGAGCGTACCTTCGCCATCAGTCCCGGCCACATGAACCAGCTTCGGGCGGAGAGCATCCCGGAATCGGTGATTGCGGGCGCATCTGCGCTGGTGCTGACCTCCTATCTGGTGCGCTGTAAACCGGGCGAGCCGATGCCGGAAGCGACCATGAAAGCCATTGAGTACGCGAAAAAGCATAATGTGCCGGTGGTGCTGACCCTGGGGACGAAGTTTGTTATCGCCGATAATCCGCAGTGGTGGCAGGCGTTCCTCAAAGAGCATGTCTCCATTCTGGCGATGAATGAAGAAGAGGCGGAAGCGTTAACCGGCGAGAACGATCCGCTGCTGGCGTCTGATAAGGCGCTGGACTGGGTGGATTTGGTGCTGTGTACCGCCGGGCCGATTGGGTTGTATATGGCGGGCTTTACCGAAGATGAAGCGAAACGCAAAACCCAGCACCCGCTGCTGCCGGGGGCGATTGCCGAGTTTAATCAGTATGAGTTCAGCCGTGCGATGCGGCATAAAGATTGTCTCCATCCGCTGCGGGTCTACTCGCACATCGCCCCGTACATGGGCGGGCCGGAAAAAATCATGAACACCAATGGCGCGGGAGACGGCGCGCTGGCGGCGCTGTTACATGATATTACCGCCAATAATTATCACCGCACCAATGTGCCTAACTCCAGCAAGCATAAATTCACCTGGCTGACCTATTCGTCTTTGGCGCAGGTGTGTAAGTATGCGAACCGTGTGAGTTATCAGGTATTGAACCAGCATTCCCCGCGGTTGACGCGCGGTCTGCCGGAACGGGAAGACAGCCTCGAAGAGTCTTACTGGGATCGCTGAGTTATTGCCCGATGGCGCTGCGCTTATCGGGCCTACAAGAAAATCGTAGGCCGGATAAGGTGATTACACCGCCATCCGGCATCACACCGTTTAACCCGTCACCACTTCGCCTGCGGGCGGGGTTTCCAGTAGCTCCAGCATGGTGCGGGCAATTTCACGCTCGCCCATTACCACCTGATTCGCTCCGCGCTCGGTGATGTATTCCACCTCATCGTCATAATGCGCGCGTGCGATAATCTCAATGTGCGGGCATTTCTCGCGGGCGGAGGCCACGATTTCACCGGCTTCGTAGCCGTTCGGAATGGTCAGCAGCAGCCAGCGAGCGCAGTCCAGGTGCGCCAGGTTCATGATCTCTTCGTTAGCGGCATTCCCCAGTACGGCGCGAATACCGCGCTCACGCAGCTCATCCACGCGGGTACGTGAAGTTTCAATGACCACCAGCGGAATGCCTGCCGCCATCAGTTTTTCGCCCAGTAGGCTACCGACGCGGCCAAAACCGACCAGCAGCGCGTGGTTGCAGATATCCACCGGAATCTGCTTCTCTTCTTCGATCGCTTCTTCCAGCGTCTGCTCTTCCAGCGTTTCCGTTTTGGCGAGGTATTTCTCTAACAGCGCAAACAGCACCGGGTTGAGCATAATCGACAGAATCGCGCCCGCCAGCACCAGGTTCTGCCCTGCCTGCGGCAGCAGATCCAACGCCATGCCCAGACCTGCCAGAATAAAGGCAAATTCACCAATCTGCGCCAGGCTGGCGGCGATGGTCAGCGCGGTGCGCGGCGAGTGCCCGAACAGGCGAACCAGGAAGAAAGCGGCAACCGATTTACCGAAGATAATAATGGCCAGCGTAGCCAGTACCGCCATCGGCTGTTGAATCAGGATTAACGGGTCAAACAGCATCCCGACGGAGACAAAGAACAGGACCGCAAAGGCGTCGCGAAGCGGCAGCGTATCGTGCGCGGCGCGGTGGCTCAATTCTGATTCGTTTAACACCATCCCGGCAAAGAAAGCGCCCAGCGCAAAGGAGACATCGAACAGCTCGACGGCGCCAAAGGCGATGCCCAGCGCCAGCGCCAGCACGGAAAGGGTAAACAGTTCACGGGAGCCGGTAGCGGCGCTGCGCGCCATAATCCACGGCACCAGACGGCGCCCAACCAGCATCATAATGGCGATAAACGCCACCACTTTACCAATGGTGATTCCCATATCAACTGCCAGCGACGCGAAGCCGACATCGCCTTTTTCCAGCATTCCCGCCACGGCGGGCAGAAGAACCAGCGTCAGAACCATCACCAGATCTTCCACAATCAGCCAGCCGATGGCGATTTGCCCGCGCTGACTGTCAATAAGCTGTCTCTCTTCAAGCGCGCGCAGCAGCACCACGGTACTGGCGGTTGAAAGACATAACCCGAAGACGATACCGGTCATGAGCGACCAGCCCAACACCGCTGAAAGCGCCATACCCAGCAACGTCGCCACGGCTATCTGGGCGATCGCGCCGGGAATGGCGATGGCCTTTACCGCCATCAGATCCTTCAATGAAAAGTGCAACCCGACGCCGAACATCAGCAGGATTACGCCAAGCTCCGCCAGTTCAGGCGCAAGTTTGGTATCCGCGACAAAACCCGGAGTAAATGGCCCCGCAAGAACGCCCGCTAACAGATATCCCACCAGAGGAGAAATACGCAGTTTATTGGCAAGCATGCCGAGTATAAAAGCGAGCACGAGGCCGCCAACAATGGTGGTAATAAGCGGGGTGGCGTGATGCATTCCGTCTCCTTTGGTCGTTATGTTGATCCATTTTTGGTCGCCCTGGCGTCATCGCTCGCACAGCCTCACAAACGATGGCGCCAGAGAAACCAAAATTCCAGGTAATAGTTTATGACAATTTCGATGTTTATGTTTATGAATAATTGTTGAAATTTGATGAAAAGTGGAATTTAGAATAAAAAAGGCACGGATTGGAAAACTGGCGGGGTGTCTGTGAGCTAAAGGCTTACAGTGACTGGAAGAGAGTGCGACCAAAGTTTACCTTTGGCCGCAGGAAAATCAGGCTTTATGTCGGTTGTCAGGCAAGAATATGGTCAGTATCCCCAGAAGTGGCAGGAAAGCACATATTTTGTAGACCAAATCAATACTGGTGTGGTCGGCGAGCAGGCCTAATACCGCAGCGCCAAGGCCTCCCATACCGAACGCGAAACCGAAAAAGAGCCCAGAAACCATACCGATACGCCCCGGAAGCAGTTCCTGCGCATACACCAGGATGGCAGAAAAGGCCGATGCGAGGATAAAACCAATTATCACGGTTAAAATCCCCGTCCAGTGCAGGGTTGCATAGGGTAAAACGAGAGTAAACGGCGCTACACCCAGAATTGAGCCCCAAATAACATATTTTCGGCCTATTTTATCACCCAGAGGCCCGCCGATTACCGTTCCAGCCGCAACGGCAAACAGGAAGGCAAACAGGTGAAACTGTGCGTTTTGTACCGATAATCCGAATTTTTGCATCAGATAAAAGGTGTAATAGCTGCTGATGCTCGCCATATAGAAGTATTTGGAGAAAATCAGGACTAACAGCACGCTGACGGCAAGTATCACTTTATTGCGCGGCAGCGGATTGACAATGGTCGCCTTCGGTTTTCCTTTACTTATCCGGTGTTGCGCGGCATACCAGCGGCTGATCTGCGCCAGCACAATAATGGCCAGCAACGCGGCCAATACAAACCAGGCCACATTACCTTTGCCATATGGCGCGATGATGACAGCAGCCAGTAGCGGCCCCAGCGAACTGCCGAAGTTGCCGCCAACCTGGAAGATGGATTGCGCCAGCCCGTGGCGCCCGCCGGAGGCCATACGCGCCACGCGGGAAGATTCTGGATGAAATACCGAAGAACCGGTGCCGACCAGCGCCGCCGCCAGCAGCACGGCGCCAAAACTGCCCGCCAGCGCCAGCAGTACCAGACCGCTCAGCGTAAAGCACATCCCAATGGGGAGCGACCACGGCATGGGATATTTATCCGTCCAGTATCCGACGACCGGCTGGAGCAGGGAGGAGGCGAGCTGGAAGGTCAGGGTAATCATCCCTATCTGCATAAAGGTCAGGGAAAACTCTGATTGCAGCAGCGGGTAAATCGCTAAAATTAGCGACTGGATCATATCGTTCAACAAATGAGACAGGCTGATCGCGCCTAAGATGCCAAACGAGGTGCGTGCTTTAGTCGCCGCAGCAGAGGCGCCCGCTAACGGCTGGGTTGGTTCACTCATTGCCATAGAATGTCACTTCTGTTTTGTTTGCGATGTTGGGGATAATCGAATTTGTAATTATTACTCGACTAACATACCTGTGGACGGTGTTTGAAGGAAGTCTCAATTCTGAAAACATTTTCGACTATTATTTCAGATCATTGTAATTTCAGCGGTTGATATTAAGTCAGGGAGAGAAGCATGAAATTTTTGAAACGGGGTGTGGCGCTGGCATTGTTTGCCGCGTTTACGCTGGCAAGCCAGCCTGTTCAGGCTTATGAAAAAGATAAAACCTATAAAATCACCATCCTGCATACTAACGATCACCACGGTCACTTCTGGCGCAGCGAATACGGCGAGTACGGTTTATCGGCGCAAAAAACGCTGGTGGACGGCATTCGCAAAGAGGTTGCGGCTGAAGGCGGCAGCGTGCTGCTGCTTTCCGGCGGCGACATTAACACTGGCGTACCGGAATCCGACTTACAGGACGCGGAACCTGACTTTCGTGGTATGAACCTGATTGGCTACGATGCGATGGCCGTCGGTAATCATGAGTTTGATAATCCGCTCAGCGTGCTGCGTCAGCAGGAAAAGTGGGCCAAATTCCCCTTCCTTTCCGCCAATATCTACCAAAAGAGTACCGGAGAACGCCTGTTCAAGCCCTGGGCTATTTTTAAACGCCAGGATCTGAAAATCGCCGTCCTCGGATTGACGACGGACGACACGGCGAAGATCGGTAACCCGGAATTCTTCACCGATATCGAGTTCCGTAAACCGGCCGAAGAGGCGAAGGTGGTGATTCAGGAACTGCAAGTGAATGAAAAGCCGGACATCATTATCGCCACTACCCACATGGGGCACTATGACAACGGCGATCACGGTTCGAACGCGCCGGGCGATGTTGAAATGGCGCGTAGTCTGCCAAAAGGCTCGCTGGCGATGATTGTGGGTGGTCACTCACAGGACCCGGTGTGCATGGCGTCCGAAAACAAAAAGCAGGTTGATTATGTGCCGGGTACGCCTTGCGCGCCGGATAAGCAGAACGGCATCTGGATTGTGCAGGCGCATGAGTGGGGGAAATACGTTGGCCGCGCGGACTTTGAGTTCCGTAACGGCGAGATGAAAATGGTCAACTATCAGCTCATTCCGGTAAACCTGAAGAAGAAAGTCACCTGGGATAACGGGAAAAGTGAGCGCGTACTTTACACCCCGGAAATTTCAGAAAATCAGCAAATGCTCTCGCTTCTGACGCCATTCCAGAACAAAGGTAAAGCACAGCTGGACGTGAAGATTGGCAGCGTCAATGGTCGTCTTGAAGGGGATCGCAACAAAGTTCGCTTTGTGCAGACTAATATGGGCCATCTGATTCTGGCCGCGCAAATCGCGCGCACCAGCGCCGATTTCGGCGTGATGAGCGGCGGGGGGATTCGCGACTCCATTGAAGGCGGCAACATTACCTATAAAAGCGTGCTTAAGGTGCAGCCGTTTGGCAACGTAGTGGTCTATGTCGACATGAGCGGTAAAGAGGTGATTGATTACCTGACCGCCGTCGCACAGATGAAGCCGGATTCCGGGGCGTATCCGCAGTTTGCGAACGTCAGTTTTGTGGCGAAAGACGGCAAACTTCATGACCTGAAAATTAAAGGCGAGCCTGTTGATCCGGCGAAAACCTACCGTATGGCGACGCTGAGCTTCAATGCGACGGGCGGCGACGGGTATCCGCAAATTGATAATAAACCGGGATATGTGAATACCGGGTTTATTGATGCGGAAGTGCTGAAAGAATACGTGCAGAAGAACTCACCGCTGGATGCCAGCGCGTATGAGCCGAAGGGCGAAGTCAGCTGGCAGTAACAGGGCGTAGTGCCGGTACGGGTCAATGCGGTTTGTAGGCCTGATAAGCGTAGCGCCATCAGGCAATCATGCTAAAATCGCTTAATCCCGGCGAGCGATATCGGCGAATTTCGCATCCAGAATTTTTGCTAAATCGCCCGCCGCCAGCTCGATGTCCAGCCCGCGTTTGCCGCCGGAAACATAAATGGTGGCGAACGTTTGGGCCGGCGCGTCAATCAGCGTCGGCAGCCGTTTTTTCTGCCCCAGCGGGCTGATGCCGCCGACCAGATAACCTGTCGTCCGTTGGGCGACCATCGGATCGGCCATATCGACCTTTTTAGCCCCCAGCGCTTTCGCTACTTTTTTCAAATCCAGCTGTCCGGCAACGGGCGTTACCGCGACCGCCAGGTGCTTCATATCGCCGTTTACGGCAACCAGCAGCGTCTTGTAAACCTGATCAGGATTCAGGCCTAATTTGCGCACCACTTCATCGCCAAAATTGGTTTCTGACGGATCGTGATCGTAGGCGTGGATCTGAAAAGTAATGTTGTTTTTTTCGAGTAATTTTACGGCGGGTGTCATAGCAATTATTCCTGGCCCAGACAAAATACCCTTAAAGCATACGCCTGATGGTGGTCTAAAAAATAGTACCATCTTGCGCAATAGTATTGGCAGGATGGTGACTTTGAGCGACAATCGACATAACCAGGGCGCTACGTCCTGGCATAATAATAACGATGAAATTCCTCTTTGACGGGCCAATAGAAATATTGGCCATTTTTTTAACGCATTAGCGCAGGCAAATTGCCTTCCCCGTAAAGATGAAGCGCGCCGACCGCCACGACGTACCGACCCGGCGGCATGGCATGCAGACGCTCCCGCCAGGCGACATTTCGCTGATGCATCAGCACATCATACAGCGACTGACTGAAGGTATTCGGCAACGAAATAGCATTATTCTGCGGGGGCGATTTCAGCCACCAGCTCATCATCTGTTGCAGCAGTCTGGCGTTGGTATGCCAGTGCGTCAGGGTATCATCCAGTAGCGCCAGTCCGTTATCAGGGAGCTGGCACAGCAGATCGATCTGGCTGGAAGCGCCTTCCAGTTCGATGATCGGTTTTTGCGCCTGTTTTGCCGTTTTCAGCAACTGGTAATCAATACCGTATTCCGGTCGCAGCCCCAGTTGTTGCGCCTGAGTCGCCTGCAATATCATGGCGATTTGCCATAACGGCTGGGTCGAAAAGAGAGAAGGGGAAATGCCCAGTTCATGGGTGATTTTATGCAGGCGCTGACGTAACTCGTCGCTAATTCGCTCATCCAGGTCGGCAAAGGCAGGCAGGTCGGTAAAAGGCGAATCGTTGCCTGAAACATCGGCTTCAACAATCAGCGCGTCCGCCTGCCTGAGCTTTTTAAGCAGTTTTGCCGGAAGGGGGGCCATATCGCGCGTTCCCATGTGAATACTGCCCACAAGATGAAAACAGCGATCGCCGGGTAACATGATGTCGATGGCAGGCCAGGTATAATGGTTGCCGCGCAGTGCAGCCCATAACGCTTTTACCCAGTATAACAGATCCATACGCCCTCCCTTAGTGGAAAACCATGCTAGCGTGTGGCTCTGGAAGGTGCAATGCGTGAAATGCCGGATGGCGACGCAAAAGCGTCTTATCCGGCCTACGATGAGAGTGCTGCGTAGGCCGGATAAGCGTTAGCGCAGGCGCCTTACTCTTTTGGTTTAAAGCGCAACAACCGGTTGGCGTTGCTCACCACGGTAATTGAGGAAAGCGCCATTGCCGCGCCTGCCACAACCGGGTTAAGCAGCGTGCCGGTGAACGGCCACAGAATCCCGGCGGCAACGGGGATGCCGATGCTGTTATAGATAAACGCGCCGAGCAGGTTCTGCTTCATGTTTCGCAGAGTCGCCCGTGAGATGGCCAGAGCGTCCGCTACGCCCATCAGGCTATGGCGCATCAGGGTTATCGCCGCAGTTTCAATCGCCACGTCGCTGCCGCCGCCCATCGCGATGCCGACATCCGCCTGCGCCAGCGCCGGTGCGTCGTTGATGCCATCGCCGACCATTGCGACCTGACGTCCCTGACTTTGCAGACGCTTAATCGCATCGGCTTTACCGTCCGGCAGCACGCCCGCGATCACCTCATCAATCCCGGCTTCTTTGGCAATGGCGTTGGCGGTGGTCGGGTTATCCCCGGTTAACATCACCAGACGATACCCGGCACGGTGCAGGCGCTGAAGCGCTGCGACGCTGTCGTTACGCAGCGGATCGCGGATCGCCAGCAGCGCCGCGGCTTTTCCGTCAATCGCCAGCAATACGGGCGTTGCCCCTTGAGAAGCCTGTGCTGAAATTTCAGCGTCCATTGCGGTCGTGACAACCTGTTGTTCATTCAGCAGCGCCTGATTGCCTAACAGCAACGTATGCCCGTCCGCTTCGCCGCTAACGCCTAAGCCACGTAACGTCCGAAAGTTATTCACCTGAGGCAGGGTGGCGTCGGCGGCTTTTTCCAGGATAGCGTGCGCCAGCGGGTGGCTGGAGCCTTGTTCCAGCGCGGCCGCCAGACGTAAGGCGTTCGCCTCATCGGTATCGCCAAATGTCCTGATGGCGACGACCTGCGGTTTACCTTCCGTCAGCGTACCGGTTTTATCAAATATCACGGTGTCCAGCGTGCTGGCGCGTTGCAGCGCGTCGGCATCGCGTACCAGGACGCCAAATTCAGCGGCGCGTCCGACGCCAGAGATAATCGACATCGGTGTCGCCAGGCCCAGCGCACACGGACAGGCGATAATCAGGACGGTGGTGGCGATCACCAGCGTGTAAACAATTTGCGGCGCTGGCCCAAAGACATACCAGATACCTGCGCTCACCAGGGCAATTACCACCACGACTGGCACGAACACCGAGGAGATTTTATCGGCAAGCTGGCCGATTTCCGGTTTGCTGCTCTGTGCCTGGCGCACCATGCGAATAATGCGCGACAGGGTGGTATGGCTGCCGACTGCGCTTGCGCGAAACAGCACGCTGCCGTCCTGCACCACGGTTCCGGCGTGAACGCTGTCGCCTTCGCCTTTTTGCTGCGGGATCGGTTCGCCAGTGAGCATCGCTTCATCCAGCCAGGCTTCGCCCTGAGTGATTTCACCGTCTACCGGCACACGGTCGCCGGTGGTCAGACGCAGCAGCATGCCCGGCTGTACATCCGCCAGAGGTACGCTTTTTTCACCGTCATCAGTGACCACGCGCGCCGTCGGCGGGGTTAAGTCGAGCAATTTTTCCAGCGCTTTAGAAGAGCGCTGACGCGCGCGGGCTTCCAGCATGTGTCCGAGGTTGATCAGACCGATGATCATCGCACTGGCTTCATAATAGAGATGGCGCGCTTCCATCGGGAACCACTGCGGCCACAGGTTGACGCTCATCGAGTACAGCCAGGCCACCCCGGTGCCGAGCGCCACCAGCGTATCCATCGTGGCGGTGCCGTTCATCAGGCTTTTCCATGCGCTGCGGTAGAAGTGTCCGCCCGCAAAAAACAT
This sequence comes from Citrobacter sp. CK181, assembly GCF_030333595.1. Taxonomy (NCBI): domain Bacteria; kingdom Pseudomonadati; phylum Pseudomonadota; class Gammaproteobacteria; order Enterobacterales; family Enterobacteriaceae; genus Citrobacter; species Citrobacter sp. CK181. The sequence goes on along the minus strand of NZ_JAOWFN010000014.1, from coordinate 461,390 downwards.
CACGGCAAGGGTCGCCAGGCCGATTGCCAGCCACAGGCTGCGGTTATCGGCGGTGACCATCATGTTGTCGCCGAGCATCCCCCAGACCATCACCGGCACGCCGACCAGCAGCGCGACAATCGCCTGCCAGCGGAAGCGTTTCATGGTAGCGAGTGCGGTTTCCTGCTGGCGTTCGCGGCGTTTAACGTCATCTTCGATCGCTTCTGCGCCGTAGCCTGCTTTCTCTACCGCCTGCACTAAATCTGCGGCGGACGCGCTGCCCATTACCAGCGCAGTGCGTTCCGCCAGGTTTACCCGTGCCTGTGTGACGCCCGGTACGCTTTGCAATGCGTTTTGCACCCGGGAAACACAGCTGGCGCAGCTCATGCCGCTTAACAGCAGCTGTTGGCTTTCATCATCGACCGTCGCTGCCGGAAGCTCAGGGGGAACCGCTGTCAGTGCTTCCGACGGGATTGATGACTCCGCCAGCGGTTTAGCCTTTGGGTGGCTTAACTCCGCGCCGTAACCGGCTTGTTTAATGGTTTCAATAAGCGCTTCGGCGCTGGCGCTGCCGGTAACGTGCGCTTCGGTTACCGTGACGTCCGCCTGTTCAACGTCAGGACGTTGTTCAAGACTTTCTTTCACGCGTTTGACGCAGTGACCACAGGACAGACCGTCCAGGGTCAGGTCGATAGTTTGAGACATAACACACTCCTTTATGACAGGATTAACTGACTGTGATAAAGGGTAAACCTTCCATCAAGGGGAAGGTCAAGAAGTTTGTTTTATACTCGTGTTTTTCAGTGTTCCAGCGCGATAGCGCAGACGTGTTCGAGCGTAGAAAGGTTGCTGTACAGTTCGGGCAGAGTTATTTTTTTTCTGATCACAACCTTAAGGTTGACCTCTATTTTTCCCTTTTTTACATCGCGGATAGTAATGGTCTCAATAATGCTTTTTTGCTGATTAATACTTTCTACCAGCGTTTGTAGCCCTGATTTTTCGTCAAGAATAATGCGGATTTTTACTTTGCCGGGGAGCTGGTTTTTTGTTTGTAAAAAGATCACAAAATAACTGAGCTTTATAGCCAGCAGAAATAACCCTGTGGCAAGCAGGGCATGAAGATAAAAACCGGCTCCGCTGGTAATTCCTATGCCAGCAGAAGCCCAGACGATGGCTGCGGTTGTTAGCCCGGATATCGCATCATCATGGCGATGGAGGATAACCCCGGCACCGAGAAAACCCACGCCACTGATGATTTGTGCGGCCAGGCGCATAGGATCGCTACGGATATTCATTGAAATCTCAGCGTAATACTCCGCTGATTGAATCGAAACAATGGTCAGGGCACAACTGGCTACTGAAATAATCACACATGTTTTAAACCCGACAGGCTTTCCCTTTGATTCTCTTTCAAGCCCGATGATTCCTCCCAGGAAAAAAGCGACGCAAATTTTGCATAATGTAATTAAAATTGGTTCTCCTTCACCAGAGAGGATGAGTGCTAACGTATTCATTTTTCCTCCAGAAAAACATAACCTTACACACTGCGCGACTATCTTCTTTTTCTGTGCAGCATCGCTATGCGCCGTAGCGATGGATGTAGTGTTCAATCAGCGAAAGAAGTTGATGGTTATCGATAGTCTGTAGAATTTTTATCATCGTGCCTTTGGGCTCGGGTATTCCCACGTCCAGGCGTAATGTGTCACGTCCATAACGACAGGTCATACCACGAGTAAGGCCTTCAAGCGAGACGTCCAGAAAGTCTTCTGTCGTTGCGGCGAGCGAGGGATCAAGCAACCAGGCGATCGTCAGAACATCGTGGATCCAGCAGCCAGGCAGATTGCGGGTCTGCATAGAGTAGGTGATCCACGGGCGAATGGTTTTCTCCAGATAGCGACCAAGAACGTTTTCTGCCGCAGCCAGACGATCCAAATCGGTATGAAGCATTTGGGTTTTTGTCGTGACATCCATCGGAACCAATGTGACCGGCGCACCGCTGGTGAGTACGGCATGAGCTGCTTCTGGATCAAGGCCAAAATTAGTGTCTTTCAGATAGCCAGGAACATTGAATACTCCGCCCATGATCACGATATTCTTCACCGCATGAACGAGCTGCGGATAGAGCTGTAGAGCAATGGCGACGTTGGTGAGTGGGCCTGTTGCAACCAGCGTTATCTCACCGGGGTTGTTGCATATCAGCTCACCTATCGCCTCAGGCGCAAGAGGCTTCGTGGCCTGGTATGCCTGCGGAACGGGGACATCAGCCCAGAGTTGGCGTAAGCCATATTGGTCTACACCATGATCAAGCTTTTCCCGCCAGGGCTGCGGATCTTCTCTGAGCGCGCGTGCGGCGCCACGGTAGACAGAAACGGGTACACCTAATTGTTGAACGAAATCTTTGGCTACTGCATATCCGATTTCTACCGGTGTATTACCAGCCACCGTTGTGATCATCTCCAGAGAGATTTGCGGCGCGGCAATGGCGAGTGCCAGCGCGAGGCCGTCATCGATATTGGCGCCGGGAATGCCATTACCCGGATCGCAGTCGATAATCACGCGCATAGATTTATTTTTATCTGGTTTCAGGTTGTACTTCATGTCCCTGGCAGCCACACGACTCTCCCACTCGTAAAAAAAACTCAAATTCAACGCGGCGAACTTCTCCATCCCAGTTTTTCAACATATCAATTGCCGCACGAGCCATTTTGTCGACAGGCTGTCGGACGGCGGTCAGGGAAGGTACGTTGTAAGCCGATTCTTGTGTTGCGTTAAAGCAGACCAGCGCCACATCCTGTGGAACGCGTAATCCTTGTTCTGCCAGAGCGCGTAAACAGCCAAGCGCCTGCTGTTCGTTGGTTGCGAACAGCGCGCGCGGTGGTTTACCTTGCAACATGCGTTTTGTCGCCTCGTAACCTCCGGCGCGGGTATAGTTAGTCGAAAAGATCCAGGAGGGGTTGATAATTAGCGATGACTCTTCCAGCGCTAGCTGCCATCCCCGGATACGATCCTGGGTGTTCAACATTTCACGCGGACCACAAATAATGCCAATATCGCGGTAACCGTGATCAATCAGATGCTTCGTCACCTGCCAGGCCGCCAGTTGTTCATCTACCTGAATAACACTGACATTCAACCCAGGGTCCACGCGATCCAGCATGACGCAGGGGGTTCCGCTCTCCTGAATCAGCTCAATATAGGGATGCCGGTCAACACTGGTATAGATAAGCCCGTCGACCTGACGGTTTAGCATATTGTTAATCAGTTCACGCTCACGTCCGCTGTTGTCGCCCGCATCGCCCAGCAGGAGCACTTTCCCATCAGAAAATGCTTCACGTTGCAGGGCATGCGCCATTGAGGCGATAAACGGGTTAGAGATGTCTGGCGCAATGAGTCCATAGGTTTGCGTGCTGCCTGAAGCCAGGGCGCGCGCTATACCATTAGGTCGATAACCGGTTTTTTTTATGGCCTGCAATACGCGCTGTCGGGTCGCTTCGGCGACGGGGCGCGGACCGTTATTAATAACGTAACTGACAACAGCGACAGATGTTCCCGCTTCTTTTGCAACATCAGAACGTGTTACGCGTTGTGAATGTGATTGGGTCACAAGGCACCTACCTGATTGAGTTCAGAGTGATCTTTTTTCCAGACAGCATAAGGCGTTATGACCCAAAAATCTTTGGTAAAGAACGCGCAACTCACGTTCTCTGGCCTCAAATTGCATCCTCGGGCAAGTTGAGATCCCGTCCACGAGTCTCTGGCGCGAAGAAAGTCGTCACCAGCCCAATTGCGGCCATCAGGGTGAAATAGACGGCGATAGGCCACCAGTGTCCGTAAAATGAGAGCAGCGCCGAGGCGACAAGTGGCGCCGTACCGCCAGACATAATGGACCCCAGCTCTTTTGCGAAAGCCATTTTAGTATAACGGTTGGTCACACCGAAAAGCTCAACGCCCCATGCAGCCTGAACACCGAAAATGCCCAGTGAAGCGAGCCCCATTCCGGTAATGATCGTCGGGATAACAATCCACGGTTCACGAGAATCCAGCAGCATGAATGCCGGAAATGCGTACAGAATCAGTAGCAGACAGAACCAACGGTAAGTGATACGTCTACCAAATCGGTCAGAAAGCCAACCCGCCAGCGGAATAATGGCAAATCCCAGAATAGAGGCGATAAATACCGCAACAGTGGGGACAGATTTATCAACCATCAGCACTTTGGCAACATAGCCAATGATGAATCCCTGGGCCAGATAGGAGGGGCCATTTTCGCCGATGCGTAATCCGACCATGGTCCAGAACGCTCTGGTGCGTTGCCAGAAGCTACGGGTGTCATACTGTTGCATCTCCTGACCCTGGCGAAGCGCGTTCTCTCGCTCGGCTTGCAGGAGTGCTTTTTGACGCTCAAAGACGGGCGTTTCACGCATATGGCGGCGAATAAACAGTGCGGCGGCGGCGATGAGGAAGCTGCAAAGAAAAGGGATGCGCCATCCCCAGCTAAGCAAGGCGTCTTTATCCATTTGCAGTACGATGAGCCAGACTAAAGAAGCCAGCAATGTTCCGCTATTTGAGCCCAGAGCGATAATCGAGGAAACCAGTCCGCGATGCTTAACTGGGGCATATTCACCGAGCATGACGGTGCCGCCTGAAAGCTCTGCCCCGGCGCCCAGTCCCTGGGAAAATCGTAAGATGACCAGGCATACCGGCGCCCAAACGCCAATCTGGGCGTAGCTGGGAATTAAACCGATCAACATGGTCGACATACCCATTAACCCGATAGTGATAACCATGACAGTCTTCCGGCCATGACGGTCGCCTATCCAGCCGAACAACAGCGCGCCGATGGGGCGTGCTATAAACCCGACGGAATAGGCGGCGAAGCTGGAAAGTAGCGCCATAACTGGTGTGGCTTCAGGAAAAAAGACGTCGCCAAAGATAATGCCTGCGGCGAGGCCATACAGCGCAAAATCGGCATATTCCATTGTCGTGCCTAACCAGCAGGAAAATGTCGCTCGCCAGAATTCGCGGCGCCCCTCGGGGGTTTCCAGTCGTTCCTGAGCTGCCTGTTGGCCGTCCGTCAGGGGAACAGAGGATGAATGCGTGTTCATAAGAACTCCTTGAAGTTAGCTGTCGACATAAGTCGCAGGTTTATACTCTTCGTGTTCTACTCGCGTAGATATTATATTTTTACCGCAGATTAATAAATCTACCCGCGTAGAATGACCAGTTGAAAGAGTCAGAATTGAGAAAGCGATCACTTATAACAGGCAATTGTTACAGAAAATGGAGCATCAGCATTCGATGCTCCGCAAGTTTTACCGATCGAGGACGATCAGCGGTGAGAGATTTGATGGATCGTTTAAAACCGTGATATCCGCGCCGTAAAGCGTTTTCAGCGCCTGTTGTTTCAGCACCTCCTGCGGTCTGCCGTTATCAATAAGGCGGCCGTTTGCCATCAGCACCACCCGGTCGGCATAGCGTGCGGCAAGATTGAGATCGTGCAGCACGCAGCAGACGTTGAACTGTCGTTCACGCACCAGTTGGCGCAGCAGACGGAAAAGATGCTGCTGGTGGTGAATATCCAGCGCGGAGGTGGGTTCATCCAGAAACAGCCATTTGGGCGAGGGCTCGGGTTCCCAGAGCTGAACCAGCAGGCGCGCCAGCTGTACCCGCTGCTGTTCGCCGCCCGACAACTGCCGGTAATCACGCGAGGCCAGCTGGCTGCAATCGCACAACGCCATGATGTGCTCGGTTTCATCGCGTGGATTATGCGTCCGATGAGGATGCCTGCCCATGCGAATGACTTCCCGAACGCTGAACGGGAACGCCATGTGGCTGTTCTGGCGCATTACCGCGCGGGTCTTCGCCAGTTCCGTTAGCGGCCATTCGGTCAGCGGCTTGCCCAGAAGTGTACAGCGACCAGAGTCGGGTTTCAGATACCCGGTAAGCTGGCGCAGCAGCGTGGATTTCCCGGCGCCATTCGGCCCTAAAATAGCGACGATTTCACCACCAGGCAGAGTCAGCGAAACATTGTCCGTTAAACGGCGTCCATGAATGCTGTAAACCAGATTTTGGGCATCAATCATACCACCCTCCGGCTGTTCAGAATGAGCCACAGGAACCAGGGGCCGCCAATCAGGCTGGTCAGAAGGCCGACCGGCATCTCCGCAGGCTGTACCAGCGTGCGTGCCAGCGTGTCGGCAACCAGGAGCAAACATGCCCCTGCAAGTGTAGAGCAGGGAATAAGCCAGCGATGGTCTGCGCCGATGATCATGCGAATTAAATGGGGAACCACCAGACCGATAAAGCCAATCACGCCGCTTACCGAAACGGCAGCGCCCACCAGCAGGGAGCTGAGCAACAACAGCTGCTGACGTTTACGCTTTACGTTTATCCCCAAATAGTGTGCCTCTTCATCCCCTAATTGCAGCAGGTTCAGCGTCCCGGAAAGACAGGCGGTGGCGGCGATGGCGGGCAGCGCGAACGAACTGGCCACCAGTAGCGTCGGCCACTGCGCCTGGCCGAGGCTGCCCATCATCCATAGCGTCAACTGACGTAATTGCTGTTCGTCGCCAACATAGCTCAGTATGCCGATAGCCGCCCCGCACAGCGCATTAATCGCAATCCCGGCCAGCAGCAGTTGCATCATGCCGCCGTGAGCGTGGCGCAGGCTGATCAGAAAAATAACCGCGCAGACCACCACGCTGCCGGCGACGGCAAAGATCATCTGTTCATAGAGCGCCAGAACGACGGGCAACGAAAGAGGGAAAACGATCGCGACGCCGACCATTAACGCAGAGCCGCTGCTGACGCCGAGCAACCCCGGATCGGCCATCGGGTTGCGAAAAAGTCCCTGCATGATCACGCCCGCCGTCGCCAGCGCGCCGCCAACCAGCACGGCCAACAGAACGCGGGGCAAACGGATGTTCAGCCAGATATCCCGGTACTCTTCGTTAAACAGCGCGCTGAAGCTGATGTTCAGCGCGCCCTGGCTGGCGCCGAACAGCACCAGTGCGATCAGCAAGAGTGAAAGCCCCGTCAATACACTGAGGGAAGAGAGTGAATCCTTGAACACTCGAATCTCCATAACGTCATTGCGGCGCGGATGTCCGCGCCGCGAGGGGATCACACCGGCTTTAGTTCAGGCTCAACCAGACTGTAGATCTGATTGTTAAGCGCAGGCGCGCAGGCCAGTTCATGAATATGGGCGGCGACATCCGCACGCATCACAAACCCGTGGCACTCCTGTCCCTGGTAGCGCTGCGCTTTACCTGTTGCATCGCCATTCAGTAAACCGCCAAGCCGCAGGATGGCATAATCCAGTTGACTGGTTTGCAGCCAACTTTCCGCCAGCGTTTTTTCCCGCACGGCCTGGCCGAATGCGGCTTTCGCGCGAGGGGATAAAAATGCCCAACTGTCGCCGCATCCCAGCGACGTCACCAGAATCATGCGTTTGATGCCCACTTTTTCCGCTTCATCAATAACGGTTCTGTGCGCCAGATAATCCTGGTTTCCCCCCATTGATGAAATGACAAGCGCCTCCGGCCCTGCGGCATGGCAGGCGCAGGACACGACGCTTGCGTCGCAGGCATCGCCAATAAATACCTGAACGCCTTTGCTTTGCAAAAGGGCTGCGGTTTCCGGGTGACGAATCACGGCAACGACCGGGCGCTGTTGCGTCAGCGCGAGTTCAAGCGTTCTGGCACCCACGCCCGTACCGCCGGCACCGAAAAGTAACCACGGCGTCATCAGGCGTTTTCCTTCAGAGAGGAGGCCAGGGTGCGGAAGGCGTCAACCTGTTCGCCCAGTAGCTGACGATGCTCGTCGCGACCGAGGAAGACTTTAAACATGGCGCTGCCCGCCTGGTTGAGGAACAGAATAGACGCGGTGTCCATGCCCATAAACTTGCGTTCCACTAAGGCGATGTGCGTGCAGTTTTCCGCTTTGATATGGCCGGTCATGCCTTTTTTACCGCGCAGATTGAAATAACCGTGACGATGGAAGCCGGAGGGCAGTTCACCGGTAAATTCGAGAATGACATCGGCGGTGTGCACCAGGGTTGTGACTTTGCCCCATTCGCTGACGGTGTCCCAGACGGTATCGAATTTATCGCCGCTGACCAGGGTATGAGAGGGCAGGTTTTTGACTACGTCTAAAAGCGTGGTGTTGTACTGTGCGGCGATCGCTTCCAGCGTTCCGTCCGGCTCAGTGCGCAAAAAATCCTGTAAAGAGACATGGCTCATAAGTTACTCCTTTTATGGTTTATCTACCGCGATGCGCGGTGCGTTAAGTTCCTGAATCAGCTCGTCAAGAGACTGCAAAATATTGCTTGCCCAGAAGCGTCCTTCGTTGGTCAGACGCAGGCAGGTTGACGCATCGCGGGTCAGCCCCGCGTTGTGCCATTGGGTCAGTAATGGAATCAGTTGCTCCGCGTGAGGCGTCAGCTCATCAAGCGGTACGCGCGCCGTTTCAATCCCCGCCTGTAACGTATGGCGCCACTGAAAGCCGCGTTCGGCGGTACGCATCATCATCATTAACGGCTTTTTCCCGGCGGCGATAGTTTCATGCCAGGTGGAAAGGTTTCTCTCCACCATCCAGGAGTAGCCGTTGACCGAACCGCCTGCGCCGGAGCCGAAGGCGAGGCAGTCAGCGCCTTGCTTGATCAGCAGATTGTACAGGTTGCGTTCTCGGGTGGTACGCGCCCAGTGGCTGTTGCTGATGCAGCGCCAGCCCGCGCTCTCCATAAAATCGCAGCCCTGAAGGTAGAGGTCGCGACGTGCTGAGGGGGAAGGAACGGTCGTCCGGCCACTTTCAACCGCTTTACCGAGCGGCGTATTGGGAAGCAAATTCAGCGCATACAGATCGATCCCATCCAGCCCGATATCGCGAGCTATCGCCAGATCTTCACCCCACAGGGCGGCATCCTGACCGGGCAGACCGAACAGCAGATCGCACACCACGGCGGCGCGATCCCGCCGCACCAGGCCGTTCATAAAGGCGATGGCGGTTGGGCCGTCCGAGGTGCGCGCCATTTTCTTGCGGATCTTGCTGTTGAAAGACTGAATACCGATAGAAAACCGATTGGCGCCCGCATCAAGACAGGCATCAACGCGGGCATCATCAAAGTTGAGCACCCGACCTTCGATAGTGATTTCGCAATCCGGCGCCAGCGGCAGTTTTTCACGCAGCGTGGTGATGATCCTGGCCAGATCCCTGGCCGACAGCGCAGATGGCGTTCCGCCGCCGAAATACACCGCATGAATGGGCGCTGACTGGTGCAGCGTGCTGTCGGCTTCCATCTCTATTTCACGTAGCAGGGCGTCGGTATAGCGTGCGCAATGATCCTCTTCAAAGCGGTTCTGATAAAAACCGCAGAAAGTACAGTGGGTTGCGCAAAAAGGGATATGTAAATACACCAGTCTTTTGCGCGGTGGAACGGTCTGGCTGATGACGTTCTGCCAGGTTTGCGACAATTGCTCTTTTGCAACAGGAATCGCACCACGCCACGGCATCGTGGCCCGACGATCCTTAAAGGGCTGGTTCCCCTCCAGCGCGAAATGTGGAGTGAGATCCAGCGTGTGTTGAGTATTCATAATTGTAATGCCAAATCCATTTAATGAGGCCAGAGTTGCTGGTGCAGAGTTTCAACGGCGTCAGCGACGCGGGGACCCATCCCCAGAATCAACGCCTGATCAATGGCGACGATCCGCTGATTTTTCCAGGCGGAGGTATGGGTGATACCGGCAATGGCGCGCAGGCGATTGATATCGCCCTCGACCATCTGTGATGTCACAACAATCACCTGCGGGTTTGCCGCAATCAGCGATTCCGCGCTGTAACTTTTATATTGCGCATGCTGGGCGACATTCTGCGCGCCTGCGAGGGTCAGAATCGCGTCAGCGACGCTGCCCTTACCGGCGATCTGGGGGGCGCTGCCCCCCGCAGAAAGAATAAACATCGCCTTAACCGGCGCGCCTTTCGCCTTCACGCTGTCCTGCACACGATCCAGCCGCTGGCGAATGTGGTTAACCAGCGCGTCGCCCTGCTCAGGAACCTGGAGCGTGTTCGCCAGGGCATGAATATTGGCATACATCTGGTCAACGGTGGCCGGAACGCGCGGCAGGGTGACAACGTTGACTTTTTGGGTGCGCAACTGCTCCAGCACAATATGCGGGCCCGCGTCCTGCCAGGTAATAAAGCTGTCCGGGCGCAGCGATAAAATGCCTTCACTGTTCAGTTGCTTCCAGTAGCCAATATGCGGCAGTGCAGCGGTTTCGGGGGGATAAGAGGTGGTTTCATCCACCCCGACAACGCGATCGCCGATGCCCATTGCAAAAATAAGCTCGCTGAGAGAACCGCCCGCCACCACCAGTCGTTCGGCCGCCTGCACGCTGAAGGCGCTAACCAGCGCCAGTAAGCCAATGACAAGTCTCTTCATCGTCAGAAATTCCACGCAAAACCAATCGCCGCGTTAAAGCCCGCCGCTGGAATGGATTCATGAGCGGTCTGGTAACGTTTATCGGTCAGGTTGTTCAGCGCCAGATTGACCTGATACTGATCCTGCGGACCAAACTCAGTATTAAAGGCGAGGTTAAGCGTCGCCCAGCCCGGGTAGCGAATTTCAGTCTCTCCCGTGTTGTCTTTGGCGCTGGATGCCGCACGGATGAAGAGATCGGAAGTGATATTCGCGGCATTGAGCAGCAGCGTGTGTTTCAGACCTGCGCGGCCTGTCAGCATCGGTTCGCCGGTATCCCAGGTTTTCTGCACGTCGCCTTCATACTGACGACGAATCAGGTTGCCGCTCAGATAAGGCGATACGGCCCAGGCGTTGTATTCCGCCGTCAGCTCCATCCCCCAGGTTTTGGCGCGGTCGATATTGTCGTAGTAGTAGGATGAGGTGCTGCTGCCATTACAAATTGCTTGCCCTGAACAGGCGAGACTGGCGATATAGTCTTTGGCTTCGGAGTAGTAAATCGCCCCGTCAATCAGCCACATATTGCCTTTGTAACGCGCACCCAGTTCATAGTTATTGGAGTGCTCAGCCTTCAGGTCAGGATTGCCATAGGTGATTCTGCCGCCCGCAGACGTTTGCATAAACAACTGAACCAGCGTCGGGAAGACATATCCCTGAGCATAGGCTGCGCGTAGCTCAAGATTATCAAAACCGGAGTAACGCAGGCTGGTTGAGGTGACTAACTCATCGTCATGCGCTGACTTTCCACCGGATGACTGCCAGGTTGTGCCGCTCAGACTGTCGCTACGGTTCAGTTTAGAAGAGAGCCAGTACTGACGTGCGCCGACGGTCCAGGTCCAGTCATCGGCAAAACGCCAGTCGTTTTGCGCAAATATTGAGGCGTTACCTTGTTCAGCCTCAATATGTGACAGGGTATTGGTCTGGATATCGAAGACGCCGGTTGCCGCTGTCTGACGCGTGCTGCTATTGGTGTCCTGCTTCACTTTGTCGTGCTGATACTGCGTCCCGATAACCAGTTCGTTGTTCGCTGGCAGTGAGAAGTTGCTCTGTAACGTCACACCCTGCGTGTACTGTTTATCATTGGTGTTGGTCTGATTGCTGACTGTCAGCGCCTGAATCATCGGGCTTGGGATGACCTGGGTGGTTTTTACCCGATTCTCAAATTTACGCTCAATGGTCTGGCTGTAAGCGTCGAGGTGGATTTTTTTCAGGTAATCGCCATCGGCATCATAGTCATAGAAAACGCCGACCTTTTCGCGTTCCAGTTTCGGAATTCGGACGCTGAATTCGTCATACTGGTTATCCGCATCGCTAATCCAGGTTTGGGTAGACGTTTTGTAGCGATCGAGTGATAGTCCAAATTTATGGCGATCGAGATTGTAGCCAAGCCAGACGCCCTGGCTGTTGTTGCGGAAATTGGTGTTGGGCAATCTGCCGTCAGGCGTGTCGCGGTTGCCCTGATCGGAATAACTGCCGTTAATGCGGTAGTCGAAGTTGCCGATGCTACCCCAGGCGGCGGCCGACTCCTCCCAGCCTGCGGTCGCGGAGTTGTAAACGGCTTTGACGCTTCCGCCGAGCGGCTTATCGCCGCCTTTTTTCGTAATAAAGTTCACCACGCCGCCAATGGCCTGCGAGCCATAGAGCACCGAGTAGGGGCCTTTAACGATTTCAATACGCTCAAGCGACGATTCATCAATGAGCAAGCCGGCGCCGTAGTTTTGCCCGGCGCGCTGATAGCTGACGACCTGGCCGTCAATCAAAATTAATACGCGTGAAGAGGCTTCGCCGCGAATGCGGATCTGTTTGCGTCCTGCCAGAGAGTTATCAGTAACCTCAACGCCGGGGATGTCCTGTAGGTCGTCCGCAATCGACACGCTGGTGGAATTCTGTATGGCCTGGCGGTCGATAACCTGAATCGTGGCCGGGCTTTCCCAAAGGCTACTTTCTGAGCGGTTAGCGGTGACGATTAACGTGTCGTCATCCGATACTTTATGATGTTGTGCTGTAGTTGTCGTGGCTGCTGAAACAGCACCTGAAACGCATAATGTCAGGGCCGAAAGAATAAATGGCCGTTGGCTAATCCGTGGCAACATGTGAGAACCTTTATGAGTATGTAAATGATCATCATTATCATTCGCGTTTATATAGAAGATGTATCCACAAGTTCAAGGTTGAAAGGTGTATAATTAATGCACCTTTGATCTGTATCAATATGTTGCAAGCAAGACAACCATAAGTGTGAGCGAGATCGCACATAACAGTAGGATTGCTAAGGATTTATTGCACAGGCGCCAGGGGCATTCCACCCCGTGATAGCATGGGGGCGATGTGGGTTATAATGAGCTTCGGCATCAACATGCTCTGCGGGGGGAGATGTGAATATTAGCGATGTTGCGAAAAAAACAGGCTTAACCAGCAAGGCTATTCGATTTTATGAAGAGAAAGGGCTGGTGACGCCGCCGCTGCGCAGTGAAAACGGATACCGCACTTACAGCCAGCAGCATTTAAACGAGTTAACGCTGTTGCGTCAGGCGCGTCAGGTCGGTTTTAACCTGGAAGAGTGCGGTGAACTGGTGAATTTGTTTAACGATCCGGGGCGCCATAGCGCAGATGTGAAAAAACGTACGCTGGAAAAGGTCGCTGAGATTGAACGCCACATCAGCGAATTGCAGGCTATGCGCACGCAATTACTGACCCTGGCGGAGTCATGCCCGGGTGATGACAGCGCCGATTGCCCGATCATTGATAATCTTTCCGGCTGCTGTCATCACAAAGGTAAAGCCCGCCGTTGATCACACGGCCTTAATGCGCAACGTTATCCCTTCGATGGCAATCACCTCCACCTGCGTTCCGGCGCTCAGATCCGCGTCGGCGCTGACGGGCCAGGAGCTGTCGCCGACGCGCATGTGGCCGCGTCCGTTGACCAGCGCGGTTTCCAGAATAAAGCGGTGGCCTACCAGTTGTTTCCCGCGTTGATTAAGGTGACTGTCAGCCGGTTTTTGCTCACGCACGCGCCGTGCCAGCCACTTCCACCACAGCCAGGCCGCCAGCAGCGTCAATACGGCGAACATAACGCCTTGCCACTCCCAGCCGAGCGGCACCAGCCAGACCACCAGGCCAGTAATCACGGCGGCGACACCGCTCCACAGCAGGTAGCCGTTCCCTCCCAGCATCTCGGCGGCCAGCAGTAGCCCACCAAGACTCAGCCAGAAAATATGCGGGTGAACCAGAATCATCGCTATCATGATTTGTTCCGTTCGCTGGTGCTGTCCTTGATAAGTTCGGTGATCCCGGCAATGGAGCCCATCAGACTGCTGGCGTCCAGCGGCATCATGACAACCTTACTGTTGCCCGACGAACCAATCTGCTGCAACGCTTCGGTGTATTTCTGCGCCACGAAGTAGTTCACCGCCTGAATATCCCCGGCGGCGATCGCTTCAGAGACCATCTGGGTGGCGCGGGCTTCCGCTTCGGCGGAACGTTCACGCGCTTCAGCCTGTAAGAAGGCAGACTGGCGTTCGCCTTCCGCTTTCAGGATCTGCGACTGTTTTTCACCCTCAGCTTTCAGAATTTCAGCCTGGCGCACCCCTTCCGCCTCCAGAATGTAGGCGCGTTTGGTACGTTCCGCTTTCATCTGGGCGTTCATGGATGAAATCAATTCCGCCGGTGGACGAACATCGCGGATCTCGATACGCGTAACCTTGACGCCCCAGGGATTGGTGGCCTCATCGACAATGTGCAGCAGGCGCGTGTTGATGCTGTCGCGCTGGGAAAGCATTTCATCCAGCTCCATTGACCCCAGTACGGTACGGATGTTGGTCATGGTGAGGTTGATAATGGCCAGCTCAAGATTGCTGACTTCATAGGCCGCGCGCGGAGCGTCGATAACCTGAATAAAGCACACTGCGTCAATGGTGACGTTGGCGTTATCTTTTGAGATAACCTCCTGCGACGGGATATCGAGTACCTGTTCCATCATATTGATCTTGCGACCAATTCTGTCCATAAACGGCACCACCAGGCTCAGGCCTGGTTGCAGGGTTTTGGTGTAACGGCCAAAACGCTCCACGGTCCACTGGTATCCCTGTGGGACAATTTTGACGCCTGCGCCGACTATCACCAACGCCACGAAAATGAGAATAGGGATAAAAATAAGCATTGATAAACCTCCTGTCGTGCTGTCCATGTAAAAAAACGGTCTTTGCGGTCTGTTTAATCAAATTATACCCGATTAATCAAAGTGAGTTCCCCTCTTATAAATTACAGGGATACACTGTTTACTTTAAAGATGTGAAAAATGGATGTGAGATGAAAGAGAGCAGCCCTTTGCTCCAGCTAAGAAAGGTGGGATACCAGGCTGGCGCCACGAAAATTCTCAATAACATCAGTTTCATGCTGAATGCCGGGGAATTTAAACTGATTACCGGCCCATCCGGGTGCGGTAAAAGCACATTGCTAAAGATTGTGGCGTCATTAATCAGCCCGGATACGGGGGATATCCTGTTCGAAGGCGAAGAGATTGCCACGCTTAAGCCCGAAACTTACCGCCAGCAGGTCTCTTATTGTGCCCAGACGCCAGTGCTGTTTGGCGATACGGTGTATGACAACCTGATTTTCCCCTGGCAGATCCGCAACAAAACGCCGGAACCGAAGGCTTTTCTCGCCGATCTGGCGCAGTTTGAGCTACCGGAAACCATTTTACAGAAAAACATTACGGCGCTTTCCGGCGGGGAAAAACAACGTATCTCATTGATCCGTAATTTGCAGTTTCTGCCGCAGGTTCTGCTGCTGGATGAGATCACCAGTGCGCTGGATGAGCGCAATAAAGAGAATGTGAATGACATTATTCATCGCTATGTTCGCGATAAAAATATTGCCGTGCTGTGGGTAACGCACGATAAAGATGAAATTAATCATGCGGATAATGTGATTACGCTTCAGCCTCATGCCGGAGAAATGCAGGAAGCTACCTATGAACGAGCATAATATAACGAATGAGTCGCTGGCGTTATCGATGATGCTGGTGGTTGTGGCTATTCTGATTAGCCACAAAGAGAAACTGGCGCTGGAAAAAGATATTCTCTGGAGCGTTGCCCGGGCGGTAATCCAGCTTGTTATCGTCGGCTATGTTCTGAAATACATTTTTGGCGTCAATCACGCCATCCTGACATTATTGATGGTGCTGTTTATCTGTTTTAACGCGGCGTATAACGCGCAAAAACGCAGTAAATATATTGATAAAGCGTTTACCTCGTCGTTTATTGCGATTACGACCGGAGCGGGGCTGACGCTGGCGGTACTGGTATTGTCAGGATCTATCGAGTTTACGCCGATGCAGGTGATCCCGATTTCCGGCATGATTGCGGGTAACGCGATGGTGGCGGTAGGGCTGTGCTACAACAATCTGGGCCAGCGATTCAGCAGCGAGCAGCAGCAAATTCAGGAGAAGCTCAGTCTGGGCGCAACGCCGAAAACGGCGTCTGCGGGGCTTATTCGCGACAGTATTCGCGCGTCGCTGATCCCGACCATTGATTCGGCAAAAACGGTTGGGCTGGTGAGCTTACCGGGGATGATGTCCGGGTTGATTTTTGCCGGTATCGATCCGGTAAAAGCGATTAAGTATCAGATAATGGTGACTTTTATGCTGCTATCCACAGCAAGCCTGTCGACCATTATCGCCTGCTATTTAACCTACCGGAAATTCTATAATTCGCGCCACCAACTGGTGGTTACGCATTTAAAGAAGATGTGATGCCAGGGGGATCGGTATTTTTAGCGTTTGTAGGCCCGATAAGCGTAGCGCCATCGGGCAAAATGCAGCGGATTAGTACAACAGCGCGTACAGCTGGCGGCGGAATTTCGACGCCAGCGCATCGCCGGTGCCTAACGCGGCGAGGATTTCCTGGAACGTTTTTCGTGCCTGACCGTCTGCGGCGGCGAGATCTTTCTTCAAATGGCTGAACAATAACTCCAGCGCCTCTTCGTTACGCCCGACCTGATGCAGTTGCAGCGCCAGTTGCGCCGCCAGCGCCGCATCTTCTGGATTGTCCGCAACCTGCTGTTGCAGTTGCTGGATTTCCGGGGTGTCGGCCGCCTGTTTCAGTAAATCAATCTGCGCGACCAGACCCTGATAGCGGGTGTCCTGATCCTGTAACGGAATGGTTTTCAGCACGGCTTCGGCGTCTTCCGTACGGTTGAGGGCAATCTGGGTTTCCGCCAGCAGCAGGCCGATCTCGCCGTTCTGATGAGAGAGCTGCCAGGCGTCTTTCAGCAGCGGCAGCGCTTCAATGTAGTTGCCCTCCTGCATCAGTTGCATCGCCTGCTGCGCTTTCAGCTCTTCTTCACGCGGCAGCACTTTGTCGAGCAGCGCGCGAATCGCTTCTTCCGGCTGCGGCCCCTGGAAGCCGTCGACCGGCTGACCGTTCTGGAACAGATACACGGTAGGAATAGCGCGCAAGCCAAACTGGGAGGCGATCATCTGCTCGGCGTCGCAGTCGAGTTTCGCGAGGATAAACTGGCCGTTGTACTGTGCGGCAAGGCTTTCCAGCACTGGCGTCAGTTGCAGACAATGCTGGCTGCGTTCAGACCAAAAATAGAACAGAACCGGGGTGGTCATCGACTGTTCGAGGGTCTGTTGCAGGTTAGATTCGTTAATATTGACAATATTTTGTACGGACATGGAGTCACTCTCTTTATGTCTGGTTCTCTTTTACATGGGGGCTGACGCGCACGCTTCAACTCAACCCTGCAAAATTTTGTCCATCGCGCGTCCCGGCAGCACGCGCTTCAGCAGCGTGATCGCCCACGTCACCATCGTAACCGGGTAGCGTAATTTCGGTTTGTCGCTCTCAAAAGCATGGCGGACTTTAGCGACAACGGCTTCTGGCCCGAGCGTAAAACGCGCGGCAATCCCCGGATTTTCTACCGGTTTGTCGCTCTGGGTCTGGTTGACGTTATCGGTAAACCGGGTACGAATCGGGCCGGGTTCGATCAGGCTGACCTTAATACCCGTGTGGCGCAGCTCCATGCGTAGCGCATCAGACCAGGCTTCCAGCGCATATTTGCTGGCGGCATAGGCGCCGCGCCCTGGCGTGGAGATCAGCCCCATCACGGATGAGGTCATCACAATGCGCCCTTCGCCGTACGGCAGCATAGCAGGGAGCAGGCGCATAGTGAGCTGGTGCGCGCCAAAGAAATTGGCGGAAAACTGCTGCTCCATCTGCGCGCGGCTGATAGTGGTAAGCGGGCCATACACGCCGTATCCGGCATTGTTAAAGATCCCATATAAACGATTATCGGTCAGGGCGATCACGTCGTCTGCGGCGCGATCCACGCTTTCCGGCGAGTCGAGGTCGATCAGCACGCCGGTGAATCCCATGCTGTTCATCCGCGTGACGTCATCGGGTTTACGGCAACCTGCCAGAATTTGAAAACCCTGACGTTTCAGTTCAAGAGCGCTTTCCAGACCGATTCCGCTGGAACATCCTGTAATTAAGACCGATTTTTGCATAACTTTACCTGTCAGGATCTCCGTTGATTTACGAGTCGTGGTTAACTAATGGGGTCAGTTGTTGCGCCATCCAGTCGGCAATAAACGGCTGGGCGTCGCGATTAGGATGAATACCGTCGTCCTGCATCCATTGTGGTTTCAGATAAACCTCTTCCATAAAAAAGGGCAGAAGCGGAATATCAAACTCTTTAGCAAGCCGTGGGTAGATGGCGCTAAAGGTTTCATTATAACGGCGACCATAGTTTGCGGGCAGACGAATTTGCATGAGCAACGGCTCGGCGTTTGCGGCCTTCACATCCAGCAGAATTTTACGCAGGGTTTGCTCGGTTTGCTGAGGTTGAAAACCGCGCAGGCCGTCATTGCCGCCAAGCTCGACCAGAACCCAGCGGGGCTGATGCTGCTTCAGCAGCGCAGGCAGACGCGCCAGGCCTTGCTGCGAGGTGTCGCCGCTAATGCTGGCATTGATGACCGGCGTTTTGTCCTGCCATTTGTCGTTAAGCAGCGCAGGCCAGGCCGCGCTGGCGGACATGCGGTATCCGGCGCTCAGGCTGTCACCCAGAATTAATAACGTGTCCGCTGCGGCGGCGCGGAACGTTAACAGGACCAGAAACAGGAAGGGCAAATGCCAGCGGAAAACATTGTTGAAGTTCATCGTCTTAAGAAGTCCGTCGGTCAGGGTGAGCATGAGCTTTCCATCCTTACCGGAGTTGAACTGGTTGTCAAACGCGCCGAGACCATTGCGCTGATCGGCGAGTCGGGATCGGGTAAATCGACGCTGCTGGCGATTCTGGCCGGGCTGGATGATGGCAGCAGCGGCGAGGTGAATCTGGTCAGGCAGTCTCTGCACACGATGGATGAAGAGGCGCGGGCGCAGCTGCGCGCGCAGCATGTCGGCTTTGTTTTCCAGTCTTTTATGTTGATTCCTACGCTGAATGCCCTGGAAAACGTTGAACTGCCCGCCTTGCTGCGGGGAGAGAACAGCGGGAAAAGCCGCGATGGCGCGAAAGCGTTGCTGGAACAGTTAGGTCTGGGGAAACGTCTTGATCATCTTCCGGCCCAGCTTTCCGGCGGCGAGCAGCAGCGTGTGGCGCTGGCGAGAGCGTTCAACGGGCGGCCAGACGTGCTGTTTGCCGATGAACCGACGGGAAACCTTGACCGGCAGACCGGGGATAAAATCGCCGACCTGCTGTTTTCACTTAATCGCGAACATGGCACCACCCTGATTCTGGTGACGCACGACCCGCAGCTGGCGGCGCGTTGCGACCGGCGATTACGCCTGGTGGATGGGCAGTTGCAGGAGGAGGCATGATTGCACGCTGGTTCTGGCGCGAATGGCGCTCACCTTCCTTACTGATTGTCTGGCTGGCGCTGAGTCTGGCGGTGGCCTGCGTGCTGGCGCTGGGCAATATCAGCGATCGCATGGAAAAGGGTTTAAGTCAGCAAAGCCGTGATTTTATGGCCGGAGACCGGGCGCTGCGCAGTTCGCGCGAGGTGCCGCTGGCGTGGATCGATGAGGCGCGCAAACGCGGTCTGAAAGTGGGCGAACAGATGACCTTCGCCACCATGACCTTCGCGGACGATACGCCGCAGTTGGCCAGCGTCAAAGCGGTGGATGACGTTTATCCGATGTACGGTGAGCTGCAAACGAATCCGCCGGGGTTAAAACCGCAGCCGGGTTCCGTGTTGCTGGCGCCAAGACTGATGGCGCTCCTCAACCTGAAAACGGGTGACAGCATTGACGTCGGCGACGCCACGCTGCGTATTGCTGGCGAGGTGGTGCAGGAGCCGGATTCCGGGTTTAACCCTTTCCAGATGGCGCCACGCCTGATGATGCACATTGCGGATGTTGAAAAAACGGGCGCAGTACAGCCGGGAAGTCGCGTGACGTGGCGTTATAAGTTTGGCGGTACGCCGCAGCAGCTGGACGGCTATGAAAAGTGGCTATTGCCGCAGCTTAAGCCTGAACATCGCTGGTACGGGCTGGAACAAGATGAAGGCGCGTTGGGCAAATCGCTTGAACGCTCGCAGCAGTTCCTGCTGCTGTCGGCGCTGTTAACGTTGCTGTTAGCAGTCGCGGCGGTGGCGGTGGCGATGAGCCACTACTGCCGCAGCCGCTACGATCTGATTGCGATCCTCAAAACGCTGGGGGCGGGCAGGGCGCAACTGCGCAAGCTGATCGTCGGGCAGTGGGGGATGCTGCTGGCTCTTTCCGCCGTGACGGGAGGCGCCATTGGGTTACTGTTCGAGAACGTGCTAATGGTGCTGCTTAAACCGGTGTTACCCGCCGTTCTGCCGCCAGCCAGCCTCTGGCCGTGGCTGTGGGCGCTGGGAACGATGATCATCATTTCTTTGCTGGTTGGACTGCGTCCGTATCATTTGCTGCTGGCGACGCAGCCGTTGCGTGTGCTGCGGCGTGATGTGGTTGCGCGTGTCTGGCCGCTGAAGATGTATCTTCCGGTGGTCACGGTTGTCGTCGTCGCACTGCTCGCGGGGTTGATGGGCGGCAGCATGTTGCTGTGGGCGGTGCTGGCCGGCGCGGTGGTGCTGGCGCTACTTTGCGGTGTGCTGGGCTGGATGCTGTTGAACGTGCTGCGCGGTATGACCTTGACATCGCTGCCTCTGCGCCTGGCCGTAAGCCGACTGCTGCGCCAGCCGTGGTCCACGTTAAGCCAGCTCTCGGCTTTTTCGCTCTCCTTTATGCTGCTGGCGCTTCTGCTGGTGCTGCGCGGCGATCTGCTGGATCGCTGGCAACAACAACTGCCGCCGGAAAGTCCGAACTATTTCCTCATCAATATCGCTTCTGAACAGGTGGTGCCGCTGAAAGCCTTCCTGTCTGAGCATCAGGTGATCCCGGAGGCATTCTTCCCGATCGTGCGGGCGCGACTGACGGAGATTAATGGTCTGCCGACCGAAGGAAATCAGGACGAAGCGCTTAACCGTGAGCTGAATCTGACGTGGCAGGATACGCGCCCGGATCATAACCCGATTACCGCCGGAAGCTGGCCGCCAAAAGCGGGAGAGGTCTCGATAGAGGAAGGGCTGGCGAAGCGGCTGAATATACAACTCGGCGATCGCGTGACCTTTATGGGCGATACCCAGGACTTTAGCGCGACGGTCAGCAGCCTGCGCAAAGTAGACTGGGAAAGTCTGCGGCCTAACTTCTTCTTTATCTTCCCCTCCGGCGCGCTGGACGGGCAGCCGCAGAGCTGGCTTACCAGCTTCCGTTGGGAAAATGGCAACGGCATGCTGACGCAGCTTAATCGCGAGTTCCCGACCATCAGCCTGCTGGATATCGGCGCGATCCTGAAACAGGTCGGTCAGGTGCTGGAGCAAGTCAGCCGGGCGCTGGAGGTGATGGTGGTGCTGGTCACGGCCTGCGGCATGCTGTTGTTACTGGCGCAGGTTCAGGTCGGAATGCGTCAACGTCATCAGGAACTGGTGGTCTGGCGCACTTTAGGCGCGGGCAAAAAACTGCTGCGCACCACGCTCTGGTGTGAATTTGCCATGCTGGGTATGGTCTCCGGGCTGGTGGCGGCGATCGGCGCGGAAACTGCGCTGGCGGTGCTGCAAAGCCAGGTGTTCGATTTTCCGTGGGAACCGGACTGGCGCGTGTGGATTATTTTGCCCGTCTGCGGCGCATTATTACTTTCATTATGCGGCGGATGGCTCGGCGCGCGTCTGTTAAAAGGCAAAGCGTTATTTCGCCAATTTAATAATTAATTTATAGATGTGATGATCACACACCGGTTTTTATACCGGTGTGTAGTTTTAATAATATAATTTATATACGTGATGATTACGCACCGGTGTTTATACTGGTGTGTACTCCCTATGTGGCACGAATTGTTAACCCCTCGATTTTTAGTAGCACAAAACATTAAAAACCCGCCAACACGACAGGATTAATACCAGTTAATATTTAATTGCTAAATAGTTAGCGGGCTATGCCCGTTGTTTTTTACGTTGCCGGTATTTTGCCAGCAGTGCGAATAATGACGGGTAAATCTACCAAGGAAAATATAATGACAATAAAAAAAACAGCGCTGGCGGCATCGATCGGCGCGGCAGTGGCATTAACGTCTTTCGCATCTCAGGCGGAAATCACTGTTCTGAAACAAGATCCACAGGCGGGTAATCCGCTGAGCCGTCTTAACTTCACCGTTGGCGGCAGTATTCGTCCTCAGTTCCAGAATATGGCTGGCGACGACGGTAAAAATGGTTACAAACGTAATGGCTTCGATGGCGGCACCCGTTTCCGTTTCGCGGCTGATTACTATCTGTTTGATGACATTAGCTGGGTCAGCTACTACGAGCTGGGCGTTAACTTCCCGGCGATGTTCAACTGGGATAACCACTACGCAGACGGCGCGAACGACACCACTCGTCGTATGCTGTACACCGGTCTGAAAAGCGATACCTGGGGTACGCTGACTTTCGGTCAACAGAACAGCGTTTATTATGATGTGGTTGGCGTGAAAACCGATATCTGGGACTATGACATGATTGGTCAGGCGCCAGGCAACGGTATCAACGGCGACTACGACGGTTCTTACCGTACCCGTAAATCCCTGAAGTATAAGAAAACAGTTGGCGACGTCGATCTCTACGCGTCTTATCTGTTCAGCGATGATTACAACCCGAACAACGGCCTGCGCTACAAGCGTAAAGGCGGCGGTTCTCTGGGTGCGGATTACCACATCACGGACGATCTGACCTGGGGTACGGCGTGGAACTATACGCGTGCGGAAATGCGCCCAGGTAACGGCGGCGACGGTAAAGACTACGATCAAAATATCGTTGGTACTGCGCTTAGCTGGACGCCGGATAACTGGACCTTCGCGCTGGGCGGCGGCTGGTATCAGAACTTCATGACCACCAAACGCGTAGACGCGCATGACTACTTTGCGGGCGACGCATGGGGTGTTGAATACTTTGCCGGTTATAAATTCCCGATCAACCAGTATGCGGTGAAATCTATTCAGCCGTACTTTATGGGTGACCGTATTGAATATGTGAACGGCCGTAACTACCAGCGTATTGATAATGGCGTCGGTATTAGCTTCCAGCTGGATTATGGTTTCCGCGTGGATTACGAACACGTATTCACCTCCAGCACCGACGATCTGGGCGATATGAACCTGGTTCGTCTGCGTTACGACTTCTAATCATTGACGCCTGCCAAACCGAATGCCCGATGGCGCTTGCGCTAATCGGGCCTACGAGTGCAGCGCAATAATAGAGCGTCCAGGCCGGATAAGGCATTTATGCCGCTATCCGGCTTTTTCATTTCTGCCCATCCCCTTCCAACGACATACTCTGCAACATCATGAAATAATTTCAAGGACAACAGGTTGTGAACTGTGTCATGTTAACAAATAGCCTTGTATTCAGGCCCAAATGAACAACGCCGCATCGCACGGCGTACCGCACTGCATCACAACATTTAAAAGGGAGAAGTTATGGGACTGCGTCAGAGTTTACGCGTTGCCGCCGGGGCGCTTTTGCTGGCCTGCGGCCTGCAATTTGCTCATGCTAATAGCGATCCACAGACTATTGTATTCGGCGTCGCGCCGGGTCCGTATGGCGATATGGTTAAACAGGCCATCGCGCCAACGCTGAAGGAGAAAGGCTACAAGGTCGTGGTGCGCGAATTTAGCGACTATGTTCAGCCAAACATGGCGTTATCCAACGGCAGCATTGACGCTAACCTGTTCCAGCATACGCTCTATTTTGAAAAATTCACTGCCGATAAAGGGCTGAAACTGACGAAGCTGATCGTCGTGCCGACGGCCGGAATGGGGTTCTATTCCCGTAAAATCAACAGCCTGGACGAGCTGAAGAAAGGGGACATTATTACCCTGTCGAATGACCCGACCAATCTGGCGCGCGGTCTGCGTTTCCTGCAATCAATCGGTCTTATCACCATTAAAGACAATATCGACCCGACGAAAGCCTCCGAGCGTGATATCGCCAGCAACCCGAAAGGGCTGGTGTTTAAACCGCTGGAAGCGGCGCAGCTGCCGCGCACGCTGGATGGCGTGACCGGCGCGCTGGTTAACGGTAATTTCGCCGTTGCGGCGGGGCTGGATCTTTCCAGCGCGCTAAAACAAGAGCAACTGGATGAAAACCTGAAAAATATCATTGCCGTACGCAGTGAAGATGCCGACAAGCCGTTCGCGAAAGATATTGTCGATGCGGTGAAATCTCCGGCCTACCGTGCGGTTATTGACGATCCGAAGAATATTTACAGCGCCTTCCAGAAACCGGAATGGATGACCGCAGACAAATAATCGCTGCGCAAGGGAATTAACGGGGCAGCGGCGACTGCCCTTTTCGCATTTCTGAGGTGAGCATGATTGAGATTGAAAAGGTCTGCGTGGATTTTACGGCAGGCCGTGGCGCATCGACCCGCGCGGTGGATGACGTCAGCCTGCGGATAGCGGCGGGCGAAATTTTTGGCATTGTCGGCACCAGCGGCGCGGGAAAAAGTACGCTGCTGCGTACCCTTAATGCCTTAACGCGCCCGAGTCAGGGAAGCGTGAAAGTGAACGGTGTGGCGATCTCTGCGCTGGAAGGGGCGAGTCTGCGTAAAGCCCGCCAGCGTATTGGGATGATTTTCCAGCACTTTAATCTGATGCATACCCGCACGGTGGCGCAAAACGTCGCTTTCAGCCTGAAATCCGCCGGATGGGAGCGCAGCAAGATCGCCCCGCGCGTCGCCGAAATTCTGGCGCTGGTCGGGCTGGCGGATAAGGCGAACCGCTTTCCGGTACAGCTTAGCGGCGGTCAAAAGCAGCGAGTGGGGATTGCCCGCGCGATCGCCAATCATCCAGATGTACTGCTCTGCGACGAACCGACTTCCGCGCTGGATCTGGAAACGTCAGCGACCATTCTGGCGCTGCTCAAACAGATTAACGAACAGCTGGGGATCACGATCGTGCTGATCACCCATGAGATGAATGTGATCAAGTCCATCTGCGATCGCGTGGCGGTGATGTCCGGCGGCAAAGTGGTGGAGTCGGGCGACGTGTTTGATGTTTTCGCTCATCCGCAGCACGCCTTCACACAGCAGCTGGTGTCGCACACTCTCAATCTGACGCTACCGGAACGTCTGCGCCAGCATCTGCCCGGTCAGTTACTGAAAATTCTGTTTATCGGTGATTCGGCGGAGCAGCCGGTGTTGTCTGATGTGGCGGTAAAGTTCGGCGTAGCGGTGAACATTCTGCACGGCAAAATTGAATATATCGGCGAACGCGCGCTGGGGATTTTAGTGGTGCAACTGACTGCGCCGCACAACCCGTCAGCGGTGGATGCCGCGGTAGCGCATATTCGGCAACGTACTGCGCAGGTGGAGGTGATTCGTGGATGATTTACTGCCGGATTTAACGCTGGCGTTCAATGAAACCTTTCAAATGCTGAGCATTTCAACGGTGCTGGCGGTTGTCGGCGGGCTGCCGCTCGGCTTCCTTATCTTTGTCACCGACCGGAATCTGTTCTGGCAGAATCGCTTCGTGTATCTGGTGAGTTCGGTTCTGGTGAACATTATTCGCTCGGTGCCGTTCGTGATTTTGCTGGTGCTGCTGCTGCCGCTTACGCAATTTTTGCTCGGCAATACCATCGGGCCGATTGCCGCCTCCGTCCCTCTCTCTGTTGCGGCGATAGCGTTCTATGCGCGTCTGGTTGATAGCGCGCTGCGTGAGGTGGATAAAGGGATTATCGAAGCGGCAGAAGCGTTCGGCGCCAGCCCGATGCGCATTATCTGCACCGTACTGCTGCCAGAGGCCAGCGCTGGTCTGCTACGCGGGCTGACCATCACGCTGGTGAGTCTGATTGGCTATTCCGCGATGGCCGGGATTGTCGGCGGCGGCGGGGTCGGCGACCTGGCGATTCGCTACGGTTATTACCGTTACGAAACCCAGGTGATGATTGTCACCGTGGTCGCGTTGATTATTCTGGTGCAGGTTGTACAGATGCTCGGCGACTGGCTGGCGAAACGCGCCGATAAACGCGACAGACATTAGGGCATAATATTTGTAGGCCGGATAAGGCGTTAGCCGCCATCCGGCAGAATGCCCGGTGGCGCAGTCGCTTACCGGGCCTACAATGTTCAAAATCATTGACTATAATTTAATTGCAAATCAATTGTAACCGCATGATTTACTATTGATTTAACAGTTATGAAATCCCCGGTACATTTAAAACCCACGATGGGTTTAAATTCATCATTCTGGACTGAACCAGTGAATAATTTTTCTCAAAAGCATCTGGAATCTATTTTCTCAATGCGAGATATAAGACGAACATTTAAATCATTATCTGGGATGCTTCATTTTACGGAGAATGAAAAAGATATAGTAAATCAACATGCTAATAAAAGTATCGGAAAGAAACACTATGGCCGATATGATTATATCATTGAGAAACGAGAAACTACATTGAAGTGAGGAAAAGCATTAACGATTCTACTAACAAATGATGATATTAATAAGATTAATCTCATTATTAAGGAAAAGGAATTACTTTAATTCATTTTCAACGAGAATATATAGACCGAAATACATATTCATTCTGGATTTAATTCATTTAAATTCGGGGTTCTTTTGTATTTATGAGAAGTGATGCACAAAAAAATGATACTAAATAATCTGTAATCAGACTTTTAGATATGAAGTGTATTTAAGGAAATGTATTGTTATCAGGAAGATTATGCTTCTAAAAGAATCTAATAAAATAGAAGATTGTATTTATGTAGCGACATGGAAAAATAATTTAAGTTTTTGCAATCCCAAAACTTAAATTTAATAAAGTGAGGTTTATATGGGAGTGGCATATTTTTTAATACTTGGGGATAAAACAACTTGCGGCGGAAGAATTATATCTGGTCGACATGATCATATAATTGATGGACAACCAACCGCATGTGAGGGTGATCAGTATATATGTGGTAAAGATAAACAGGTTTATCGCATAGCGGGAGGGCAACCGGATTATTTTATAGATGGTATACGGGCAGCCGGGACTGCGCACAGCACAGGGACATGTTCCTGCAAGTGTAGATTTATTAATTCAATTCAAAATGTGACGTATGGATATGAAAATGAGAGTCGGTATTCAGGACTGGCCAGGGCTGGCTCACGACAAACAGCCGTCAACAATGAACTATCTATAGCGCCGCAGAACACCTCAAAACCGCTTGTCTTTCCTCGGGGGCCATCTTCTACGACAGAGGAAGAAAAATCGCCCCGTGAACCTGTAGATGCGGGCTTTTGCGTACTGCCCTATGAGGCCACACCATCATCATATGAACCTTATATTTTCATTAATCCACCAGAAGGAACTCGCGAACTATATAAGAATTTAAATCCAGATATGAAGAAAAAACCAGGTTCAATTTTGGTTATTGCTGATCCAGAAAAAAAAGATGCAGAACAAATTAAACACATTGAAAATGCCAGAGATAAAATTGATAGCGCACTGGAACCATTAACTTTGGACGAAGCAAGATTCTTATATCAAAATAGAAATATAATAGATATGTTCACTTCATATGGTTCTGATTATGGTGGTATCCTTAGTGATATGTCAGAAAAATATTTTGGAGAAATTGAGCATACTCTAATGCAAATTCAGGAAGCATATAAAAATCAATATCTGACTCGTGGGACGTTAATCAGTGAGCAATTTTTCGTTGAACGGAGAAATCTATTCAAAAAACTGGACGGGATATTTTTAAAAATATTTAGAGAACGTATTGGCCTTGCTCAATATGATGATATAAAAAAAGCGTTGGGATTATCTTCATCTTCAATTGTCCATAAATGGAATCAAACAGGGGTTAACGACATTGAAGGTTACGCAACTTATATAGAAAAATCGGCAAAACTGGCAAAGTTAATGAAAACTTTCAATAAAGTTAGTATTGGTCTGTCAGCATTGAATGGTGCTAATTCTATTTATGATGCCTGTACAATTGGTAGAGATTGTGAAAAAACGGCTTATACTGAAATTGGTAAATTTTCAGGAGGCTTAATCGTTCCTGCTGCACTTGATTTTGCCGTCAAACCTGCGGCATCTGCAACATGTGCAGTGATATTGGGCATATTAAGTGCCCCAGAGGGAGGTATAGGAAGCATAGCTTGTGGAATTATTGTACAAGCTGGTGCGGCATTTGGTCTAAGTAAAGCTGGAGAAGAAGTAGGTGAAACGTCCGGTGAGATAATTTACAATGCAACAAAGTAAAACATAGCCATTAACAGTAATGATTGTTGTTAACTATGGGGCATAGAGGAAAAAATGATTACTAAATCATCAATTACTTTAAGTTTAATAGGCTTAGTGTTTTTTTGTGGCATAGTAATATACATTCTGATGTTTATTGCCAATAAGAATTTCTATACTATATGTGATTTATACAAAAAGAAATTTGGGAAGTTACCATTAGGTACAGAATTATTTTATACATCTTCACCATTTTTCTTGGTAGGATTTAGTATGAAACTAGATTTCATTTTATGGCCTATATTGTATAATAGAAAATCAAGATATAGTGATAATGTAAATGATGTGGAATTTATAAGATCACTTCCTAAGAAACTCACAAGAATCTACATGATTCACTTTTTTTTTAGTGTAATTACCGCCTTGTTTTTTTGTATGTTGGTGATAATGTTATATATAATAAAATAGACAATTATTTTGAGAAAAGGGACTCCAGTGGAGTCCCTTCTTTAATTTTATTTCAAGGCACTATATATATTGAGCAATAATCATACTATAGAAACCGAAATAACGTTAACATCACTTACCAGAACATTTAAATATTCATCATGAATATTTAGTTTGACATCATCACGGCCTGAAAAATCAGTAACAACAATATGAGTGATTTTTGAGTCTGTTGATCTCAAAACTATGCTTTCCAGATTCGATGTTGATGGATTATTTGGTACTTTTTTATGGAATAGAACACTATTCCCTAATGACATACAATAAACATTCAGTTTATTAAGTGACTGGTAGGTGACTTTAGTTGAACCAACCAAACGAACCCCCGTACCCATTAAAATATCATTATCTGAAACATTACTGTATTTATCATATTCTGTAGGATCAGCTAAATCTGCATCTATCAGATATGTTGTCTCTACAGTTTGATTATGTGGGTTTTCAATTGTTATGATATCAATAAGAATATCCTCTTTAGAGATTATATTCCGACGAAATAAAACATCTTTATATGCTTCATTATCCCATTCAATGCGAATCTTACTATCTGGCAATACAGGGGGATTTTTCCAGTCAGCTTCTGCGATAATTTGCACGCAGCTACTATCATCTTTATAATATTTGATAACTGGATTTACTGGAGGTTGATTTCTCCCGTTAATACAAACCGTATTATGTGAAAATGAATTTTTATAATAATCATAATGCAATGGCGCTCCATATCCAGTAGTACCCAGATCCGGGAAAATAGCCTTACCATTATCAAATACGATCAGGCTTAAACAACAATAATGGTCATGCTCTCCACCGTAGGGAGTATAATTAAAGCAAATGGCTCTCCCTGACTTATTTCTGATAATTGTCAGGCCATTTTCTGGAGAATGAGAGTTTTGCAATGGTGGAATAAGCTGTGTTTCAGGTAGTTCTCTCCCATAAAATAAAGCATCAATATGGTCTTTTGAATCATTCCTGTAAATACGGGAAAGTAATTCTCCATAACTTAATTTCCCATAGTACCACCATGCAAATTCATAAATATCTGTATGATTGAATCTTTCCTGTCCTTTAACACAGTCATTTATATTTGGAAGCGAAAGATCCGGCAGAAGAAGTTCAAAGGGTATATCCAGCATTTTTTGATAGTGTGGCAATTCCAGTAGACTATAACCGGAACCTCTTGCTACTTTTTCAAATGCCATAAAACCAGATAAAGCATAAAAATGATAATGTAACGAACCTTCAAACCATAAACCACCAGGCATTAAGGCATGTTCAAGCTGATAGCGAAGCCCATATTTGCTGTTGACAGCAAATTCAAGATAGCTCTTTTCATCAAGTACAGCGCCAATAATACCAATTGCTGAGTTAATTTTAACTTCATGATTATGGATTTGATTACTGCGATGTTTCATCAAAAAATCAGCACCGACACGCAAAAGGCGTTCAGCGATATACGCCTCATCGTCTGCGGTTAGCTTTGTACGTATAATGTCAAAGCCTCTGGCAAAATCTATATGGCAGTTGGCCTCGCATAATGTCTGTGCGTTAGCTTTACCTGGGCCGTTGTACGGGATACCACCATGTTCCTGATAATCAGGGTAATAACGGGCATAACTTAACAGTATATCCCGTACTTTATTCAAGTAGCTCTCCTCGCCCGTTAATAACCAGAGTACCGCCACTTCATAACAGGCTTTCGCATTAAGCCCGTTCAGCCAGCGCCACCATGCACCATCATAAGGCTCACCAGAAAAGGGCATATTATCAATGGGACAATGATGCCGTTTTGGTGAACGGCGATCCCAGACCAAACGCACACTATGCTGCGGGCAGAAAAAGTAGTGATTCCAGGTGGCACATCCTGTTTCAGGCACCAGAACAGGGTTATAAATAACGTCGTTATTATTGGCAATGAGCGCCTGAATAATTTCCGGCGTAACACGTTGTCGGGCCTGTGCTATCTGCAAAGCTGTAAACTGCCTCATGGTTCTCTCCACTATTTCACCAGCGACGAACCGGGGATGAGGATATTGATATCCCTGGTATACGTTTTTGTCAGTACGTCCGCATTCTGAATAAAGTCGCTATCCTGCCAGGCTCTGGCTGCCGCCAGCACTGGCCCTGTTGCTTCAGAGGGCGTGTAATGGATATCCTCATGTAACCAGCTTGTCTGCGGCTTACCAGTTTGCGCACTCACCACGGCAAATGCTTTTTTCATCGAGCGGTTATCCAGGGAGAATCCCCACACATCATCTTTCAGCGTTTCGCCATAGCGCCCCATGCGCACATAAGCCGCCAGAGTAAAATTGGTGTAATGGAATGAACGGGTACGCTCGATTTCCGAAGTGATTTCACCATTTGCATCAACCTGAGATGCCAAATGACGCAATTTGAATATCTCCACCTGCCTTTGTGCCTGTTGCTGTTGTCCTGTGAACAAAGAGAAAGCTGTAACTTGTGCGTCGTACCATGCACCGTGATTGTTGTACCAGTTTGATTCTTCAAAACCGTTGCGACTGGTGAGAAGCCATTGAGTATAATCTGTATACCACTTTTTATACCCCGCCAGCGTCTGAGGCGTTATATGACCGGATGGCTCCAGTAAAACAATACTGTCGGCAATATCGATCAATACACGAGTGTCAATAATCCCAATCCCGCGACCATCAACAGAACCAGGAATGGCCTGTGCATAATTCAGGTTGGGATTCATACGCGTATTTTTATTGAGAAACCAGACCTGAAGCATCTGCTGGGCTTTCTCCGCATATTTATCTTCTCCACTGTAAAACCAGGCCAGCGCCAAAGCACGAACATCATCAGAAAACTGCACCATGCGTTTACTGTCTGTGGCGCTTGTTTTCGAATCGGGATTAATTTGCCCATCTTTACGTATGTAAGGCATTCCATCCTGAGTATCAGGATTCGGCCACCAATATGGGCCGAAGCTGTAGTAATCATGTTTATTGCCTGATGCGGGAGTCAGTGTTTTATCCATAACGGAATAAACAGGATGATTCAGTGCTGCATCGGCCTGCTCCAGTAATGCCGACCATGCAGGAATATAGCGAGGATCTTTTTCGCTGATGCTCTTTTTGATATTGAGCATTTGTGCGCAGTCGTAGGTCAGGCAAGGGTCACGCTGTTCTGCAAAAACGGATGATGAAGCATAGATAACGCTGAAAATTGTTAACATCAGATAAGTTGTTTTACGGTTCATTTTATGTCACCTGTTTAACCAAAGTTAATCGAAACACCGACACGGAAACGGTTTTCTGTCAGCCCGGATTCTCCGTTATATTTTCCCTGTTGCTCCAGATAATCCCATTCAATATATGGCTGCCATGTTTTGTTAAGTTTGTATCTAATTACCAAATCATTTTCATAACCATTCTTCTTACCGTTGTTATAATGAAAGTCATTAACATAGCGGTAAAAAACAGGGTTATCCTGAATATCCCAGTATTTATTCTTCCATCCGAAATACAGATCAACGCGTTCTACACTACCTTTGTTCTTATTTCCAGAAAGATCCGTCGAATCATATTGGTTCCAGTCATAACGAAAACGTATTGCAGAATATAACGATTCGGTCATGGCCCAGTTAAATTTAACATAAGGGCGGATTTGAGCGCCTTCGCTGCCCCAGTGATAAACCATACCCGGTTGAACAGAAAATAATTCATTCAAGGCATATTTGTAATTGCCTTCAATCTCATTATAGTCTGTTGCTGACTGATCAAAATTATCGTTTCCCTGCTTATTATCCGTTTCCATACTTAACCAGTATCCTGATTTAAAACTCTGGCTCATTTTAAATCGAGACTCATAAGTATGGCTGGCTTGCTTATATCCTCCGCGCATATCAAAAGTCATTGCATGACTGGCTAACGGTAAAAAGCAAACAGAAAGTAATAAGATAGTTTTTTTCATAAAAGGTATCCTTGCCTGAAAGTATAAATTTATACAGCTATTGGTTGATTAATTTTTTTTGGCGATTTTATTAATACCCACAAGAATAAAGCACCAATTAGATCAAAGATCCCCAACCCTACAAAAAACGCGTTGTAACCAATAACAGTTACTGATGCACCGAGGAAAAGACCAAAAAGGAAATTACCCATACTTCCAGTAAACGCAGCAAACCCTGTTGCTGTAGCAACTTGCTTTTTAGGGAATAAATCTGACGACATACTGATAACAGTGATAGATAAACATTGGTGTGCAAAACCCGCAATACAAAATAATGTAAGTGCAACATAAACGTTAGTGACATACCCAACGCCAGCCATTGATAACATCAATATAGCGGCAAAGGTAAACGTTATACGCTTGGCATTCAGTACACAAAAACCACGGTTTACCAGAATGCGGGAAACATACCCGGCAAATATACAGCCAAAATCTGCTGTCAGGAATGGAAGCCAGGCATAAAGAGCAATATGTGCCATATCCATATGCCGAACAGTAACCAGGTATAAAGGCATCCAGTAATGAAGTGTACCCCATGCAGGATCAGCCATAAATCGGGGAAGTGAAATGGCCCATAAATTGCGATCTTTGATAATAGATCGAAGGCTGGCTTTTTCCGTTACCACTTCAATCTGATCATTCAAAACAGCATCATGCTCTGATTTTATTAATGCCGGATGTTTTTCTGGAGACCGATAAAATATGTACCAGATAACAGCCCAGACAATACCAATAGCACCTGTAACTACAAACGACATCTCCCAATTATAGTTGACTATTGCCCATACCACTAATGGAGGGGCCAGCATCGCACCGACCGAAGTTCCCAGACTATAAATACCACATGCAAGTCCTCTTTCTTTCGCCGGGAACCATTCAGCGGTGACTTTCATCCCTGCCGGATTAAACGCAGCTTCCGTTAAGCCCAGGCCGCCACGCAGCCAGGCCATAGGCAACCATGTACTGCATAATCCGGTAAGCATATTGAAGATAGACCACAATGCCGCGAGCAGAGCAAAACTTAAACGCAACCCGAATTTATCAATGATGAACCCACAAGCAATCCCGCCTATAGCGTATGTGAACGGGAAAACAGAAACTATCCAGGAATATTGCTCATTAGATAAACCCAGCGTTTTCATCATTTCGGGAGCCGCAACTCCTAGTGTACTTCTCGCAAGATAGTTTGTAATCGTACCTAGCATAACGAGTATGATGATGTACCAGCGTAGATTCTTAATTTTCATTGTTAGTCTCATGTGTTTGTAAAATTAAAACGATAAACCCATTAAAATAAAACATCGTTTCAGTGTGTGTTTACATGAGACTCAAGATTTTATATTAAATCCGTGAAGCCATTCACAATTATATAAAGCGAAAAAAAATATCAAATTTTTTTTGTTTAAAAAAAACAAGCCATCACAATGGGAAGTCTATGTTTTTCAGTGTGTTACATTATAATTAATCAATAACTTATAATACATTCATTAAAAATAAATAATATAAATATTATTCTCGTAAAGAATATATCACATGGTAAATATTATAAATACATACTAATTATTCGCGTAGTATTCAAAACATAAATCTCTTTTTTTGGTGAAAAAGATCTTACTTTGATTGCGCAAGGAACGCCCCCGGAAAACTGGCAGGTGCATCATAAAATCCCTTTGGATAATGGTAGCGATAATCGTTATGAAAATTTTATTTTCATTGTTGAGGACGGATTGTTTGTATACCTGTATAGTTTTAGAAGTTCTAAATTATAAATGAGAGATAAAACAGAAATAGATAGAATTATTTATGTGGATGAAAATACTGGCTCATTTTTAAAAGAAATTTCTGAGACCGTAAAATAATTTATAAATTTTTCTCCGGTATATGGGAAAATCCGAATCCTTTATCCATACAAATGATAAGGATTAACCATGAGTAGATCCCTGAAAGCATCTTGTGTGCTCTGGCTACGCCTGAAGCCACTGCGCAACGTCCTGCCATATGCCGCGAAAGACGATTTTCGCGGCTTTCTTTTCCAGTTGATAGCGATACATCGGATCGTAGTATTCGTTGAGGAGCGGCACCAGCCAGGCCAGATGCCCGTCGGTACTGCCGCTGGCCTGCTGCATGGCCAGCGCAGCGTCTAGT
Organism: Citrobacter sp. CK181; assembly: GCF_030333595.1. Classification (NCBI taxonomy): domain Bacteria; kingdom Pseudomonadati; phylum Pseudomonadota; class Gammaproteobacteria; order Enterobacterales; family Enterobacteriaceae; genus Citrobacter; species Citrobacter sp. CK181. The sequence goes on along the minus strand of NZ_JAOWFN010000014.1, from coordinate 426,588 downwards.
TTTACCGTCAGCTCTTTAAAACGCTGCAAACCAAGGCGGCGCTGAATGGCGGAAAGCCCATGATGCAGATAGTCGCTGTACGCCTGCCAGCCGTCTTCTTCCCCACAGGCATGGGTGAAGTCGCGATGCATGCGGATAAAATACTCATCGCGCAGCCGCTCCAGACGCAGCTCGAACGGATCGTCCACAACCGCAATGGATGCCTGCGCCATGCGTTCGCGCAGACATTCGGGCAGATGATTTGCGCCAATCATCCGGCCTTCGTCTTCCAGCACCCACATCTGCAACTCCTGACGGGCGTCGGTTTTCAACATCTCCACGGCGAGATGATTTTCAAAACTGGCCTGACTCAGCTGCGGCTTCAGCGTGCGGCCGAATGACGAACCGCGATGATGCGCCAGCCCTTCCAGATCTACGCCGTTCGGCTGCTGTCGAACCAGCTGTGTTTTTCCACTGCCGGTACAGCCGCCAATTAAGATCATGGGTTTTTGTACCAGCGTGTTGGTGATGTGCATGGCCGCCTGGCGGAGCGCTTTGTAGCCGCCCTGGATCAGCGGATAATCCACGCCGGACTCATGTAGCCATTGTTGTACGATATGCGAACGCTGACCGCCGCGCGCGCAGCAGAGATAACCCCGGGGATGTTGAATACAGGCTTTTCGCCAGGCCTCCAGCCGCCGTTGACGCTCGTCGCCGGCAACGAGTTTATGGCCCAACGCCAGTGCCGCTTCCGGCCCCTGGCGTTTGTAACAGGTGCCGACTGCCGCGCGTTCTTCATCATTCATTAAGGGCAGGTTAATCGCGGCGGGCATGGCGCCCTGCGTAAATTCTATCGGCGCGCGAACGTCGATTAAAGGCGTATCGGCCGCCAGAATGGCGCGATAGTCCGTCCCATCGTTCATTGTGGAATCCTGAAAAAAAACAAACGGCAATGATGGGGATTTTACGCGCTGAAGGAGGAGCCGGAAAAGGATAAGATTCCTTTCCCGGCATTTTATGTATTACTTAAGCTTACTTTGCGCCCAGATGATGCCGCTGGCGTATTCCGGCGGCAGCAAGGGAACTAAGGCTTCCAGCGTTGCGCTTAAGCGATCGGTATCGCTGTCGGTCAGGTTCAGGTGGCCCACTTTACGCCCCTCGCGAACCTCTTTGTCGTACCAGTGCAGATGTACCAGCGGCAGTTTCAGCCAGTCGTAATTCAGAGCGCTGCCAATCAGGTTCACCATCACGGACGGGCTGTCCACGACCGGTGACGGTAACGGCAGGCCGGTAATCGCGCGCAGATGCAGCTCAAACTGGCTGATGCTGGCGCCGTTTTGCGTCCAGTGCCCGCTGTTGTGTACCCGCGGCGCCAGTTCGTTGATGAGCAACCCTTCCGGCGTGATAAAACACTCCATCGCCATGACGCCGACATAACCCAGTTCATGCATGATGGCGGAGAGCATGGCTTCCGCCTGTTCCTGCTGTTTCGCGTTGGCCTGCGGGAACGCTACGCTGGTGCGCAGAATCCCATCCTGGTGCAGGTTGTGCGTCAGCGGGTAGAATACGGTGCTGCCGTCATGGGCGCGTGCGCCGACTAACGACACTTCGCCAGAGAAGTTAATGCCCTGTTCAACAATGCACTCGCCGTAACCGTCGTCCGGGAACTGAGCGGTTTCATCCGCGCGTAAACGCCACTGCCCACGGCCGTCGTAACCGCCGACGCGCCGTTTGACGATAGCCAGTTCGCCCAGACGCGCAAATACGGCAGGCCACTCGTCCCGGCTTGCCAGCAACTGCCAGGGCGCCGTCGCCAGCGAGAGTTTGTCAAAAAGCTGCTTTTGCGTCAGGCGGTCGGCAATAATCGGGAAAACGTCGCGGTTGACGAAAGCCGGGTGGCGCGCCAGTTCGCGGGTCAGCGCGGTTTCCGGCCAGCGTTCGATTTCCGCTGTGATCACGCTTTGTTGAACCGGGACGGCGGTAGGTTCCGCGTCCAGCCCGACAGGCCAGACGGTGATGCCCAACGGTTCGCCCGCCTGACGCAGCATCCGTCCTAACTGGCCGTTACCCAGTACGCAGACCTGCTTCATGCCGCACCTCGTGGGTCGGGATTCTCAAGCACCTCATCGGTCTGGGCTTTACGCCAGTCCGCCAGACGTTGGCGCAGGTCTTTATCGTGTGTCGCCAGAATTTGCGCTGCCAGCAGCGCCGCGTTCGCCGCGCCCGCTTTGCCGATCGCCAGCGTGCCGACCGGAATGCCGCGCGGCATCTGGACGATAGAGTAGAGGCTGTCCACGCCGCTCAGCGCAGCGCTTTGCACCGGCACGCCCAGTACCGGCACCAGCGTTTTTGCCGCAATCATTCCCGGCAGATGCGCCGCGCCGCCAGCACCGGCAATAATCACCTGATAACCCTTATCTTCGGCGCTTTCGGCGAAGCTGAACAGCTTATCGGGGGTGCGGTGTGCGGAAACCACTTCAACGTGGTGTGGAACGTTCAGGATATCGAAGATTTCGGCGGCAAACTGCATGGTAGCCCAGTCGCTTTTGGACCCCATCACGATGGCGACACGCGCCGGATTATTGCGGGAAGACATGCGTCTTAAAACTCCTGTGGTGCACAACTCTCGGCTTTTGAGGGCACAGAGAATAGCACGGAAATACGCCAAGGAAAACGGTTGCGTACCTTATGACGTCGTCAATTCACGGGCGAGGTTAAAACGGGAAATGGAGAAGCTCAACGTCATCCGGCATGACTTTTACCATCGACCCTTCGCTGTGCCAGGCGCCTAAAACAACGCGGAACGCGGGTTTGCCGTTAGCGCTCAGTTCGTGAACGTCCGGGCGATGAGTATGACCATGAATCAGCCATTGCACATGGTGTTTTTCCATTTCGGCCACCACGGCATGTGGATTAACGTCCATGATCTCCAGTGACTTGCTGCTGTTGGCGGCTTTGCTGCCTGCGCGCATTCTGGCGGCAATACGATTGCGGATAAACAGCGGCAGGGCGAGGAACAGCGTCTGTAGCCAGGGTTTGTGAACTTTGGCGCGAAACGCCTGGTAACCGGCATCGTCGGTGCAGAGCGTGTCGCCGTGCATAATCAATACGCGACGGCCATAGAGGTCGAGCACCTTTTCCTGCGGCAATAGCGTCATTCCACTTTCACGGGCAAAGCGTTTGCCGATCAAAAAATCACGGTTACCGTGAATAAAGAAGCAGGGAACGCCGGAATCTACAACGGCTTTAATGGCTGCGGCCATTTCGCGGTGCAGCGGGTTGGGATCGTCGTCGCCTATCCAGGCTTCGAAAAGGTCGCCAAGAATGTACAGCGCATCGGCCTGGCGCGCGTCACCGGCTAAAAAACGCAGAAAACCGGCGGTGATCGCCGGTTCTTCCGTGCAGAGGTGAAGGTCTGCAATAAACAGTGTCGCCACGATTACTCGCTGACGGTCACGTTTTCGATGATAACGTCTTCTTTCGGCACGTCCTGATGCATACCGCTGCGGCCTGTTGATACGCCTTTGATTTTATCAACCACGTCCATGCCTTCCACGACTTCAGCGAATACGCAGTAGCCCCAGCCCTGCATGCTTTCGCCAGAGAAGTTCAGGAAGTCGTTGTCGGCCACGTTGATAAAGAACTGCGCCGTTGCGGAGTGTGGAGCCTGAGTACGCGCCATTGCCAGCGTGCCACGGGTGTTTTTCAGACCGTTGTTGGCTTCGTTTTTGATCGCTTCTTTGGTCGCTTTCTGCTTCATGCCAGGTTCAAAACCGCCGCCCTGAATCATGAAACCGTTAATAACACGGTGGAAAATGGTGTTGTTGTAAAAACCTTCGCGGCAGTAGTCCAGGAAGTTTTTAACTGTTTCAGGCGCTTTGTCATCAAACGTTTTGATTACGATATCGCCGTGATTAGTGTGGAAAGTAACCATTTTTGCATCCTGTTCCGATATAGTGGTGCTTCGACCCCGGTAAGGGTCACATATAGGGGGGTGTTATAGCATAACCGCACGCTGCGATCACCTCGCAAAGTGTGCTGCTTCGATTACGAATAATATGTATCATACGGATATTATTACCCACACACGTCTATACGGAATCTTCGATGTTAAAAATCTTTAATACACTGACGCGCCAAAAAGAGGAATTCAAACCTATTCATGCCGGGGAAGTCGGCATGTACGTGTGTGGTATTACCGTTTACGACCTCTGTCATATCGGTCACGGGCGTACGTTTGTCGCCTTCGACGTCGTCGCGCGCTATTTGCGTTTCCTCGGTTATACGCTGAAGTACGTGCGTAACATTACCGATATCGACGACAAGATCATTAAACGGGCGAACGAAAACGGTGAAAGCTTTGTCGCGCTGGTCGATCGTATGATTGCGGAGATGCACAAAGATTTTGATGCGCTGAATATTCTGCGCCCGGATCTGGAGCCGCGTGCAACGCACCATATCGCCGAAATTATTGAGATCACCGAACAGCTGATCGCCAAAGGTCACGCTTATGTGGCGGACAATGGCGACGTGATGTTCGACGTGCCGACCGACCCGAACTACGGTCAGCTGTCGCGCCAGGATCTGGAACAGCTACAGGCGGGCGCCCGCGTTGACGTCGTTGACGTAAAACACAACCCGATGGACTTCGTGCTGTGGAAGATGTCCAAAGAGGGCGAACCGAGCTGGCCGTCGCCGTGGGGCGCGGGTCGTCCAGGCTGGCACATTGAATGTTCCGCCATGAACTGCAAACAGCTGGGCAACCATTTTGATATTCATGGCGGCGGTTCCGACCTGATGTTCCCGCACCATGAGAACGAAATCGCCCAGTCTACCTGCGCGCACGACGGCGAGTATGTGAATTACTGGATGCACTCCGGCATGGTGATGGTGGATCGTGAGAAGATGTCGAAATCACTGGGCAACTTCTTTACCGTGCGTGATGTGCTGAAATACTACGACGCGGAAACCGTTCGCTACTTCCTGATGTCCGGCCACTATCGTAGCCAGCTCAACTACAGCGAAGAGAACCTCAAGCAGGCGCGTTCCGCCCTGGAGCGTCTGTACACCGCGCTGCGCGGAACGGACAAAACCGTTGCGCCTGCGGGCGGTGAAGCGTTTGAAGCGCGTTTTGTGGAGGCGATGAACGACGATTTCAACACACCGGAAGCCTACTCCGTGCTGTTTGATATGGCGCGTGAGGTGAACCGTCTGAAGAGTGAGGATATGGCTGCCGCGAATGCGATGGCGTCACATCTGCGTAAAATTTCCGGCGTACTGGGGCTGCTGGAGCAGGAGCCGGAAGCGTTCCTGCAAAGCGGAGCGCAGGCGGATGACGGCGAAGTGGCTGAAATCGAAGCGTTAATTCAACAGCGTCTGGATGCGCGTAAAGCCAAAGACTGGGCGGCGGCGGATGCGGCGCGTGACCGTCTGAATGAGATGGGCATCGTGCTGGAAGATGGTCCGCAAGGGACAACCTGGCGCCGTAAATAACGTCATTGCCGGATGGCGGCTAACGCCTTATCCGGCCTACACTGGCATAACCAGTAGGCCGGATAAGACGCGATAGCGTCGCCATCCGGCACTCTGAATCAGGCGACGACGTTAACGCTTTGCCCTGCGAAGCTGACGGTTTGTCCGGCAACAATTTTGCAGCGTTTGCGGGTTTCAACCGCGCCATCAACCTTCACTAAACCTTCTGCAATGGCAATTTTCGCCTGGGCGCCGCTTTCGCTCCAGCCTTCCAGTTTGAGCAGGTCGCACAACTCAACGTGCGGGTGCTTGCCTAAAGAGAATGTTGCCATGTTATTTACCTTGTGGATCGTGATATTCAACGCACGCCTGTAGCGTGTTTTCGATAAGTGTTGCGACCGTCATCGGACCGACGCCGCCCGGCACCGGGGTGATATAGGATGCGCGCGCGGCAGCGTCTTCAAAGACCACATCGCCGACCACTTTACCATTTTCCAGTCGGTTGATTCCGACATCAATCACGATGGCGCCTTCTTTAATCCACTCGCCGGGAATAAATCCGGGTTTGCCGACGGCGACAATCAGCAGATCGGCGTGTTCAACATGGCGACGCAGATCTTTGGTGAAGCGGTGAGTCACGGTCGTTGTGCAGCCTGCCAGCAGCAGTTCCATGCTCATCGGGCGACCGACGATATTCGAGGCGCCGATGACGACGGCATTCAGTCCGAAGGTATCGATGTTGTAACGCTCCAGCAGCGTGACGATGCCGCGCGGCGTACAGGGGCGCAGACGCGGCGCGCGCTGGCACAGACGGCCTACGTTATAGGGATGGAAACCGTCTACGTCTTTGTCCGGCGCAATGCGTTCCAGCACTTTGACGTTATCGATGCCCGCCGGTAACGGCAACTGCACCAGAATACCGTCGATAGTGTTGTCGGCGTTAAGCGTATCAATCAGCTCCAGCAGTTCTGCTTCGCTGGTGGTTTCGGGCAGGTCATAGGAGCGGGAGACGAATCCCACCTCTTCACAGGCTTTGCGCTTACTCGCCACATAAATCTGCGAAGCCGGGTTGCTGCCTACCAATACAACGGCCAACCCTGGGGCGCGAAGTCCGGCCGCGACACGCGCCTGAACTTTTTGAGCAACCTCAGAGCGCACCTGCTGCGCAATCGTTTTACCGTCAATAATCTTTGCTGCCATCAGAGAGAGGATTCCGTCTGTTACATTAAGTCGAAGGGGATGTGGCTATTTTGTCAGAAGCGGGGCGCGCTGTCAGTTATCGTTTGCGTCTTTACGTGTGATCGGTGCAGTGACCGCTGCGATACGGGCTGCGGCGAGGGGCAAAATCCTGTGGGCAATTAATGAGCAACCTAATCAAAATTAACCTAAAAGAAACAATTCATCACCCTGCTAAAATTAGGGGGAATGCCGCGAAAAACGTGGCGTTAAGTGTGATATTGAACACTTTTATATAAAAAAGGCTTAGACCTGTCCTATATCCCAATAAGAATTTACCTGGGCTAATTAAAGAGATTGAAGGTATTTTTCACTTATTGAAATGTTTAATTTATCCCTGTGACGAATTGTCATATTCGTAAAGATTAATTAGTGAATCTAATGCTCAGGAGAGTTGGGGTAAAAAGGTTAGCTAATTCTCTTTCGATATATATCTTTACAGGATGCAGAGATAATTAGCCTGACATTATTATGTCGATAGTGATTCAAACGGTTCCCGCAGGAAACTGGAGCCGAATGTGCGTAATTCAAGGGAAATCCATGAAACTTAAATTAATGACCTCTTCCGTTATTGCTGGCCTGATGTTTGCTGCTGGTGCGGCTCATGCCGATCCGGTAAGCGTTAGCGGCGGTACGGTTCACTTCGAAGGTGAGCTGGTCAATGCAGCGTGTGCCGTTAGCACGAAATCTGCCGATCAGACCGTGACCCTGGGCCAGTATCGTACCGCCAGCTTTACCGCTGTTGGCGATACCAGCGCACAGATTCCGTTCACCATTGTACTGAATGACTGCGATCCGAGCGTAGCAGCGACCGCTGCCGTTGCGTTCTCTGGTCAGGCTGACGGTACAAACGACAGCCTGCTGGCAGTCGTGTCTGGTGACAATGGCACCACGGCAGGCGGCGTAGGGATCGAAATTCTTGATAACACCTCTTCTCCGCTGAAGCCAGACGGCGCGACCTTCTCTACGGCTCAGGCGCTGGTAGAAGGTAGCAACACGCTGCGTTTCACCGCGCGTTATAAAGCGACTGCTGCGGACACCACGCCGGGTCAGGCTAACGCCGACGCAACCTTCATCATGAAGTACGAATAAACCCACCAGGGATTCAGGGATGTGGCAAGCCTCAATGGATGAGGCGCTATCCGGGGACGATAAGTGATACAGCAGATGATTAGCAAAGGCGTGGCGCTGGTGGGGCTGATTTGCGCGATGCCCGCATTCGCGCATACGGTGATACTGGAGAGCGGTAATCTTCACCTGCGAGGCCAGCTGGTAAACGGCGCCTGCGCGGTGAATTCCGAAAGCCAGGATCTCCGTGTACAGATGGGGCAATACCGCACCAATGTCTTTTCTGGCACCGGGAGTTTCGCCCCGACCAGCATTCCTTTCGTGCTGCGATTAACCGATTGTAGTTCAGAGGTTTATAGCCATGTTGGGATCGCTTTTTCCGGTGTGACTCCCGCAGAAGATCCGCAGGTATTCCTGGCGCGCAGCGACACGGCGGCGACCTCCGGTATTGGTCTGGCATTATTTGATGAAGAACAACGGCAAATCATACCCAATTCCTTGCCGCTTCATTATGCCCCTATTTTAACGCAAGAAATGACATTTCATTTCACGGCTCGCTATCGGGCAATCTCGGAAAATATGACGCCGGGAAGTATTCATTCAGATGTGTGGTTTACGCTGGTTTACCCCTGATTTGTTTTCCGGGCGTTGATAAAACGCAAAAGGTATTTTTTGCCATGCTTAATTATATAAAATCAGGCCTTATTATTTTTATTGCCTTATGGACTTCAATGAGTGCGCAGGCGGCCGGGGGAATTGCATTAGGCGCCACCCGCGTTATTTATCCGGCAGACGCCAAACAGACCTCGCTGGCAATTAGCAACAGCGCATCGAAAGAGCGTTATCTGGTTAATTCATGGATTGAGAACAGCGCTGGCGTCAAAGAAAAATCGTTCGTTGTTACACCGCCGCTGTTTGTCAGCGAACCCAAAAGTGAAAACACGCTGCGTATTATTTATGCCGGACAACCCCTGCCTGCCGATCGGGAGTCTTTGTTCTGGATGAATGTGAAAGCGATACCGTCGGTGGATAAAAACAGCCTTGAAGGCAAAAACGTCCTGCAACTGGCGATCCTGTCGCGCATTAAGCTGTTTGTTCGCCCTGCCAATCTGCCGCAGGTGCAGGAAGACGCGCCAGGAATGCTGCAATTCTCCCGTTCCGGGAACCACCTGAAAATCACCAATCCGTCTGCTTACTATCTCACGCTGGTCAATCTCAAAGTGGGAAGTCAGAAGGTTGATAACGTCATGGTCGCGCCGAAGAACAATACCCGGATTCTGCTTCCGGCAGGCGCGCAGGGAAGTGTGACGTTCCAGACGGTAAATGATTACGGTGCGCTGACACCGGCGAAAACGGTTAGCTTGCGCTGATCGGAACGTGTGAAGCCACACTGAGAAAACGATGAAGAAGATAACGTATCTTCCCGGTTCACTGCCGGGGTATACGCCACATCTGACGGGGGTGGCGTTGTCCATATTGGCGGCGCTTTATCCGGCGATAAGTCATGGCGAAAGTTACTTTAACCCGGCTTTTTTGTCGGCAGATGCTGCGTCCGTGGCAGATTTGTCACGTTTTGAGAAAGGCAATCACCAGCCCCCGGGCATCTATCGGGTGGATATCTGGCGCAACGATGAGTTCGTCGCGACCCAGGATATTCGCTTTGAAACCTCGTCGACGAAAACCGGTGAAAAATCAGGCGGATTAATGCCCTGTTTTGATCTGGCGTGGATCAAAAGGCTGGGGGTAAATACCACCGCCTTTCCTGCGCTTGGGCAAAGCCAGGAGGAGACCTGCATCAATTTGCCAGAGGCGATTCCCGGCGCTGAAATCGCTTTTGATTTTTCCTCAATGCGTTTAAATATCAGTCTTCCACAGGCGTCAATGCTGAACAGCGCGCGCGGGTATATTCCGCCGGAAGAGTGGGATGAAGGGATTCCCGCCGCGCTTATCAACTACAGTTTTACCGGCAGTCGCGGGACAAACAGCGACAGCTATTTTTTAAGCCTGATGAGCGGCCTGAACTATGGCCCGTGGCGGTTGCGTAACAACGGCGCGTGGAGCTATTCCAAAGGCGACGGATACCACTCGCAAAGCTGGAAAAACATCGGCACCTGGGTACAACGCGCCATCATCCCGTTGAAAAGCGAACTGGTGATGGGGGACAGCAACACCGGCAACGACGTGTTTGACAGCGTGGGCTTTCGCGGGGCGCGGCTCTACTCTTCCGATAATATGTACCCTGATAGCCTGCAAGGCTATGCGCCGACCGTGCGTGGGATCGCCCGTACCGCCGCAAAACTGACTATCCGCCAGAACGGCTATGTGATCTATCAGAGCTATGTCTCACCGGGCGCTTTCGCGATCACCGACCTCAACCCAACGTCTTCAAGCGGCGACCTGGACGTGACGGTTGATGAGAAAGACGGCAGTCAGCAGCGCTATACGGTGCCGTACTCCACCGTTCCGCTGTTGCAGCGCGAAGGACGTATGAAGTTCGACCTGGTGGCGGGGGATTTTCGCAGCGGCAATAGCCAGCAATCTTCGCCATTCTTCTTCCAGGGAACGCTGATCGCCGGTCTGCCTGAAGGGTATACCGCTTATGGCGGCACGCAGCTGGCTTCGCGCTACAGCTCGGTGGTGCTGGGGGCCGGACGGAACCTGGGCGACTGGGGCGCGGTTTCGGTAGACGTCACCCACGCCCGCAGCCAACTGGCGGATGACAGCACCCACCAGGGGCAGTCGCTGCGTTTCCTGTACGCCAAGTCGTTGAACAACTACGGCACTAATTTCCAGTTACTGGGCTATCGCTATTCCACGCGCGGATTCTACACGCTTGACGATGTGGCGTACCGCAGTATGGAAGGGTACGAGTATGAATATGACAGCGAAGGTAAGCGTCATAAAGTGCCGGTAGTGCAGAGCTATCACAACCTGAACTACAGCAAAAAAGGCCGATTCCAGGTCAACATTTCGCAGAATCTGGGGGATTACGGCTCGCTGTATATCTCCGGCAGTCAGCAAACATACTGGAACACGTCGGATGCCAATACCTGGTATCAACTGGGGTATGCCAGCGGCTGGCAAGGGATCAGCTACTCCCTTTCCTGGTCGTGGAATGAATCCGTAGGGATTTCCGGCACCGATCGCATTCTGGCATTCAACATGTCGGTTCCGTTCAGCGTGCTCACCGGGCGGCGCTACTCGCGCGACAATGCCCTGGATCGCACCTATGCCACTTTTAACGCGAACCGGAACAGCAATGGGCAGAACAGCTGGCAGACCGGCATCGGCGGGACATTGTTAGACGGGCGTAACCTGAGCTACAGCGTGAACCAGGGACACAGCAGCACCAATGGCTACAGCGGCAGCGCCAGCGCGAACTGGCAGGCGGCTTACGGGACGCTCGGCGTGGGGTACAACTACGATCGAGACCAGCATGACTACAACTGGCAGCTGTCTGGCGGCGTGGTCGGTCATGCGGACGGCATCACGCTCAGTCAGCCTTTAGGCGATACCAACGTCCTGATTAAAGCGCCAGGCGCCGAAGGGGTGCATATAGAAAACCAGACCGGGGTGCAAACCGACTGGCGCGGATATGCGGTCATGCCTTATGCCACCGTATATCGCTATAACCGTGTCGCGCTGGATACCAACTCAATGGATAACCACACCGATGTGGAAAATAACGTCAGCAGCGTGGTGCCGACGCAAGGGGCGCTGGTACGCGCTGCCTTTGACACGCGAATCGGCGTGCGCGCAATTGTCACCGCAAAACAGGGCGATCGCCCGGTGCCGTTTGGCTCAATTGTGCGCGAAACCGCCAGCGGCGTCACCAGTATGGCGGGCGATGACGGGCAAATTTATCTGAGCGGACTGCCGCTGAAAGGGGAACTGCTGATTCAGTGGGGAGAGGGAGCGAACGCCCGCTGCGTGGCGCATTATTCCCTGCCTGAAGAGAGCCTGAAGCAGGCGGTGACGCTGCTTAATGCGACCTGTAAACGTCCGTCGTCATGAAAGGTAAGAAAAGATGAAAATGAAATCAGGGTTGTTGCCGGGCGCCATCGCATTATTGCTGGCGAATCCGGCATGGGCGACGGTTTGCCATAACTCGAACGGTACGCCGACCGATGTGTTTTACGATCTGTCGAATGTTTTTACCAGCAGCAATAATCAGGTAGGACAGGTGGTGACGCTGCCGGAGAAATCGGGCTGGGTTGGCGTACAGGCGACGTGTCCTGCTGGTACGAATGTGGATTATACCTTTCGAAGCTATGTGACTGAACTTCCCGTGCAAAGTACGGAAGGGGGATTCCAGTATCTCAAACTCAATGACTACCTGCTGGGGGCGATGAGCATCACCGACAGCTATGCCGGATTATTTTATCCGCCCCGTAATTATATTCGCATGGGGACGCACCCCAATGTACCGAAACAAAAGCCCTTCGGCGTGATGGACTCTAAGCTGATCTTTAAACTCAAAGTGATACGGCCTTTTATCAACATGGTGCCGATTCCCCGGCAGACCATGTTCTCGGTGTATGTCACCACCAGCACCGGCGATGCCCTGAGTACGCCGGTTTATACCATCAGCTACAGCGGTAAAGTCGAGGTCCCGCAAAGCTGTGAAGTGAATGCCGGGCAGGTTGTGGAATTTGATTTTGGCGATATCGGCGCCGCGCTGTTCAGCAAAGCCGGGGCGGGGAATCGCCCGGAAGGGGTGACGCCGCAGACAAAAACGGTCGCCATAAAATGTACGAACGTCGCGGCGCAGGCCTATTTATCGATGCGTCTGGAGGCGGAGAAAATCTCCGGGCAGGCGATGGTCTCTGATAATCCCGACTTAGGCTTTATCGTTTCCGACAGCGGCGGCGTGCCGCTGACGCCTAACAATCTGGCCAGCAAAATTCCATTCCGTCTGGATGACAGCGCCGCCGCCAGCGTAGGGATCCGCGCATGGCCGGTAAGCATCACGGGGAGTAAACCGACGGAAGGGCCTTTTACCGCTCGTGGGTATCTGCGTGTGGATTACGACTAAGGGGAGCGCACAGCCATGAGACTTTTGCTGGCTATTTTTTGCAGCGTGTTGCTGAGCCCGCTTTGCCGGGCTGACACCGCTCTGGGCGAGATTAATATTGAACTGCGCGGTAATGTTGTGGACTTCACCTGCACCGCAGTGACCGGTGACAGTAACAAAACGGTCGAGCTGGGCACCTGGCCCACGAAGCAGTTGAAAACCAGCGGCGATACTACCCAGCCCGTGCCTTTCAGCATCAAACTTGAGGGCTGCCCGCCGGGCGCGGCGTCGATGACCTTTTCAGGAACGCCAGCGGCGGGGACGTCGCTGCTGGCGTTGGATGATGCGGTCATGGCGCAAAAAGTGGCCATTGAGATCCGCGACAGCGATCGCAGCAGATTACCGCTTGAGCAAGCCAGCCAGGCGGTAAGCGTTGATGAAAACGGTAATGCTACGCTGACGTTTTATGCGAATTACATTGCATTGGCCGATGGCGTTCAGCCGGGAGTCGCAAAGGCGGATGCGACTTTTATGATCAATTACAACTGAAGTCCGATCCCGATAACGTACTCCCGAACGATCTCTCGTCGGGAGTCAGCCACGATCACAGCAAGTCGTGTACCTTCGCGTAATCAATAAGCTCAACAATGGTATGCAGGCCGAGTTTCGAAAATATGTTCGCTTTATGCGCGCTGATGGTTTTGTTACTCAGCAAGAGCTGCTCTGCGATTTCTTTATTCGATAAACCGTTGGCGAGATAGCGCAGTACCGTAACCTCCCTGTTTGAGAGCGGCATATCATTGTGCTCACCTTTTCGTGAACTGGTATTACTGATAAAATTTAGCGTCTCTGAAGGAAAAAAAGAATATCCTGATAAGATCATTTTCACTGCGTTATAAATATCATTGAGATCCTTTCTTTTACTGACAAATCCGTTTGCGCCTGCCCGGATAGCTCTCCCGGCATAAAAAGATTCAGATTTAGACGACAAGAAAAGAATTTTGGTATTTTCTTGTATTGATTTGATTCGTTTAAGCAGTGTAAATCCATCTGTACCCGGCAGCTCTATATCCAGGATGACCAGATCCACAGGATATGTGCGCAGATAATCTACCGCGGTACGATTGTCATCGGTTTTCAGGACAACCTGGATATTACTATTCTTTTCGAGAAGCACTTCTATCGACATTCTGACAATAGGGTGTTCGTCCATAATGATAACGGATGCAGGTTTCATTGTTGTATGCCTCAGACTGTTTGCGCGTCTTCCGTTTGCGGATAAGCGTCAGACACTATTAATTATCAAATAGCCAGAATATACCTCACGAACCTGGGAAGTGGTGAAGGTAATACCATCCTTGTTAACTGACTATTTTGCGTAAGAGCAATAAGCGTGGGGAATATCCATTTCGCACCAACAAAAAAGAAAATTCTGATTAACTAAGAATAGGGAGATTATACCTGGTCTATTTTTTCGGAAAAGGCTTACGGTACACAAATCGGTGCTGGCTGTTAGGATGTTCTGCATGTTTTAGACTGTTTAATAGCGTTTGGTTTTATTCTCTGTTGAATCAATGTTACGTGGCTAAAAGTATTTTTTTTAAATATAAAAACAACACAAAAAACCAATTGTTTAGTTTCTGTTATGTGATTTTTGGGCAAATTTTCAACGATGAGGCCGTGAGAGCCCGTCAATTGAAGGATTATAGAGAAAGAGGGATTTTCCTATGATACTAGGAATAGTTGTAAATATTAATTTTATGTAAAAAATTTACATTTAGTCAGGCGTTAAAATAAGTAATTTCTTAAAAAATCTTATAGCTTAAGAGGTTAGCGTGTTAAATTAAGTGAAGAGAAGTGACGCTAAGGCGATGTATCAGATACAGCAAACTGTGTCGATGCGGCAGATCCAACTGAGTAATAAGTTGATTGAGTCGGTAGATCACCCGGTGATAAGGCGTATTGAGTAAAAGCGCGATTTCCTTTAAAGACATACCCTGAGATAACGCGGAAATGATCTTCCAGTCAGTATGGCTAAAGGTGCCATCAGTATTTTTAACGGAGGGGGGAGATAATAAGGCGTTACGTAATGATGAGAGATTCTGGCGACGTTGCAGAATATAAAACTTACCGGCTTTTTGCATAAAACGCGTCAGACTAACATCCTTATCCGGCACCAGTAAGTAAACCTGGATATCGCTTCGCTCTCGGATAAGCAGGCGTAACCGCTCAAGCGTTTCGTAGCAGGAGACCGCCAGTCCAGCCATATCAACAATCAATTGTCTGATGCCCGTCTCTTCCAGCCTGCGTGAGGGTGATTCCAGAGAGCTGAACACCGCCGTGCGTTTTCCAGAAAATAAATAGCGATTCAGTGTATATCCGAGATAGTTATCCGTCGTGATAATAACCTGAGAGATTGTATTGTCCGGTAGGGCATAATTGAGACGTTGGGTCAGATATTCCAGACGATCAAATACCTGTGGTTCAAGGTGATGGTAGTGGTGAGTGCAATCAGTATTTCTTAAACGGCGATGTCTTTCTTTGCGAAGTGCGCTGCGCATCCTTTCCCTTTCCGTTTTTCTACTCTTTGTTTTGCAAAAGCGCGGGCCATAAGTATCCCTGGCCTAATTGGGCGCCAGAATGAAAAGCAATTTCTTTTTGCGCATGATTTTCAATACCTTCAATGAGTATGACATCTGCAATGTTATACCCCATAAAAATCACCTGGCGCAGTTTCTGAGGATGCAGAATTAGATCCCAGAACGCATTTTTATCCAGTTTCAGACCACTAAAATGCCAGCGGGCGGCAGCCACTTCTTTGATCAAATTTTCATCGACATCATCCAGCCAGACGGGAATTCCGATAGACTCAACCTGTTTTATTTTTTCATAGAGTTGGGAACGCTGGCGGCTATTAAGTGAAAAAAGCGTTTCTGGGTCCTGGATTTCAAGGATCAGATTGGATGGGCAGGGGGTTACTCCTGAATTAAAAAAATCCAGGTGTAAAAATACCTTTAGCGGTAAATTAAGAAAATAATGTACGCCTTTGGG
The DNA here is from genome assembly GCF_030333595.1 of Citrobacter sp. CK181. Taxonomy (NCBI): domain Bacteria; kingdom Pseudomonadati; phylum Pseudomonadota; class Gammaproteobacteria; order Enterobacterales; family Enterobacteriaceae; genus Citrobacter; species Citrobacter sp. CK181. The sequence goes on along the minus strand of NZ_JAOWFN010000014.1, from coordinate 410,768 downwards.
ATAATGCGTAATAGTGGCGACTTGTTGATAAAAATTCGCCACTATTTTTTCTGGCGGAAGGTGGTGAAAAAAATGCTCAGTATTGACATGAAAAGGAACCTGAGTCAGAACTTCATAGCCAAAGGTGCGGGCAGAAGATAAATGGACTATCGGCTCAAGTTTTAAAGGATATTCCCAACAAAAAGGACGTTCCTTTTGAGTGCGCAATGTTGCAGAGTCAAGAATATTTCCCTGTAATACCGGGTGAGTTGCCACAAAAACACTCCTGTAGGCATAAAAAATGCCGCCGAATATTTTCGGTTCCTGACGGTTGTGCAATCAGGAAATATGATAAGTGTCATTGTGGCAGTATGCGAAAAATCGCTGTAGATGACGTTACTTAATCATCTGTGAGATATTTCTCAACATGATGGATGGAAAATTGAGAATATGTCTATTCTTGCAGAAAACCCAGGTTAACTCTGATGTAATTTAAGAACTGCTGTTCATTTTTTACGTGCAGTTTCTTCATGATGCTGCGGCGAATTGATTTGGTTTGTTCTTCGCTCAGCGAAAGGAGTACGGCAATTTCGCTTAACCGGTGCCCGCGGGCGACCATCTTTAAAAACTGGCGTTCCAGAATGGAGAAATGGCGAGTCGTACAGTAATGGCAAACAGAAGGGGGAACGCTGCGGCGAAGTGCCCGTTTATGCAGGATAAGCACCATCTTTTTGGTTATCTCATCAACATCGTCCTCCCGATAAATATGCGGCAGCATATAGAGACACGGCCTGAACATAAGTTTGTCTTTATCGTATTCATTACAAATAATGACTCTCTGCTGGTGCCGGGTATGTACCGGTATCTGATAACATCCGGCACTAAACCAGTCTTCATCCAGCGATAAAAATGCGATATCCGCTTTGTCTATATCATCAGCAGGTAGAAATTGAATTTTCTGATGCCACTGATGAGTCAGACGAGTCATGATGATTTTAAGACCGTGTTCGAAATGGCTATTTTGTTCTTTTATGGCGACACTCAGCATAAAAAATATCCTGAACAGCTGGGAAGTGGGGAGGAAATAGTAAGTAAACGCATTAATTTTCTAAATACATTTATCCTTAAAATGCCACTTTATGCAGGCCGAGTTCTTACCAGGTGATTTCCTGGATACTTGCGTAGCGCCAGAAAAAAAGATATTCGTACACTTCCTCAGCAACCAGAACAAAAGCCATTGACTCAGCAGGCGCTCACCGTATAATTCACGCGTTTCATCCGCATGAAGCCATCGCTTCACACAGTGCGCCCTTAGCTCAGTTGGATAGAGCAACGGCCTTCTAAGCCGTGGGTCGCAGGTTCGAATCCTGCAGGGCGCGCCAGTCTTTATTCTCGCCTTTCTGTCAGACTTCATTTCGCAGCGTCGTTATCACTGCATTTCAATCGCCATGTTTCGGCAATGTCAGAATAAAGCGCGTTGCGCGCAGATCGGACGTTACGGACACGGTTCCCTGATGGGCGATGACGATTGATTTCACAATCGCCAGCCCAATTCCGCTGCCTTCGCCCTTACGCTGTCGGGAAGGGTCAACCCGGTAGAAGCGGTCAAACAGGCGCGGTAAATGTTCTGGCGCAATGGGGGCGCCGGGGTTTTCAACGGTAATCTGCGCCTGTCTGTCCATTTCTTTGAGCCGCACGGTGACGGCTTCGCCTTTCGGGGTGTAGCGCATGGCGTTAGACAGCAAGTTGCTGAGCGCTCTGCGTAACATGATGGGATCGCCGGATACCCAACACGCGCGTCCTTCAAAATGCAAACGCACTTCGCGTTCTTCCGCCCAGGCTTCAAAAAAGTCGAACACCTTGTGGACTTCATCCGCCAGGTCGAGCGCCTTTTTCTCCGGGATGAGCTGGTTATTGTCGGCCTGAGCCAGAAACAGCATGTCGCTTACCATCTTCGACATACGGCCAAACTCTTCGAGGTTGGAGTAGAGTACGTCTTCCAGCTCTTTTTGGCTGCGGGTCTGGCTTAGCGCAATCTCTGTTTGCGTCACCAGATTCGTAATCGGGGTGCGAATTTCATGGGCGATATCCGCAGAGAAATTCGACTGGCGGGTAAAAACATCCTCAATGCGTTCAAGCATATGGTTAAACGAGAGCACCAGCCGCTCCAGCTCAATCGGAACGGCCTGCGGGTCAAGACGCACATCGAGGTCTTTCGACGTAATATTTTGAATCCGGCGGCTGACGCTGCGAATCGGTTCATGGCCTTTGTAGACGGCGAACAGCACAATAAAAATGATCATCATGCTAATCAGCGAAGCCGTCATAATCAGCTTATTTTTCAGATCGTTAATATAGTGAAGATGGAAGTCTATCGATAACGCCATATAGAGCGTGTAGGCCGGTTGCCCGTCCGCGAGTTGCCCGACCGGCAGGCGAATCATGCGCCATGCGGAATGGGTACCGTGCCCGTTAGCGTGCCTCTTGCTTTGTAAGTCCGGGCTGGATAACAAAAAGACATCGCCGTTACGTGCGCTGCTATCCGGCGTGGCTTTGGCGATAAACTGGCGAAGATCAGGTGAACCGGGAGAGTGAAAAATCGCCCGCTGGTTGGCATCTTCCAGCGAAATAATGACGTTCGAGTAACCGGCGGCAACGTTTTTTAGGATTTCCAGCCGACGCGCTTCCGGTTCGTCGGGATGCGTGAGGATTCGCTCCAGCGTCGCGCTGATCTCTTTCAGGTCATTGATATCCTGCTCGGCAAAATGCACTTTCACGGAGTGAATCATGATCCAGGCAAACGCGAAAAAAGAGGCAATGGTGGCGAGGCTGATGAAAAATGTCAGGCGCGTCGCCAGCGAGAAAGGGCGCTGAAAGCGTTTAGTCACCATCCGGTACCTCAAGCACATAGCCCACGCCGCGCACGGTCTGGATGAGTTTCGGTTCGAACTCGTTATCGATTTTCGCGCGCAGACGTTTAACGGCAACGTCAATCGCGTTGGTATCGCTGTCAAAGTTCATATCCCAGACCTGGGAAGCGATCAGCGAGCGGGGCAAGACTTCTCCCTGGTGGCGGACGAAAAACTCCAGTAGCGTAAACTCTTTACTGGTGAGCGTGATGCGCATGCCGTTGCGGGTCACTTTTCTGCTGACCAGATCGAGCGTCAAATCCGCGACCTGAAACTGACTTTCGACCATCACCGCCGCGCCGCGACGCAGCAGCGTTCTGACGCGAGCCAGTAATTCAGCGAAAGCGAACGGTTTAACCAGATAGTCGTCAGCCCCCAGCTCCAGACCTTTTACCCGGTGTTCAATGGTGCCCAGCGCGGTAAGAAGAAGGATTGGCATGCCTTTGTTGGCGGTGCGCAGCATACGGACAATATCCCAGCCATTCACATCCGGCAGCATGATGTCGAGGATCAGCAGATCGTAATCTCCCGTCATCGCCAGGTGATACCCGTTAAGCCCGTTATCCGCCAGGTCCACCACGAAGCCCGCTTCCGTCAGACCTTTGGTCAGGTATTCACCGGTTTTTTTCTCGTCTTCGACTATCAGAATCTTCATCACGTCTTCCTTCACGCAAAGGTTGGGCGGGTTTTCAATTCTAGAGGAGCAGGATCGGATAGCAATCGGTTATTGGGAAAATGACAACTTTGTCATTTTCCTGTCACGGGCCGAACAGAGTCACTTCGTTAAGGTACAGGGCATAAATTCACATTCACTATATGGTTATCAGTCCCGTTGGGACGAGAAACGCTATGCGCAAATTTAAGCTTCTTACCCTCAGCGTGATGCTTGTTCTGACGGGCTGTTCGCTGGCGCCGGACTATCAGCGGCCCGCGTTGCCGGTGCCGCAACAATTCTCCCTGAGCCAGAATGCGCTGGTTTCTGCGCCTGTGGGGTATCAGGAGACCGGCTGGCGAACCTTTTTTGTTGATGAGCAAGTAAAGTCGCTGATCGGCGAGGCGTTACGCAATAACCGTGACTTGCGCATGGCGACGCTGAAAGTGCAGGAAGCCAGAGCGCAATACCGGGTGACGGATGCCGATCGTTATCCGCAGCTTAATTCCGATGCCAGCGGAAGCTGGGAAGGAAAATTAAAGGGTGACAGCAGCAGTACCCGCGAATATGAAGCCGGGCTGAATCTGAGTTTTGATCTGGACTTTTTTGGCCGGCTGAAAAACATGAGTGAGGCTGACCGACAGAACTATTTTGCCAGCGAAGAAGCGCGCCGGGCAGTGCATATATTATTAATCTCAAACGTGGCGCAAAGTTATTTTAATCAACGGCTGGCGTACGCGCAGTTGCAAATCGCACAAGAAACGCTGGAAAACTATACACGCTCTTACGCATTTGTAGAAAAGCAGTTGCTGACCGGCAGCACGACCGTGCTGGCGCTGGAACAGGCGCGGGGCGTGATTGAAAGCACCCGCAGCGATATTGCGAAACGACAGGGCGAGCTGGCGCAGGCCAATAATGCGCTGCAATTGCTGTTGGGCACTTATTCTGTGCTACCGGATGACAGGGCGCGCGATAGCGGAGATATTAAAAACGTGACGCTCCCGCCGTCGCTTTCCTCGCAAATCTTGTTGCAGCGCCCGGATATTATGGAAGCTGAACATACGTTGATGGCGGCGAATGCCAATATTGGCGCGGCGCGCGCGGCCTTTTTTCCCTCCATTACCCTGACCAGCGGGGTGTCCGGCAGCAGCAGCGATCTCTCCCGTTTATTTAATGCCGCGAGCGGGATGTGGAATTTTATCCCGAAAGTGGAACTGCCGATTTTTAACGCCGGACGTAATCAGGCCAACCTCGATCTGGCGGAAATTCGCCAGCAGCAATCGGTTGTGAATTATGAACAGAAGATCCAGACCGCGTTTAAAGAGGTGGCGGATGCGCTGGCTTTGCGTCAGAGCCTGAACGACCAGATAACCGCGCAACAGCGTTATCTGAGCTCGCTGCGTATTACGCTGCAACGCGCCAGAGCGCTCTATCAGCATGGCGCGGTCAGCTATATCGAAGTGCTGGATGCGGAGCGCTCTCTGTTTTCAACCCAGCAAACGTTACTCGATCTGAATTACGCCCGACAGGCTAATGAAATTACGCTGTTCACCGCGCTGGGCGGCGGTTGGGTGGAATAAAAATTTATCGTTATTTTCAGGAGAAAGCATGATGAACAATACAGTAAAAGCGGCGATTTTGGGTCTGTTCTCCGCCGTGGTATTTAACGTTCAGGCGAATGAACATCACCACGGCGAGATGATGAATAACGCATCAGCGGCGCAGCAGGAGCAGGTGATTCATTCAACCGGCGTGGTTAAAGCCATCGACAAAGACACGAAAAAAGTGACTATCGATCATGAACCTATTCCGGCGGTCAACTGGCCTGCGATGACGATGCGCTTTACCCTGACCCCGGAAACCCGTTCCGGTGACATTAAACCCGGCGACAAAGTGGCGTTTACTTTCGTTCAGCAGGGCAATCTCTCTTTATTACGCGATATTCAGGTCAGCCAGTAAAGCGTATTCGCTGTCTCTTTGTTCTTGCCCGGGTTTACAGAAGCGCGGGCATATCTCCCGCGTAACTGATCCAGAAAATGGATCGAATGGAAGTCACTATGGCGTCTTTAAAAATAAAAACTACCGCGCTTATTCTCGGCAGTATGATCGTCGGAGGGATTATCTCGGTCGGCGTTTACGCTTATTTTGCGTCTGCGCATCAGCCTGTCGATACTGCGCCTGCCTCCGAAAAAGAGGCCCGTAAGGTTCTGTTCTGGTATGACCCCATGTATCCGAATACGCGCTTTGATAAGCCCGGTAAATCGCCGTTTATGGATATGGATCTGGTGGCGAAATACGCTGACGAAGAGTCAGACACGACCTCTGCGCCAGGCGTGCGTATCGATCCGGTACAGACGCAGAATTTAGGGTTAAAGACGGAGGCTGTCCGCCGTGGGCCGCTGCGCTACGCGCAAACTTTTCCGGCTAACGTCAGTTTCAATGAATACCAGTTTGTGATTATGCAGGCGCGTTCCGCTGGCTTTATCGATAAAGTCTGGCCGCTGACGGTGGGGGATAAAATTAAGAAAGGAACGCCGCTGATCGACCTGACCATTCCTGACTGGGTTGAAGCCCAGAGTGAATATTTACTGCTGCGGGAAACGGGCGGTACGGCAACGCAGGTGGAAGGCATTCTTGAACGACTGCGTCTGGCCGGGATGCCGGAAGAGGATATCCGCCGCTTAGTCTCGACCCGTAAAATTCAAACCCGCTTTACCCTGAAATCGCCTATTGATGGGGTGATCACCGCGTTCGATCTGCGCGCCGGGATGAATATCGCCAAAGATAACGTGGTGGCGAAAATCCAGGGGATGGACCCGGTGTGGATCAGCGCGGCCGTTCCTGAATCCATCGCATGGCTGATTAAAGATGCCTCGCAGTTCGATATTACCGTGCCCGCGTGGCCGGATAAACGCTTCACCATCAGTAAATGGACGATTCTGCCAAGCGTGGACGCCACCACCCGTACCCTCCAGTTGCGCTTACAGGTTGATAACCCTGATGAAGCGCTCAAGCCTGGAATGAATGCGTACCTGAAGCTGAAAACGCAAAGCGAACCGATGCTGCTAATCCCGTCTAAGGCATTGATTGATAATGGAACGGAACAGCGGGTGATCGCCGTTGACAACGACGGTCGCTTTGTACCGAAACAGGTCTCGGTGTTCCATGAATCACAAGGCGTGACGGCGATTCGCGCCGGGCTTGCCGAAGGTGAAAAAGTGGTCTCCAGCGGACTGTTCCTGATTGACTCCGAAGCCAATATCTCCGGCGCGCTGGATCGTATGCGGGCGCAATCTTCCTCTGCTGCGCCCGATCATGCGGCCCATTCACATTGAGGGAATGACAAATGATTGAATGGATTATCCGCCGCTCCGTAGCGAACCGTTTTCTGGTTGTGATGGGGGCGCTGTTCCTCAGCATCTGGGGAACCTGGACCATCATTAACACGCCGGTTGATGCGCTGCCTGACCTGTCTGACGTACAGGTGATTGTGAAAACCAGCTATCCGGGACAGGCGCCGCAGATTGTTGAAAATCAGGTGACCTATCCACTGACGACCACCATGCTGTCGGTGCCAGGTGCGAAGACGGTGCGCGGTTTCTCGCAGTTTGGCGATTCTTACGTGTACGTCATTTTTGAAGATGGCACCGATCCCTACTGGGCGCGTTCCCGCGTGCTGGAGTACCTCAATCAGGTGCAGGGGAAACTGCCTGCGGGCGTCAGCGCGGAAATGGGGCCAGACGCCACCGGCGTCGGCTGGATATTTGAATATGCGCTGGTGGATCGCAGCGGTAAACACGATCTGGCGGAACTGCGCTCTTTACAGGACTGGTTTTTAAAGTATGAGCTGAAAACCATTCCGAATGTGGCGGAAGTGGCCTCGGTCGGCGGCGTGGTGAAAGAGTACCAGGTCGTTATCGACCCGATGAAACTCACGCAGTATGGCATTAGCCTTGCGCAGGTGAAGTCGGCTCTGGACATGTCCAACCAGGAGGCGGGGGGCTCCTCCGTCGAACTGTCAGAAGCGGAATACATGGTGCGCGCCAGCGGCTATTTGCAGACCCTCGATGACTTCAACAACATTGTGCTGAAGTCTGGTGAGAACGGCGTTCCGGTGTACCTTCGCGATGTCGCCCGCGTACAGATTGGCCCGGAAATGCGCCGGGGCATTGCTGAGCTGAACGGCGAAGGCGAAGTAGCGGGCGGGGTGGTGATCCTGCGTTCCGGTAAAAACGCCCGGGACGTTATTTCCGCCGTGAAGACGAAGCTGGAAACGCTGAAAAGCAGCCTGCCGGAAGGCGTTGACGTCGTGACAACCTACGATCGCAGCCAGCTGATTGACCGCGCTATTGATAACCTCAGCTACAAATTGCTCGAAGAATTTATTGTGGTTGCGCTGGTCTGCGCGCTGTTCCTGTGGCATGTCCGCTCTGCGCTGGTGGCGATCATTTCGTTGCCGCTGGGCCTCTGTATTGCCTTTATCGTGATGCATTTTCAGGGGCTGAACGCCAATATTATGTCGCTTGGCGGGATCGCCATTGCGGTAGGGGCAATGGTGGATGCCGCGATTGTGATGATCGAAAACGCGCATAAACGGCTGGAGGAGTGGGGGCACCAGCATCCCGGCGACCCGCTGGATAACGAAACGCGCTGGAAAGTTATCACGAACGCCTCGGTGGAAGTGGGCCCGGCGCTGTTTATCAGCCTGCTGATTATTACCCTGTCGTTCATCCCGATTTTTACCCTCGAAGGGCAGGAAGGACGCTTGTTCGGCCCGCTGGCATTCACTAAAACCTATGCGATGGCAGGGGCGGCCTTCCTGGCGATCGTGGTGATCCCGATCCTGATGGGCTACTGGATTCGCGGCAAGATCCCGGCAGAGAGCAGTAATCCGCTTAACCGCTTTTTGATCCGCATTTATCACCCGCTGCTGTTGAAAGTGCTGCACTGGCCGAAGACCACGCTGCTGGTGGCGGTACTTTCGATCCTGACGGTCATCTGGCCGCTTAATAAAGTGGGCGGGGAGTTCTTACCGCAAATTAACGAGGGCGATCTGCTGTATATGCCTTCCACGCTACCGGGGATTTCGGCGGCGCAGGCGGCGGATATGCTGCAAAAAACCGATAAGCTGATCATGACGGTGCCGGAAGTGGCGCGCGTGTTCGGCAAAACCGGCAAGGCGGAAACGGCCACCGACTCTGCGCCGCTGGAGATGGTGGAAACGACGATCCAACTGAAACCGCAGGATCAGTGGCGACCGGGAATGACGATGGACAAAATCATCGAAGAACTGGATAAAACGGTGCGCTTACCGGGGCTGGCGAATCTGTGGGTGCCGCCAATCCGTAACCGAATCGACATGTTGTCTACCGGGATAAAAAGTCCGATTGGCATTAAAGTGTCCGGCACCGTGCTGGCTGATATTGATGCCACGGCGGAGCAGATCGAAGAGGTTGCCAGAACCGTACCGGGCGTTGCCTCGGCGCTGGCGGAACGGCTGGAAGGAGGCCGTTACCTCAATATCGACATTCATCGTGAAAAAGCCGCCCGTTACGGGATGACCGTCGGTGATGTACAACTGTTTATTACTTCCGCAGTCGGTGGGGCGATGGTAAGCGAAACCGTGGAAGGGATTGCGCGTTATCCCATTAATCTGCGCTACCCGCAACGCTATCGCGACAGCCCGGAAACCTTACGTCAACTGCCGATTCTGACGCCAATGCAGCAGCAAATTACCCTGGCGGATGTGGCGGACGTGAAGATCGCGCCAGGACCGTCGATGTTGAAAACCGAAAATGCCCGACCTGCAAGCTGGATCTATATTGATGCGCGCGATCGTGACATGGTGTCGGTAGTTAACGATCTGAAAAAAGCGATCGCGGAAAAGGTGCAGTTGAAACCGGGAACCAGCGTGGCGTTTTCCGGGCAGTTTGAGCTGCTTGAACGCGCCAGCCATAAGCTGAAGCTGATGGTGCCGATGACGCTGATGATTATTTTCATTCTGCTGTATCTGGCGTTTCGTCGGGTGGGGGAAGCGCTGCTGATCATTACCAGCGTTCCTTTCGCCCTGGTCGGCGGGATCTGGTTCCTGTACTGGATGGGCTTTCATTTGTCCGTTGCCACCGGAACAGGATTCATCGCGCTGGCAGGCGTCGCCGCAGAGTTTGGCGTGGTCATGCTGATGTACTTGCGTCATGCGATTGAAGCGGAGCCGTCTCTGGATAATCCACAAACCTTTACGGCAGAGAAACTTGATGAGGCGCTGTACCACGGTGCGGTTCTCCGCGTGCGGCCAAAGGCCATGACCGTGGCGGTGATTATCGCCGGTCTGTTACCTATTTTATGGGGAACCGGGGCGGGTTCAGAAGTGATGAGCCGTATTGCCGCGCCGATGATTGGCGGTATGATCACCGCGCCGCTGCTGTCGCTATTTATCATTCCGGCGGCGTATAAACTGATGTGGTTGCGCACACATCAACATAAGCGCTCATAACGTTATACCTGCTGCGCCAGTCGTCCGGCCCGTGGAGTACGCTTCATGGGCCGGATGAGATGCCATAGCGTATTGAACGGTGAATTATGTTTATCTTTTAAAATCAAGTTATTACTGTTGCGTGGCGAATATTTTGTCTTTATCGCCGCAAAGAAAGTAAGCCTTAACAGGTTAATTTATTTTAAGTGTTTCTGCTCAGGTTCATTATTATTTTTTCCCTCCTGACGTTACATTTTTGTTCTCCAGATCTTCTTCAATATTAAAGACGATGCCGCAGTGTAAATTCCACGCATAATGAAAAAATCCGACAGTCTACTCCTTTAGTTTATATTGCAATCCCTCTTTTTTTATTTCAGAATCGCGGCGCGAGCAGCGATGTTATTCCAAATTGTTATAATTTTGAGTTAAATTTGTATTGTGTAGCACATAAGTTACGCTAACTTTAATCATTTATGAATGTTTTTATGTATCAATAAAACGGCAAAAATAGTTAAAAACTTAATTTCTCACGAATTATTTGATCTGGAATCCATTATGGTAATCAAAAGCCAGGGATGGGGGACGATTTTGCGTTTTTCACATAAACGAGAATGAGATGTATCTCGAATAAAAAATAAGGACTTGCTGATGAGTTTTGGATTGATGAAGGATAACAAGTTTGAAATTATCGCTGTTTTCCGTGAAGAGCTACTAAAGAAGACTAAACTAGAGCTTAAATATGCCAACACTAGTGTGGTCACGCAGCTGGAAAAAGTTGATTTTGAACATTTTGTTATCCCTCACCATAAGGATATTGTCACCAAAAAGATCCAAACGTTTATTCTCCATAGTGAAAATGGAATTATAAAATTTAACGCCAGAATTGATCAGGAAATGTCAGACGGCATGGAGAATGCGCTGGCGTATTTCATTCCCGAGATGGTCTTCCTTATACAACGACGCCAGCATCAGCGCTTCTCCTTCCTGAAGGGACACAGTTTCAACTGCTTTGGACGATATAAAAATGGAGAGAATTATTCTTTCAAAATTAAAAATATGTCCAGGGGGGGATGTGCATTAATTGCGCAGGATGCGAATACGCGTTTTCTCTATAAAGATGCCGTCATAAAAGGCGCGTCTCTGGATTTTGAGCAATTCGGCTATTTGCAACTCGACTTAAAAGTGGTGGATGTGGTGATGGTCAATGAATTTGATGCAGAGAATCAGCTGTATTCCTGTTATCAGGTCTCCTGTCGTTTTGATTTTAAAAATTCGCGTGAAGAAGCAGAGATCGAAAGAATCATCATTAGTTTTTTAATGGGCAATAAAGTTCGACGGCTATAAAGGGTAAAGGGTGGTCATGATGATGTTGTGAGCAGCCTCCCTGACGCTCCGCCTTACCCGGCGAGGATCTCTTGTTCCGCATGTTTTACCTGAACTTCCAGCGTATCGCGAATTTCCGCTAATGCGCGCTCCTGCTCGGCAAAGTACGCTTCTTTGTCGGTTACGGATGTGGCAAGACGCCAGGCGTTCTCCGTTTCCAGCTCGCTTATCTCTTTGAGCAGGGCGTTAATTTGCGTTCTGAGTTGCTCTATCTTACTGCGCAGATGGGCAAGATTGTTCAGCCTGTCGCTCGCCAGCATCGGCTCCAGACCGCTTTGCAACTGGGTAAGTAGCGAACGGATCGTGGCCAGGTCGGCATTCTGCCGGGCCTGGTTAAGTTGAACCATCATCTGGTGCGCTTTTTCTTTCAGCTCATCGGCGACCACGTCCGGGTGGCAGAGTCGGCTGGCCTGGCGCCACAGGCGTTTAAGCTCATTACGTTCATCAGCAGAGAGGCGCTGATCGCGCGCATAGCGGTGCTGCGCATCCTGATGCTGCTCCTGATATTCCTCATATTCGTGATCGGCCTCTTCACGCGCCTGTCGGGTTGCGCTGTCATCCTGACGCGAGAAATCATTCTCCAGCTCGCGAATTTCCGCCAGCAGGGAGGTGATAAGTTCCGTCTGCTGCTGAATACGCTCTCTGGTTTCCACCGCTTCCCGGGAGGTTGAGCTAAGGCTTACCCAGTGCTGTTTAAGCTTCACTAACTGATCGATAGCCTGAGAAATATACTGCTGGCAGGACTGATAGTCCTTTTCACGTCGTCTGAGTTCGGCCTCTTGCCTACGCTGCGCGCTGGCGGCCAGCTGTTTGCGCAGCTCCAGAATACGGCCCATGAGCGGGCCAAGGCGCAAGTGATACAAATCGTTGAAGTCGTCGAGGATCTGGATGCGGGCATTGCGTTTGTCGATCAGCTCGCGTAGCTGCGTTTCGAGCGCCTTCAGTTCCAGCTTGCTGGCGGCGATGCCGGGGTCCTGCCACGTCGAGACGGCGCGCTGGGACTGTAACCAGGCGGCAATTTCACGCATCGCGTCGCCGAAACGTCGCTCCTCGATCGCCAGGGCAATGGTGCCGATGGCCGCATCCAGAGAGGCGTCTTTCAGGTGCGCAAGTTGCTGATGGATGATCTCCTCATCCTCAAGTTCGATGGCGCTTTTGACGATCTCTAACCGTTTAATGATTTTATTCATGACAGCCGATGCCCGACGTGACTCAAAAACGAGTGACAGATAGTAGATCCGACTCACGCGTTTGAAAATATAGAAAAAAAATTAAAACATATTCTGTGGTGTGTGAAGCCTTTTCGTCCAGAACAATTCATGAAAATTATACGACGTGCCCTGGTATGCCCATCTGGCTTGTACTTCAAACCACCGTTTTGAAATTTCGTCTTTCGGGTGAATTATTCTTGCTTCGCTAAAGAGAATAAGTATAGTTCTCATTCTCTTTATTATTTAATGGCCTGGCGGCGAATGCGCTTACGGTTCGTAAGACTTTCCCTCTCTACACGGATGGTTCATCACGTCACTGCCGCGTGCAAAGGACGTTATCAGGCTTTTTTCACATGGTTCACATTACCCAGGTAAGGATTTCCAAAATGAAAAAGACAACATCCGCGTTGGCTCTGCTGATTGCCGTTGCATTAAGTGGTTGTGCGGCCACTTCCGGTTCTTCAACCCCCGTTGCGCCGCAGGCAACGCCGACTGCGCCAGCCGTTGCGACCGATGTTCAGAAACGTGATTTAGCCGATGGACTGTATGAAATGGCGTTAAGCCCGTCAGGCGATGCGCTTTACGTTGCCAGCGCCGAAGGTTTTAAAGATGTGCAGGGCGGGGTGGTCTACAAACTGGACCCGAAGACGCTGAAAACCATTGGCGCCAGCCACACTGACCTGAAAAACTTCGGTATGGCGATTTCGCCGGACGGTAAAACCGTCTATGTCACCAATTCGCTGGATGGCGGCGTGAGCGCGCTGAATACCGCCGACGGCAAAGTGAAAAACCGTGTGCTCTTCCCGGAACGTAACCCGGAAGGATTCCCGTACGGCGCGCGTCAGGTTCTGCTGCATAACGGCCTGCTGTATATCGGCGCCGTTGCCGATCCGGCGGTGATCTGGGTCGTCGATGCCGACACCCTGAAACTGAAAACCCGCATCAAAAATACCGGTAAATGGATGACCGGTCTGCACTACTCTGACAGCACGCAGCGTATCTATGCCGCGAATGGCGGCGGTGAAATTCTGGTTATCAATCCTCGCACGCAGCGCGTAGAAAAACGCTGGAAACCGCTGGGTGATAAACCGGCGCTGCTGCTGAATATGGCGGAAGATACGCAAACCGGTCGCCTGTTTGTTACCGACAACTCCAAAGCGAAAACCACGCTGGTGCTGGATATCCATACGGGCAAACTCATCAAACAGCTGGATGTGGGTGATTCCTTATCGGTGAAATTCAACCCGAAACGCAATGAGCTTTATATTTCTCAGCGTGAGTCCGGGAAGTTGCTCAGCCTCAACGCGACGGATTACAGCGTGAAGAAATCCTGGGATCTGCCGCCGAATCCAAACAGCCTGCTGCTGTCCGCCGATGGCCAGACGCTGTATGTCACGGTGAAACAGAAATTCAATAAAGATCACTCGACTGATGCGCCAGACAGCGTGGTGCGTATTGATCTGAACAAATAATAAATAGCGTCGCCTCGGGGCGTCAGGCAGGGATGCCTGGCGCATCCCTGAGGATTGTGCCTTGCGGCAACTATAGCGAAATGTTAAAAGGTGCCCCTTCAATAAAAACGATACAGGGGTAGGGCGTGAAAAACGCGTCAACTGCATCTGGCAACAGTTTGCCTGATGCTGCGTCGAACGGAGAGCCGACGCTTCAACGGGGGTTGCAAAACCGCCATATTCAATTGATTGCGCTGGGCGGCGCAATTGGTACAGGTCTGTTTCTGGGGATTGGCCCCGCCATTCAAATGGCTGGCCCGGCGGTTCTGCTGGGTTACGGCGTCGCCGGAATTATCGCTTTCCTCATCATGCGCCAGCTGGGTGAAATGGTGGTTGAAGAACCCGTTTCCGGCTCTTTCGCGCATTTTGCATACAAATACTGGGGCCCCTTCGCCGGCTTTCTTTCCGGCTGGAACTACTGGGTTATGTTCGTACTGGTTGGGATGGCGGAGCTGACCGCCGCCGGTATCTATATGCAATACTGGCTTCCCGATGTTCCAACCTGGATCTGGGCCGCCGCGTTCTTCATTATCATCAACGCCGTTAACCTCGTGAACGTGCGCCTGTACGGTGAAACGGAGTTCTGGTTTGCGCTAATCAAAGTGCTGGCGATTATCGGCATGATCGGCTTTGGCCTGTGGATGCTCTTTTCTGGTAACGGGGGAGAACATGCCAGTATCGAGAACCTCTGGCGCTACAACGGCTTTTTCGCTACCGGCTGGAACGGGCTGATCCTCTCTCTGGCGGTGATCATGTTCTCTTTCGGCGGGCTTGAGCTTATTGGGATCACCGCCGCTGAAGCACGCGATCCGCATAAAAGCATTCCAAAAGCGGTGAATCAGGTGGTTTACCGTATTCTGCTGTTTTATATCGGCTCGCTGGTGGTGCTGTTAGCGCTTTATCCGTGGGTGGAAGTGCAATCCAACAGCAGCCCGTTCGTGATGATTTTCCATAATCTCGACAGTAACGTGGTGGCTTCTGCGCTGAACTTTGTCATTCTGGTGGCCTCGCTGTCGGTTTATAACAGCGGCGTCTATTCCAACAGCCGTATGCTGTTCGGTCTTTCCGTTCAGGGAAATGCGCCGAAGTTTTTAACCCGCGTCAGTCGCCGTGGCGTACCGGTGAACTCGTTGGTGCTCTCTGGCGCTATCACCTCGCTGGTGGTACTCATCAACTATCTGCTGCCGCAGAAAGCCTTTGGCTTACTGATGGCGCTGGTGGTCGCCACGCTGCTGCTGAACTGGATTATGATCTGCCTGGCGCACCTGCGTTTTCGCGCGGCGATGCGGCGCAAAGGTCGCGACACGCAGTTCAGGGCGTTGCTGTACCCTGCCGGGAACTACCTGTGCATTGCTTTTCTGGCGATGATTCTGGTTCTGATGTGTACCATTGACGATATGCGCATGTCGGCGATATTGCTGCCGGTATGGATACTGTTCCTGTTCGTTGCCTTTAAATTACTGCGCCGTAAAACCCGTTAATCCTGCTGCCCGGTGGCGTTGCGCTTACCGGGCCTGCACAGCCGCCACCCGCAACATCGCGCGCCGCGCCACACTTCACCTTTATCGTGACTCTCCTCGCAATTCTTATTTGATCCGCAGGATCTTTGTTTTGTAATCGATTACTTTTCATTTTGAGTTTATTTGTAATCGATTACTTTTTAAAGGTGAGGCAAAAAAATGGTGTCGACAACCGAAAGTAGTGGAAAACAGACCGTACAGTACCGGCTGCTGGTGCCGAGACTGTCGTTAATGATGTTCTTACAGTTCTTCATCTGGGGGAGCTGGTCGGTGACGCTGGGGCTGGTGATGACCCAGTACAACATGTCGCTGCTGATTGGCGATGCGTTTTCCGCCGGGCCGATCGCCTCCATCCTGTCGCCGTTTGTACTGGGGATGCTGGTGGATCGCTTCTTTGCGTCGCAAAAAGTGATGGCGGTGATGCATGTGGCGGGGGCGGCGATTCTGTGGTTTGTGCCGCAGGCGCTGGTGGCGCAAAACGGGGCATTGCTCATCGGGCTGCTGTTTGGCTATACGCTGTGCTACATGCCAACGCTGGCGCTGACCAACAACATCGCCTTTCATAGCCTGTCAGATAAAGATAAAACCTTCCCGGTTGTACGCGTGTTCGGCACGATTGGCTGGATTGTGGCCGGTATTTTTATCGGCGTGACGGGGATTTCCGACACCACCGGGATCTTCACGCTTGCCGCGCTCTGCTCTGTGATTCTGGCGCTCTACAGCCTGACGCTGCCGCACACCCCTGCGCCAGCGAAGGGGTTGCCGGTGAAGATACGCGATCTTTTTTGCGCTGATGCGTTTGCATTACTCAAGACCCGCCACTTCTTTGTGTTCTCGCTTTGCGCGACGTTAATCTCCGTGCCGCTGGGAACTTACTACGCCTATACCGCCTCGTTCCTGGCGGATGCTGGCGTGGGCGATGTCAGCACCGCGATGTCATTCGGCCAGATGTCCGAAATTGTCTTTATGCTGGTGATCCCCTTCCTGTTCCGCCGCCTGGGGGTGAAATACATGCTGCTGATCGGGATGTGCGCCTGGTTTGTCCGTTATGCCTTCTTTGCGCTCGGCATCAGCGAAGAGGGGCGCTTCCTGCTCTATCTCGGTATTTTGCTTCATGGCGTGTGCTATGACTTTTTCTTTGTCGTGGGTTTTATCTATACCGACCGCATTGCCGGAGAAAAGGTGAAAGGGCAGGCGCAAAGTATGATCGTCATGTTTACCTATGGCATCGGTATGCTGCTCGGCTCGCAGATCTCCGGCGCGCTGTACAACCGCCTGGTGGCGGGGCAGGCGGTTCCTCAGGCCTGGGTAACGTTCTGGTGGCTCCCGGCAGTGGCCGCTGCGGTGATTGCCGCGATTTTCCTTTTCGCTTTCAAGTATGACGAGAAAGAGCAGGCGTAATTTTCAGGAGGGGTTATGAGAACCATTAAGGGACCGGGTATTTTTCTGGCGCAGTTTATCGGGGGGCAACCCCCGTTTAATACGCTGGAAGGGCTGGCCGGTTGGGCGGCAGGGCTGGGTTATAAGGCCTTGCAGATCCCCTGCAATCATAAAGCGTTGTTTGATGTTGAACAGGCCGCCGTGAGCCAGACCTACTGTGATGATATTCGCGGGATGCTGGCGGATCACGGCCTGGTCATCAGTGAATTATCGACCCATTTTGAAGGTCAACTGATTGCGGTACACCCGGCCTATGATGAGGCGTTTGCCGGTTTTGCGCCGCCGTCGGTGCGCGGAAACCCGCAGGCGCGACAGGCATGGGCGACGCAGACGTTGCAACAGGCTGCCGCCGCTTCGCAAAAACTGGGGCTGACCGCACATGCCACCTTCTCCGGTTCGCTCGCCTGGCCCTATTTTTACCCCTGGCCGCCGCATAATCGTCAGCGTTTTGACGAGGCGTTCAGCGAACTGGCGCGCCGCTGGCGACCGATTCTCGACTGCTTTGATGAGCATGGCGTGGACGTGTGTTATGAGATTCACCCCAGCGAAGATTTGCACGATGGCGTCACGTTCGAGCGTTTTTTAGCGCTGGTCGACGATCATCCGCGTTGCCATATTCTGTACGATCCCAGCCACCTGCTGCTGCAACAGATGGATTATCTGGGTTTTGTGGATGTGTACCACTCGCGCATTAAAGCGTTTCATGTGAAAGATGCCGAGTATCGCGCCAGTAGTCGTAGCGGCGTATACGGCGGGTATCAACCCTGGATTGAACGGGCCGGGCGGTTTCGTTCGCCGGGCGACGGACAGGTGGATTTCAAAACGCTGTTCAGCAAGTTCGCCCAATATGATTACCCCGGCTGGGCGGTACTGGAGTGGGAGTGCTGCCTGAAAGAAGCCGCCACCGGCGCGCGTGAGGGCAGTGAATTTATTCGCCGTCATATTATTCCGGTTTCTGAGCATGCGTTTGATGATTTCGCTGCGGGTGATGAGGTACGTAAATGATTCAGGTTGGCATTATCGGAACCGGGTTTATTGGCCCTGCGCATATTGAAGCCTTGCGCCGACCGGGAAACGTATCGGTGGTTGCGCTTTGCGACAGTTCGCTGGAGAAGGCGCAGGAGAAAGCCCGGGCGTTAAACGTTCCGCACGCTTACGGCAGCGTGGAGGCATTACTGGCGCATCCGGGATTGCAGGTGGTACACAATTGCACGCCGAACTATCTTCATGCCGACATTAATCGCCAGGCGTTGCGGGCGGGGTTGTCTGTGTTCTCCGAAAAACCGCTCTGCATGACGCCGGATGAAGCGCGTGAACTGGCCGCGCTGGCGGAGCAGGCGGGGGTGGTGCATGGCGTGAGTTTTGTCTACCGGCAGTTTGCGATGGTGCAGCAGGCTGCCAGCATGGTACGCGCCGGGAGCATTGGGCGGCAGTTTTCTGTGCAGGGCAGTTATTTGCAGGACTGGATGCTGCTGGAAACCGACTATAACTGGCGCGTAGACCCCGCGCTTGGCGGGGGCTCACGCGCGGTGGCGGATATCGGTTCACACTGGTGCGACACGGTGCAGTTTGTTACCGGAAAGCGGATTGTGGAGGTGATGGCGGATCTTGCCACGGTCTGGCCAACGCGTAAGGCCAGCGTGGAAGGGGGCTCGACGTTTACTCAGCCGCTCACGGAGCGCCAGTGGGTAGATAAACCGGTCAGCACGGAAGACAGAGGCGCGGTGCTGGTGCGTTTTGATGACGGCAGCAAAGGCTGTTTCAGCGTTTCACAGGTGAGCGCCGGGCGGAAAAACCAGCTGACATTTGAGATTAACGGCAGTCACTGTTCGCTGGCCTGGGATCAGGAAGTGCCGCAGCAGTTGTGGATCGGCCACCGGCAGCAGGCGAATCAGATCCTGACGGACGACCCCGGATTAATGAACGCGGATGTGGCTGGCAGCGCGCACTTTCCCGGTGGGCATATTGAGGGCTGGCCGGATGCCTTTAAAAACATGATGCAGCAGTTTTATCTTGCGGTGCAGGCAGGAAAAATGCCCGCGCCGGAGGTGCGTCGTTTTGCCTCGTTCGCGGACGGTGCTGACGTGATGTATATCATTGACGCCATTGTGAAAAGCCATCAACACCAGCGGTGGGTGAGCGTGATGCGGTAAACCTTCGCCCGGTTCGCCGGAGGGCGATTTTATGGTAGCCTCAACACAAAGCGCAAACCGCAGGATGTGTCGCCGTTATGTCTATTCAAAAAATCGCCCAGCTCGCCGGTGTGTCGGTGGCGACGGTATCACGCGTGCTCAATAACAGTGATACCGTCAAAGCCAAAAACCGCGAGCGCGTGCTGCAAGCCATCAAGGAAAGTAACTATCAGCCCAACCTGCTGGCGCGCCAGCTTCGCACCGCGCGCAGCTCAATGATTCTGGTGATGGTTTCAAATATTGCGAACCCTTTTTGCGCAGAAGTGGTGAAGGGCATTGAAGAAGAGGCAGAGAAAAACGGATATCGCATTCTGCTGTGTAATTCAGGCTCGGATATGGCGCGTTCAAAATCGGCGCTGAAACTGCTCTCGGGGAAAATTGTCGATGGCATTATCACTATGGACGCGTTTTCAAAATTACCGGAGCTGACCACCATGATCGGCGATGCGCCGTGGGTGCAGTGCGCGGAATACGCCGATAAAGGCGCGGTCTCCTGTGTGGGGATTAATGACGTTGATGCCGCACAGTCGGTCATCTCCCATCTGGTCGAAAAGGGGTATCAGCGGATTGCGCTGATCAACCATGACTTAAGCTATAAATATGCGCGTCTGAGGGAGCGGGGGTATAAGGCGGCGCTTCATGCCTGGTCTCTGGATTATCAGGCGGTAGAGTATGCCAGCGAACTGAGTTCCAGCGCCGGAATGGCGGCGATGGACGTTTTGCTGGCGGCAGAAACGCGCCCGGATGCGGTTTTTGCGGTATCGGATACCCTGGCGGCAGGCGCCATGCGCGCCATTGCCAACGCTGGATTGCGCATCCCGCAGGATATCGCCGTCGTGGGTTTTGACGGTACGGAGCTGGCGGAGATGGTCTCCCCGCAGCTGACCACTATCGAGCAGCCTTCCCGCGATATTGGCCGTAAAGCGGTCGGGCTGCTGCTGAACCGGATTGAACACCCGGATGCGTCAACCGAAAGGGTGATGATGGACTGGCGCTATATTTCCCGCGCCAGTACCTGATATTAGCGCTGAAACGCCCCGGACAGCGCGCGAATATCGTTTCCTGTAGGGGACTGGTGAATCCGTAAGCCAAACTCTTCGACCACGGCAAAAATGTGGTCGAAAATATCGGCCTGAATACTTTCATATTCCAGCCACACCACGGTATTGGTAAACGCGTAAATCTCAATGGGTAAACCCTGATCGTCCGGCGCAAGCTGGCGTACCATCATGGTCATATCTTTGCGGATACGCGGATGGTGGCGTAAATATTCATTCAGGTAGGCGCGGAAAGTGCCAATATTGGTCATCCGACGATGATTGAGTACGGATTCCGGCGCAGTCTGCTGTTGGTTCCATTCCTGGATTTCCTGATGACGGGTGGTTAAATAGGGCTTTAACAAATGCGCTTTATATAAACGCTGCTGCTCATCCTCATCAAGAAAATGAATGCTGGTGGCGTCGATACTGATGCTGCGTTTAATTCGGCGACCGCCAGAGGCGGACATGCCGCTCCAGTTTTTGAAAGAGTCCGAAACCAGGGACCAGGTGGGGATGGTGGTAATGGTATTATCCCAGTTACGCACTTTCACGGTGGTTAAGCCGATATCGATCACCGCGCCGTCCGCGCCGTATTTCGGCATTTCCAGCCAGTCGCCCAGCTTCAGCATATCGTTCGCTGAAAGCTGTATACCCGCGACCAGACCGAGAATGGGGTCTTTAAACACCAGCATTAAGACGGCGGCCATCGCGCCGAGACCGCTAATGAGAATGGCCGGAGACTGACCTATCAGCAGGGAGATCATCAAAATACCGATGATAATGGCGCCGATGAGTTTGATGCCCTGGAATATCCCTTTCAGCGGAAGCTGAGAGGCCGCCGGGAATTTTTGCGACAGGTTGAGAATAACATCCAGTAACGAAAAGACGGACAACAGGGCATACATCATGATCCACAGTTGTGCGCAGGTGGTTAATATCTCAGCCGCCTCAGTCCCCTTTTGTAGCCAGAGCACAGCCTGAATATTGACGATAATCCCCTGGAGCGTAAACGCCAGGCGGTGAAATAATTTATTCTGGGTAATGATTTGCAGCCACAGGCGTGAACTGGCGCTGGCGCGCTTTTCAAAGGCTCGCAGCACCACCCAATGCAAAATAATATGCACAATGATGGCAGTGAGAAAAATAATGCCAAAAATCATCACCAGCGAAGTGGTGTGATTCATTTCGATCCCGAGTTCTTCTACCTGAGATATTAATTCCTGCATAACGTCTCCTTTATAAACAGCGGTCTATGATGACCGCTGTGCGGATATTATGCAAATTGCGCGGCGCAGGTTTGCTATTTTGACGCCATACAGGGGCGGGTTGCATTGATATTCAATGCTCGGCGAAACCATAATGTCGCCAGAACCAGACTGAGCATCATGGCGGCTTCGACGGCCAGAAAACCGATCACCGACTGCGTATAATCGCCGTGACTATTGTGTTGCAGATGCAAAAATAACGCCCCCAGCACCGCCGGGCCAAGCCCCAATGTGGCTTGCTGCAACGTGCTTAAAATGGCGCTTCCGGCTCCGGCATCCTGTGTGCTGATATCGCGCATGCCGATACGATAAAAGCTGTTCACGATCAGCGCCTGTCCATAACCTATCAGGGCCGTTGCCGGCGCCAGCGCGAAGGTGGATGTTTGCATACCCGAATGCCAGAAGGTCATCATTAACCCGGCTAAGCCGACTATCTGAATCGCCAGACCCATCAACAGAATACGCCCCATGCTGTAGCGCGCAATCAATCGCGGTGCGTAGCAGGCCGAGATGAAATAGGCCGCGCCGAGGGCGATAAAGCTGTTGCCGGATTCCCACGGCGCCATCCCCAGACCCATTTGCAGAGTCAGCGCCATACAGAACATAAAACCTGACCATGCGCTAAAAAACAGCAATGCGATCAGAATGCCGAAGCGGATGCTGGTCAGCCGTAACAGGCGCGGCGGCAGAAGCGGGTGCTGGTGGCGCAGTTCCTGCCGGAGCGCATTTTTACGCATCCACCATCCCAGCGGGAGAATGGCAAATAGCGCCGCCTGAGTCTGCCAGGGCCAGCCGGTTTCTGGCCCCAGCGCCATAGGAAAAAGCAGGCAGCAGAGGATGGCGGCCAGACAGACGGTGCCCAACCAGTCGATGTCGGCGCGGGTTTCGCTGGCCGTTTCGGGAACGTAGCGGCGGCTGAATGCCAGTACCAGAAGGCAGACCGGGACATTAATAAAAAATGCGTTGCGCCAGCCAAGCCCGGCGATATCCGCCGAGACCAGCCAGCCGCCGCCCATTTGACCGACGATAAAGGCAATGCCGCCAATACCGCCATACAAACTGATGGCCTTTGCGTGCGCGCTTCCTTTTAGCGTGACGTGAAGCGTGGCGAGAATTTGCGGCACGATCAACGCCGTGCCAGCCCCCTGCAAAATACGGGCGCCCAGCAGCATGTGAATAGAGTTCGCCAGACCGCAGAGCAGGGAGGCGACGCCAAAGAATGCGACTCCCCACATAAACAGGCGGCGGCGACCGTAGTTATCGCCGAGCTTGCTCCCCAGCGCCAGACAGACCGCGAACGTTATCCCATAGAGGGCGACAATTAACTCCAGTTGCGTCGTCGTCGCCTGCAAAGACCGGGTGATGGACTCCAGGGCGACGTTGGTAATCGATGTATCAATAAGCGGCAGCATTTGGCCTGTCAGCAAGAGCGATAGCCCGGTGCGACTGAGTGAAACGGCTGACGTATTCATGGTAACTCCATTGCGTCATTCAACAGATGGACGTAGCATTACTGAAGAATTAAACGGGTACCAGTTCCTGGTTATACTGGTATTGGTACTACCATGCTGGAGATAATATGACGGTGATGACGCGACGTGAGCCCACGGTGATGCAACCCGCAGACAACCGGAAGCAGCTCGGCGCATTTTTACGCGCCCGGCGGGAAAGCCTCGATCCGCAACGTATGGGGCTGCCGCGCGTCGGTCGGCGGCGAACGCCCGGTCTGCGCCGCGAAGAGGTGGCGATGCTGGCGGAAGTTGGCGTGACCTGGTACACCTGGCTGGAACAGGGGCGGGAGGTGAATCCCTCTGAGTCGGTACTGGTTGGCGTTGCGAATGCGCTGCAATGCAGCCCGCTGGAAACCCGACACCTGTTTGTACTGGCCGGGCTGACGCCGCCGGAATCGACGCAGATCACCGTGTGCGAGGGGATCAGTGCGGGAACCCGCCGTATGCTTGACAGCCTGATGCCGCAGCCAGCCAGCATTCAGAAACCCAATTTTGATATTGTGGCGTGGAATGAGAGTTTTTGTCGGCTGATGGGCGTGGATTTTGCCACGATCCCGGATGACGATCGCAACTGTATTTACCTCTACCTCACCAACGAAACCTGGCGCAGTCGCATAGAAAACCGCGACGTGCTGCCGACGTTTGTCTCTTATTTTCGTGCGGCAATGGCGGAACACCGTGGCGATCCGGGGTGGGAAAATAAACTGGCGCGCTTTTTCGCCGCATCTTCCGAGTTTGAAGCGTTATGGCATCAGCGTTATGAGGTGCGTGGCGTGGAAAACCAGGTGAAGAATTTTCTCCATCCCCGGTTAGGGCGTTTTAGTTTGCAGCAGATGTACTGGTATTCCGCCCCGCGTAACGGCTCCCGGTTGTTGGTGTATTTACCGATGGATGAGGCCGGAGAACAGGCGCTGGCGTGGCTGGATAAGCAGTAAAATGCCCGGTGGCGCTATGCTTACCGGGCCTACAATAGCGTATGCTCCGTAGGCCGGATAAGGCGCAGCCGCCATCCGGCATTGCGCCCGGTGGCGCTACGCTTACCGGGCCTACAATAACGTGTGCACCGTAGGCCGGATAAGGCGCAGCCGCCATCCGGCATAATGCCCGGTGGCGCTGCGCTTACCGGGCCTACAATAATGTGTGCTCTGTAGGCCGGATAAGGCGCAGCCGCCATCCGGCATAACAAGAAATCAGACTTCCGTCAGGGTGGTTTCCTGCGGCAGGCGGGATTTCGGCAGCGCAGCGTTAAAATCTTCTACGCTGTGATGGCCGACAGGCACCACGACCAGGCTGGTATAACCTTTTTCTTTCAGGCCAAATTCAGCGTCAAGAACCGCGGCGTCGAAGCCTTCAATCGGTACGGCGTCCAGACCCATCGCGGCGACGCCCAGCAGGAAGTTGCCAACGTTCAGGTATACCTGTTTCGCCATCCACTGATCGTCATCTTTCAGGTCGCGGCGGTGCAGATCCGCGAAAAAGCGACGGCCTTTGTTATTTGCCGCTTTGGCTTCCGGCGTGGCAAAACGGCCATCGGCATCTTCCTGATCGACAACGCGATCCAGCCAGGCGTCGTCCATTGCGGTTTTTGCGCAAAACACGACGACATGGGAAGCATCCAGCATTTTGCGCTCGTTAAATACGAAATTACCGGCGGCGGATTTCGCAACGCGCGCTTTCCCTTCTTCGGTACTGGCGACGATGAAATGCCACGGCTGAGAGTTGGTGCTGGAAGGGCTATATTGCAGCAATGTTTTGAGTTTTTCCGCTTCGTCTGCGGTCAGTTGTTTGCTGGGATCGAACGCCTTAGTGGAGTAGCGTTTTAAGGCGACAGAAACGATATCCATAAATACTCCTGATGTTTTTTAATACCCTGCGGGTGCGTTTTCGTGCCAGCAGGGTACAGGGTTAGCGCATAAAAGATAAGAGAGAAAAGTGCGAAAACACTTATCGATATCAACGATAAATCAGGTGGGGCGCAGACGTTTTTGATCTTTTTTAGCCAGACCATCCACCACCAGATTCCAGGAGTCGCCGATCAGGTCGGCAAGCAGCGACGGCGTGATATCGTCTCCTGCGTAAACGGAAATCCAGTGTTTTTTGTTCATGTGGTAACCGGGTTCAATACTGCGATAAATCTGCTGATTTAACAGGGATTTCTGTGGATCGGACTTCAGGTTCACAAACCGACGGCCGCGTTGTTCTGAAACGATCATGAATATCTTGCCGCCGACTTTAAAGACATCAAACTCCGGGCCGAACGGCCAGCAGTGTTCGGTGAAAGGCAGTTCGAGCGCGATGCGTTTCGCACAACGATGCAGCGTCTGGCCGTCCATTATTTTTCCTCGCGGGTGAGGGCGCGCCACATCGCTTCAAAACCCAGCGAGATGTACTCATTTGCGTGGGCCGGATCGCGGGCGGCAAATTCCATCGTGGTTTCCGCCAGGGTGAGGAACAGGGCATCGCCAAAGGCGCGGTATTCGTCAGACATGAAAATGGGCAGAACCGAACGATGGCAGAGATCGCGCAGTTCCGGGAACATATCGTCTGCCAGTTGCTCGGTTTCTTTCGTGATTTTCTCACTAACCGCAAGCTGGCGGATGGTGCGGTGCCCGTTAGTGTTGTTCAGACCCCAGTTGATGTAGCTGTTCCAGATAAAGTGCGTCATGGTCCTGGTGTCGGTGATTGAGCGGTCCAGATTCGCCATCATCGACTGGCAGAGATCCTGCTTCAAATGCAGATAAAGCTCGTTGATTAAGTCATCTTTTGTCGCGAAATAGCGAAACAATGTTCCCTCAGCAACACCTGCGTTGCGAGCAATGACGGCGGTGGAGGCGGCAATGCCGGATTGCGCGATCGCTTTTGTTGCGGCTTCCAGTAACGCCAGTTTTTTGTCTTCACTCTTCGGACGAGCCACTACACTTTACCCTTAATGATGTAAAAAACATGATTGAAACACGCTCTTTGCAGCGCCGCAACGGTGAATGTCAAAGATTGAAAATCATCTTGACGAGATTCCTTCTCTTTCTATAATGAGTGCTTACTCACTCATAATCAAGTGACAGTCGCGCAAACCAGCGGAAAGGGGCGCGTTTTCGGATCAGGATATGAAGCGTCTCACAATTTGTGTGGTTGTTATTATGCTTATTGCTTCTACAGCGAGTCTGCCGTTTGTCCTTAACGCCGGGTTTGGTCAGGTGCCGCAGGGCGCTCAACTGAGCCTGGTGGAACAGTCTCCACACTATCGTGATGGACAGTTTCATAATCAATTACCCACTCCCGGTTACACCGGGGATAAGGGGATGCTCGCCGCATGGTGGGAGTTTCTGGTCGCTAAACGTGAAAACGCGCGGCCTGCCCAACCGTTGCCGCTGGTAAACACCGATCTCGCCAGCGTACCGCGCGATCGGGACACGCTCATCTGGCTGGGCCATTCCTCCTGGTATCTGCAACTGGCGGGAAAACGCATTCTGATCGACCCGGTATTCAGCAGCTATGCCGCGCCGTTTTCGTTTCTGAATAAAGCCTTTGCCGGAGACTACCCCTGGACGGCGCAAAATATGCCGGAGATCGACCTGCTGATCATCTCGCACGATCACTATGACCATCTGGACTACGCCACCATCAAAGCGCTGATGCCGAAGATTAAGCGAGTCATTACGCCGCTGGGTGTGGGATCGCATTTGCGCTACTGGGGCATGAATGGCGGGATTATCGACGAGCGCGACTGGAACCAGTCCGTCAGGATCGATGACGCGCTGCTGATCCACGTCCTGCCCGCGCGCCATTTTTCTGGTCGGGGGCTCAAACGTAACCAGACGCTGTGGGCGAGTTTTATGTTTGAGACGCCTGAACAGAAGGTTTATTACAGCGGGGACTCCGGTTACGGGCCGCATTTTAAGGCGATTGGAGAACAGTTCGGCTCAGTCGATCTGGCCATCATGGAAAACGGTCAGTACGACCGGGACTGGCGATACATTCACATGATGCCGGAAGAGACCGCGCAGGCGGCGCAGGACCTGCGCGCAAAAGCGATTTTACCCGGTCATGCCGGGCGTTTTGTCCTGGCGAAACACAGCTGGGACGATCCGTATAAACGTCTGGCGCTGGCGAGTCGTCATAAACGCTACCGTCTGCTGACGCCGACGCTGGGAGAACCGGTGATGTTGGCCGATCCGACCCAGCAGTTTACGGCCTGGTGGGAATAAGCGACCATTTTTCGGAGGGGGAGAGCACGATGACCATTTCCGCTCAGGTAATCGACACTATTGTCGAGTGGATTGATGATAATTTAAATCAACCGTTGCGCATTGATGATATTGCCCGCCACGCCGGGTACTCCAAATGGCATCTGCAACGCCTGTTTATGCAGTACAAAGGGGAGAGTCTGGGGCGCTATATCCGGGAGCGTAAGCTGCGGCTGGCGGCGCGTGATTTACGCGATACCGACCAAAGGGTGTATGACATCTGCCTGAAGTACGGTTTTGATTCGCAGCAGACCTTTACGCGGATCTTCACCCGAACCTTTAATCAGCCGCCGGGCGCCTACCGTAAAGAGAATCACAGCCGTACGCACTGAGTTTCCCCGGCAGCGCCTGGCTGCCGGGAATCTTTCTTACCAGGAATAGCTCACTGTTGCCGTAACCGTACGACCTACGCCATAGAAGCAGGCGGTGTCGCTGGCGCAAGAGGCCACGTATTTCGTATCGGCGATATTATTGACATTAAACTGTACGGCTGCGCCTTTCAGGCTGCTGTTCAGTTCTCCCAGTTCGTAGCTCACCATCGCGTCATACAGATCCACCGCCGGCACTTTAAAGGTGTTTTTCGCATCGCCGTAGCTGGTGCCGATGTAGCGTACGCCCACGCCGGTCGTCAGGCTTTTCAGCGGGCCGCCGGGGAAGGTATAACTGGCGAAGGCGGAAGCCATGTGGGCAGGAATACGGGCAGGCGTTTTCCCTTCCGTACCCGCTACCGTGGTGTTGACGGTTTCCGCATCCGTGTAGGTATACGAGCCAATCAGGTTGACGCTATCCCACAGTGAAGAGTGAATTTCCGCTTCCACGCCTTTGGAACGCACTTCCCCTGCGTTTTCGAACCAGCCCAGCGTGCTGTTATAAGTGGACACATTGCTCTGTTTGAGATCGTATAACGCCAGCGACATCAGCGTGTTATCCACCGGCTGATACTTCACGCCCACTTCGGTTTGTTTACCGGTAGTGGGTTTAAACGGCGCGCTGCCCGGCGCGCGGTTGGTTTGCAGATTAGGTTCATACGAGGTGCTGTAGCTGATGTACGGCGAGAGGCCGAAATCAAAGGCATACAGCAAGCCGGTACGCCAGGTGAACTTGTTGTCGTTCTGCTGCGTTTTCTCACTGTTGATGTAATCGGTGGTGCGAACTTCCGTCCAGTCATAGCGCCCGGAGAGCAGCAGCTCCCAGTTGTTCCAGCTCATCTGATCCTGCAAATAGAGGCCCATCTGATCGAGGTTCTGCTGTTCGTGGCTGGCGGGGCTGAAGGTGCTTTCATCGACGTTTACGCCATAAACCGGGTGCGTCCAGTCCATATCGTACTGCGAGCCGGAACCGCGCATTAACAGTTGCTTGTCGTTGCTGGACTTGTAATCCAGCCCGCCGAGCAGCGTATGGTTCATCTGCGCGGTCGCAAACTGTGCTTCCAGTTGGTTATCAATGCCAAACTCATTGGTCGTGCGCTCCTCATGCTGGGCGCGACGGCTGAGCAGCGTGCTTTCCGGTTTGCTGTTGAAGTAAACCAGATAGCGGTATTTTTGCTTGATGCTGGCATAGCGGGCATTCTGGCGGAAGGTCATCATGTCATTGAACTGATGTTCAAACTCATAACCCACCATCGTCTGCTCACGCCATGACTGATCGTAATCAGGATCGCTGACGTTAAAATCGAGCGGAATATATTTTCCGTTAGCGCTGGTGACGGTGCCGTAAGCAGGCAGGAAGTTACGGTAGCCCGCATCGGGATCTTTCTGGTAGCTGGTCAGCAGCGTGAAACGGGTCTGATCGTTTGGATACCAGGTGATAGCCGGAGCAATTGCGACGCGCGAATCTTTATAGTCTTCAACCTGGTTATGCTGAGTGCGGGCGATCCCGTTCAGGCGATACAGTACCCGGCCGTCATCGCTCAGCGGGCCGCCGAAATCAAATGCGCCTTCCGCCAGATCGCGATTACCGGTGCTGAACTGAACCTTATGAATCGGTTCGCTGGTAGGGCGTTTGCTGGTCATGCTGATAAGCCCGCCGGGGTTCACCTGGCCAAACAGAACCGAAGCCGGGCCGCGTACCAGCTCTACCCGCTCCAGCAGCCACGGATCAACGGTGCCGGTTTGCGATGACGCCGTTGCGCCAAAGCTCAGACCATCAAGGAATTTAGGAACGTAGCTGAAGCCGCGTACAAACACTTCATCGTTACGGTTGGATGAGCCGCGATACTCCGTAAATGCCCCGGCGGTGTAGCGCAACGCCTGGGAGACGGAGGTGGCGTCCAGCGCGTCCATCTGGTCACGGGTAACGACGGAGACGGACTGCGGCGTTTTCACCAGCTCCGCGGAGGTTTTGGTTGCCGACAGGGTTTTGGTCGCCACCATTCCCTTCACCGGCGCAGTGGGTTCCTGGCTGACGCCTTGCGTCACCAGAATGGTCTCCTCCTGCGTTTTGGCAAACGTCGTCGTACTGACGGTCGCCAGGCTGAGAACCCAGAGCTGCATTATCTTGTTATTTTTAAATATCATTTAGCATCCTTTTCTATGCCATACCTGAAATTGTCCGGTCGTCCTGTCAGACAAATGCCGGACTGCCATCCTCATTAAACGCGACAGATGTTATTGCAAATCATTACCATTTGCATTAGCGTTGTTAACAAATTTCATCAGGAAAGCACCGTTAATGAAGATGGCATGGAGTGGTTTGGTGATTGGGCTGGGGACGATGTCGGCTCAGGCGATGCCGTGTTCGACGCCCTCCGTTCAGGGAGAGCAGCAGGGGAAATTTGATGCCAGCGGCGAGATCTGCTTTGTGCTTCCCGCGCTGAGTGAAAATTATGTTTCGGCCACCCTGTCGGGGATTACCGATGCTCGTTTGCTGGACGGCCAGAACCGCCGCATCCGTACTTTACTGGAAGGCGGCCCGGCCGATGGCGAGCATCAACTGTTGTTTTCTTTGCCGGTACAACAGGCCACCTCGCTGGTGTTGCACGGTAATGAGGGCGCTCGCTGGCGGTTTACATGGCAGATGAAAGAGACCACGCCGCTGCCGAAAATACAGCGCGTCGCTCCCGTCAGCCCAACCTTGCAGCAACTGGAAAAAGCGCTGGCGGCAGGCGCCGGAACCGCCCATTTCTGGCAGGATCTACAGCGCAACGGCACGCCGCTGGTGGAGCCGGTTGACGACAGCCATAAGCGGGTTACGTTTCTGTGGCGCGGTGCGAAGCAGAACGTTTTTATTCTCGGTTCTCCGGCAGGCGATCACGATCCTCTGTTCCGCCTGGGCGATTCCGACGTCTGGTTCCGCAGCTATGTGGTGCCTGCGGATACGGTAATGCAGTACAAACTGGCGCCGGATGTTCCGTTGGTGAACGGTTCGCCGCGCGATCAGCGGCGGGCGATTCTGGTCAGCGCGCAGAGAGATCCGCTTAACCCGCTGACGCTTGGCGAGAAGTATGCCGATCGCTGGAATCAGTTTTCCCTTCTCGATCTGAGTCCCGTGCGCTTTTGCTCTGCGCAAGCTACCGCGCAGCCTGTTCGTTACGGTTCGCTTACGCGCAAAACATTGTTCAGCGAACGTCTGGGCAACAGTCGTGAAATTGCGATTTATCGCCCACACAGCGCGCAACCGGCACGCTGGACGCTGATGCTGTTTGACGGCAAAACGTATCTTGATGATTACCATATCGATCGCGTGCTGGATGGGCTGATCGCGCGCCATCAACTGCCGCCGATAAACGTGGTGTTTATTGATACGCTCGATCACGCCAGACGGGCGAAAGAGCTGCCGCCGAACCCTGATTTTGCCGACTTCATGGCGCATGAATTATTGCCCTGGCTGCGTCAGCAGGGGATAACAACGCAGCGACAAAAAACGGTGCTGGCGGGCTCCAGCTATGGCGGGCTGGCGTCATCCTGGGTCGCGTTGCGCTATCCGCGTCTGTTCGGTAACGTGCTGAGTTTATCCGGTTCGTACTGGTGGGCGCCAAAAGACGAGGAGGCCAGCTGGCTGACGCGTCAGTACCAGAATTCGCCGCGTTATCCTGTCCGCTTCTGGTTGCAGGCTGGCCGCTTTGAAACCAAAGGCCCGGACGGCGGTATTTATCGCAACACGCTGGAATTTGCGCAGGTACTACGTGAAAAAGGCTATCCGGTGAGTTTTCATCCGTGGTCAAGCGGGCACGATTACGCCGCGTGGTGTGAAGCGCTGGTTCACGGTATGCGGGATTTCACCGGCTTAGTCAGCCAGCGAAAACCAGCGACGCCAGATAAAGCGGATCACGAAATATTCGAGAGCGCCAAGCGTTAAAAACCACAGGCAAAACAGCAGGGTGTAAAGCTGGTTGAGATCCATTAAATGGAAGGTCGCAACCAGCTTTTGCGCCAGTACCATGCCAGGCGAGGGCACAGGCAGCAGCAGGCAGGAGAGAAAAGCCATCAGCAGGATGCCGGCAGCGGTCATCAACGATTCAAGCGGGTGTTTCATGGCATTGTTAAACTTGAGTTAAAAAGCCATTGTCCGGGATATCGCCGGGTAACGCAAATCGTCGCCTACTGACCCGCCCAGATCTCGCAATGTTTTTTCACCAGCCCAATCAGCGAACCGCCATCCGTCACAAACTCCCGCATCTGCCGCGCTTCATTCAGCCCATTTTTCACCTGTAGGCGCAGAGCGTTAATGGCGCTGGCGGCGCCGACTTTATCTGCGGAGGAGGCGACATTCTCCAGCAGGCGTAGCGTGTCATCAGACAGCAGGTGATGGTCGCCGGTGTGGACATCGGTCAATGTTCCCTCCAGACCATACCGACAGGCCTGAAAGTGGTTGAATTTGTACAGCAGATAATCCCGCTCCTGATGCCTGAACGGGCGCTCGGTCAGCAGCCAGTGGGCCGTCGCCTGAATCAGCCCCGCGATATTGACCGCATGAGCAAGGGTCAGAGGCGTATCCATTACCCGAACTTCTACCGTGCCGAAGTGAGGGCTGGGACGGATATCCCAGTGCAGATCTTTGATGCTGTCGATCATGCTGGTGTACGCGAGGCGGCGGAACAGCCCTTCACATTCCTGCCAGTTGCTGGCCCACGGCATCGGGCCGTTATCAGGAAAGCTTGAGAAGATATTCAGCCGGGCGCTGGAAAAACGGGTATCTGACCCTTGCATATACGGCGATGCCGCCGCCAGCGCAATAAAGTGAGGAACAAAGCGCGACAGACCATGCAGGAGGTAGATAGCGTCATCACCGTTCGCGCATCCAATATGGACGTGCTGACCAAATACCGTCGCCTGCTGAATCAGATAACCGAAGTTTTCCAGCGTACGCTGGTAGCGCGCATTGTCGCACACCTCCTGGCGCTGCCACTTTTGAAAAGGGTGCGTGCCCCCGCCGCAGATTTCAAGATGATGGTCTGCGGCAGCCTGCAAAATCACCTGCTGCATGGCGGAGAACTGCGCCGCCGCCTGGTCAATGTTGCGGCAGACTCCCGTCGCCATCTCAAGCATGCTTTCGGTGATATCGTGCTTCACTTCTCCGGCGGTGAGTTGGGATTTGACGGCGTCAATCAGGGTGGAAGAGTCCTGGCTTAAATCGTAACCCGGCGGATTGACCACCTGCATTTCCAGTTCAATTCCCAGCGTAAACGGTTCGGAAACGTGAAAATCGGGTAGCGGCATAACGTTCTCTTTTGTCAGGGCGTTGCGTTGAGTATAGATGTCAGGGAGGAGGGGGCGTGGTCTTTTCCCGCTCAGCAGCAGAGCGGGAAAAAGAGGCGGGATTAACGCAGCGGCGGCTGACGCACGGGCGCATCACCTGCGACGTAATAGCTTGCGGTGCTCTTTGCCAGCGGTTCGCGGCCACGAATCGCATCGGCCATCTTCTCGCCGATCATAATGGTGGTGGCGTTCAGGTTGCCGGTGATAATTTGCGGCATAATGGAGGCGTCCACCACGCGCAGATTTTCCACGCCGTGAACCCGGCCTTCGCCGTCGACTACCGCCATTTCGTCGTAACCCATTTTGCAGGTGCCGCAAGGATGAAACGCGGTCTCCGCGTGGTCGCGCACAAACGCATCCAGCTGTTCGTCGGTCTGGCACGTAATGCCAGGGCTGATTTCGCGTCCACGGTATTTGTCCAGCGCAGGCTGGTTGATGATTTCACGCGTGATGCGTATGGCATCGCGGAACTCCTGCCAGTCCTGCCCGGTAGACATATAGTTAAACAGAATGGCCGGATGCTCGCGCGGATCGCGCGATTTAATGTGCACATGCCCACGGCTGGGTGAGCGCATCGAACCGACATGACACTGAAAACCGTGTTCTTTCACCGCATTCGAGCCGTTGTAATTAATCGCCACCGGCAGGAAGTGATACTGAATATTCGGCCAGCTAAACGCTTCGCTGCTGCGGATAAATCCACCTGCCTCAAAATGGTTGCTGGCGCCCACGCCGGTGCCGCCAAATAACCACTCAGCGCCAATTTTCGGCTGGTTCCACCATTGCAATGCCGGGTAGAGAGAGACGGGTTCTTTGCACTCATACTGTAGATACATCTCCAGATGGTCCTGCAAGTTTTCACCCACGCCCGGCAGGTGGTGCACCAGCGGAATATCAAACGCTTTCAGCAGCGATGCGTCACCCACGCCGGAGCGTTGCAGGATTTGCGGCGACGCAATGGCGCCCGCGCACAGCAACACCTCTTTACGCGCCATCGCCCGGGTCGGGATGGTGCTGTCGCCTTCCAGCCACTCAACGCCTGACGCTTTTTTACCTTCGAATAGAATATGGTCGGTCAGCGCATGGGTGATGATGGTCAGATTCGGCCGACCTTTGGCCTGATCGAGATACCCGCGTGCCGTACTGGCGCGTCGTCCTTGTGGCGTCACGGTTCTGTCCATCGGCCCAAACCCCTCCTGCTGATAGCCGTTGAGGTCGTCGGTACGTGGATATCCCGCCTGGACGCCCGCTTCTATCATCGCATGGAACAGTGGGTTGTTATTGTGCTTTGGCGTGGCGACGCTTACCGGGCCGTCGCCGCCGTGGTAGTCGTTGGGGCCGATATCACGGGTTTCCGCCTTGCGGTAATAGGGCAGGCAGTTGAGGTAACTCCAGTGTTCGAGGCCTGGCTCCTGCGCCCAGTTGTCGAGATCCATCGCGTTGCCGCGAATGTAGCACATGCCGTTAATCAGCGATGAGCCGCCCAGCCCTTTACCACGGCCGCACTCCATGCGGCGGTAGTTCATATGCGGCTCCGGTTCGGTCTCATACGCCCAGTTATAACGTTTACCCTGTAGCGGAAACGCCAGCGCGGCAGGCATCTGGGTGCGGAAATCCGCACGGTAGTCCGGGCCGCCCGCTTCCAGCAGCAACACGGTGGTGTCGCTGTCTTCGGTCAGCCGTGTTGCCAGTACGTTGCCCGCCGAACCGGCGCCAATAATGATGTAGTCAAAATGCAAACAAACCTCCTGGTTAAAATATGGATTGAAACTGACCCATCTCAACCTGGATGGACTTCACCTGGGTGTAGCTTTGCAGCGTCATAACGCCGTTCTCGCGACCAATACCGGAATGCTTGTAGCCGCCGACCGGCATTTCAGCAGGAGATTCCCCCCAGGTATTGATCCAGCAGATCCCCGCTTCAAGCTGGTGGATTGCGCGATGAGCGCGGTTGAGATCGGCTGTCACTACCCCGGCGGCCAGTCCGTAATCGGTGTTATTGGCGCGGCGGATCGCCTCTTCTTCGTTTTCGTAGGTCAGAATGGACATCACCGGGCCGAAAATTTCTTCGCGTACGATGGTCATCTCATCCCGGCAGTCGGTGAATACGGTGGGGGCGACCCAGGCGCCGTTATCAAACGCTTCGCCTTTTAATACGTCGCCGCCGCAAAGCAGCGTTGCGCCTTCCGCTTTTCCGCTGGCGATATAGCGCAGAACGTTGTCGCGATGAGGGAAGCTCACCAGTGGGCCAAAATTGGTTGCCGGGTCAGACAGATCGCCTGCGCGAATGCGGCTTACGCGCGCCAGAATTTTTTGCTCGAAGGCGCTTTTCATGTGCGCCGGAATGAATACGCGCGTGCCGTTGGTGCAGACCTGGCCGGAGCTGAAGAAGTTCGCCATCATGGCGATATCCGCCGCGAGGTCGGGGTCCGCGTCGTCAAAGATAATCAGCGGTGATTTGCCGCCCAGCTCCATCGTCACCTCTTTCAGCGATGAAGCCGCTGAATTGGCCATCACTTTCTTGCCGCTGGCGACGCCGCCGGTGAAGGAGATTTTGGCGATATCAGGATGTTCCGTCAGGAACTGCCCTGTTTCCGCGCCGGTGCCTGGCAGCACGTTGAATACGCCGTCCGGGAGACCGGCTTCGCTGTAGATTTCTGCCAGTTTTAACGCGGTTAGCGGCGTGACTTCACTGGGTTTGAAGATCATGGCATTGCCTGCCGCCAGCGCCGGAGCGGATTTCCACAGGGCGATTTGAATGGGGTAGTTCCATGCGCCGATCCCGGCCACCACGCCCAGCGGCTCGCGACGGGTGTAGACGAATGACGTCTCGCGTAGCGGGATCTGGCTGCCTTCCAGGGCTGGGATCAGCCCGGCGTAATACTCAAGCACGTCTGCGCCGGTGACGATGTCCACGCTGGCGGTTTCGCTCAGTGGTTTACCGGTATCGAGCGTTTCCAGTTGCGCCAGCTCGTCATTGCGTTCACGCAGAATATCAACTGCCCGACGCAGGATTCGCGAGCGCGCCATTGCGCTCATCGCGGCCCACATTTTTTGCCCGCGCTGCGCGCTTTTCACGGCGCGATCGACATCGTCGCGGCCTGCGGCCTGTACGGTAGCCAGTACCTCGCCGTTAGCGGGATTGATCGTCTCAAAGGTGCGACCGCTGGTGGCGGCAGTATATGCGCCGTCAATATAAAGCTGTTGTTCTGCCATTCGGGGCATGAGTTCTCCTCGGTTAGTCAGTGGCGTTCGGCAAATGCTGACTGATGAAATGGGTGGTCAGCGCCTGAGCGAGACTGAGATTAAACGGTTTTCCGCTCAGCGCGGCGCGTAGCCACAGTCCATCGATAAGCGCCGCCAGGCCATAACCGGCCTGTTGAGCCTGCTGGCGCGGAAGTTCGCGCCTGAATTCATACACAATGTTCGACAGCAGCCGCTTGCTGGCGACCTGTTGCAGGCGGTAGAGCATCGGCTGATGCATGCTGCTTGCCCAGAATGCGAGCCAGGCTTTCATCGCGGCCTGGCTTATCTGACTGTCGTCAAAGTTGCCCGCTACGATGGCGCGCAAACGCAATTCTGCGCTGGCCTCTGGAAGGGCATGCAACCGACGCAGGACGGCATAGCGAAGCTGGCTGGTGATGTCGCGCATCGTCGCTTCCAGCAATCCATTTTTATCCTTGAAATAGTGACTGATGATGCCGGTCGACACGCCTGCTCGTCGGGCTATTTGCGCAATGGTCGCGTCATGCATCCCGACTTCATTAATGGCCTCCAGGGTGGCGTCAATCAGTTGCCTGCGACGAAGGGTTTGCATCCCCACTTTGGGCATTTTTATCGCTCCAGTCATCAGTTATGGTTATGTATTAAACCGTTTTTTGATTGGACGTTCAATATAAAATGTGTCTTAATTGTTATCAATTTAGCGGTTAACAGGTAAGGGGAATGTAATGGGATATTAGATAAAATTAATAAAAACAATAGATTGAAAATATCATCATTTCTGTTAATAAGGCTATTTTTGCAAATCTGTTAAAAATTCCATCGCCTTACAGAATCTCAAAAAGTTAGCTGCTCGACAGAGTAGTCACCGTTACTTAATCAGAGGTAATCGATGACGAACCTTGCTCAGAACAGAGAAAAGGACAAAATCAATCCCGTTGTGTTTTATACGTCTGCCGGACTGATTTTGTTGTTTTCCCTGACGACCATTTTTTTTAGTGATTTCTCCGCAGTCTGGATCGGCCGCACGCTGAACTGGGTCTCCAGAACGTTTGGCTGGTACTATCTGCTGGCCGCCACGCTCTATATCGTTTTTGTCATATTCATTGCCTGCTCGCGTTTCGGTTCCGTCAAACTCGGGCCTGAGCAGTCAAAGCCGGAATTTAGTCTGCTAAGCTGGGCGGCAATGCTTTTCGCCGCCGGGATTGGCATCGACCTGATGTTCTTCTCGGTGGCGGAGCCCGTCACCCAATATATGCAGCCGCCGGAAGGAGCAGGGCAGACCATTGAAGCCGCCCGCCAGTCGATGGTCTGGACGCTGTTTCACTACGGCCTGACCGGTTGGTCGATGTATGCGTTAATGGGGATGGCGCTTGGCTACTTTAGCTATCGCTATAACCTGCCGCTGACCATTCGCTCGGCGCTCTATCCGATCTTCGGTAAGCGCATCAACGGGCCGATTGGGCATAGCGTGGATATTGCCGCAGTTATCGGCACCATCTTTGGTATCGCCACGACGCTGGGGATTGGTGTGGTGCAGCTCAATTACGGTCTGAGCGTGCTGTTTGATATCCCGGATTCAATGGCGGCCAAAGCGGCGCTGATTGTGCTGTCGGTGGTGATCGCCACGATCTCGGTGACTTCTGGCGTGGACAAAGGCATTCGGGTTCTGTCGGAGCTGAATGTGCTGCTGGCACTGGGGTTGATCCTCTTTGTGCTGTTTATGGGGGACACCTCATTCCTGCTCAATGCGCTGGTGCTGAATGTGGGCGACTACGTTAACCGCTTTATGGGGATGACGTTGAACAGCTTTGCGTTCGACAGGCCGGTTGAGTGGATGAACAACTGGACGCTCTTTTTCTGGGCGTGGTGGGTTGCGTGGTCGCCGTTTGTCGGGCTGTTCCTGGCGCGTATTTCGCGTGGCCGCACCATTCGCCAGTTTGTCTTCGGTACGTTGATTATCCCGTTCACTTTCACCCTGCTGTGGCTGTCGGTGTTTGGCAATAGTGCGCTGTATGAAATCATTCATGGCGATGCCGGTTTTGCCGAAGAAGCGATGGCGCACCCTGAGCGCGGCTTTTATAGCCTGCTGGCGCAGTATCCGGCCTTCACCTTCAGCGCGTCTGTCGCCACAATCACCGGTCTGTTGTTCTATGTGACATCGGCGGACTCCGGTGCGTTGGTGCTGGGCAATTTCACCTCAAAACTGAAAGACATCAACAGCGATGCGCCAGCCTGGCTGCGTGTTTTCTGGTCGGTAGCGATTGGCCTGCTGACGCTGGGGATGCTGATGACCAATGGGATTTCAGCGCTGCAAAACACGACGGTGATCATGGGGCTGCCGTTTAGTTTTGTGATCTTCTTCATTATGGCGGGATTGTATAAATCATTGAAAGTTGAAGATTATCGTCGGGAAAGCGCCAGTCGTCATACCGCGCCGCGTCCGATGGGCGTGCAGGACCGGCTGAGCTGGAAAAAACGACTGTCGCGCCTGATGAACTACCCGGGAACGCGCTATACCCGCGAAATGATGGAGAAGGTATGTTTCCCGGCAATGGAAGAGGTCGCCCATGAGCTGCAACTGCGCGGCGCATCGGTGGAGCTGAAAAGTATGCCGCCGCAGGAAGGGGAAAACCTTGGTCATCTGGATCTGCGGGTTCATATGGGCGATGAGCGCAACTTTATCTATCAGATCTGGCCGCAGCAGTACGCAATCCCCGGCTTTACCTACCGGGCGCGTAGCGGCAAATCGAGCTATTACCGGCTGGAAACGTTCCTGCTGGAAGGAAGCCAGGGAAATGACCTGATGGACTACAGCAAAGAGCAGGTGATTACGGACATTCTCGATCAGTATGAACGTCATCTGAACTTTATTCATCTGGATCGTGAAGCGCCTGGCAACGGGGTGTTGTTCCCGGGAATGTAAGCGGATCTCACGTTTTCTGAAAATAGTTCCGTCAACCTTGAGGCTAACAACCCGAACACGACAATTCGGCTTGTTAGTCTCTTCTT
Source organism: Citrobacter sp. CK181 (assembly GCF_030333595.1). Classification (NCBI taxonomy): domain Bacteria; kingdom Pseudomonadati; phylum Pseudomonadota; class Gammaproteobacteria; order Enterobacterales; family Enterobacteriaceae; genus Citrobacter; species Citrobacter sp. CK181. The sequence continues at coordinate 371,509 of NZ_JAOWFN010000014.1, read as the reverse complement.
CGCATGGAGGCGATATATGCTGACGAAATACGCTTTTATGGCAATTCTTGTGCTCCGCAGTCAGCAATGGCTGCGGGCAAATTCTACAGGGCGGACGCGCAGAGCGTAATGACCTGACCGTCGTACTCACGCCACGAAATATCCACTGTGCAATCAGCAAGCTGCGGCGAAAACGCCGACGTCATTTGCATGGTTAGATGTGTTTTCGTCACTGAAACGATCCTGGCGCTGGCAAAACCCGGTAACGTTGCCGCGCGATCGGAGAACGCTTTATAGACGCTCTCTTTGGCGGAAAACGCCAGGGTTAACGCGAGCGGAAAAGGGAGAGAACTGCGCTGTAAAACGCGTTGTTCATCGTCATCGACGATACTGCTGGTGAGTTCTGCTGCCGTTTGAGGCGTGAAGATTGCTTCGATATCAACCCCTACCGGAGTGAGGGAGACGACTGCCAGCGCCGTGGCGGCGCTGTGGCTGATACTGCCGAACAGGCCTTCCGGCCACAAGGGCTGCCGTTTATCGCCGATAGCGGGTACGGTTTTGTGTCCATATTCAGTCAGAGCATGAAACGCGGCGAGACGTCCCGCTAAATGTTCAGCCTGACGTTTTCGCCCGGCGGGAAGCAGCTGCGCGTGATGCGGCAACCAGAGCAGATCGTGTTCGTGGAAGCTATCGATATCGAACCCGATAAGATGAAGTTTGTGGCGGGAAAAAGAGAGGGGGGTGTAAGTGGTTCGCATGGTTTCTCATAAAAACCCTCTCCCCGTTCAGGGAGAGGGCGGTCGTTATCAGAAGCGTGTGTTAACGCCCATGTACCATGTACGACCCGGTTCGTTGTAGGTGTAAGCACCTGCACCGTACATATAAGCGCCGGTCGCGTCGTTACCCGTGGTCTGGGCATTCCCCGCACGCCATTGACGCTTGTCGAAGACGTTATCCACGCCGCCGGTCAGGCTGACGTTTTTGGTTACGTCCCAGGTCGCGCTCAGGCCGACAATGCTGTACGGGCTGACTTCATCTTTCTCAGAGCCGGTAGCAGGCTGGCCCTTATAGTTGTATTTCTTCGGCTGCTGCTTGCCGTACCAGGTGAAGGTTGACTGCACTGACACATCCTGATGTACCTGCCAGCTCAGGGTTGAGTTCAGCGTGTACTCCGGGATGATCGACAGACGATCGCCGGTTGTTTTGTTCTTGCTCTGTAGCATGTAGGTAATGTTGTTGGTCCAGTTTATCGCATCGCTGACCGGAATATTCAACGATCCTTCCAGACCTTCTACCACGGCCTTCGGCACGTTTTCCCACTGGTAGATATCGGTTTGCACTTTACCTGAAGAGGTATGGCCGACTGGCGCATAGCCCGCTTCAATCTTATCGCGGTAGTCGTTACGGAACCAGGTCACACCGGCCTGCCAGCCGTCGTGTTTCCACTCAAGACCAATCTCTTTGTTGACGCTGGTTTCCGCTTTCAGGTCATCGTTACCCATCATGTAGCAACCGACGCCATCGGAGCTTGCATAGCAACCCTGGCCTTTGCTGTACAGCAGGTAGTTCGGGTTGGTCTGATAGAGGCTCGGTGCTTTATAGGCACGGGCGATACCCATCTTCAGGGTGAAATCATCGCCCAGCGCCTGCGACAGGTTCAGGGACGGGCTCCAGTTGTTGCCGACGATAGTGTGGTGATCAAAGCGCAGCGCCGGGGTCAGCATGGTGCTGTCAGTTATCTCCATGTTGTTCTCGGCAAACAGGGAGAAGATTTCTGCGGATGAGTACGGACTGCGGTCGTCGCTCATGCCTGGGATGGCTCCGCCCTGTTGAGCCTGAGTATTCGAGGCGGAATCTTTCATACGCTGCTGGTTCCACTCAGTACCCAGCGTCAGGTTTTGATTAACGATGAAATCAAGCGGCAGGTTAATTTCACTGTGCAACATCACGTCGGCCAGGTCGGTGTCGGTGAATTCGTCGCTGTTGAACAACCCTTCGAGACCGCCCGCCAGCCCTTCGCCCAGACGCGAGTTGCGGGTGTGCTCATACTGTGCCCAGTTGCTGGTGGTGATACCGTTATCCCAGCCGCCGTTCCAGGTCACTGCGAAGTTCTGGCGATAAATACGGTTAGTCTCTTTACCGTAGTTTTTCTTCACCAGGGCATTGTCGTTATTGGTGTTTTGGGTGTCACCCGCGTAAAGGTTGTTCTGGCGGCTGTAGCCTGCTTCAAACTCCAGCGCCTGCATTGGCGCGAAATCCCAACGTACGACACCATTAATATCTTTGTTTTCAACCCCTTCGCGACCTGCTGGCAGGGTGTTGGCGTAGGCGCCGGTACGCTCAGACTGGTGGCCCTGGTTGATGTCCCAGGCGTCGGCCTGAGTTTTATCCAGGTTGCCGTACATGCGGAAGCTGAATTCGCCGCCCAGCGGGCCGCTCAGGCTAAAGTTGGTGCGCTTGGTGGAACCTTCGTCTTTGTGTTCCGGTGCATTCAGATAAGTGTTCCACGAACCATGCCACTGATCGTCGAATTTCTTGGTGATGATGTTTACCACGCCGCCCGCTGCGCCGTTGCCGTAACGTGCCGCCGCAGGGCCACGAATCACATCAATGCGTTCGATCATCTCTGGCGGCACCCAACCGGTATCGCCACGGGTGTCACGCTCGCCGCGCCAGCCCAGACGGATGGAGTTGCGGCTGGTCACCGGTTTGCCGTCGATCAGAATCAGGGTGTTTTCCGGGCCCATGCCGCGAATGTCGATCTGGCGGTTGTTGCCGCGCTGGCCGCTGGTTGAGTTACCGGTCAGGTTCACGCCCGGCATGGTGCGGATGATTTCGGCAACGTCGCGAGCGGGAGGATTTTTACGGATTTCGTCGGCGGTGATGGTCGATACGCCCGGTGCCTGGAGGTTCTGCTGGGCGGCGGTGACCACGATGGTGTCTTCATGAAGCGCTGCGCTATCAGTGGTCTCCTCCGCCATAACAGGCAGTGCGACCCCATAAATTCCCAGATTGACCAGTAAGGCCAGGGAATGAATCTTATTGTTCATTGTATTTCCTGCTTATCTTTATTTAGCCACATGCGCCAAACTCTCGTGGTGAGGTGTTTAGCCTGATGTCGCCCACATCTGCGAAAGCCATACATTCCAGAAAAAGCACGCAGTGCAGGTTTCAGGTTGTGTTTCTCATTTGAACGTGGCGTCAATGCACGAATGAGAGACCCAGCCTGGGTGGTGAAATAATGTTCGCGCTTCCCACGGCGCGACAATACTCTATTGCAAATGAAAATAGTTATCAATAATATTATCAATATATTTCATCATTAAATAAAAAATTACACAATAAACATGAGGTTATGACGGTGACGGCGTTAACGACAGGAAGTGAGACCTGGTGGCAGTCAAAACACGGTCCCGAATGGGAGCGTGAAACAGACGAAAAATATCGGGTGACTTTCTGGTGGCGCGATCCGCAGGGAACGGAAAACCGCTCTTCAATTCGCCGCGTATGGGTCTACATTACGGGCGTCACCGACCATCACCAGAATGCGGTTCCGCAATCCATGCAGCGTATTGCGGGCACGGATGTCTGGCGATGGAGCACGACATTAAGCGCCGACTGGCGTGGCAGTTACTGTTTCATCCCTTCTGAACGCGATGATATTTTTGCTTCTCTGGCAGTAGATGAAACGCCTGACAGAACCACGCTGCGTGAAGGCTGGCGTCAGTTATTGCCGCAGGCGATTGCCGATCCTCTTAACCCGGTGAGCTGGAAGGGGGGGCGGGGTCATGCAGTTTCCGCGCTGGAAATGCCTGGCGCGCCAGCACAACCCGGCTGGGATAAGCCTGAAAATCCGTCAGCTCCCCCGGTATGTTTGCAATGGCGCAGCGAGCGGTTGGGCAATACGCGTCGCGTGTGGGTGTTCACGACCGGCGACGCCCGGCCTGAACGTCCGCTAGCGATTCTGCTCGACGGGCAGTTTTGGGCGGAAAGCATGCCCGTCTGGCCCGCGCTCACCTCACTGACCCGGCGGCGTCAGCTCCCTCCTGCGGTCTACCTGCTGATTGATGCCATTGATACCCCCCACCGTAGCCGTGAACTGCCCTGCAATGCCGATTTCTGGCTGGCGGTACAACAAGAACTCCTGCCGCTGGTGAAAACCGTTGCGCCATTCAGCGATTGTGCAAAAAGGACGATCGTCGCCGGGCAGAGTTTTGGCGGGCTCTCCTCGCTGTATGCCGGTCTGAACTGGCCTGAGCGCTTTGGCTGCGTACTGAGCCAGTCGGGATCGTTCTGGTGGCCGCAGCGCGGCGCAGATCGGGAAGGCGAGATTATTGAACAGCTGAAGGCGGGCACATTGACCGCCAGAGGATTGCGCATCGTGCTGGAGGCCGGTATCAGAGAGCCGCTTATTTTCCGGGCGAATCAGGCGCTTTACAGCCAACTACACACTACGCAGCAGTCGGTTTTCTGGCGTCAGGTTGACGGCGGACATGATGCGCTTTGCTGGCGTGGCGGATTAATGCAGGGGTTGATGACCCTCTGGCAACCGTTAACCGACACGCTGTAGCTGGCGATTTTCCACGACAGGAGTTGAGTATGGAATTCAGTAATCCCTTCGATAACCCGCAGGGACAATTTTACATTCTGCAAAACCCGCAGCGTCAATTTAGTCTCTGGCCACAGCAGTGTTCTCTCCCTGCGGGCTGGCAGGTGGTGTGCGAACCGCAATCGCAGGCGCTTTGCCAGCAGTGGCTGGATGCGCACTGGACCACGCTAACTCCCGCCCATTACGCCGCTGCGCAGGAGGCTCAATGACCACGCGTTTACCGTTAGTGGCCGCCCAGCCAGGGATCTGGATGGCGGAAAAACTCTCTACGCTGCCTTCCGCCTGGAGCGTGGCGCACTATGTGGAATTACACGGCACGCTGAATGCCCCTCTGCTGGCGCAGGCGGTTGTAACCGGTATGGCGCAAGCGGATACCCTCCGCATGCGATTTACTGAAGATAACGGCGAGGTCTGGCAGTGGGTGGACCCGACATTCACGTTTGCACAACCCGAGCTTATCGATCTGCGTGACGAGCTCGATCCGCATGCGGCGGCGCTGGCGCGGATGCAGGCCGATCTGCGACAAAATCTACGCGTTGATGGCGGCAAACCGCTGGCGTTCCACCAGTTGATTCAGGTCGATGATACCCGTTGGTACTGGTATCAGCGTTATCACCATCTACTGGTGGATGGCTTCAGTTTCCCGGCGATAACCCGTCAGATCGCGGCGATTTACCGCGCCTGGCAGTGTAACGCCCCGACGCCCGACTCGCCGTTTACGCCATTTGCTGACGTGGTGGAGGAGTATCAGCGTTACCGTGAGAGCGAGGCTTATCAACGCGATGGCGCCTTCTGGGCGGAGCAGCGTCGCCAGTTGCCGCCTCCCGCTTCGCTGTCGGCTGCGCCGCTTCCAGGGCGGGCGGCCAGCGCCGATATTTTGCGTATGAAACTGGATGTGCCCGACGGTGTTTTCCGTCAGCTGGCGGCACGCATGTCTGATATTCAGCGTGCGGATTTAGCGCTGGCGCTGGTGGCGCTATGGCTGGGGCGCCTGTGCGGTCGGATGGACTATGCCGCCGGATTTATATTCATGCGGCGTATGGGCTCGGCGGCGTTAACGGCGACCGGCCCGGTACTGAACGTCCTGCCGTTAGGGGTAAGCATTAATGCGGCGGAAACGCTGCCGGAACTGGCGACGCGTCTTGCCGGGCAGATGAAAAAAATGCGTCGCCATCAGCGTTATGACGCCGAACAGATCGTTCGCGACAGCGGCCGCGCGGCGGGTGAAGAACCGCTGTTTGGCCCGGTACTGAACGTGAAGGTCTTTGATTATCAACTGGATATTCCCGGTGTACAGGCGCAAACCCATACGCTGGCGACCGGCCCGGTTAACGATCTTGAACTGGCGCTGTTCCCGGATGAAGAGGGCGGCCTGAGCATTGAAATCTTAGCCAACAAACAGCGCTATGATGAGGCGACGTTATCCCGCCATGCGTCACGGCTGACGGCGCTGATACGCCAGTTTGCGGACAATCCGGCGCTGCGCTGCGGCGATGCCGAAATGCTCCTGCCTGCCGAATATGCGCAACTGGCGCAGATTAATGATACGGCGGTAAGCATACCGCTCACGACGCTCAGCGCGCTGGTTGACGAACAGACACGCAAAACGCCGGACGCGCCCGCGCTGGCTGATGCGCGCCATCAGCTCAGTTATCAGGAGATGCGCGAGCAGGTGATCGCCCTGGCGCACCTGCTGCGTGAACGTGGCGTTAAACCGGGCGACAGCGTCGCGGTGGCGTTGCCGCGCTCGGTTTTCCTGACGCTGGCGCTGCACGGTATTGTGGAGGCCGGAGCCGCCTGGCTGCCGTTAGATACGGGGTATCCAGACGATCGTCTGCGAATGATGCTCGAAGACGCGCAGCCGAAATTACTGATCACAACCGCAGAACAGCTGCCGCGATTTAACGATATCCCCGGCGTAGAAAGCCTGTGCTACAACGCGCTGCTGCCGACGAGCGGCGCTGAATCGCTGGCGTTGTCGTTGCCGCACCACACGGCATACATCATCTTTACATCCGGTTCGACCGGCAGGCCGAAAGGGGTAATGGTCGGGCAAACCGCGATCGTGAATCGCCTGCTGTGGATGCAGGATCACTATCCGTTAACGGCAGAGGATGTGGTCGCACAAAAAACGCCGTGCAGTTTCGATGTTTCGGTGTGGGAATTCTTCTGGCCGTTTATTGCCGGGGCGAAGCTGGTGATGGCGGAGCCGGACGCGCACCGCGATCCGATTGCCATGCAGCATTTCTTTGCGAAGTATGGTGTGACCACCACCCACTTTGTCCCGTCAATGCTGGCGGCGTTCGTCGCCTCGCTCACTCCTGAATCCGCTCATGAAAGCTGCGCTACGCTACAGCGCGTATTTTGTAGCGGCGAGGCGCTGCCCGCCGGGCTGTGCCGCGAGTGGGAACAGTTGACCGGCGCGCCGCTGCACAATCTGTACGGGCCGACGGAAGCGGCGGTGGATGTCAGCTGGTATCCCGCCTGCGGCAAAGAACTGGCGGATGTCACCGGAAACAGCGTGCCGATTGGCTATCCGGTCTGGAATACCGGCCTGTGTATTCTTGATGCGATGATGCGCCCGGTGCCGCCGGGCACCGCGGGTGATTTATACCTGACCGGCATCCAGTTGGCGCAGGGGTATCTGGGGCGCCCGGATCTGACGGCGAGTCGCTTTATTGCCGATCCGTTTATGCCGGGCGAACGCATGTATCGCACCGGAGACGTGGCGCGCTGGCTGGAAAATGGCGCGGTAGAGTACCTTGGCCGCAGCGACGATCAGCTAAAAATTCGTGGTCAGCGCATTGAACTGGGCGAGATTGATCGGGTTATGCAAACGCTGCCGGACGTCGAGCACGCCGTGGCTCACGCCTGCGTGTTTAACCAGGCGGCCGCGACAGGAGGCGATGCCCGCCAACTGGTAGGCTATCTGGTGTCACAATCCGGCTTACCGCTGGATATTCCGGCGCTTCAGGAACGGTTACGCGAGACATTACCGCCGCATATGGTGCCTGTGGTTCTGCTACAGCTTGCGGAACTGCCGCTCAGCGCAAACGGGAAACTGGATCGTAAAGCGCTGCCGATGCCGCAACTGACGCAACGTACGCCGGGGCGCGCGCCATTACCAGGGACGGAAAAAACGGTGGCTGACGCCTTTGCCGGCCTGCTGGGTTGCGAGGTCAATGATGTGGAGGCCGACTTCTTTGCGCTGGGCGGGCATTCGTTACTGGCGATGAAACTCGCCGCGCAGTTGAGTCGCGCGTCCGGGCGTCAGGTGACGCCGGGGCAGGTGATGGTGGCGTCAACCGTTGGTCAGCTTAGCGCGTTGCTGGATTCCGCCGATGACGAGCAGTCTCAGCGTCTGGGCTTTGAAACACTCCTGCCGCTGCGTGAAAGCAGTGGACCAACGTTATTCTGCTTCCATCCGGCGTCCGGTTTTGCCTGGCAGTTTAGCGTGCTGGCACGTTATCTCAGCCCACACTGGTCGATTACGGGGATTCAGTCGCCAAGGCCTGATGGACCGATGCAAACGGCCACGAATCTGGATGAGGTGTGCGAGCGTCATCTGGAAACGCTGCTGGCGCAGCAGCCGCATGGGCCTTACTACCTGCTGGGGTATTCGCTGGGCGGAACGCTGGCCCAGGGCATTGCGGCGCGCTTGCGTGCGCGTGGCGAAACGGTTGCATTCCTCGGGCTGCTGGATACCTGGCCGCCGGAAACGCAAAACTGGCAGGAAAAAGAGGCCAATGGTCTGGACCCTGAAGTGTTAGCGGAGATCGCGCGTGAACGCGAAGCGTTCCTTGCTGCGCAACAGGGAAATGCCTCCGGGGAGTTATTCAGCACCATCGAAGGAAACTACGCCGATGCCGTGCGGCTTCTGACAACCGCGCATAGCGTACCGTTCGATGGACGCGCAACGCTGTTTGTCGCGGAGCGCACCCTGCCGGAAGGAATAAGCCCTGAACGCAGCTGGGCGCCGTGGATGGCTGAACTGGATATCTATCGCCAGGATTGCGCCCACGTCGATATTATTTCACCTGCCGCGTTTGAGAATATCGGGCCGATTATTCGCGCATTGCTCGACCAGTAAGCGAAGCGTTCTGACACCTTTAAAAATCTAATTCTACTGATGCCCATAATAGCTACCAATTATTATGGGCTTTTTATTTGTCTTCAGCATTGATTTAACATAAGTGAAACATAATCAGACGGTTGGTAAAATTCTGAATATTGCATGCTACCTGTGGAACAAACAAAGATCGTTTCGGATAATTCTGAGATGCTGTTAGAATATTAGAAAGGATGTTTTTATTCATTGGACTCAATGTCAGGTTACACAACATGTCATCACTCAATGTTAAGCAGGAAAAAGATTCGGAATTTACTGGCTATCCGTTAGCGCCGTCAAACAGTAATGAAATTGATTTGTTAAGCCTTGTTGATGTTTTATGGCGGGCGAAAAATCGCATTATTGCGACTGTTTTTGCGTTTGCGCTGGCAGGTATTCTGCTGTCCTTTATTCTGCCGCAGAAATGGACCAGTCGGGCGATTGTCACCCCGGCAGAGGCCGTACAGTGGCAGGCGCTGGAAAAAACGCTGACCACATTGCGTGTGCTGAACCTCGACATTAATTTGCAGCGAGACGCCGTCTTTACGCTTTTCATTAAGAAGTTCAGCTCAACATCGCTGCTGGATGAATATCTTCGCGCCTCCCCGTATGTGATGGATCAATTGAAAGGGGCGGATATTGATGAAATGGAACTGCATCGGGCGATTGTTGCGCTCAGTGAAAAGATGAACGCGGTGGATACCAACGCTGGTAAGAAAAACGAGACGTCGTTATTTACCTCGTGGACATTGAGTTTTACTGCGCCAACGAAAGAAGAGGCGCAGAAGGTGCTGGCCGGCTATATCCAGTATGTGTCGGACATCGTCGTGAAAGAGACGCTGGAGAATATTCGTAACCAGCTGGACACCAGAACGCATTTCGAGAAAGAAAAACTGGCGATGGACCGGGTGAGATTGCGCAACCAGCTTGATGCGAACATTCAGCGACTTAATTATTCCCTGGAGATTGCCAACGCCGCCGGGATTAAGAAGCCGGTCTACAGGGCGGTAAAAGACGACCCGGATTTCTCTATTTCTCTGGGCGCCGACGGTATTGCGCAAAAATTGCAAATTGAAAAGTCCGTCACGGACGTTGCGGAAATTAACGCTGAAATACGCAATCGCCAGTATTACGTAGAGCAACTGACCGCGATGAATATCAATGATGTGAAATTTATGCCGTTTAAATATCAGCTATCGCCTTCGCTGCCAGTGAAAAAAGACGGCCCGGGCAAAGCGTTGATCGTGATTCTGGCTGCGTTGCTGGGCGGTATGATCGCGTGCGGCGGTGTTCTGCTGCGTCATGCCATGCTGTCCCGTAAACTGGATGATGCGATTCAACTGGAAGAACGGTTAGTCTAAGCACTATCCGGCAAATCGCCCGGTGGCGCTGTCGCTGACCGGGCCTGTATTGTTGCCCCTCCGCCATTGAGATTACTTCGGACGACCCAGCGGCACAACCAGCGGCGTTCCGGCGATCGGATCGTCGATGATCGTGCAACGTAATCCATAAATTTTCTCAATAAGATCCGCCGTCACAATCTCCTTTGGCGCTCCCTCTGCGACGATTTTGCCTTCACGTAACGCGATTAAATGCGTGGCATACCGGCAGGCCTGGTTAAGGTCGTGCAGAACCGCAGCGAGGGTGTAACCTTTCTCGCGATTCAGCTCGCTCAACAGCTCCAGCAGATCGATCTGGTGGCTGATGTCCAGCCAGGTCGTCGGTTCATCCAGCAACATGATGGACGTTTCCTGCGCCAGCACCATGGCTATCCATGCTCGCTGCCGCTGCCCGCCGGAAAGCGTGTCCACGCTTTGCGTCGCCAGGTGGGTAATCCCCGTGGCGCGCATCGCACCGGCGACGGCGTCTTCGTCTTCTTTGCGCCAGCGGGTAAACAAAGGCTGATGCGGATAGCGGCCCCGGGCAACCAGCTCCTGTACGGTGATATCGCCCGGCGTGGTGGCGTTTTGCGCCAGCAGACCGATTCGTCGCGCTACCTCTTTACTGGCGTAGTGCTGAATATGCTCGCCGTCGAGCCAGACGTGGCCATGTACGGGCGACATCAGACGGCTTAGCGTACGCAATAATGTTGATTTGCCGCAGCCATTCGGCCCAATAATGGCAGTGAAGTGACCATCCGGGATAGAAACATTCAGATTCTCCGCGACGGTATACTTGCCATAACCCAGCGTTAACTGGTCGCCACGCAAACGGGCTACTGATTCGGTCATTTTTTGCGGGACTCCTGAATTAACAAGACGATAAGGTAAATACCGCCGAGGCTTACGGTGACAACGCCTACCGGAAGCTGGTAAGGCATAAACAGTTGTTGGGCGCACAGGTCGGCGGCCAGCAGCAGCAGCGCGCCGCACAATGCGGACTGGGTTAACCCCCAGCGTGCCGTGCCGCTAAGGCGCCGCGCGATGTGCGGCGCAACCAGCGCAATGAAAGAGATCGGGCCTGCGAGCGCCGTCGCGGCGGCGGTCAGCACCACGGCGACCAGCATCATCATTAACCGGGAACGTTCAACGCTGACGCCAAGCGCGCAGGCGCTGTCATCGCCCATTTCCAGCAAGCGCAGACGGCGTACCAGCAATGCGGCACACGCCAGCATCAGAACGATCAGCGGTGCCGAGGGCCACGTTTTGGCCCAGGTCAGTCCGTTGAGCGACCCGGCGTTCCACAATCCGGCGGAGAGGGCCGTTTCTAACGACGCCTGCAACAGCAGCCAGGTGTTGAACGCCACCAGCATGGCGCGCACGCCGATGCCGATAATAATCAGCCGGAAGGTCTCAATGCCGTTGCGCCAGGCAAGCAGCCAGACGATCAGCGAGGTGAGAATCCCACCAGCCATTGCCGCCATCGCGATCGCCGTTAGGTTCTGGCCAAACAGCACCATTGCCACCAGCACGCCGCTCCAGGCCCCGGTGTTAAAACCCATTACGTCCGGGCTACCCAGCGGGTTGCGCATCAACGACTGAAAAATCGCGCCGCTGACGCCCAACGCGGCGCCAATCAGTAACGCCATCAGCACGCGAGGCAGACGCCATTCGGTCACCACAAGGGTAATGCTGCGCGGGGCGTCTCCCAGCAACGCATTGATGATTTGCGAGACTTCCAGTGTAACGGCGCCGCTGCGCAGGCTCCACAAGCCGACAGCGATACAGCCGAGCACCAGCAACAGACAACTTATGATCAGGCGGCGGGAAAGGTGCATCATACGGCACCTCCGCGCTGCTTGCGCCGCACGAGGAAAATAAGCACTGGCGCGCCGAGAAAGGCGCTGACAACCGAAACGCGCAATTCACCGGGAACGATGAGTCGCCCGATAATATCGGCAAACAGCAGCAGGGTCGGGGTCGCCAGCAACGTGACCGGCAGCGACCAGCGGTGATCCGCCCCCACCAGCCAGCGGGCCATGTGCGGCATCATCAGACCGATAAACGCAATGGGGCCAACAACCGCCGTCGCGCTGCCGCATAACACGGTAATCACCAGCAGGCCGATGAGCTGGGTACGCGCCACTTTGCTGCCCAGCGCGGTGGCAGTATCGCTACCGAGACTCAGGCTGTTCAGCGCGCGGCTGAGAAACAGCGCGGTAGCACCGGCAATCAGCACCGGCACGACAATAACCTTGAGCGTTTGCAGACTGCGAATGTCCAGCGAGCCGGCCTGCCAGAAACGGAGCTGATCGTACACATCCGGGTTCAGCAACGCGATACCGTTGGAAAGCCCCTCCAGCACTGCGCCGAGCGCGACACCCGCTAGCGTGAGGCGAACCGGGCTTAACTGCCCGGCGCCCTGACTGCCGGTAAAGGCGACAATCAGCGAGGCGACCAGCGCCCCGGCAAACGCCATCAGCAACTGTTCCTGCGGAGAGGAAAAACCAAACAGCGCCGCGCCGAGTACGATCGCGAAACTGGCGCCGGAATTGACGCCGAGAATGCCCGGGTCGGCAAGCGGGTTGCGGGTGAGCGTTTGCATTAACGCCCCGGCGAGCCCCAGTGCGCCGCCAGCCAACAGGCCAGCCAGCGTGCGCGGCAATCGCGCGTCCAGCACGATGGTGCAGTCAGCGCTTTGGCAGGTGCCGGTAATTGCTTCAAGTACGACGGACGCAGGCAGTGATTTTGCGCCGATAGCCAGACTTAATGCCGTGGCGAGAATAAGTAATAACAACAAGCCGGGCACGGCGATGGCGCGTGCCACGGAAACAGAGCATGACATATCAACTTCCCTGATAATGATAGTAATTATCGTTATCGATCTTATTCGGTTATGTTAGCATGTGCAGCCATTGAATGGATATTTAAAAAAAGTTCGCATTAAGGCGTTGTAATGAATCGACAATCCTGGCTGCTGAATCTCAGCCTGTTGAAGACGCACCCTGCATTTCGCGCTGTCTTCCTCGCCCGTTTTATCTCTATTGTCTCGCTGGGTCTGCTGGGCGTAGCGGTGCCGGTACAGATCCAGATGATGACCCACTCGACGTGGCAGGTTGGTCTGTCGGTGACGCTGACCGGCAGCGCGATGTTTGTTGGCCTGATGGTCGGCGGCGTGCTGGCGGATCGTTATGAACGTAAAAAGGTGATCCTGCTGGCGCGCGGCACCTGCGGTATTGGCTTTATTGGCCTGTGTCTGAACGCGCTGTTGCCGGAACCTTCGCTGCTGGCAATCTATCTGCTCGGTCTGTGGGATGGCTTTTTTGCCTCGCTGGGGGTCACGGCGCTACTGGCGGCGACGCCTGCGCTGGTAGGGCGAGAAAACCTTATGCAGGCTGGGGCGATTACGATGCTGACGGTGCGTCTGGGATCGGTGATTTCACCGATGCTGGGTGGCGTATTGCTGGCTACCGGCGGCGTGGCCTGGAACTACGGTCTGGCGGCGGCAGGAACATTTATCACGCTGCTGCCGTTGCTGAGCCTTCCGGCGCTCCCGCCGCCGCCGCAACCGCGTGAGCATCCGTTGAAATCGCTGTTGGCGGCGTTCCGTTTCTTGCTCTCCAGCCCGCTCATTGGCGGCATTGCGTTGCTTGGCGGACTTTTGACGATGGCAAGTGCGGTGCGCGTGCTTTATCCGGCGCTGGCGATTAACTGGCACATGTCCGCCGCGCAAATCGGTTTACTTTATGCCGCTATCCCATTGGGGGCGGCTGTTGGCGCGTTAACCAGCGGGCAACTGGCGCACAGCGTTCGCCCTGGACTGTTGATGCTGGCTTCCACCGTAGGGTCGTTCCTGGCGATTGGGTTGTTTGGGCTGATGCCTGTCTGGCTGCTCGGGGTGATCTGTCTGGCGCTGTTCGGCTGGCTCAGCGCGATTAGCTCGTTACTGCAATACACCCTGTTGCAGACGCAAACGCCGGAAGCCATGCTCGGGCGAATCAACGGCCTGTGGACGGCGCAAAACGTGACCGGCGACGCCATCGGCGCAGCGCTGTTGGGCGGGCTGGGCGCCATGATGACGCCGGTTGCGTCAGCGAGCGTGAGCGGGTTTGGGCTGGTGATCGTTGGGTTGTTGTTAATGCTGCTGCTGGGCGAGTTGCGTCGTTTTCGCCAGCCGCCGCCGGTGCCAGATGGCGCACCGCTTTAAAATGCAGGCCGGACAGGGCATTGGCCGCTATCCGGCAAATAAATTAAAACAGCGCGGCGAGACGGTTAAGCAGTAACGTTGCGCTGTAGTAGTCCAGACGGAACGTTTCGGTGCCCAGCGCATAAACGCGCTTGTTTTGCACGGCAGGCAGGTGAGCAAGCAGTGGGTTGGCGTAAATAGCGTCGGCATCTTTGCTGTCACCGGCAAACAGGAACAGCGCTTCGCCGTTCAGACCTGCTGCCAGGTTTTCCCCGCCAAGCTGGATGATGTCATGACGTTTGCCCTGGCTTTTACTGGTTTGCAGTCCGGCAGGGAGGGGCGCCAGCGTAAAGCCTAACTGCTCCATCAGCTTGCCCTGGGCTGAATCCTGCGTCCACAGGTTGGCGCTGTGTGCGGCAGCGGTGTAGACCAGCGCGCTGACCGGTTGCGGCGGTAATGTGAGCTGTTGTTTAACGGTCGCCAGTTGTTTATCGAATTCCGTGATGCGCGCAGCGGCCTGTTTTTCCTGGCCGGTGATCTCGCCCAGTTGCGTCAGCAGAGACTGCCAGCTTTTATCGTCGTAATTGATGATAAGCGTAGGGGCAATAGTAGAAAGCTGATCGTACAGCGCCAGCGCAGAGTCGCCGCCGGTTGCGCTAATCAGAATAAGGTCCGGCATTTGTGCGGCAACGGCTTCAGCGCTTGGTTCGCCGATGTACAGGCGCGCCAGCTTGCGCGCTTTCGCAACGTCGCTCCATTGACGCAGAAATCCCCGATCGTCGGCAAAGCGGTTGTTAGGGGTGGTCGCTCCGCTGGCGACAACGGGAGCATCAATCGCCAGCAGCGAGCCCGTCAGGGTCACGCTGGTAGAGACGATACGTTCAGGTTTATGGTCCAGCGTATGCGTGCCGCGGCTGTCGGTGATCTGGCGCGGCCAGTCAGCGGCATGACCTAAAGAAATTCCTGAAATGAAAAGCCCAACCAGTATCAGGGATGTTCTGCAAAGCAGGGGAAGTCTCACGAATCAGCGTCCTGTTATTAATGGAGTTAATGCTTCTCATTTTCATTGTTAGCGTGAAGGGATGCAAGTCTAAGTCGCACATTGTGCTACCCCAAGAGTTGACATGCTGTCTGTTTACTTTTAGGTTAGCGCCCGAAAATATAAATGATAATCATTATTAAAGCCTTTATCATTTTTGGAGGATGATATGGATACGTCACTGGCCGAGGAAGTTCAGCAGAAAATGGCAACGCTCACCCCCGATCGCTTTTTCTTTATGTCGCCGTATCGCAGCTTTACGACGTCAGGATGCTTCGCCCGTTTCGCTGAACCAGCGGTTGACGGGGATTCGTTAGACAGCCCCTTCCAACAAAAATTACAGCAAGCCTTTGCCGACGCCAGAGCGCAGGGTATCGCAAATCCTGTTATGGTCGGCGCTATCCCCTTTGATACCCGCCAGCCATCCTCGCTGTTCATTCCTGAGTCCTGGCAGACCTTCTCCCGACCGGCAAAGCAACAATCCTCGCGTTACTTTACCGGGCATCAGGCACTGAATGTTATTGATCGTAAAAGTATCCCTGAACAGGAAACGTTTGAAGCGATGGTAGCGCGCGCGGCAGCGCTGACGGCGACGCCTGAAGTCGACAAAGTGGTTCTGTCACGCCTGATTGATATTACGACCGATGCCACCATTGACAGCGGCGCGCTGCTGGAGCGGCTGGTGGTGCAGAACCCGGTGAGTTACAACTTCCATGTGCCTCTGGAGGATGGCGGCGTGCTGCTTGGCGCCAGCCCGGAATTGCTGCTGCGTAAAGAGGGCGAGCGCTTTAGTTCGCTGCCGTTGGCCGGGTCGGCGCGTCGCCAGCCTGATGATGTGCTGGATCGTGAAGCGGGCAACCGACTGCTGGCTTCTGAAAAAGACAGACATGAACATGAACTGGTTACTCAGGCCATGAAGACGGTGCTGCGCGACCGCAGCAGTGAATTACAACTGCCCGCATCTCCACAATTGATCACCACCCCGACGTTATGGCATCTCGGTACGCCGTTCGAAGGTAAGGCGAATGCGGAAGAAAATGCCCTGACGCTGGCGTGTCTGCTGCATCCGACGCCTGCGTTGAGTGGTTTCCCGCATCAGGTGGCGAAAAAATTAATTGCTGAACTGGAGCCGTTCGATCGTGAACTGTTCGGCGGCATCGTCGGCTGGTGTGACGCTGAAGGAAACGGCGAGTGGGTCGTGACGATTCGTTGCGCGAAGCTGCGACAAAACCAGGTTCGCCTGTTCGCGGGCGCCGGGATTGTTCCTGCTTCGTCTCCGGTCGCGGAGTGGCGTGAGACCGGCGTGAAGCTTTCTACCATGTTGAACGTTTTTGGACTGCATTAAGGAGCGATGATGACCATTCCTTTCACCCGTTGGCCGGAGGAGTTTGCCCGCCGCTATCGTGAAAAAGGGTACTGGCAGGATCTGCCGCTGACCGATATTTTAACCCGCCACGCAGACAGCGATAAAACGGCGGTGATTGATGGCGATCGACACCTGAGCTATCGCGAACTGAACCAGGCGGCGGATAATCTGGCCTGTAGCCTGCGTCGTCAGGGGATCAAACCCGGCGAAACCGCGCTGGTGCAACTGGGCAACGTGGCGGAGCTGTATATCACTTTCTTCGCCCTGCTGAAGCTCGGCGTCGCACCGGTTCTGGCGCTGTTCAGCCATCAACGGACGGAACTTAACGCTTACGCAAAGCAAATTGAACCGGCGCTGGTGATTGCTGACCGCCAGCACGCGCTGTTCACCGGGGACGACTTCCTCAATACGTTTATTGCCGAACACAATTCCGTGCGTGTGGTGCTGTTGCTCAACGATGCGGGTGAACACAACCTGCAAACGGCGATTGACCAGCCTGCGGTTGATTTTACCGCCACGCCATCACCTGCCGATGAGGTGGCTTATTTCCAGCTTTCCGGCGGTACAACCGGAACGCCGAAGCTGATCCCGCGCACCCATAATGATTATTACTACAGCGTGCGTCGCAGCAATGAAATTTGCCACTTTACCGAAGCCACGCGCTTCTTATGCGCGATTCCGGCTGCGCATAACTACGCCATGAGTTCGCCGGGATCGCTGGGCGTCTTTCTGGCCCAGGGAACGGTGGTGCTGGCGGCTGATCCGAGCGCTACGCTCTGTTTCCCGTTAATTGAAAAGCATCAGATTAATTCAACGGCGCTGGTGCCGCCTGCGGTGAGCCTGTGGTTGCAGGCGATTCAGGAGTGGGGCAGCAACGCGCAACTGGCCTCGTTGAAACTGTTGCAGGTAGGCGGCGCACGGCTTTCAGCGACGCTTGCCGCGCGTATTCCGGCGGAAATCGGCTGTCAGTTGCAGCAGGTATTCGGCATGGCGGAAGGACTGGTGAATTACACCCGTCTGGACGACAGCCCGGAGCGCATCATCAATACTCAGGGTTGCCCGATGTGCCCGGACGATGAGGTCTGGGTGGCTGACGCTGACGGCAATCCGCTGCCGCAGGGGGAAACGGGACGCCTGATGACGCGCGGGCCGTACACGTTTCGCGGCTATTTTAAAAGCCCGGAGCATAACGCCAGC
This sequence comes from Citrobacter sp. CK181, assembly GCF_030333595.1. Taxonomy (NCBI): domain Bacteria; kingdom Pseudomonadati; phylum Pseudomonadota; class Gammaproteobacteria; order Enterobacterales; family Enterobacteriaceae; genus Citrobacter; species Citrobacter sp. CK181. The sequence continues at coordinate 353,646 of NZ_JAOWFN010000014.1, read as the reverse complement.
GCGTTTGATGCCAACGGCTTTTACTGCTCCGGCGATCTGATCTCCATTGATCCAGATGGCTATATCACCGTGCAGGGACGTGAAAAAGATCAGATCAATCGCGGCGGGGAGAAGATCGCCGCGGAAGAGATTGAAAACCTGTTACTGCGCCACCCGGCCGTAATCCATGCCGCGCTGGTCAGCATGGAAGATGAGCTGATGGGGGAAAAAAGCTGCGCCTGGCTGGTGGTGAAAGAGCCGCTTCGCGCGGTACAGGTACGCCGCTTCCTGCGTGAGCAGGGGGTCGCCGAATTCAAATTGCCGGATCGCGTGGAGTGCGTCGAGGCGTTGCCTCTGACCCCGGTCGGTAAAGTCGATAAAAAACAATTACGTCAGTGGCTGGCGTCACGTTCACTGACCTGAAGGAGAAAGAGAGATGGCAATTCCGAAATTGCAGGCGTACGCGCTGCCTGGCGCGCTCGATATTCCGCCCAATAAAGTGAACTGGGCCTTTGAACCTGAACGCGCAGCGCTGTTGATCCACGATATGCAGGATTATTTTGTCAGCTTCTGGGGCGACAACTGCCCAATGATGAAACAGGTGATCGCGAATATCGCCGCCCTGCGTCAGTACTGCAAAGAGCACAACATTCCGGTCTATTACACCGCTCAGCCGAAAGATCAGAGCGATGAAGATCGCGCCCTGTTGAACGATATGTGGGGGCCGGGCCTGACGCGTTCTCCCGAGCAGCAAAAGATTGTCGATGCGCTGGCACCGGACGAGGCGGACACCGTGCTGGTGAAATGGCGTTACAGCGCGTTTCACCGTTCGCCGCTGGAGCAGATGTTAAAAGAAACCGGGCGTAATCAGCTGATTATCACGGGTGTGTATGCGCACATTGGCTGTATGACCACGGCGACCGACGCTTTCATGCGCGATATCAAGCCGTTTATGGTGGCGGATGCGCTGGCCGATTTCAGCCGTGAAGAACATGTGATGTCGCTTAACTATGTTGCCGGTCGCTCCGGTCGCGTGGTGATGACGCAGGAACTGCTGCCGACGCCGGTTCCGGCGAGCAAAGCGGAGTTGCGGGCGCTGATCCTGCCGCTGCTGGATGAATCCGACGAGCCGCTGGATGATGAAAACCTGATTGATTATGGGCTGGACTCTGTACGTATGATGGCGCTGGCGGCTCGCTGGCGTAAAGTGCATGGCGATATCGACTTCGTGATGCTGGCGAAAAACCCGACGATCGATGCCTGGTGGACGCTGCTTTCCCGTGAGGTGAAGTGATGGCCGGATTGGATTTTAACGGCAAAACCGTCTGGGTGACCGGCGCGGGAAAAGGGATTGGTTATACCACGGCGCTGGCGTTTGTTGCGGCTGGCGCGCAGGTGACGGGATTCGATCGCGAGTTCGCGCAGGATGCGTATCCCTTTGCGACCGAAGTGCTGGATGTCGCAGACGCCGCGCAGGTCGCGCAGGTTTGCCAGCGCGTGCTGGCGCAAACCGAACGGCTGGATGTGCTGGTGAATGCCGCCGGGATTTTACGGATGGGGGTGACCGATGCGCTAAGCGCCGAGGACTGGCAGCAGACGTTCGCCGTCAACGTCGGCGGCGCGTTTAACCTCTTCCAGCAGACGATGGCGCAATTTCGTCAGCAGCAGGGCGGGGCGATTGTTACCGTCGCGTCTGATGCGGCGCACACGCCGCGCATTGGCATGAGCGCCTATGGCGCGTCCAAAGCGGCGCTGAAAAGCCTGGCGCTGACCGTTGGGCTGGAGCTGGCGGGCAGCGGCGTTCGCTGTAACGTCGTCTCTCCGGGATCTACCGATACCGATATGCAGCGCACGCTGTGGGTGAGCGATGATGCGGAACAACAGCGTATTCGTGGCTTTGGCGAGCAGTTTAAGCTTGGCATTCCGCTGGGTAAAATCGCGCGTCCGCAGGAAATCGCGAATACCATTTTATTCCTCGCCTCCGATCTGGCCAGCCACATTACGCTACAGGACATTGTGGTTGACGGCGGTTCAACCCTGGGAGCGTAACGATGATCTGGAAACGCCATTTAACGCTTGATGAGCTGAACGCCACCAGTCTGAACACGATGGTGGCGCATCTGGCGATCGTCTATACCCGTCTGGGCGATGACGTGCTGGAGGCGGAAATGCCCGTTGACGCGCGAACGCATCAGCCTTTCGGCCTGTTACACGGCGGCGCTTCGGCGGCGCTGGCGGAGACCCTGGGGTCAATGGCCGGGTATCTGATGACCCGTGACGGCCAGTGCGTGGTGGGAACCGAGCTGAATGCCACGCATCATCGCGCCGTGTCGCAGGGGAAGGTGCGCGGCGTTTGCCAGCCGCTGCATCTGGGCCGGCAAAGCCAGAGCTGGGAAATTGTGATTTTTGACGAACAGGGACGACGTTGCTGTACCTGCCGCCTGGGGACGGCGGTGATGGGCTAGGCCCAACAAAATGCAATGATGTTGCAGCGTTGACCGACCAATGAAGTGATCCAGTTAACAATGCAATGTAAATAATCAGTTTTATAGCGTTGTCAGGTTGTTAAAACCAGCAGAGGTGTTATAGAAACAAAATGTAACATCTCTCTGGAACACAACACGCAAACGGACAACAACTATGAACAAATCAGGGAAATACCTCGTCTGGACATTGCTCTCCGTTATGGGAGCATTTGCCCTGGGATATATTGCGTTAAACCGTGGGGAACAGATCAACGCGCTATGGATCGTCGTGGCGTCAGTTTGTGTCTACCTCATTGCCTACCGTTTTTATGGTCTGTATATCGCCAAAAATGTGCTGGCGGTTGACCCGACGCGCATGACGCCTGCGGTGCGTCATAACGATGGTCTGGACTACGTACCTACCGATAAGAAAGTGCTGTTCGGTCACCATTTTGCGGCGATTGCCGGGGCAGGGCCGTTGGTTGGGCCGGTGCTGGCGGCGCAGATGGGGTATCTGCCCGGTATGATCTGGCTGCTTGCCGGGGTTGTGCTGGCAGGCGCGGTGCAGGACTTTATGGTGCTGTTTGTTTCTACCCGTCGTGACGGTCGCTCGCTGGGTGAACTGGTTAAAGAAGAAATGGGCCCAACGGCTGGTGTGATCGCGCTGGTGGCCTGTTTCATGATCATGGTGATTATCCTTGCGGTACTGGCGATGATCGTCGTGAAAGCCCTGACCCACAGTCCGTGGGGGACGTACACCGTTGCGTTCACCATTCCGTTGGCCATTTTTATGGGCGTCTACCTGCGTTACCTGCGTCCGGGACGTATTGGCGAGGTGTCTGTTATTGGCCTGGTGTTCCTTGTCTTTGCCATCATCTCCGGTGGCTGGGTGGCGGAAAGCCCAACCTGGGCGCCGTATTTTGACTTTACCGGCGTACAGTTGACCTGGATGCTGGTGGGCTACGGTTTTGTGGCGGCGGTTCTGCCGGTATGGCTGCTGCTGGCGCCGCGTGATTACCTCTCAACCTTCCTGAAAATTGGTACGATTGTCGGTCTGGCCGTCGGCATTCTGATTATGCGTCCGACGCTGACGATGCCTGCGCTGACCAAATTTGTGGATGGCACCGGCCCGGTGTGGACCGGTAACCTGTTCCCGTTCTTGTTCATCACCATTGCCTGTGGCGCGGTGTCTGGCTTCCATGCGCTGATCTCTTCCGGCACCACGCCGAAGATGCTGGCGAACGAAGGGCAGGCCTGCTTTATCGGCTACGGCGGGATGTTGATGGAATCCTTCGTGGCGATTATGGCGCTGGTTTCCGCATGTATCATTGATCCGGGCGTTTACTTCGCCATGAACAGCCCAATGGCCGTACTGGCGCCAGCCGGAACCGCTGATGTGGTTGCCTCTGCTGCGCAGGTGGTCAGTAGCTGGGGCTTTGCGATTACGCCTGATACGCTGCATCAGATTGCCAACGAAGTGGGCGAACAATCCATTATTTCTCGTGCCGGTGGCGCGCCAACGCTGGCGGTGGGGATGGCCTACATCCTGCACGGCGCGCTGGGCGGTATGATGGATGTGGCGTTCTGGTATCACTTCGCGATTCTGTTTGAAGCCCTGTTCATTCTGACGGCGGTTGATGCCGGTACGCGTGCGGCGCGCTTTATGTTGCAGGATCTGCTGGGCGTGGTCTCTCCGGGTCTGAAACGTACGGATTCACTGCCTGCGAACCTGTTAGCGACGGCGCTGTGCGTGCTGGCGTGGGGATACTTCCTGCACCAGGGCGTGGTGGACCCGTTAGGAGGGATCAACACTCTGTGGCCGCTGTTTGGTATCGCGAACCAGATGCTGGCGGGTATGGCGCTGATGCTCTGCGCGGTTGTACTGTTCAAGATGAAACGTCAGCGTTACGCATGGGTGGCGCTGGTGCCTACCGCCTGGCTGCTGATTTGTACGCTGACCGCAGGCTGGCAGAAAGCGTTTAGCCCGGATACCAAAATTGGTTTCCTGGCGATCGCCAATAAATTCCAGGCGATGATCGACAGTGGCGATATTCCTGCGCAGTACACGCAGTCTCAGCTGGCGCAACTGGTGTTCAACAACCGTCTGGATGCCGGTCTGACCATCTTCTTCATGGTTGTGGTGGTGGTTCTGGCTCTGTTCTCAATCAAAACTGCGCTGGCAGCGCTGAAAGAGGACAAACCGACGGCGAAAGAAACGCCGTATGAAGCCATGCCCGAAAACGTTGAAGAGATTGTGGCGCAGGCGAAAGGCGCGCACTGATTTTTAAATAAGCGGCCCTCTTCTTAACGGGAGAGGGCATTTGCGTCACAGGTGGTAACGATGTTTGATACGCTTTCTAAGGCCGGGAAATATCTGGGTCAGGCGGCAAAACTGATGATTGGCGTGCCGGACTATGACAACTACGTTGAGCATATGCGCGTGACGCACCCGGATCAGGCGCCAATGACTTACGAAGAATTTTTTCGTGAGCGGCAGGATGCGCGTTATGGCGGGAAAGGCGGCGCACGTTGCTGCTGATGTTTTGTGTTGCCCGGTGGCGCTACGCTTACCGGGCCTACGGGGTATTTTACAGGCCGGGTAAGGCGTAGCCGCCATCCGGCAAGCCGCCGCTAAACCGTAAACGACTCTACCTTTTCAAACGCGGCGCGTAATGTGGCTGGCGTTAACGTCACCGGCAGAAAGTGGATGGATTCAACCGGGCGCAGGGTGTGGGCAATCACGTTATCAATCTCCGCCTGGTTCTGGATATCGACATCCAGCGCCGCCAGCGTGGTGGGCAGACTAAAGCGCTGATAAGCGGCGACAAGCTGCGCCAGTACCTCATCCTGACCCAGCAATGCGCTTTGCACCAGAATGCCATAAGCCACTTTGGTGCCGTGCAGAAACTTCTCGGTTTGCGGCAATACGGTGAGCCCATTATGGACGGCGTGTGCCGCCGCCACACGGGTATAACGCTCGCCAAGACCGCCGACCATGCCGCCCCCGGCAATAATTGCATCCACCACATCGCGAAATGCCTGGGTGAGTTCTCCACGCTCTTTGTCCGCCAGCGCCTGTTCGCTGCTCTCCAGTAGCACATCACGGATCGCCAGCGCGCCGTTAATGCCCAGACGCACGGTAAGCGGTAAGGTTTCTGGCTGTGGCGCTAATACAACGGCTTCGTACCATTTTGCCAGCGTGTCGCCGATGCCGGCCAGCAGATAGGCCTCTGGCGCGCGGAGAATGATTTCCGGTTCTACCAGCACCAGATAATTGGCGTCGTCAAAAATTTCAAAGTGCAGCGCCTGACCGGCATCGTTGTACCAGACCGACAGCGGTGTCCAGGCCGCGCAGGTGGCCGCGATAGTCGGGATCGCCACGAAGGGGAGTTGTAGCCGACGGGCAAGGGCTTTGGCGGTATCAAGCAGCGTGCCGCCGCCGATACCGATCACTACGCGGCGGTCGTCGCCTGCTTTCGCGGCCAGTTGTTTCACATCGCTTTCGCTGCAATGGCCGGTAAACGGCAGGTGTCTGGCTCCCGGAAGATCAAACGCATCCGGCAGGTAAGGGCGGGCGGCGGCAATCGCACGTTCGCCATACACCCATACTGCGGCGGAGAGTTGCCCGGCGCTGAAAAAATCCTTCAGTCTGGAGAGGCTGCCGGTATGGGAAAAGTAGTTAGCCGGGCCGGTAACGACGCGGATGTCAGTGTTGCTCATGGTGTGTTGTCCTTGTGGCTGCGCTGTCCGGGAGTTGTTTTTATTTAGACGTCTAAGCGTCTTGATTGCCAAATGCTAACATCGTGTTATAGTGGTTTCAACATCGACATCACCCTCGGGCATGATAACAATGAGTAATAACCCACTGATTCCGCAAAGCAAACTGCCTAATTTAGGCACCACAATCTTTACACAAATGAGCGCCCTGGCGCAGGAGCATCAGGCGATTAACCTGTCTCAGGGATTTCCTGATTTCGATGGCCCGCGCTATCTACAGGAACGTCTGGCCTGGCATGTTGCACAAGGGGCGAATCAATATGCGCCAATGACCGGCGTGCCTGCATTACGCGAAGCCATTGCGGAAAAAACGGCGGCGTTATACGGCTATAAGGCTGATGCCGGGAGCGAGGTGACGGTAACGGCGGGGGCAACGGAAGCGTTGTATGCCGCTATCACCGCGTTGGTTCGTGCGGGAGATGAGGTGATCTGCTTCGATCCCAGCTATGACAGCTACGCGCCAGCCGTTGAACTGTCCGGCGGCGTGCTGAAACGTCTGGCGCTTCAGCCGCCGCAGTTTCGCGTTGACTGGCAGGCATTTGCTGCGTTACTGAGCGAACGTACCCGGCTGGTGATCCTCAATACGCCGCATAACCCGAGCGCGACCGTCTGGCGCAAAGCCGACTTTGAAGCGCTGTGGCAGGCGATTGGCGATCGCGAAATCTATGTATTAAGCGATGAAGTGTATGAGCATATCTGCTTTGCGCCAGAAGGCCATGCCAGCGTACTGGCGCATCCGCAGCTACGTGAGCGTGCTGTCGCGGTCTCGTCATTCGGTAAAACCTTTCATATGACCGGCTGGAAGGTGGGGTACTGCGTAGCGCCAGCGGCGATCAGCGCGGAATTGCGTAAAGTGCATCAGTATCTGACGTTCTGCGTCAACACACCGGCGCAACTGGCGCTGGCCGATATGCTGCGTGCTGAACCGGAACATTACCGCGATTTACCCGCATTTTACCGGAAGAAGCGTGACGTTCTGGTTAATGCCCTGCGTGACAGTCGTCTGGAAATCCTGCCCTGCGAAGGCACCTATTTTCTGCTGGTGGATTACAGTGCGGTATCAGACCTCAATGACGTGGATTTCTGCCAGTGGCTGACCCGGGAAATCGGCGTTGCGGCGATTCCGCTGTCGGTATTTTGCGCCGATCCTTTCCCACATAAACTCATCCGATTATGTTTTGCCAAGCAGGAATCCACGCTGCTGGCGGCCGCAGAACGCCTGTGTAAATTGTAATTACTTTACGGTCCAGGCTTTGGAGAATCGACGGTCGGCAAAGAGTTCCTGTAGGCCGTTGATTTGTTTCAGACGCAGGACTTCATCTTTATCCATGCCCAGCTCTTTTCCGATTCGCGTCTCGTCCCAGCCCAACAGGGAGAGTTCTCGCACAATTTCCGACATCGCGTGAATCTGATGACGGCCACGGGCGCGGTTGTGACGAATGGTCGCCGCAATCCGTTCATGGCGATTGCGTTCCAGACAGGTGACGGGAAGATAGCCTTTTAACTTTGAGCGTAATGTGGATTTCCCTTTACCGAGTTCGTGACGGTGAAAGCCATCCACGATTTCATATTTTTCTGCCGCTGTTTCTGCAACGACAATAGGCTGCGTGAAGCCATCTACCTCAATAGACTTTAGCAGGAGCCTTTTCTCCGGGGGCGCTACATTGTTTGGGTTGTAATCATTAGGTTCGATTTGTTCGTTTTTTACCCATTGTACGCAGTCTACCGGCTGATCGCGAAAGGGGCTGACGCGGTGGATCGCCATTCTGAATTCGTTGATTGCCGCAATTCTCTCTTCTTCGTTCAGCGTGGAGAGAAAGTCGGTTATTTGTTGGGTGAGTCGCTGTTGCATAAAATCCCCCATTCTTTGCGCTTTGCTTTCATGCGTTCATTGTAGCGCTGGTAGTGTTTAGGCTTTGTCGGGCTGAATGAGAGCGCCCGACACCAGTAATCATTGTTCAATAGCACCTTGCAGATACGTCGCCATGAGGGGATATCTTTGGAGCCGATATCGCCTTCCTGCGTTTGTGGAATGTTCTCCATTCCTTTCTTTTTATACCATTGCAGGTAGACCGCGATTTTGTTGCGGTAATGCTCGGCGCTCTGTTCCGGCATGCTGTCCAACAGCAGCATGGCGTAGCTTTGCCAGCTATGGTGCTCGGGTTTCAGTATTTTTCGATGGCCGTAAAAATGGTTATCCTGGCCTGCATATATCCCTCCGCTGCGCACGCCGCTTACCCTGGCGCACATTGCTGCCCAGCGTTCGGGTTCAATGACATGATAGAGCCACAATCCCTGACGTTGCTCCGGGCCGAAAGGTTCGCAGATGCGCATATACCGGAGCGGCACGTTGGCCTGGTACATCAGGTTATAAAGCGGGTTGCAAGGCTGCTTCGTTTTTGCGAACCATGTCCAGATGTCTGCCGTTTTCCAGTCATACATCGGGTAAATATACCAGGTGTGCCCGCCCTGAGCGGCGGTCGTCCAGGGTTTGTCGTCCGCAAAACGCTGTTTGCTCAGGGAGGCGATAGCGACAAACCGATTGTAAGATTCGTCAGCGCGGATGCCGATCAGCATCGCCGCAGGACGCTTTTCTGAAAACCACTCGGCAAAGTCGCGAACAAATTGTTCGAAGGTCATGCCTGGCTGATAAAAAGGAAAGTAAGCCGGATCGGTAATGGCGTCGGCAGGCGGTTGACGCACCCATTCGGCATTCGGGTCCCAGCATTGCCATTCGGGTTGGTATTGCGACAGCGAATTTTGTGTGGTGAGCGGCAGAGCAACCCAGTAAAAATGTTCAATGACATCGGAATATTGTTCGCGTAATGACTGAACATAGTCAATTGTGCAGGAGAATTGCACTTCCCAGTCAATAAATATTACGCAGATCTTCTTCTTTAACTTACGCGCGATTCCGGCGGTAAGGTGCAGCATCAACCCTGAGTCTTTCCCCCCGGAAAATGACACGCAAATACGCGGTAAGGTGGTGAGTGTCCATGTAATGCGCTCTTCCGCAGCTTCCAAAACATTTTGGTCAAGTGGGATTTTATAAACAGACATAATGAGTTCATACCTGAACGGAAAATGGCTATGTGTAGAATACAGAAAAATAATTATATATATTATATGATATAATCAACAGAATGTGCAAGGTTTAAAAAAGCATCCAAAACTTAAATTAATTTTATATTAATTATTTTAATTTTGAATGCTTGTGTCGGCGATGGCCCCGGATGTTTTCGTTTCAGCTATTTTCCGTCATTTTGTTAATGATACTCGTAAAACCTTTGTTATTCAGTGACGTTCGATTATATACCAGGTATAACTGAACTGAAGGTAAATCCTGATCAATATTAACTCGTTGCAGTTTAAGGGTGGAGTGAAAGAAGTCATATATGACTTCAGGAACGATGCCAATTATGTTGGTTTCAGCAATAGTATTAATGATTGCAACCATCGAGTCACTGCGAAACCCAATTTTCCGACTGGCAAGAAGGGAGTTGACCAGCGACTGGTATTCTTTAACGCCTGGCTCCTCTCCCTGGTATGAGGTAAACGGTTCTTCGAGTATTTGCGCTAATGTACTGGCGTCACTGATTCTGGGGTGATCGGCACGACACACCAGTACGCTTTTGATTGTTTTAAAAGGCGTACAGACAACCGAATGGTTGTTCAGCGGCGTGGTGGTGATCACCATGTCCGCCTTGCGGTATGCCAGCAGGTCTTCTGCTGATTCCGCAGACATCAGGATATCATGATGCTCAATTTCAACGGAAGAATCTTCCATAATAAAATTAATCAGCTTTATTACGTTCATTGCAGTAAGTAGCTGAGGGCTGTAAATGATAAATTTTTTCTTAAGACTGGAACTATGCATAATATTAATTGTTTGTTCCAGACTATTGAGGTTTTCCTCAAGATGATGATGCAGATTTATACCGGTGACGGTTGGCGTGATGCCTTTTCCTGAACGAATAAATAAAGGATCGTTGAATTGAGTTCGTAATCGTTGCAGAGATTGACTCACGGCAGACGGGGTGATGTACAGCGTTTCCGCCGCTTTACTAATGCTTAAATTCTGGTAGATACACTCAAAAATAATCAGTAAGTTAAGATCGAATTTTTTGAGATCGTAGAGATTAGCCATGTTTTTTTCTTCCTGTTTTGTGACTATTGTCATAACTATATTTGTTATAGTTATGCAACACATCCAATGCTTTACAATAGTGATGTTTGCTAAGCTTAAATTCTCTTTCAATAATACTAAAATAGCATAGCTCAGAATATCTTTGCGAGCGATTTATAATGGAAAAGGAGATTGACAGAAAAACAATGCCAATCTTCCCCCTTTAATTTAGGTTTAATGTTCACCCATCATAATGTCCAGCTGCGCTTTTTCCGGTAACCCGACGACCTGCTGTAACATATTTTCTTTATTCATATAGTAAATGGCTGGCGTTGCATTCGCCCCCAGATCGTCCATGAGTTTCTGATGAATATTCAGCGTTTTCATCTTATCTTCTGGCAGCGGTGAAGGGATCGCCAGATTGAGTTTACCGCCTGACGCTTCATAGTCATGCCAGGTTTTTGCCGGATCGCGGGTGGATAAGATAGCGGCAGCCGTTGCCGGGCTTTCGGGTTTGATCACGCCCACCAGTAGCGTCCGCAGCTGTACTTTGCCGGATTCGACCCAGGGGCGCGCCTGCTGCCAGAACTGTTTGCAGTAAGGGCAGAAAGGGTCCGCAAAGACATAAAGAATCACCGGCGCCTCTTTTTTGCCGTCCAGAATCCACGACGCTTTTTCCATCCGCTGCCACATTTCTCTGCCGACCGGGGCGTAGATCTCTTTTTCTATCAGCGCATTACTGAGGTTTGCGCCTTTTTCGTCGTACATGTAGCCGGAAATCGCGTGTTTCCCGTCAGGCGTGAGGTAGATGGTCACGCCCATATCCTGATATTTGCCCAGATAGCCTTTCATTCCGCCGGGGGCGTCAAAAGACTTCAGGATCGTAATTCCCTGTTTTTCTATCGCTTTAACCGGGGCAGGCAGTTCTTCAGCAAAGGCGATGAGCGGGAGCAACGTCAGCAGCAATGTTCGTTTTATCATTATATTTCCTTAAAAATCAGTGCAAAAGGAACATTGACGGCAAAACCTATCACAGTCATAGGTAAGGTCTGCCGTCGGAAGATTGCCCTTTCTTTGGTAGGGTGATGTAATCCTTTCGCTGTTACAGCCTTTGTTAAGGTAATGTAGAGCGCAACACATAGCCAGTTTCACTGGCGCTGAAGTTACCTACGGGTAGTTCAGGTAATGGGGCCGCCTGTAAAGGGGGCCTTTTTACTTTTTGTCGCTAAACGTTCACAACGTTGTCTTGTGTGAGTTGTTAGGTATCGCTGATTGATTTGATAATGCAAACGCATTAGCCCAATCACGGAAAGTTGGTTACTTTACATCTCAACGAAAACACGGAGGAAGTATAGATGTCCTTGATTAATACCAAAATTAAACCTTTCAAAAACCAGGCGTTCAAAAACGGTGAATTCATCGAAGTAACCGAGAAAGATACCGAAGGCCGCTGGAGCGTCTTCTTCTTCTACCCGGCTGACTTCACTTTCGTATGCCCGACCGAACTGGGCGACGTTGCAGATCATTACGATGAATTGCAGAAACTGGGCGTAGACGTTTACTCTGTTTCTACCGACACCCACTTTACTCACAAAGCATGGCACAGCAGCTCTGAAACCATCGCAAAAATCAAATATGCGATGATCGGTGACCCGACTGGCGCCCTGACCCGTAACTTCGACAACATGCGTGAAGACGAAGGTCTGGCTGACCGTGCGACTTTCGTTGTTGACCCGCAGGGTATCATCCAGGCTATCGAAGTTACCGCTGAAGGTATCGGCCGTGACGCATCTGACCTGCTGCGTAAAATCAAAGCGGCTCAGTATGTTGCTGCTCACCCAGGCGAAGTTTGCCCGGCTAAATGGAAAGAAGGCGAAGCGACTCTGGCTCCGTCCCTGGACCTGGTCGGCAAGATTTAAGTCAGCAAAGCCCGGCGGCGCTGCGCTTGCACAGGCCTACAACACCGTAGGCCGGGTAAACGAAGTGCCACCCGGCAATCAATGGGCGCACTCGCGCCCATTTCATTCCAGCACCATCATGCAAGTCGCATTCAGGCTGCCGGTATAAGGCAACTTGCATGATGATGTTTTTAGAGAGGGAAGAATAATGCTCGACACTAACATGAAAACTCAGCTCAAAGCGTATCTTGAGAAACTGACCAGGCCTGTTGAGCTGATTGCCACGCTGGACGACAGCGCTAAATCGGCAGAAATCAAGGAACTGCTGGCTGAAATCGCTGAACTGTCAGAGAAAGTCACATTTAAAGAAGATAACAGCCTGCCGGTGCGCAAGCCTTCTTTCTTGATAGCAAACCCAGGTTCTGACCAGGGGCCGCGCTTTGCGGGTTCTCCGCTGGGGCATGAATTTACCTCGCTGGTGCTGGCGCTGTTGTGGACTGGCGGCCATCCGTCGAAAGAGGCGCAGTCTCTGCTGGAGCAGATCCGCGATATCGACGGCGATTTCGAGTTTGAAACTTATTACTCGCTCTCCTGCCACAACTGCCCTGACGTCGTACAGGCGCTGAACCTGATGGCGGTGCTGAACCCGCGTATCAAACATACCGCGATTGACGGCGGCACATTCCAGAATGAAATCACCGATCGTAATGTGATGGGCGTTCCGGCTGTGTACCTGAACGGTAACGAATTCGGTCAGGGACGTATGACGCTGACGGAAATCGTCGCCAAAGTGGATACCGGCGCAGAAAAACGGGCGGCGGAAGAGCTGAATAAGCGTGACGCTTACGACGTACTGATTGTCGGTTCCGGCCCGGCGGGGGCGGCAGCGGCAGTTTACTCCGCACGTAAAGGCATTCGTACCGGTCTGATGGGCGAGCGTTTTGGCGGTCAGGTGCTGGATACCGTTGATATCGAGAACTATATTTCCGTGCCAAAAACGGAAGGGCAGAAGCTGGCTGGCGCACTGAAAGCGCACGTTGATGATTACGATGTTGACGTGATCGACAGCCAGAGCGCGAGCAAACTGCTTCCGGCGGCAACGGAAGGGGGCCTGCATCAGATTGAGACCGCTTCCGGCGCGGTGCTGAAAGCCCGCAGCATTATCATTGCCACCGGTGCCAAATGGCGCAACATGAACGTGCCGGGCGAAGATCAGTACCGCACGAAAGGCGTAACCTATTGCCCGCACTGCGACGGCCCGCTGTTTAAAGGCAAACGCGTTGCGGTAATCGGCGGAGGGAACTCCGGCGTGGAAGCGGCGATTGACCTCGCGGGGATCGTTGAGCACGTTACGCTGCTGGAATTTGCGCCAGAAATGAAAGCCGACCAGGTTCTGCAAGATAAAGTGCGTAGCCTGAAAAACGTCGACATTATTCTGAACGCGCAGACAACGGAAGTGAAAGGCGACGGCAGTAAAGTGACGGGGCTGGAATATCGCGATCGCGTAAGCGGCGACATCCACAACGTTGCGCTGTCCGGGATCTTCGTACAGATTGGCTTGCTGCCAAACAGCAACTGGCTGGAAGGCGCGATTGAGCGTAACCGTATGGGCGAAATCATCATTGATGGCCGGTGCGAAACCAGCGTGAAGGGCGTATTCGCCGCAGGCGACTGCACCACGGTTCCTTACAAACAGATCATCATCGCGACGGGCGAAGGCGCGAAAGCCTCTCTGAGCGCATTTGATTATCTGATCCGCAGTAAGACGGCATAAAAAGAAAGTAAGACTACACCTGCAATGCAAGAGGCTGCCAATGGCAGCCTCTTTTTTTACGCAACAACCGTGCGATTTACCGCACAACCAGCACCGGCAACGTAGCATGGCGGACAACGCTGGAGGCGTTAGAGCCCAGCAAATGCGTGGTGATAGACGGATTGCGGGAGCCAATGACCACGACGTCCGCATTCAGCTCTTCGCCCAGTTCGTTCACCACATCCCGCACGTTACCAAAGCGGACGTGTTGCTTAATTCGGGAAGGGTCGATACTGAAATGACTCACCATCGTTTGCAGGCGAGTCTCCGCTTCGTGCTGCAAATGCTCCTCAAAACGACGAACGTCGGCGGCAAAGCGGTGCAGACTCAGGCTGGCGGAGCCCGGAAGAACATGCAACAGATGAATGACGCCATCCTGTTGCGCCAGAAACTCTGCGTGGCGCACGGCCTTGTCGCTAAGTTCCATTTCGAAAACATCAACCGGCATAATGATTGTCTTATACATACCCGTTTCTCCCTGTTAACTAATACTGAATTCATTCAAACATATAATAATATTTCTTTCTGGTATCTGCCCGGCACTTTTCATATCACAACGTTTCTTTACGACTGATTGATGCTTATGACCAGAAGCTACCAGTGTCGCTCAAGGTAAAGCACGGCCACGACGATAATCGCCATCATAATAAGAAATGCCAGCGTGATGAAAAGAGCCTCATTCATGACCGTACTCGCGGCAATGAAACGGATTAATTCTGGATGACGGGGAACGGGGGTGAACCAGGAGGAATGGGTGATTTTCGGAAAGAGGATGCAGGGAGCATCCTCTGTGTAAACGGGTGAACGCTTATCCAGATGGTTTAGCGCAGGTAGTCGCCCGCTGCTTCAGGCTGATATTCAAGCTCCAGCACTTCAAGGTGAGTGGACGCCCCGCCAGGCAGGTCCCAGTGAATGGTATCGCCGACGCGCAGGCCCAGCAATGCCGCGCCCACCGGCGCCATTACAGAAAGCTGCGTATTACTGTCGGTCATATTCGCCGGATACACCAGCGTGCGCACGCGAATCTCGCCATCGCTGAGATTGCGGAATTTCACCCGACTGTTCATGGTGACGACGTCGTGCGGCATGGCTTCCGGCGAGCACATCTGGGCGCGATCCAGCTCCGCATTTAATGCGTCAGCAATGGGTAAACCAGCAAACGCAGGCTGCTCCAACAGGCGGTCGATGCGTTCGGCGTCGAGGTCGTTGATGATAATAGTTGGTCTGGACATTTGTTACTCCATGTCGTCGATGCTGCGAGTGCCGCAGGTAAATAATCCCAAAAGAAAACCCTCACCGTCAGGCGGCGAGGGTTTAGCTTTCATGATAATACTGAGACTTCCCCCTTCTTTGAAGTGATTTAGCTCACATTCGGGGAAATCCTCAATACGGTTGTCTTTGCGTAAATTTTAGTCGCAAGCCGTGATGGTTCTCAAGTCTGCATGCCGCCTCAGTAACCCGCTTTGTCAATCACAAACCGCTTCCCGCAATTGCCCGGATGGGGTTGCGATATAAACGAGGAAGCGGAAAGCGGATCGTTAATCCTGGCGGCGTTGAGCGAGAACTGTATTTCCGTCAGATAAGCCGGGTTCCCGTGGCAGCTCAGTTTCACTGCCTTCACGTTTTCTTTCCCCCAGCTTTGGGCGACGGCGGCGTCAAACGCGGCGCGGCTGACCCTTTTCCCGTAATTTGCGGCCAGAAAATCGCCCAGCGCGCTGTGTTTTATCTCATGGTTCAGCCGTACCATTGTGCCGAAATAAACGTCTGGATCAAATCCAAAGCAGGCACCGTGCTTGGCGTATTCATAACGTTCCAGGCAGGATTTTCCACCGGCTCCGGGCATGACCGCGCTGAGTTTTGCCGCGCTCTCCAGTGAAAGGCCGGTTTCAGGCGCGGCGCATTTGCGGCTGGCGCGCGCTTCCGGCAGATTGGGGAGCGGACGAGTCGCGCAGCCAAACCGCATCCAGCGGCGCTCGTCCACGCCACGCGCGGCAACCGATCCCGGCAGACCTGGCCACAGACCGTGGACAGTCAGAAAATCAGCTTTGTTGGGAATCTCTTTCTGCTGACGGCACTCTTCGGGTTCCCGATGATCGCGCTCATGCTGACTTTGACAAAAACCGGTTTGCCAGGAGAGCGCCAGCACATAGCGGTCAAAATCAGCGTACTGTTTTGCCTGAAGTGGCTCAGCGTTAACGTTGAAGAGGGGAAGCAGGAATACCGCCAGGAGAGAACCATAACGCCATGTTGATTTCATGATGAATGCTGAAACTCATACAAATATTGAATATCACCTATTTAACCATAAAAAAAGCCAGTCAGGTTTATCTGACTGGCATGAGAGGGATAACGCGTTAGCCGTCATCCGGCATTATGTGCCGATGTTTAGTTCCACAGCGCCAGAATCGGCCAGCCAACCACCAGCAGCATGGTGATGTAGATGACCCCAAAGATCGCGCCAAGACGCCAGTAATCTTTGGATTTTACATAGCCGCAGCCGTAGATGATGACCCCCGGCCCTGTTGCATACGGCGTCAGGCAGCCCATGATACCGATGGACAGCACCAGCAGAATACAAAGTTGCTCCATCGGAACGCCTGGAATACCTTTACCTATCGCCAGAATGACCGGCAGCATGGTTGCGGTATGTGCGGACAGGCTGGCGAACAGGTAGTGAGCAAAGTAGAACACCAGTACCAGCACAATCACCGTTGCGTTAGGTGAGAAGCCTTCCAGATGGGCGCTCATTGTGGTAGCAAACCAGTCGATAAAGCCAGAACGGGTTAAGCCGTTGGCCATAACAACCAGCGTCGCGAGGTTAACAAGGGTGTTCCACGCACTGTTATAACGCGTGATGTCTTTCCACGGCACAACGTGCAGCGCCAGCATCAGGGATACCGCCAGCAGGCCGACAGCGGTGGCATCAATCACTTCACCGCCAAATACCCACAGTCCGAGGCTGAGCAACACCAGACCGATCAGCGTCATCTCTTTGCGGGTCAGCGTGCCCATCGTTTTTAACTCTTCGCCAGCCCATGCCGCAACTTCGGCGCTGTGGGTCACTTCGGGTTTGTAGAGTACGTAAGAGAGCCACGGTGCGACGATCAGCAGAATGATCCCTACCGGTAAGAAGCCCAGGAACCACTGCAACCAGCTGATCTGAATACCGGCAATTTTGCTGACGAATTCCAGACCCAGAACGTTAGGCGCCGCGCCGGTCACGAACATGGAAGAACTGAGGCTGGTACTGATGACCATCATCCACATCAAATAACCGCCAATGCGGCGCGCGGAAGGATCGTTTGGAAACGACTTAAACAGCGGCGGCAGGTTCTTGATTACCGGGAATACCGTACCGCCGGTACGCGCGGTGTTGGACGGCGTAAACGGCGCCAGCAGAATATCGATGATGACAATGGCATAACCCAGCGTCAGGGTGCGTTTACCCATGAATTTCACCAGGAAGAGCGCAATACGGCGGCCCAGACCGGTGACTTCATAGCCCAGCGCGAAAATGAATGCGCCGAACACCAGCCAGACGGTGGTGCTGGAGAAGCCCGCCAGACCCCATTTCAGCGCCTGCTTGCCCGCGTTAAAGGCCGGGTCGGCCAGCTCTGAGGCATCAAATAACAGATAGTTGCTGCCGATAACGCAAATGGTCACCGCGATAAAACTGATCGCGGTGGCCGGAATCGGCTCCAGTATCATCCCGACGATCATCGCCACGAAAACGGCGAAGTAGTGCCATGCCTGAGGGGGCATGCCGTCCGGGACGGGGATCAAAAACATGATGCCCATAACGACTAATGGGGCCAATAACTTCCATATATTATCTTTAGATAAAGACATAAGTGATTCTCCGAAAAGGATCTTTCAATAATTATGTAAATGATTAACTTGCGAAATTTGTGCTAAAAACCAGGTGACGATCAGTAAGTCGGCGCTGCCGCCAGGGCTGAGGTTGCGTGCAATGCACTGCTGATCGAACCGGTGGAGATGTTCAAGATCGGCAGGAGAACGAATGCCTCCTTGCCGTAATAATGTTGTCGCCTGCTGTTGTATCCAGCGCAGACCTTCCGCGCCGCCGCGTGATGCGACGTTGGTGTCGCCGTTCATTGAGATCAGCAGCAGCAGGGTGTCGAGCAGCGCCAGCTCGGGGTCGCGCCCCTGCGCCAGCAATGCGCGGTAGTGTGGTAAAGCATGGCGGATCACTAACGGGTAACCCGCTTCGGCTTCGCCGCGCGCGCCAGTTAACTCCAGCTGTTGGTACAAGCGTTGACCTGCGGTGAGTTGTTGATTGTTCTGTCGCAGTTCACGCTCGGTCAGACCCCGGCAAAATGTTGCGGCGGTCGAGCAGATGTTTACAGGAGTGATCGGGGAATGCTGCTGGTGCAGGCGTCCGATGGCGGCGCACAGCAGTCCCAGGGAAAATATGCTGCCTTTATGCGTGTTAACGCCGGCAGTGGCGCGAAACATGTCGGCTTCGCAGGCCATACCTAATGGACGTAGCCCTTTCAGTACATCGTCTGACGGTAGCTGCGCGCAGCTCGCGCCATATTCGATAAAACGCGGCAGCCAGCCCTGAATGGCCAGCGCGCTGCGATGGAAATCTTCCAGCGCCATGTCTTTGTGCGCGCCGCAGTTAATGCGATCGACCAGACCCGGCTTGGGAGATAAATTGACCTCAGTCAGCATGGCGCGCCACGCCAGCAGGGCGTACGCGTCAAGCAGCGTCTGAGGAATGGCGGCGGAGTCAGTTGATGTGGCTGGAATCGGCATCATGCAGCAGCGCCTCCATGCGAATAAGTAAGTCGGAAAGCGCGTGGGTTTTCCCCCGGGCGCATTCAGCGGCGCTTTGCTCGCACAACAGGCAGCGGCGGGCAGGAAGCGAAAAATGACGGCGGGACAGAATGTCGCCTTCCGGCGTCAGCACATCGATATCCCATAAACGTCCCAGCGGATGCTGATGCTCAAGCTCGATCGTGGCGAGCTTGAGATCGCGGGCCGGAGCCTCAATGGCGAGGAACCCTTCCGGCCCACTGGCTGAGGCCAGTGCAGCCTGCTCCCTGACAGACCAGCCTGCTTTTTTCGCCACGGCGAGCAGGGCGGTTACGCCGTGATTGAAGATTCGGCGAGTAAGCTCGCTGTCTTTAATCGGGCCAGGCGCCACCACGGTAAAGGAGACCAGTGGAGTGAGATGGCGCGTCAGCCAGGCGTGTTGCCGCGCTTGTCTCTCATCACGGCTGACGAGCAGCTCGGGAATGGAAACCGCATAGCGAGTGGCCTGTTCAGGGAGCAGGTGCATGGCTTATTCCTTCACCTGATGAACAACGTCAATGACCGAACCGTCGCGGTAACGCACTACGGCGATGACGCGATCGGTATATTCAATGGCGCGAGGTTGGCCGGTGAGCAACTGCGCACGTTCACGCAGCCATTCAATGGAGACCACTTTCATTCCCGCTTCTTTCAGGCGTTCCGCCAGCTCCGGGCGTGCCGGGTTGACGGCGATGCCGTGGTCGGTCACCAGAATGTCGACGCTGGAGCCAGGCGTTACGCAGGTGAGCACGTTATCGACCAGCGTCGGGATGCGGCCGCGAACCAGCGGTGCGACGATGATTGACAGCGCGGCGGCAACGGCGGTATCGCAGTGACCGCCTGAAGCGCCGCGCAGTACGCCATCGGAACCGGTCAGCACGTTCACGTTGAACTGGGTATCCACCTCCAGGGCGCTCAGCACCACGACATCCAGACGATCGACCGATGCGCCTTTTGAACCCCAGTTGGCGTACTGGTTGGCGCTGATTTCGATGTGATTCGGGTTGCGGGCCAGCGATTCTGCGGCGTTACGGTCGAAGCTCTGTACGTCCAGCAATTTGCGGATCAGCCCTTTTTCATGCAGGTCGACAATCGTGGCGGTAATGCCGCCCAGCGCGAAATCCGCGTGAATATCGCGGCTGCGCATTTTGTCTTCCAGAAAACGGGTTACTGCCAGAGAGGCGCCGCCGGTTCCGGTTTGCAGAGAGAAGCCTTCCTGGAAATAGCCTGAGTTGGCAATCACGTCTGCCGCGCTGCGGGCAATCAACAGTTCACGCGGGTTGGTGGTCATACGGGTCGCATCTGCGCCAATTTTGTCGGCGTCGCCTACCCGTTCGATCTGCACGATGAGATCCACCTGGTCCTGGGCGATACTGGCTGGATTATGCGGATACGGCAGCAGCGCTTCCGTCAGCAGAACAACCTGGCGGGCGTTTTCGGCATCCACTTTCGCATAGCCCAGCGAACCACAGCAGGCTTTACCGGTGTAGCCGTTGGCATTGCCAAACGGATCGCAGGACGGCACGCCGAGGAAGGCCACATCGATATTGAGCTCACCGCTTTGCACCAGATGGACGCGACCGCCGTGGGAGTGGATTTGTACGGGCTCATCCAGCAATCCGCGGGAGATCTCTTCCGCCAGAGGGCCACGCAGACCAGACGTGTAAATTCGGCTCACGACGCCCTGGCGAATATGCCCGACCAGTGGCGCGTGGCAATCGCTCAGCGAACTGGAGGCCAGCGTCAGGTTTTTAAAGCCCATGCTGGCGATGGTGTCCATCACCAGGTTGATCGTCAGGTCGCCGCCACGGAAAGCGTGGTGGAAAGAGATGGTCATTCCATCCTGTAAACCAGAACGGCGGATGGCTTCTTCAAGCGTGGCGCACAGTTTTTTATCGCGCGGTTTTTGCGCCTGTAAATTCAGTTTTGAAGTGCTCTGAAAAGCGGAAAATTCGCTTTCGGCATGGCGACTCCAGGCCGCTACCCGTTCTTGTCGTTGAAGTTGTTCGATTTTCTGCGTCATTTTTTTGCCTTATTCTTCGCGAATGCCGGAAAGTTCTGCACGGGAGAGCACCAGACGGGCGCGTTCAATCACCGGGCTGTCTACCATTTTGCCGTTCAGGGAGACGACGCCGCGGCCTTCACGGGCGGCGGCTTCTGCGGCTTCCACGACCAGACGCGCATGGGCGACTTCTTTAAGCGTCGGGGCATACAGGTTGTGCAGCAGTTCAATCTGGCGTGGGTTGATGAGGGACTTGCCGTCAAAACCCAGCTGTTTGATGTGTGACGCTTCGTGCAGGAAGCCCGCTTCGTTATTGGCATCGGAATAGACGGTATCGAACGCCTGAATGCCTGCGGAGCGTGCCGCCTGTAAAATGGAGCAGCGGGCAAACAGCAGTTCGGTGCCTTCCGGGGAACGTTCGGTACGCAGATTGCGCACATAGTCTTCCGCCCCCAGCGCGATCCCGATGAGACGTTCGGAGGCGTGGGCGATTTCAACGGCGCGGGTAATGCCCAGCGGCGACTCGATTGCGGCCAGCAGTCCGGTGCTGCCGGGTTCACGGCCGCAGGTTTGCTCAATGCGCAGGATCTCTTTCTCGATGTCGGTAACATCCTGAGCGGTGTCGGTTTTCGGCAAACGGACAACGTCAGCGCCGCCGCGAACCACCGCTTCAAGGTCGTTAATGCCCCATTCGGAATCCAGCGCATTAACGCGGACAATGGTTTCCACATCACGGTACAGCGGGTGTTGCAGGGCGTGATACACCAGACGGCGAGCGGTATCTTTTTCACGCAGCGCGACGGAGTCTTCCAGGTCGAACATCAGCGCATCAGCCGGGTAGATAAACGAGTTGCTGACCATCGCGGCATTTGCGCCGGGGACGAACAGCATGCTGCGCCGGGTGCGGGATTTACGTTGTTGCAGAGAAGCGGAAATCATTGGCGATCCTCCCACGGCAGAGCGGGGATGCCGCTGGCGCGAGCCAGTAACGCTTCCAGCCGCGCGCGCAAAATGCAGTCCAGCGCGCCTTTGTCATCAACATTTAGTTGCACGCCGCGGACGTTATAACGGGCAAGCACATCCAGAATGGTGGCGCGAATGGCGTCGCCAAACTGTTTTTCAACGCTGCTGTTGATTTGCAGGTCAATATCTTGCGTGTCGAGTGGAGCAATGCGAATCATCACATCACCGGACTCAAGTGTGCCAGCGACGGCAGCCTGGTCTATTTTCATTTTTCACCTGTTTCTAATGCGGGGGTCTTTTGGCGGACTACCGCGCTGGACGGGTTACGTTCAACCATGCCTTGCAGATAGTGCAGAGTGGGGTTGGGAACCAGCGGTGCGATAGCCGTGAGATCTTTTTTAACCAGCAGCTTGCGCACCCAGGAGGCGGAAATCGGCATCTCCTGGAAACACAGCCGCTCAATTTCCACCAGCTCGATGGGGGGGGCGGGAAGCGTTGGCGTCTCCAGCCAGTAGCGCATATCGTGGTTGTACTGGGAGGTGACGGTGCAAAACGGTTCCGTGCCGACAAAACGGTGTGTTACACCCAATGCTGGCGCCAGGTACTGGCGGAAAATCTTCAGGTCGATTTCGGTGTAACAGTGGTTAATGACGCTTTGTTCTTTGATGAAGTAGCACGGAAAGGTCGCACGCGAGATGATGTACTCGGAACCGCGATGCACGGTCAGGCGTGGAATATCCGTTGTTCCTTTGATCACCAGATCAAACCTGTCCTCATACGGAAAACGCGACGTATCCTCTTTTACCAGGAACAGATGCAGCCAGTCGCACTGTGCGGCGGCCTGCTGGATCAGATAGCGATGCCCGTTTGTGAAGGGGTTGGCGTTCATGACGATACAGCCGATTTTTTTCCCGTCATGACGCAGTTTCGTTAAGGATTCAGCGTAGCGTTTCAGGCGCGTATTGCTGTTTTCCATGAGCACCATCACGCCAGGCACATCAGCCAGCGTTGAGAAGCCGCACTGTTTAAAGAGCGCTTCGTATTCTGTTTTGGTGTAGATGAAGAGGTGCGTACAGTGCCTTTCGTAGGCGAGGTTGATTAACTCTGTAGCCAGCGTCAGCGCCAGCCCTTCGCCGCGCACGGATTGGCAGATAGCAACGCATTTAATGATATTTCCGGCAATACCGCCGCAGGCAATAAGACGATCATCGCGCGTAACGGTAATAAAAACTTCGACAGTGGTATCTACGCTTAAATCATTCTCTTTCAGAAATTGCGTGATAACCGCCATCTTTTTATTTTCTGAGCGTTTCACTTGCGTGAATACATTATTACCGAACATAGTATTGAGCGTCCTGATGATATATTTTGTTGCCAGTTTTTTGCGTATGTTGTGTGCCGTTGCAACCTGATAACGTTTTGTTTTCAATTGGAGCGGTCGTTGTTTTTATTACGACGTATTTCTTTTTCTCTCTGTTGCCTACATCGTAAGGGGTATTTTAGTGGTAAATTTTGATTTATTTCACAAACACTTAGATGGTTTTTATGTGTTTAATGGTTTTAAGTTTTTTAATTAATTTAATAGCAAGTTGCGCGGTGGGTTTTATTTGTTTAATTGATTTAAGGTGGGGAATCTGTAACGATCGCTATTAAATGCACAGCAGAAAGTTAAAACATTTTTATTACATATACGGGAAATGAGACGCTTACGCCAGCGAAGGAATAACAATGCCCGACCCAAAAAATAAAAAACGGTTTCTTTTTTTTCGTCAACTCGCATTCCCGCTGCGGATTTTTCTGCTCATTCTGGTCGTTTCTGTTTTCATCATCGCCGCGTTAGCCCGCTATTTTTCCGCCAGCTTTGAAGACTATCTGGCATCGCATGTCAGGGATATGGCGATGAACCAGGCAAAGATTATCGCCTCTAACGACAGTATCATCACGGCCGTGAAACACCGGGATTACAGGCGGCTGGCGACCATCGCGGATAAACTACAAAGCGACACCGATTTTGATTATGTGGTCATCGGCGACAAAAACTCGATTCGCCTCTACCATCCTAACCCGGAAAAAATTGGTTATCCGATGCAGTTCACGAAACCCGGCGCGCTGGAGAACGGTGAGAGCTATTTCATCACCGGCAAGGGGTCTATTGGTATGGCGATGCGCGCTAAAACGCCGATATTTGACGACAATGGCAACGTGATCGGCGTGGTTTCCATCGGTTATCTGGTCAGTAAAATTGACAGCTGGCGACTGGATTTTTTACTGCCGATGGCGGGAGTATTCGTTCTGCTGCTGGTGGTGCTTATGCTGCTTTCCTGGTTTTTCGCCGCCCACATTCGCCGCCAGATGCTCGGGATGGAGCCAAAGCAGATTGCGCGCGTTGTGCGCCAGCAGGAGGCATTATTCAGTTCAGTGTATGAAGGATTAATTGCGGTCGACCCGGAAGGGCACATTACTGCCATTAACCGCAACGCGCGAAAAATGCTGGGGCTGCGTTCGCCGGGGCGGCAATGGCTGGGTAAGTCGATAGAGACGGTTGTTAATCCTGCGGACTTCTTCACACAGCAGATTGCGGAAAAACGCCAGGATGTGATGGCGAATTTCAATGGGTTGAGCGTTATTGCCAATCGTGAGGCCATTCGCTCCGGGGATGAATTACTGGGGGCGATCATCAGCTTTCGCAGCAAGGATGAAATTTCCACCCTGAACGCCCAACTGACGCAAATAAAACAGTATGTGGAGAGCCTGAGAACGCTGCGTCATGAACACCTGAACTGGATGTCGACGCTCAACGGTCTGCTCCAGATGAAAGAGTATGATCGGGTCAGGGAAATGGTGCAGGGCGAGTCGCAGGCGCAACAGCAACTGATCGATAGTCTACGCAGCGCGTTTGCCGATCGCCAGGTCGCCGGTCTGCTGTTCGGCAAAGTCCAGCGGGCGCGGGAGCTGGGGCTAAAAATGACGATCGTACCCGGGAGTCAGCTGCACCGACTCCCGGAAGGGCTTGATAGCACCGAATTTGCCGCGATTGTCGGCAATCTTCTCGATAACGCGTTTGAAGCCAGTTTGCGTACCCGGGAAGGGAATAACGTCGTTGAACTCTATTTGAGCGACGAAGGGGACGATGTGGTGATTGAAGTTGCCGATCAGGGATGCGGCGTTCCTGAATCTCTGCGCGAAAAAATATTTGAACAGGGTGTCAGCACCCGAACCGATGAACCAGGCGAACATGGCATCGGGCTGTATCTGATTGCAAGTTATGTGGGGCGCTGTGGCGGGGTGATTACGCTGGAAGATAATGATCCCTGTGGCACCTTGTTTTCTCTATTTCTTCCGAAAGTGAAAAAAAACGATGACGGAACCATTAACCCTATTGATCGTTGAGGATGAAACGCTGCTGGCGGAAATGCATGCGGAATATATCCGCCATATTCCCGGTTTCAGCCAGATATGGCTGGCGGGCAATCTGGCGCAGGCCCGTATGATGATCGAACGTTTTAAACCCGGGCTTATTCTGTTGGATAACTATCTGCCGGATGGGAAGGGCATCACGTTGCTGCATGAACTGATGCAGGCGCGCTATCCCGGCGGAATTGTGTTTACCACGGCCGCCAGTGATATGGAAACCGTCTCCGAAGCGGTGCGCTGGGGGGCGTTTGATTATCTGGTGAAGCCGATTGCCTATGAGCGTCTGGGGCAGACGCTTACGCGGTATCAGCAACGCCGGCGTATGCTGGCGGGTAACGATAGCGCCAGCCAACGGCAGATTGACGAGATGTTTAATGCCTATGCGCGAGGGGAGCCAAAAGGTGATTTGCCGACCGGGATTGATGCTCTGACGCTGAATGCCGTGCTGAAGCTGTTTAGCGACCCAGCGACGCGCCATACGGCTGAGACGGTGGCGCAGGCGTTGACGATCAGCCGTACCACATCCCGGCGGTATCTGGAGTATTGCGCCAGTCAGCATTTGATTATTGCCGAGATTATTCACGGAAAAGTGGGCAGACCGCAGCGTATTTACCACGGTTGAATTCGAGATTGACCAATCGCCCGGTGGCGCTGCGCTTACCGGGCCTACGGGGAGTTTTGTAGGCCGGATAAGGCGTTATCGCCGCCATCCGGCGAATCGCCCGGTGGCGCTATGCTTACCGGGCCTACGGGTAAGATTTGTAGGCCGGATAAGGCGTTACGCCGCCACCCGGCGAATCGTCTACAAATTAATTCGCTTAACCACCCGCCACAGCGGAAGAAGTGCCTGGCACCATCACTTCAGTTGCAATGATGACAACCAGCAGCCCGACCATAACCGGAACGGAAGTACGCTTCACCACTTCAAACGGCGAAATCTTCGCCATCCCTGCCACCGCAACGACGACGCCAGAGACCGGGGAGATCGTGCGCCCCAGATTTGAGGCCTGCAACATCGGAATGGACAGGTAAGCCGGATTAATACCGGAAGAGTGCGCCAGTTTGGGAATCATTTCGACAAAGGCATAGAAAGGCGCGTTACCGGAACCGGTGGTCATTGCCGCGAGCATGGTCAGGATCACCAGTACCAGCATGAGGATAATACTGGCGGAGCCAAACGAGGTGGCGATAGAGATCAGACTCTGGATGAAACCGATAGTGCTCAGCCCCTGAGCGAATACCCCGGCAGCGACCAGCAGCATCACCACGCCCGCAAATGCGTCAGCCATCCCGCGGTACGCGACTTCCAGACCGGAAAAGACTTTCTGTGTATTGAATCCGCGAATGAACTCCAGCACGGCAGCGAGCAGCATACAGATGACGAGAATAGTAATAATGTGCAGCTGCGGACCCCATTTACCATCAAAAACCAGAACGCCGATAATCGGTGTGAATGGCAGAATGGCGTAAAACGCCGGGGCGGTGGTGGTAATTTCGTTTACATCCAGCATTTCATGGGAGATGTTCTCTTTTTTATCCAGATAACGCTGCCAGAAAAAGTGGGCAATCGCCATACCGATAATGGCGGCAATGGAGATCGGCAGGGTCGTTTTAAAGGCAAAATCAATCAACGGCATCTCAGCCGCTTTTGCCGCCAGAACCACGTCGCCCGAGGTCGGAGAAAGGATGATCGCTGCGGGGGAAGCGCAGATGGCGGCGGCAGCGCCACGGCTGATCCCGACGTTGACCATCACCGGAAAGAGCGTTGCCATCAACAATACGCCAAGCCCTGTTGCCGAAGAGACCGCCAGCGACATCAGGCAGGC
This sequence comes from Citrobacter sp. CK181, assembly GCF_030333595.1. Lineage (NCBI taxonomy): Bacteria > Pseudomonadati > Pseudomonadota > Gammaproteobacteria > Enterobacterales > Enterobacteriaceae > Citrobacter > Citrobacter sp. CK181. The sequence goes on along the minus strand of NZ_JAOWFN010000014.1, from coordinate 326,565 downwards.
GACAAAATAGGCGGCGATCATCAGCAGGTAAGGTGAGTTAATGTATTGCAGCGGTTTGGAGGCCAGTTTTACAACCATGTCGTTTGCGCCGATATGCGTCATGTAGGCGGCGAAACCGCACAGCATCATGATCATCATACCGAGGTCGCCACCACGGCTCATCAACAGAATCTTAATGTATTCAACGATGTCCGTTGCAGTGTAGCCGGTACTGGTTTCACTGGCGGGCAGAACTTTATGCCCCATTAACGCGCTGATAATCAGCAGCACCAGGCCGCCCACAAAGAGCACGCCGGTTGCCGAATAACCTTTAATGATGTAGCGCGCTACACCCACAATAACCATAACCCCAATAAGGAGTTCAATAAACGTTAGCATTGTTTCCCCTGTCGCCTGGACGCCCAGAAAGTAAGAATAAAAAAGGAACAGAAAGTGGTGTGAAAATGTGCCGAATAAACCGCTTCCCCTTGCTGATTAAAATCAAGAAAAGGACGGATTAAACGTCCTGTGTTGTTATTTTTTCATGCAGGCAACGAATATGAAATCTCTCAGGCGAAAAATTTACGTAGAAACGTATTTGTTTTGTATTTGTTATTTTTATGGAAATTCAATGTTAACTGTGAGGTGGTGTACAGAATTATAACAGGCCAGATTCCCTTTCCTGATGATAAAAAGTTTCAGTAAACGGCGATGATCCGTATGAAATAAACGGGAAATAAGTGGGTTTGCTATTGCAAAGGGGAGTTTTCTGATTTTTCGTTACCTGTTTTTTGTTAAGATTCCATTCAGGTTCGTTTTGCTACGATCGGTATTGAACTCCAGGATGGTAATTAAGTTGTGATTGTCGCTAAAAAATATTTTCTTGTTCTTTCATTTCTCTTTGTGCAATTCGCCCTTCTGCCCCAGGCCTTTTCAGCAGATAAAGGCTGGTTTGATACGCTGAAAGATAATGTGTCGGAAACCTGGCAACAACCCGAGCATTATGATTTGTACGTGCCGGCCATTACCTGGCATGCGCGGTTTGCCTACGATAAAGAAAAAACGGATCGCTACAATGAGCGCCCGTGGGGGGCAGGGTTTGGTCAGTCTCGCTGGGATGATAAAGGCAACTGGCATGGGCTTTACATCATGGCGTTTAAAGACTCCTTCAATAAGTGGGAGCCTATCGGCGGTTACGGTTGGGAAAAAACCTGGCGACCTCTGGCAGATGAAAACTTCCACATGGGGCTGGGATTTACCGCTGGCGCAACGGCGCGTGATAACTGGAAGTACATTCCGGTGCCGGTTCTGTTGCCGTTAGCCTCGATAGGCTACGGTCCGGCAACGTTCCAGATGACCTACATCCCCGGTACGTATAACAACGGTAACGTCTACTTTGCCTGGATGCGTTTCCAGTTTTGATGAGTGATATGCCTTGTTAGTGGTATATAAAATAGCGTTATAAAACAATAGGTAGTACAAAAAATCTAAAAAATAACGCGATATTTATCACTTTTTGGCAAAGTTGGACTGGACAAAATGCACCACAATTGATGTACTGGTACCCGACACAGCATTTGTGTCTATTTTTCATGTAAAGGTAATTTTGATGTCTAAGATTAAAGGTAACGTTAAGTGGTTTAATGAATCCAAAGGATTCGGTTTCATTACTCCGGAAGATGGCAGCAAAGACGTGTTCGTACACTTCTCTGCAATCCAGACTAATGGTTTTAAAACTCTGGCTGAAGGTCAGCGCGTAGAGTTCGAAATCACTAACGGTGCCAAAGGCCCTTCTGCTGCTAACGTAATCGCTCTGTAAGCATACGACAGCAAGAATTCCAAAACCCGCCAACTGGCGGGTTTTTTTATGCCCTTAATGCGCGGTGGATGCCGAAAACAGCCAAAACGCAAGCGCGGTCATGGCAAATGACCCGAGCAGGTTGACCAGTATATTCACCATCGCCCAGCCAAAACGCCCATCCTGGAGCAAAAAAACAACTTCCGCTGAGAAGGTGGAAAACGTGGTCAGGCCGCCGCAAAAACCGGTGGTAATCAACACCTTCCACATCGGATCAATATTCGTCATGCGACTAAATAAGGCGAAGCCCATACCGATGATGAAGGCGCCGATCAAATTCGCCGTCAGGGTGCCGAACGGAATGGACTGATGAAGCGGATTAAACCGCATACTCAACATCCATCTCGCTACGCTTCCTGTACCACCGCCAATAAAAACTGCTAAAAGGAGTTGTAACACTGAATATTCCTGCTATTTGATTGTATATGGGATGAGTGTAACGCCGAATAAACATCTTTGGCGAGTTTAACGAATCTGGTCGGAGGGGAGTATGCTCGTTGCAGCAGGACAATTTGCCGTGGCGTCGGTCTGGGAAAAGAACGCCGAAACATGCGTTTCGTTAATGTCTCAGGCGGCAGAAAATGGCGTTTCCTTACTGGTGTTGCCTGAGGCGCTGCTGGCTCGCGACGATCGCGATCCCGATCTGTCGGTTAAGTCCGCGCAGCTACTGGAGGGCGGATTTTTGCGCTGCTTACTGCGTGAGAGCGCGCGCAATACGATGACGACAATCCTGACGATTCATGTTCCTTCAACGCCGGGGCGGGCATTCAACATGCAGGTTGCGTTGTGCGGGGGAAAGATTGTTGCGCATTACGCCAAGCTGCATTTGTACGATGCCTTTTCGATTCAGGAGTCCCGCAGCGTTGATGCAGGCGACACCATTGCTCCGCTGCTGGATGTTGAGGGGATCAAAGTCGGGTTAATGACCTGCTATGACCTGCGCTTCCCGGAGCTGGCTCTGGCGCTGGCTTTGCAGGGGGCTGACATTCTGGTGCTGCCTGCCGCCTGGGTAAGAGGGGCGCTGAAAGAGCATCACTGGGCGACCTTGCTGGCGGCAAGAGCGCTGGATTCAACCTGCTATATCGTTGCCGCAGGGGAGTGCGGCAACAAAAATATCGGTCAGAGCCGAATCGTCGATCCGTTTGGCGTCACAGTAGCCGCTGCGGCAGAGACTCCGGCGCTGATTATGGCCGAGGTCTCCGCCGAGCGCGTCAGGCAAGTTCGGGCGCAACTTCCCGTTTTACGTAACCGTCGTTTTGCGCCACCGCAATTATTATGATGTTTTTTTAAACTAAGCTTGATTCACCTTGTTACAGATTGCTATTGTGTGCGCGCGTCGAATGACCGTTAATATTCTCAGGTTAATATGGCGCGTTAAGCCGCCTGATTTTAAGTCAAGAAGGTATCTATGGGTGAGATTAGTATTACCAAACTGCTGGTGGTTGCCGCACTGGTCGTTCTGCTGTTTGGTACCAGGAAGTTACGTACGCTGGGCGGAGACCTGGGCACGGCAATTAAAGGTTTCAAAAAGGCGATGAATGATGAAGACGCTGGCGCGAAAAAAGAAGCGGGCGGCGATATTCAGGCTGAGAAACTCTCTCATAAAGAGTGATCATGACGCGAGCAGGATGCTCCTTCATCTGACTCTGAAGAGAAAAAACCCGCGTTTAAGCGGGTTTTTTATGCGTTAAATGTAAGCGAGTATTACTCGATCACTTCACTTCCAGTCCTTTCGCCTGCATGTCTGCATGGTAAGAAGAACGAACAAACGGCCCGCAGGCGGCATGGGTAAAGCCCATCGCCATGGCTTCGGCTTTCATCTCATCGAACTCTTCCGGGCTAACATAACGCTGTACCGGCAGGTGATGGCGGCTTGGCTGTAAATACTGGCCCAGCGTCAGCATGGTGACGCCATGACGGCGCAAGTCGCGCATAACCTCAATGATTTCAGCGTTGGTTTCTCCCAGACCGACCATCAGACCCGATTTGGTTGGGATTTCCGGGTGGGCCTCTTTGAAACGCTCCAGCAGCTTCAGCGACCAGTTGTAATCGGCGCCTGGGCGTACCTGACGATAGACACGCGGTACGTTTTCAAGGTTATGGTTGAACACATCTGGCGGGGTAGCGTTAAGGATCTCCAGTGCGCGATCCATACGGCCACGGAAGTCAGGCACCAGCGTTTCAATTTTAATTGCCGGGCTTTTTTCACGAATCGCGGTAATGCAGTCAGCAAAGTGCTGAGCGCCGCCATCGCGCAGATCATCGCGGTCAACGGAGGTGATAACCACATAGCGTAACGCCATATCCGCAATCGTCTGAGCCAGTTTTAATGGTTCGTTAGTATCCGGGGCGACAGGGCGACCGTGGGCAACGTCACAGAACGGGCAACGGCGGGTACAAATCGCGCCGAGGATCATAAAGGTGGCGGTTCCGTGATTGAAACATTCCGCCAGGTTAGGGCAAGAGGCTTCCTCGCAGACAGAATGCAGGCCATTTTTGCGCATTGCCGCTTTGATGCCCTGGATACGAGTGGAGTCCGCTGGAAGCTTTATTTTCATCCATTCCGGTTTACGCAGCAGGGCTTCGCGCTCTGTTGCCACATTTTTAACCGGGATAAGGGCCATCTTATCGGCATCGCGGTATTTAACACCGCGTTCCATCACAATGGGTTTACTCATAGCGTGCGTGTTCCAGTTGCGAATAACGAAGGAAAGCGTTTCAATTCAAGGGAATGTTGCATTTATCAACTATTTTTGAATTAACTACAGGCAGTATATCATTGAAACGGGCCATAAAGCAGCCTGAGTGGTCGGCAAAATGTAAAATAGTTGTTGTTTTGTGCCATTTGCCCAACATCTCCTGTGACTAAGCAGCAACATCTCCCGTTCGAAACGCATCGCGTATTACATCAATAACATTCTCCAGCACCGGGTCACGCAAGCTTAATTTGTTGTAATGCAGCGAAAAGTCGATTCTCTCATCGCTTAGTGGCGCATAGGGAATGCGCTTGAGCGGCCAGCAACGGCTAAATAAGGTGTAGAACCGGGTAGGCATCATCGCCAGCAGGTCGCTGCTGGCGATGAGTGAGGCAATGGTGAAGATGTTGTAGCTGCTAAAGTTGATTTGTCGTTCAGGGAAGAGGTCCTGGATACGCTGACGCACCAGGCTGAAATTCTGCCCTTCGAGCATCAGCAGAGTATGGTCGACCGCTTTCAGCTTTTCTTCGGTTAGCGGGGCGGAAAGTGAAGGGTGATCCTGGCGACAAACCAGCTCAACAGTATCGGCAAACAGCACATGGTGATGAATGGCCCGACTACTGTAGATATGGGTATCGATGACCAAATCGGTCTGAAACTGGCTGAGCTGGCATTCGGCGTCGCTTACCGGAATGTTGCGTAACAGAAGCTGCGGATACCGGGATTTGATCGCCTGATAGATGGTTGGCATGACTAACGCCCCGATAGAGGGAGGCGTGCCTATCGTGATGGTGCGCTGTTTGTCGTAACTGCCGGTCAGATCCAGCGCGCCCAGAATAGATTCCAGCCCCTGGCTAATATACTCATGCAGGTGGGTTGCATAGGCCGTCGGGGTCACGCCCTGGCCTTTACGGATAAATAGCGGGTCGGGAAATATAGCGCGTAATTTTTGAATAGACTGGCTAATAGCGGATGGCGTTAAATTAAGAATTTTCGCAGCATTGACGATGCCTTTATGAACGTATACCGCTTCAAAAATAGTCAAGAGATTAAGGTCAATATTTCTCAGCGTTCTGAAAATTTGAGGTTTGTCTTCTGGCCGTTGCTCGATTAGACGTCGTCCCGGCAGATTATTATCATTCACGCTCTCGCTCCGAATTTATTCACGTTATAAATAATAGTAGGGTTTATATTTATTGCATTTTTGATTTGGCTTAAATATCGCCTGAATGTCAATATCAGTAACAATTTCAACAGGGTAACAAACAGTACATTCAGATTTTAGCCACGGTGAATCCCCTCATTCTGATGGCTGATGAGGTTGCGTCATTGACGGTTTTAGCTTAGGCATAACGAAAATATAGAAACCGGGCGGAGAAGTAAAGCATTCAAGTAATATATAGTTAATGACCCATGAATTGCGTGGGTCATTATATTTTATTGATTAAGCAGGAATATATTCATGAGGTGGATTGTTTAGCAGGGCTAAAATATTGGCCAACAGGCGAGGGGCAATATTATCCGTCGTTGCGTTATTATCCCATTGCGATATTTTCGCCATTTCCATCCCGGCATAACCGCAAGGATTGATGCGTAAGAACGGAGAGAGATCCATATTGACGTTTAATGCCAGACCATGAAAAGAGCAGCCGCGACGGATTCGTAAACCCAGTGAGCAGATCTTTTTTTCTCCCACATAAACTCCGGGCGCATCGGCTCTCGGATGCGCATCAATACCCAGTTCGGCAAGCGTATTGACGACGGTTTGTTCCAGCAGCGTCACCAGTTCCCGCACGCCCAGCTTACGGCGTTTAAGATTCAGCAGAACATACATTACCTGCTGGCCGGGGCCGTGATAGGTGACTTGCCCGCCACGATCGCTCTGGATCACCGGAATATCGCCGGGCATTAATACATGCTCCGCTTTACCGGCCTGACCCTGGGTGAAAACAGGAAAGTGCTCAACTAACCAGATCTCATCGGGCGTGTTTTCATCGCGGGTATCGGTGAATTCGTGCATGGCCTGGGAAACGGGTTCGTAGGGCTGAAGACCGAGCTGGCGGACAAGAATTTTATCCTGATACAAAACGGCATCTCCGTAGAGAATGAACAAAAGAGGGAGAAAAGTATATCACAGCGGGGGAGGATGTTACCCGGGCAACGCCGGGTAACGAACGGATGTATTACAGCACCATACGAACGATATCGATATTACCCAGTTCTTCGTACAGTGTTTCAACCTGCTCGATATGGGTTGCGTTGATGGTGATAGAGACCGAGTGGTAGTTACCTTTGCTGCTCGGTTTTACCGTCGGGGAGTAATCACCTGGCGCATGGCGCTGTACCACTTCAACCACCTGATCAACCAGCTCAGGCAACGCCTGCCCCATTACTTTGTAAGTAAATGGCGTAGGGAATTCAAGCAGTTCGTTAAGTTTGGTTTTCATGTCAGCTCCGGCATTACATCAAAAAATAATAACTCCCACAGCGTGTGGGAGTTATCAGGATACTCAGTATATGGGGATGGAAATCACACTTTCAAGTGCTTAATTTTTAACCAAACCAGTGATGGAACATTAATTTAATGTAATCAATGATTTTGCCGAAGAAGTTACCTTCAGGAATTTCCTGTAGTACCACCAGCGGGCGCTGCTCAATGGTTTTGCCATCCAATTGGAAGTTGATTGTGCCGACGACCTGGTTTTTCTGCAACGGGGCATGCAGTTCAGCCGTGTTCAGCACGTAGCTGGCTTTCAGATCTTTCATGCGGCCGCGAGGGATAGTCAGATAGACGTCTTTATCCACACCCAGCGAGGCGCGATCGGTATCGCCAAACCAGGCCGGTTCAGAGGCAAACTCTTTCCCGACTTTCAGCGGGTTTACGGTTTCAAAGAAGCGGAAGCCCCAGGTCAGCAGTTTTTTGCTTTCTGTTTCACGACCTTTGTAGGTACGTCCACCCATCACCGCAGAGATCAGGCGCATCTGGCCTTCAGTTGCCGACGCCACGAGGTTGTAGCCTGCTTTATCCGTGTGGCCGGTTTTGATCCCGTCAACGTTCAGGCTGTTGTCCCACAGCAGACCATTGCGATTTAACTGGCGAATCCCGTTGAAGGTGAACTCTTTTTCTTTGTAGATGGAGTATTCGTTTGGCACATCACGGATTAATGCCTGGCCGATCAGCGCCATGTCGCGCGCAGAGCTGTATTGTCCATCAGCATCCAGGCCATGAACGGTCTGGAAGTGGGTGTTTTTCAGACCCAGGGCATTCACATAGCTGTTCATCAGCCCGACGAAGGCATCCTGGCTGCCGGCGGCAAAGTCGGCCATCGCCACGCAGGCGTCGTTGCCGGATTGCAGGTTAATACCACGGATTAACTGGGAAACAGGAACTTGCATACCCGGTTTCAGGAACATCAGGGATGAGCCTTTAAATACCGGGTTGCCGGTAGCCCAGGCGTCGTTGCCGATCGTCACCAGATCGGTTTCTTTAAATTTCCCTGCTTTCATCGCCTGGCCGATGACATAGCTGGTCATCATTTTGGTCAGGCTGGCGGGATCGCGGCGCGTATCCGCATTCTGTTCCGCCAGCACTTTGCCGGAGTTGTAGTCGATCAGGATATACGACTCCGCATCGATCTGCGGAACGCCTGGGATCATGGTTTTGATATTCAGGTCATCGGCATGCGCGCTTGTGATAAAGGCGGCGCAAAGAGCCGTGGTGAGCGCCATGCGCTGCATGAAACGAGCGGAAAAAGTGGTCTTCATGGTCTGAACTACGACGTCCGTGATGGAATTAAAAAAAGTGCCCTACTATAGCAAAAGCATAACCGGCAGGCATCTGACTTTCCGCGTGACTTTGTTAATGTCATTTACAGAAATTGACAATTCAGATGCCCTTTGCAGGCTACTGCGCGCTGGCGATAAAGGACTGTAACTGGGCTTCAGATTGCAGACGCTGCTGCAACGCGCTGGCTTCAGTTTTGCTGGCGAATGGCCCAAGCTGAATGCGCCAGACCGCGCCGTTTTGCATCACACGGCCCGGTACGCCAAACTGCTGGCTTAAACGCTGCTGGTACTGCTGCGCGCGCGTTTGATCGCTGACCGCGCCAACCTGAACCACGAAACCGCTGCTTGCGGCGGCCGGAGCTGGAGTCGGCGTCGGGGCAGCGACTGCGCCCTGAGTCGAACCAGGAGCCGTTACCGGCGCGGCGGGTGTCGCTGCGGCGGGCTGTGGCGCGGGCGTTGCTTCGCTGCCTTCGAGCACCCCGGAGGCTAGCGTGGTCGGCGCGCCAAGGAAGCCGCTGCTGTTGACCGGTGCGCCGCTCGGGTCATCGCTTTTCAGCGTCGAATTGCTTATCGCCCGGACATCGCCTTGCGGCTGTACCGATTCCGGCGCGGAAGAGACGCTGCCCATGCCGCCGTTTAAATCAGGGCGCGCGGGCAGGGCGTAGGTCTGTTTCGCCACTGTCGTGCAGGCCATGCCTGGCCCTGACAGTGAACCATCCTGCGCAACGATAATGGGATCAACGCGGACTTTGGTGTTATTCGACGTATTCAGACGATCGGCCGCCGCGCGGGAGAGTGAAATCACCCGATCGTTACCGTAAGGGCCGCGATCGTTAATGCGTACCACGATCATCCGGCCATTCGCCAGATTCGTGATTCGCGCATAGCTCGGGATCGGCAGCGTTGGATGCGCAGCGGTGAGCTGCATCGGGTCAAACGCTTCGCCCGATGCGGTTAAATTGCTGCCGGGTTCCGCATCATAAATGGCGGCAAGCCCGGCCTGGCTAAAGCGAGACGGGTCCTGGACAATTTTGTAGCTTCTACCGTCTCGTTGATAATCCTGATTTGCTGTCGGGCTCAGAGGTTCATAACGTGGCTCCGCCCCGCCGATCTCAACAATCGGCCCGTTACACACCGCAGGCTGCGGCGCGACGGCAACCTGCTGCTGACCATCATCACTCGAACACGCCGCGAGTAACATTATTCCTGCCGCGACGCAGACTCCTGGCAACTGCTTACGCATTGCGCACCCCTTACACGCTTTTCGACAACATTTTTCTGTGGGTGTGGATCGACATAACAATCCCGAACCCGGCCATCAGCACTATCAGTGCGGAGCCTCCGTAACTGACCAGCGGGAGTGGAACCCCTACAACGGGCAGAATACCGCTCACCATACCAATATTTACGAAGACATAAACGAATAATATCAACATTAAACCACCGGCCATCACGCGGCCAAAGGTGGTTTGCGCGCGGGCAGCGATCCACAGTCCGCGCATAATCAGCAGAATGTAGAGCGCCAGCAGGATTAATATTCCCACCAGGCCTAACTCTTCCGCCAGTACGGCGAAGATAAAGTCGGTGTGGCGTTCGGGTAAAAACTCAAGCTGCGACTGAGTGCCGTGCAGCCAGCCTTTACCGCGCAGGCCGCCGGAGCCAATCGCAATTTTAGACTGGATGATATGATAACCCGCGCCTAAAGGGTCGGTCTCCGGGTCGAGAAGCATCATGACGCGCTGGCGCTGATAATCATGCATCAGGAAGAACCACATGATCGGGATAAACGCGGCAATCAGCACCACCGCAATGCCGATTAAACGCCAGCTCAAACCAGACAAAAACAGCACGAACAGGCCGGAAAGGGCGACCAGAATCGAGGTGCCCAGGTCAGGCTGCGCGGCAACCAGCAGCGTCGGCATAAAAATCAATACCAGCGCGATAGCCGTGTTTTTCAGCGACGGCGGGCAGACATCACGGTTGATAAAGCGCGCCACCATCAGGGGGACGGCGATCTTGGCGATTTCAGAAGGCTGAAAACGGACGATCCCCAGATCCAGCCAGCGTTGCGCTCCTTTGGATATCGCCCCGAAGGCGTCTACCGCCACCAGCAGGATGATGCAGAAAATATAGAGATAGGGCGCCCATCCTTCGTAGACACGAGGCGGGATTTGCGCCATCACCACCATAATGACCAGACCCATCGCGATCTGACCGATTTTTCGCTCCATCATGCCAATATCCTGGCCGCTGGCGCTCCAGATGACTAATGAACTGTAAACCAGCAGCGCCAGCAGAATCAGTAACATCGTGGGATCGATATGGATTTTATCCCAGAATGTTTTTTTGTTCGGATTATCCGTCACGATTATTGGTCCTCCGCCGCTGCAACCGCCGGGTTTTCCGCAGGCAAATTGGTGTTGTTGTCGCCCAACATGATGTGGTCAAGAATCTGACGCATGATTGTACCGACAGCCGGGCCCGCGCCGCCGTTTTCCAGGATCATGGCGACAGCAACCTGGGGATTGTTATACGGCGCGAATGCCGTCATCAGTTTATGGTCGCGTAGTCGTTCAGCAATTTTGTGCGCGTTGTAGGTTTCGTTGGCTTTCAGGCCAAAGACCTGCGCCGTACCAGACTTCGCGGCGATTTTATACGGCGCGCTGGCGAAATATTTATGCGCAGTGCCGTTCGCGCGGTTTGCGACGCCGTACATGCCGTCTTTGGCGATTTCCCAGTAACCGGAGTGAATATCGCCGACAGGCGGTTCGTGCGGCTGTACCCACGGCACCTGTTTGCCATTCTCCGCCGTGCTCATCAGCAGATGCGGCACTTTTACCACCCCGTCGTTAATCAGGATCATCAGCGCTTTGCTCATCTGGATCGGGGTTGCCGTCCAGTAACCCTGGCCGATGCCCACCGGGATGGTATCGCCCTGATACCACGGCTTTTTAAAGCGTTTTTGCTTCCATTCACGGGTTGGCATATTGCCGGAACGCTCTTCAGCCAGATCGATGCCGGTATATTCCCCGTATCCAAATTTGCTCATCCACTCGGAGAGTCGGTCTATCCCCATGTCATAGGCCACCTGGTAGAAGAAGGTATCCGCTGACTCTTCAAGGGATTTGGTGATATTCAGATGACCGTGACCCCATTTTTTCCAGTCGCGATAACGCTTCTCAGAACCCGGCAACTGCCACCATCCGGGGTCGAACAGGCTGGTATTACGGGTGATCACCCCCGCGCTTAAAGCGGACACCGCGACATACGGTTTGACCGTTGAGGCCGGCGGGTAAACACCTTGCGTCGCCCGGTTAACCAGCGGCGTATTCGGGTCGTTGAGCAACCCTGAGTAATCTTTGCTGGAGATGCCATCCACAAACAGGTTCGGGTCGTAGCTCGGCATGGAAACCAGCGCCAGTACGCCGCCTGTCCGTGGGTCGGTTACGATCACGGCGGCGCGGCTGCCCGCCAGCAGCGTTTCAATATATTGCTGGAGTTTCAGGTCAATTGTGAGGTGGATGTCATGCCCGGCCTGCGGCGGCACCTCTTTAAGCTGACGGATGACGCGGCCACGGTTGTTGACTTCAACCTCTTCATAACCCGTCTGGCCGTGCAGCACCTCTTCGTAATAGCGCTCAATCCCCAGCTTGCCGATATCGTGCGTGGCGGCGTAGTTGGCCAGCTTACCGTCTTTATCAAGGCGTTCGACGTCTTTATCGTTAATCTTCGAAACGTAGCCGATGACGTGGGTTAGCGCGGAGTTGTAAGGATAGTAGCGGCGCTTGTAGCCTTTCACTTCCACGCCAGGAAAACGGTACTGGTTGACGGCAAAACGCGCGACCTGCACTTCGGTCAGGTTCGTTTTGACGGGAATAGAGGTAAAACGGTGTGAACGCGCGCGCTCTTTCTTGAACGCGGCAATGTCATCGTCGTTCAAATCGACCACGCTGCGTAACGCATCCAGCGTTTGCTGAACGTTATCGACCTTCTCCGGCATCATTTCTATCTGATAAATAGTGCGGTTGAGGGCGAGAGGGATGCCGTTACGGTCATAGATGATCCCACGGCTGGGGGCGATAGGGACCAGTTTGATGCGGTTTTCGTTTGAGCGGGTCTGGTAATCGGTGAAACGCACGATTTGCAGATTATAAAGGTTGGCGATGAGCACGCCGGTCAGCAGCAAAATACCCAAAAAAGCGACCAGCGCCCGGCGCACGAACAGCGCGGACTCAGCCGTATAGTCGCGAAAAGAATTCTGTAGTTTCATCCGCTGCTTAATCTACTCAAGGCTTAATAATCACTCACGGTGATAAGGGTGGTTGGTGGTAATGCTCCACGCCCGGTACAGACTCTCTGCCACCAGCACCCGAACCAGCGGGTGGGGGAGGGTTAACGCAGAAAGTGACCAGCTTTGTTCCGCCGCCGCTTTACAGGCCGGAGACAACCCTTCAGGGCCGCCAATCAGGAGACTGACGTCGCGACCATCCAGCTTCCAGCGCTCCAGCTCAGTCGCCAGCTGCGGCGTGTCCCAGGGTTTCCCTGGGATATCAAGGGTGACGATACGGTTTTTGCCTGCGGCCGCCAGCATCTGCTCACCCTCTTTGTCGAGAATACGTTTAATATCCGCGTTCTTGCCGCGTTTGCCCGCTGGAATTTCGATCAGCTCAAACGGCATGTCTTTCGGAAAACGCCGGAGATACTCCGTAAAACCGGTTTGTACCCAGTCGGGCATTTTCGTACCGACAGCGACAAGTTGAAGCTTCACGCATTAATTCCAGAGTTTTTCCAGTTCATACAGGCGACGGCTCTCTTCCTGCATGACATGGACAATCACATCACCCAGGTCAACGACAATCCAGTCGGCTACGCTTTCACCTTCAACGCCAAGCGGCAACATGCCCGCCGCGCGAGATTCCTGTACAACGTGGTCAGCAATAGACATAACGTGACGGCTGGATGTACCGGTGCAGATAATCATGCAGTCGGTGATACTGGATTTACCCTGAACATCTAAGGTGATGATGTCCTGACCTTTCAGGTCATCAATTTTGTCGATTACAAAATCCTGGAGTGCTTTACCCTGCAAGTTTTCCCCCTGGGTATTACGGATGAATATAAATAAGCCTGTCAGTATACCTGAACCCGAGGCGATGTCGGGACTAATGTCATCAACGGGCGTTTAAAAGTGGGTTATCATCCCATCCCGCACAACAGATTGCATCGCCATTTTTGTAAAACAATTTCTGCAAAGCTCTGAAGGGCGGGAGAAGTCTGGCGCGGAGGATAGCAGCCTGTCAGGGGGTGTCAATGGCCGAAACGCCCCCGAGGAGAAAAAACAGAAATATCACTCGCCGTGATGCCAGACAGCCCGACTGTTTAACACCTTCAGCGTGGCGAAATCTTCACAAAAATCAATGGCGCTCCAGCATCCTTGCTCAACCCTGAAATGCCATAATGAGGCGGCGGGCATGGATAATAATCGCGCGATCATGAGACTCAGAACCCCCTGGTGGCTCACGACCAGCAGATTTTTATTATCTTTATAATCAGCAAGTTGTGCAATAAAGCGCTCTACGCGTTGTGAGAACGCCTGGAAGCCTTCCCCATTGGTCGGGACGGCGTTCTGCCAGTCGGTACACCAGGCCGCGTAGCTTGCCGCGTCTTCGCGGCTCAGATCGCGGTGATGACGCATCTCCCAGTCGCCAAAAAACATCTCGTTAAGCTCCGGGAACAGGCGCTGCGGTACGTCGCGGTCGTGAAGCACCAGCCGCGCCGTGTGGCGGGCGCGTTCCAGTTCGCTACAGAATACGTTGTCGAAGGGGACATTGCGCAGCAGGTTATTCAACGTTTGCGCCTGGGCTATCCCTTTTTCTGTCAGCGGAGTGGGGGCGTGGCCGCTGTATAATCCGGCTACATTGGCTTCGGTTTCCCCATGACGAACTAACCAGAGTCGCATGTTTTTCCTCGTGATACGTATTCGCGCAAAATATGATATTCACCCTGATTGCGCAGCGCTTTTTCACTAAAATAGACTTTTTATCGGAGGCAAGATGCCTTTACTGAAGAGTGCGCATGGCGGTAACACCCGGGAAGCCGCCGCATTGTTGGGCATCTCGCCTGAACAGTTGCTGGATTTTAGCGCAAATATTAATCCTCTGGGTATGCCAGGGCGCTTAAAACGCGCGCTTATCGACAATCTTACCTGCGCGGAGCGGTATCCTGATGTGGATTATCAGCATCTGCACCAGGCGCTGGCGCAGCACCATCAGATCCCCGCGTCATGGCTCCTGGCCGGAAATGGCGAGACGGAATCCATCTTCACGCTGGTTCACGGGCTGAAGCCGCGTCATGCCATGATCGTCACGCCGGGCTTTGCCGAGTATCGCCGTGCGCTACAGTGGGGCGCGTGTGAGATACATGAATTTGCGCTTCGTGAAGCTGATGGCTGGCAACTCACGGACGCCATTCTGAATGCGCTGACCCCGGATCTGGACTGCCTGTTTCTCTGTACGCCAAATAATCCAACCGGACTCCTGCCTGCCCGCGAACTGTTACTGGCTATTGCGGAACGCTGTAAGACGCAGGGGATCGCGCTGATCCTGGATGAGGCGTTTATCGATTTTATTCCGGGTGAAGAGGGCTTTATTCCGCTGTTGCAGGGCAACCCGCATATCTGGGTGCTGCGTTCGCTCACCAAATTTTACGCCATTCCGGGGCTGCGGCTGGGCTATCTGGTGAACAGCGACGAGCAGGCGGTCGCGCAAATGAGAGCGCAACAGATGCCCTGGTCAATCAACGCGTTTGCGGCGCTGGCCGGAGAGGTTATCTTGCAGGATGCCGCCTATCACCAGGCGACCTGGCAGTGGCTGGCGGAGGAGGGACAACGCTTCCGTCAGCGGTTACATGCGTTTCCTGAGCTAACGGTTTATCCCGGTCGGGCGAATTATCTTTTATTGCGCTGTGAGCGGGAAGGTCTGGATTTGCAACGTGCCTTGCTGGAGAAGCACATTCTGATCCGCAGTTGTGCTAACTATCCGGGGCTTGACGCGCGTTATTACCGGGTGGCGATTCGCAGTCAGGAAGAGAACAGCCGCCTGCTGACGGCGCTGGCGGAAGTCTTTACCGATACAACCCTTGCTGGTTGATGTAGTTCAGGACGGATTCCGGCATGAGATCGTCGCACGGTTCGCCTTTCTCCAGCCGCTCGCGGATAAGGGTGGCGGAGATATTGAACCAGGGCGTTTCAGCCAGATAAATTTTACCCGCCGGGAGCGCGTGCAGATCGTCCGGCGTATGGGTTAAATGGCGCTCCAGCCACTGCTGATGCTGCTCTTTCACCATCTCAAGCGGGTAGCCGGGGCGTCGGCAAACGATCAGGTGAGTGTTGTCCAGAATGGTTTCATAGTCGTGCCAGGTCGGGAACGTCAGTAAGGAGTCCTGGCCGATGATAAACGCCAGCGGCGCGTCCGGGCCTTGTTCTTCCCGCCACTCTTTCAGCGTTTGCGCGGTGTAAGAGGCGGTATCGCGTTTGAGTTCGCGCTCATCCAGGATAAACAGCGGTTTGTCGGCGATAGCCAGCTCAAGCATATATTTACGCTGTGCGCTGGATGCTTCAGGCTGTGGACGATGAGGCGGTACGTTATTGGGCATGATAATCACCCGCGACAGGCCAATCAGATTGGCCAGCGTTTCCACGGGCTTGAGATGACCATAATGCACGGGATCAAAGGTGCCGCCGAACAGAGCCTGTAACGATTTCATATCAACCATCAATAAAAACATCTGCCAGCGCTTTGTGGCAGAGAAGAAGAGAAAGCCCCTCCAGCTCAGCCCACACTGACTGTCCATAATCTTGTTTTAGCGTAATTTCCGTCCGCGTCAACAGTTGCACTGCCTGGCGAAGCTGGGTCTGCTGGAGCCGATTCAACGCATCGCCAATCATGCCGCGACGGTTTTGCCATACCCGATGTTTATCAAACAGCGTGCGCAGAGGCGTATGGGCGGATTGCCGTTTAAGGTTAACCAGCATCAGTAATTCGCGTTGCAGGGTGCGCAGCAGGATCACGGGCTCACTGCCCTCAAGGCGCAGTTGCTGCAAAATATGCAGGGCGCGTTTGCTTTTGCCCATCAATAACGCATCCACCCAATGGTATGGCGTGAAGTGCGCCGCGTCGTTGACGGCCTGCTCTACGCGTGGAAGCGTGAGCTTACCGTCAGGCCAGAGGAGTGAAAGCCGCTCCAGCGCCTGCGCCAGCGCCAGCAGGTTGCCTTCGTAGCAATAACACAGCAGCTGATTCGCGGCGTCATCCAGTTGCAAATTATTCTGCTTTGCTCTGGCGGCAACCCAGCGCGGTAGCTGCGCCTGCTCCGGCGTCTGACAGCTTACCTGCACACCAGTGCCCGCCAGCGAGGTATACCAGGCGGCGTTTTCCTGGGCTTTAGTGAGCTTATTTCCGCGCACGATCAGCAGCAGGTCGTCATGCAGCAAACCGCTGAGCGTTGCGAGCTGTTCATTGATCGCCGCATTCGGGCCATTTTCCGGTAGCAACAACAGCAGCGTTTGACGGCTGGCAAACAGGCTCATTGCCTGACACTGTGAGAACAGGGTTCCCCAGTCGGTGCTGGTGTCGATCGTAAAGGCGTGGTGTTCTTCGAACCCTTGCGCAGCGGCCGTCAGACGAATAGCGTCCTGGCTTTCCTGCAACAAGAGAGGGTCGTTGCCCAGGAGCAAGTACGCCGCGCGCAGCCCTTCATTGAGCTGTGCGCGGAGTTGTTCAGGGTACAACCGGATCATCAGTTACCCAGCGTGGTGGACACGCGTGCCGGGGAAGATGCTGGCGTCGCCGTGGTGTTTTCAGCAGCGTCCGCGTTTTCCTGGGATGACTGAGCATCAGCGACATGGATACTCGGCAGCTTGCGAATCAACTGTTCGGCCGCTTTGTCATACATCTCTTTGATGATCATATCCTGTTCATTATCCTTCGCCAGCGCGGTTTGCGGGTTATCAAAGAATGAACGGTACACTTTCGTGCTGATCGGATAAATATCATGACCCGGGATCAGAACGCTTGCACTGACGCTCATGACCATCTGGTATTCCGCCGTACGGCCATCCTGGAACACGGAGGCGGTATCTTTAGAGATACTGGTCCGGCCAAGGCGCAGTGACGGAACATCCTGGCGCGTTGTATCTTTTTCAAGCAATTCAATATTGTTAAGACGCAGTTGGTTACGTACCGCCCGGCTTAATGGTCCATTCGGATCGCTTGTATCAAGAATCATAGTTTTCATCGTGCTGGGCACCTGCGTAGTGCTACGCAGGTGCCAGCCGCACCCGGCGGTGACCAGCACCGCCAGGGATAACAACAATGTTGTCAGATGTCGCACGCTTCCTCCCGCGCTTAGCCAACGACCAAATTGAGGAGTTTACCCGGAACGTAAATCACTTTACGCACGGTAACGCCATCAAGATATTTTGCGACCAAATGTTCCTGGCCAGCACGTTCACGAACCTGTTCTTCAGTGGCGTTCACCGGTACGGTGATTTTGCCACGGACTTTACCGTTCACCTGAACCACAACCAACGTAGAGTCTTCTACCATTGCTTTGTCGTCAGCGACCGGCCACGGCGCGTTATCGATATCGCCTTTGCCTTTCAGCGCTTCCCACAGCGTGAAGCAGGCATGTGGGGTGAACGGGTTGAGCATACGCACGACAGCCAGCAGCGCTTCCTGCATCAGGGCGCGATCCTGCTCGCCTTCCTGCGGCGCTTTCGCCAGTTTGTTCATCAGCTCCATAATCGCGGCAATCGCGGTGTTGAAGGTCTGACGGCGGCCGATATCATCGGTCACTTTCGCGATGGTTTTGTGGACGTCGCGACGCAGCGCTTTCTGATCTTCGCTCAGCGCATCAACGTTCAGTGCCGCAACCTCGCCTTTCGCGGTGTGCTCATAGACCAGTTTCCAGACGCGTTTCAGGAAGCGGTTTGCCCCTTCCACGCCAGATTCCTGCCATTCCAGCGTCATATCGGCCGGGGAAGCAAACATCATGAACAGACGCACGGTGTCCGCGCCGTAACGCTCAACCATTACCTGCGGGTCGATGCCGTTGTTTTTGGACTTGGACATCTTGCTCATGCCGGTGTACACCAGCTCATGGCCCGCCGCATCTTTCGCCTTAACGATGCGGCCTTTCTCGTCGCGCTCAACGATGGCATCAACCGGGGAAACCCAGTTACGCTCGCCGTTTTCGCCTACATAATAGAACGCGTCTGCCAGCACCATACCCTGGCAGAGCAGCTGTTTCGCCGGTTCGTCAGAGTTCACCATGCCCGCGTCGCGCATCAGCTTGTGGAAGAAGCGGAAGTAGAGCAGGTGCATGATCGCGTGTTCAATACCGCCGATGTAGATATCGACCGGCAGCCAGTAGTTTGCTGCTTCCGGGTCCAGCATCCCTTCGTTGTACTGCGGGCAGGTGTAGCGCGCGTAGTACCAGGAGGACTCCATAAAGGTGTCAAAGGTGTCGGTTTCACGCAGCGCAGGCTGACCGTTAACGGTGGTTTTCGCCCACTCAGGATCGGCTTTGATCGGGCTGGTGATGCCGTCCATGACGACGTCTTCCGGCAGGATGACCGGCAGTTGATCTTCCGGGGTCGGCAGAACGGTGCCGTCTTCCAGAGTCACCATCGGAATCGGCGCGCCCCAGTAACGCTGACGGGAAACGCCCCAGTCGCGCAGACGGTAGTTGACTTTACGCTCGCCGACGCCTTTTGCCGCCAGTTTATCGGCAATCGCGTTGAAGGCGTCTTCAAAGCCCAGACCGTTAAACTCGCCGGAGTTAAACAGTACGCCTTTCTCGGTCAGCGCCTGTTCGGACAGATCCGGTTCAGAGCCGTCCGCTGCCAGGATAACCGGCTTGATGGTCAGGCCATATTTGGTGGCAAATTCATAGTCTCGCTGATCGTGGCCCGGAACGGCCATGACCGCACCAGTACCGTACTCCATCAGCACGAAGTTGGCGGCCCATACCGGGATCGCTTCGCCGGTCAGCGGGTGAATGGCTTTAAAACCGGTGTCGACGCCTTTTTTCTCCATCGTTGCCATATCGGCTTCCGCCACTTTGGTGTTGCGGCATTCGTCGATAAAGGCAGCCAGTTCCGGGTTGTTGGCAGCCGCTTTCTGCGCCAGCGGGTGACCTGCGGCAACCGCCAGGTAAGTGGCACCGATGAACGTGTCTGGACGCGTGGTGTACACCGTCAGCGTATTGTCGTAGCCGTTCACGTCAAAAGTGATCTCGACGCCTTCAGAACGGCCGATCCAGTTGCGCTGCATGGTTTTAACGGTGTCTGGCCAGTGATCCAGTTTATCCAGATCGTTCAGCAGTTCGTCGGCGTAGGCGGTGATCTTAATGAACCACTGCGGGATCTCTTTACGCTCAACTTTGGTGTCGCAGCGCCAGCAGCAGCCGTCGATAACCTGCTCGTTCGCCAGTACGGTCTGGTCGTTCGGGCACCAGTTCACCGCAGAGGTCTTTTTGTACACCAGGCCTTTTTTATACAGCTCGGTGAAGAATTTCTGCTCCCAGCGGTAGTATTCCGGGGTGCAGGTCGCCAGCTCGCGGCTCCAGTCATAGCCGAAGCCCAGCATTTTGAGCTGGTTTTTCATGTAGGCGATGTTGTCATAGGTCCACGGCGCCGGCGCCGTGTTGTTTTTCACCGCCGCGCCTTCAGCAGGCAGGCCGAAAGCATCCCAGCCGATGGGCTGTAGAACGTTTTTACCCAGCATGCGCTGGTAGCGGGCAATCACATCACCGATGGTGTAGTTACGCACATGGCCCATGTGTAGTCGACCAGAAGGATAGGGAAGCATCGACAGGCAGTAATACTTCTCTTTGCTCTCGTCTTCGGTTACTTCAAAGGTGCGCTTCTCGTCCCAGTGTTGCTGGACTTTTGATTCTATCTCTTCCGGGCGGTATTGCTCTTGCATGGCAGCCAGTGGTCCTGTTTTCATTACGGCTACAAACGTAGCGTTAGATGTGGTGTTTCAGATCCGCATAGCATAGCCCAAACGCCTGCGCCAAAACAGCCTTTCGCGCATTCTGCATTGAATTCCCGCCATGACAATCCTTGCATGAATTTACACACTCTGTGGGCGGTCTTGCAAAGCGCGGCGTAAATAACGTCTATTATTATAGACAGTTAACGACCCAGGAGGCGAAGCGATGAACAAGGTTGCTCAATATTATCGTGAACTGGTGACGTCATTAAGCGAACGCCTGCGTAATGGCGAACGCGATATTGACGCGCTGGTGGAACAGGCGCGTCAGAGCGTAATGAAAGCAGGGGAGTTAACGCGAATCGAGGTGGACGAACTGACGCGCGCCGTCAGACGCGACCTGGAAGAGTTCGCCATGAGCTACGAGGAGAGCCAGGAAGAGGAGAGCGACAGCGTCTTTATGCGAGTGATTAAAGAGAGCCTCTGGCAGGAGCTGGCGGACATCACCGACAAAACGCAACTGGAGTGGCGCGAAGTGTTCCAGGATCTCAATCACCACGGGGTCTACCACAGCGGCGAGGTGGTCGGCTTAGGCAACCTTGTGTGCGAGAAGTGTCATTACCATTTAGCGGTGTATACGCCGGATGTACTGCCGCTGTGCCCGAAATGCGGCCACGATCAGTTCCAGCGCAGACCGTTTGAGCCGTAATCGGCAGTGCCGGATGGCGACGCGAAGCGTCTTGTCCGGCCTACAAATTGTACGCTGATGTAGGCCGGATAAGCGTTAGCGCCATCCGGCTGGTTATGATGCGTAGAACGCCAGCCTCTCCGCCAGTAAATCCACAAAGCCCTGCCGGTCGATATCGACCATCACCGTCGCATTCGGTTTATTCCCCGTCAGGAAGTAATAATCCACGACCGTCATTCCCTGGGTGTATTTCCCCTGAGTCTCCACGCCGACCCAACGTTCAACGGTGGTGAAAAGCTCGGGTTTTAGCAGCCAGGCGATGGTGCAAGGGTCATGCAACGGCGCGCCGGTAAAGCCCCACTTTTCGTCTTTGTGATATTCGAGGAAGAAATCCAGCAGCTCCGCCACGATCGTGGAAACAGGATTGCCTATCGCCCGGAAACGCTCGGTATCTTCAGCATGAATCTGCGCTTTGTGCGTTACGTCCAACCCGGCCATCACCACGGGAATCCCTGACTGGAAAACAATCTCTGCCGCTTCGGGGTCGACGTAAATATTGAATTCTGCCGCTGGCGTCCAGTTACCTAATCCCATCGCGCCGCCCATGATCACAATACGGGCGATTTTACGGTGCAATTCTGGATGGCTGTTCAGCAGCAAGGCGACGTTGGTTTGCGGCCCGGTGGCGACGATGGTTACCGGTTCCGGGCTTTCGCGCAGGGTTTTCGCCATCAGCTCAACGGCGGTGCAGGTCTGCGGCGCAAATGACGGCTCCGGTAGCGCCGGGCCGTCCAGTCCGCTTTCGCCGTGTACGTTATCGGCGATGATCAGATCGCGCATCAGCGGTTTTATCGCGCCGCCCGCGACAGGAATATCGGTACGCCCCAGTAGCGTCAGCATACGCAATACGTTACGCAGCGTTTTGTCAGGCGTCTGGTTACCGGCGGAAGAGGTGATCGCTTTCACATCCAGTTCAGGCGATGCGAGGGCGAGAACAATTGCGATGGCGTCGTCATGACCTGGATCGCAATCAAAAAGGACTGGAAGTGCCATTGTTGCTCCTTGTAAGTGGTACTTTGTGACAAGGGTAACGCCGGGATGAGTGCGATTCGAGATATGAAGAGATAAAGCGTGATATGGCGCGCACTCTGTCGTGCGCGCCGGGAGGATTAATGCAGGATTTTCGCCAGGAAGTCTTTGGCGCGGTCCGATTTCGGGTTGGCGAAGAACTCCTCTTTCGGCGAGTCTTCGACAATTTTCCCTTCGTCCATAAAGATCACCCGATTGGCCACCTTACGGGCAAAGCCCATTTCGTGGGTGACGACCATCATGGTCATCCCTTCGTTTGCCAGCTCGACCATAACGTCCAGCACTTCGTTGATCATTTCAGGATCGAGTGCGGATGTCGGTTCATCAAACAGCATAGCGATAGGGTCCATGCACAGCGCGCGCGCGATTGCCACACGCTGTTGCTGCCCGCCGGAAAGCTGCGCCGGGAACTTATTGGCATGGGCCGAGAGTCCTACGCGCTCAAGCAACTTCTGCGCTTTTTCACGGGCGGGCGCTTTGCCGCGTTTGAGCACTTTCACCTGCGCCAGCGTCAGGTTTTCAATGATCGACAGATGCGGGAACAGTTCAAAGTGCTGGAACACCATTCCGACCCGCGAGCGGAGCTTCGCCAGATCCGTTTTTTTGTCATTCACTTTGGTGCCGTCAACGGTGATTTCACCCTGTTGCACCGGTTCCAGTCCGTTCACCGTTTTGATCAGGGTCGATTTACCGGAACCCGACGGGCCGCAGACTACCACCACTTCACCTTTTTTCACTTCCGTGGAGCAGTCGGTCAGCACCTGAAAGTGACCATACCATTTAGAAACATTTTTCAGGGTAATCATTAAACTGTCCTTTTCTTCAAATAGCTGACCAACAACGACGCGCTCAGGCTGATAACAAAGTAGACGGCACCGGCAAAGAGGATCATTTCGACCTGCGTACCATCACGCTCGCCAATGGTGGTGGCGGTGCGGAAGAAATCCGCGAGGCTTAACACGTAAACCAGGGAGGTATCCTGGAACAGTACGATACCCTGGGTAAGCAGCAGCGGCACCATCGCACGGAACGCCTGCGGCAGGATGATGAGCTTCATCGACTGCCAGTGGGTCATCCCCAGCGCCAGCGCAGCGCTGGACTGCCCGCGTGAAATGCTCTGAATACCCGCACGGATAATCTCCGAGTAATACGCCGCCTCAAACATGGAAAACGCGACCATCGCTGAAATCAGGCGAATATCCGTTTTGGGCGAAATACCCAGTACGTCCTGCAACAGACCCGGCACAATCAGGTAGAACCATAGCAGCACCATCACCAGCGGGATGGAGCGGAAAACGTTGACGTAAGCTTTCGCAAACCAGGCGACAGGGGCGAAACTTGAAAGACGCATTACCGCCAGAATGGTGCCCCAGAGAATCCCGATCACCACGGCGGTGACGGTAATTTTCAGGGTGATCACCAGCCCGGCCAGCAAATACGGCATGGAAGGAACGATCGAACTCCAGTCAAACTCGTACATTATTTGCCTCCCATATTGCCAGGCAGGCGGACTTTACGTTCCACCAGATTCATCACCAGCATAATGACGGCATTAATCAGCACGTAGGCCAGCGTAATCGCGGTGAACGACTCCCAGGCGTGGGCGGAGTAATCCAGCAGCTTGCCCGCCTGCGCCGCCATATCCACCAGACCAATGGTCGATGCGATGGCGGAGTTTTTCACCAGGTTCATCATTTCCGAGGTCATCGGCGGGACAATCACCCGATAGGCGTTCGGTAACAGAACATAGCGATAAGCCTGAGGCAGCGTCAGCCCCATCGCCAGCGCAGCGTTTTTCTGCCCGCGAGGCAGCGACTGAATCGCGGCGCGTACCTGCTCGCAGACGCGCGCAGCGGTAAACAGCCCCAGACAGATCATTGATGAGAGGAAAAATTGAATGTTCGGGTCCAGTTCCGCCTTGAACCACATGCCGATATTTTCCGGCAACAGCTCAGGCACGACCAGATACCAGGTAAAGAACTGAACAATCAGCGGGACGTTACGAAACAGTTCCACGTAAAGCGTCCCCATTCCTGAGAGGAAGCGGTTAGGTACAGTACGTAAAATGCCGAATAACGAGCCGACGAGGAAAGCAATAATCCAGGCGGTGATGGATAACGCGACGGTGACCTGGAAGCCGCTCCAGAGCCAGCCGAGATACGTGGTGTTGCCGAACGGGGCTTGTTGTAAAAAAATCCCCCAGTTCCAGTCTATTGACATAAATCTACTCCAGAAAAAAAAGGGTAGCAGCGCTACCCTCGAAGATTGTTATCCAGCGTTTTGCGGTTTTCAGGCCTGATGGGGAACGACCATCAGGCTTATAGTCTGTCCGTGCTGAATGACAATCGAGAGGGCAAGGAGATCCCGCCCCATTTATTTTAGTTAGTTAAGTGCTTTGTCATTCGGTTCTTTGAACAGCGCCTTCATCTCGTCGGACAGTTCGAAATTCATGTTCAGGTTTTTCGGCGGGATTGGGTTTTTAAACCACTTATCAAACCATTTTTCCGCTTCGCCTGAGGTCTGCACCTGGGCAATCGTGTCATCTACCAGCGTTTTAAACTCAGGATCGTTTTTACGCAGCATACAGCCGTAGGCTTCCTGAGATTGCGGCTTACCGACGATCTCCCAGTTGTCTGGTTTTTTGGCTTTCGCACGTTCACCCGCCAGCAGGGCATCATCCATCATAAAGGCGACGGCGCGACCGCTTTCCAGCGTACGGAAGGAGTCGCCGTGGTCTTTCGCGCTGATAATGCGTATATTCATTTTTTGTTCTTCATTCAGCTTGTGCAGCAGAATTTCAGAGGTGGTACCGGAGGTGACCACGACCGCTTTTCCTTTCAGGTCCGGGAAGTCTTTAATATCGCCGTCTTTTTTCGCCAGCAGACGCGTACCGACGATGAAAATGGTGTCAGAGAACGCGGCCTGTTTCTGGCGTTCGACGTTGTTGGTGGTGGAGCCACATTCAAAGTCGAAGGTTCCGTTCTGCAACAGCGGAATACGGTTCTGGGAGGTAATTGGGATCAACTTCACCTGCAGGTCAGGTTTGTTAAGCTTTTTCTTCACGGCTTCAACGATGGCGTTGGAGTAGTCCTGTGAATAACCGACCACTTTTTGCTGGTTGTCGTAGTAAGAGAACGGCACGGAGGACTCGCGGTGGCCGACGACGATAATGCCATTCTTCGCGATTTTATCCAGCGTACTGCCCGCCGCCGGCGCGGCGTCTTCCGCGTGTGCCAGACCGGCAGACATTCCCATGACCAGCATTGCTGTGGCTAGCTTACGTAATTGCATATCCAACTCCTTTATCGTCTGCGCCATCGACGCATTGATACCCATTGTGAGTGTTTGTGTTGTTATCGTCTGCAACTTGAGCGTGCAGTGTTATGCGTGTTTGTTAACATTTAGTTTGGCTGAATGTAAAGATTTTGCTGCTTTATTGTTTATTTTTGCGAAGTGCGCCGCACCGTTTAGAGGCAAAAATCTTTCATTGCACTGTTTGGGTGCTACCGATGATCGATATTGGTGCGACCAGGTTGCACATATAGCCAAAACAAGGTTTACCTTGTTTAACAAAGCAATAGGCGTGCCAGAATGGAGGGATATAGCCAGGCCGGGTAAGACGCATCGCGTCTTACCCGGTAATAAGGGAGATTATTTACGACGCTGACGCAGGCTCATCACCACGGCGCCAAAGCCCATCAGCGCGGTGAGCAACCATAACGGCCAGTTGCCGGTACGGGCATAAGGCGTTAAACCACGGGTTGGCGTAACGTGGGTGGTCAACACGTCGCGGGTAAACTGCGGGATCATCGCCTGAATTTCACCCTGCGGGCCAATGACTGCCGTAATGCCGTTGTTGGTGCTGCGCAACAGCGGGCGCGCCAGCTCCAGAGAACGCATTCTCGCCATCTGGAAGTGCTGCCACGGGCCGATAGATTTTCCGAACCAGGCGTCGTTAGAGATGGTCAGCAGATAGTCAGTGTCCGGGCGGAAATTGTCCCGAACCTGTTCACCCAGAATGATTTCGTAGCAAATCGCCGCCGTCAGTTTAAAGCCATGCGCATGCAGCTGTGGCTGTATGTACGGCCCACGGCTGAATGAGGACATCGGCAGGTCAAAGAACGGCGCTAACGGGCGCAGAATCGACTCCAGCGGCACGAACTCGCCAAATGGCACCAGGTGGTTTTTGTTGTAGCGATTGCTGGAATCGTAGCTGTACGGGCTGTCTTTACCCAGCGTGATAATCGTGTTGTAGGTGTCGTAGCGGTTCTGCTTGTTCAGACGCGCATCGACGATGCCGGTAATCAACGTGCTGTTTTTGGATTTCAGCAGATCGTCCATCATGCCCAGAAAACGCTGCTGATTAATCTCCAGATCGGGAATGGCGGACTCCGGCCAGATAATCAGTTGCGATTTACCCATTTCCGGCTGGGTGGCGTCGAGATAGATTTTCAGCGTATTGATAAGCTGACTCTCATCCCACTTCAGCGATTGGGGAATGTCGCCCTGAACCAGCGATACCTGCGTGGTTTTTTCCGGCTCCAGCGTATACCACTGGATGTAACGCAGCGGGAAGGGTAGGGCAAATAACACCAGCGCGACGACCAGAGGACGCCAGTTGCGGGTAACTGCCGCCAGCACCAGCAGGCCGCTGACCATCATCAGCAGGAAGTTGATGGCCTCAACGCCCATCACCGGCGCCAGCCCTTTTAGCGGGCCGTCAATCTGGCTATAGCCGAACTGTAGCCACGGGAAGCCGGTCAGTACCCAGCCACGCAGAAACTCGGTGATTTGCCAGACTACGGGGGCGGCGATCGCCACGCGCAGCCAGGTGGTTTTCGGCCACAGACGCGACAGAATACCGGCAAACAGGCCCGTGTAGAGGGAAAGGTATGCGGCAAGCAGCACCACAAGAAAGACGTTTATCGGGCCGGGCATACCGCCGAACTGCGCGATACTGACGTAGACCCAGTTGATGCCGGAGCCAAAGAGTCCCAGCCCCCAGAAGTAGCCGATAGCAGCCGACTGGAGCGGACGGCGGTGTAAGGTTAACGCCTGTAGGCCCATAAGCGAGATAAGCGCGGCGGGCCAGACGTCATACGGAGAAAAAGCCAGCGTTCCGCAGGCGCCGAATAATAACGCCAGCAGCAGGCGAATGCGCTGGCGTTCAATCAGTGAGGCAAATGCCATTTAGTCTTTAGTCCACTTTTGGTTTTATTCGTCCAGTTTAGGCTGGGGCGAGTCATCCGGTATTCTGACATGAACCTGAATAATACGACGGCTGTCGGCCATAGCGACTTTGAACTGGTAACCATCAATGTCAATGGTCTCACCGCGCGCAGGCAAATGACCGAACGCCTGCATCACCAGACCGCCAATGGTATCGACCTCTTCATCGCTGAAGCTGGTGCCGAAGGCTTCGTTGAAGTCTTCAATCGGTGCGAGAGCGCGAATGGTCCAGGTGTGGCGACTGAGCTGACGGAAGTCGATATCGTCTTCTTCATCATACTCGTCTTCAATTTCACCCACGATCAGTTCGAGAATGTCTTCAATGGTCACCAGACCCGACACCCCGCCAAACTCGTCGATAACGATCGCCATATGGTAACGCTGGGAGCGGAACTCTTTGAGCATGCGGTCAACGCGCTTACTCTCCGGGACAACAACGGCCTGGCGTAACACTTTTTCCATGCTGAAGGCTTCGGCATCGCTGCGCATAAACGGCAGCAGATCCTTCGCCATCAGAATCCCTTCAATGTGATCTTTGTCTTCGCTGATGACCGGGAAACGCGAGTGTGCTGACTCAATGATGACATCAAGGCACTCATCCAGCGTCTGGTTGCGTTTCAGGGTAATCATCTGGGAGCGGGGGATCATGATGTCGCGAACGCGCTGGTCCGCAATGTCCATCACCCCTTCGAGCATATCGCGCGTATCTTCATCGATAAGGTCGTTCTGCCCGGAATCACGGATCAGCGCCAGCAGTTCGTCACGGTTTTTGGGTTCACCGTGGAAAAGTTGGCTCAGTAACAGGGAAAAAAATCCCTTTTTGCTGTTTAACGTGTCACTACTGTGTGAATTGTCGTCGCTCATGGCGTCGTATGGGTTCTCATGTTGGTTAATAGGTTGCTCGTCATGCATATACTTAACGGCTGACGGCATGTTTGTTCATCGTACTTAGTCTTTCTCGGAAATGTACGGGTCCTCATAGCCCAGAGCAAGCATAATCTCTGTTTCGAGGGCTTCCATCTCTTCCGCTTCATCGTCTTCGATATGGTCGTAGCCCAGCAAATGCAAACTGCCGTGCACGACCATATGCGCCCAGTGGGCCTCCAGCGGCTTATCTTGTTCTTTCGCTTCTTGCTCCACTACCTGGCGGCAGATGATCAGATCGCCCAGCAGCGGCATCTCCATACCTGGCGGCGCTTCAAACGGGAAAGAGAGCACGTTGGTTGGCTTATCTTTCCCGCGGTAGGTCAGGTTAAGATCGTGGCTTTCGGCTTCATCCACCAGGCGAATCGTCACTTCTGATTCTTCCTGAAACTGTGGGATCACCGCATTCAGCCACGTCTGAAACTGGCTCTCTTCCGGCAGGCCGGAATGGTCTTCACATGCCAGTTGTAAATCGAGGATCACCTGACTCATTTTTGTTCCTGCTCCTGCGCTTCACGCTTACGTTCTGCCGCCAGCGCTGCCTTGCGTTTTTGCTCCGCTTCTTCCCAGGCTTCATAGGCGTTAACGATACGGGCAACTACCGGATGGCGCACCACGTCTTCGCTGTGGAAGAAGTTAAAGCTGATCTCTTCGACTTCCGCCAGCACTTCTATCGCATGGCGCAGGCCAGACTTCGTGTTGCGCGGCAGGTCAATCTGCGTGACGTCACCGGTAATAACCGCTTTCGAATTAAAGCCGATACGCGTCAGGAACATCTTCATCTGTTCGATGGTGGTGTTCTGGCTCTCATCGAGAATAATAAAGGCGTCGTTCAGCGTACGACCGCGCATATAGGCCAGCGGCGCGACTTCAATGACGTTGCGCTCAATCAGCTTTTCTACTTTCTCGAAGCCGAGCATCTCAAACAGCGCGTCATACAGCGGGCGAAGATACGGGTCTACCTTCTGGCTCAGGTCGCCTGGCAGAAAGCCCAGTTTTTCCCCGGCTTCCACTGCCGGACGGGTTAGCAGAATACGACGAATTTCCTGACGCTCAAGAGCGTCCACGGCGGCGGCAACGGCGAGGTAGGTTTTCCCCGTACCGGCAGGGCCAACGCCGAAAGTAATGTCGTGAACGAGAATGTTGGCGATGTACTGCGCCTGATTCGGCGTGCGCGGCTTAATCACGCCACGCTTGGTTTTAATATTTATCGCCTTGCCATAGTCAGGAACGCTCTCCGCGCTTTGTTCCAGCACGCGCGCTTCTTTAATCGCAAGGTGGATTTGTTCCGGCTCGATGTCCTGAATCTGACCGCGCATCGGGGCGGTATCGACGTACAGGCTGCGCAGGATATCTACCGCGGCGGTGACGCAAATCGGGCGACCGGTCAGCTTAAAGTGATTGTCACGACGGTTGATCTCGATGCCGAGACGGCGTTCCAGTTGTTTGATGTTGTCGTCAAACGGGCCGCAAAGGCTCAACAGACGGGCGTTGTCTGCGGGCTCAAGGGTAATTTCGCGAGTGTCTATGTTCAAACTGTTCCTCTTATGCCTGAGTCGCCGGAAAATGAAAATTCACCGGCAGATAAGGAAATTATTCACGCCACAGGATAAAGGCGCAAGCATTGCAATGAAGATGGGGGCGTAGGGGGGAATTACAAGGCCTGTCTGTTATTTGCCGGATGGCAGCACAAGTGCCTTATCCGGCCTACGAACCATATTGTGCCGTAGGCCCGATAAGTGCAGCGCCATCGGGCATTTTTTCGCTTTTCAGCAGGATTAAGGCTGGTAAAAACCGACGCCAATCTCGTTTTCTTTACGGGTACGGGCAATGACTGACTCCGGCGTTTCAGCCACGCGCAGCCCCATCTCATCTTCGGTGCGTACAACCTTGCCGCGCAGAGAGTTGGTGTAGACATCGGTGATTTCCACATCCACAAACTTACCGATCATCTCCGGGGTGCCTTCAAAGTTCACCACGCGGTTATTTTCGGTACGGCCTGACAGTTCCATAATGCTCTTACGCGAGGTGCCTTCCACCAGAATACGCTGGACGGTGCCGAGCATCCGACGGCTCCAGGCCATCGCCTGCTGGTTAATACGCTCCTGTAGAATATACAGACGCTGCTTTTTCTCTTCTTCCGGCACATCGTCAACCATATCGGCCGCCGGTGTTCCCGGACGCGCCGAGAAAATAAAGCTGTAGCTCATGTCGAAATTGACGTCGGCAATCAGCTTCATGGTCTGTTCGAAGTCCTGAGTCGTTTCGCCCGGGAAACCAACGATGAAGTCCGAGCTGATTTGAATATCCGGGCGCGCCGCGCGCAGTTTACGGATGATCGCTTTGTACTCCAGCGA
This sequence comes from Citrobacter sp. CK181, assembly GCF_030333595.1. Taxonomy (NCBI): domain Bacteria; kingdom Pseudomonadati; phylum Pseudomonadota; class Gammaproteobacteria; order Enterobacterales; family Enterobacteriaceae; genus Citrobacter; species Citrobacter sp. CK181. Next base: position 295,963 of record NZ_JAOWFN010000014.1, on the reverse strand, counting down.
CGTGTGGGTACGCCCCATCAGATTCAGTACGCGATCCGCACCGCTCTGTACCGGCAGATGCAGGAAGCTCACCAGTTCCGGCGTATCACGGTAAACTTCGATGATGTCGTCGGTGAACTCGATCGGATGGCTGGTGGTGAAGCGGATGCGATCGATCCCGTCGATGGCGGCAACCAGGCGCAGCAGGTCGGCAAAGGAGCCGGTGGTGCCGTCGTAGTTTTCACCGCGCCAGGCGTTAACGTTCTGACCGAGCAGGTTGACTTCACGCACGCCCTGAGCGGCAAGCTGGGCGATCTCAAACAGGATGTCGTCAGACGGACGGCTGACCTCTTCACCACGGGTATACGGCACCACACAGTACGTGCAGTATTTATTACACCCTTCCATGATGGAGACAAACGCGGTCGGGCCTTCCGCACGCGGTTCCGGCAGGCGGTCGAACTTCTCGATTTCCGGGAAGCTGATGTCCACCACCGGGCTGCGGTCGCCACGAACGGAGTTGATCATTTCCGGTAAGCGGTGCAGCGTTTGCGGGCCAAAAATAATATCGACATAGTGCGCACGCTGACGGATGTGGTCGCCTTCCTGGGAGGCCACGCAACCGCCGACGCCGATAATCAGGTCCGGGTTCTTCTCTTTTAAGAGCTTCCAGCGGCCTAATTGATGGAAGACTTTTTCCTGAGCCTTCTCGCGGATTGAGCAGGTATTCAGCAGCAGCACATCCGCTTCTTCCGCGACCTCGGTCAGTTGATACCCGTGGGTAGCATCCAGCAGATCGGCCATCTTCGATGAATCGTACTCGTTCATCTGACAGCCCCAGGTTTTAATATGGAGTTTTTTGGTCATCGACTTGCTCTTGCGAAATAGTGGCTGAATTGCAGGGCGCATAGTGTAATGCTTTGGCGCGGTTGTGACCAGTATGACGCTTATCAGCCCTTAGAGGTAAAAAATCCTGTAAACTTGTCTTATCAACGTAACAGGATGAGTGACCATGACAAATCAACCAACGGAAATTGCCATTGTTGGCGGGGGGATGGTCGGTGGCGCGCTGGCGCTGGGACTGGCGCAGCATGGATTTACCGTCACGGTGATTGAACATGCTGAGCCTGCGCCGTTTGTGGCCGACAGCCAGCCTGATGTGCGTATTTCAGCGATCAGCGCGGCGTCGGTGTCGCTGCTTAAAGGCCTGGGCGTCTGGGATGTGGTGCAGGGGATGCGCAGCCATCCGTACCGTCGTCTGGAGACCTGGGAGTGGGAAAACGCCCATGTGGTGTTTGACGCCGCCGAGCTTAAGTTACCGCTGCTTGGCTATATGGTTGAGAATATCGTGCTGCAACAGGCGCTGTGGCAGGCGCTGGACGCGCACCCGAAAGTGACGCTGTGCGCGCCTGCTTCACTGATTGCGTTGCATCGCCACAATGATCGACATGAGCTGGAGCTGGCGGATGGCGAGCGTCTTACCGCAAAACTGGTGATCGGCGCTGACGGTGCGAACTCGCAGGTACGACAGCTGGCGGGGATTGGCATTCATGCCTGGCAGTATGCTCAGTCCTGTATGCTGATTACCGTACAGTGTGAGAGCGAGCCCGGTGACAGCACCTGGCAGCAATTTACGCCAGACGGCCCACGGGCCTTTTTACCGTTGTTCGACAACTGGGCATCGCTGGTGTGGTATGACTCACCGGCGCGTATTCGCCAGTTGCAGAACCTGAGTATGCCGCAGTTGCAGGCGGAAATTATGCAACATTTTCCGTCGCGTCTGGGGGCGGTCACACCGGTTGCGGCAGGCGCTTTTCCGCTGACGCGCCGCCATGCGTTGCAATACGTACAGCCTGGTCTGGCGCTGGTGGGGGATGCGGCGCATACCATTCATCCATTAGCCGGGCAGGGGGTAAACCTGGGGTATCGTGATGTGGATGCGCTGCTGGATGTGTTGATCAGCGCCCGCAGTCATGGCGAAGTCTGGGCCAGTCACCAGGTGCTGAAACGCTATCAGACGCGCCGCATGGCGGATAACTTCATTATGCAAAGCGGAATGGATCTGTTCTATGCCGGTTTCAGCAATAATCTTCAGCCGCTGCGCGTTATGCGTAATATTGGATTGATGGCGGCAGAGCGCGCAGGCGTGTTGAAACGTCAGGCTCTGAAGTATGCGTTAGGGTTGTAGGATATTCTGTGCCTGATAGCGTTGCGCTTATCAGGTCAACACCGCCCCCCGGCGCGCCGGGCAGAAAAGCAAAAAGCTCGCCGAAGCGAGCTTTTTTAATGTGGCTGGGGTACGAGGATTCGAACCTCGGAATGCCGGAATCAGAATCCGGTGCCTTACCGCTTGGCGATACCCCAATGGTTGGGTCTTTGCGTTCGTCATCCGAACGTCTTTCAAATTTGGCTGGGGTACGAGGATTCGAACCTCGGAATGCCGGAATCAGAATCCGGTGCCTTACCGCTTGGCGATACCCCAAAAATTTGGTGGCTACGACGGGATTCGAACCTGTGACCCCATCATTATGAGTGATGTGCTCTAACCAACTGAGCTACGTAGCCAGATTGTTTTCTTCGATGGCTGGGGTACCTGGATTCGAACCAGGGAATGCCGGTATCAAAAACCGGTGCCTTACCGCTTGGCGATACCCCAATGACCGTCGCGGCAATCCGCAAACTCGAAGAAATATGGCTGGGGTACCTGGATTCGAACCAGGGAATGCCGGTATCAAAAACCGGTGCCTTACCGCTTGGCGATACCCCATCCGTGCAACGCGTACTGGTGAATGGTGCGGGAGGCGAGACTTGAACTCGCACACCTTGCGGCGCCAGAACCTAAATCTGGTGCGTCTACCAATTTCGCCACTCCCGCAAAAAAGATGGTGGCTACGACGGGATTCGAACCTGTGACCCCATCATTATGAGTGATGTGCTCTAACCAACTGAGCTACGTAGCCATCTTTTTTCGCGTTACCTTATCGGCGTTGCGGGGCGCATTATGCGTATTGAGCCTTGAAGCGTCAACCTCTTTTTCATTGAAAATGGCCGGAATGTGACTGTTTGGTTAGGTTGCGAACAGCGTGACGCAATATTCGGCAATTATTGGTTATTAATCGTTTTTTGCGGTGAAAAAACGGCGTAAAAAAAGAGCCCCGCAGGACTCTTTTTAACACGATAACTTATTTATAAGCGGACTGGTGTACGCCGACGGCGCGGCCTGATGGATCGTCCATCGTTTTGAACGCCTCATCCCATTCGATGGCCTTCGCAGAAGAACAGGCGACGGACGGGCCGCCTGGCACACATTCTGCCGCGCTGGGTACCGGGAACAACTCTTCGAAGATTTCACGGTACAGGTACGCTTCTTTAGAAGATGGCGTGTTGTACGGGAAACGGAAGCGGGCGGTTTCCAGTTGCTGGTCGGAAATTTGCTCTGCCGCGACCTCTTTCAGCGTGTCGATCCAGCTGTAGCCGACGCCGTCAGAGAACTGCTCTTTTTGACGCCATGCCACGCTTGCGGGCAGGTAGGATTCAAAACATTCACGCAGGATATGTTTCTCCATTTTGCCGTTGCCGCACATTTTGTCTTCCGGGTTGATGCGCATCGCCACATCAAGGAATTTCTTATCCAGGAACGGGACGCGGGCTTCGACGCCCCAGGCAGACATCGCTTTGTTGGCGCGAGCGCAGTCAAACATATGCAGCGCCTGTAGCTTACGCACGGTCTCTTCGTGCAGTTCTTTGGCGTTTGGCGCTTTATGGAAGTAGAGATAGCCGCCGAACACTTCATCGGAACCTTCGCCGGACAGCACCATTTTGATTCCCATCGCTTTGATTTTACGCGACATTAAATACATCGGCGTCGAGGCGCGAATGGTGGTGACATCGTAAGTTTCGATGTGGTAAATCACGTCGCGAATCGCATCCAGACCTTCCTGCACGGTGAAGTGAATTTCGTGATGCACGGTGCCGAGATGGTTTGCCACTTCCTGCGCGGCTTTCAGATCCGGGGAGCCTTCCAGACCGACAGCAAAGGAGTGCAACTGAGGCCACCAGGCTTCCGAACGTTCCTGATCTTCCACGCGGCGTGCGGCGAATTTCTTGGTGATGGCGGAAATGATAGAGGAATCCAGGCCGCCCGAGAGCAATACGCCGTATGGCACGTCTGACATCAGGTGGCTTTTGACGGACTCTTCCAGCGCCTGGCGCAACACGTTTTTGTCCGTTTCGTTGTCTTTTACTGCGTCGAACTCGAACCAGTCGCGCTGGTAATACTGACGAATCTCACCGTCTTTGCTCCACAGGTAGCTGCCTGCCGGGAACTCTTTAATCGTGCGGCAGACTGGCACCAGCGCCTTCATTTCAGAGGCGACATAAAAGTTGCCGTGTTCGTCATGACCCATATAAAGCGGGATGATCCCGATGTGGTCGCGACCAATCAGCCAGGCATCCTGTTCGCTGTCGTACAGCGCAAAGGCGAACATACCCTGTAAGTCGTCGAGAAATTCCACCCCTTTTTCCTGGTACAGCGCGAGGATCACTTCACAGTCAGACCCGGTCTGGAACTGATAGCGGTCGCCATATTCCGCGCGTAATGCCTGGTGGTTATAAATTTCACCGTTAACGGCCAGCACATGTGTTTTCTTTTCGTTGTACAGCGGCTGCGCACCGGCGTTGACGTCGACAATAGACAGACGCTCGTGTGCCAGAATCGCGTTATCGCAGGCGTAAATACCGGACCAGTCTGGGCCGCGATGGCGCATCAAACGTGACAGCTCAAGGGCTTTTTTACGCAGCTCAACCGCGTCTGTTTTGATATCGAATACGCCAAAAATAGAACACATAACCTTCTCCATTAACCCGTTGCGTGGTGCTTTTTTGTGTTTGCTTGTTTATGAAAATGCCGCAAAGCCGCAGGGTTCGCAAGAGATTTGGCGTGATGAAAGCAAAAAATGCAATGGCAGTTGTTGAATGATGAAAAAAGATTACGTAATGAGCGTGTTTATTGATGAATCGATAATTTTATGGCGATTTTATTAAACGATGTTTTTTATCAGGCCTACGATTCGAACAGAACAATATTGTAGGCCTGATAAGCGCAGCGCCATCAGGCAGGGGGACGTTTTCAGATAACGTCGATTTCGGCGACGGAAGGATAAATCCAGCTTGGTCTGAACGGCATGTCGTCGATATCGTTGAGCGTTGAGACGCCAGAGAGCACCAGAATGGTTTCCAGACCGGCCTGGAATCCTGCCAGAATATCGGTGCGCAGATTGTCGCCGACGATAACGGTCTCTTCCGAGTGCGCCTGCATTTTGTTTAACGCGGCGCGGATAATCCACGGGCTGGGTTTACCGACGTAAAAAGGCTTACGACCAGAGATTTTTTCAATACCTGCACAGAGCGCGCCGCAGGCCGGATAGAAACCACGACCGTGGGTATCGGGGTTGGTGGCGATGAAACGGGCGCCGTTGGCGACGAAAAAGGCCGCTTTATGCATCATGTCCCAGTTATAGGAGCGGGTCTCGCCGACAATCACAAAATCGGGATTGACGTCAGTAATGGTAAAACCTGCTTTATACAATTCGTGAATTAGTGCGCCTTCACCGACCACATAGGCTTTCTTGCCTTCCTGACGACGCAGGAAATCGGCGGTGGCCATCGCGGAAGTATAAAAAACGCTGTCAGGTACGTTAACCCCTGCGGTGGCAAAGCGGTTCGCCAGATCCTGGCCGGTCTGCGAAGGGTAATTGGTCAGCAGCACCAGCGGCAGACCTTTTTCCATTACATCCGTCAGAAATTCTGCCGCACCGGGTACGGCAACATTGTCGTGCATCAGCACGCCGTCAATATCACAAATTACATTCTTGATGGTCATGAACTACCCAAAGGATTTAGTCATAATGCGCCACTATAAAAGCTCATTAATTTTCCAGCAAATGTTGCAACAAAATGCCGTTGAGCATGGCGCGTTTCACCAGCGCAAATGCGCCGATGGCGGAGCGGTGATCCAGCGTGGAACGGACAACCGGCAAATTTTTGCGAAACGCTTTCAGCGCCTGTGTGTTGATGCAGCTTTCAATCGCCGGCAGCAGCACTTTATCCGCTTCGGTAATTTCACCGGCAATCACGATTTTTTGCGGATTAAACAGGTTGATAGCGATAGCGATGGTTTTGCCCAGATGACGACCAACGTGTTCAATCACCTCTGCCGCTAAGCTGTCACCTTTATTAGCTGCCTTGCAGATGGTTTTAATCGTGCAGTCGTCCAGCGTAACGCGACTTTGGTAGCCCTGCTTGAGTAAGTGCTGTACGCGTTGTTCAATGGCCGCGTTGGCGGCGATGGTTTCCAGACAGCCAAAATTGCCGCAGTGACAGCGCTCGCCCAGCGGCTCGACCTGAATATGACCGATCTCTCCGACGTTGCCGTTGCGACCAATAAAAATGCGGCCATTTGAGATAATCCCGGCGCCAGTCCCCCGGTGTACGCGCACCAGAATGGAATCTTCGCAATCCTGGCTTGCACCGAAATAGTGCTCGGCCAGCGCCAGACTGCGGATATCGTGACCGACAAAACAGGTTACGTGAAAACGTTTTTCCAGCGCTTCAACTAATCCCCAGTTTTCAACCTGAATATGCGGCATATAGCGGATCACGCCGCTTTCGGGATCGACAAGACCCGGCAGGATCACAGAAATCGCGATTAACTCGCGAAGTTTACGCTGGTTACTGTCGATGAACGTGGTGATGGCATTGAGCAGGGCATGTTCCAGCGTCTCCTGAGTGCGCTCTGGCAGCGGGTAGTGCTCTTCAGCCAGCACTTTACTGCTCAGGTCAAACAGGGTAATGGTTGCGTCATGACGACCCAACCGCACGCCAATAGCATGGAAATTGCGGGTTTCGGTAACGATGGAGATGGCGCGGCGGCCCCCGGTGGAGGCCTGCTGATCAACTTCTTTGATCAGCCCGCGTTCAATGAGTTGACGCGTAATTTTGGTTACGCTGGCGGGAGCAAGCTGGCTTTGCTCGGCAATCTGAATACGCGAGATTGGCCCATGCTGGTCAATCAGGCGGTAAACGGCCGCGCTGTTAAGCTGTTTTACGAGATCAACATTACCTATTTGAGCTTGTCCGCCTGGTGTCATACTTTCTCTTACTCAGTAACGACCTCGTTACCATTAACGATGGTCTTGATGATTTTAAAGTCGTGGGTGAAGGCGGTCAGGTTCGCAACTTTACCCGGCGCGAGGCTGCCGAGCTGCTTATCGACGCCAATCGCGCGCGCAGGGTAGAGCGTTGCCATACGCAGCACTTCATCCAGCGCAATACCGCAATGTTCAACCAGATTACGCACGCCTTCGATCATGGTTAATGATGATCCGCTCAGCGTACCGTTCTCATCCACACACAGTCCATTACGGTAGTATATTGTTTTACCAGCAAAAATGAACTGTTCAATGTTTGCACCCGCCGGGGCGGTTGCATCAGTCACCAGGCAAAGTTTGTCACCTTTCAGACGTTTAGCGTTACGAATGTTGACGTAATCAACATGCAGACCATCCGCGATGATGCCGCAATAAATATCGGCATCGTCAAGAATGGCGCCCGCCAGACCCGGTTCACGGCCCGTAATATACGGCATCGCGTTGAACAAGTGGGTGGCAAAGGTGATCCCTGCGCGGAAACCGGCTTTCGCCTCTTTTAACGTCGCGTTGGAGTGACCGGCTGAAACCACAATGCCCGCCGCCGTCAGTTTGGCGATCACTTCCGCCGGCACCATTTCCGGCGCCAGCGTGACTTTGGTGATCACATCGGCATTATCGCACAGGAAGTCCACCAGCGCAGCGTCAGGTTGGCGGACAAAACTCGGATTATGGGTGCCTTTTTTGACCAGGTTCAGCCACGGACCTTCAAGATGAAGACCTAATGCCTGATTCGGGTATTTCGCCAGGTATTCACGCATGACGCGAATGCCCTGTTTCATCAGATCGTCGCTGGTGGTAATCAGCGTCGGCAGGTAGCTGGTGCAGCCTGATTTCTCATTGGCTTTCTGCATGATTTCCAGCGTTTCGACAGTCACCGCGTCAGCGGTATCGTTGAACTGGACGCCGCCGCAGCCGTTTAATTGCACATCAATAAAACCGGGGGAGAGAATGGCCCCATTCAACGCGCGTTGTTCTATCTCTGGCGGCAGTTCCGCCACTGGACAGATGCGATCAATCAGGCCATTGGCGACAACAATCGCATGGTCATCAAGAATTTCGTGACCGGTAAAAATCCGGCCCTGGGTTAAAGCATACATTCCGACCCCCGATTTCAAAAAAATGCCGCCCTGCGTCTGCGTACAGGGCGGAGATAACATTACAGACCTTTAATATTTTCGGCTTCTAACTCGTTGAAATATTTCAGTGTCTTAACTTTCAGTTCCATAGTGGAAGGTTCGTCGCACACCACGACCGCTTTCGGATGCAGTTGCAGACAGCTAATGGTCCACATGTGGTTGACGTTGCCTTCGACAGCCGCTTGTAGCGCCTGCGCTTTCTGATGGCCCAGCACCAGGATCATCACTTCTTCTGCGTCCAGCAGCGTACCCACGCCTACGGTCAGCGCATATTTCGGCACCTGATTGACGTCGCCGTCAAAGAAGCGGGAGTTTGCCACGCGGGTGTCATGGGTCAGCGTTTTGATACGCGTACGGGAAGCCAGGGAAGAAGCCGGTTCGTTAAACGCGATATGGCCGTCGTTGCCTACGCCGCCCATAAACAGGTGAATTTTACCGTAAGAACGGATTTTTTCTTCATAATTACGGCATTCCGCATCGATATCCGGCGCGTTACCGTTGAGCAGGTTAATATTTTCTGCCGGAATATCAACGTGATCGAAGAAATTGCGGTGCATGAAGCTGTGGTAGCTTTCCGGGTGTTCTTTCGGAAGGCCAACATATTCGTCCATGTTGAACGTCACCACATGCTTAAAGCTGACCTGGCCCGCTTTGTGCATTTCGACTAATGCTTTATACGCCGTCAGCGGCGTGCCGCCGGTCGGCAGGCCCAGGACAAACGGGCGATCGGCGGTAGGTTTGAAGGCGTTAATACGGTTAACGATATGGCGAGCAGCCCATTTGCCGACCTGTTCTGCGGACGTCAGGGGGATCAGTCTCATTCTTCACCTCAAAAGTAAAAGTAATAAATTGGCGGATTGAGCATCTGTACGTTAGTAAGCGTAACCTGGATTCGTATGGACAGGCGCTAATCCGTGTTGATTTTTTGAATGATAAAATAAGTTTTCGCAGTTAGCCAGTATAAGGGAGGGTGAATAACGATATTTGGTGATTCAAATCACAAAAAACACGCGTTTAATTTGCGATACGAATTAATTTTTCACACACTCTGAGCGTAGATGAATAATTCATACCGTTGTTGCCAAACATCACGCTTTAACGATTTGTCGCACAATAAAAAAATGGCTTCCAGAAGCCTAATCGGGGTCTCGTAGGGGGAATAAGATGAATATTTTAGGTTTTTTCCAGCGACTGGGTAGGGCGTTACAGCTCCCTATCGCAGTGCTGCCAGTGGCGGCACTGTTGCTGCGATTCGGTCAACCAGATTTACTGAATGTCGCCTTTATCGCGCAGGCGGGCGGGGCGATCTTCGATAACCTCGCACTGATCTTCGCCATCGGTGTGGCATCCAGCTGGTCTAAGGACAGCGCGGGTGCAGCAGCGCTGGCGGGTGCGGTCGGGTACTTCGTCCTGACCAAAGCGATGGTGACGATTAACCCGGAAATCAACATGGGCGTCCTGGCGGGTATCATTACCGGTCTGGTGGGCGGCGCCGTTTATAACCGTTGGTCCGGTATCAAACTTCCTGATTTCCTGAGCTTCTTTGGCGGCAAACGTTTTGTGCCGATCGCCACGGGCTTCTTCTGTCTGGTGCTGGCGGCGATTTTCGGTTACGTCTGGCCTCCGGTTCAGCACGCTATTCATTCGGGCGGTGAATGGATCGTCGGCGCGGGCGCGCTGGGTTCCGGTATCTTCGGTTTCATCAACCGTCTGTTGATCCCGACAGGTCTGCATCAGGTGCTGAACACCATCGCCTGGTTCCAGATTGGCGAGTTCACTAACACGGCAGGTACGGTATTCCACGGCGACATCAACCGCTTCTACGCGGGTGACGGCACGGCGGGGATGTTCATGTCCGGCTTCTTCCCGATCATGATGTTCGGTCTGCCGGGTGCGGCGCTGGCGATGTACTTCGCTGCGCCGAAAGCGCGTCGTCCAATGGTTGGCGGTATGCTGCTGTCCGTTGCGATCACCGCGTTCCTGACCGGTGTTACTGAGCCGCTGGAATTCCTGTTCATGTTCCTGGCGCCGTTGCTGTACCTCCTGCACGCAGTATTGACCGGTATCAGCCTGTTCATCGCGACGCTGCTGGGTATTCATGCGGGCTTCTCCTTCTCCGCAGGCGCAATTGACTACGTGTTGATGTATAGCCTGCCTGCGGCCAGCAAAAACGTCTGGATGCTGCTGGTGATGGGCGCGGTCTTCTTCGTCATCTACTTCCTGCTGTTCAGTGCGGTAATTCGCGTGTTCAACCTGAAAACGCCGGGTCGTGAAGATAAAGACGACGATATCGTGACTGACGAAGCGAACAGCAACACTGAAGAAGGTATGACTCAACTGGCGACCAACTACATTGCTGCGGTTGGCGGTACGGATAACCTGAAAGCGATCGATGCCTGCATCACCCGTCTGCGCCTGACCGTTGCTGACGCGGCTCGCGTGAGCGATGCGATGTGTAAACGTCTTGGTGCGTCCGGCGTGGTGAAACTGAACAAACAGACCATCCAGGTTATCGTCGGCGCGAAAGCGGAATCTATCGGCGACGAAATGAAGAAAGTGGTGGCGCGTGGCCCGGTTGCGGCAGCGTCTGCTGACAGCGCGCCAGTGACTGCGGCGCCGGCGGCAAAACCGCAGGCGGTTCCTAATGCGGTGACTATCGCGACGCTGGTTTCTCCAGTCACGGGTGACGTGGTTGCGCTGGAACAGGTTCCTGACGAAGCGTTCGCCAGCAAAGCGGTTGGCGACGGCGTGGCGGTGAAACCAACGGATAAAACCGTTGTTTCCCCGGCGGCAGGCACCATTGTGAAAATCTTCAACACCAATCATGCGTTCTGCCTGGAAACTGAAAAAGGCGCGGAAATCGTTGTCCACATGGGGATCGATACCGTTGCGCTGAACGGTCAGGGCTTCAAACGCCTGGTGGAAGAGGGTGCCGAAGTGGTTGCCGGTCAGCCGATCCTGGAAATGGATCTGGAGTTCCTGAACGCCAATGCGCGCTCGATGATTAGCCCGGTGGTTTGCAGCAACATCGACGACTTCAGCGGTCTGGTGATTAAAGCTGAAGGTCAGGTGGTTGCGGGTCAAACGCCACTGTATGAGATTAAAGGCAAATAATCGCTCCTGAGTAGAGTTTGTGCCTGAGCGGCGGCGGGAAACCTCCGCCGCTTTTTTTTGCAGCCTGTAGGCCGGATAAGGTATAGCCGCTATCCGGCAAATGCGCCTGATGGCGCTGCGCTCATCAGGTCTACGGTTCGACGCAGTTTGTAGGCCGGATAAGGCGTAGCCGTCATCCGGCAAAGCGCCGTCGCTTTTTTTTACAGCAATCAGCCCTCATATTTTCTTCAAAGCCACTTTTTAAGTAACTAAAGGTTGTCAGTCTGTCCGGCTTATAAGATCATATGCCGTTATACGTTGTTTACGCTTTGAGGAATCCACGATGAGTGAGGCTGAAGCCCGCCCGACTAACTTTATTCGTCAGATCATCGATGAAGATCTGGCCAGTGGTAAGCACACCACAATCCACACCCGTTTTCCGCCGGAGCCGAATGGCTATCTGCACATCGGCCACGCGAAATCCATCTGTCTGAACTTTGGCATCGCGCAAGATTATCAGGGCCTGTGCAACCTGCGTTTCGATGATACCAACCCGGTAAAAGAAGATATCGAGTACGTTGATTCGATCAAAAACGACGTCGAGTGGTTAGGTTTTCACTGGGCTGGCAACGTTTGCTACTCCTCAGATTACTTCGATCAACTGCATGCGTATGCGGTTGAGCTGATCACCAAAGGTCTGGCGTACGTCGATGAGCTGACGCCGGATCAGATCCGCGAATATCGCGGTACGCTGAAAGAGCCGGGTAAAAACAGCCCGTTCCGCGATCGCAGCGTGGAAGAGAACCTGGCGCTGTTTGAAAAAATGCGTACCGGTGGTTTTGAAGAAGGTAAAGCGTGCCTGCGCGCCAAAATTGATATGGCGTCGCCGTTTATCGTGATGCGCGATCCGGTGCTGTACCGCATTAAATTTGCCGAACACCACCAGACCGGCAACAAGTGGTGCATCTACCCGATGTACGACTTTACCCACTGCATCAGCGATGCGCTGGAAGGCATTACGCACTCTCTGTGTACGCTGGAATTCCAGGACAACCGTCGTCTGTACGACTGGGTGCTGGACAACATCACCATCCCGGTTCACCCGCGTCAGTACGAATTCTCGCGCCTGAATCTGGAATACACCGTGATGTCCAAGCGTAAGCTGAACCTGCTGGTGACGGACAAACATGTTGAAGGCTGGGACGATCCGCGTATGCCGACCATTTCTGGCCTGCGTCGTCGTGGCTATACCGCGGCCTCCATCCGTGAATTCTGCAAACGCATCGGCGTTACCAAGCAGGACAACACCATTGAGATGGCGTCGCTGGAGTCCTGCATTCGTGAAGATCTGAACGAAAACGCACCGCGCGCGATGGCGGTTATCGATCCGGTGAAACTGGTTATCGAAAACTACCCGCAGGGCGAAAGCGAAATGGTCACCATGCCGAACCATCCGAACAAACCGGAAATGGGCAGCCGTGAAGTACCGTTTAGCGGTGAAATCTGGATCGATCGTGCCGACTTCCGCGAAGAAGCGAACAAGCAGTACAAGCGTCTGGTGATGGGGAAAGAAGTGCGTCTGCGTAACGCCTATGTGGTGAAAGCTGAGCGCGTGGAGAAGGATGCGGAAGGCAATATCACCACCATCTTCTGTACCTATGATGCGGACACCCTGAGCAAAGATCCTGCCGATGGCCGTAAAGTGAAGGGCGTCATTCACTGGGTAAGCGCGGCACACGCGCTGCCGGTTGAAATTCGTCTGTACGATCGTCTGTTCAGCGTGCCGAACCCGGGCGCCGCAGAGGACTTCCTGTCCGTGATCAACCCTGAATCGCTGGTGATTAAGCAGGGTTACGCGGAACCGTCGTTGCAGAACGCCGTAGCGGGTAAAGCGTATCAGTTTGAGCGTGAAGGCTACTTCTGCCTGGACAGCCGCTACACAACGGCGGATAAACGCGTATTTAACCGTACCGTAGGTCTGCGCGATACGTGGGCTAAAGCGGGCGAGTAAAGCCACCGCATCACATCACCTTCCAACGCCGCATTTTGCGGCGTTTTTTTATCCTTTCCATTTTGTCATCCCGCTCTCTGTTTGCAGAGCGAATTAATGCCGTCGGGAAAATAATTTCGCAACAAAATAGTTTTGGCATAGTGAATTTATGGAATGAATATCATTTCATGTGAAACCGATTTCATGTGCATGGAAAACAAGACAATTTTAACTTTTGTTCATCTTTTTTAGCGCCTGATGAAAATGTAACAGAAAGCAATGAAATATGTGCGGTTGCTCATACTCTTACATTCTCGTTACAGAAAGAGATTGATAATTCGCGTCGCGAAAAATAGTCTATTCACTGTAGTCTGCGAGGTTTTTCTCAACGCTACTTTTACATTTTTATTTTTCGCTGTCCGCTTTTGTTCGGCAGCATTTTATACGTCAAAGAGGATTAACACATGCGTACGTTTAGTGGCAAACGTAGTACGCTGGCGCTGGCTATCGCCGGTATCACAGCAATGTCAGGTTTGGTCGTCGTTCCACAGGCTCAGGCCGAAGGCTTTATTGACGATTCCACGTTAACAGGCGGCATCTATTACTGGCAGCGTGAGCGTGACCGTAAAGATGTCACCGACGATGACAAATATAAAACCAACCTTTCACACGCGACCTGGAACGCCAACCTGGATTTCCAGTCTGGTTATGCGGATGATATGTTCGGTCTGGATATCGCGGCATTTACCGCGATAGAAATGGCGGAAAACGGCGACAGCGGACACCCCAACGAAATCGCCTTCTCGAAAAAGAATAAAGGTTATGATGAGGATTATTCTGGCGATAAGAGCGGGATCAGCCTTTATAAAGCCGCGGCAAAATTTAAGTACGGGCCAACCTGGGCGCGTGCGGGGTATATCCAGCCGACCGGTCAGACGCTGTTAGCGCCGCACTGGAGCTTTATGCCGGGTACTTATCAGGGCGCGGAAGCCGGAGCGAATTTTGACTACGGTGATGCGGGCGCGCTGAGTTTCTCCTATATGTGGGCCAACCAATATAAAGCGCCGTGGCACACCGATGTTGATAAATTCTATCAGGCCGATAAAAAGACCAAAGTGGATTACCTCCACTCTATCGGCGCTAAATACGATTTCAAAAATGACCTCGTGCTGGAAGCGGCATTTGGTCAGTCAGAAGGGTATGTCGACCAGTATTTTGCCAAAGCCAGCTACAAATTTGATTTGGGCGGCAACCCGTTCACCACCAGCTATCAGTTCTATGGTGCGCGCGACAAAGTTGATGATCGCAGCGTAAACGATATTTATGACGGCACCGCCTGGTTGCAGGCGCTGACTTTCGGTTACAAAGTGGCCGAAGTCGTCGATTTGCGCCTGGAAGGGACCTGGGTTAAGGCGGACGGTCAACAAGGTTACTTCCTGCAACGTATGACGCCAACTTACGCATCCTCAAACGGTCGTCTGGATATCTGGTGGGATAACCGCTCAGACTTTAACGCCAACGGCGAAAAAGCCGTCTTCTTCGGTGCGATGTACGATCTGAAAAACTGGAACCTGCCGGGCTGGGCAGTGGGGGCGTCATACGTTTACGCCTGGGACGCGAAGCCATCAACCTGGCAGATTACCCCGGATGCGTACTATGACAAAAACCGTACCATTGAAGAGTCTTCTTACAGCCTTGATGCGGTCTACACCCTACAGGAAGGCCGTGCCAAAGGCACCATGTTTAAACTGCACTTCACGGAATATGACAACCACTCCAACATCCCAAGCTGGGGCGGCGGTTACGGCAACATCTTCCAGGATGAACGTGACGTGAAGTTCATGGTTATCGCTCCGTTCACTATTTTCTGATGCCCGTTGCGGCAGGCGATTTGTCTGCCGCAACGTTGAGGACACTGATATGAAAAAACTGTTACTCATCGCCATGATGGCATCGGGACTGGTGGCCTGCGCGCAGCCAACCGCGTCCAAAGAAGACAGTCAGTTAAAAGAGGCGTACAGCGCCTGCATCAATACGGCGCAAGGTTCGCCAGAGAAAATCGAGGCCTGTCAGAGTGTACTGAACGTGCTGAAGAAAGATGACCAGCACAAGCAGTTTGCTACAGAAGAGAGCGTGCGCGTGCTGGATTATCAGCAGTGCATTCAGGCTACGCGTACGGGGAACGATCAGGCGGTGACCGCCGATTGCGATAAAATCTGGCAGGAAATTCGCAGTAAAAATAGCGCCAAATAAAAGCAGGGCGGGTTAATGGCGGGCGGAGAGAACTCTCCGCCCGTTTGCGTTTTTTAAGACTGCTACCGGCTCGGAGGCATAAAAAAAGCCAACCGGTCGGTTGGCTTTTTAGGAGGGTTCACATTACTTCGCGTCGTGCGCGTGCTCGTCTTCCCGGCAATCGCCTTCAGCGCAGTGGCCGTAGAGATAGAGGCTGTGGTTCGTCAAACGAATGCCATGCTTAGCCGCAATCTCACGCTGGCGCGCTTCGATAGAATCATCACTGAATTCGATCACTTTGCCACAATCGAGGCAAATAAGGTGATCGTGATGATGCTGTTGGGTCAGCTCAAAAACGGATTTACCGCCTTCAAAGTTGTGGCGGGTTACGATACCGGCGTCATCAAACTGGTTCAGCACGCGGTACACGGTCGCCAGCCCAATCTCTTCACCCATGTCGATCAGACGTTTATATAAATCTTCCGCACTGACGTGATGGTTATCCGGTTCCTGAAGAACTTCCAGAATTTTTAAACGAGGAAGCGTTACTTTCAGGCCAGCCTTCTTTAATGCGGTATTGTTGTCAGTCATGCGGAATCTGTCCTGTTGCTAAACGATTCACTTCAAACAAAGAAGTGACAGAAATTGCACTTGAGATAATGCGTTTCATTATAGAACTGCCACGCCTAAATGAAAACTGCAAGCCTCCGGCAAATATTGTTAATAAAAACGAGGTATCGCCAACAAACACACTGTGCAATACCAGAATAACACCCGGACATTGTACAGGGTCAGGCAAGAAAGTTACAAATTTGTAGCAATTATTTTAATTGGTTTTATCTATTGATGCGACGCAGATGCTTTTCTGCGCCGCACAAAATCAGGCGTTAATGATTTCGTCGAGGTGCAGTTCGCCGGAAATCTGTTTAACCCATTTTTCAACGCGCTCTGCGGTCAGTTCAGGCTGACGGTCTTCGTCGATAGCCAGACCAACAAAGTGATCGTCGTCAGCCAGACCTTTGGACGCTTCAAAATGGTAGCCCGCCGTTGGCCAGTGGCCGACGATGGTCGCGCCGCGCGGCTCAATGATGTCGCGGATGGTGCCTAACGCGTCACAGAAATATTCTGCGTAATCTTCCTGGTCGCCGCAGCCGAACAGCGCCACCAGTTTACCGTTAAAATCAATCTCTTCGAGAGTCGGGAAGAAGTCATCCCAGTCACATTGCGCTTCACCGTAGTACCAGGTCGGGATGCCCAGCAGCAGGATGTCGTACCCTTCCAGGTCCTCTTTGCTGCTTTTCGCAATGTCATGCACATCGGCAACGTCTTTACCAAGCTGTTTTTGAATCATTTTTGCGATATTTTCGGTATTACCGGTGTCGCTGCCGAAAAAGATGCCAGTGATTGCCATGAGTAAAATAACCTCTTGAAACTTATTGAAATGGTGGTGGCGTATTGCCCGCAGATAAGGGCAATCATAGCAGAACAGTCAGGCATGCGGAAACAGCAATCACGCGGGACTGCACTCTGTGCTACATGATTTATGATATTGAGCAGTTTTTCAGACTACGCCCTGGCCGCGCAGCGCTGCCAGTTGAGTCATCAGCATCTCTTCGATGAGTTCGCTACGGCTCATATTGCGGGATTCGGCCAGCTCGTTCAGCGCATCGACAGCCTCAGCGTTGAGTTTCAGTTCGACACGCTTAAGGCCACGTACTTTGTCGCGTTTTAGCTGGTTACGCTTATTAATGCGCAGCTGTTCATCACGCGAAAGCGGATTGGTTTTGGGTCGTCCCGGGCGACGCTCGTGTGCGAACAGATCTAATGTCGTACGGTCCGTTTGTTCTTTGGCCATGATTTTGGTGACTTCGGGGAAACAATCAGCCAGGCGTCTGCCCGGATGGATAGCGCGCCATCATACATCAGCAAGGCAGACACGCCAACGCCCGCGGACGTAATCGCGCGCGGACGCTGAGTTTTTAATCAGTTGGCCTTATCTGCCAGATAGCGACGAATGGCGCGCAGCACCGCATCGGGTTTTTCCGCGTGAACCCAGTGGCCCGCTCCGGCGATGACGTGCGCCCGCGCCTGAGGGAACTGCGCCAGCAGATCGTGACGATATGCTTCGGTCACATAAGGCGAGTTGCCGCCGGGGATAAACAACGCCGGGCGATCCCAGGCTGGAATGGTCTCCCAGCCCACAATATGTGGATACTGTTCCCACAATACCGGTACGTTAAAGCGCCATTCGCCGTCGATAAACGATTTCAGCAGAAACTGGATGACGCCTTCTTCTTGCAGGTGTTGACGCATAACGGTGGCGGCCTGTTGACGGGTTTCGGCGCCCGCGTCGGTAACGGCATTGATGGCGGCGAAGATTTCATCGTGGCGGCGAACGTGGTAATCGACCGGCGCGATGTCTATCGCGACCAACTGGTCAATACGCTCCGGCGCCAGCGCGGTGAGCGCCATTACCGCTTTACCGCCCATGGAGTGGCCGATAAAGGTGGCTTTCTCAATGCCTTCGGCATCAATGGTATCCAGTAAGTCTTGCGCCATTGCCGGGTAGTCCATCACCGGATCGCGAGGGGAGAGACCGTGGTTGCGCATATCAACCTGAATGATATCGTGATCGGTCACCAGGTCGCGCGCCAGCACGCCGAGGTTGTCCAGGCTGCCAAACAAACCGTGAACGAGGACGATGGGAGAATTATTGTGCAGGTTTTGTGCAGTTTGCGCTCGGATATTCAATTTCATGGCAAAGTTCTTTTTTTCGCTCTGTCGGGTTAGGGTATTATGTTGACTATTCTGCCACAGGGCTGCAACAACTACGGTTTACTCCGAGTTTTTCCGTCAGCCAGGTTTGACGCTATCCGCTGTTGGAATTTGCCTTTACACTACGTGCAGGTAATCCCAACGACTTGTATTCAGATAAGACACCGCACTGGATTAAGATGAAAACGATTGAAGTTGATGATGAACTCTATAGCTATATTGCCAGCCACACCAAGCATATTGGCGAGAGCGCATCCGACATTTTACGGCGCATGTTGAAGTTTTCCGCCGTATCACAGCCTGTCACTCCGGCGGCGAAAGAGGTTCGCATCGCGCAACCTGCTATCGTGGAAGCGAAGCCCGTCAACCCCGTAAAAGATAAAGTCCGCGCCATGCGTGAACTGCTGCTTTCCGACGAGTACGCGGAGCAGAAGAAAGCGGTAAACCGCTTCATGCTGGTGCTGTCTACACTCTACTCACTGGATAATCGCGCGTTTGCCGAAGCGACGGAGTCGTTGCATGGCCGTACGCGCGTCTATTTTGCGGCTGATGAACAAACGCTGCTGAAAAATGGTAATCAAACCAAACCGAAACATGTGCCCGGCACGCCGTATTGGGTGATTACCAACACCAACACCGGCCGTAAATGCAGCATGGTTGAACACATCATGCAGTCAATGCAATTCCCGGCGGAATTGATTGAGAAGGTTTGCGGAACAATTTAATCCTTGCATTAAAAGGACCAGGCAATGGCAATCCACAACCGTGCAGGTCAACCTGCGCAACAGAGTGATTTGATTAACGTCGCCCAACTGACGGCACAGTACTATGTACTGAAACCCGAAGCAGGGAATGCAGAGCACGCCGTGAAGTTCGGTACGTCCGGGCATCGCGGTAGCGCAGGTCGTCATAGTTTTAACGAGCCGCACATCCTGGCGATCGCCCAGGCGATTGCGGAAGAGCGTGCAAAAAACGGTATTACTGGTCCTTGTTATGTGGGCAAAGATACCCACGCGCTGTCTGAACCGGCATTTATCTCTGTACTGGAAGTGCTGGCGGCGAACGGTGTTGATGTCATCGTGCAGGAAAACAATGGCTTCACGCCAACGCCTGCCGTTTCTAACGCTATCCTGGTTCACAATAAAAAAGGCGGCCCGCTGGCTGATGGCATCGTGATCACGCCATCTCACAATCCACCGGAAGACGGCGGTATTAAGTACAATCCGCCAAACGGCGGCCCGGCGGATACCAACGTCACCAAAGTGGTGGAAGACAGGGCCAACGCGCTGCTGGCTGACGGCCTGAAGGGCGTGAAGCGTATCTCTCTGGATGCGGCGATGGCCTCAGGCCACGTTAAAGAGCAGGATCTGGTGCAGCCGTTTGTTGAAGGGCTGGCGGATATCGTCGATATGGCGGCGATTCAGAAAGCGGGCCTGACGCTGGGCGTCGATCCGCTGGGTGGTTCCGGTATCGAATACTGGAAGCGTATTGCTAAGCACTACAACCTGAACCTGACTATCGTTAACGATCACGTTGACCAGACGTTCCGCTTTATGCATCTCGACAAAGACGGTGCAATCCGTATGGACTGTTCCTCCGAGTGCGCGATGGCGGGTCTGCTGGCGCTGCGTGATAAGTTCGATCTGGCGTTCGCCAACGACCCGGACTATGACCGCCACGGCATCGTGACTCCGGCTGGGCTGATGAACCCGAACCACTATCTGGCGGTAGCGATCAACTATCTGTTCCAGCACCGTCCGCAGTGGGGCAAAGAGGTGGCGGTCGGTAAAACGCTGGTTTCCTCTGCGATGATCGACCGCGTGGTGAACGATTTGGGGCGTAAACTGGTGGAAGTGCCGGTCGGCTTTAAATGGTTCGTTGACGGTCTGTTCGACGGCAGCTTCGGCTTCGGCGGCGAAGAGAGCGCCGGGGCGTCTTTCCTGCGTTTCGACGGCACGCCGTGGTCTACCGATAAAGACGGCATCATCATGTGCCTGCTGGCGGCGGAAATCACGGCCGTCACCGGGAAAAACCCGCAGGAGCACTACAACGAGCTGGCGGCTCGCTTTGGCGCGCCGAGCTATAACCGTTTGCAGGCAAGCGCAACGTCTGCGCAGAAAGCCGCATTGTCTAAGCTCTCTCCAGAAATGGTGAGCGCCAGCACGCTGGCGGGCGATCCGATCACCGCGCGTCTGACGGCGGCGCCGGGTAACGGCGCGTCGATTGGCGGCCTGAAAGTGATGACCGACAACGGCTGGTTTGCCGCGCGGCCTTCTGGCACGGAAGACGCTTATAAGATTTATTGCGAAAGCTTCCTCGGCGAGGAACACCGCAAGCAGATCGAAAAAGAAGCGGTTGAGATTGTCAGCGAAGTGCTGAAAAACGCGTAGGTGCGGTTTGTGTGCCGGGCGGTACTGCATTTGCCCGGCTACAACAACGATCGTAGGCCCGGTAAGCGTTAGCGCCACCGGGCTTTTTTTTTAGCCGTGTTTGTTTTTCAGCTCAAAGCGCGGCGATACCAGCCCATACAGCGTCCAGCCGAGGAAGGTCACGATGGAGCCGTACAGCATCGCTTCTTCACCGGAGGAATACAGCGCATAGAAGCTGTACAGCGCGCCGATGAATGCCACGAAGTTCGCCGTTTTGGCTTTTGACGACGGAACATTTGCCACTTTCTGAATGATCACCAGCGCGGCCATCGACAGAATGTACGGGATAATGTTTGTTACCACCGCCAGGTTAACCAGCACGTTGAACTGGCTGTTCAGCGATGGGCTGATGGTCATCAGCGATAATCCGCTCTGGATAATCACGATGGTCAGCATCCCCTGAACCGGCGCATCCACTTTCGTTACGCGAGAGAAGATTTTCGGGAAATATCCTTCATCCGCCGAGGACTTGAAGACCTGGGCGATAGTGAACTGCCAGCCCAGCAGCGAACCGCAGCAGGACATCACCATTAACGCCATGATCACTTTACCGACTTCCGGGGTAAACATCTGTGCGAACGCCAGACCGAACGGCGCGGTGGAGTTGGCCAGATCCATGTTTGGTACGATCCCGGCAATCACGTTGGTGGAGATGATGTAAATCACCGCCGCGCCCAGCGTACCGCCTAATACCGCAATCGGTACGTTACGCTCCGGGTTTTCCACCACTTCGGCGTTGGCGCAGGCAGATTCCAGACCGAGGAAGGCCCACAGCGTCATCGCAATAGAAGAACCGACGGCGGTGAAGAACGGTACGTGATGCGGGTTCCAGGAGTTGGCGTACAGCGTCGGGCTAAACCAGAACCAGCCGATGATGCACAGACCGACAACCGGAATAATCACGCCCCAGACGGTGATACTGCTGATTTGCCCGGTAATGCGCGCGCCGCCGAAGTTGGCGACGGTGCACAGCCACAGCACGCCGATGGTCGCCAGACCGATCTGCACCGGTGACAGCGTGGCGCCGAATAACTCGGTGCCGTAGCCGACGGCGGAGATGGCGATAGCGACGTTGGCAATCAGCAGCGAAACGCCATAGGTGTAGTTCGCCATAAAGTTGCCGGATTTACCAAAGGCATACTCCGCGTAGCCGCCCATGCCGCCGGATTTACGGCTGAACATCCCGCATTTGGCGAAAGCCCATGCCAGCGCCATTGAACCAACGGCAGTCACCAGCCACGAGATGATCGAGATGGTGCCGACCTCCGCAAGTTTGGTGGGCAGCATGATAATCCCGGAGCCCATCATATTGACCATTGTCAGGATGGTGAGCTGAACGACGCCCATTTTATTGGATTTGGCTTTACTCATAATTTTTCCCCTTTCAGCAGGGTGTTCTGTGCTTCGCGCGGTTTAATGACGTAGCACCACACCTGTTTACGGCCGTCGTGTTCTTCGATGTAAACGCCCTGTAGTTCAGGCGCAAAGCCCGGCAGCAGGTTGATCCCTTCTTCCAGCGCGCTGAAATAACGCAGCACCGCACCGCCCCAGATTTCACCCGGAACAACGCACAAAACCCCTGGCGGATACGGAAGCGCGCCTTCTGCCGCGATCCGTCCTTCCGCGTCCGGCAGGCGAACCAGTTCGACTTCACCGCGCAGATAGGCGTAGTTGGCGTCCTGCGGGTTCATGCTGACGCGTGGGAAATGGGATTTACGGAACATCTCTTTTTGCAGCTGTTTCACGTTATGGCGTGCGTACAGATCGTGCATCTCCTGGCACAGCTGACGCAGGGTGTAGCCGGCATAACGCGCTTCATGCTGCTTATAAATTGACGGCAGAACGTCAGCCAGCGGCGCATCGGCTTCCAGCAGTTTCTCAAAGCGCACCAGCAGGGCGACGAGTTGCTGCAATTTCGCCATGTCTTCCGCTGGCGTCAGCAGGAACAGGATCGAGTTGAGATCGCATTTTTCCGGTACCACGCCGTTTTCACGCAGGAAGTTGGCAAGGATGGTCGCCGGAACGCCGAAGGTGTCGTATTCGCCGTTGCGCGCATTGATGCCCGGCGTCGTGAGCAGCAGTTTGCACGGATCAACAAAGTACTGGTGTTCGGCGTAGCCTTCGAAGGCATGCCAGTGTTCGCCCGGCACAAAGTGGAAGAAGCGCAGGTCGTTTGCGATCTCCGCCGTGGGGTAAGACTGCCACGGTTTGCCGTCGATCAGTTCCGGCACGAACGGACGGATGTGATGGCAGTTATCAAGGATCAGCTTACGTGCATTGATGCCGTTCGCCACGCAGTCCATCCACATGTTACGGCCACCGACGCCTTCGTGCATTTTGGCGTTGATGTCCAGGGCGGCGAACAGCGGGTAGAACGGGCTGGTGGAGGCGTGCATCATGAACGCGTTATTCATACGTTTATGCGGCACATAGCGAGACTGACCTTTGATATGGCTGTCTTTCTTGTGGATCTGCGAGGTCTGGGAGAAACCGGCCTGCTGTTTGTGAACAGACTGCGTGACCAGGATACCCGGATCGTTCTCGTTCAGGTCCAGCAGCAACGGCGAGCAATCGGCCATCATCGGAATAAACTGCTCGTAGCCGACCCATGCGGAGTCAAACAGGATGTAGTCGCACAGATGACCAATCTTATCCACCACCTGACGGGCGTTATAGATGGTGCCGTCGTAGGTGCCTAACTGGATCACCGCCAGGCGGAACGGACGGGCGTCTTGCGCGCGTTGCGGCGCCACTTCGCTGACCAGTTCACGCAGATAGCCTTCTTCAAAGCAGTGGGCGTCGATCCCGCCGATGAAGCCGTACGGGTTGCGCGCGGTTTCCAGATAAACCGGCGTCGCGCCCGCCTGCAACAGCGCGCCGTGGTGGTTCGATTTGTGGTTATTACGATCGAACAGCACCAGATCGCCTGGGGTCAGCAGCGCGTTAAGTACCACTTTGTTTGACGATGAGGTGCCGTTCAGCACAAAGTAGGTTTTGTCGGCGTTAAACACTTTCGCGGCGTGTTGTTGCGCGATGCACGGCGCGCCTTCATGGATAAGCAGATCGCCCATCGCCACGTCGGCATTACACAAATCAGAGCGGAAAAGCGTTTCGCCAAAGTACTCAACAAACTGGTTCCCTGCGGGGTGACGGCGGAAGAATTCACCACCCTGATGCCCCGGACAGTCAAATGCGCTGTTGCCCTGGTTTACGTAGTCCACCAGCGCCCGGAAGAACGGCGGGCGCAGTTGCGTTTCATAGTGGCTGGCAGCGGTCTCCAGTTGGCGGCCATAGAAGGCGTTACGGGCTTCATTATGTTCGAATACGCCCGAGATCCGCGGCAGATATTCCGCCGGAACGCGCTCTTCATTTTGTGTCGCGATAAACACGGGAATACCGTAGCCTGTCGCATCAATCTCATCGAGTTTACCTCGTTCAATATCATTGATGGATAACACGATAGCGGCAACATCAATGAAATTACTTTCATCAACATTAACGATACTGCGCTGTGTAGAAAAACAATCAGGGCAGGAACGACTGACGGCAATTTTTAATTCAGACATTTTCATCTCTTTATTTTCAGGTAATAGCAGGTCCTCAATTTCTCGAATGAGAAACTGATAGCTCCGGAAAAAAAGCAATACGACGCCACTGATAAATAAATCAGTAAATTGCTTTTTAGAAGATGCAATAAACCCTAACCTTTCCGGTCACAGGTAAAACAGGGTTATGCAGTGTGAGCACCACGAGATACAGGCGTTAGCCTGCAATGCAAGGGGTCAGGAAGACCTGTATGCTGGAGTGCCCTTAGTCGAAAGACTAACGGGCATTAAAGAAATGAAAGTCGAAGCTGTTACGGTGAGCAAACATCATAATATGAGTTGTCCGCCTTATATGGGGCATTGTACGGCTATTATTTTCCATTTTGGTTACCTTTACTGGATAAGTGGAAGGTGAGGGTATTTTATCCAGGAAATGAGCCTGATCTGTGAAGAAGATCAATAAAAAACGATCATTTCTAAAATATTTAGTCGTTGTTTATGCATATCACACGATAAGATATCGTATTGTTGTTTATATGTTATGGGTTTGTATTTTTATATTTTTTAAGGAATGAGCTTACACTGCAAAATACATTATTTGCAGTGTGGTTAATGATAAAAATGATATTTAGGAATTAATTAAAAAAAATGAATAACCATTCATGGCATAAAACGATAACCGATTCCGGTTTCGGTAATGAAATGGCGGGGGCGGGCGGGATCTTTCTCCAGTTTCTGTCGCAGGTGACCCATATAAATACGCAAATAGTGACTGTGCTCGACGGCGTTCGGGCCCCAGACCTGGTTCAACAGCTGCCGCTGGGTGAGCACTTTGCCCGCATTATTCAGCAACACGGCCAGTAAGCGAAACTCAATCGGCGTCAGGTGAATTTCTTTTTCATCACGGTGGACAAGGTGTGCTGCTAAGTCCACTTTTATGCTGGAAAAGTGCGCGATGGGGTCAGAAGAAGAGCCGCTGGCGTGACGGCGCAGCGCCACGCGTAAGCGCGCCTGTAGTTCGCCAATGCCGAAGGGTTTACTCAGGTAGTCATCGGCGCCCGCATCCAGCGCAGTGATTTTATCGCTCTCCTCGCTGCGAGCAGAAAGCACAATCACCGGAATTGCGCTCCATTGTCGCAGGTCGCGAATAAAATCGATGCCGTCGCCGTCAGGCAGGCCAAGATCAAGGATGATGAGATCGGGTTTCCGCGTGGCGGCTTCCAGCAACCCACGGCTTAGCGTCTCTGCTTCGTACACGCGCAGCCCGTCGCTTTCCAGCGCGCTGCGCAGAAAGCGGCGAATAGCCTGTTCGTCTTCAACAATCAGAACGTTGGTCACATATCCTCATGAAAATCTTCAAGTTCAGGCGCAGTTTCCTGCGGGAGTGTAACACGGAAACAGGCTCCGCCCTGCGGGCGATTGTGGGCGGAAATCGTTCCACCGTGCACTTCAACAATCGCCTGGCAAATAGCCAGCCCCAGCCCAACGCCCGGTACGGCAGACTCTTTATTTCCCCGGGCAAATTTGTCGAAGATGCTTTTCTCCTGCCCGTCAGGAATGCCGGGGCCATTATCCCAGACGTCAAGCTGAAGATGTTCGTCTTCAATATGGGCATCAATGCCGATCTCCGCCTGTGAACCGGCGTATTTGACGGCGTTTTCCAGAAGGTTGATCAGTACCCGTTCAAACAGCGGGCCGTCAACGTGTACCAGCGTCAGCGGCGCTGGCAGCGACAGGTTAATGGGGTGGGGTAGCCCCGGCTCCAGCATTTGCAGGGCGCTGCCGACAACCTCTTCCAGCGTCAGCCACTCTTTTTTAAGATTAAATCCACCGGACTGAATGCGCGCCATATCCAGCAGGTTATTCACCAGCCGGGTGGTGTTGAGAATGTGCTGGCGGATTTCGCTGGCCTGGCGCGCATGTGGCGATCCTTCACTTGCCAAATCCAGGGTTAAAATCTCCGCCTGACCAAACAGCACCGTCAGCGGCGTGCGCAAGTCGTGGGAGAGGGCGGCGAGCAGGGCATTGCGAATGCTCTCGCGCTCGCTGGCGAGTCGGGCCAGCTCTTCACTGGCGGTAAGCGTCAGACGCTCCAGCGCGCTGGCGACCAGCAAGGTGAATGTTTCCAGTAGCCGCTGTTGCTCCGGGATCATCAACTGACGAAGATTCCCCGGCTCGACCACCACCAGTCCATGCGTTTTATCGGCGCTTTTTAACGGTAAAATTTGATACGGCACGCCGGGCAGGGTATCTGTGCCCGCCCCGGCCGGCTGGCTTTTGTCAAAGCTCCACCGGGCGATGGCGTCATCCCACGGCGTTATGCCCTGCTGGTGGGTCAGCGGCGTCAGCGTGCCGTTTTCATCCGGCAATAACACCTGGCTGCGGGCCTGAAACGTGGAGGCGATAAACTGTTCGCTGGTGGCGGCGATATCCTGCCTGCTTCGCCCCACCGCCAGCGCTTTGGACATCTCGTACAGATGGCGCGTGCGCTGTTCCCGATAGCGGGCAACCCGCGCCTGATAGCGCACGCCCGCCGTCAGGTTACCAATCACCAGCCCCACCGTCAGCATCACGGCGAAGGTCAACAGATACTGCACATCGGAAACGGCAAGCGTGCCGCGAGGAGCAATAAAAAAGAGATCGAAGCTGGCGACGTTAATAAAGGTTGCCACTACCGAGGGCCAGCGCCCATAAAACAGAGCGATAATCACCACGCCCAGCAGATACAGCATCACCAGGTTAGCGGCATCAAAGGCGACCATCCACTGTACGGCGATGACGGTGGTCACTGCGCAAAGGGCGATCGCGACCAGGCAGCCCTGTATCTGCACCCGCCACTTATCTTTGAAGGCACGGGTATCCGGTGTCTGATTCAACGGGCGAGTCGGGGGATCATCAAGGGCGACGACCACCTGATCGAGATCCGGCGCCTGTTTCGCCAGGCGATCGGCAAACGAATCTCTGCGCCACCAGCGTCGCGTTGCCGGGCGACCCAGCACAATTTTGCCGAGGTTATGTTCCCGGGCGTAACGCACAACCGCTTTTTCTTCGGCGGGATCGGAAAGCGTGGCGGTTTCTGCGCCCAGCTCCTGCGCCAGACGCAGGGCGCTTAAGATGGCGCGCCGCTGCTTTTCCGGCAGGCGATGCAGCGCCGGGGTTTCGACATACACCGCGTGCCAGACGCTGCCGAGGCGGGCAGCCAGCCGCGCGGCGGCACGCACCAGTTTTTCACTGCCGGTGTTGTGCCCGATGCACAGCAGAATGGCGTCGCGGGTATGCCACACTTTCTCTTCGCCCGGATGGCTCCGCCAGGCGCGCATTTGATCGTCCACCCGGTCGGCCGTGCGGCGCAGCGCCAGTTCACGTAGGGCGATCAAATTGCCTTTGCGAAAGAAGTGCTCAATGGCGCGTTCAGCCTGACCGGCAATGTACACCTTACCCTCTTTCAGACGCGCTCGCAGATCGTCAGGCGGCAGGTCGACCAGAACCACCTCGTCGGCGGCATCGAAGAAAGGGTCTGGCACGGTTTCACGAACCTGAATGCCGGTCACGCCGCTGACCACATCGTTGAGGCTTTCCAGGTGCTGGACGTTGACGGTGGTAAAGACGTCAATACCCGCTTCCAGCAGTTCTTCGATATCCTGCCAGCGTTTGGGATGGCGCGAGCCTGGCGCATTACTGTGCGCCAGTTCGTCCATGAGAATAATCGCCGGGCGACGGGCCAGCGCCGCGTCGAGATCGAACTCGCTGAGATGGCGTCCGTGACGCGTCTGCCGTTTTAGCGGCAGGATGCTGAGGCCGTCCAGCAGCGCAGCGGTCTCTTTACGCCCGTGGGTTTCCACGACACCCGTCAAAATATCCAGCCCTTGCGCCCGCAGTCGCTGCGCCTCAGCCAGCATCGCCCAGGTTTTCCCGACGCCTGCGCAGGCGCCGAAGAAGATTTTCAGTTTTCCCCGGTGTGGTGCGGCGGTCTGTTCCAGCAGGCGATCGGGGTCAGGGCGTAGCGGTTCTTCATTAACCATCAGAGCTTATCCAGCGCTAAATTGAGTTCCACGATATTGACCACTGGCTGGCCGATAAAACTCACCAGCGGCTTTTGCGTATATTCTGCGACCAACTGCGTCACGGCTTCAACGCTGAGATTTCGCGCTTTGGCGACGCGCGGGATCTGCCACGCCGCCGCTGCTGGCGTCAGGTTATTGTCCAGCCCGCTGGCGGAGGCGGTGAGCAGTTCCACCGGAATCGTCGTGCTGGCGTCCGGGTTAGCGGCCCGCAGCGCCTTCACCCGCTGCTGCAACTGTTTATCCAGCACCGGGTTGCTGACCGCCAGATTACTGCCGCCGGAAGCCATGGGATTATAGGGCATTTCCGCCGTTGCTGACGGGCGTCCCTGAAAATAGCCGTCGGCGGTAAAATTCTGCCCGATAAGCGCAGAGCCGCGCACGAGACTGCCATCAACAATCAGTGAACCGTTAGCCTGATGCGGGAACCACCATTGCCCCAGCGCGGTGGTAAGCAGCGGGTAAATGCCGCCGGTTAGCAGCGTCAGAAACACCAGCGTTGATAATGCAGGACGTAATCCACTCATTATAAACCTCACACCAGACCCAGCAGAGTCAGCAGTAAATCAATCACTTTAATGCCGATAAACGGCACAACCAGACCACCCAGGCCGTAGATCCACAGGTTACGGCGCAGCATGGCAGAGGCCGAAAGCGGCTTATAGCTCACCCCTTTCAATGCCAGCGGGATCAGAAAAACGATAATCAACGCATTGAAGATCACCGCGCTGAGGATTGCGGAATTCGGCGAATGCAGACGCATAATGTTCAGCGTATTCAACTGCGGGTACGTCGCGGCAAACGCCGCCGGAATGATGGCGAAATATTTCGCCACGTCATTGGCGATACTGAACGTGGTGAGCGAACCGCGCGTCATCAGCATCTGTTTACCGATATGCACCACTTCGATCAGCTTGGTCGGGTTGGAATCCAGATCCACCATGTTACCGGCTTCTTTCGCTGCCTGAGTACCGGAGTTCATCGCCACCGCCACATCAGCCTGCGCCAGCGCCGGTGCATCGTTGGTTCCATCGCCGGTCATCGCCACCAGGCGACCTTCAGCCTGGTACTGGCGGATCAACGCCAGCTTGGCTTCTGGTGTGGCTTCCGCCAGGAAATCATCCACTCCGGCTTCGGCGGCAATCGCCGCTGCCGTCAGGCGGTTGTCGCCGGTGATCATCACCGTTTTGATGCCCATTTTGCGCAACTGGGCAAACCGTTCCTTAATCCCGCCTTTGACAATATCTTTCAGCGCGATAACGCCCAGCACGCGGGAACCTTCCACCACCACCAGCGGCGTGGCGCCAAGACGGGCGACGCTATCCACTTTTTGCTCCACGTCAGCGGGGAAGTGACCGCCGCTGGCTTCAACGTGGCGGCGAATGGCGTCCACGGAACCTTTACGGATCATTCGGTTATCAATGTTGATGCCGCTCATCCGGCTTTGCGCGGTAAAGGGAACAAAGGTGGCATGGCGCGACTGCACATCGCGCTCGCGCAGATTAAAACGCTGTTTGGCGAGAATGACGATGCTGCGGCCTTCCGGCGTCTCGTCGGCCAGCGAAGAGAGCTGCGCCGCGTCGGCCAGCGTCTTTTCATCCACGCCCTGAGCGGGCAGAAAGTCCGAGGCCTGACGGTTGCCGAGGGTGATGGTGCCGGTTTTATCCAGCAGCAGCACGTCCACGTCGCCTGCGGCTTCTACCGCCCGCCCACTGGTGGCGATGACGTTTGCTCCCAGCATTCGACTCATCCCGGCGACGCCGATCGCCGAAAGTAATCCGCCGATAGTGGTGGGGATCAGGCAAACCAGCAGGGCGACCAGCACCGTCACGCTGACGGCATGGCCGCCCCAGGCGGAAAAGGGCCAGAGCGTGGCGGTTGCCAGTAAAAAGACAATAGTCAGGGCAATCAGCAGAATGGTCAGCGCGATTTCGTTTGGCGTTTTACGGCGCTGCGCGCCTTCCACCATCGCGATCATCCGGTCAAGGAAGGTTTCGCCGGGATTCACGCTGCATTCGATGACCAGCCAGTCGGAGAGAATACGTGTTCCGCCGGTCACTGAGGCAAAGTCGCCGCCGGATTCACGAATCACCGGCGCGGACTCACCGGTAATGGCGCTTTCGTCCACCGATGCGCCGCCTTCAATGACCTCGCCGTCGCAGGGAATAATATCGCCCGCTTCAACCAGGACGATATCCCCTTTACGCGGCTCATCGGCAGGGAGGCGATCCGCCTGCGCGCCATACTTTGGTTCACGCAGTTTGCGGGCAAATGCCGTTTTCTTCACCCCTTTCAGACTGCTGGCCTGCGCTTTGCTGCGACCTTCCGCCAGCGCTTCGGCAACGTTAGCGAACAGGACGGTAACCCATAGCCAGAGGCTTATCGCGCCAGTAAACCGGGGATTCCCTGGCATCTGCCCGGTTGCCATCGCCACCGTGATAAGGGTCGTCAGCAGACTGCCGATCCAGACAATAAACATGACCGGATTGCGCCACTGGGTATGTGGGCTTAATTTTTTCACGGCCTCGATCAGCGCCTGAGCGACCAGTGAGGGCTCGAACAGCGCCAGTTGTTTGCGACTCATCACCATGTACTCCGCTTCGCTCAATATAAAGAGAGGTGTTCAGCAACCGGCCCAAGCGCCAGCGCGGGAATAAAGGTCAGTGCGCCCACCAGCAACACCGTACCGATTAGCAGGCCGACAAACAGCGCGCCGTGCGTCGGCAGTGTGCCGGGGCTGGCCGGCTGGCGCTTTTTACCGACCAGCGATCCGGCAATTGCCATGACCGGGATAATCACCCCGAAGCGACCGACAAACATGCAGAAGGCCAGCAGGCAGTTCCAGAAGGGCGTGCTGGCGTTCAGGCCGGCAAAGGCGCTGCCGTTGTTGTTGGCCGCCGAAGAGACGGCGTACAGCACTTCGCTAAAACCGTGTGGGCCGGGGTTGAGCATTCCGCTACGGCCGGTTTCGGTCATCATCGCCAGCGCCGTACCGAGCAATACCAGCGTCGGGGTAATCAGAATCGCCAGAGCGGTCATTTTCATTTCGCGCACGTCGATTTTTTTACCCAGATATTCTGGCGTGCGGCCAATCATCAGCCCGGCGATAAATACGGCTAACAATACGAACAACAGCATGCCGTACAAACCCGAACCGACGCCGCCAAAAACCACTTCGCCGATTTGCATCAGCCACATTGGCACCATGCCGCCCAGCGCGGTAAAGGAGTCATGCATAGCGATAACCGCCCCGCAGGAGGCCGCCGTGGTCACGACGGCGAACAGGCTGCTGACCAGCACGCCAAAGCGACTCTCTTTGCCTTCCATATTGAGGCTGCTGTCGGCGCCAAACTTCAGCAGATGAGGATTGCCCTGGACTTCCGCCGACATCACCACGGCGACGCAGACCACGAAAATGATCGACATCGCCCACAGCAGCATCTGCCCCTGACGGCGATCGCCTGACGCATCGCCAAAGGCAAAGCAAAGCGCGGCGGGAATCAAAAAGATCGCCAGCATCTGTACCATGTTGGTTAATGCGCTCGGGTTTTCAAACGGATGCGATGAGTTGGCGTTGAAGAACCCGCCGCCGTTGGTGCCGAGCATCTTTATGGCTTCCTGTGAAGCTACCGGCCCCATCGGCAAAAGCTGTTTCACACCTTCAACGCTGGTGAACGGTTGATAGGGCAGCAGGTTTTGCAGTGCGCCCTGCTGGATGAAAAGCAGGGCGATTAACAGGGCGAGCGGCAATAAGATCCACAGCGTAATGCGCACCAAATCCATCCAGGCGTTGCCCAGCGTATCCATGTTCTGGCGCGTAAAGGCGCGGATCAGGGCGAAGATCACTGCGATACCGGTAGCCGCCGACAGGAAGTTCTGTACGGTCAGTCCCGCCATCTGGCTGAAGTAGCTTAAGGTGGTTTCCCCGCCGTAGGACTGCCAGTTGGTATTGGTGACAAAACTGATGGCCGTATTGAGCGCCAGATGCCAGGAAAGACCAGGCAACTGCTGCGGGTTCAGCGGCAGCAGGTTTTGCCCCAGCAGCATCAGAAACAGCACTGCCAGACCCAACAGATTCAGGGTAAGAATGGCCAGCAGATACTGTTTCCAGTCCATTTCCTGCGTCGGTATCCCCAACCCGCGCCATAGCAGACGCTCTGCGCTGGCGGTGCCTGGCAGGGGAATGTCGTTGATAAGTCGCGCCAGACCCACGCCTAAAGGGCGGGCGAGCACGAACAGGATCAGTAAAAAACTGGCTGTCAGTAAAAATCCCTGGGCCGCCATCAGAATGCCTCCGCATTAATCAGGGCATACACCAGGTAACCCAAAAGTAAGAAAATCAGCATGATGCCGATGATTACGCCTGCACTCACGGTGCACCTCCAGTGGTTTTTCTTCTGATATGCGGAGGGTAATTTTTTGCCTGCAAAGATTTCGCAAAAATCGGCGCGTAGGGTGTAAAAAAAGTATAAAAATGGAAAAGACCATCATTTAACTAATGATTAGTATTAATTTAACTTTTATGTAACTTAATTACAGGGCGAATGTAAATAAACCTTAAATAGACAAAAATAAGTGGTCGGATGAGTAGTAAAATTACACGCAAAGCGGTACTATTTTCAGCAGATAACCAATTTGACTTTACCGGTGATGATTACCGGCCAGATAAAGGGGAGAAAGGTATGGAACTCTATAAAGAATATCCAGCTCATGTTGTTTTGTTACGCCGCACTCTCGCCGTTGTGGCTGGGGTTCTGGCGCTGCCGGTCATGTTGTTCTGGAAAGACCGTGCTCGTTTTTACAGCTATCTGCATCGCGTCTGGTCGAAAACCAGCGATAAACCGGTGTGGATGGAGCAGGCAGAAAAAGTGACCTGCGATTTCTACTGATATACAGCATCGTCCGAGAAAACCGCCAACAGAAATGTGGCGGTTTTTTTTTATACGTTATGCCGGATGGCGGCGATGCCTTATCCGGCCTACAGATAGTGCCACGCTGTAGGCCCGGTAAGCGTAGCGCCACCGGGCGTAAGAAATGTGGCGGTTTTTTTTATACGTTATGCCGGATGGCGGTGATGCCTTATCCGGTCTACAGATAGTGCCACGCTGTAGGCCCGGTAAGCGTAGCGCCACCGGGCGTAAGGAAGGAATGTGGCGGTTTTTTTATACGTTATGCCGGATGGCGGCGATGCCTTATCCGGCCTACAGATAGTGCCACGCTGTAGGCCCGGTAAGCGTAGCGCCACCGGGCGTAATGTCATTCAGGACTCAACCGCCAGCGGGCGGTTTCTGAATTTGAGTGACTGATACAGCCAAATCAGCAGTACCAGCGCCACGCAGGCCAGCGCTCCCCAGGTTATCTGGTCGAACACATCGATATAGGCATTGATGGCGTAGTTGATCGCGCCGCTTGCATCAAACGCGCTCTGCGAGGTCTGATCGGCAATGACGCCAGCCAGATAGTTGGCGATTGCGCCGGAGAGCAACATATAGATACCGGTCAGAACGCCCGTCACGCCAGGGATCTCAATACGTGTAATCTGCGACATTGCGACCGGGTCGATGAACAACTCGGCAAAACCCATTACCGCCAACCCTAAGGTCATCAGTGGCATAGAAGAGTGACCGTAGGCGGCAGATAACCGGGCGCTTACGGTCAGAATGCAGAATCCGGCGCTCATCAAACCGAGGCCCAGGGCGAATTTCCCCCAGATCCGCACGGTACGGTTGCCGCCCATACTCTCCTTAATCAGCCAGGCCAGCACCACGCCGCACAGCATGACCGCGAAGGCATTCACTGACTGGAACATCGCCGTCGGTACTTCGTAACCCAGAATCGTACGGTTCACAAATCGGTCGATGTACAAACTGATGGAACTGCCGCCCTGTTGGGCGAACGCCCAGAACAACATGCTGAAGAAGGTGAGAACCACAATCAGCCCCAGCTCTTTACGCTGTTTTTGCGTCTGTGCCTGACGGTAGATTTTTGTCAGCACCGCAAGACCAATGACGGTGGCGACAATCAGCGCATAGACCGACCATTCTTTCCAGAACAGCACCGTGATCAGCAGCGGCGCGGCGACCAACAGCACCAGCAGCCAACACCAGTTGGGCAGAACAAACGTTCTGGCGTGCAGCGCGGCTTTATTCACCCCAGTGGTGTGGGCGAAATGGCGATTGCCGCACAGGAAGATAATTAACCCGGCGATCATGCCGATGGCGGCCAGCGCAAAACCCATCGCCCAGCTGTACTCTTCCTGAACATAACCACAGGTGATAGGGGCAACGATCGAGCCGATATTGCCGGCGGCATACAGCAGTGAGAATCCCCCATCGCGGCGTGGATCTTCCGGTTTATACAGCTCACCCAACAGGCAACTGATGTTGGATTTGAACAGACCGTAACCGCAGACGATGATCGCCAGCGACAAATAAAGGAAGGTCGGCGCGATTTCACTCGCCCCCAGCACCAGATGCCCAACGGCCATCAAAAATGCTCCCAGCATGACCGCCATGCGATTACCAAGCACTTTATCCGCCAGATACCCGCCGAGAATCGGGGTGACATAGACCAGCGAACAGTAAGCGCTGAACAGCGCATACGCATGGTTATCGTCGTATTTTAGCTGGTTGGTGAGGTAGAGAATCAGCAGGGCGCGCATGCCGTAAAAGCTGAAGTATTCCCAAATTTGCAGTGCGACGACGTAATAAATGGCGCGCGGTTGAGAAGATGGTTTATTCATTGTGATTCCGGGATGGATGTCACACCGCAAAAGAAATCCGCGGCGTGAGAGTGTTTCCTTAAAGTTATAACTTCGATACAGATCTGATTATTTTTGCAATATGCTGTCTGATTGCATAAATATACATGAATCAGATCGAGTAAGGGTAAGCATTTTGCGTCTTAAAACGGCGTGATTGTTTCTCAATGTGTCGAAGAAATGGCTATCGACGAAGTGACGGGAGAACGCTATTTTAACGTAGTGCACATATGAAGAAGGGAGCGATGATGAAAAACACCGAACTGGAACAACTGATCAATGAAAAGCTGAACAGCGCGGCCATCAGCGATTACGCGCCGAATGGCTTACAGGTTGAAGGCAAAGAGACGGTGCAAAAAATCGTGACCGGCGTGACGGCAAGCCAGGCCTTACTGGATGAAGCGGTACGCCAGCAGGCTGATGCGGTCATCGTTCATCATGGTTACTTCTGGAAAGGGGAATCTCCGGTCATTCGCGGTATGAAACGCAATCGGCTGAAAACGCTGCTGGCGAATGACATTAACCTCTATGGCTGGCATCTGCCGTTGGATGCGCACCCGGAACTGGGAAACAACGTGCAGCTGGCGGCGCTGCTTGGCATTACCGTGATGGGGGAAATCGAGCCGCTGGTGCCGTGGGGAGAGTTATCAATGCCGGTGCCGGGGCTGGAACTGGCCTCGTGGATTGAAGCGCGCCTGGGGCGTAAACCGTTATGGTGCGGCGATACCGGGCCGGAAAAAGTGCAGCGTGTGGCCTGGTGTACCGGTGGCGGGCAAAGTTTTATCGACAGCGCCGCGCGCTTTGGCGTGGATGCGTTTATTACCGGCGAGGTCTCTGAACAAACGATTCACTCCGCCCGCGAACAGGGGCTGCATTTCTATGCCGCCGGACACCACGCCACCGAGCGCGGCGGCATTCGCGCGTTAAGCGAATGGCTGACTGAAAATACGAGTCTGGATGTGACCTTTATTGATATTCCCAATCCGGCATAAAGCATAAAACACGAGAGGGACGAAAGTGCAACGAGCGCGTTGTTATCTGTTAGGTGAAACGGCGGTGGTGCTGGAGCTTGAGCCGCCGGTCACGCTGGCATCCCAGAAACGCATCTGGCGACTGGCGCAGCGTCTGGTCGATATGCCGAATGTTGTTGAAGCAATTCCGGGTATGAACAATATCACGGTGATCCTGCGCGAGCCGCAGACGCTGGCGCTGGATGCGATTGAACGTTTGCAGCGCTGGTGGGAAGAGAGCGAGGCGCTGGAGCCTGATTCACGCTTTATCGAAATTCCCGTGACCTACGGCGGCGAGGGCGGCCCGGATCTGGCGGAGGTGGCGCGACACAGCGGATTAAGCGAAAAGCAGGTAGTTGAACTGCACGCTTCAGTGGAGTACGTCGTCTGGTTTTTAGGTTTTCAGCCGGGCTTCCCGTATCTCGGGGGCTTACCGGAACAATTGCACACGCCAAGGCGGGCAGAACCGCGCCTGATTGTTCCGGCGGGTTCCGTGGGGATTGGCGGCCCGCAAACCGGGATTTACCCTCTGCCGACGCCGGGTGGCTGGCAACTAATCGGCCATACGTCGCTGAAGCTGTTCGACCCACAGCGGGATGAGCCCATCCTGTTACGTCCGGGCGACACCATACGCTTTGTCCCGCAGAAGGAGGGGGTATGCTGAACATTATTCGCGCGGGTATGTACACCTCGGTGCAGGATGGGGGACGACACGGCTATCGTCAGTCCGGTATTAGCCATTGCGGCGCGCTGGACAAACCGGCGCTGCATATCGCAAACCTGCTGGTGGGGAATGACGCCAGTGCTCCGGCGCTGGAGATTACGCTCGGCCAACTGGTGGTGGAATTTGAATCCGACGGCTGGTTTGCATTGACCGGCGCCGGGTGCGAGGCCCGTCTGGACGACCAACCGGTCTGGACCGGCTGGCGGCTGCCGGTGAAAGCGGGGCAGCGTCTGGCGCTGAAGCGCCCGCTCCACGGAATGCGCAGCTATCTGGCCGTGGCGGGCGGCATTGACGTGCCTGAAGTGATGGGGTCGTGCAGTACCGACCTGAAGGTCGGCATTGGCGGGCTGGAAGGGCGCTTGTTAAAAGATGGCGATCGGCTGGCGACAGGAAGATCGGAACGCCAGTTCAGCGGCCCGCAGGGCGTTAAACAGCTGCTGTGGGGGAACCGGATTCGCGCGTTGCCTGGCCCGGAATACCAGGAGTTTGAAGCGGCCTCGCAGGAGGCGTTCTGGCGCTCGCCGTGGCAGCTTAGCCCGCAAAGTAACCGTATGGGCTATCGTTTGCAGGGGCAACCGCTGAAACGTACCACCGAACGTGAGTTACTGTCGCACGGGCTGCTGCCGGGCGTTATTCAGGTGCCGCATAATGGTCAGCCGATCGTGCTGATGAACGATGCCCAGACCACCGGCGGCTACCCGCGTATCGCCTGCATCATTGAGGCGGATATGTATCATCTGGCGCAGATCCCTCTCGGGCAACCGATCCATTTTGTTCAGTGTACGCTGGAGGAGGCGCTTAAGGCGCGTCACGATCAGCAGCGTTATCTGGAACAGTTAACATGGCGACTCAACGATGAACATTGATCTTAACGCAGACTTAGGAGAAGGGTGCGCCAGCGATGCGGCGTTACTGCAACTGGTGTCATCCGCCAACATCGCCTGCGGATTTCACGCGGGCGATGCGCAAACCATGCTGGCGAGCGTGCGCGAAGCGCTGAAAAACGGCGTAGCGATTGGCGCGCATCCCAGTTTCCCTGACCGGGAAAATTTTGGCCGCACCGCCATGACGTTACCGCCGGAAACCGTCTACGCCCAGACGCTGTACCAGATCGGCGCGCTGGCGGCGATAGCCCGCGCGGAAGGCGGCGTTATGCGTCATGTCAAACCGCACGGTATGTTGTACAACCAGGCGGCGAAAGATCCACAGCTGGCGGATGCCATCGCCAGAGCGGTACATGCCTGCGATCCGTCGCTGATTCTGGTCGGGCTGGCGGGTAGCGAACTGATTCGCGCAGGCGAGCATTATGGCCTGACGACGCGTCAGGAGGTTTTTGCCGATCGGGGGTATCAGGCTGACGGCAGCCTGGTGCCGCGAACCCAGCCGGGCGCGCTGGTAGAAGACGAAGAACACGCGTTGGCGCAAACGCTGGGCATGGTGGAATCCGGTAGAGTGAAAAGCATTACCGGTGAATGGGCGAACGTTGTGGCGCAAACGGTATGTATTCACGGCGACGGCGAGCACGCACTCGCTTTTGCCCGTCGTTTGCGCGCGGCGTTTGAAGAACGCAGTATCAGGATTATGGCATAACCAATAACCAGGCTGACACAGTGCCCGAAGAGGCGCTGTGCAAATAAAAACAACGCAACACGACTGACAGGAACGGATCATGGGAGACGCAATTTCTCTCTGGCCACTGATGGGTATCGCCGTCATTGTGGCTGGATTTCTTTTACGCTTTAACCCGGTATTAGTGGTCATTATTGCCGGGATCGTTACGGGACTGGCGGCGCAGATGCCGATCGCCACGATCCTCGAAAAACTGGGTGAAGGGTTCCTCAATACCCGTAACCTGCCCTTTATTCTGCTGATTCCGCTGGCGGTTATCGGTCTGCTGGAACGCCACGGGCTTAAAGAGCGCGCGCAGGCGTGGATCGCGAAAATCCGCAGCGCCACGGCAGGACGTCTGCTGATTGTCTATCTGTTTGTCCGCGAAGCGACGGCAGCGCTGGGGCTGACCAGTCTCGGCGGCCATCCGCAAATGGTGCGTCCGTTGCTGGCGCCGATGGCGGAAGGGGCGGCAGAGAAAATACACGGGGAACTGCCAGGCACGGTTCGCTACCGGCTGCGGGCAATGTCAGCAGCCACCGATAACGTCGGGTTGTTTTTTGGCGAAGACATTTTCGTGGCTTTTGGCGCCATCATCTTTATGCACAACTTCATGCTGGAGTCCGGCGGAATTCAGACCGAGCCGCTGCATATTGCGCTGTGGGGGATTCCGACGGCGATCTGCGCTTTTCTGATTCACGGCGCGCGCCTTTGGCGTCTGGACAATTATCTGCAACGTGAAGTGGCGAAAATCAGCGCGGCGATGAGCAAAGGAGAGGCGAAATGAATTTTCAACAAAGCTATCTCTATTGGCTGGCCGGTGTGGTGCTGTTGATTGTCGCCGTCATGTCGTGGCAGGACAAAGCCAACCCGCGTCGCCTGACGACGGGGTTATTCTGGGGCGTTTATGGCGTACTGTTCCTGCTCGGCGACTGGACTTATCAGCTGGTGGGCGACAAACGCATGGTTAACATCGCCGTCGGTGGGGCGGTGGTGGTGATGGCGTTGATTGCCGGTTTCGGCGGCGTGAAGCTCGGAAGCTATCACCAGCGAACTCGCGAACAGCGTGAGGAAAGCGCCAGTCGTCTGGGCAACCGCCTGTTTTATCCGGCGCTGGCGATCCCGGTGGTCACGGTGATCGGCGTGCTTATGTTCAACCATGTTCCCGGATTGCAGGAGGCGCTATTCGGGCCGGGCAATCACGCCACGCTGGTGACGCTGTTTTCCATGACTGCGGGGTCATTGATTGGTCTGGGGATGGCGATAAAGATGACGCATGAGAAGGTGCACCAGCCGATTCAGGAAGCGCGTCGTCTGCTGGATTCCATCGGTTGGGCGTTCATTTTGCCGCAGATCCTCGCCACGTTAGGGCTGTTATTTACCGCAGCAGGCGTCGGCAGCGGAATTTCGTATCTCACCCAGGAATATCTTGCCGTCGATAGCCGTTTTATCGCCGTGGCGGTCTACACCATCGGTATGGCGCTACTGACGATGGTGATGGGGAACGCCTTTGCCGCATTCCCGATTGTGACGGCGGGGATTGGGATTCCAATCCTGGTGCTGCAACATGGCGGGAATCCGGCGGTGATGGCGGCAATCGGCATGTTCTCCGGCTACTGCGGAACGCTGATGACGCCGATGGCGGCAAACTTTAATATCGTGCCTGCGGCGCTGCTGGAACTGCCGGATAAAAATGCGGTGATCAAAGCGCAGGTGCCGACCGGTATTGTGCTGCTGTTGGTTAACGTGTTTCTGATGTATTTCCTGATGTTTCTGTAAGGAGGAAGGATGAAGACGGTATTAATCACCGGGTTTGAACCCTTCGGCGGCGAGCAGGTTAACCCTTCCTGGGAAGTGGTCTCGCGTCTCGACAATGCTATCATCGCAGGGTGTCGCGTGGTGGCCCGCCAGCTCCCTTGCGTCTTTGGCGACTCTCTCACCGTGCTGAATGCGGCGATTGACGCGTTATCCCCGGTGCTGGTGCTGGCGATAGGGCAGGCCGGAGGGCGTACGGATATTACCGTGGAGCGCGTGGCGATTAATATTGACGATGCGCGTATCCCCGATAATCGCGGCAGGCAGCCAGTTGATGAGCCCATCGTGGCGGAAGGCCCGGCAGCCTGGTTTAGCACGCTGCCGATCAAAGCGATGGTCTCGGCGATGCGTGAAGCGGGGATTCCGGCATCGGTCTCTCAGACCGCAGGCACTTTTGTCTGCAACCACGTAATGTATGGACTGTTGCATAAATTGCGCGATATTCAGGACGTGAAGGGTGGATTTATCCATATTCCTTATCTGCCGGAACAGGCGGCGGCACATCCTGGTGCGCCCAGCATGGCGGCGGAAACGGTGCGTCAGGCGTTGGAAATCGCCATTGTCACAGCGCTTCATGTGGAAACTGACATTGCAGTAACAGGCGGAGCAACTCACTAACAAAGGACAGAACTATGCCTGAAGGCCCGGAGATCCGTCGTGCGGCGGATAACCTGGAGGCGGCGATCAAAGGCAAACCGTTGACGGACGTCTGGTTTGCCTTTTCGCAGTTAAAACCGTATGAATCGCCGCTGATTGGGCAGACGGTCACCCATATCGAAACGCGGGGGAAAGCGTTGCTGACCCACTTTTCGCAGGGGCTGACGCTCTACAGCCATAACCAGTTGTATGGCGTATGGCGAGTAGTGGAGACGGGGAACATCCCGGCAACCACCCGGGTATTACGCGTTAACCTGCAAACGGCGGATAAAACCATTCTGCTTTACAGCGCGTCCGACATTGAAATGTTGACGCCGGAACAGCT
This sequence comes from Citrobacter sp. CK181, assembly GCF_030333595.1. Classification (NCBI taxonomy): domain Bacteria; kingdom Pseudomonadati; phylum Pseudomonadota; class Gammaproteobacteria; order Enterobacterales; family Enterobacteriaceae; genus Citrobacter; species Citrobacter sp. CK181. Next base: position 254,616 of record NZ_JAOWFN010000014.1, on the reverse strand, counting down.
CGCCACCCACCCGTTTCTGCAACGCGTCGGGCCGGACGTGCTGGACCCGCGGCTGACGCCCGATGATGTAAAAGCGCGTCTGCTCTCTGCGCGTTTTCGTAATCGTCAGTTTTCCGGGCTGTTGCTGGATCAGGCGTTTCTCGCCGGGCTGGGCAACTATCTGCGTGTGGAAATTCTCTGGCAGGTAGGGCTGACGGGGCAGCATAAGGCGAAAGATCTCAGTGACCAACAGCTGGAGGCGTTATCTCATGCGCTGCTCGATATCCCGCGCCTTTCTTATACCACGCGCGGTCAGGCGGATGAGAACACGCATCACGGCGCGCTGTTTCGCTTTAAGGTGTTCCACCGGGACGGCGAAGCCTGCGAGCGCTGCGGCGGCATTATTGAGAAAACGACGCTTTCCTCGCGCCCGTTCTACTGGTGTCCACACTGCCAGACGTAATTCGTCAACGCGCCGGATGGCGGCTTCGCCTTATCCGGCCTACAGGCCAGACCATCCGACGTGGGAACTAGGCGGGGGAATAGGTTTTGCGATATTGCAACGGCGTTTTACCCATATTCTTGCGAAAACAGGTAATAAACCAGGCGTACTCGGAGAAACCGACCTGTTCGGCAATCTCACGCACTGAGCTGTTGGTGTGCAGCAGCAATTCACATGCCTGACGGATACGGCGCATCATCAGATACTCCTGAATGGTGCCGCCCGTTTCCTCGTGAAAGCGGCGTGAGGCATGTCCGCGCGAGCAGCCCATCTCGCGGGCGATATCGTCCAGCGAGCAGCGCTGGTGAAAATGAGTTTCTATCCAACGGATAATGCTGACCGAAAAGGTATTGTATCCCGTCGCCTGCTCCTGATGCGGCAGCAGGCTGATAATCTGCATCACCAGAAATGCGCTGTCGCTGACGCTGAACGTTTTGCTTTTTACCAGCGTTTCAAAACGGCTCAGCAGCGTTTCAATCACCGGCTGTACGTCGCCGACATCAAATACCCGCGCCTTTTCTCCCCGACCGCAGAGCTGACGCAGCAACATTTGCTGACGCGGAAAATCCCGCAGGTACTGCTCAATAATTGAGCCATTAAAATGCAGCGTTGTACGGTGATAAACATTACGATCGTCCTGCTCGACAAACACCTTATGCAGCTTTCCCGGCGGAAAAATAAAAATGCGCCCCGGTTTAACGGTGTACTGCTGGTGCTCCATTAGCGCGATGCCAACTCCCTGAGAAACTGACAGGATCTCCACACACTGATGCCAGTGGTAGTAGTTGGCAGGCATATTCTTCATGCGGTTAAAGTAAATCGACTTATCGTTGAGGTTGATATTCTCAAGATAACTGCTGTCTTCCATTCGCTGCATTTCTGCCCGCCCCTCCCGCAATGTGAATAAACTTAAACTTTTATCACTCTAATCGAATTTTTGTCGCTAAAAGAGGATGAATGTTGTTATTCATCACCGACGTTGTCCGAAAATACGACAATTATCACATTTGTCTGTCCGTCTGAATCCTTATTATGCGTCCAACATTTATCAAATGAAACGAGGTTTCATTATGCGAATAAGGCAAGAATATGTCGGACTGGCGCAACAATGGCTGGCGTCAGCCGTCCCCCATTTGAGGCGAGGGAACACGCGTCTGGACGCCGGAGAAACGTCTGCACACTACCCGGCGGATGTCGCCGGAATGGAAGGTTTCTCCCGTCTGCTGTGGCTGCTGGCGCCGTTACTGAGCGGTGGCGAAGCCGATGATTTTCGCGAGACGTTTATCGACGGTATTCGTCACGGCTGCGATCCCGAACATCCTGATTACTGGGGTTCTCTGGCGGATAACGATCAGCGATGCGTCGAAATGGCGGCGTTTGGCCTGGCGCTGGCGTTACCGGGAACGGGGCTTTGGTCAGCGCTCTCCACCGACGAGCAAAACAATCTGGAGCGCTGGTTACGCCAGAGCGCCGACATTCAGATCCCCGATAACAACTGGCATTTCTTCCCGGTGCTGGTGCAGGTGGGGCTTAAGTGCGTCGGGCGGCATTACGACATGATGGTAATTGATAAGCATCTGAATGCCATTGAACCGTTCTGGCTTGGCAACGGCTGGTACGCCGATGGCGCCGGTAAGCCGCGCGACTACTACATCTCCAGCGGGTTTCACTTTTACAGCCTGCTGTACAGCCACTTCATGCAGGATGCTGATCCCGAACGTTGTCTGCGCTATCGTCAGCGCGCGCGTCAGTTCGCGAAAGATTATATCCATTACTTTACCGGTGACGGCAATGCGATCCCCTTTGGTCGTAGCCTGACTTATCGCTTCGTACAGGTCGCATTCTGGAGCGCGGTGGCATATACCGGACTGGATGTGTTTAGCGTACCGGTTATCAAAGGGCTGATCCTGCGGCATATCGACTGGTGGCTGAGCCAACCGTTTATCGGCCCGGATGGTTTGTTCACGCTGGGGTACACATACCCGAATCTGGTGATGACCGAAGATTACAACAGCCCCGGTTCGCCGTACTGGGCATGTAAGGCATTGCTGATTCTGGCGCTGCCGCAAGAGAGTGCGTTCTGGCAGGCGGAACCCGCGCCATTGCCCGCGCTGGAGACGGTTCACCCGATAGCGGAAGCCGGGCAGTTTATTGTTCATGCGGAGGATAACCATCACGTCTGGATGCTGATGTCCGGGCAGTACGATCGCAATAACTTCGTCAATTTCGACGCCAAATACTGCAAGTTCGCCTATTCCAGCCACTTTGGTTTCACCCTTGAACGCGGCGTGTATGGTCTGAACCATGCCGCCTGTGATTCAACGCTGATGTTCAGCGAGCAGGACGGCTACTGGCGCGGGCGGCGCGAGTGCGATGCGGTGGAGATGACGCCAGCGTGGCTTCGAAGCGTCTGGCGCCCCTGGCCGGATGTCAGCGTCACCACCTGGCTTATCCCGCATGAGCAGGGGCATCTCCGGCTACATCGCGTTGTAACCCCACGCACGCTCGACTGCGTGGAAGGCGGATTCGCACTGAATCGCCATCATCTGACGACGACCCGAATGGCAAAAAACGGGCTGACTCTCAGTACCACTTCCGGCGTGTGTCAGATCGAGGATTTGCTGGCTGAACGCCAGCCGCTGGTCGTCACCACCCCGCCGAACAGCAACATTCTGTATGCCTCTCCTGGAGAGATCCCCTGTCTCGGCACGACGCTCACGCCGGGCACTCACTGGCTGGCCTGTAGCGTTAACGCCACGATGTCTCCGACGCTGCCGCCGCCGGTGGTCATGGCATTCGATCGTGTCAATCAGGTGCTGACGCTGAACTCGAAAACGCTGGAAATAAAATAATTGACGCTGATGCGGAGAAAATAATGATGAACCCTGTTCAGTCGACACGTTCGGCTTACATCAAGCTGAGTCTGTTTGTATTTCTGTTTACCTTTACCTGGGCGGCCAGTTTTGGCCTGTATGCTATCTGGCTGGGGGATAAAGCCGGGCTGGATGGCGTGGAAATCGGCACGGTGTTTGCCGTTAACGGCGTTTTTGCGGTGATTATCAAACCCGTTTACGGCTACATCATGGACAAAATGGGCATGAAAAAACACCTGCTCTATTTTGTCTGTATTGTTTCGGCACTGATGGCGCCGTTTTACATCTGGTGCTATCTGCCGCTGCTGCAAACCCATTTTGTCAGCGGAATGATCGTCGGCGCGCTGTTTTTCAGCCTCGGCTGGTATGCGGGCGTGGCGGCGGAAGAGTCATATGTTGACCGTTTCAGCCGTCTGTATGACATGGAGTTTGGCCGCATCCGTATGTGGGCGGCGCTGGGCTGGGCGACGGCGTCGTCGTTTTCCGGCTATCTCTACAATATCTCCCCCAAAATCAACTTTGTTATCAGCACCGTTTCCGCGCTGTGCATGTTCGCGGTGCTGCTGACGCTGAAGGTCGATCACTTTGGTCAGGAAGAAAACAACGTTCTGTCGAAAGAGAAGATTGTCATTGGCGATGTGTTCCAGCTGCTGCGTAATAAAAAGTTCTGGACCTTCTCCCTGTATATCGCGGGCGTGGCATGGATGATGTTTATTGCCGAGCAGCAATTCTCTCGCTATTTCGTCACCTTCTTCAGTACCAAAGAGGAAGGAAACGCCATGTTTGGCTATATGAGCACCGCGCAGTCCGCCGCCGAGTTCTTCGGCATGATGCTGGTGCCCGCCATCATTAACCGCATCGGCGCCAAGCAGGGGATGCTCCTGACAGGGCTGGTGATCAGCCTGCGTTTGATTATCTCCGGGTTAACTAACGATCCGCTGATTATCTGCCTGGTGAAACCGCTGTATGGGATTGAAATTGCGCTGATTCTGGTCTCGGTTTTCAAATATATCGCCGAACACTTCGACAAGCGCGTCAACGCCACGATGTATCTGCTGGGTTATCAGGCCATGATTTACGTCGGCTCTATCGTGGTGGCGCCGCCTGCCGGGTATGCCTATCAGAAGATCGGTTTTGAGCACACCTATCTGATTATGGGCATCATCGCGCTGATATTTACCGGGATCTCCGCCATCACGCTATCTCCCTGCTATCAGCATAAAAAAAACACCGCCATCCCTGCCCACGGGCAAGAAGCCATTCATTAAAGTAAAGAAAACGAGAGAATTATGTCTGCAACTATCCGTAAAGAAACGATTGTCCCTGTTGCGCTACAGCGCGGCGAGCGTGCTGCTATCGCGCAGAAAATTCGTCATGCGTTGCCGGTGATTTTAAAGGCTGTTGATCGTAACAGCGCTTATTTCGGCCAGCGTTTTCCCGACGCGGCATGTAAAAACGGTATCTATCCGATTATCGATAATCAGGAGTGGACGACCAGTTTCTGGACCGGGCAACTGTGGCTGGCATGGGAGTGGACAGGGAATGCCGCATATCGCGCGTTAGCCGGGCAGCATGTCCGCTCCTTTGGCGAACGTATCGCAAAGCGCGACCACACTAACCACCACGACCTCGGGTTTCTGTACAGCCTTTCCTGCGTGGCTGCCAGCAAATTGACCGATAACCGGGAGGCAATATATATCGCCCAGCAGGCGGCAGAAGTGTTGATGGAGCGCTATCACGACAAGTGCGGCATTATTCAGGCGTGGGGCGAGCTGGATAACCCGGAACAGCAGGGGAGGATGATCATTGACTGCAATATGAATCTGCCGTTGTTGTATCAGGCCAGCGCGACAACGGGCGACCCGCGCTATGCCCAGGCGGCGAAAAGCCATATTGAGCAGGCGCGACGCTATATTGTGCGCGAGGACGGCTCGACGTTTCACACGTACTATATGGATGTTCACACCGGTGAGTCACGTTTTGGCAATACCCATCAGGGGTTCTCCGACGATTCCTGCTGGTCGCGTGGGCAGGCATGGGGCGTGTATGGTTTTCTGCTGAACTACCTCTATACCGGGGATGAGAAACTGCTGGAATTGAGCCAGACGCTGGCAAACTATTTTATTAACCGTTTGCCGGAAGACCTGGTCTGTTACTGGGATCTGGCGCTGACCGATCCCAACAGCGAAAAAGACAGTTCTGCCAGCGCGATTCTCGCCTGCGCCTTGCTGGAGCTGGTAAAACAGCTTCCGGCGACTCATCCCGATCGTGAAAGTTATGAGGCGCTGGCATTGCGAATGATTGAGCGGATGCTCGACGGCTATCTCAATCTGGAGCACAAAGAAGGCGAAGGATTATTAAAACATTCTGTTTATTATTTTAAAGGTAACGTCGGCGTGAATGAATGCTGTGCCTGGGGTGATTATTTCCTGATGGAGGCCATTACCCGCGCAACGTCATGCTGGAATAGTTACTGGTAATATCCCACTCCTCCTGTTGAATAATAATGCTATTCAGTTAGCAGGGGGAGATTTTATCTCTGTTTCTGCAAGGAAAATATAATGAAAAGTAATAATATGAATACAGCCCTATTAGCGGCTGCACTGGTCATGCCTTCCGCCAGCGTTTTTGCGGACAATAACAGTCATTCAACGACGGCGCCACAGGCAAAAGAAAAACCGTTTACGACGGTTTATTTTGCGCCACGCACACAATATCGCACGGCCAGCGAGCGTTTTTTACAACGACTGATGCTGACAGGCGTGGTGCAGGACCCGAACAGTATTTTCGCCCGAATGTACTGGAGTTTTGAGACGGACTCCGATCTCGGTAAAAATATGGAGCAGTGGAAAAGCAGCTACGAAGAAGCAGAGTTTAACAAGCCGTTCCCGCTGGGCGAGAGCGACTTCTGGCTTGAACCTGGGGTTGTCTTTCATTGGGAGTCCGCCGGTTCGCGTATCGATCCTTACCTCGGCATTGGTTATCACTTTGACCCAACGCTGGGTGCCGTTTTACGCTATCGCTATAATCATCAAAATCACGACAGCCAGACGCTACAGGGTGACTGGGATGACTCTTCGGAACATCGCGTTGATATTTATCTGACCAAATATTTTACGCCAGATTTTTGGGTGCAATATAATCCGACATATTACAGTAAAACGCATGGTGATAAATTTGAATATGCGAATGGTAAAAACCATACGCTGCAACATAATTTTGTTTTTAACTTCCATGCAACGCCGCGTTTTTATCCCTTCTTTGAATTAGGTTATCTGGATGAATATAAAGATGGCGATGACACCAAAAATGAATACCAGATCAGGGTTGGGTTTAAATATAATTTAAATTAAACATTTTTATGCCTGCGGCTGTTTCGGCGCATAGGTTGAAATAAAACGGGCAACCGCAGGCCCGGTCAACAAAATGCTGAACAGCCGCAGGGTTTGCATCGCCATAATCAGCGCCATGTCGGCGTTGCTACCGGCGGCGATCACCGCCACGGTATCCAGCCCGCCGGGGCTGGTGGCAAGCCAGGCGGTGATAAAATCAATCTGCATGTAGTGGGCGAGTCCCCAGGCCATCGCCGCGCAAATCGCCATCAGGGCAAAGATGGAGGCCAGAATCTGCGGCAGCGGACGCAGCGCCATAAAAAAGACCTGCCTGTCGAACCCTAATCCGATGCGCCAGCCAATGGCCATATACGCAATCGCCAGCAGCCATTCCGGCAGTTCAATCACGATCATGCCGCCTGCATGAAGCCATGCGCCGACGATCATCGGCGCCAGCATAGTACCGGAAGGAATGCGCAATATGCGCCCGGCGAAGCCTGCAACCGCAGCCAGCAGCAGCGTGCTCCACAGATTGCCGCTCAGCGGCGGGAACCACTCAATCTGCTGGCTGACCGCTTCTGCGCTGTCGCCGAGGATCAGCCGCGTGACCAGCACGGCGGCGCCTGCGACAAACAGTACCCGCAGGTACTGCATAAACGCCACCAGGCGGATATCCGCGCCGTAGTCCTGCGCCATCGCCACCATTGCCGCCGCGCCGCCGGGGGAGGAACCCCATGCGCCGGTATTGCCTGGCAGTGAGCTGTAGCGCACCAGCAGCCAGCCGACCACCGCGCTGGAGAGCAGCGTCACCAGCAGAATGGCTAACACCACCGGCCAGTTCACCGCCAGCGTGGTGAGAATCGAACCAGTAAGGTTTTGCGCAATCATGCAGCCGAGAATGGCCTGCGCTGCGAGAAAAGTGGAGCGGGGGAGTCGCAGCGTAATGCCTTTCAGACTGAATGCGATACCGGCAATCATCGGGCCGAGCAGCAGCGCCGCCGGAAGGTGGATGCAGAGAAAAGCCAGCGAAAGAAGGAGTGATAGCAGGAACAACAAACCCCACTGCAAAACCGGCATCCTGTGCTCCCTGTGTTAACTCTCGTGAAATCTCAATAAATCATAGGGAAAGCGTGATGAGAATAACATAACGGGGGTCAAGAAAAGGTGGGGTTTGCTGTTATTTGCCTGATGGTGGCATAAATGTCTTATCCGGCCTACAAAAGTGAATCATCGTAGGCCGGATAAGATCCGGCGTTTACAGATTAACGCTTAATATCAGACTTGAAATCGCGCTTTTCGTAGCCGGTGTACAGCTGACGCGGACGGGCGATTTTCATGCCTTCGCTGTGCATTTCGTTCCAGTGTGCAATCCAGCCCACGGTACGCGCCATCGCGAAGATCACGGTGAACATGGAGGACGGAATGCCCATCGCTTTCAGAATGATGCCGGAGTAGAAGTCTACGTTCGGGTAGAGTTTCTTCTCGATAAAGTACGGGTCGTTCAGCGCGATGTGTTCCAGCTCCATCGCGACTTCCAGCAGGTCATCTTTGGTGCCCAGCTCTTTCAGAACTTCGTGGCAGGTTTCACGCATGACGGTAGCGCGCGGGTCATAGTTTTTGTAAACACGGTGACCGAAGCCCATCAGGCGGAAAGAATCATTCTTGTCTTTTGCCCGGCGAATAAATTCCGGGATGTGTTTAACAGAGCTGATTTCTACCAGCATTTTCAGCGCCGCTTCGTTCGCGCCGCCATGTGCCGGTCCCCACAGGGAGGCAATGCCCGCCGCGATGCAGGCGAACGGGTTCGCGCCGGAGGAGCCTGCGGTACGGACGGTTGACGTTGATGCGTTCTGTTCGTGATCGGCGTGAAGAATCAGAATGCGATCCATTGCGCGTTCCAGCACCGGGTTAACTTCATAGTTTTCGCACGGTGTGGAGAACATCATGTTCAGGAAGTTGCCGGAATAGGAGAGGTCGTTGCGCGGGTAGACGAACGGTTGACCGATAGAATACTTGTAACACATTGCCGCCATTGTCGGCATTTTGGACAGCAGGCGGAACGCGGCGATTTCACGATGACGCGGATTATTCACATCCATCGAGTCGTGGTAGAACGCAGCCAGCGCGCCAGTGACGCCGCACATAACGGCCATCGGATGCGAGTCGCGGCGAAAACCGTGGAACAGACGGGTAATCTGCTCATGGATCATGGTATGGCGTGTGACGGTGGTTTTGAACTCGTCGTACTCTGCTTGGGTCGGTTTCTCGCCGTACAGCAGGATGTAACATACTTCCAGATAGTTAGACTCGGTAGCCAGTTGGTCAATCGGGAAGCCGCGATGTAACAGAATGCCTTCGTCGCCGTCGATGAAGGTGATTTTGGATTCGCAGGATGCGGTAGAGGTGAAACCTGGATCAAAAGTGAACATCCCCTTTGAGCCGAGACTACGAATATCAATAACGTCTTGACCGAGTGTGCCCTTTAGCACATCCAGTTCAATAGCAGAGTCACCATTTAGGGTGAGTTTTGCTTTTGTATCAGCCATTTACGGTCTCCTTAGCGCCTTATTGCTTAAGACTACTCAGTGAGATTTGCTTCGTTACATAAATCAACCGTTACCAGTTTGTTATTTGGCTCGCCGCTCTGCGAAAGAGGAGAAAACCAGGGTACAGAGCAATGGGCGCTTGCAGGTAAAAACAGTTAACTTATGGCGAATTAGCAACAAATCAACAACTTAGCAATCCGAATTATTAAACCTGACTATCACTAATAACTGTCCTGAATAAATTGGTCAATACCGCCACACTGTTACATAACTTATTAGCAGGTGAAAGAGTGACCCCATAACTTTTGCGCATTATATGCCTTTTCTGGTGTTGTTTGTAACAACTTTGTTTAATGTTTGTCAAATCAGATGATTAAAAATTAAATAAATGTTGTTATCGTGACCTATGTCACTGTTCGGGATAAAACCCGACAAACTATATGTAGGTTAATTGTAATGATTTTGTGAACGTCCTATACTGCCGCCAGGTCTCCGGAATACCCTGCAATCCCGAGCCACCCAGCGTTGTAACGTGTCGTTTTAGCAACTGGAAGCAGTGTTTTACATGACGCGCAGTTATAGAAAGGACGCTGTCTGACCCGCAAGCAGACCGGAGGAAGGAAATCCCGTCGTCTTTCTGGCTACAGGTAGATTCACCCTCTGTACCCGAAGTCCAAAGGGAATAATAAGAACAGCATGTGGGCGTTATTCATGATAAGAAATGTGAAAAAACAAAGACCTGTCAATCTGGATCTGACAACGATCCGGTTCCCAATCACGGCGATAGCGTCCATTCTCCATCGCGTTTCTGGAGTGATCACCTTCGTGGCGGTCGGGATTCTGTTGTGGTTATTGGGCACCAGCCTCTCTTCCCCTGAAGGATTCCAGCAGGCATCCGCCATCATGGGGAGCTTCTTTGTTAAATTTATTATGTGGGGCATCCTCACCGCGCTGGCGTATCACGTCGTGGTCGGTATTCGTCACATGATGATGGATTTTGGCTATCTGGAAGAAACATTCGAAGCGGGTAAACGCTCAGCCAAAATCTCTTTTGTTATCACTGTCGTGCTTTCACTTCTCGCAGGAGTCCTCGTATGGTAAGCAACGCCTCCGCATTAGGACGCAATGGCGTACATGACTTCATCCTGGTCCGTGCTACCGCTATCGTTCTGACCCTCTACATCGTTTATATGGTGGGCTTTTTCGCAATAAGCGGCGAGCTGACCTTTGATGTCTGGAGCGGTTTCTTCTCATCGGCATTCACCAAAGTCTTCACCCTGCTGGCACTTTTCTCCATCTTGATTCATGCCTGGATCGGCATGTGGCAGGTGTTGACCGACTACGTTAAACCTCTGGCCCTGCGCCTTGTGCTACAGCTGGCAATCGTTGTTGCGCTGGTGGTTTACGTCATTTATGGATTTGTTGTGGTGTGGGGTGTGTAATGAAACTGCCAGTCAGAGAATTTGATGCTGTTGTTATTGGCGCAGGCGGCGCAGGTATGCGCGCAGCGCTGCAAATTTCCCAGAGCGGCCAGACCTGTGCGCTGCTCTCCAAAGTCTTCCCAACCCGTTCCCATACCGTATCCGCACAAGGTGGCATCACCGTGGCGCTCGGTAATACCCATGAAGATAACTGGGAATGGCACATGTACGATACCGTAAAAGGATCGGACTACATCGGCGACCAGGACGCGATTGAATATATGTGCAAAACCGGCCCGGAAGCGATTCTGGAACTGGAGCACATGGGGCTGCCTTTCTCCCGTCTTGACGATGGCCGTATCTATCAGCGTCCGTTCGGCGGCCAGTCGAAAAACTTCGGCGGCGAACAGGCGGCGCGTACCGCAGCGGCGGCTGACCGTACCGGTCACGCGCTGTTGCACACGCTGTACCAGCAGAACCTGAAAAACCACACCACCATTTTTTCTGAATGGTATGCGCTGGATCTGGTGAAAAACCAGGATGGCGCGGTAGTGGGGTGTACCGCGCTGTGTATCGAAACCGGCGAAGTGGTCTACTTCAAAGCGCGCGCAACCGTGCTGGCGACCGGCGGCGCAGGCCGTATTTACCAGTCCACCACTAACGCTCATATCAACACCGGCGACGGCGTGGGTATGGCGCTGCGTGCCGGTGTTCCGGTGCAGGATATGGAAATGTGGCAGTTCCACCCGACCGGCATTGCGGGCGCGGGCGTGCTGGTGACGGAAGGCTGCCGTGGTGAAGGCGGTTATCTGCTGAATAAACATGGCGAGCGCTTTATGGAGCGCTATGCCCCGAACGCGAAGGACCTGGCCGGTCGTGACGTGGTCGCGCGTTCTATTATGATCGAAATCCGTGAAGGTCGCGGCTGCGACGGCCCGTGGGGGCCGCACGCGAAACTGAAGCTCGACCATTTGGGTAAAGAAGTGCTCGAATCCCGTCTGCCGGGTATCCTCGAATTGTCCCGTACCTTTGCGCACGTTGACCCGGTTAAAGAGCCGATCCCGGTTATCCCAACCTGTCACTACATGATGGGCGGTATCCCGACCAAAGTGACCGGTCAGGCGCTGACTGTGAACGAGCAGGGCGAAGACGTGGTGATTCCTGGCCTGTTCGCGGTGGGTGAGATCGCCTGCGTATCCGTACACGGCGCTAACCGTCTGGGCGGCAACTCGCTGCTTGACCTGGTGGTCTTCGGACGTGCGGCCGGTCTGCATTTGCAGGAGTCCATCGCCGAGCAGGGCGCGCTGCGTGACGCCAGCGAGTCTGACATTGAGGCCTCTCTGGAACGTCTCAACCGCTGGAACAACAACCGTGACGGCGAAGATCCGGTGGTTATCCGTAAAGCGTTGCAGGAATGTATGCAGCACAACTTCTCGGTATTCCGTGAAGGCGACGCGATGGCGAAAGGGCTTGAGCAACTGAAGGTGATCCGCGAACGTCTGAAAAACGCCCGTCTGGATGACACCTCCAGCGAGTTCAACACCCAGCGCGTCGAGTGTCTGGAGCTGGACAACCTGATGGAAACGGCTTACGCAACTGCGGTATCCGCCAACTTCCGTACCGAAAGCCGTGGCGCGCATAGCCGCTTCGACTTCCCGGATCGTGATGATGAAAACTGGCTGTGCCATTCCCTGTATCTGCCAGAGACGGAATCCATGACGCGTCGTAGCGTCAATATGGAACCGAAACTGCGCCCGGCATTCCCGCCGAAGATTCGTACTTACTAATGCGGAGACAGGAAAATGAAACTCGAGTTTTCGATTTATCGCTATAACCCGGATGTTGATGACGCTCCGCGTATGCAGGATTACACCCTGGAAGGCGAAGAAGGGCGTGACATGATGCTGCTGGATGCGCTGATGCAGCTGAAAGAGAAAGATCCCAGCCTCTCTTTCCGTCGCTCATGCCGTGAAGGCGTGTGCGGTTCAGATGGCCTGAACATGAACGGCAAAAACGGCCTGGCGTGTATTACGCCGGTTTCGGCGCTACACCAGCCGGGTAAGAAGATTGTTATCCGTCCGCTGCCCGGTTTACCGGTTATCCGCGATTTGGTGGTAGACATGGGGCAATTCTACGCACAATATGAGAAGATTAAGCCTTACTTATTGAATAATGGGCAAAATCCACCCGCTCGTGAGCATTTACAGATGCCTGAGCAGCGTGAAAAACTCGATGGGCTGTATGAGTGTATTCTTTGTGCGTGCTGTTCAACGTCGTGCCCGTCGTTCTGGTGGAACCCGGATAAGTTTATCGGCCCGGCAGGCCTGTTAGCGGCGTATCGTTTCCTGATCGATAGCCGGGATACCGAGACCGACAGCCGCCTGGAAGACCTGAGCGATGCATTCAGCGTATTCCGCTGTCATAGCATCATGAACTGCGTCAGTGTATGTCCTAAGGGGCTGAACCCGACGCGCGCCATCGGCCATATTAAGTCGATGTTGTTGCAACGCAGTGCGTAAATAATAACGCCGGTAAGCGCAGTGAATGACAGTCCCGTAGGCCGGATAAGACGTTGGCGTCGTCATCCGGCATATATTGCCCGATGGCGCTACGCTTATCAGACCTACGGGGCCACCACCGGTTTGAAATGCAGGAAACCTTTAAAAACTGCCCTGATGGTTAGACAGTTTCTAAAGGTTCCTTCGCGAGCCGCTACACAGAGAAGAGCTCGCAAGTGAACCCCGGCACGCACAGCAATGTGCGTGGTAGTATCCACGGCGAAGTAAGCATACAGAATGCTTAAGGGATCACGATGCAGAACAGCGCTTTGAAAGCCTGGTTGGACTCTTCTTACCTCTCTGGCGCAAACCAGAGCTGGATAGAACAGCTCTATGAAGACTTCTTAACCGATCCTGACTCGGTAGACGCTAACTGGCGTTCGACGTTCCAGCAGTTACCTGGCACCGGAGTCAAACCGGATCAATTCCATTCAAAAACGCGTGATTATTTCCGTCGTCTGGCGAAGGATGCCTCACGTTACTCTTCTTCGATTTCCGACCCTGACACCAATACGAAGCAGGTCAAAGTCCTGCAACTTATCAACGCTTATCGTTTCCGTGGTCACCAGCATGCGAATCTCGATCCGCTGGGACTGTGGGAGCAAGAAAACGTGGCGGATCTGGACCCCTCTTTCCACGATCTGACAGAGGCCGATTTCCAGGAAAGCTTTAACGTAGGTTCTTTTGCGATTGGCAAAGAGACGATGAAGCTGGGCGAACTTATTTCCGCGCTCAAACAAACATACTGCGGCCCGATTGGCGCCGAGTATATGCACATCACCAGCACCGAAGAGAAACGCTGGATTCAGCAGCGTATCGAATCCGGCCGCGCCGCCTTCAGCGCGGAAGAGAAAAAACGCTTCCTCAACGAACTGACCGCCGCCGAAGGGCTGGAGCGTTATCTGGGGGCGAAATTCCCGGGGGCGAAACGCTTCTCGCTGGAAGGCGGTGATGCGTTAATCCCGATGCTCAAAGAGATGATCCGCCATGCGGGCAACAGCGGCACCCGCGAAGTGGTGCTGGGTATGGCGCACCGTGGCCGTCTGAACGTGCTGGTCAACGTGCTGGGTAAAAAACCGCAGGATCTGTTCGACGAATTTGCGGGCAAACATAAAGAACACCTCGGCACCGGCGACGTGAAGTACCACATGGGCTTCTCGTCTGATATCGAAACCGAAGGCGGTCTGGTTCACCTGGCGCTGGCGTTTAACCCGTCGCACCTGGAAATCGTCAGCCCGGTGGTGATCGGTTCCGTGCGCGCCCGTCTGGATCGTCTGGATGAGCCGAGCAGCAATAAAGTGCTGCCAATCACCATTCACGGCGACGCCGCAGTGACGGGCCAGGGCGTGGTTCAGGAAACCCTGAACATGTCCAAAGCGCGTGGTTACGAAGTGGGCGGCACGGTGCGTATCGTCATCAACAACCAGGTGGGCTTTACCACCTCCAACCCGCTGGATGCGCGTTCCACCCCATACTGCACCGACATCGGCAAGATGGTTCAGGCGCCGATTTTCCACGTTAACGCGGATGACCCGGAAGCGGTGGCTTTCGTTACCCGTCTGGCGCTGGACTTCCGTAACACCTTTAAACGCGATGTCTTCATCGATCTGGTGTGCTACCGCCGTCACGGCCATAACGAAGCCGACGAGCCGAGCGCAACCCAGCCGCTGATGTACCAGAAAATCAAAAAGCATCCGACGCCGCGTAAACTCTACGCCGACAAGCTGGAAGCGGACAAGGTCGCTACGCTGGAAGACGCCACTGAAATGGTCAACCTCTACCGCGATGCGCTGGATGCAGGCGAATGCGTGGTGAAAGAGTGGCGTCCGATGAACATGCACTCCTTCACCTGGTCGCCGTACCTCAACCATGAATGGGATGAGAGCTACCCGAACAAGGTGGAAATGAAGCGTTTGCAGGAACTGGCTAAACGCATCAGCACGGTGCCGGAAGCGGTAGAAATGCAGTCGCGCGTCGCCAAAATTTACGGCGATCGTCAGTCGATGGCCGCTGGCGAGAAGCTGTTCGACTGGGGCGGCGCGGAAACGCTGGCCTACGCCACGCTGGTTGATGAGGGGATTCCGGTGCGTCTGTCCGGTGAGGACTCCGGTCGCGGCACCTTCTTCCACCGTCATGCGGTGATTCATAACCAGGCAAATGGTTCCACGTATACGCCGTTGCAGCACATTCATAACGGTCAGGGCACCTTCCGCGTCTGGGACTCCGTCCTGTCTGAAGAAGCGGTGCTGGCGTTCGAATACGGTTATGCGACCGCTGAACCGCGCACCCTGACCATCTGGGAAGCGCAGTTCGGCGACTTCGCCAACGGCGCGCAGGTGGTGATCGATCAGTTCATCTCCTCCGGCGAGCAGAAATGGGGGCGGATGTGCGGCCTGGTGATGCTGCTGCCGCACGGCTACGAAGGGCAGGGGCCGGAGCACTCCTCCGCGCGTCTGGAACGTTATCTGCAACTTTGCGCTGAGCAGAACATGCAGGTTTGCGTCCCGTCCACCCCGGCGCAGGTTTACCACATGCTGCGTCGTCAGGCGCTGCGCGGTATGCGCCGTCCGCTGGTCGTTATGTCGCCGAAGTCGCTGCTGCGTCATCCGCTGGCGGTCTCCAGCCTGGACGAACTGGCCAACGGCGCCTTCCAGCCAGCGATTGGCGAGGTTGATGAGCTCGATCCGCAAGGCGTGAAGCGCGTGGTGATGTGTTCTGGTAAGGTTTATTACGACCTGCTGGAACAACGCCGTAAAAACGATCAGAAAGATGTCGCCATTGTGCGCATTGAACAGCTCTACCCGTTCCCGCACAAAGCGGTTCAGGAAGCGCTGAAACCGTACGCCCACGTACATGATTTTGTCTGGTGCCAGGAAGAGCCGCTCAACCAGGGCGCATGGTACTGTAGTCAGCATCATTTCCGTGAAGTGATTCCATTTGGGTCTGCTCTGCGTTACGCAGGTCGCCCGGCCTCCGCCTCTCCGGCGGTAGGGTATCTGTCCGTTCACCAGAAACAGCAACAAGATCTGGTTAATGACGCGCTGAACGTCGATTAATTAAAGGATAAATAATGAGTAGCGTAGATATTCTTGTTCCCGACCTGCCTGAGTCCGTAGCGGACGCAACCGTTGCGACCTGGCACAAAAAACCGGGCGATAGTGTCCAGCGTGATGAAGTGCTGGTAGAAATCGAAACTGACAAAGTGGTACTGGAAGTACCGGCATCGGCTGACGGCATTCTGGATGCGGTTCTGGAAGATGAAGGTACGACGGTAACGTCTCGCCAGATCCTGGGTCGCCTGCGTGAAGGCAACAGCTCCGGTAAAGAGACCAGCGCCAAATCCGAAGAGAAAGCGTCTACACCGGCGCAGCGCCAGCAGGCGTCGCTATCCGAGCAGAACAACGATGCCCTCAGCCCGGCGATCCGCCGTCTGTTGGGTGAACACAACCTCGACGCCAGCGCCATCAAAGGCACGGGCGTAGGCGGTCGCATCACGCGCGAAGATGTGGAAAAACATCTGGCGAAGGCACCGGCGAAAGCGGAAGCCAAAGCGCCGGAAGCCGCGCCTGCCGCACAGCCTGCGCTTGGCGCTCGCAGTGAAAAACGCGTCCCGATGACCCGTCTGCGCAAGCGCGTAGCCGAGCGTCTGCTGGAAGCGAAAAACTCCACCGCGATGCTGACCACGTTCAACGAAGTCAACATGAAGCCAATCATGGATCTGCGTAAGCAGTATGGCGACGCGTTTGAAAAACGTCACGGCATTCGTCTGGGCTTCATGTCCTTCTACGTGAAAGCGGTGGTTGAAGCGCTGAAACGCTACCCGGAAGTGAACGCCTCCATTGATGGCGACGACGTGGTGTATCACAACTACTTTGACGTCAGCATGGCGGTTTCCACGCCGCGTGGTCTGGTAACGCCGGTACTGCGTGATGTCGATACCCTCGGCATGGCGGATATCGAGAAGAAAATCAAAGAACTGGCCGTGAAAGGGCGTGACGGTAAGCTGACGGTGGACGATCTGACCGGCGGTAACTTCACCATCACCAACGGTGGCGTGTTCGGCTCGCTGATGTCTACCCCGATCATCAACCCGCCGCAGAGCGCAATCCTCGGCATGCATGCGATCAAAGATCGTCCGATGGCGGTGGATGGCAAGGTTGAGATCCTGCCGATGATGTACCTGGCGCTGTCTTACGATCACCGTCTGATCGATGGTCGTGAATCAGTGGGCTTCCTGGTCGCCATTAAAGAGCTGCTGGAAGATCCGACGCGTCTGCTGCTGGACGTGTAGTCACTTTTTAGTGTCACCTGCCCTGTAGGCCGGATAAGGCGCTGGTGAGATGCCTGATGGCGACGCAGCCGCGTCTTATCAGGCCTACAGGTTTAAAGATAACGATTACCTGAAGGATGGACAGAACACATGAACTTACATGAATATCAGGCAAAACAACTTTTTGCCCGCTATGGCTTACCGGCGCCGGTGGGTTATGCCTGTACTACTCCGCGTGAAGCAGAAGAAGCCGCTTCAAAAATCGGCGCGGGTCCGTGGGTAGTAAAATGTCAGGTTCACGCAGGCGGCCGTGGCAAAGCGGGCGGTGTGAAGGTTGTTAACAGCAAAGAAGAGATTCGCGCGTTCGCGGAACACTGGCTGGGTAAACGCCTCGTGACCTACCAGACAGACGCGAACGGTCAACCGGTCAACCAGATTCTGGTTGAAGCGGCGACTGATATCGATAAAGAGCTGTATCTTGGCGCGGTTGTTGACCGTAGTTCTCGCCGCGTGGTCTTTATGGCCTCCACCGAAGGCGGCGTGGAAATCGAAAAAGTGGCGGAAGAGACCCCGCACCTGATCCACAAAATCGCCCTCGATCCGCTGGCGGGTCCAATGCCGTATCAGGGCCGCGAACTGGCGTTCAAACTGGGTCTGGAAGGTAAGCAGGTTCAGCAATTCACGAAGATCTTCATGGGTCTGGCAACCATTTTCCTTGAGCGCGATCTGGCGCTGATCGAAATCAACCCGCTGGTGATCACTAAGCAGGGCGATCTGATCTGTCTCGACGGCAAACTGGGCGCTGACGGCAACGCGTTGTTCCGCCAGCCGGATCTGCGTGAAATGCGCGACCAGTCTCAGGAAGACCCGCGTGAAGCACAGGCGGCGCAGTGGGAACTGAACTACGTGGCGCTGGACGGCAACATCGGCTGCATGGTTAACGGCGCAGGTCTGGCGATGGGCACGATGGACATCGTTAAACTGCACGGCGGCGAACCGGCTAACTTCCTCGACGTAGGCGGCGGCGCGACCAAAGAGCGCGTAACCGAAGCGTTCAAAATCATCCTCTCTGACGACAACGTGAAAGCGGTTCTGGTTAACATCTTCGGCGGCATCGTCCGTTGCGACCTGATTGCCGACGGTATCATCGGCGCGGTAGAAGAAGTGGGTGTTAGCGTACCGGTTGTCGTTCGTCTGGAAGGCAACAACGCCGAACTCGGCGCGAAAAAACTGGCTGACAGCGGCCTGAATATTATTGCAGCGAAAAGTCTGACGGATGCAGCTCAGCAGGTTGTTGCCGCAGTGGAGGGGAAATAATGTCTGTTTTAATCGATAAAAACACCAAGGTTATCTGCCAGGGCTTTACCGGTAGCCAGGGGACTTTCCACTCTGAACAGGCGATTGCTTACGGCACGCAGATGGTGGGCGGCGTAACGCCAGGCAAAGGCGGCAC
The DNA here is from genome assembly GCF_030333595.1 of Citrobacter sp. CK181. Classification (NCBI taxonomy): domain Bacteria; kingdom Pseudomonadati; phylum Pseudomonadota; class Gammaproteobacteria; order Enterobacterales; family Enterobacteriaceae; genus Citrobacter; species Citrobacter sp. CK181. The sequence goes on along the minus strand of NZ_JAOWFN010000014.1, from coordinate 235,682 downwards.
CACGCATCTGGGTCTGCCGGTGTTCAATACCGTGCGTGAAGCGGTAGAAGCCACTGGCGCCACCGCAACGGTTATCTACGTTCCGGCGCCGTTCTGCAAAGACTCCATTCTGGAAGCTGTCGACGCGGGCATCAAACTGATTATCACCATCACTGAAGGTATCCCGACGCTGGATATGCTGACCGTGAAAGTCGCGCTTGACGAAGCGGGCGTGCGCATGATCGGGCCGAACTGCCCGGGCGTGATCACCCCTGGCGAGTGCAAAATCGGCATCATGCCGGGCCACATCCACAAGCCGGGCAAAGTGGGCATCGTGTCCCGCTCCGGTACGCTGACCTATGAAGCGGTTAAGCAGACCACTGACTACGGTTTCGGCCAGTCCACCTGTGTGGGCATCGGCGGCGACCCGATCCCGGGCTCTAACTTCATCGATATCCTGAAACTGTTCCAGGAAGATCCGCAGACTGAAGCGATCGTGATGATCGGTGAGATCGGCGGTAGCGCGGAAGAAGAGGCGGCGGCATACATCAAAGAACACGTAACCAAGCCGGTTGTTGGTTACATCGCGGGCGTTACCGCGCCGAAAGGCAAGCGTATGGGTCACGCGGGCGCGATTATCGCGGGTGGTAAAGGTACGGCGGATGAGAAATTCGCCGCGCTGGAAGCCGCAGGCGTGAAAACCGTTCGTAGCCTGGCGGATATCGGCGAAGCGCTGAAAGCCGTAATGAAGTAATTCTCAAAAAGCAGCAATAAGGCCCGACTCCTTCGTGCGACAGGGGAATACCTGAAGCGCGAAGGATGCAGGGCTGGTCCGTTTTCGACATGGTTGGTCACCTTCTGGTGACCTTTTTTTTGCCTGTTTTGCCGCTTAACCGTGTTGAAAATAAGCATCTTGCTGCGGTAAACGTTTACCCGCGCTTATTGTTATTAATATCATCCTGCCAGCAGGTAACGAACAGAAAATTATCAGACACATAAACAGTCGCTTTCTGTTATGCCGCGTGTTAAATCCTCCTTAAATAAACCACAAATAATATTGATTCACCTCGCAACATTTTTTCTCCATAAAACAAGTTAACATGAAAAATTATTAAGAACTTATTAGCACTATTTGCCTGTAATTAACCGCGTTTAAATTGTGTTTATTGTCGGGGTTGAGTATTATTGCTTAATATTTAAACACTGGCAGTGTGCGTAAATCATGGAGTGGATCAATGACATTAGCGGAGAAAATAAAATATAACTCTCGGGGATAATCTGGAGGGGTTGCATTAATTTTTTATAAATTAAACTATTTTTGTACGCTGCATATGGAAGACGTTATGAGAGGAAAGATACCCAAGACCGAATTACTGGTGACTTTTGAAGTGGTGGCGCGTCACGAAAGCTATACCCGGGCAGCAGAAGAGTTGGCGTTGACTCAGAGTGCCGTGTTCCGGCAGGTGAATGCGCTGGAGGATTTTTTACATACCTCGTTATTTAACCATGCCAAAAAGCGAATTTTTTTAAATGCAGCCGGTAAGCATTATCTGAGCATTGTTAAAGAAACACTTAACAAACTTGAACGCGATACCAATACGATAATGACCTGGCAACCCACCGTTCAGGTCATTGAGCTGGCGGTGAACCCAACGTTCAGTACCCACTGGCTGATTCCGAATTTACGTGAATTTAATAAAATAAATCCTGACATTATCGTTAATATTCATTCGCTGGCGAATATTGGTGATTTTCTTAACCGTGAGTATGACGCCGCCATTATGCGGGAAGATTTTTGCTCGCCCTGGTCAGAGGTGGAGTATTTATTTGAAGAGGAAATTTTACCCGTATGCAGTGGCAGCCTTTTACCTCAGCCGAATCAAAAACTGACCGTAGAAGAGTTGCTCAATGAATTTCCTCTTTTGCATCAAAGTACGCGCATCAAAGGCTGGCAGGAATGGTTCGCGCTGTCGGATATCAACAGTCCGCTGGTGAATAAAGGCCCGCGCTTTGATTTATTGTCGATGCTGATTGCCGCCGTGCGTTCTAATCTGGGCGTGGCGCTATTGCCCCGGTTTGCGATCCAGCACGATCTGGATAACGGTGAGATGGTGATTCCCTGCGATGTGCCGATGCGTACAGGGAACCGGTTTATTATGACGTGGCGCGAAGAAAAAGCGGAATCCCGGTATTTACAGATCTTCCGTGACTGGCTGCTGCAAAAATCGGTAATCTCAGCGGTGGAGCGCTGATGCCGGATGGCGGCCGGTGGCCTTATCCGGCCTACAAGCGGTGAGAACTGATGCCGGATGGTGGCCAGTGGCCTTATCCGGCCTGCAAGCGGTGAGAACTGATGCCGGATGGCGGCCGGTGGCTTTATCCGGCCTACAGGCGGTGAGGACTGTAGGCCTGATAAGCGCAGCGCCATCAGGCAAAGGCGCGGCTACCAGTCTATCCCGGCCTGCGCCTGAATGCCGCTATCGAATGCATGCTTCACCGGGCGGACTTCGCTGACCGTATCGGCGAGTTCCAGTAATTGCGTATGACACCCGCGACCGGTAACGATCACGCTCTGCTGTTCGGGACGATTCACAATCGCGGCGATCACGTCCTGGGTGTCCAGGTAGTGATAAGCCAGCATGTACGTCAGTTCATCCAGCACCACCAGATCGTAACGCGGGTCGGCGAGCATGCGCCTGCCTTCCTGCCAGACGGCTTCCGCCGCCTGTATATCCGCTTCCCGATCCTGCGTCTCCCAGGTAAAACCGGTGCCCATAATGTGAAACTCAACGCCCAGCGGTTGCAGCGTGTTGTATTCACCGTTATCCCACTGACCTTTAATAAATTGCGCGACGCCAACGGTTTTGCCGTGACCGACCGCGCGGGTCGCGGTGCCAAAGGCCGCCGTCGATTTTCCTTTACCGTTCCCGGTGAAAACAATCAGGACTCCTTTCTGTTCCGTGGCCGCCGCCACGCGGGTGTCCACCTGTTCTTTCAGTTTTTGCTGCCGCTGGCGGTGCCTGTCAGTATTGGCTCGCGCTTCCATAAATGCTCCTTAATGTCCTGCCGGACAGGTCGCGCAGCGATGTTGCTGCTCAAACTGGCTGAAGAAGTTATTGCCTTTATCATCCACCAGCACAAAGGCGGGCAGGTTTTTGACCTCCATCATCCACACGGCTTCCATCCCCAGTTCGGGATACTCAAGGCAGCGCAAGCTTTTAACGTACTGCTGCGCCAGAAGCGCGGCGGCGCCGCCAATGCTGCCAAGATTGAAGCCGCCATGCTTGTGGCAGGCCTCGGTCACTTGCTGGCTGCGGTTGCCTTTCGAAAGCATGATCAAACTGCCGCCCGCCGCCTGGAAGGCGTCAACATAGCCGTCCATGCGCCCGCCGGTGGTCGGGCCGAGCGAGCCGCAGGCCTGTTTTTCCGGCGTTTTGGCTGGCCCCGCGTAATAAACAATGTGATTTTTCATGTAGTCCGGCATCGGTTCGCCGTTATCCAGACGCTCTTTAATTTTGGCGTGCGCGATATCGCGGGCGACGACAATCGGGCCGTTCAGCGACAGTCGGGTGCCGACAGGCAGCGTGGAAAGGTTATGCAGGATCTCGCGCAGCGGACGGTTGAGATCGAGCTGTACGGTCTGGGCGCTGTTTTCCACGCGCAGGGATTCAGGAATAAATTTTCCCGGATTGTGTTCGAGTTTTTCCAGCCAGATGCCGCGCTTGTTGATTTTCGCTTTAATATTGCGGTCGGCAGAGCAGGAGAGCGCCATTGCGATGGGGCAGGAGCCGCCGTGACGCGGCAGGCGGATAACGCGGATATCATGAGCGAAATATTTGCCACCAAACTGTGCTCCGATGCCAAACTCGCGGCTGGCATTGAGCAGGGTTGTTTCCAGCGCCGTGTCGCGAAACGCCTGGCCCAGCTCGTTTCCGCTGGTCGGCAGGGTGTCGTAATATTTGGTTGAGGCCAGCTTCGCCACTTTCAGCGCCTGGTCGGCAGACAATCCGCCAACCACAAAAGCGATATGGTAGGGCGGGCAGGCTGCTGTTCCCAGCGACCGCATTTTTTCGATCAGGAAAGCGGTGAGTTTTTCGGGTTGCAGAATAGATTTGGTTTCCTGAAACAGCGCCGCTTTGTTGGCGGAACCGCCGCCTTTATTGACGAAGAGAAACCGGTATTCGTCACCCGGCGTCGCGCTGATATCAATCTGGGCGGGCAGGTTGGTTTGGGTATTCACCTCGGTGTACATGTCCAGCGGGGCGTTCTGGGAGTAGCGTAAGTTATTTTCCTGGAAAGTGATGTACACGCCTTTGCTCAGGGCTTCGGCATCGTTGCCGCCTGTCCAGACGTGCTGACCTTTGCTCGCCACAATGGTTGCCGTTCCCGTGTCCTGGCAGTTTGGCAGTACGCCTTTCGCCGAGACTTCGGCATTGCGTAACAGTTGCAGCGCGACGTACTTATCATTACTGCTGGCCTGCGGATCGTGCAGGATGCTGGCAATCTGCTTCAGATGCGCGGTGCGCAGGAAAAACGAGGCTTCATAAAATGCCTGTTGGGCCAGCAGAGTCAGCGCTTCAGGCGCGACTTTGATAACCTCTTCACCGTCTAACTCCGTTACCGTAATGTGCTTGTCGCTGAGTAATTCATATTCCGTCGTATCTTTGCTTTGAACAAACGGTTCCTGCCAGACAAATGGTTTAGACATATTAACTTCTCACCTTTAAGTTATTTTTGCCGGACGGCTGTCCGGCCTACAACAATGCGCAAACCGTAGGCCGGATAAGCGTTAGCGCCATCCGGCATCGCTGTGGTATCAGGACATCGCCACTTCTGAGTGTTCGGTTGCCGGGCGCTCCTGTTCCGGGGTTTTGACCGGTGCTTTGCCACGGCAGCCTGCGCCGAAGTGCTCGCCTTCCCAACGACCGACAATCGCCGCACCCATCGCATTACTCATCACGTTGGTGGCAGAACGGCCCATATCGAGGAACGGATCGACGCCCATCAGCAGGATCAGACCGGCTTCTGGAATGTTGAACTGGTTGAGGGTAGCGGCGATAACCACCATTGACGCACGCGGCACGCCTGCCATTCCTTTGGAGGTCAGCATCAGAATCAGCAGCATGGTGATCTGCTCGCCCATGCTCAGTTCAATGTTGCACGCCTGGGCGATAAACACGGTGGCAAACGAGCAGTAGGCCATTGAGCCGACGAGGTTAAAGGAGTAACCGATAGGCAGTACGAAGCTGGCAATCTTGGAAGAGACGCCAAACTTCTCCAGTTTGTCCAGCGTACCGGGGAAAGCCGCTTCCGAGCTGGACGTGGTAAAGGCCAGCAGCGCGGGTTCGAAGATTGCTTTGGTCAGACGACTGATGCACGGCCCGACAATCATTGTCGACAGGCCAATCAGGATCGCCCACAGCATCCCCAGCGTCAGGTAGAACTCTCCCATGAAGATCCCGGCGCTGACCATCACGCCCAGACCGCGTTCAGCAATCAAACCGGAGATGGCGGCAAAGACGGTCAGCGGCGCAAACAGCATCACGTAACCTGTCAGCTTCAGCATGACGTGCACCAGCGAGTCGAGCACTTTAACGATGGCGGCGCCTTTTTCACCAACAGCGGCCAGGCTGCAACCGAGGAAAATGGAGAACACCACAATTTGCAGGATCTCGTTGCGCGCCATCGCATCGATAATGCTGGTGGGCACGGCGTGCGAGATAAAGACTTTCAGCGTGAAGGGTTCAGACTGCACGGCGGCAACCGCGCCTGCGTCGTGTGCCACAAAGTTAATGCCTGCGCCTGGCTGGAACATATTGACGATGACCAGACCCAACGCAATAGACAACAATGAGGCGCAAATAAACAGGAAAAAGGTTTTAGAGAATATACGCCCCAGCGTTTTGGCATCGCCCATTTTGGCGATCCCCACCACTAACGTTGAAATAACCAGGGGGGCAATAATCATTTTTACCATGCGCAAAAATATGGTGGTAAAAATAGAGATGTCCTGGGCGTACGATTTTGCTGTTTCAGCCGATGCCATATTATTAATGGCCACCCCGGCAATCATGCCGAGTATCAGGCCTAATATGATCATTTTGGTTAAACTTATTTTTTTCATGTTTGCTCCATCGGATAATGGTTGGAGAATAATGTGTAGGGCAGCGCATACCCGAACGCAGACAACCGCTCAGGTACGCGCTTGTTATGACCAACCGCATGAATAATCAGGAAAACAGTGATACAGCAAAATCCTGTATCCTGATGGCTGTTGTTGTATTGTTATGACTACAAGTCGAAGGTAATACTTAATAGCGGCGCGTGTTGCTGCGCGCCATAAACATCATTGTCACCAACGTTGCCGGAAATAATATCGCGCGGCATGACAATTTTTACCGCATTTGCCGGATCAAACCAGACAATGCGATGAATAAAATCAGGCTCGACGTTATATAAACGGGCAATAAGCTGCGGCGTTAATTGTTCCGATGCTTTTACCCGCTGATAGTCTTCCCGGGTTTTAAACAAAATATCTAAAACCAGTTCGTACGGTCCGGCGTTTTTGGAACGAATCACCTGCGCCAGTGAGCAAATCGAGTGTTTCATGCCTGAACTCCTTCCGGCGTCACCTGTTCGAGGTGGAAATCAAATTGCAGCGCGTCGCTCGCTTCAATCAGGTGATAGATTGAAAACTCATACACTGGCCCGCTTTGAATGTCGGAAGGCGAGAACGGGAAGGCGAGGTTGCCCGCCGTCGCAATCCGGTTTTCATAGCCATAGTGCAGGAGGGTGGAACGCACCAGCGAACAGACGCTGTTGGCGATATCCTGCGTCGGCGCGACTACGTCGAGCAATATGCCCAGTTCGTGCCCGGCGCTCTGCATCGGTTCGTGATTGCCCATCACCCCGTTCTTACCGTACAGGTGGAACGTCATGCGGATGCTGTCATCATTCAGCGAGAGGTTACGCGCCACGCTGGTCTTCACCTCTTCGAGAATGGTGTCAATGCTGGCAATCATGATCGGGTCGCGCGTCCCGGCGATGGTCAGACAGCGGAAGCCCACCTGACGCGCGCCTTCCAGCTTCAGCGCGTACGGCGTCTCTTCGTGACGGGAACCGCTGACGTAGACCTCGCCCTCGTTGACCGCTTTGAAGCTGCACCCTTTCAGATTCAGCACGCCGCCCGGCCCCGGCAGGTAGTACGGATCGGATTTCTCATACAGGGTGTGCGCCGCCGCAGAGGTTTCGGTGAACTTGCGCTTTGGATTGAACGTTTTGAGCGTAAAGCCGTTATCGTCAATGATCCCCATCGCGCAGTCGGAACCGGAACCCGGCGTCGCGGCGATGGCCGCGCACTCAAGGATCTTGCCGCAGTGCAGCGCCAGACCTTCATCAAAGCCCTGCATGATCGGCAGCGCCGCGAAGCAGGCCGGATCGTAAGCGCGTCCGCCCAGCACCACCTGCGCACCGGCTTTCAGCGCCCGCTGGAAAGGTTCGATGCCCATTTGCGCGACGATATAGGTGCTTTGGTCGATCGCGTCGTGGGTCAGTTCCGGGACGAAATCCAGCGCGGTGATTTTGCCGTTATCCAGCGCCTGGTGAACGATCGCTTTATCAACATCTGACGGGATAAGCGCCATCGAGAACGACAGTTTCTCTTCCTGCGCAATCTCAAGGATTATCTGGCGACACCACTCCAGATGCGGCGCCGCGCCGGAGCCTCCGGCAGTGCCGATCACCACCGGGATATCGTTTTTTACGCCAGCGGTGATCATATAGCGCAGATCGCGTTTCACTCCCGCCCTGTCGGTAAAGGGTTTCCCTGCCCCCAGGTAGTGGGGGCCAGGATCGGAGGAACCGGCATCAACGGCGATCAGATCCGGCGACTCCTCCATCGCTTTGCGAAAGCTCTCTTCCGGGAAGCCATAGCCCAGAATGGCCGTCGGCGATAAGATCTTAAATGTGCGTGCCATTTCTCAATCCTTTGTCTGCAACAGCGCGATGGTACGGTTCATCTCGTTAAACACGATGTTGAGACCTTCATCGAAGCCCATACCCGGTTTCACCAGCATCCGCATCGGGCGCGCGGCCAGCGCGACATGTACGCAGGTGCGGGCGCTGATCTCGGTTTCGTTACAGGTGCCGCCCTGATAGGCTTCCATCCCGTGTTTGTTGCAATAGAGCACGGCGTCAACGATGTTATGAATGCCGCCGAGATCCGGGGTTTTGATCTGCACCATGTGGCAACTGCCCGCGTCAGTGAAATCGACGATGTCCTGATAGGTGTTACACCATTCGTCAGCGACAATTTTCACGCCGGAACCGAGGCGGGTCAGCTCTTTGGTGATCGCGGTCAGCAGACGGATCTGATCCGGTTTGTTACCGGCATCCACCGGGCCTTCAATGTACAACGGCAGACCCTGCGCTTCTTTCTCCAGGCTGGTGATGTACTCCGCGCAGCGTACCGGGTCCATATCGAAGATCAGGCCGATGGTGCCGTAGACATCAATATGCAGCGTCGGGTGATAGCGTGGGCTGGTGCGCAGGCTCAGGATGCGATCGGACAGCCAGCGTACATACTCACGCAGTTTCTCGCCCTGAAAGCCCAGTTTCTCTTCCACGTTGTTGATCAGCGCATGCGGCAGCACGTCAACGCCTTTGAGGATCATCTTATCGACGGCGATATAGCGATCGTCGCCGCTCTGACCAAATAACGGAATCGCTTCCGGGACGCACGGCAACTGCCATTCATCGCAAACCACTTCTGCTTTCAGACGACCGGACGCCAGCGCGGTGGCGTCGAGCAGCGCCTGCGACAGGCCGTAACGCACGGCGGTGTGCAGCAGATTGCCGTCAATGCGCAGCTTGTCGAAGAAGCGGGCGTTCGGCAGGAATGCATCGACATCACGACCTTCCAGCAGCGGTTTAATGTGATCGTTCAGGAACGGAATAAAGTGCTCTGCCAGGAACAGCGGGTCACGACCGCCAGCGCCGGAATACTGCACGGCGGCGCAGTCACCGACCGCTACCGCGCCATTTTCCAGAATCAGCTGTACCGAGATGCACTCGCCCGCCTGACGCACAGAGGTAAAGCCGGGCGTGACCGGCGCGCCGGTATAAATGAATCCATCATGACCCGCGCCGTTTTTAATCGCCTGCTGATCGTCGAAATAGAATGAGGAGTAGCCAGCGGTGAAAAGGGCCTGTTTAATTTTCATTATGGTCTTCCTATTAATTGACTGTGGGATACCGCGTTGATGTCATCAACAACCATCTGGAATGAGGGCTTGCGTCCTTCAAAATGGGCGCGCTCAGCGACGTAATCGTGGTGCAGGGCGAGGATATCTTTCGGCAGCGGAACCGCACCGGCTTCAAGGATGCGAATGGCGCCGGAGTTATCGCGAACCGGCAGGATTTTGCCTGCGTTACAGGAGGCCGGGGCGAAAGGGACGTCCAGCACGCCGGCTTCAAAAGCCAGCACCGTGCCGCGCGCCACATCGCCGTTACCCAGCTCAAAGACTTTTTTCAGCACCGCACGGACTTCGCACTTAATCAGTTCGACTTCCTGTTCTACGGCCGCGCACGGCGGGAATTTCTGGTCGCTGACCATATTGAGCATCTGGCGAGAGGCTTTAAGCCCCTGGGCGTTTGCGGCGGCCGTTGGGATACCGAAGGCTTCGTGCGGACTCTTGGTGATCACTTTGGTCGCGCCGGACATACCCGCCACCGCTGCGCCCCAGGAGATAATGGCGAACGCTTTGGATTCATCTTCCGGGAAGCCGCCCATCCACTGGTGGAAGACGGTGCTCAGTTCGTAATCATCAAAGCCGTAGTTCTGGAAATATTCGTGGGACAGTTCGCGCAGTGACTGAATGGCGGCGATATCCTGCGTCAGGCTGCCCACCTGGCCATAGCCGACGGTAATCGACTTCACGCCCTGTTCCAGCGCCAGCAGACCTTCGATGATGGCGACCGCGTGGGACATAAACGGCGGGATCAGCGTGCCGGTCAGCGGGCCGAACGGCTCGCGGTTAATACGGATGCCGTGCTCTTCATACATTCCCATCAGACGGTCGCAGTACTGCCAGTCGCGGATTGATTTTTCCAGCGTGACGCGCTTGGCGTAAGGAATGTTGTAGGAGATGCCGCCGCCTTCATAGCTGGTGAAGCCGCTGGCCATCGCGATTTCCGCCAGCAGTCGCGCATCCGGCGTACCGTGACGAACCTGAATGGGTTTTTCCAGCGCTTCCGTCATCCGGCGGCAGGCAGCAACGCCGTGGTTGACAACCGGCAGGCCGTTCAGCTTAGAGGTGCCTGCTTCGATGGATTTTTGAATACCGATCGCCGCTTCTTCGTAACGGTTCAGACGGGTATAGGCATCGATGGTGCTGGGAAGCAGATCGCACTCTTCCTGCAACGTTTTGAGCAGCGCGATGTGTTCATCCATCAGCGCCACGCCCGCGCGCGGCTGGCTGAGCGTTTTGCCTTCCTGATCGGCTTTTAACAGGGCGTGAGAAAAGCGTTTTTTCTCTGGAATGGTTTGCTGATACTTCACGCCATCTTCAAAATTCTCGACGTCCTTGCCGGTATGCCAGGTTTGCAATACCTGATGCCGCTCGGTCATGAATTCGTCATGGGTTAATTTTTTATTTCGGAGTTCCATTCGTAGCTGCCTTAGGTTTTATAGGGTTAAACATTGAATACTGGTGCGAGCGGCGAGCTGCGGGTACAGCCTGGCGACGTTCGCCAGCAGAGGAAGCAAGCCTTTTGAATCGCGGTAATAGTCAAACTGCCCGGGTAAGAGAATGCGTCTGCCGTCATCGTCCAGCTCGCGGTATTTCAACCAGCGATGGATGTCGAACTGACTGGCGCGGGAGAGCCATCCGCCGGAACCGACAACTTTGCGAACGGTGGTGAGGTCGCGCCCCATCTGTAAGTCGACGTTGCCCACGCAGGTGCAGACCTGCTTTTTGGTGCCCGCGTGACGTTCGCTGGCATAACCCACGCACAGCCCTGCCAGCAGGGCGTCGAAGAATTTCTCTTCGTCGCTGCGGGGAAGGTAATCGGGGTGGGAAACCAGGTGGCGCAGATAGCCGTAGAACGCCTCCTGACGCTCAGGCTGTTGGGCAAACACGACGTTTACCATCTCCTGGGTGCTTTCTCCGACCACAAGGGCAGAGACACGCATCCCGAGATCGCCTTCAACGGTGCGTTTGACGAACGGTTCCGGCACGCCATGCAGCACGGTATCGGGAGAGAGCATATTGGCGCAGGCGGAGTACACGTCGGTGGTGGCGCCGCCCATATCGATCAGCATGAACTCTTTCCATGCGCTGTCGATGTCGCTGATGGCTTTAACCAGCTCGTAGACGGTCCACGGCGTTGGCATCGGCTCTTCGCCGGTTTCGCCAACAATCACGTCCAGCCCTTTGCCTTTCACGATGCGGGACAGGAACAGATCGCAAATGGCCTGGCGGGCGGCATACGGATTCGGGTGATCGAGGTCGGGCAGAATGTTGTCTACCGTGGTCAGATCTTTGTGCCCCAGAATGGCCTGTACCTCATCCTGAATGTCACGGTTTCCGGCATAAATAATCGCGCAATCCAGATTTGAGTTCGCCAGCGCGCGTGCATTCGCCAGGCCGTAGCTTTCTTCGCCGCCATCCGTACCGCCGGTAAACAGCAGGATGTCCGGCGGCGAGTTTTCTAACGCCTGGATGTCATGGCGGTTGAGCTTATACGCGTAATATTGCGCGATCTTCGCCCCCGCTGAGTGGGCGGTAACTTTTGCGGATTCCAGCGTGATAGACGGCACCAGCCCTATAGCGGCGACGGCGAGCCCGCCTTTTGCCGATGAGGAGTATTTCAACTGCACTTCGCCGCTTTTCAGCAACGGACGGGCATCGGCGACATTCAGTACCTGATTCAGACTGGCAAAAAAACCGTCTGCCAGATGGTATGTGGTGGTTGGTGTCAGGACATGGTTCACCAGGGTTAACGCATCCCCCTCCCTGGCGAAGAGGGCGGCTTTGGTCCATGTCGAGCCGATATCGACAGAGACGATTTGCATCAGATGGCCTCTTCAAGGCAGCGCTGTTCAACACCATGACGCGGGTTAATGTCCCCGGCCATTAACCGGCACACATCTTCCAGATCATGACTTGGCGCAAAGACGCGGTTAAAGCCCATCTCTTTAAACTTCGCTTCCACGTCGGCAAAGTCATGTTTACCCACCACCAGATTGCCGCCGACATAGAGCAGAATGTCACCAATACCGCGTTCGATGCAGCGTTCACGTAAACCGAGGCAGTCGATATCGCCGTGGCCGTAAATGGATGACACGACAATCGCATCGGCGCCGGTTTCGATTGCGGCATCAATATATTCATCCTGGCTTACCATGACCCCCAGATTGATTACGCGAAAATCATGGGCAGTAAAAACGCGATCCAAAACTTTATTGCCTACTGCATGGCAGTCAGCACCAATGACGCCAATAACAAGTGTTGATTTTTTCATGAGTAATCCTCTGTAGAGCTGATGAACAAAAGGTAAGAGTCTTCGTTTAATATTGCGCACTCAGGTTTCTGCAACCTTTTAATAGTCATGGAGTGTCTGTGCAGGCGGGAAGGGATGCAATTGATCTATTTTCAAAATATCTTTCTTAAAACTAATGTTCTTAATTAATCATTAGAAGTGTGTTTGTTATCAATGAGTTATTATTGATTGCCCAGCTCTGGTTAATTTAATTGGAACAGGGAGTTAATAAATAATATGCTGTGTTTGTGATCGCGGTCTTATTTATTTTTGCAAACGGTTATTGAGAGATAAATATAATACAAAGGCAAAACTGTGAGTTAAATAACGGAACAGAAATGGATGTTTCTATAGGAACACGGTTTATTGTTAATGAAAGGATAAATATGATAATAATTTGTTCTTTCTTACCGGGCGGATTATTTGTGAGCCCGGTAGCATATTGTCACAATACCGTGAACAGAAAACATGATCAGCGCTGTTTTCTGCGCGCGATCAACGTAAATTTATAATCATCGGTATTAAACGCATTACGGCTATATTCAAATACCTGACCGTCTTTCAGAAATCCGCGAGAGACCTTTTCCAGGATCGGTTTACTTGCGCTGATCGCCAGCGTGCGGCTCATTTCTTCGGTTGGCATGATCGGGATCAGCTCCTGCTCGCTGCGATCAATGACCATCTGCTTCACCTCTTCAATAAAGTGATACTTGGAATTTTCCATCACCTGCCAGGTCAGGTCGGGAAAGAGCGCCAGCGGCATCCATGTCTCTTCGAGGGCGACGGGTTTTTGCTTAATGTAACGCACGCGTTTTACGTGCCAGGCCCGGTTGTTCTCCGCCAGTTGTAACTGGTTGCGCAGAAAGTCGTCCGCCGGGATCACTTCAAAAACCAAAACGTCACTGTGGGTGTCAACATGGCGATCGGCGAGTTTTTCGTAAAAGCTGGTTAGCTGGTAGATATCGTAATTGACCCGCTCTTCTTTCACATAGGTCCCGCTGCCCTGAATGCTTTCGATGATCTGCTGTTCGGTCAGTTGCTTGAGCGCCTGGCGTACCGTGACCCGGCTCACGCCAAACGCATGCTGCAATGCCTGCTCGGTGGGTAACGCGTCGCCTGCTTTCAGTTCGCCACGTTCAATCTGCTCGCGGATTCGATCGGCAATCTGTCGGTATAACGGTTTTTGGCTCATCTTTTTACTTTTGTATGAATGAATTAATACGACTTCGTTGATTATGCCCGATCAATAGCTCTTGTAAATAATACAAATTAAATACAAATTATTTTGCGTAAGTGAAAATGATCACATAAATGTATTGTTTCATCTGGCACAATTTCTGAAACATACAATGACAGTGTGAGGACTATGATGAACCTGACGACGTTAACCCACCGCGACGCTTTATGCCTGAACGCCCGGTTTGGCAGTCGTGAAGAGGCTATTCACGCGTTAACCCAGCGGCTCGTGCAACTGGGGAAAATTTCAGATTCCGATGCTTACCTTGAAGAAGTCTTTTTGCGTGAAAGCCAGGGGCCAACGGCGTTGGGAGAAGGGCTGGCGGTGCCGCATGGTAAAACGTCGGCGGTTAAAGAAGCGGCATTTGCCGTGGCCACCCTGCGCGAACCCATGATGTGGGAAGGGGTTGACGGGCCGGAAGCGGTGACGCTGATTTTTCTGCTCGCCATTCCGCCAGGCGAAGCGGGAAGCACCCATATGCAGTTGCTGACCGCACTCACCACGCGACTGGCGGATGATGACACCCGCGCGAGGATTCTGGCAGCGACCACGGCGGATGAGCTACTGTCGACGCTGGACGACCAATATCAGGAAAGCGCTTTTCAGCCCTTACAGGATGCGCCGACCATCGTTTGCGTAACGGCGTGCCCGGCAGGGATTGCGCACACCTATATGGCGGCGGAGTATCTGGAAAAAGCGGGACGCAAACTGGGCGTGAACGTGTATGTGGAAAAGCAGGGCGCTAACGGAATTGAAGGCCGTCTTACCGCGCAGCAGCTCAACGCGGCAAAAGCCTGCATTTTCGCCGCAGAGGTGGCGATAAAAGAGAGTGAGCGCTTTGCGGGCATTCCTGCGCTGTCGGTACCCGTCGCCGAACCTATCCGCCATGCCGAAGCATTGATCCAACAAACGCTGGCGCTGGAGCCCGTGCAGGGCGATCGCGCGGTTTACCAGGAAACGGCAGCGCCTAAGAGTCTGAAAACGGAGTTAAAACAGGCGCTGTTGAGCGGCATCTCGTTCGCCGTGCCGCTGATTGTCGCCGGGGGAACCGTACTGGCCGTGTCGGTGCTGCTGGCGCAAATGCTCGGCTTGCAGCATCTCTTCGATCAGGAGAACTCCTGGCTGTGGATGTACCGCAAGCTGGGCGGTGGGATGCTCGGCATCCTGATGGTGCCGGTGCTCGCCGCTTATACCGCCTATTCGCTGGCGGATAAACCCGCGCTGGCTCCCGGATTCGCCGCCGGTCTTGCCGCCAATATGATTGGCTCCGGCTTTCTCGGCGCGATTGCGGGGGGGTTGATCGCCGGATATCTGATGCGCTGGGTGAAAAACCATCTTCGCCTGAGCAGCAAATTCAACGGCTTCCTGACCTTCTATCTGTATCCGGTCATCGGCACCTTAGGCGCGGGCAGCCTGATGCTGTTTGTGGTGGGCGAGCCCGTTGCGTGGATCAACAACGCGCTGACCGCCTGGCTTAATGGGCTGAGCGGCGCCAATGCGCTGCTGCTTGGCGCGATTCTCGGCTTTATGTGTTCTTTCGATTTGGGCGGGCCGGTCAATAAAGCGTCTTACGCGTTCTGCCTTGGGGCGATGGCGAACGGCGTCTACGGCCCGTATGCCATTTTCGCCTCGGTCAAAATGGTGTCCGCCTTCACCGTAACGGCATCAACGATGCTGGCGCCGAGGCTGTTCAAAGAGTTTGAGATCGAAACAGGAAAGTCGACCTGGCTACTGGGGCTGGCGGGCATTACGGAAGGGGCAATCCCGATGGCGATTGAAGATCCGCTGCGGGTTATCGGTTCTTTTGTTCTGGGGTCAATGGTGACGGGCGCGATTGTCGGCGCGATGAACATTGGTCTTTCGACGCCGGGCGCAGGCATTTTTTCACTCTTTCTTTTGCATGACGCCGGATACGGCGGTTTCGCCGCCGCCGCAGGCTGGTTTGGCGCAGCGTTAGTGGGGACAGCGATATCGACCACTATCCTGCTGTTCTGGCGTCGTCATGCGGTAAAGCAGGGCAAGTATCTGACTAACAATGTGTTGCCATAAACGAACTAACAGGAAACGAAGATGAAAGCAGTATCTCGCGTTCACATTACGCCGCACATGCACTGGGATCGTGAATGGTATTTCACCACGGAAGCGTCACGTATTTTGCTGGTCAACAATATGGAGGAGATCCTGACCCGCCTGGAGCAGGATGCAGAGTATAAATACTATGTCCTTGACGGGCAGACGGCGGTGCTGGAGGACTATTTCGCCGTCAAAGCGGAAAATAAAGCGCGGGTAAGAAAACTGGTGCAGGCCGGAAAACTGATTATCGGCCCGTGGTATACCCAAACGGATACCACGCTGGTATCCGGGGAGTCGATCGTGCGTAATCTGATGTACGGTATGCGCGACTGCCAGGCGTTTGGCGAACCGATGAAAATTGGCTATCTGCCGGATTCGTTCGGCATGTCGGGGCAGCTTCCGCATATCTATAACGGTTTCGGTATTACCCGCGCCATGTTCTGGCGTGGTTGTTCGGAACGCCACGGCACCGATAAAACCGAGTTTTTATGGCAAAGCGCGGATGGCAGTGAAGTGACGGCGCAGGTGCTGCCGCTGGGCTACGCGATTGGTAAGTACTTACCGGAGGACGAGGCCGGGCTGCGTAAACGTCTCGACAGCTACTTCGATGTGCTGGAGCGCGCGTCGCTGACCAAAGAAATTTTGCTGCCGAATGGCCACGATCAGATGCCGTTGCAGCAAAATATCTTTGCGGTGATGGATAAACTGCGCGAAATCTACCCGCAGCGTAAGTTTGTGATGAGCCGCTTTGAAGAGGTGTTTGAACACATAGAAGCCCGCCGCGAGCAGCTTGCCACGCTGAAAGGCGAGTTTATTGATGGCAAATATATGCGCGTTCATCGCACCATTGGTTCGACGCGGATGGACATCAAAATCGCCCATGCGCGCATTGAGAACAAAATCGTCAACATTCTTGAGCCGCTGGCGACGCTGGCCTGGACGCTGGGGTTTGAGTATCACCACGGCCTGCTGGAGAAAATGTGGAAAGAGATTCTGAAGAATCACGCCCACGACAGCATCGGCTGCTGTTGCAGTGACAAAGTACACCGCGAAATTGCGTCCCGTTTCGAGCTGGCTGAGGATATGGCCGACAACCTGATCTGTTTTTATCAGCGCAAAATCGCCGACAACATGCCGCAGAGCGATGCCGACAAACTGGTGCTGTTTAACCTGATGCCGTGGCCGCGTGAAGAGGTGATTAACACCACGGTACGCCTGCGCGCCAGCCAGTTCTCTCTGCGGGATGATCGGGGCAACGCCATTCCTTATTGCATTCGCCAGGCCCGGGAGATCGATCCCGGTTTAATCGACCGCCAGATTGTGCATTACGGTAACTACGAGCCGTTTATGGAATTTGATATCCAGATCCAGCAGATTATCCCTTCAATGGGCTATCGCACGCTTTATATCGAACCGAACGCAGCGGGCAATGTGGTGAGCCCGACGGTTTCATCAGACGCGCTGCTGGAGAACGCGTTCTGGCAGATTACGGCGAATGATGACGGTACTCTGAACCTGCGCGATAAAGACAGCGGCGTGCGTTATCAGCGCATACTGGCGCTGGAAGAGGGATCCGACGATGGCGATGAGTACGATTACTCCCCCGCCAGAGAAGAGTGGCTGCTTACTTCGACGACGGCAAAACCGGAATATGAAGTGATTCATGACGCGTGGCAGAGCAGGGTTGTCATTCGCTATGCCCTGGCGGTTCCGGCGAATCTTGCCGAACGCAGCGCGCGGCAGCGCAACGGAACGTTAGGCGTGGAGATCGCCGTTACCCTGAGCCATAACAGCAGACGCATTGATGTTGAGGTGGCGCTGGATAATCAGGCTGACGATCACCGCGTGCGGGTGTTAATCCCCACGCCGTTCACGACGGATGTTGTGCTGGCGGACACCCAGTTTGGCGCAGTGACGCGCCCAGTACAGGACAGCGCGATGGAAAACTGGCAGGAAGAGGGGTGGAAAGAGGCGCCGGTACCGGTCTGGAATATGCTGAACTATGCGGCGCTTCAGGAAGAGAGAAATGGCCTTGCGCTTTTCACGGAGGGATTACGTGAATTTGAAGTTATCGGCGAAGGGAAGAAAACGTTCGCCTTAACGCTCCTGCGTGGGGTGGGGCTGCTGGGGAAAGAGGATCTACTGCTGCGGCCAGGGCGGCCTTCCGGCATCAAAATGGCGGTGCCGGATTCACAAATGCGCGGAATGCTACGCAGTCGGTTTAGCCTGTTCAGCTATAGCGGAACGCCTTTTAGCGCCGGTGTCGCGCAACAGGCGAAGGCGTGGCTGAC
The DNA here is from genome assembly GCF_030333595.1 of Citrobacter sp. CK181. Classification (NCBI taxonomy): domain Bacteria; kingdom Pseudomonadati; phylum Pseudomonadota; class Gammaproteobacteria; order Enterobacterales; family Enterobacteriaceae; genus Citrobacter; species Citrobacter sp. CK181. The sequence goes on along the minus strand of NZ_JAOWFN010000014.1, from coordinate 217,562 downwards.
GCCTGTTCAGTGCTATAACAAAATTCCCTGGGATGCGATGAAACTCAACAAGGCCGATGTTTGCGTACCGGAACATTACAGCCTGTTAACGATGTCGCCGGTGGGCTGCCTGTTAAGCGCGCTGAAAAAAGCAGAGGATCGCGATGATGTCATCCTGCGCCTGTACAATCCGTCCGAAACAACCTCATGTGATGCCACCGTTGCCTTCGGCAGAGCCGTTAGCGCATGTACAGAGACCATGATGGATGAACAGGCGTGCCCTGCGAAAGGAGAGGGCGCAAGTGGGGCTGGCCTCTTTCTGCCGGGGCAGTCCCGAACGTTTAGCTACACGCTTGCCTGAATCTCAGACAAACAGATTAAAGCCACGCTTAGCGTGGCTTTATTGTTAACGGAATAATAACAATCCGGTGTTAATTTCAATGGGCTTAAAAGTAAAATATTTGTGATTATTTTCATGGCGAATTGACCCTGTGGAAAATTACGCTGAAGCGTCTACGCTAAATAGTTGCAGACGGCAAAAGAATGTCGTCGATGATAACGTTAAATGAAATGCTGTTTTTTTATATATACCTTTCTATTAGATAACCGCCAACACCCTCAGAGATACATATGCGCAACATTGTTTTCACTGTGTTTACGCATTGTATACACCGTTAACGAATTTTGGTGTTTTTGATTTAAATCAATGTTTAATGCTTGGAAAAAGATGTCAAAACACGATAAATTGTCGCCGATCAAATTGGCCTGAAACTGGTAAATTAGCTATAAATTGATCAATGTCGAAAAATGCAAATTTGACTCAATAAAAACCTGTTTATTGTAGGGATTTTACGGCGTAATATATTTGCGGGATCAATTTAGGTTTTTTATTAACATGTTTGTAACTTTTTATCATTGCTGTTTCCTCTGATGATGAAACGGCAACGGTGAAGGGGAGCAAATAAATTTTATTGGGGCATGCGTGTGACCCTTTCTAACGGGGTTCACTCTCGGAGTCTTCATGCGATGAGCAAGGAGTCATGATGTTAGATATAGTCGAACTGTCGCGCTTACAGTTTGCCTTGACCGCGATGTACCACTTCCTGTTTGTGCCGCTGACGCTCGGTATGGCGTTCCTGCTGGCCATTATGGAAACGGTATACGTCCTTTCCGGCAAACAGATTTATAAAGATATGACCAGGTTCTGGGGCAAGTTGTTTGGTATCAACTTCGCTCTGGGTGTGGCTACCGGTCTGACCATGGAGTTCCAGTTCGGGACTAACTGGTCTTACTATTCCCACTATGTAGGGGATATCTTCGGTGCGCCGCTGGCAATCGAAGGTTTGATGGCCTTCTTCCTCGAATCCACCTTTGTAGGTCTGTTCTTCTTTGGCTGGGACCGTCTGGGTAAAGTCCAGCATATGTGTGTTACCTGGCTGGTGGCGCTGGGTTCCAACCTGTCTGCGCTGTGGATACTTGTGGCGAACGGCTGGATGCAGAACCCTATCGCATCGGATTTCAACTTCGAAACCATGCGTATGGAGATGGTGAGCTTCTCCGAACTGGTGCTTAACCCGGTTGCGCAGGTGAAATTCGTTCACACTGTGGCGTCTGGCTATGTGACCGGTGCAATGTTCATCCTCGGCATCAGTGCTTACTACCTGCTGAAAGGCCGCGACATCGCGTTCGCTAAACGCTCCTTTGCTATCGCCGCCAGCTTCGGTATGGCTGCTGTGCTGTCTGTTATCGTGCTGGGTGACGAATCCGGCTACGAAATGGGCGACGTGCAGAAAACCAAACTCGCCGCGATTGAAGCGGAATGGGAAACCCAGCCAGCGCCTGCTTCCTTCACCCTGTTCGGTATCCCGGATCAGGAGACGCAGGAAAACAAACTGGCTATCCAGATCCCTTACGCGCTGGGTATTATCGCGACTCGCTCCGTCGATACGCCGGTCATCGGTCTGAAAGACCTGATGGTGCAGCATGAAGAACGTATCCGTAGCGGGATGAAAGCCTACGCGCTGCTGGAAGAACTGCGTGCCGGTTCTACCGACCAGGCCGTTCGCGACCAGTTCAATAACGTGAAGAAAGATCTGGGCTACGGTCTGCTGCTTAAACGCTATACGCCGAACGTCACTGACGCGACCGAAGCGCAAATTGAGATGGCGACCAAAGACTCCATCCCACGCGTTGCGCCGCTGTACTTTGCGTTCCGTATCATGGTTGCGTGCGGCTTCCTGCTGCTGGCGATCATCGCGCTCTCCTTCTGGAGCGTCATTCGTAACCGCATCGGTGAGAAAAAATGGCTGCTGCGCGCGGCGCTGTACGGCATCCCGCTGCCGTGGATTGCTGTAGAAGCAGGCTGGTTCGTTGCCGAATATGGTCGTCAGCCGTGGGCGATCGGTGAGGTGCTGCCAACCGCCGTGGCGAACTCGTCACTGACGGTCGGTGACCTGCTGTTCTCCATGATCCTGATTTGCGGCCTGTATACCCTGTTCCTGGTGGCGGAGCTGTACTTAATGTTCAAGTTTGCACGCCGTGGCCCAAGCAGCCTGAAAACCGGTCGCTATCACTTTGAGCAGCCCAATGTGGCCTCTCAGCCGGCACGCTAAGACAGGAGTCGTCAAATGATCGATTATGAAGTATTGCGTTTTATCTGGTGGCTGCTGGTTGGCATTCTGCTGATCGGTTTTGCGGTTACCGATGGCTTCGACATGGGGGTGGGCATGCTCACCCGTTTCCTCGGTCGTAACGACACCGAGCGTCGAATTATGATCAACTCCATCGCCCCGCACTGGGACGGTAACCAGGTGTGGCTGATCACCGCCGGTGGCGCGCTGTTCGCCGCCTGGCCGATGGTTTACGCTGCGGCGTTTTCCGGTTTCTATGTGGCGATGATCCTCGTGCTGGCGTCCTTGTTCTTCCGTCCGGTCGGTTTTGACTACCGTTCCAAGATTGAAGACACCCGCTGGCGCAACATGTGGGACTGGGGCATCTTCGTGGGGAGCTTTGTGCCGCCGCTGGTTATCGGCGTGGCGTTTGGCAACCTGTTGCAGGGCGTACCGTTCCATATCGACGAGTATCTGCGTCTGTACTACACCGGTAACTTCTTCCAGCTGCTGAACCCGTTTGGCCTGCTGGCAGGTATCGTCAGCGTAGGGATGATCATTACCCAGGGCGCGACCTATCTGCAAATGCGTACCGTGGGTGAGCTGCACCTGCGTTCCCGCACGACGGCACAGGTAGCCGCGCTGGTTACGCTGGTGTGCTTCGCGCTGGCGGGCGTATGGGTGGTTTACGGTATTGATGGTTATGTCGTGACTTCCGCGATGGATCATCACGCCGCATCTAACCCGCTGACCAAAGAAGTCGCGCGTGAAGCCGGTGCGTGGATGGTGAACTTCAACAGTACGCCGATCCTGTGGCTGGTTCCGGCGCTGGGCGTGGTTCTGCCGCTGCTGACTATCCTGACCTCCCGTATGGAGAAAGGAGCATGGGCATTCCTGTTCTCTTCTCTGACCCTGGCCTGCATCATCCTGACTGCCGGTATCGCAATGTTCCCGTTTGTGATGCCTTCCAGCACCATGATGAATGCGAGCCTGACCATGTGGGATGCGACCTCCAGCCAGAGAACGCTGAACCTGATGACCTGGGTTGCGTTGGTGTTTGTACCGATCATTCTGATCTACACCAGCTGGTGTTACTGGAAAATGTTCGGCCGCATCACTAAAGAACATATTGAAAGCAACACCCACTCTCTGTACTAAGTAAGGAGCTAAAAATGTGGTATTTCGCATGGATTCTGGGAACGCTTCTTGCCTGTGCATTTGGGATAATCACTGCGCTGGCGCTTGAGCACGTAGAATCAGGTAAAGCCGGACAAGAAGACAGCTAATGACCAGTATTATCGCAACGTTGTATGCGGTAATGGATAAGCGCCCATTACGGGCGCTTTCCTTTATGCTGGCGTTAGTGTTAGCAGGCTGCATCTTCTGGGACCCGACGCGTTTCGCGGCGAAAACAAGCGAGCTGGAAATCTGGCATGGTTTTCTGCTGATGTGGGCCGTCTGTACGGGCGTGATTCATGGCGTAGGATTTCGTCCTCGCGCCGTTCACTGGCAGGGGATCTTTTGCCCGCTGCTCGCCGATATCGTGCTTATTGTTGGTCTGATTTTTTTCTTCTTTTGAATAAGAAGTATCCTTAAAAATTTATGGGTTTTCATAAGCCCATAAATTTTTACTCTCCCTTAACTTCCCCCCATTCCCAAGCCTCATCCGCGCGCGTATAGTAGCAACGTTTAAAAGCGTTAACTTTTTTTGCATTACCGGGATGTACAGTGAATATATTTCGATGGCCGGTTCGTGTCTATTATGAGGATACCGACGCCGGTGGTGTGGTTTACCACGCCAGTTACGTCGCTTTTTATGAAAGAGCACGCACAGAGATGCTGCGTCATCATCACTTCAGTCAGCAGGTGCTGTTGGCTGAACGGGTTGCCTTCGTGGTGCGTAAAATGACGCTGGAATATTATGCGCCTGCGCGACTCGACGATATGCTCGAAGTCCAAACTGAAATTACGTCAATGCGTGGCACCTCTTTGGTTTTCACGCAACGCATTGTCAACGCAGAGAACAACGTGCTCAACGAAGCGGAAGTTCTGATTGTTTGCGTTGATCCACTCAAAATGAAGCCTCGTGCGCTTCCCAAGTCTATTGTCGCGGAGTTTAAGCAGTGACTGACATGAATATCCTTGATTTGTTCCTGAAGGCAAGCCTTCTGGTTAAACTTATCATGTTGATTTTGATTGGTTTTTCAATCGCATCCTGGGCTATCATCATCCAGCGGACTCGTATTCTTAACGCTGCGGCGCGCGAAGCGGAAGCGTTCGAAGATAAATTCTGGTCTGGAATCGAGCTGTCTCGCCTGTATCAGGAGAGCCAGGGGCGTCGTGATAGCCTCGCGGGTTCGGAACAAATCTTCTATAGCGGGTTCAAAGAGTTTGTGCGTCTGCATCGTGCAAACAACCATGCGCCGGAAGCGGTTGTTGAGGGGGCGTCCCGTGCGATGCGTATCTCCATGAACCGTGAGCTGGAAACATTAGAGACGCACATTCCTTTCCTCGGCACCGTGGGTTCCATCAGTCCGTATATTGGTCTGTTTGGTACGGTATGGGGGATTATGCACGCGTTTATCGCCCTCGGTGCGGTGAAACAGGCGACGCTGCAAATGGTGGCGCCGGGTATCGCGGAAGCGCTGATTGCAACGGCTATCGGTCTGTTTGCGGCGATTCCAGCGGTTATGGCCTACAACCGCCTGAATCAGCGCGTGAACAAACTGGAACTGAATTACGACAACTTTATGGAAGAGTTCACCGCCATTCTGCACCGTCAGGCGTTTACCAGTAGCGAGAGCAACAAGGGGTAAGCCATGGCCAGAACGCGTGGACGAGGTCGTCGCGATCTCAAGTCCGAAATCAACATTGTACCGTTGCTCGACGTACTGTTGGTGCTGCTGCTGATCTTCATGGCGACGGCGCCGATCATTACCCAGAGTGTGGAAGTCGACCTGCCGGACGCGACCGAGTCGCAGGCCGTCAGCACCAATGACGATCCGCCGGTCATTATTGAAGTTTCCGGTATTGGGCAATACAGCGTGGTGGTTGAGAAAGACAGGATGGATCAGTTGCCGCCAGAGCAGGTTATTGCCGAAGCGAAAAGTCGCCTGGAGTCCAATCCGAAAACGGTCTTCTTAATCGGTGGCGCGAAAGACGTGCCTTACGATGAAATAATTAAAGCGCTGAACTTGTTACACAGTGCGGGCGTGAAATCGGTTGGCTTGATGACGCAGCCTATCTGATCTTCTGCGTCTCCGGGACGTAAAGATAGCAAGTAACAGGCGCACAGTTTTTGGGAACCGAGAGTGTCAAAGGCAACCGAACAAAACGACAAGCTCAAACGGGCGATAATTATTTCAGCGGTACTGCATGTTATCTTATTTGCAGTGCTGATCTGGAGTTCGTTCGATGAGCATATAGAGGCTTCAGCCGGGGGCGGCGGTGGTTCTTCCATCGACGCCGTCATGGTCGATCCCGGCGCAGTTGTTCAGCAGTACGATCGTCAGCAGCAGCAACAGGCGAGCGCGAAGCGTGCGGCGGAACAGCGTGAAAAACAGGCGCAGCAGCAAGCTGAAGAGCTTCGCGAGAAGCAGGCGGCTGAACAGGAACGACTGAAGCAACTTGAGAAAGAACGTTTAGCCGCGCAGGAACAGGCGCGCGAGCAGGCGGAACAGCAGAAACAAGCGGAAGCGGCCGCGAAGAAAGCGCAGGAGCAGCAGAAACAGGCTGAAGAAGCGGCGGCGAAAGCCGCAGCGGATGCGAAAGCGAAAGCGGACGCGCAGGCTAAAGCAGCGGCGGAAGCGCAGAAGAAAGCCGAAGCCGAAGCGGTAAAAGCGGCTGCTGATGCGAAGAAGAAAGCCGAAGCTGAAGCGGCAAAAGCCGCCGCCGACGCGAAGAAAAAAGCGGAAGCCGAGGCGGCTAAGCAGGCTCAGGCAGAGGCCGCGAAGAAAGCTGCGGCAGAAAAGGCTGCTGCTGAAAAAGCGGCCGCAGAGAAGAAAGCTGCCGCCGACAAAGCCGCCGCTGAGAAAGCGGCAGCAGCAAAAAAAGCTGCTGCTGAGAAGGCTGCTGCCGATAAGAAAGCTGCGGCAGATAAAGCGGCTGCTGCGAAGAAAGCCGCAGCCGAAAAAGCCGCTGCCGCATCTGGCGTCGACGACCTGTTGGGCGATTTAAGCTCCGGTAAGAATGCGCCGAAAACCGGCGGCGGAGCGGCAGGAAGCAATGCTTCTCCTGCGGGGAGTGGTAATACTAAAAACAATGGTGCATCAGGCGCGGATATCAGCAACTATGCCGGGCAGATTAAATCGGCCATTGAAAGTAAGTTTTACGACGCATCGTCCTATGCAGGTAAAACCTGTACGTTGCGTATAAAACTGGCTCCAGACGGCCTGTTGCTGGATATTCAGTCTGAAGGTGGCGATCCCGCGCTTTGTCAGGCAGCGCTTGCTGCGGCCCGACAGGCGAAGATTCCAAAACCACCAAGCCAGGCGGTATACGAAGTGTTTAAAAACGCACCTCTGGACTTTAAACCGTAAGCTAAACTTTCCCCGTCACGGCGGGGAAAGGCACGCAACGAGAGTCGCTGGGTTCTGGTAGTTTTGTGTATTTGAGTTTGTTAACATTCTGCTAAATTATCGTGGGCTTTCCGCCCGGATAAGGGAGATATGATGAAGCAGGCATTACGAGTAGCATTTGGTTTCTTAATGCTGTGGGCAGCGGTGCTGCACGCAGAAGTACGTATCGAGATCACCCAGGGGGTGGACTCGGCGCGCCCGATTGGCGTTGTGCCATTCCAGTGGGCAGGGCCGGGAGCTGCGCCTGAAGATATTGGCGGCATCGTTGGCGCTGACCTGCGCAACAGCGGTAAATTCAATCCGTTGGATCGTTCTCGTCTGCCGCAGCAGCCGGGTACGGCGCAAGAAGTTCAGCCGGCGGCATGGTCTGCGCTGGGTATTGATGCGGTTGTTGTCGGTCAGGTGACTCCGAATCCTGACGGTTCCTACAATGTTGCTTATCAGCTGGTTGACACTGGCGGCGCACCGGGTACTGTACTGGCGCAGAACTCTTACAAAGTGAACAAGCAGTGGCTGCGTTATGCTGGCCATACTGCAAGTGATGAAGTGTTTGAGAAGCTGACCGGCATCAAGGGCGCATTCCGCACCCGTATCGCTTACGTTGTGCAGACTAACGGCGGCCAGTTCCCGTATGAGTTGCGCGTGTCTGACTACGATGGCTACAACCAGTTCGTGGTTCACCGTTCTCCGCAGCCGCTGATGTCTCCGGCGTGGTCTCCTGACGGCTCTAAACTGGCCTACGTAACCTTCGAAAGCGGTCGTTCCGCGCTGGTTATCCAGACGCTGGCTAACGGGGCTGTGCGTCAGGTTGCGTCGTTCCCGCGTCACAACGGCGCGCCTGCGTTCTCGCCGGATGGCAGCAAACTGGCGTTTGCGTTGTCTAAAACCGGTAGCCTGAACCTGTATGTGATGGACATTGGTTCTGGTCAGATTCGTCAGGTGACGGATGGTCGCAGCAACAACACCGAACCAACATGGTTCCCGGACAGCCAGAACCTGGCCTTTACCTCTGACCAGGCCGGTCGTCCGCAGGTGTATAAAGTTAACGTGAACGGCGGTGCTCCGCAGCGTATCACCTGGGAAGGTTCGCAAAACCAGGATGCGGATGTGAGCAGCGACGGTAAATTTATGGTAATGGTAAGCTCGGCGAATGGTCAGCAGCACATTGCCAAACAAGATCTGGTAGCGGGTGGCGTACAGGTTCTGTCGTCAACGTTCCTGGATGAAACGCCAAGTCTGGCACCTAACGGCACTATGGTAATCTACAGCTCTTCTCAGGGGATGGGATCCGTGCTGAATTTGGTTTCTACAGATGGGCGTTTCAAGGCGCGTCTTCCGGCAACCGATGGTCAGGTTAAATTCCCTGCCTGGTCGCCGTATCTGTGATAATAATTAATTGATTAGTAAAGGAATCATTGAAATGCAACTGAACAAAGTGCTGAAAGGGCTGATGATCGCTCTGCCTGTTATGGCAATTGCTGCATGTTCTTCCAACAAGAACGCCAGCAATGACGGCAGCGAAGGCATGCTGGGTGCAGGCACTGGTATGGATGCGAACGGCAGCGGCAACATGTCTTCTGAAGAGCAAGCGCGTTTGCAGATGCAGCAATTGCAGCAGAACAACATCGTTTACTTCGATCTGGACAAGTACGATATTCGTTCTGACTTCGCGGCAATGCTGGATGCGCACGCTAACTTCCTGCGTAGCAACCCGTCTTACAAAGTCACCGTAGAAGGTCATGCGGACGAACGTGGTACTCCTGAGTACAACATCTCCCTGGGCGAACGCCGTGCTAACGCTGTTAAGATGTACTTGCAGGGTAAAGGCGTTTCTGCTGACCAGATCTCCATCGTTTCTTACGGTAAAGAAAAACCCGCAGTACTGGGTCACGACGAAGCGGCTTACGCTAAAAACCGTCGCGCCGTACTGGTTTACTAAGAGAATTGCATGAGCAGTAACTTCAGACATCACCTGTTGAGTCTGTCGTTACTGGTTGGCATAGCGGCCCCCTGGGCCGCTTTTGCTCAGGCGCCAATCAGTAGTGTCGGCTCAGGCTCGGTCGAAGACCGCGTCACTCAACTCGAGCGTATTTCGAATGCTCACAGCCAGCTTTTAACCCAACTCCAGCAACAACTTTCTGATAATCAGTCCGATATTGATTCCCTGCGTGGTCAAATCCAGGAAAGCCAGTATCAGCTGAATCAGGTTGTTGAACGGCAGAAGCAGATCCTGCTACAGATGGACAGTCTGAGCAGCGGTAGCGCAGCGACGCCATCGGCGGGCGGCGAGCAAAGCGGGGCGGCAACCGCAACACCTGCGCCTGGCGCGGGCGCGGCGACGTCAGGCGCGCCGGTACAAAGCGGCGACGCCAATACCGATTACAATGCGGCAATTGCTCTGGTGCAGGATAAGTCCCGCCAGGATGATGCGATTGTGGCGTTTCAGAACTTCATCAAAAAATACCCGGACTCAACTTATCAGCCGAATGCCAATTACTGGCTCGGCCAGTTGAATTACAACAAGGGTAAAAAAGATGATGCCGCATTTTATTTTGCCTCGGTAGTCAAAAACTACCCGAAGTCACCAAAAGCGGCTGACGCGATGTACAAAGTCGGCGTCATCATGCAGGACAAAGGCGACGCGGCAAAAGCCAAAGCGGTTTATCAGCAGGTTATCAGTAAATACCCTGGCACTGATGGCGCAAAACAAGCGCAAAAACGTCTTAACGCGATGTAATGCACACCACGCGACCAGAAATCGCGTTATTTCTGGTCTCGTCGTGCGATTCCTAAGCAGTTGAGTGATCTGCATCGAAATTTTTGTTGCGCTGAAATCTGAAATCAGTAATATATGCCGCCGTTGCCAGGGGATATCAAACAAACCGAAAGCAGCGCAAAAGTGGGTCGTTAGCTCAGTTGGTAGAGCAGTTGACTTTTAATCAATTGGTCGCAGGTTCGAATCCTGCACGACCCACCACTTTAAAGATGGAAACATCTTACCAGCGTAGTATCGGGTGATTAGCTCAGCTGGGAGAGCACCTCCCTTACAAGGAGGGGGTCGGCGGTTCGATCCCGTCATCACCCACCACTCGGGTCGTTAGCTCAGTTGGTAGAGCAGTTGACTTTTAATCAATTGGTCGCAGGTTCGAATCCTGCACGACCCACCAGTTTTAGCATCACACTCAGATGTTAAGCGTGAAGGATAACGTTGCATCAGCAACGGCCCGTAGGGCGAGGCGAAGCCGAGTCATCCTGCACGACCCACCAGTTTTAAATTGGTGCCGAGTAAAATCTTTCAGGTAACACCCGTATGGGTCGTTAGCTCAGTTGGTAGAGCAGTTGACTTTTAATCAATTGGTCGCAGGTTCGAATCCTGCACGACCCACCAGTTTTAAAGGTGGTTACTGGTAGAGAACGTGAAGGATAACGTTGCGTCAAGCAACGGCCCGAAGGGCGAGGCGAAGCCGAGTCATCCTGCACGACCCACCATCCTGAATGATTAAGCAGTAAAATCCCGCAAGGGGTCGTTAGCTCAGTTGGTAGAGCAGTTGACTTTTAATCAATTGGTCGCAGGTTCGAATCCTGCACGACCCACCAATTTTAACATCGCTCTCAGGTGTTAAACGTGAAGGATAACGTTGCGTCAGCAACGGCCCGAAGGGCGAGGCGAAGCCGAGTCATCCTGCACGACCCACCAATGCAAAAAGGCGCCCTAAAGGCGCCTTTTTGCTATGCGCAGAATTTGTGCCTGATGGCGCTGCGCTTATCAGGCCTACAGCGATGCACTCGTTCAGGTCGGATAAGACGTCAGTCGGCGACCCGTAGGCCGGATAAGGCGCTTGCGCCGCCATCCGGCATTATCAAGCGCAATTGTTGTGACTTTTGCCAACCAATCGGCTATCTTGTTTAGCATATAAAACAAATTTAACCGATTGTGGCGTGGGTTACGCTTTATATCGGTTATTTCGTTAAGCCAGTAAAACGAGAAAGCATGATGAGCGTAATGTTTGACCCGGAAGCCGCAATCTATCCGTTTCCGCCGAAACCGACCCCGCTAAGCGTGGATGAAAAGCAATTCTACCGCGAGAAAATCAAACGTCTGCTGAAAGCGCGCGATGCCGTCATGGTGGCGCACTATTACACCGATCCCGAAATCCAGCAACTGGCTGAAGAAACCGGAGGATGCATTTCCGACTCGCTGGAGATGGCGCGATTTGGCGCGAAACATCCTGCCTCCACGTTGCTGGTCGCTGGCGTCCGTTTTATGGGCGAGACGGCCAAAATTCTCAGCCCGGAAAAAACCATCCTGATGCCGACTCTACAGGCGGAATGCTCGCTGGATCTGGGCTGTCCGATTGACGAATTTAGCGCGTTTTGCGACGCCCACCCGGATCGCACGGTAGTGGTTTACGCCAACACGTCTGCTGCCGTCAAAGCCCGCGCTGACTGGGTTGTTACCTCCAGTATCGCTGTTGAACTGATTGAACATCTGGACAGTCTGGGTGAGAAAATTATCTGGGCGCCGGATCGCCACCTGGGACATTACGTGCAAAAGCAGACCGGCGCGGATGTGCTCTGCTGGCAGGGGGCCTGTATCGTTCATGATGAATTTAAAACCCAGGCGTTGACCCGGATGAAAGGTTTGTACCCGGATGCCGCCGTGCTGGTGCATCCTGAGTCGCCACAATCGATTGTCGATATGGCGGATGCCGTCGGGTCTACCAGCCAGCTGATTAATGCCGCCCGCACGCTACCGCATAAGCAGCTTATTGTGGCGACCGACCGGGGCATTTTCTATAAAATGCAGCAGGCGGTGCCTGATAAAGAGTTGCTTGAAGCGCCGACAGCCGGAGAAGGGGCGACCTGCCGTAGCTGCGCGCATTGTCCGTGGATGGCGATGAACGGCCTTAAGGCAATTGCTGAGGGGTTAGAGCAGGGCGGGCAGGCCCATGAGATTCACGTTGACCAGGCGTTGCGAGAAGGGGCGCTGCTGCCGCTCAACCGTATGCTGGAATTTGCGGCTACACTACGAGCGTAAAACATAAAACGCTCTGGGGGAAAGATGGATTTTTTTAGCACACAGAACATTCTGGTTCATATTCCAATTGGCGCTGGCGGTTACGACCTGTCATGGATTGAAGCTGTCGGCACCGTTGCGGGTTTGCTGTGTATCGGGCTTGCCAGCCTGGAAAAGATCAGCAACTATTTTTTCGGCCTGATTAACGTGACGCTATTCGCGATCATCTTTTTTCAGATCCAACTCTACGCCAGCCTGTTGCTTCAGGTATTTTTCTTTGCCGCCAATATTTACGGCTGGTATGCCTGGTCCCGCAAAACAAGCCAGCATGAGATTGAATTGAAAATTCGCTGGCTGCCGCTGCCAAAAGCGCTGGCCTGGCTGGCGGTATGCGTGGTGGCGATTGGCCTGATGACCGCGTATATCGATCCGGTATTTTCTTTCCTGACTCGCGTCGCCGTCAACCTGATGCAGGCGCTGGGATTGTCGGTCGCCGTGGCGGAATTGCAGCCTGATGCCTTCCCGTTCTGGGACTCCTGCATGATGGTGCTGTCGATTGTGGCGATGATCCTGATGACGCGCAAGTATGTCGAAAACTGGCTGCTGTGGGTGATTATCAACGTGATAAGCGTGGTGATCTTCGCACTGCAAGGCGTCTATGCGATGTCGCTGGAGTATCTGATCCTGACCTTCATCGCCCTGAATGGCAGCCGGATGTGGATCAACAGCGCGCGCGAACGAGGCTCACACGCGCTTTCCAGTTAGTGGTGATGGTGCGAATGGCCGGATAGCCCCTGATTCAGGTGGCAGTCCGGCCCATTGCACGGCTGATATTCCATCTGAATGGTGGCGTGCTCAATCTGGTAATGGTGAATCAGGAAATGCTGGATGCGCGCCAGCAACGCGTCATGATCGTGCGGCGGAATCACCTGTACATGCAGCGTCATCACGGGTTTTTCTCCTATCATCCAGACATGGACGTGATGTACATTGCGTACTTCGGGAATATCCCGGCTGAGATGGCGACGCAACGCCGCGATATCCAGCGAAACCGGCGCGCCTTCCAGTAATTCATTTACGCTGTCTTTTAACAGACGCCAGGCGCTGCGTAACACCAGTATGGAAACCAGGATCGAGAGAATCGGGTCCGCTGGCGTCCAGCCTGTCCAGATGATAATCAGTGCGGCAAAAATGGCGCCGACCGATCCCAGTAAATCCCCCATCACATGCAGCGCGGCGGCACGCACATTGAGGTTTTTTTCTTCATTCCCCCGGTGCAGGAGCCAGAACGCGAACACGTTGGCGAGCAAACCCGCCACTGCGATAGTCATCATCATGCCGCCTGCGACAGGGCGTGGCGTATAGAAGCGCTGAATGGCTTCCCAGACGATTAAAAGAGTAATCACCACTAATGCGATGGCGTTAACAAACGCGGCCAGCGTTGTCAGTCTCAGCCAGCCGAAAGTGTGGCGAATGGTTGGAGGACGCCGGGAAAACTGTACGGCCATCAGAGCGAACAACAGGGCTGCGGCATCGGTAAGCATATGCCCGGCGTCGGCCAGCAGCGCCAGCGATCCTGAAAGAATGCCGCCCACCACTTCAACCAGCATAAATCCGGCGGTGACACAAAATGCGAACAGCAACCGACGCGCGTTCTTATCTTCCGGCAGATGCGAAGCAGTATGAGAGTGTGAATGTGGCATCGTGTCATCCCTTTGTTATTTTCATTATTACTGTATGACATCATACAAGTTTTGGGCTGACAAAATAAAAAGGAGAGCGTCAGCTCTCCCGTTACCTGGCCTTTTTTCAGGCTTACTGCGTGGTGCCATCGGTTTTAGTATCAACGTCGTTGTTGATGCCGTCGCCGGTCTCCACTTTCTTATTCACGTCCGGGCAGCGGCCGTCCTTACACATGGTGTTTTTATGCACTTCATCGGAGGTCATGCCGTCGTGGTTCATTGATGAGCCACCCGGGTGAAGCATAGTGCCGCCGGAATTAATCTGGCTGTTGTCCACATTGTTTGGCGCGATGTTTTCGCGGGCGTCAGGGGCGACCTGTCCGGCATCCGCCGAAGAGTTTGCCTGTCCGTTGTTGGACTGCGTATTCGCGTCAGCGGCCAACGCTGCGCCACTGGCAAGGCTGAGTATGGCAGTAAGAAAAAGTGTGGCCAGTTTTGTCATTTTCATAAGATGCTCCTGTTATGGTCGATATGTCGGATAACTCTTCCAACAGTGCATGTGCCAGTAAAATCTCAGAGAGGGGTTAAAGATCCCGCACTGGCGATTTAGCCCAGCATAGAATCTTGAAAAAACTCACAAAAAGAGTGTTTACAGTTAAAAATTGTAGGTTAGATCTCGTTTTTCGCTACTTTCTGGCGTTTTTTTTCCTAATTCCAGGATTAGTCCGTTCGAAGTGTAAAAGTCAGTTTACACTTTTTAGCCAAAGAGATAGATTGAAGGGATTGCATTTAATTAGATAAGTATGGCAACACTGGAATAATCATGAATTATCAGAACGACGATTTACGTATTAAAGAGATCAACGAGTTATTACCGCCAGTCGCACTCCTTGAAAAATTTCCCGCTACAGAGAATGCAGCAAACACCGTTGCCCATGCCCGCAAAGCGATTCATAAAATCCTGAAAGGGAATGACGATCGCCTGCTGGTGGTGATTGGGCCGTGCTCAATTCATGATCCGGTTGCCGCCAAAGAGTATGCCGCTCGTTTAATGACGCTGCGTGAAGAGCTAAAAGGCGAGCTTGAAATTGTCATGCGCGTCTATTTTGAAAAACCGCGCACCACGGTGGGCTGGAAAGGGCTGATCAACGATCCGCATATGGATAACAGCTTCCAGATTAACGATGGCCTGCGTATTGCCCGCAAGCTATTGCTCGACATTAACGACAGCGGATTACCCGCTGCGGGTGAGTTCCTTGATATGATCACCCCGCAATACCTGGCGGATCTGATGAGCTGGGGCGCGATTGGTGCACGTACCACGGAGTCTCAGGTACACCGCGAGCTGGCCTCCGGTCTTTCCTGCCCGGTCGGCTTTAAAAATGGCACCGACGGCACCATCAAAGTGGCGATTGACGCCATCAATGCCGCCGGTGCGCCTCACTGCTTCCTCTCCGTCACTAAGTGGGGGCACTCCGCCATTGTGAATACCAGCGGCAACGGCGACTGCCACATTATTCTGCGTGGAGGCAAGGAGCCAAACTACAGCGCGCAACATGTGGCAGAAGTAAAAGAAGGTCTTGCTAAAGCGGGGCTTGCGCCGCAGGTTATGATCGATTTCAGCCATGCGAACTCCTCCAAACAGTTTAAAAAGCAGATGGACGTTTGTGCGGATGTTTGCCAGCAGATTGCGCGTGGCGAAAACGCGATCATTGGCGTGATGGTGGAAAGCCATCTGGTGGAAGGTAATCAGAGCCTGGAAAGCGGCGAACCGCTGACCTACGGTAAGAGCGTTACCGACGCCTGTATCGGCTGGGAAGATACGGATGCGCTGTTGCGTCAGCTGTCGAATGCGGTGAAAGCCCGTCGCGGATAATTCCTCCTGCCAACGCACGTTGCGCAATTGAAAAACCGGCAAATCAGGCCGGTTTTTTTCTACTAACTGTTTGTAATCCAAAAGAGTTAGTTCTTTGTTTAAAAGTTTTGATGTGATCGTGATCAACTTTTTACACTTATATCGGTCGTAATATAAATTTTTACATAACGATTGATAATACAAATGAATAAGCCCACTCAACTGGCAACGCTGTTGCCTCTTCTCATTTCCCTGGCGCCGCACAGCGCACATGCGGCAAACACCTCTGAAGATGAAATTATCGTCACCAGCCAGCCTTCTGCCGATACCACGCATGCCGCTTCCGGCGCTGGATTCAAAACCAATGATATCGATGTCGGGCCGCTGGGCAATAAAGCCTGGGTTGATACACCGTATTCGACCACGACCGTCACCAAAGAGATGATTGAGAACCAGCAGGCGCAAAGCGTGAGCGAACTGCTGAAATACTCGCCCAGCACACAAATGCAGGCGCGCGGCGGCATGGATGTCGGCAGACCGCAGAGCCGGGGGATGCAGGGCAGCGTGGTTGCCAACAGCCGCCTGGATGGGTTGAACATCGTCTCAACCACCGCTTTCCCCGTTGAGATGCTGGAACGCCTGGATGTGCTCAACAGCCTGACCGGCGCGCTGTACGGCCCGGCAAGTCCGGCCGGGCAGTTTAATTTTGTCGCCAAACGCCCAACGGAAGAGACGCTGCGCAAAGTCACTCTGGGTTATCAAAGCCGGAGCGCCTTTACCGGGCATGTCGATTTGGGCGGACACATTGATGATGACAACCGTTTTGGCTATCGCGTGAATGTGCTAAATCAGGAAGGTGAAGGGAATCTGGATGACAGTACGCTGCGCCGTAAGTTGCTTTCCGTGGCGCTGGACTGGAATATTCAGCCAGGCACGCAATTGCAGCTGGATGCCAGCCACTATGAGTTTATTCAAAAAGGCTATCCGGGAAGCTTCAGCTATGGCCCGAACATTAAACTACCTTCCGCACCCGATCCCAAAGATAAAAATCTGGCGCTCAGCACGGCCGGGAACGATCTGACAACCGACACGGTGAGCACGCGTCTTATTCATTATCTCAATGATGAATGGTCCGTAACGGCGGGCGTTGGCTGGCAGCAGGCGGATCGTGCGATGCGTAACGTATCCAGCAAAATTATCAATAACCAGGGCGATATCAGCCGTTCGCTGAAAGACTCTACTGCCGCAGGACGTTTTCGCGTACTGAGCAATACCGCCACGCTTAACGGTCATGTTGATACCGGTTCTGTCGGGCATGATATTGCGCTCTCGACCACCGGTTATGTCTGGTCGCTGTACAGTGCGAAAGGGACGGGGCCGTCTTATAGCTGGGACACCACCAATATGTACCACCCCTCTGAGATGTACGAAAAGGGCGATGGCAAAATCATAACCGGTGGGGATCGTTATAAATCCAGCGTCAACACGCAACAGAGCATTACCCTTGGGGATACCGTGACTTTCACGCCGAAATGGTCGGCGATGTTCTACTTGAGCCAGAGCTGGATTCAGTCGCAGAACTACAATAAAAGTGGTCATAAAACCGGCCAGATTGATGAGAACGGTTTAAGCCCGAATGCGGCGTTGATGTATAAAATCACCCCGAATGTGATGGCCTACGTCAGCTATGCGGAGTCGCTGGAACAGGGCGGGACGGCGCCAACCAATAGCGACGTGAAAAATGCCGGGCAAACCCTCGACCCGTATCGCAGCAAACAATATGAGATGGGGCTAAAAGCCGATGTCTCCGGGATGAATCTGGGGGCGGCGCTGTTCCGTCTTGAGCGTCCATTTGCCTATGTCGATCCCGGCGACAATGTCTATAAGGAACAGGGGAACCAGGTCAATAACGGTCTGGAATTGACGGCCTCCGGTAATGTCTGGCAAGGGCTGAATATCTACAGCGGCGTGACGCTCCTCGATCCGAAACTGAAAGATACGGTGAGCGATACCACCAGCGATAAACGGGTGGTAGGCGTACCGAAAGTGCAGGCGAACGTGCTGGCGGAGTACAGCTTACCGTCGATGCCGGAATGGGTATACAGCGCTAACGTTCACTATACCGGCAAGCGTGCCGCCAACGATACCAACACCGCATGGGCCAGCAGCTACACCACCTGGGACCTGGGCACCCGCTACACCACGAAAATCAGCAACGTCCCGACCACCTTCCGCGTGGTGGTTAACAACGTGTTCGATAAGCACTACTGGGCATCAATCTTCCCGTCAGGCACCGATGGCGATAACGGTTCACCCAGCGCCTTTATCGGCAGCGGGCGTGAAGTTCGCGCCTCCGTCACGTTTGATTTTTAAAGGATGGAGTCATGACGCTAACCCGCATTTTCCCCGCGCTGGCCTGGCTGGTGGCGGGGAGCCTGTTTGCCGCGCAGCCGCACAGCGATGTGCGCATCGCTTCACCGTGGCCGGCGCAAAACACCATCATCACCATGCTGGGGTATGGCGATAATATTGTTGGCACGTCGATGATTGCAAAGACGATTCCGCTTTTTCGCCAGAGTCTGCCGCGTATTGATAATGTCGCCGTTGTCAGCGTCAACAGCGGTCACGAACTGGACCCGGAGCAGATCATCTCGCTCGGTACGCAACTGCTGTTTGTGCCGAAATCAATGACGGTGCCGAGGGCGTCGCTGCTCCAGCAGGCAGGGGTGCGCGTACTGGCGTTTGAGGCGAACTCCATGCAGGCGCTGACCGCCCGGGTGCATAAAACAGCGGAGGTGCTGGGGCCGGATGCGCAGGATAAAGCGCAGCGGTATCAGCAGTATTTTGACCGCAATGTGGCGCGGGTAAAGGCACGCTTAAGCGATCTTCCTGAAGATCAGCGAATGACCCTCTATCACAGCATGGGCAATCCGCTGACCACTTCCGGCAGGCCGTCGCTTAATCAGGACTGGATGGATCTGGCCGATGCAAAAAACGTCGCCGAGCGCTGGTTTAGCCACAAGCAAAACCGGACGGGGGAAGTCGCTCTTGAGCAGATTGTCGCGGCAAATCCGGCGGTGATTGTCGCCATGAATAAGCGAGATGCGGATGCCATCCTGACTTCTCCCCAGTGGGCGCAGGTGGATGCCGTGATTCATCATCGCGTGTATGTGAACCCGAAAGGGATGTTCTGGTGGTGTCGGGAGACCAGCGAAGAGGCGTTACAATTCCTCTGGCTGGCAAAAACGCTCTACCCGCAGCGCTTTGCCGATGTGGATATGCGCAAGGAGACCCGCCGCTTTTACCAGGACTTTTTTGGCATTACACTCAGCGACGCGCAGATTAGCGATGTGCTCAATCCGCCGAAATGACTCTACAGGTAAGGAACGTTATGTCGCTATCCGCTAATGCTCCGTCGATCGACGATCGCTACCGTCTTGTGGTACGCAAGCGGTTGATGCTGGCGCTGCTGATTATTGCGGCGATAGTCGCCTCGCTGGTGCTGGACTCTACGCTTGGCCCGTCTGGTCTGTCGCTCGGCGAGCTCTGGCAAACGCTGCTGCACCCGGCAAGCGTTAATGCGGGGACGCGCGTTATTGTCTGGGATATCCGTT
Source organism: Citrobacter sp. CK181 (assembly GCF_030333595.1). Lineage (NCBI taxonomy): Bacteria > Pseudomonadati > Pseudomonadota > Gammaproteobacteria > Enterobacterales > Enterobacteriaceae > Citrobacter > Citrobacter sp. CK181. Next base: position 198,229 of record NZ_JAOWFN010000014.1, on the reverse strand, counting down.
TACCCTATGCGCTGATGGCGTTACTGGTGGGAATGGCTTTGGGGCTGGCGGGCGCCGAAATGCAGACAATCCTGAACAACCCGCTGGCGAGTCCGTTCACGCTGGGCGTTTCTTCCGCGGCAGCCTTTGGCGCTGCGCTGGCGATCGTGTTGGGTATCGGCATTCCCGGCGTTCCTGCCGCCTGGTTTATTCCCGCGAATGCCTTTGCTTTTGCGCTGCTGTCCGCCCTGCTGCTGGACGGGATTACTCGCTGGACGCGCGTGGCGACCTCTGGCGTGGTGCTGTTCGGTATCGCGCTGGTGTTTACCTTTAATGCGCTGGTGTCGATGATGCAGTTCGTTGCCGATGAGGACACGCTACAGGGGCTGGTGTTCTGGACGATGGGCAGCCTGGCGCGCGCGTCGTGGGAAAAGCTCGGCGTGCTGGCGTTGGTGTTTGCCATTGTGCTGCCGTGGTCGATGCGTAGCGCCTGGCAATTGACGGCGCTGCGGTTGGGGGAAGATCGGGCGATGAGTTTTGGCATTGACGTGCGGCGCCTGCGCCTGTCGTCTCTGCTGCGCATCAGCCTGCTATCGGCGCTGTCGGTGGCGTTTGTCGGGCCAATCGGTTTTATCGGTCTGGTCGCGCCGCACATTGCGCGAATGCTGTTTGGTGAAGATCACCGGTTCTATCTGCCGGGCAGCGTGTTGACGGGGGGGTTGGTGCTGTCGCTGGCCTCGATCGCGTCGAAGAATATTGTTCCTGGCGTGATCATCCCGGTAGGCATCGTAACGTCGCTGGTGGGTGTGCCATTCTTCCTGAGCATTATTTTGCGCCACCGGGGGAGCATGTCATGAGCGGGTTGATCCTCAAGGGAATAAGCGCCGGTTATCCGAAACACCCAGTTATTCGCGATCTCAGCGTGCCTGAGCTGCCGCGCGGTAAAATTACCGTTCTGCTGGGGCCGAACGGCTGCGGGAAATCAACGTTATTACGCGCGCTGGCCGGGCGGAATAAAGCCCGTGGCGAGGTCATGCTGGACGGTGAGAACCTGATGTCGCTGCCGTTTGCCCGGCGTGCGGAAAAGGTGGTGTTTTTGCCTCAGTCGCTGCCGCAGGGCGTACATCTGCATGTGCTGGAGTCAATTATCGTGGCGCAGCGGGCATCCGGCGGGCGAGATGGCGCGAACAGCCACTCGCAGGTGCTGGCAATCCTGGATCAACTCGGCATTGCACATCTGGCGCTGCACTATCTTGACCAGCTTTCCGGCGGCCAGCGGCAACTGGTGGGGCTGGCGCAGTCGCTGATTCGCTACCCGGAACTTTTGTTGCTGGACGAGCCGCTTAGCGCGCTGGATCTGAACTATCAGTTTCACGTTATGGATCTGATCGCGCGGGAAACGCGGGCGCGCAATATAGTGACGGTTGTGGTGGTGCATGACATTAATATCGCGCTACGTCACAGCGAACATGTGCTGATGCTGAAGGAGGGCAAACTGGTGGCCAGCGGCGCGCCGGAAGCGGTTATTACCGCAGAAAGCCTGGCGGAAGTGTATAACGTTCGGGGTCGTGTGGAACGTTGTTCACAGGGCAGGGCGCAGGTGGTGCTCGACGGGGTTATCGGGGTTTAAGTACATGTATTGCCGGATGTCGGCTTACGCCTTATCCGGCCTACGGGACGCATATTGCCAACCCGTAGGCCCGATAAGCGAAGCGCCATCAGGCAAATCAGATTACTTCGCTTTACCCTGGTTCGCCACGGCCGCCGCTTTTGCCGCGATCTCGTCAGCGTTACCCAGATAGTAATGTTTGATCGGTTTGAAGTTTTCGTCGAACTCGTACACCAGCGGTACACCGGTCGGGATGTTCAGTTCGAGAATCTCTTCTTCGCTCATGTTATCCAGGTATTTCACCAGCGCACGCAGAGAGTTACCGTGAGCGGCGATGATGATGCGCTCACCGCTTTTCATGCGCGGCAGAATGGTTTCGTTCCAGTAAGGGATCACGCGATCGATAGTCAGCGCCAGGCTTTCAGTCAGCGGTAGCTCTTTCTCGGTCAGTTGCGCATAACGCGGATCGTGGCCCGGATAACGCTCGTCATCTTTGGTCAGCTCCGGCGGGGTTACGGCAAAACCGCGACGCCACTGTTTAACCTGCTCATCACCGTATTTTTCAGCGGTTTCCGCTTTGTTCAGACCCTGTAGTGCGCCGTAGTGACGTTCGTTCAGCTTCCAGGATTTTTCAACCGGCAGCCAGGCCTGATCCAGTTCGTCCAGGACGTTCCACAGCGTGTGGATGGCACGTTTCAGCACGGAGGTATAAGCAAAATCGAAGCTATAGCCTTCCTCTTTCAGCAGTTTACCTGCCGCTTTTGCTTCACCCACGCCTTTCTCGGACAGGTCAACATCGTACCAACCGGTGAAACGGTTTTCGTTGTTCCACTGACTTTCGCCGTGACGTACCAGAACCAGCTTAGTTACAGCCATACTCTCACTCCTCAAGCTTTATTGAATGATAATAATTCTCATTATATTGCCGTGACAGGTCAGCGGCAACGCTTACGCATAACCATAGCGAAAATAGTGACGCAGTGTAAGGTTCTTGTGAACCCGGAGTTGCGATTTTGTCTTTGAGTGGTGGGGATTTGAGCAAAGCGACGCGCCACAGGCCCGATAGCTGGCACCATCGGGCCTGTTATGGCTCATCGTCAGGCCGGAATAAACTGATATTCCGTCAGGCTGGCGTACTCGTCGCCGGGATGCAACACGCAGTCAGGTTGCGGCCATTCCGGGTGGTTCGGGCTGTCTGGCAGAAATTCGCTTTCCAGCGCCAGGCCTTGCCAGTCGGCATAAGGTTCAGGCCCGCGCGACGGCGTGCCGCCCAGATAGTTGCCGGAATAGAATTGCAGCGCCGGAGCGGAGGTATAAACCTTCATCTGCAATTTCTCATCCTGCGACCACAGATGCGCGGCTGGCTGGCTGGCATCGCCTTTGGTCTGCAATAAAAAGGCGTGATCGTAACCTTTTACCTTGCGCTGATCGTCATCGGCAAGAAACGCGCTGGCGATGGTTTTTGCGCTGCGGAAGTCGAACGAGGTTCCGGCAACGGATTTCAGCCCGTCGCGTGGAATACCGCTTTCATCAACCGGCAGGTACGTATCAGCCAGAATCTGTAGCTTGTGCTGGCGTACGTCTGACTGCTCGCCGTCCAGGTTAAAGTAGACGTGATTGGTCAGGTTCACCGGGCAGGGCTTATCTACCGTCGCTCGATAGGTAATGGAGATTCGGTTATCGTTGGTGAGACGATACTGCGCGGTAGCGCAGAGATGGCCGGGGAAGCCCTGATCGCCATCGTCAGACGTCAGTGCGAACAGCACCTGACGATCGTTCTGGTTGACTATCTGCCAGCGACGTTTGTCAAAGCCGTCCGGCCCGCCGTGCAGTTGGTTTTCACCCTGGCTCGGCAGCAGGCTGACGGTTTCACCCGCCCAGGTGTAACGGCTGTTGGCAATGCGATTGGCGTAGCGGCCAATCGATGCGCCAAGAAAGGCGGCCTGATCCTGGTAATATTCCGGGCTGGCGCACCCCAGCAACGCTTCACGGACGCTGCCATCGGTTAGCGGGATACGGGCGGAAAGTAGTGTGGCGCCCCAGTCCATCAGCGTGACCACCATCCCTGCATCGTTGCGCAGGGTGAGCAGGCGGTACGGCTGACCATCGGGCGCCAGTGCGGGCGTTTCGTTTAGCACTGTCCGGCTCCTTGTGAGGGTTTGCATACGTAAAACGTTTCTTTGATTCCGGTTTTCGCTTCATACTGCGTGGCCACGGCCTGCTGTACGGCAGGAACCAGCGCTTCCGGGATCAACGCGACGACGCAGCCGCCGAAGCCGCCGCCGGTCATGCGTACGCCGCCTTTATCGCCGATGGTCGCTTTCACAATTTCGACCAGCGTGTCGATCTGCGGGACGGTGATTTCGAAGTCATTGCGCATTGAGGCGTGAGATTCCGCCATCAATTCACCCATGCGTTTCAGGTCGCCTTTCTCCAGCGCGCTGGCGGCTTCAACGGTACGGGCGTTTTCGGTCAGTACGTGGCGAACACGTTTGGCGACAATCGGGTCCAGCTCGCTGGCCACCGCGTTGAACGCCGCAAGGCTGACATCGCGCAACGCCGGTTGCTGGAAGAAACGCGCGCCCGTTTCACACTGCTCGCGGCGGGTATTGTACTCGCTGCCCACCAGCGTACGTTTAAAGTTACTGTTGATGATCACCACCGCCACGCCTTCCGGCATGGAAACCGCTTTCGTACCCAGCGTGCGGCAGTCAATCAGCAGGGCATGATCTTTTTTACCCAGCGCGGAGATCAGCTGATCCATAATGCCGCAGTTGCAGCCGACGAACTGATTCTCCGCTTCCTGGCCGTTGAGCGCGATTTGCGCGCCATCCAGCGGCAGGTGGTACAACTGCTGGAATACGGTGCCGACCGCGACTTCCAGCGACGCAGAAGAACTGAGTCCCGCGCCCTGCGGCACATTGCCGCTGATAACCAGATCCGCGCCGCCAAATGCGTTATTTCGTTTTTGCAGATGCTTCACCACGCCGCGCACGTAGTTTGACCACTGCTGGCTGTCGTGGGTAACGATCGGCGCATCAAGGGAGAATTCATCAACCTGGTTGTCGTAGTCAGCCGCAATCACGCGCACTTTGCGATCGTCACGCGTGGCGCAGCTAATCACCGTCTGGTAGTCGATAGCGCAAGGCAGCACGAAGCCGTCGTTGTAATCGGTGTGCTCGCCGATCAGATTGACGCGACCAGGCGCCTGAATGGTGTGGGTAGCAGGGTAGCTGAAAATTTCTGCAAACAGAGATTGTGTTTTCTCTTTCAGACTCATTATTTAAACTCCTGATTCGCGAAAATGAATGTCGCTGACCGCGCGCAGACGCTCCGCCGCTTGTTCTGCCGTCAGATCGCGCTGGGTCTCCGCCAGCATTTCATAACCGACCATAAATTTACGGACGGTCGCGGAACGCAGCAGCGGTGGATAAAAGTGCGCGTGCAGCTGCCAGTGCCCGTTCTCTTCACCGTTAAACGGTGCGCCGTGCCAGCCCATGGAGTAGGGGAAGGAGCACTGGAACAGGTTGTCATAACGACTGGTCAGCTTTTTCAGCGCCAGCGCCAGGGAGTCGCGCTGATCGTCGGTCAAATCGGTAATGCGCAGCACATGCGCTTTGGGCAGCAGCAGCGTTTCAAACGGCCAGGCCGCCCAGTAAGGCACGACCGCCAGCCAGTGCTCGGTTTCAACCACCGTACGGCTGTCGTCCGCCAGTTCGCGCTGCACATAATCCACCAGCATTGGGGAGTGCTGCTCGGCGAAGTAGGCTTTTTGCAAACGATCTTCACGCTCGGCTTCGTTCGGCAGGAAGCTGTTGGCCCAAATCTGGCCGTGCGGATGCGGGTTGGAGCAGCCCATCGCCGCGCCTTTATTCTCAAAAACCTGCACCCAGGGGTAGGTTTTTCCCAGATCGGCAGTCTGTTCTTGCCAGGTTTTGATGATGTCCGTCAGCGCGGGGAGGCTCAGTTCCGGCAGCGTCTTGCTGTGATCGGGAGAAAAGCAGATCACGCGGCTGGTGCCGCGGGCGCTCTGGCAACGCATTAACGGGTCATGGCTGTCCGGCGCGTCCGGGGTGTCAGACATCAGCGCGGCAAAGTCATTTGTAAAGACATAGGTGCCGGTGTAATCCGGGTTTTTATCTCCGGTTACCCGCGTATTGCCCGCGCACAGGAAGCAGTCAGGGTCATGGGCGGGAAGCGCCTGCTGAGATGGCGTTTCCTGCGCCCCCTGCCAGGGGCGCTTTGCGCGATGCGGTGAAACCAGAATCCACTGTCCGGTTAGCGGGTTAAAACGGCGATGTGGATGATCGACAGGATTAAATTGCGTCATGACATGTCCTTAGTCTGGATATCCCTGCGGATGGCGTGACTGCCAACGCCAGGTGTCCTGTGCCATTTCGTCAAGTGTGCGGGTTACGCGCCAGTCCAGTTCGCGGTCGGCTTTGCTGGCGTCCGCCCAGTAGGCCGGAAGGTCGCCTTCACGGCGTGGGGCAAAATGATAAGCAACGGGTTTACCGCAGGCTTTGCTGAAGGCGTTAACTACATCCAGCACGCTGTTGCCAACACCGGCGCCAAGGTTGTAAATATGCACGCCTTGTTTGCCAGCCAGTTTTTCCATCGCGGTTACGTGGCCGTCGGCAAGATCCATCACATGGATGTAATCACGCACGCCGGTGCCGTCTTCGGTAGGGTAGTCGTTGCCAAAGACCGCGAGTGATTCGCGACGGCCAACGGCGACCTGGGCGATGTACGGCATCAGGTTGTTAGGAATGCCTTGCGGATCTTCGCCCATATCACCTGACGGATGCGCGCCGACCGGGTTGAAGTAGCGCAGCAGGGCGATGCTCCAGTCCGGCTGCGCTTTTTGCAGGTCGGTCAGGATCTGTTCGACCATCAGTTTACTTTTGCCATATGGGCTCTGCGGCGTGCCGGTCGGGAAACTTTCGACATAAGGAATTTTGGGCTGATCGCCGTAGACGGTGGCGGAGGAGCTGAAGATGAAGTTTTTGACATTGGCGGCGCGCATGGCGCTGATTAAACGCAGCGTACCGTTGACGTTGTTGTCATAGTATTCCAGCGGATTGGCGACAGATTCGCCCACGGCTTTCAGACCGGCAAAGTGAATGACGGCGTCAATCGCGTGGTCATGCAGAATTTCAGTCATCAGCGCTTCGTTACGAATATCGCCTTCAACGAAAGTTGGGTGCTTACCACTTAATCGCTCGATAACAGGCAGTACGCTGCGCTTACTGTTGCAGAGGTTATCAAGGATGATGACATCGTGACCGTTTTTCAGTAACTGTACACAAGTATGACTTCCAATGTAACCGCTACCACCGGTGACCAGTACTCTCATAATTCGCTCCGTTAAGCCTATGGTATGGAATAACCATAGCATAACAAAGATGCGAAAAGTGTGACATGGAATATATTAGTGGAATCGTTTACACTTCGGTTTTTTCACCCGCCGGCGACTGTTATTTAATGATAAATCATATGCTTTAAGAATGATTGCGCCTTTTATCTGAAAAAGCAGTGAAAAAAGGGGCGTGGTCGCACGCCCCCAGTGAACCGCTAACGCAGCGTCGTCTGTTGATAGCGGTAACTCTCGCCTTCCGGTACAAACTCCAGCCGATGGGTAATGCAGCCTGGGGCGTCTTCCGCGTGATGGGAGACAAACAGCAACTGCGTTTCTCCCTCGCTAATCAGTACATCGACAAAGCGGCGAACGAGTTGACGATTCAGCGGGTCCAGGCCTTGTAAGGGCTCGTCAAGAATCAGCAGCGTAGGGTGTTTGACCAGCGCACGGGCGATCAGCGCCAGCCGTTGTTGCCCCCAGGACAGGCTGTGGAAAGGCGCATCCGCAGTGCGTTTGTCCATTCCCAGAATATCCAGCCATTGCTGCGCCAGCTTGTGCTGCCTGTCGGAAACCGCCTGGTAGATGCCAATCGAGTCAAAGTAACCGGAGAGAATGACATTACGCACCGTGGTGCTGACGCGATAATCCAGATGCAGGCTGCTGCTGACATAGCCGATATGTTTTTTGATATCCCAGATTGTTTCACCACTCCCGCGACGGCGGCCAAACAGCGTCAGGTCGTTGCTGTATCCCTGCGGATGGTCACCGGTGATTAAACTTAGCAGGGTGGATTTTCCCGCGCCGTTAGGCCCGACAATCTGCCAGTGCTCACCTGGATTCACCTGCCAGCTCAGATGATTAAGAATAGGGCGGTCGTTATAGGAGACGACGCCATCGTTGAGAATAATGCGCGCCGCGCCGTCCGGCAGGGCGTGGCGGGCAGAAGGCTCATCCGGCTCGGGCAACTTTACGCCTTCCAGTCGTTCGCTATGCGCGAGTTGGGCAATCAGCGCCCGCTGGAGCAAATCCGCTTTTTCCCCCGTTTCCGTTAACGTGCAGTCGGCAAGGACTCCCGCATACTGAACGAATTCGGGGATCTCATCAAAGCGGTTTAACACCAGCACCAGCGTGTAGCCCGACTGGTGCAGCGTGGCGAGAAGATTCGCCAGTTGCTGGCGGGAGGCGACATCCAGCCCGTCAAACGGCTCATCGAGGATTAATAAATCCGGCTCTGACATCAGCGCCTGACAAAGCAGCGTTTTGCGCGTTTCGCCCGTAGAAAGGTATTTAAAACGTCTGTCGAGCAGAGAAGAAATGCCAAACTGCTGCGCCAGTTCGGCACAGCGGGCGGGATTGCTCACCTCATCCTGAATGATTTCTGCCGTAGTTCGTCCGGTGTCGTCTTCGCCAGGGCTGAGCAGGTCGGTGTTGTTGCGCTGCCATTCATCGCTGACCAGTTTTTGCAACTGTTCGAATGAGAGGCGGGTGACGCGCGCGAACTGAGACTGGCGCTCGCCTTTCAGTAGCGTCAGTTCTCCCGCCAGCGCGCGGGCCAGCGCCGATTTCCCGCTTCCATTGGTGCCGACAAAAGCCCAGCTCTCCCCCGCCTGCAACGTCAGCGCACTTAACTGAAGCGTTTTTGTGTCGCTCAGGCGAAACGTACCTTGCGAAATATGCAATGATGACATTTTGTATCCCATTTTTTGCAGCGATGAATGACAGGGATACGTGTTCAAAGAACAGATGTCAATGCACTTAGCACAACGTAGCGATAATCACTCTGTCAGCATTAAAATATGCCGTCACGTTAGCACCTTCTTCCAGCGTGGCGGTCTCTTCAACGGGCAGGGTGGCGCACAACGTCTGGCCGTCAGGTAATGTCATGAGAACTTCGCACTGCTCGGCGCCGCGTTCAATATGGCTGATGGTTCCCTGAAGCTGGTTGTCGGCAGCCCGGGCAATCGCCTCGTCCTGGGTAATGCCAACCCACGGCGCTTTCAGCAGGATCAGGACTTCTTTACCTTCATCAAGGCCAAGACGCTCGCCGCTTTGCGCAGTGATGGCGACCTTCAGTCGCGTTTCGCCGTCGGCCAGCAGCACATCGACATGCTGTTGAACCTGATCGTGATCGCGTGCGGTAATGGTGCCGAACCACTGGTTACGGGCGCTGGTTTGCAAAGAGAAACGGGAAATGGCGGCCAGCAGGCTGTCGAGCGGCAGGGCGTCGTCGTCGCTCAGCACGTCGAACGCTTTTTGCTGAATCTGGGCGAGCAAATCGTAAAGCTGGATCAGGCGCTGACCGTAGCGAGTCAGTATCGCGCCGCCGCCGCCTTTGCCGCCCGTTGCGCGCTCGACGAGCGTCTGCTCGCTGAGTTGGTTCATCTCGTTAATGGCATCCCAGGCGCTTTTGTAGCTGATGCCCGCATCTTTCGCCCCCTGGCTGATGGAGCCGGAAAGCGCGATATGCTTGAGCAGCGAAATGCGGCGGGGGTCCGCAAACAATTTTTGTTGAAGTTTGAGTGTAAGGAGGATTTCGGCCTGCATAACAAGATCCTGGCAAAAGGGTTATTGTGACGGAAAACCGCTTCCGCGCAAAGTCGACCGCACAAAAGGGGAGTGCTTTTCTCATTTATGCAGTTAGAATATCAAAAGAATCCTATCTGGAGTTGACCATGTTAGAGTTATTGAAAAGTCTGGTATTCGCCGTAGTCATGGTTCCGGTGGTCATGGCCATCATTCTGGGGCTGATTTACGGTCTGGGTGAAGTGTTCAACATTTTCTCCGGTATCGGTCAGAAAGACCAGTCCAGACAGAACCATTGATTTTTAAACGCCCGCTCAGTCGGGCGTTTTACTTTCTTCGACTTTCAGGCCGCATTTTTGTTGGCTGTGCCTGTGAGTCTCAGCGCAACCCGAAATCCATTGGGTAGCGCCCTCAAGATCCTGCTTTTCCTGCCGATATTTTCTTTGCGTAACCTCAATTGGGTATCAATAACTTCTGGGAAAAACCTTATTTTCTCGCTATATTTGCGCCTACATAACGACACTCAAAGGAGTTACAGATGGCACGTACATGGTTACGCCTGTTTGCTGGGGCAACATTATCTCTGACTGTTGCCGGACATGCGCTGGCGGATGAAGGGAAAATCACCGTATTCGCGGCGGCTTCGCTGACCAACGCAATGCAGGATATTGCGGTTGAATACAAAAAAGAGAAGAACGTTGACGTTGTCTCTTCATTTGCCTCTTCTTCTACGCTGGCTCGCCAGATTGAAGCGGGAGCGCCAGCGGATCTGTTTATCTCTGCTGACCAGAAATGGATGGACTACGCGGTAGACAAAAAAGCGATTGATACCGCAACGCGTGAAACGCTGCTTGGCAACAGCCTGGTTGTGGTCGCGCCAAAAGCCAGTGAACAGAAAGACATCACCATCGACAGCAAAACCAACTGGACGACTCTGCTGAATGGCGGTCGTCTGGCGGTGGGCGACCCGGAACACGTTCCGGCTGGCATTTATGCAAAAGAAGCGCTGCAAAAACTGGGCGCATGGGATACCCTGGCGCCGAAACTGGCTCCTGCGGAAGACGTGCGTGGCGCACTGGCGCTGGTGGAGCGTAGCGAAGCGCCGCTGGGCATCGTTTACGGTTCTGATGCCGTTGCCAGCAAAGGCGTGAAAGTGGTTGGCACGTTCCCGGAAGATTCCCATAAGAAAGTGGAATACCCGATCGCGATTGTTGATGGACACAAAAACGCAACGGTCAGCGCGTTCTATGACTACCTGAAAGGACCGCAGGCTTCCGAAATCTTTAAACGTTATGGATTTACGACGAAGTAATGATACTGACTGATCCAGAATGGCAGGCCGTTCTACTGAGCCTGAAAGTTTCTTCCCTGGCCGTGTTGTTTAGTCTGCCGTTTGGGATCTTTTTTGCCTGGTTGCTTGTGCGATGCAAGTTTCCAGGCAAAGCGTTGCTCGACAGCGTACTGCATCTGCCGCTGGTTTTACCGCCCGTGGTGGTCGGTTATCTGCTGCTTATCGCGATGGGCCGACGCGGATTTATTGGTCAGTGGCTTTATGACTGGTTCGGAATTACCTTTGCCTTTAGCTGGCGAGGCGCCGTGCTGGCGGCGGCGGTGATGTCTTTCCCGTTAATGGTTCGCGCTATTCGTCTGGCGCTTGAAGGGGTTGACATTAAGCTGGAGCAGGCCGCCAGAACGCTGGGCGCAGGACGCTGGCGTGTTTTCCTCACCATTACGCTACCGCTGACATTGCCTGGCATCATCGTCGGGACCGTGCTGGCGTTTGCCCGTTCGCTCGGCGAGTTCGGCGCTACCATCACTTTCGTGTCTAACATTCCGGGTGAAACCCGCACCATTCCTTCCGCGATGTATACCCTGATCCAGACCCCTGGCGGCGAAAGCGCGGCGGCGAGATTGTGCATTATTTCTATTGTGCTGGCGCTGATCTCATTGTTGATTTCGGAATGGCTGGCGCGTATCAGCCGTGAGCGCGCGGGGAGATAAACATGCTGGAACTCAATTTCTCCCAGACGCTGGGCACCCACTGTCTGACGCTCAACGAAACGCTACCTGCCAATGGGATCACCGCTATTTTTGGCGTTTCCGGCGCCGGGAAAACATCTCTGATCAATGCCATCAGCGGACTGACGCGCCCGCAAAAAGGGCGCATTGTGCTCAATGGTCGCGTGCTTAATGATGTTGAAAATGGCATCTGCCTGACGCCGGAAAAACGGCGCGTTGGTTATGTGTTCCAGGATGCCCGACTGTTTCCGCATTACAAAGTGCGTGGCAATCTGCGCTATGGCATGGCGAAAAGCATGGCCGGACAGTTTGACAAGCTGGTGGACCTGCTCGGTATCGAACCTTTGCTGGAGCGTTTGCCTGGCAGCCTTTCCGGCGGGGAAAAACAGCGTGTGGCGATTGGCCGCGCGTTGCTGACCGCGCCGGAGCTACTGTTGCTTGATGAGCCGCTGGCTTCGCTGGATATTCCGCGCAAACGCGAACTGCTGCCGTATCTGCAACGCCTGGCGCGCGAAATTAATATCCCCCTGCTGTACGTCAGCCACTCGCTGGACGAGATTTTACATCTGGCGGACAGAGTCATGGTGCTGGAAAACGGGCAGGTGAAAGCGTTTGGTGCGCTGGAAGAGGTCTGGGGCAGCAGTGTGATGCACCCGTGGCTGCCGAAAGAGCAGCAGAGCAGCATCCTGAAAGTGAGCGTGCTGGAGCATCATCCGCATTATGCAATGACCGCGCTGGCGCTGGGCGATCAGCACCTGTGGGTCAACAAACTGGAAGAGCCGCTGCAAACCGTGCTGCGTATTCGTATTCAGGCCTCGGACGTGTCGCTGGTATTACAACCACCGATGCAAACCAGTATCCGTAATATCCTGCGGGCAAAAGTGGCAAACTGTTATGACGATAATGGGCAGGTGGAAGTCCAGCTTGAAGTCGGCGGGAAAACGCTGTGGGCGAGAATCAGCCCGTGGGCCAGGGATGAGCTGGGCATCAAACCTGGCCTGTGGCTGTACGCGCAAATCAAGAGTGTTTCAATTACCGCCTGATTACAGCAGGTGGGTATAAATAAACTTCGCAATGCTGTCCGTGGTGTTATCGCCGATCACGATATTCGCCCGCGTTTTCACCGCGTCGTCAGCATTGCCCATCGCGACGCCGGTGCCTGCCGCTTCCAGCATACTGATATCATTGTAGTTATCGCCAAACGCCACCACATTCTCCATCGACCAGCCCTGCGCTTCAATCCACTGGGTAAGGCGCTTCCCTTTGCTGTTCCCTTTACGCGCGATATCCACCTGATCGTGCCAGGACCATTCGCACTCCAGACCCAGCTGATGCTCAACCTGCTGCACGAACTGTTGCAGTTTTGGCAGATTTTCATCGGTCAGCGCGAATTTCCAGACGGCGTTGACGTCGCGTGCCGACTGCGCCAGCGACGGCACCTGAGTAAAGGTCGGGCGCTGTTCCGGCGGCAGCGTCTGCGCCCAGTTAGCGGTACGGATCACATGGCCGGTCGGGCGTTCATAAACCATCGCGTCATCAACGTACATCAGACCGTGAATCTGATGCGCATCCAGCAGATCAATCAATTGCAATGCCTGATCGACAGGCAGCGGATCGGCCTCAAGAACATTTTTTGCTTGATAATCATACAAGTAAGTGCCATTACAGCAAATTGCAGGTGTATCCAGCGCCAGTGCCTGATAAAAAGGATGAATCGCAACGTGATGACGGCCAGTGACGATGATAAGTTGGTAGCCTGCCTCTCTGGCGCGAGAGAGCGCCTCAAGCGAGGAGGGGAGCAATGTTTTTTTCGGCGTCAGTAAGGTGCCGTCTAAATCCAGGGCAATCACACGAGCGGTCATAGGGAGTTCCAGATTAAGGTTGAGAATTTTGCCTGTGGGAATGGTACACCGAGACGGTTGGCCGGACAAAATTCTGAGCGTTAATTCAGCATTCACCGTTAAAAGCGTCTACGTTAAGCTGTATTCCGCAATTGCAGACAGTTGCCATAAGGAAGGAGTAGTCATGAAGCAAACCGTTTATACCGCCAGCCCTGAGAGTCAGCAAATTCACGTCTGGAGCCTGAATCATGACGGCTCGCTGAAGCTGGTGCAGGTGGTTGATGTGCCGGGGCAGGTTCAGCCGATGGTGGTCAGCCCTGATAAGCGCTATCTCTATGTTGGCGTCCGTCCTGAGTTCCGCGTGCTGGCTTACCGTATTGCGCCGGATGACGGCGCGCTGACCTTCGCGGCGGAGTCCGCTCTGCCGGGTAGCCCAACCCATATCTCTACCGATCATCAGGGCCGTTTTGTGTTTGTTGGCTCGTACAATGCCGGTAACGTCAGCGTGACCCGTCTGGATGATGGCCTGCCGGCTGGCGTGGTGGATGTCGTTGAAGGGCTGGAAGGGTGCCACTCAGCGAATATCTCGCCGGATAACCGGACGCTGTGGGTGCCTGCGCTGAAGCAGGATCGCATTTGCCTGTTTACGCTCAGTGACGACGGCAAACTGGTCGCCCAGGAACCGGCGGAAGTCACCACCGTTGAGGGGGCCGGGCCGCGCCATATGGCGTTCCACCCGAACCAGCAATATGCCTACTGCGTGAATGAACTGAACAGCTCTGTTGATGTCTGGGAGCTGAAAGATCCGCACGGCAATATTGAATGCGTGCAGACGCTGGATATGATGCCTGCCGATTTTTCTGACACGCGTTGGGCGGCGGATATCCACATTACGCCGGATGGCCGTCATCTGTATGCCTGTGACCGTACCGCCAGCCTGATTACCGTTTTTAGCGTTTCTGAAGACGGCAGCGTACTGACGAAAGAGGGCTTCCAGCCGACCGAAACGCAGCCGCGCGGCTTTAACGTCGATCATAGCGGTAAGTATCTGATTGCCGCCGGGCAGAAGTCACACCATATTGCGGTGTATGCCATTGCCGGTGAGCAGGGGCTGCTGACGGAGAAAGGCCGTTATGCGGTAGGCCAGGGGCCAATGTGGGTCGTGGTTAACGCGTATTAATATTCCGTGACGTTGTGCCCGGTGGCGCTCGCTTACCGGGCCGTCGGCCGGATACGGCGTTATTGTTGCCGCTGTGGTTCAGCAAAGGGCGTCCACAGCGTGTCTTTATCATCGGCCCAGACATTCAAAAGCAGAGAGAAAAAACGCTCTGCCGGAGGAGAGAGAACGGCGTCTTTGCGCCGGATAATCCCTAACGTGCGTCTGATAACGGGTTCGATCAACGGGATTCCGATAAGCGTGGGATGCACTGTCTGAGGCATTGCCAGCCCCGGCAGCGCAGAAATACCCAGCCCGGCCTCAACCAGCCCAAGCGAGGTCGATAAATGACGAACCTCGTAAAACCAGTCCAGCTTCCAGGGTTTATCCGCCAGATTGTGCTCAATAAGCAGCCTGTTACCGCTGGATGACCGCACGCCAATCAATTTGTAGCCCACCAACTCCTGCCATTCGACCAGTTGCTTACTGGCTAAGGGATGGTTTCGTCGACAGGCCAGAACAAACGGTTCATTCACCAGCGGGGTGAAGTCAATAGCAGAATTTGTGATGCTGTTCATATTTATGCCGAAATCAGCTTCGTTACCCAACACCGATTCCATGCAGTTGTTCGTACCTTTTTCAAGAATTCGTATTTTGATATTGGGGTACAACTCATTAAATTTTCCGATAGCAAGGGGTAGAAAATAGAAAACAGCGGTCGGAATACAGGACAATGTGATCGTGCCGTGGTGATAAGCATTCATTTCGCGAACATTAAAAAGAGCTTCATCCAGTTTTCTTATTAATTCTCTGGCTTCCGGTAACAGCATCCTCCCCGCTTTTGTTAATTCTACTTTACGTGTTGTTCTCTCAAAAAGCAGGGTATGTAAATCATCTTCCATCTTTTTTATTCTGCGAGTTAATGCAGGTTGCGTAATGTTAAGTAATTTAGCGGCTTTGTTAAATGATCCTGCTTCTGCCAGTGTGACAAATGCCTTCATACTTGATAATTCGTGTTTCATCATAACTCCAGAAAATAGAATCCAGGGATTCCCTGATTTGCTGCCCCAGGAGAGAAAAACGTAGTTTATATGTAAATTATCCGTCTTGATTAATGCAAATAAATTATCAATCATAAATTTAAAGTCATTAGCCTCTCTATTCTGCGCGTGCAACCATGTCCTCATTAACGCTAATGTTTTTTAATTGAGGGCAATGTTATGAAAAAAATTCCCTGCACGTTGATGCGAGGGGGAACATCCAGAGGGGCGTTTTTATTAGCAGAACACCTTCCTGAGGAGAGACAGCGGCGCGATGCCATATTGATGGCAATTATGGGATCGGGGAATGAGCTGGAAATAGATGGCATTGGCGGCGGTAATCCGTTGACCAGTAAAGTGGCCATTATCCGTCGTTCGGATGACTCAAAAGCAGATATCGACTATTTATTTGCTCAGGTTCTGGTACATGAACACCGCGTTGATACCACGCCGAACTGTGGAAATATGCTTTCCGCGGTAGGCGCATTTGCGATTGAACATGGCTTAATTGAGACTACGCCGCCCGTCACGCGCGTGCGTATACGTAATGTAAATACAAATACGTATATCGAAGCGGACGTGCAAACGCCGGACGGCGCCGTTGAGTACGAAGGCCAGGCAAAAATCGATGGCGTACCGGGAACGGCCGCGCCCGTGGCACTCACGTTTTTGAACGCTGCTGGCGCCAAAACCGGACAAATTTTTCCGACCGGTCATCGTGTCGATCATTTTAATTCCGTTGCCGTCACCTGTATTGATATGGCGATGCCGGTGGTCATTATCGCTGCCGAAGATGTCGGTAAAACGGGTTATGAATCCCCTGCGGAACTCGATGCCGATACTGAATTATTGCGCCGCATTGAATCCATCCGTTTGCAGGCGGGTAAAGCGATGGGATTAGGCGACGTCAGCAATATGGTTATTCCTAAACCGGTGCTTATTTCCCCGGCCAAACGGGGCGGGACGATCAATGTACGCTATTTTATGCCGCACTCCTGCCATAAGGCGCTGGCGATTACTGGTGCTATCGCGCTTGCCAGTAGCTGTGCGACAGAAGGGACGGTCGCCCACCGGATGACGCAATTGACGGACTATGGCGATATAAATATCGAACATCCGGGCGGATGCCTTGATATTCATTTAACAAATGAAGGTAATGAGCCTTCTTCAATACGTGCTTCTGTTATTCGCACAGCAAGAAAGATTTTTGCAGGTGAAGTTTATATTCCTGAATGATGTTGATCTCATTTCGCTGTGATTAAGGAAAATCAAACAATGCCTTTTCTGTATAACGAATACAGATAAATCAGGGTGCAAAAAATGAATAAAAAATCCATATGGAAGCTAATTATTATATTAGCGATCCCGTGTATTATTGGCTTAATTCCCGCGCCAGCCGGTCTGAGTGAACTCGCCTGGGTTCTCTTTGGCATCTATCTTGCGGCAATCGTGGGGCTGGTGATAAAACCGTTTCCCGAACCCGTTGTATTATTGATTGCCGTCGCGGCATCGATGGTCGTGGTCGGAAATTTAAGTGAAGGGGCGTTTAAAACGACCAGCGTGCTCAGCGGTTATGCCTCTGGAACGACGTGGCTGGTATTTTCTGCGTTTACGTTAAGCGCCGCGTTTGTCACTACTGGCCTTGGCAAACGCATTGCATATATTCTGATTGGTAAGATTGGGAATACCACGCTGGGGCTGGGCTACGTTACGGTTTTTCTCGATCTGGTTCTCTCTCCGGCAACGCCGTCAAACACGGCGCGCGCAGGCGGCATTGTTTTACCTATCATCAACAGTGTGGCCGTCGCGCTGGGTTCAGAGCCTGAAAAAAGCCCCCGTCGTGTCGGTCATTACTTAATGATGTCCGTGTATATGGTCACGAAAACGACCAGTTATATGTTTTTTACCGCAATGGCAGGGAACATACTGGCGCTGAAAATGATCAACGATATTTGCCATCTGCAATTAAGCTGGGGGGGATGGGCGCTGGCAGCAATGGTGCCGGGTATCATTATGTTACTGGTGACGCCGCTGGTGATTTATACCATGTACCCACCAGAAATTAAAAAGGTTGATAATAAGACGATCGCGAAAGCCGGGCTTCAGGATCTCGGGCCAATGAAAGGCCGTGAGAAATTACTGCTGGGTATTTTTGTCCTCGCGCTGTCAGGCTGGATTTTCAGTAAACAACTTGGCGTGGATGAATCAACCGTTGCGATTGTGGTGATGGGCGCGATGTTGTTACTGGGCGTGGTGAGCTGGGATGATGTCGTTAAAAATAAGGGCGGCTGGAATACATTAATCTGGTACGGCGGTATCATTGGCTTAAGCTCTTTATTATCGAAAGTGAAGTTTTTTGACTGGCTGGCTGAACTGTTTAAAAACAATCTCTCTTTTGATAATCATGGTAACGTGGCGTTCTTCGTCATTTTGTTCCTGAGTATTATTGTCCGTTATTTCTTTGCCTCCGGTAGCGCTTATATTGTGGCGATGATGCCGGTATTCGCCATGCTGGCGAATGTCTCTGGCGCGCCATTAATGCTAACCGCGCTGGCCTTATTATTCCCCAACTCTTATGGCGGAATGGTCACGCACTATGGCGGTGCCGCTGGCCCGGTTATTTTCGGGGTCGGTTACAACGATATTAAGTCCTGGTGGCTCGTCGGCGCGGTTCTGACCATCTTAACGTTCCTGGTACATATCACGGTTGGTATCTGGTGGTGGAACATGTTGATTGACTGGAACATGTTGTAATCAACCGTCAGCGTTCATTTTTATTATTAATGACATGGTCTGTTGTCCGTGCATGGAAACATGCACGGCAATGTGGAGTAATGAATGATTAAGTTATATGACAAAGGGATTTATCTCTCCGGTAACAATGAGATAATTGCAGAAGAACAATATTACGGTAATGTACAAAAAGAGGAAGCCAAAAAAGGCACCATCGCATGGTCCATTCTTGCGTCTCATAATACGTCAGGAAATATGGATAAACTTAAAATCAAGTTTGATTCGTTAACCTCCCACGATATTACCTATGTAGGCATAATTCAGACCGCGAAAGCGTCCGGGATGGCGCGTTTTCCATTACCTTATGTTCTCACAAACTGTCATAACTCATTATGCGCCGTTGGTGGAACCATTAATGGCGATGATCATCTTTTTGGACTCTCCGCCGCGCAGCGCTATGGCGGTATTTATGTGCCGCCCCATATTGCGGTCATCCACCAATATATGCGCGAGATGATGGCGGGCGGTGGAAAAATGATTTTAGGCTCAGACAGCCACACGCGCTATGGCGCGCTGGGGACGATGGCCGTAGGGGAGGGCGGAGGTGAACTCGTCAAGCAACTGTTGAATGATAGCTGGGATATCGATTATCCGGGCGTCGTGGCGGTATATCTGACGGGAAAACCGGCGCCAGGCGTTGGCCCGCAGGATGTGGCGTTAGCCATCATTGGCGCCGTATTTAAAAATGGCTATGTCAAAAATAAGGTCATGGAATTTGTGGGGCCGGGCATTAGCGCAATGTCCACGGATTTCCGTAACAGTGTTGATGTCATGACCACGGAGACGACCTGCCTGAGTTCGGTGTGGCAAACGGATGATGAAACCCGTAGCTGGCTGGCGTTACATGGCCGTGAATCGGACTATCGACAGCTGAATCCGCAGCCAATGGCCTGGTACGATGGCTGTATTTATGTTGATTTGAGCACAATTAAGCCGATGATCGCGCTACCTTTCCATCCGAGCAATGTGTATGAAATCGACACGTTAAATGAGAATTTGACGGATATTCTGCACCAGGTAGAAATTGAGTCTGCACGCATTGCCCGTGGGAAAGCCAAAATCTCGCTGCTGGATAAAGTTGAGAAGGGAAGATTAAAGGTTCAGCAGGGAATTATTGCCGGATGCTCAGGCGGTAACTATGAGAACGTCATTGCGGCGGCGAATGCGTTGCGCGGAAAATCGTGTGGTAACGAGACGTTCTCACTCGCGGTTTACCCCTCTTCACAGCCTGTATTTATGGATCTGGCGAAAAAAGGCGTGGTGGCTGATTTAACTGGCGCGGGCGCAATCATCAGAACCGCTTTCTGCGGCCCATGCTTTGGCGCTGGCGATACGCCCTTTAACAACGGGCTGAGCATTCGCCACACCACCCGTAACTTCCCGAACCGTGAAGGTTCGAAACCGGGTAATGGTCAAATGTCCGCGGTTGCGCTGATGGATGCGCGTTCTATTGCGGCGACGGCAATAAATGGGGGCTATCTGACCTCCGCCGCTGAACTGGACTGCTGGGAAAACGTTCCTGACTATGCGTTTGATCCCACTCCGTACAAAAACCGTGTCTATCAGGGTTTTGTTAAAGGGGCGACGCAGCAATCGCTCATCTATGGCCCGAATATTAAAGACTGGCCGGCGCTGGGGGCGCTGACGGAAAATATTCTGCTCAAGGTGGCGTCAAAAATTCTTGATGAAGTCACAACGACGGATGAGCTGATCCCGTCCGGGGAGACCTCGTCTTTCCGCTCAAACCCGGTTGGTCTGGCGGAGTTCACCCTGTCACGCCGCGATCCAGACTATGTTGGCCGAAGCAAAACAACCGCGACGCTGGAAAAACAGCGTCTGGCAGGCGAGGTGAGTGAGCTGGAGCCGGTCTTTGCCCGTATTCGCACAATTGCGGGCCAGGAAACCACCGATCCGTTAGCCACCGGGATTGGCAGCATGATTTATGCCGTTAAGCCGGGAGACGGTTCCGCGCGTGAACAGGCGGCAAGCTGTCAGCGCGTGATTGGCGGTCTGGCGAATATTGCCCAGGAGTATGCGACGAAACGCTACCGTTCGAATGTGATCAACTGGGGAATGTTGCCGCTGCAAATGGCGGGTGAGCCTGGGTTTGACGTCGGGGATTATATTTACATTCCTGGCGTCCGTACGGCGCTGGATCAATGCGCAACCACCTTAAAAGGCTATGTGATTCATGACGATGAAATCACGGAAATCAGTCTGTATCTGGAAAGCCTGACCGCCGAGGAACGTGAAATTATCAAAGCGGGAAGTCTGATTAATTTCAATAAAAACCGTCAGATGTAAAAAAAGGTCGTCACGCCCGGCGTGACGACCTTTTCTCTTTTATCTGGCCTGAAGAATAATCGTCAGCAGATATTATTGCTTCGGTTCGGCAACCACTTTACTGCCTAAACCCCGGTTGTTGTATTCCCACATCCGGTTAAAGTTCGTGTCGTTCAGGTTACGCTGTACCTCGTCTTTATCATCCTTCGCGCCAGTATTCCCGGCAAAAGGACGTTTGGAGATAACGGCGTCAGCCCACGGTTTCGCCATATTGAACCCTTCGTTAATCACGCTATCGCGGATAACGACCTGACCGTTGGTGTTGGCATCCACATCCAGCGAACGACCCAGTTGCGCGACGCCATCACCTGCGGCGGTAAAGCGGCTGCTGGTGGCGAGGAAACCGTAATAAATATTCGACAGCGTTGCCGGAGCGAAAACATACGCTTCCTGCTGGGTACGGGAGTTCACCACGCGGAAATCGGTGTTATCGAACACCACTGCGCCGCGACCGGAAACCATATCCACATCCCCTTCAATGTAACTGTTCGTCACCAGCGTGCGTGGTTGGCGATCGTTTTGCAGGCGGTTCTGCACGCCGCTGTTGGTCACGAAGAAGGTATTCTGGCGACCCAGAATGTTCACTTTATTAATCTGCACTTTGTCGCCGTCAGTGCGTAAGGCCACTGCCGGATGGTTGCCCGCGTCAACGCTGTCACCGAGATTGTTTTCGATGGTCAGATTTTGTAACTGCAAGCCGTCATTCTGTGACCAGACCACCGCAGAACACATCACGCCAATGCTGGCGCCGCGTTTGCTCTGGCAGTTATCAAACATATACCACGCAGGTTTGCCCGGCATGTATTTACCGCCCGGGTTCACTGAACGACGCCAGTCGGTCGTGCTCATTTCGCCGTCAATCGCCTGGCCGATTTTCACATCAATCGCGTTCTCGCCCGTGCCGTACAGCGTCAGGCTGCCAGGCGCCGCCGGGATATACACGGTTCCCTGATACTCGCCCGGCATAATGGCGATGTACAGACGCTTGCTGCTGCGCTGCGTAATTGCCGCATCCACCGCCGCCTGAATGGTGGTGTGCGTCACGCCAGGCGTGCCAGCCGGGCCGACAACGAAGTCAGGTTGCGCAGGCAGCGTAATGGCGGAAGGCGTCCACGGCGCCGTATTCGGCGTCAGTGACGAGAAATAGTGTGCAGCAACGAAATTCTGCGCTTCGTTCGCCGACAGGATCGGACGCGAGGAGGTGCCTGGCGCGGTCTGATCGGATGGGATTTGATCGGGCGGCGTAGAGCTACAGGCGGTCAGCGTCACGCCAAAAGCCAGTGCCAGCGCCAGACGGGAAACCGAAAATGTGTTCACAGGTTGCTCCGGGCTTTGAAAGTTAAATTAATTCCATTGAAGCCTGCTTTTTTATACTAAGTTGAGCGAAACGGGAAGGTGAAAAGGTAAAAAGTTCTTTTTTAGACGCCGCACACCCGACGTTCCAGGCAAGTACATCACAAATAAATAACATTCATGGCCTGTAAGATTGACAACCCCGGCAGAATAAAAAATAAATGTATAGACAACCCATGACAAGTGATGAACCCAATGGCGCAACTTTTACCTGATGACACGATCTGGCGGAATGGCCGACTGGCGACGATGGACCCTGAACGCGGTAGCCCTTATGGGATGGTGGACGATCATGCGCTTGTCGTCCGCCAGGGCCGGATACTGGATATTGTGCCTGCGTCGTCGCTCAACGCCGCGCACCGCAATACCGTGGATCTGCAAGGCCGACTGGTCACGCCCGGATTGATTGACTGTCACACCCACCTGATTTTTGGCGGCACGCGCGCCGGGGAGTGGGAGCAGCGGCTTAACGGCGTGTCGTACCAGCAGATCAGCGCGCAGGGCGGCGGTATCAACGCGACCGTCGCTGCGACCCGGACGGCCTCTGAAGATGAGCTTTTAACCGTTGCGCGTGCGCGGATGGCGCGATTGCTGCAAGAAGGCGTTACGCTGCTGGAGGTGAAATCCGGCTATGGCCTGAATTTCGCCACAGAAGAGAAAATGTTGCGCGTTGCCGCTGCGCTGGCGCATGAAAACAGGGTGGAAATCAGTCCTACCCTGCTGGCGGCACATGCGACGCCAGCAGAATACCGCGACGATCCCGACGGCTATATCACGCTGGTTTGCGAAAGTATTCTGCCCGGATTATGGGCAAAAGGGCTGTTTGAGTCGGCGGATCTTTTCTGTGAAAGCGTGGGGTTTAACCTGGCGCAGAGCGAGCGGGTATTTCAGGCCGCTCAGGCGTTGGGCATTCCGGTAAAAGGGCACGTTGAGCAACTCTCCTTGCTGGGGGGCGCACAACTGGTGAGTCGTTATCAGGGGTTATCCGCCGACCATATTGAGTATCTGGATGAGGCTGGCGTGGCGGCGATGAGTCGCAGCGGCACCGTGGGCGTTCTGCTGCCGGGGGCGTTTTATTTCCTCAAAGAGACGCAGCGCCCGCCGGTGGCGTTGCTCCGCCACTATGGCGTGCCGATGGCGGTTGCAACGGACTTTAACCCCGGCACCAGTCCGTTTATCAGTTTGCATCTGGCGATGAACATGGCCTGCGTACAGTTTGGCTTAACGCCGGAAGAGGCGTGGGCGGGCGTGACGCGGCATGCTGCGCGCGCGCTGGGGCGGCAGACGACGCATGGGCAATTGAAAGCGGGATATGTCGCTGACTTTGCTGTATGGGACGCTGAGCTTCCGGTTGAAATCCTTTATGAACCAGGGCGTAACCCGCTCTGTCACCGTGTATTCAGAGGAGAAGTAACATGACGCAATGGCAACCCGCATCCCCCACGCTCTGGCAGGGGCGTGATGACAGCGCCGAGGCGGCTAACGCGCTGCGTCTCTTTCAGACGGTGACGCGCAGCCCGACGTTTTCTCCCGAAATGTATCGTGAAAAAATCGCCTTGCTCGGCTTTGCCTGTGACGAAGGCGTGAAGCGAAACCAGGGGCGACCTGGCGCTGCTGGCGCGCCGGATGCCCTGCGCCGGGCGCTGGCGAACCTGGCCTCTCACCACGGCCACGATCGGCTGGTGGATTTAGGTAACATTATTGCGCAAGCCCCCGATCTGGAAGGCGCGCAGCAGGCGCTTCGCGATGCGGTACGGCGCTGCCAGCAGGCGGATATGCGCACGTTTGTGCTAGGCGGCGGACATGAAACGGCGTTTGGGCATGGCGCGGGACTGCTCGATGCGTTCCCGCATGCCAGAGTCGGCATTATTAATCTTGATGCGCATCTGGATCTGCGTCGGGCTGACCACGCCACCTCCGGTACGCCGTTTCGCCAGTTGGCGCAATTATGCGATGAACAACAGCGTGAGTTTCATTACGCCTGTTTTGGCGTCAGTCGGGCGGCAAATACGCAGGCGTTATGGGATGAGGCGCAACAACGCGGAGTGACCATCGTAGAAGACGTGGATTGTGATACCGCTCAGGCGCCGTTGGCGCAGGTTATCGACAGCGTGGATAAGATCTACCTGACCATCGATCTTGATGTGCTACCCGCCTGGGAGATGCCCGCAGTGTCTGCGCCCGCAGCGCTCGGTGTGCCGTTGGCGACGGTGATGCGGCTTGTTGATGCCGTTTGTCGCAGCGGTAAGCTACAGGCGGTGGATATGGTTGAATTTAATCCGCGCTTTGACGATGATGGCAACGCAGCGCGTGTTGCGGCACGCCTCGGCTGGCAAATCGCACACGGGTGGCGTTAATCGCGATGTTTGTCCGGCACAAAATCGCGTTACAGGCCGGATAATGCCATCCGGCAAATAAAATCATACGCTTAAGGAAGGCTTACGCATGCTCCCATCCCGTTCTGCCCCTGTGCCTTTCTATGAAAAGGTCAAACAGACGATCAGCGACAACATCGCCAGCGGCGTCTGGCGCCCGCATGACCGTATTCCCTCGGAAGCGGAACTGGTGGCGCAATTTGGCTTCAGCCGGATGACAATCAACCGGGCGTTGCGGGAATTAACGGATGAAGGGCTGCTGGTGCGTTTACAGGGCGTCGGCACATTTGTGGCGGAACCGAAAGGGCAGTCCGCACTGTTTGAAATTCGCAGCATTGCCGATGAAATCGCCGCCCGTCACCATCAGCACCGCTGTGAGGTGCTGACGCTGGAACAGACACAGGCGAATGCGCTTCAGGCCACGGCCCTGAATGTGCGTGAAGGCACGCTGATTTTTCATTCGGTGATGGTGCACTATGAAAACGATCTGCCGGTGCAGATTGAGGATCGCTGTGTGAATGCCGGCGTTGTACCGGATTATCTGGCGCAGGATTACAGCCAGACCACGCCTCATGCATACCTGTCGCTGATCGCCCCGCTAACGGAAGGGGAGCACATTGTGGAAGCCGTGCGCGCCACGGCGGAAGAGTGCGCGCTGCTGAACATTAAGGAGCACGATCCCTGCCTGTTAATTCATCGGCGCACCTGGTCTGCGTCGCACATTGTTTCTCACGCTCGCCTGCTTTTTCCCGGTTCTCGCTACCGGTTGCAGGGCCATTTTATGTCCTGAATGACGGCGCGATAAAAAGCGTGATTGCTGACGCAATATAACAAAAATGTATCTCAGTTGTTAAAATCAGCCTTGCGACAAGTTGTATAGACAAGTATATGTTACTTATCTGTCCGATCATCGTAAGGAGTCTGGTGTCATGCCTCAAAGCAAGTATCGTCAGCAGGATATCCGCGCCCCGAGGGGAACAACCCTGACGGCAAAAAGCTGGTTAACCGAAGCGCCGCTGCGCATGTTAATGAACAACCTCGATCCCGATGTTGCCGAGAATCCGCATGAACTGGTGGTTTATGGCGGCATTGGCCGCGCAGCGCGCGACTGGGAGTGCTATGACGCCATCATCAATGCGCTGACCAAACTGGAGGCCGATGAAACCCTGCTGGTGCAGTCCGGTAAACCGGTCGGCGTGTTTAAGACCCACGAAAACGCGCCGCGTGTCCTGATCGCTAACTCCAACCTGGTGCCGCACTGGGCGACCTGGGAACATTTCAATGAGCTGGACGCCAAAGGGCTGGCGATGTACGGCCAGATGACCGCCGGAAGCTGGATCTACATCGGCAGTCAGGGCATCGTGCAGGGTACCTATGAAACCTTCGTTGAAGCAGGACGGCAGCACTATCAGGGGAATTTGTCCGGGCGCTGGGTGCTGACCGCCGGGCTTGGCGGTATGGGCGGCGCACAGCCGCTGGCCGCGACGCTGGCGGGGGCGTGCTCGCTGAATATCGAATGCCAGCAAAGCCGTATCGATTTCCGTCTGCGTACCCGCTACGTCGATGAACAGGCCACCTCGCTGGACGACGCGCTGGCGCGAATTGAAAAATATACCCGCGAAGGTAAAGCCGTCTCCGTTGCGCTGTGCGCCAACGCGGCGGACGTCGTGCCGGAACTGGTAAAACGCGGCGTTCGCCCGGATCTGGTGACCGACCAGACCAGCGCGCACGATCCGCTGCACGGTTATCTGCCCTCTGGCTGGCGTTGGGAGGAGTATCAGGCGAAAGCGGCGTCAGATCCACAGGGCACGGTACAGGCGGCGAAACGCTCAATGGCGAAGCACGTACAGGCGATGCTGGCGTTCAGTGAAATGGGCGTCCCGACCTTCGATTACGGTAACAATATCCGCCAGATGGCGAAAGAGATGGGCGTAGAGAACGCCTTTGATTTTCCTGGGTTCGTTCCGGCCTATATCCGCCCGCTTTTTTGTCGGGGGATCGGCCCATTCCGTTGGGTGGCGCTTTCCGGCGATCCAGAAGATATTTATAAAACTGATGCCAAAGTCAAAGAGATTGTGGCGGATGACAAACATCTGCATCACTGGCTGGATATGGCGCGTGAACGTATTAACTTCCAGGGCTTACCGGCGCGTATTTGCTGGGTGGGGCTGGCGTGGCGGCAAAAGCTGGGTCTGGCGTTTAACGAAATGGTACGCCGTGGAGAGGTCTCCGCGCCGATCGTCATTGGTCGCGACCATCTGGATTCCGGCTCCGTCGCCAGTCCAAACCGGGAAACGGAAGCGATGCGCGACGGTTCTGATGCGGTATCCGACTGGCCGTTACTGAACGCGCTGCTCAATACCGCCAGCGGTGCGACCTGGGTTTCGCTGCATCATGGCGGCGGCGTCGGCATGGGGTTCTCGCAACATGCCGGAATGGTGATTGTCTGCGACGGCACCGATGAAGCGGCGGCGCGTATCGCCAGAGTGCTGCATAACGATCCGGCGACAGGCGTGATGCGTCATGCTGACGCCGGGTATGAGATTGCGGTTGAATGCGCCGCAGAACAAGGGCTGAACTTGCCGATGATCGCGGCTACTCAAGGAAAACGCTGATATGAATACGCTTACGTTAACGCCGGGTCATCTGAGTTTTGCGCAGCTTCGCGCCGTCTGGCAGCAGCCAGTGCAACTGCGTCTTGATAGCAGCGCGGTTGACGGTATTAATGCCAGCGTCGACTGCGTGAACAATATCGTCGCCGAGGGGCGCACGGCCTACGGTATCAATACCGGTTTTGGTCTGCTGGCGCAGACGCGCATCGCCACGGAGGATCTGCAAAACCTGCAACGTTCGCTGGTGCTCTCCCACGCGGCGGGTATTGGCGAGCCGCTGGACGACGCGATGGTGCGTTTGATCATGGTGCTGAAAATCAATAGCCTGGCGCGTGGTTTCTCGGGCATCCGCCTGAGCGTGATTGAAGCGCTGATTGCGCTGGTCAACGCAGAAGTCTGGCCGCTGATCCCGGCGAAAGGTTCTGTAGGGGCATCGGGCGATCTGGCGCCGTTGGCGCATATGTCGTTGACGCTGCTTGGCGAAGGGAAAGCCCGCTGGCAGGGGGAGTGGCTTCCGGCGAAAGAGGCGTTGAAAAAGGCCGGACTGGAACCGATCACGCTGGCGGCGAAAGAGGGACTGGCGCTGCTGAATGGCACCCAGGCCTCCACCGCCTTTGCGCTGCGTGGGCTGTTCGAAGCGCAGGCGCTGTTCGCCTCTGCGGTGGTCTGCGGGGCGTTAACCACCGAAGCCGTTCTGGGGTCGCGCCGACCGTTTGATGCGCGCATTCATGCCGCGCGCGGTCAGCGTGGGCAGATTGACGCCGCCGGGCTGTTCCGCCACGTTCTGACGGAGACCAGCGCGATAGCACAGTCGCACCATAACTGTGAAAAGGTGCAGGACCCGTACTCGCTGCGCTGTCAGCCGCAGGTGATGGGCGCGTGCCTCACACAACTGCGTCAGGCGATGGAGGTGCTGCTCGTTGAAGCCAACGCCGTTTCGGATAACCCGCTGGTGTTTGCCGAAGAGGGGGATGTGATTTCTGGCGGTAACTTCCATGCCGAACCGGTGGCGATGGCGGCGGATAATCTGGCGCTGGCGATTGCGGAAATCGGCGCGCTGTCGGAAAGGCGTATCGCGCTGATGATGGATAAACATATGTCGCAGTTGCCGCCTTTCCTGGTGAAAAACGGCGGCGTCAACTCCGGTTTTATGATTGCGCAGGTGACCGCTGCGGCGCTGGCCAGCGAGAACAAAGCGCTGGCGCATCCGCACAGCGTGGACAGCCTGCCGACGTCGGCCAATCAGGAAGATCATGTGTCGATGGCGCCCGCTGCGGGTCGGCGACTATGGGAAATGGCGGCAAACACGCGTGGGGTCATTGCGGTAGAGTGGCTGGCGGCCTGTCAGGGGATCGACCTCCGGGAAGGATTAACCTCAAGCCCGCTGCTGGAGCAGGCGCGAAAAGCGCTGCGCGAGCAGGTGCCGCATTATACTCAGGACCGTTTCTTCGCGCCGGATATTGAGTGCGCGACCGAACTGCTGGCGCGTGGCGACTTGTTCCGCTTATTACCTGATTTCTTGTAAAAAAATGCCGGATGGCGCTGACGCTTATCCGGCCTACGGCGCTGGGTGTCAGGTGCCGCAGGCCGGATAAGATGCTTTAGCGTCGCCATCAGGCAACAACGGCACTTAGCTGAACATTGCGGTAATCGACGCGCTGGCGAGCGAATGGAAATGGACGTTAAAGCCCACCATCGCGCCGCTGGCGCCTGCATCGACATCAATGCGTTCCACATCCAGCGCGTGAACGGTAAAGATGTAGCGGTGCGTTTCCCCTTTCGGCGGAGCTGCGCCGCCGTAGCCTGCTTTACCAAAATCGGTGCGCGTCTGGAGAGTCCCTTCCGGCATCGCCACCAGGCCGGAACCAAACCCTTGCGGCAGTACGCGGGTATCGGCTGGCAGGTTGGCGACAATCCAGTGCCACCAGCCTGAGCCGGTTGGCGCATCGGGATCGTAGCAGGTCACGACAAAGCTTTTCGTACCGGCGGGCACCTCGTCCCAGGCCAGGTGCGGGGAGATGTTGTCCCCGTCATAGCCCATGCCGTTAAACACATGGCGATGGGGCAGTTTTTCCCCGTCGCGCAGGTCGTTGCTGATAAGTTTCATACCGCCTCCATTAATCTACTGATTAGCAAGGAAGTGTAGCCAGAACCGCTACAGCTTACCGCTGATTAATGGATAAAAAATGTTTCATTGCGCACAGCGTCGTTCACCGCCTGCGTCAGACGATGCAATTGTTCCGGCTGGATGATATAGGGCGGCATCAGGTAGATCAGTTTACCGAACGGGCGCACCCAGACGCCTTGCCCGACAAAGAAACGCTGCAACGCCGCCATATTGACCGGGTGCGTGGTTTCCACGACGCCGATGGCGCCGAGTACGCGCACGTCAGCGACCCAGGACGATGCGCGCGCGGGCGCTAGTTCCTGGCGTAACTGCGTTTCAATCGCCGCCACCTGCTGCTGCCACTCGCCTGTTTCCAGCAGGGAAAGACTGGCGCAAGCCACGGCACATGCCAGCGGATTGCCCATAAAAGTCGGGCCATGCATAAAGCAACCGGCTTCGCCGTTGCTGATGGTTTCAGCGACCAGACGGGTGGTTAACGTGGCGGAAAGCGTCATCGTACCGCCGGTGATGGCCTTACCGAGACACAAGATATCCGGCGTAATGTCTGCATGTTCGCAGGCAAACAGTTTACCTGTGCGGCCAAATCCGGTGGCGATCTCATCGGCAATCAGCAGAATCCCTTCGCGATCGCACATCTTGCGGATGCGGCGAAGCCACTCCGGGTGATACATCCGCATCCCGCCTGCGCCCTGGACAATGGGTTCCAGAATCACCGCCGCAATCTCATGCCGGTGCGCCGCCATCAGGCGGGCAAAGGCCACCATATCCCGCTCGTCCCATTCGCCATCCATCCGGCTTTGCGGGGCGGGGGCAAAGAGGTTTTCCGGCAGGTAGCCCTTCCACAGGCTGTGCATTGAGTTATCTGGATCGCATACCGACATCGCGCCGAAGGTGTCTCCGTGATAGCCGTTGCGAAAGGTCAGAAAACGCTGACGAGACTCGCCTTTCGCCTGCCAGTATTGCAGCGCCATTTTCATCGCCACTTCCACCGCCACCGAACCGGAGTCCGCCAGGAACACGCACTCCAGCGCTTGCGGCGTCATCGCCACCAGCTTGCGACACAGGTTGACCGCAGGGGCATGGGTAATGCCGCCAAACATCACATGCGACATGGCGTCAATTTGCGTTTTCATCGCGGCGTTGAGCTGTGGATGGTTGTAACCGTGGATCGCCGCCCACCATGACGACATGCCGTCGATCAGACGGTCGCCGTTGGCCAAAATCAGTTCGCAACCCTCGGCGCGCGCAACCGGATAAACCGGGAGTGGGGAGGTCATGGAGGTATAGGGATGCCAGATATGGCGTTGGTCAAAGGCAAGATCGTCCGTTGTCATAATCGACTTGTAAACCAAATTAAAAACATTTAGGTTTACGAGTCTACACCGAATCAAGAATTAACAACACCCTTTGGAGAGGCCCTATGGCTCACCACCCACGCTGGACATTGTCGCAAGTTACCGAATTATTTAATAAACCGCTGCTGGATCTGCTATTTGACGCGCAGCAAATCCATCGTCAGCATTTCGATCCGCAACAGGTGCAGGTCAGCACGCTGCTGTCGATTAAAACCGGCGCCTGCCCGGAAGACTGCAAATATTGCCCGCAGAGTTCCCGCTATAAGACGGGGCTGGAAGCGGAACGTCTGATGGAAGTGGAGCAGGTGCTGGACTCCGCGCGCAAAGCGAAGAACGCCGGTTCAACCCGTTTCTGCATGGGCGCGGCATGGAAAAACCCGCACGAGCGCGATATGCCGTATCTGGAACAGATGGTGCAGGGCGTGAAGGCGATGGGGCTGGAAGCCTGTATGACCCTCGGCACGCTCAATGAATCTCAGGCGCAGCGCCTCGCCAACGCCGGGCTGGATTACTACAACCACAACCTGGATACCTCCCCGGAATTTTACGGCAACATCATCACGACCCGCTCGTATCAGGAACGTCTTGATACGCTGGACAAAGTGCGTGAAGCGGGGATTAAAGTCTGCTCTGGCGGTATCGTTGGCTTAGGCGAAACGGTTAAAGATCGCGCCGGGCTGCTGTTGCAACTGGCGAATTTGCCGACCCCGCCGGAGAGCGTGCCTATCAACATGCTGGTGAAGGTCAAAGGTACGCCGCTGGCGGATAATGAGGATGTGGATGCGTTTGATTTCATCCGCACGATCGCTGTCGCGCGGATTATGATGCCAACCTCATACGTGCGTCTTTCTGCGGGTCGCGAACAGATGAACGAACAGACGCAGGCGATGTGCTTTATGGCGGGGGCGAACTCCATCTTCTACGGCTGTAAGCTGCTGACCACGCCGAACCCGGAAGAAGACAAAGATCTCCAGCTGTTCCGCAAACTGGGGCTGAACCCGCAGCAAACGTCGGTGCTGGCTGGCGACAACGAACAGCAACAGCGTCTGGAACAGGCGCTGATGACCCCGGATACAGACGACTATTACAACGCGGCAGCAGTATGACCTGGCAGCAAAAAATCGACGATGCGCTTACGGCGCGTCGTTCTGCCGATGCGTTGCGTCGCCGCTATGCGGTGGCGCAGGGGGCAGGGCGTTGGCTGGTGGCTAACGAACGCCAGTATCTGAATTTCTCCAGCAATGACTACCTCGGTTTAAGTCACCATCCGCAGATTATTCGCGCCTGGCAACAGGGTGCGGAGCGCTTTGGCGTCGGCAGCGGCGGCTCCGGCCACGTCAGCGGCTACTCCGTGGCGCATCAGGCGCTTGAGGAGGCGCTGGCAGGCTGGCTTGGCTATTCGCGGGCGCTGCTGTTTATCTCTGGCTTTGCGGCGAATCAGGCGGTTATCGCCGCGCTGATGGCGAAAGACGATCGGATTGTCGCGGACCGTCTCAGCCACGCCTCATTGCTGGAAGCGGCAAACCTCAGCCCGGCGACGCTTCGCCGCTTTACCCACAACGATCATCAACACCTGGCGCGCCTGCTGGACGCCCCGTGCGGCGGGCAGCAACTGGTGGTGACAGAGGGCATATTCAGTATGGACGGCGACGGCGCGCCGCTGGCGGAGATCCACCGTGTCGCACGGCAGCGTAACGCCTGGCTGCTGGTGGATGATGCGCACGGTATTGGCGTTACGGGCGATGAGGGGCGCGGAAGCTGCTGGCGACAGCAGGTCAAACCTGAGCTGCTGATTGTGACGTTTGGCAAAGGCTTTGGCGTCAGCGGGGCGGCGATTCTCTGCTCTGAAAGCGTTGCGGATTATCTGTTGCAGTTTGCCCGCCATCTGATCTACAGCACCAGTATGCCACCAGCCCAGGCGCAGGCGCTGAGCGCGGCGCTGGCGGTGATCCGAAGCCCGGAAGGCGCAGATCGCCGGGAAAAACTGGCTGCGTTAATTCAGCGCTTCCGTTCGGGCGTTAAGGCCAGCGATTTTACGCTGGCAAATTCGCACAGTGCGATTCAGCCGCTGATTGTCGGAGACAATGCGCGCGCGTTACGGCTGGCGGATACTCTGCGGGAGCAGGGATGCTGGGTGAGCGCGATCCGACCGCCTACCGTTCCGGCCGGTACTGCCCGATTGCGCCTGACGCTCACTCAGGCGCACGAAACGCAGGATATTGATCGCTTACTGGAGGTGCTGGATGGCGCAGGTTGATAAGCAGGCGATTGCAGCCGCGTTTGGGCGCGCCGCGTCGCATTATGAACAGCACGCTGAACTGCAACGCCAGAGTGCGGACGCGCTGTTGGCGCTGCTGGCAGGGCGCGAATGTGCGCACGTTCTGGATGCCGGCTGCGGGCCAGGGCGGATGAGCCGCTTCTGGCGAGAGCAGGGATGCGAGGTCACGGCGCTCGATCTTTCGGCGCAAATGCTGGATGAGGCGCGTCGTCAGCAGGCTGCTCACCATTACCTTGCGGCGGATATCGAAGCCATCCCGCTGGCGGCGGCGCGGTTTGATTTGGCATGGAGCAACCTGGCGGTGCAGTGGTGCGGCGACTTGCGCGGCGCGCTAAGCGAACTGTATCGCGTGGTGCGTCCTGGCGGCGTGGTGGCGTTTACCTCGCTGGCACACGGATCGCTGCCGGAACTGCGTCAGGCCTGGCAGGCGGTAGATAACCGGGGGCATGCCAACCATTTTTTGTCGCCGGAGACGATCGGCAATGCGATGCACGGCTGGCGCGTCCGTCAGCAGATCCAGGCGATCACTCTGTGGTTTGATGATGCGCTCAGCGCGATGCGTTCGCTTAAGGGTATTGGGGCGACGCATCTGCACGAGGGGCGTGAACCGCGCGTGTTAACGCGTTCGCAGTTGCGGCAGTTGCAGTTGGCCTGGCCGCAGCAGCAGGGGAAATATCCGCTGACGTATCAGCTTTTTTTGGGAGTCATTGAACGTGATTAAACGGTATTTTGTCACCGGGACGGACACTGAAGTTGGAAAAACGGTCGCCAGTTGCGCCCTGTTGCAGGCTGCCGCGCAGAGCGGCTTTCGGACGGCAGGCTACAAGCCCGTGGCGTCGGGCAGCGAGATGACGGCGCAGGGGCTGCGCAATAGCGATGCCCTGGCGCTACAGCGCAACAGCACGCTGACGCTGGCCTATGAAGCGATCAATCCCTACACCTTTGCGGAACCGACCTCGCCGCACATTGTGAGCGCAGAGGAGGGGAGACCCGTTCAGGCCTCGGTGATGTCCGCCGGTTTACGCACGCTGGAACGGCAGGCCGACTGGGTGCTAGTGGAAGGGGCGGGCGGCTGGTTTACTCCGCTTGGCGAAACGCTGACGTTTGCCGACTGGGTCGCGGCGGAGCACCTGCCGGTGATTCTGGTGGTGGGCGTGAAGCTGGGGTGTATCAATCATGCCATGCTGACGGCGCAGGCCGTGCAGCAAGCCGGGCTGACGCTTGCCGGGTGGGTAGCCAATGACGTGACGCCGCCCGGAAAGCGCCATGCGGAATACATGGCGACGCTAACGCGGGTGATTACGGCTCCTTTGCTGGGCGAAATCCCCTGGCTTTCCGGGAAGGCGGAAAGCGCATCGACAGGACAATATCTCGACCTGACGCGCCTGAAGGCGGTGTAAAACGGGTGAAAATGCGAGCAGGATCTCGCCTGCCGCCCGCGTTTCGTTAGCTGATAAAAATCAAAAAAAAGCGATAATTTTTTTTTAGCCCCTCATCAAGGGGCGTCTGCGCGATTTTGCCAGGCGGCAGTCCATACGGGCTGGACGCAGTTATCCACCATTCCTGTGGATAACCTTGTGTATTAGAGTTAGAAAACACAACGTAAGCGAGAGAAGACGCGGCCTGCGACTAAATTGATGCGAAAGGCGTCTTAAGTAAATAGTGCTTATGAAACAATTTGTTAGATAAAAGCAATGGCTGTAAGGAAAGTGTCACGGGTTGCCACAAATCTTTCATCACACATCTTGACAAATGTTAAAAAAGTCTTTGGTTTGGGGATAACCGCATCTCACTGGTTTTTTATCTCGTCAGGGTCTACATTTTACGTCGCAATGCCGGGTGTTATCCCTTATTTGAGTAATACCTTAAGTCGCCACTGTTTTTTCATCCAGTATATTTTGCTGGCAATATTAGCGGCTCCGGGTAAAATTAGTGTCCTGCCCGCCCATTCCTTCAGGTAGCTGCCCATGAGTAAACCGTTCAAACTGAATTCCGCTTTTAAACCCTCAGGCGATCAGCCGGAGGCGATACGTCGTCTGGAGGAAGGTCTTGAAGATGGTCTGGCGCACCAGACGCTGTTGGGCGTAACGGGGTCAGGGAAAACGTTCACCATCGCCAATGTGATTGCCGATTTACAGCGCCCGACGATGGTGCTTGCGCCCAATAAAACGCTGGCGGCCCAGTTATACGGCGAAATGAAAGAGTTCTTCCCTGACAACGCGGTGGAATATTTCGTCTCTTACTATGACTACTATCAGCCAGAGGCGTATGTGCCCAGCTCCGACACCTTTATCGAAAAAGATGCGTCGGTGAACGAACACATAGAACAGATGCGACTGTCGGCGACCAAGGCGCTGCTTGAGCGGCGGGACGTTGTGGTCGTGGCTTCGGTTTCCGCTATCTACGGTCTGGGCGATCCCGATTTATATCTGAAGATGATGCTGCACCTGACGGTGGGGATGATCATCGATCAGCGCGCTATCCTGCGCCGCCTGGCGGAGTTGCAATATACCCGCAACGATCAGGCCTTCCAGCGCGGCACTTTCCGCGTACGCGGCGAGGTCATCGACATCTTCCCGGCGGAGTCTGACGATATTGCGCTGCGGGTTGAGCTGTTTGACGAAGAGGTTGAACGTCTGTCGCTGTTTGACCCGCTGACCGGGCAGGTTGAATCGACTATCCAGCGCTACACCATCTACCCGAAAACGCACTACGTTACGCCGCGCGAGCGCATCGTACAGGCGATGGAGGAGATCAAAGACGAACTGGTGGACAGACGCAGGATCATGCTGGAAAACAATAAGTTGCTGGAAGAACAGCGCTTAACCCAGCGTACGCAGTTCGATCTGGAAATGATGAACGAGCTGGGATATTGCTCGGGGATTGAAAACTACTCCCGCTACCTTTCCGGGCGCGGGCCTGGCGAGCCGCCGCCGACGCTGTTTGATTATCTGCCAGC
Organism: Citrobacter sp. CK181; assembly: GCF_030333595.1. Taxonomy (NCBI): domain Bacteria; kingdom Pseudomonadati; phylum Pseudomonadota; class Gammaproteobacteria; order Enterobacterales; family Enterobacteriaceae; genus Citrobacter; species Citrobacter sp. CK181. The sequence goes on along the minus strand of NZ_JAOWFN010000014.1, from coordinate 162,507 downwards.
CGATGGCCTGTTAGTCGTGGATGAATCTCACGTCACGATTCCGCAAATCGGCGGGATGTTTCGTGGGGACAGGGCGCGCAAAGAGACGCTGGTGGAGTACGGTTTCCGTCTGCCGTCAGCGCTGGATAACCGTCCGCTAAAATTTGAAGAGTTTGAAGCGCTGGCCCCGCAAACCATCTACGTTTCCGCCACGCCGGGCAACTATGAGCTGGAGAAATCCGGCGGCGAGGTGGTGGATCAGGTGGTGCGTCCCACCGGGCTGCTGGACCCGATCATTGAAGTTCGGCCGGTGGCGACGCAGGTTGATGATCTGCTCTCTGAGATCCGCCTGCGGGCGGCGATTAACGAACGTGTGCTGGTGACGACGCTGACCAAGCGAATGGCGGAAGATCTTACCGAATATCTCGAAGAACACGGCGAGCGCGTACGTTACCTGCACTCGGACATCGATACCGTTGAGCGTATGGAAATCATTCGTGATTTGCGTCTGGGCGAGTTTGACGTGCTGGTGGGGATCAACCTGTTGCGAGAAGGGCTGGACATGCCTGAGGTCTCGCTGGTGGCGATTCTGGACGCAGACAAAGAAGGGTTCCTGCGTTCAGAGCGTTCGCTGATTCAGACCATTGGCCGTGCGGCGCGTAACGTCAACGGGAAGGCGATCCTCTATGGCGATAAGATCACCCCGTCGATGGCGAAAGCGATAGGCGAAACCGAACGTCGTCGCGAGAAACAGCAGTTATACAACGAAGAGCACGGTATCGTTCCGCAGGGGCTGAATAAGAAAGTGGTCGATATTCTGGCGCTGGGTCAGAACATCGCGAAAACCAAAGCGAAGGGCAAAGGGAAGTCCCGCGCAGCGGCGAAATCGGGTGTGGTTGAGTTGGATATGACGCCGAAAGCGTTGCAGCAGAAAATTCATGAGCTGGAAGGCCAGATGATGCAGCATGCGCAAAACCTGGAGTTTGAAGAAGCCGCAGAGATCCGCGACCAGTTGCATCAGCTACGTGAGCTGTTTATCGCGGCGTCCTGACGATGCCGGATGGCGACGCAAAGCGTCTTATCCGGCCTACGGTTGTGCCGCCTGTTGTGTGTAGGCCCGGTAAGCGAAGCGCCACCGGGCAAATCTGAACGCTTACCCCAACGCCTGTATCGCTTTCTCCAGCGCGTTATGCAGCAGCTGTCGGTCATGGCGATACGGAATATCGCTGGCTTCCAGCACTTCCTGAATCACAATCCGGCCCGTCACCGCCGAGGCATCCACTTTCGGGCCAACCACAATGGCGTCGATAACCTGTTTCCCGACGTATTGCTCCATAATCGCCAGTTTGTCGACAAGCGTTAAGCTGGCGGCGGGCAGACTCAATTCGCGCCCCAGATTACCGATATAGACCATCGGCGCCGGAGTACGGCGCAGCGCCTGCGCCAGCTCATCAAGCAGCAGAATCGGCATCAAACTGGTGTAGAAACTTCCGGGGCCAATCAGAATCAAATCGGCTTCGCTAATGGCCTGCACCGCTTCCCGGGTGGTGGGGACTTTCGGTGACAGCATCAGCTCCTGCGGCGGCGTCGCCAGTTGATCGATATTCACTTCGCCGTATACTTCATGCCCCTGATCGTCGATGGCCATCAGGTCTACCGGCAGCTCCGACATAGGGATTAAATGCGCATCCACCTTCAATAAGTTGCGAATTAAATTTATCGCTTCGAGAGGCCGCACGCTCAGGTGATCCAGCGCCTTTAACATCAGATTTCCGAGGTTATGGCCGGAAAGTTCACCATTACCGCCAAAACGGTACTCAAACATCGCCGACGCGACGCTGGGTTCGGTAATTAACTGGTTCAGACAGTTGCGCATATCGCCCCAGGCGATGCCCCCTTCAGAGCGGCGAATACGGCCTGTGGAACCCCCGTTATCGGTGGTGGTGACAATACCGGTCAGGCGTGAGCCTAATGAAGAGAGTGAAGAGAGAACGCGTCCTAATCCATGCCCTCCGCCGAGAGCGACAACACGATCCAGGTCTGCCAGCGTACGATTGCGCATACAAATTCCTAATATCAGAGGTACTGCGCTACAGTAGCGCAAATAGCGCCTTTTCAGCAATTAGCCAACGAACAACGATGGAAAATAAATCCATCCCCTCTACCTCTTTCGGATAGGGTTAGCCTGATGGCTAACTGATGTATATCAATGCAAAAGTGTGATTTTTGCTTATTCTGTAGCGAAATAGCACGATCATGACGCTATATACATGATTATATAGCGTAAAGTGGGAATGGCAAAAATGCTATTTACACGCTAGTATCGGCATAACCACCTTTTTAAGCGATGCTTAAAAAGACACTCTAGCCTCTACGCCTGTGTCAAATTGATATGGTGTTTTGGCCGTGACAAGCCTCGAAAGAGTTTGCCACCAGGGCGCAGGAAGAAATGACTCCGCCTCCCGTATTTGGAAAGGTGTACATGGCCTCACAACTTACCGATGCTTTCGCACGTAAGTTTTATTACTTACGTCTGTCGATTACTGATGTGTGTAACTTTCGTTGCACATACTGCCTGCCGGATGGCTACAAGCCTGGCGGTGTCACCAATAACGGCTTTCTGACCGTCGATGAAATTCGCCGTGTGACGCGCGCGTTTGCCAGTCTGGGCACCGAAAAAGTGCGCCTTACCGGCGGTGAACCGTCGCTGCGTCGCGACTTTACCGACATCATTGCCGCCGTGCGTGAAAACGACGCGATTCGCCAGATTGCGGTGACCACTAATGGGTATCGTCTGGCGCGTGATGCGGCGAACTGGCGCGACGCGGGTCTGACGGGCATCAACGTCAGCGTCGATAGCCTCGACGCCCGTCAGTTTCACGCCATTACCGGGCAGGATAAATTCCAGCAGGTGATGGCGGGCATTGACGCCGCGTTTGACGCCGGTTTCGCAAAGGTCAAAGTGAACACCGTGTTGATGCGCGATGTGAACCATCATCAACTGGACACCTTTCTCGCCTGGATTCAGGCACGCCCCATTCAACTGCGCTTCATTGAACTGATGGAGACGGGAGAGGGGAGCGAACTCTTTCGTAAACACCATATTTCTGGACAGGTGCTGCGTGATGAACTGCTGCGTCGCGGTTGGATTCATCAGCTGCGCCAGCGCAGCGACGGCCCGGCGCAGGTTTTTTGTCATCCTGACTATGCCGGTGAAATCGGTCTCATCATGCCATATGAAAAAGATTTCTGCGCCACCTGCAACCGTCTGCGCGTTTCCTCGGTCGGTAAACTCCATCTTTGCCTGTTTGGCGAAGGCGGCGTAAGCCTGCGCGACCTGCTGGAAGACGATGCACAGCAACATGCGCTGGAAGAACGCATTTCAGCCGCGCTGCTGGAGAAAAAGCAGACCCACTTCCTGCACCAGAACAATACCGGTATTACGCAAAATCTATCGTACATAGGCGGTTAACGCCTTAACGGACAAGGAGTTTTTATGAGTCAGGTAAGCGCTGAGTTTATCCCTACCCGCATTGCTATTCTTACGGTTTCCAGTCGTCGCGGCGAAGAAGACGACACTTCCGGTCATTTTCTGCGCGACGCCGCGCTGGAAGCGGGGCATCAGGTCGTGGACAAAGCCATCGTTAAAGAGAACCGCTACGCCATTCGCGCGCAGGTTTCCGCGTGGATCGCCAGCGATGACGTTCAGGTGGTGCTCATCACCGGCGGCACCGGGCTGACCGATGGCGATCAGGCGCCGGAAGCGTTACTGCCGCTCTTTGATCGCGAAGTCGAAGGGTTTGGCGAAGTGTTCCGCATGTTGTCGTTTGAAGAGATTGGCACATCGACCCTGCAATCTCGCGCGGTGGCCGGCGTTGCCAACAAGACGCTGATTTTTGCGATGCCGGGCTCCACAAAAGCGTGCCGCACCGCCTGGGACAACATCATCGCGCCGCAGCTTGATGCTCGCACACGCCCGTGTAACTTCCACCCACATTTGAAGAAATAAGTATGTCGCAACTGACCCATATTAATGCCGCTGGCGAAGCGCACATGGTGGATGTCTCCGCCAAAGCGGAAACCGTACGTGAGGCGCGCGCCGAAGCGTTTGTGACGATGCGCAGTGAAACGCTGGCGATGATTATCGACGGTAGCCACCATAAGGGCGATGTTTTCGCGACCGCGCGTATCGCCGGTATTCAGGCGGCTAAACGTACCTGGGAGCTGATCCCGCTGTGCCATCCGCTGTTGTTGAGTAAGGTCGAAGTGCAATTGCAGGCGGAACCCGAACACAACCGGGTACGCATTGAATCGCTGTGTCGCCTGACGGGGAAAACCGGCGTGGAGATGGAAGCGCTGACTGCCGCTTCCGTGGCGGCATTGACGATCTACGACATGTGCAAAGCGGTGCAAAAAGATATGGTGATTGGCCCGGTGCGCTTGCTGGCGAAAAGCGGCGGTAAGTCTGGCGATTTTAAGGTGGATACGCATGATTAAGGTTCTGTTTTTCGCTCAGGTGCGTGAACTGGTGGGAACGGATGCGTTAGAGGTCGCCGCCGATTTCCCAACCGTAGAAGCGCTGCGTCAGCATCTGGCGGCGCAAAGCGATCGCTGGGCGCTGGCGCTGGAAGACGGCAAGCTGCTGGCCGCCGTCAATCAGACGCTGGTCAGTTTTGAACATCCGCTGACGGCGGGTGATGAAGTGGCCTTTTTCCCACCGGTGACAGGAGGCTGAGATGGCTGAAACGCGAGTGATCGTTGGCCATGCGCCGTTCAGCGTCGGGGAGGAGTACCCCTGGCTGGCGGAGCGTGATGAAGATGGCGCGGTCGTGACCTTTACCGGTAAAGTCCGCAATCATAATCTGGGCGACAGCGTTAAAGCGCTAACGCTGGAACATTACCCGGGGATGACGGAAAAAGCGCTGGCGGATATCGTGGACGAGGCGCGCTCGCGCTGGCCGCTGGGGCGCGTGACGGTGATCCATCGCATTGGTGAACTGTGGCCGGGCGATGAGATTGTCTTTGTTGGCGTAACCAGCGCGCACCGCAGCAGCGCGTTCGAGGCCGGGCAATTCATTATGGATTATCTGAAAACCCGCGCGCCGTTCTGGAAGCGTGAAGCGACGCCGGAAGGCGAGCGCTGGGTGGAAGCGCGCGATAGCGATCGGCAGGCGGCAAAACGCTGGTAGCAGAATGTGATACCCTTATTCAGGGGTATCACTTTTAATCAGGAGATCATCATGGACCGATTCCCACGATCCGATTCTATCGTACAGACCCGTTCCGGCCTGCAAACGTATATGGCGCAGGTATATGGCTGGATGACGGTTGGGCTGCTGCTGACCGCATTTATCGCCTGGTATGCGGCGAATACGCCTGCGGTGATGATGTTTGTCTTTTCCAGCAAAATCACCTTCTTTGGCTTGATTATCGCCCAGCTTGCGCTGGTTATTGCGCTGTCGGCAATGGTGCAAAAACTTAGCGCCGGGATGGCGACCACGCTGTTTATGCTCTATTCGGCGCTGACGGGCCTGACGCTGTCGAGCATTTTTATCGTTTATACCTATTCGTCTATCGCCAGCACGTTTGTCGTGACCGGCGGGATGTTTGGCGTGATGAGCCTGTATGGCTACACCACGAAACGCGATCTCAGCGGCTGGGGCAGCATGCTGTTTATGGCGCTGATTGGTATCATTCTGGCATCGTTGGTCAACTTCTGGCTCAAAAGCGAAGCGTTGATGTGGGCGGTGACCTATATCGGGGTGGTTGTCTTTGTCGGCCTGACCGCCTATGACACGCAGAAGCTGAAAAACATTGGCGAGCAGATTGATGTTCGTGACAGCTCGACGCTGCGGAAATACTCGATTCTCGGCGCGTTAACGCTGTATCTGGACTTCATCAACCTGTTCCTGATGCTGCTGCGTATTTTCGGTAATCGCCGTTAATTGGCGTGAACGCTGTATCCGGCCTACAGGTTAGGCCGGTAATACACCTGATAAGCAGCAAATAACCCGTCACTTCGCTAAGGCTTTCTCGTTTTTCGCCCGCAGCTTCTTTGCCCGACTTTCCAGCAGCAGATAGCAAATCAACGCCAGCAATAGCGGAATAAAATAATAGAGCACACGCCAGGCGAGCAGGGCGGCGATAATGGTGCCTTGCGACGTATGCTCACCCGCCAGCAGCGCCATAAACACGGCTTCCAGAACGCCGATCCCGGCCGGGATATGCACGATCACTCCGGCAATACTGCTCACCAGCAGCACGCCAAGTACAAAGAAATAATTAACGTCTTGCCCCATCAGCAGCCAGATAATGGCGCCCATCACCATCCAGTTCGCGCTGGAAATCCCCATCTGCGCGAGGGCGAATTTCCATGACGGAAGCATCAGCTTTTGGCCTTTAATCGTGATATGACGCCGTTTCGCAAAGGCGCAAAACCACAGGTAGACGGCAATCACCAGTAACAACACAATACCGAGAATGCGCAGCGTATTTTCATCGATATACCAGTGGGCCGGGAGTTGCACGACGCCGAAGGTAAAAATAATTCCGCCCAGCAGAATATAGCCCAGCCAGTTGGTGGTAATGCTCAGCGAAAAAATACGCGTGATGGTGCTCCCCGGTAAGCCGAGGCGGGAGTACAGACGGTAGCGCATACCGATTCCGCCGACCCAGGTGCTTAACGTCAGATTGAAGGCGTAACAGATAAACGACACCAGCATGACCTGCCGCTTCGCCAGCTTGTGGCCGCAGTAAAAACGTCCCAGCAGATCGTAGCAACCGTAAAGAAGGTAGCTGACAATCACCAGCCCAACCGCGCTCAACAGCGCAATCCGGTTGTAATCCCGGATCACCGTCCAGACATCTTCCCAGTTGACCTTTCCGGCATAAATGACCAGCAGGACAATCACCGCGATAAAAAACAGCCAGGTGAGGATCTTTTTCGCCAGCCGCCATCGCGGGTGTGATGTTGACATCAGGGCTTCACCCCCGTGTTTTCCGCTTCGACCCGATCCTGCGTTTCCATCGTCGGTTGGGCGGGCGGTTCAACCTGCGCCAGATGCGGCGTGTGCGCCGGCAGCCAACCGACCAGCGCCGGGAAGTGGCGCAGGAAGTGGAACGCCAGCACGCTTTTGCTCAGATTCCACCAGGTGCGCTTCGGCAGCATAGACTCGTCCACCTGCTTGCAATCATTGGCGATAATGGCGTTCAGGTTGTCGCGCAGCGTCTGGTTAAACGTGCGGTCATGAATAATGACGTTTGCTTCAAGGTTAAGCGACAGACTGAGCGGATCGAGGTTGCTGGAGCCGACGGTCGCCCAGTGATCGTCCATCAACGCCACTTTGCCGTGCAGCGGGCGACGGCGATATTCATAGACATGGACGCCGCCTTTCACCAGATAGTTGTACAGCAGACGCGCGCCGACTTTGACGATGGGCATATCGGGTTCCCCCTGGATCACCAGTTTTACCCGCACGCCGCGTCGGGCGGCTTTGCGCATGGCATGCAGCAGGCGATAGCCGGGAAAGAAATAGGCATTGGCGATAATCACTTCACGTTTCGCCTGCGTAAGCATCTTCAGATAGTGACGTTCAATATCGTTGCGATGTTCATCATTATCGCGCCAGATAAACAGCACCTGCGCTTCGCCGGGTTTCCGGTTTTCTTCGGCGCGATGATGGCGTCGCCACCAGCGGCGCGCGGCACTTTGCCCCGGCAGGTTTTCCAGCTCAAACTGCAAAATATCCTCCACGACCGGCCCTTCGACGCGAACGGCGTAATCCTGTTTGGCTTCCGGGCCGTAATCGGACATATGTTCTGCGGAGTAATTCAGCCCGCCGACAAACGCGACCCGATCGTCAATAACCACGATTTTACGGTGCATACGGCGAAAGAGGTTGGTGCGCATGCCGAACAGGGGAGGACGCGGATCGTAATAGCGGAAGATTATCCCCGCTGCGGTCAGCTCCCCGACAAACGCCTCGCTAAGGTCGGGTGAGCCGTAGCCGTCTAACAGCACTTCCGCTTTTACGCCGCGTCTGGCCGCTTTAAGCAGCGCCGCGTGTAGCTGCTTACCTACGTCATCTTCAAACCAGATGAAGGTTTCCAGGATGATCCTCTGCTGTGCCTGCGCGATAGCGTCAAACACGGCGGGATAGAACTGGTCGCCGTTTTCCAGTAGCTGAATCTGATTGCCTTCACGCCATCCACATTTCATAGATGTATCTCCGCGCTAAGAGGGGCATGGTCAGATAAATGTCGCCAGTTACGCAACGGCAACGCCGCAGGAGAGCTGGCATTGGCATTCTTGACGTATATACGATCGAGTCGCAGTATCGGCAGCCTGACCGGAAAGGTGCGCGCCGGGCGGCCATGCGCGCGGGTGAAAATCTCCTCCAGCCCCGCAGACGCTTTTAACGGATAGTTGGCTTTCTGCCGCCAGTCGTTGAAATCCCCGGCGACCACCACGGGTTCGGATTCGGGAAGGGCGTTAACCCATTCAACCAGCATATCCAACTGCGCCTGGCGGTGGCCTTCCCGTAAGCCGAGATGTACGCACATCACATGAATTGGCTGAGCCAGCATCGGCGGAACAATACGGCAATACAGCACGCCGCGTTTTTCACTGCCGCCGACGGAGACATCGCGATTTTCATAGTGTTCAATCGGATAGCGCGACAGCACCGCGTTGCCGTGATGCCCTTCCGGGTAGACGGCATTACGACCATAGGCGAAATCGCTCCACATGGTGTCGGCAAGAAATTCGTAATGGGTGGTATCAGGCCAGTTCTCGACGTGCAGCGGATGAACTTCATGCGCGCCCATCACTTCCTGGAGGCAGACAATATCCGCGCTGACGGTTCTGACGGCGTCGCGCAGCTCCGGCAGAATAAAGCGCTTATTAAAGGCGGTAAAACCCTTATGCGTGTTAATTGTGAGCACTTTGAATGAAAAATTTCGCGTTTGTTGGATCATTTTCTTCCTGTCCGCGTCACTATCCTGATTGAAATAGTGTAGTCGTCGTCACAAAAAGATGCGGTCTTACGGAATTTTCCGTAAAGTTCGGTACTCTGAATAATTAGATAAAAATCCTTCAGGAGAAAAAGCCATGAGGTGGCAACAACGTGTTCGTGTCGCAACGGGTCTTAGTTGCTGGCAGATTATGTTGCATTTACTGGTAGTGGCGCTGCTGGTAATGGGCTGGATGAGCGGCGCTTTAGTCCGCGTCGGCCTGGGATTATGCGTGCTTTATGGCGTGACGGTGCTGCTGATGCTGGCGTTACAACGCCACCACGAACAGCGCTGGCGCGACGTTGCGGATGTGCTGGAAGAGCTGACGACCACCTGGTATTTCGGCGCCGCGATGATTGCCCTGTGGCTGCTGTCCCGCGTACTGCACAACAACCTGCTGCTGGCGCTGGCTGGGCTGGCGATCCTTGCCGGGCCTGCTGTGGTTTCGCTGCTGGCGAAGGAGAAAAAGCTACATCACTTTGCGTCTAAACATCGCATACGCCGCTGACCCCGTTGTGGCCGTGATCACCAGTAGCGGCCACAAACTCCCCCAGACGATCTTCAGACTCGCATCTTTCAAATAAATCTGCTTGGTGATGTCCGTAAAATGGCGGATAGGGTTTATCCACGTCAGATTTTGTAGCCATACCGGCATGTTCTCGACCGGAGAAACGTATCCCGATAGCAGGATAGCAGGCATCATAAAGACGAATACGCCGATGAAAGCCTGCTGTTGGGTGGAGCAGAGCGACGAGATTAACAAGCCAAATCCAACCAGCGACAGCCCGTAAATCACCATTGTGAAGTAGAACAGCGCCAGCGAACCGGCAAAGGGGATGTGGTACGCCCAGATGCCAATAGCCAGTACGATCGTGGCCTGAAAAGTGGCGACAATCAGCGCGGGCACCGCTTTACCGATGAAAATTTGCCAGGTGGTGAGAGGGGAAACCAGCAGTTGATCCAGCGTACCCTGTTCACGCTCGCGGGCAACGGAGAGCGAGGTGACGATCATGACGCCTATCGTGGTGATCATGGCGATCAGGGACGGCACCACAAACCACTTATAGTCCAGATTCGGGTTGTACCAGTTGCGCACCACCAGCTCGCTGTTGTTGGGCTTGGGTTTGCCCTCTATCAGCTCCTGCTGATAATCCTTGACGATCTGCTGGAGATAATTGGCGGCGATTTGCGCGCTGTTGGAGTTACGGCCATCAAGAATGAGCTGTAGCGGCGCGGGCTGGAGGTTATCCAGCTGACGGGAAAAATCGGCCGGAAAGCGCACCAGCAACAATGCTTTTTGCGTGTCGATCGTCGGCTGGATTTCCTGCGGGCTTTTCAGCAGCAGGATATGGGTAAACGCTTTGGCGCGCGCGAACCGTTGCGTCAGCTCGACGGCATGTTTGCCATTATCTTCGTTATAAATGGCAATGGTGGCATTGGTCACTTCCAGCGTGGCGGCAAAGGGAAACAGCAGCACCTGGATCAGCACCGGTAAGATCAGGATCGCGCGGGTCTGCGGCTCGCGTAACAGCGATTGCAGCTCTTTGCGGATTAATGTCCACAGGCGATGAAACATGTTTCTCTCCCTTATGCATGCCATGCCGGATGGCGGCTGCGCCTTATCCGGCCTACACAAACTTAATGTCTTTGTCGGATGGCGGCGTAAACGCCTTATCCGGCCTACAAACTTAACGTCTTTGCCGGATGGCGGCGTAAATGCCTTATTCGGCCTACAAACTTAACGTCTTCGCCGGATGGCGGCGTAAACGTCTTATCCGGCCTACAAACTTAACGTCTTTGCCGGATGGCGACGTAAATGCCTTATCCGGCCTACAAACTTAACGTCTTTGCCGGATGGCGGCGTAAACGCCTTATCCGGCCTACAAACTTAACGTCTTTGCCGGATGGCGGCGTAAATGCCTTATCCGGCCTACAAAATATGTGGTCGTAGGCCTGATAAGCGAAGCGCCATCAGGCAGAAAACTTAATCCAACCGGCGTTTGGTCTTCATCCACGTCAGGCCGATAAACATGGCTGCCGAAGCGATTAAAAATAACGTATTAACGATCAACACAATGGGGATGTTCCCCGCCAGAAACAGGCTTTGCAGGGTGCTGACGAAATAGCGCGCCGGAATAATGTAAGTCACCGCGCGGATGACGGCAGGCATACTGTCTATCTGGAAAATAAAGCCTGACAGCATAATCGACGGTAAAAAAGCGGCGTTCAGCGCGACCTGCGCGGCGTTAAACTGGTTACGGGTAATGGTGGAAATCAGCAGTCCCATTCCCAGCGTACTGAGCAGAAACAGGCTGGTGATAAGAAACAGAATCACCAGCGAGCCGCGCCAGGGCACGCCAAGAATAAACACCGACACCAGCATACACAGCAGCATCGCCAGCATGCCGAGGAAGTAGTAGGGGATCAGTTTGCACAGCAACAACTCTGCGCGCGTCACCTCGGTCGAGAGCAGGGCCTCCATCGTTCCGCGTTCCCACTCGCGCGCAACCACCAGCGAAGTGAGAATGGCGCCAATTACCGTCATGATAATGGTGACCGCGCCGGGAATGATAAAGTGCTGGCTGATGGCCGCCGGGTTAAACCAGTAGCGGGTCTGCACGTCGATCAGCGGTTCAAATTCTTCCCCACGATCTTCAGCCCGCTGCATTTGCCAGATCTGCCAGACCCCCTCCACGTAACCCTGCACGAAGTTGGCGGTGTTCGGTTCGCTGCCGTCGGTGATGACCTGTATCGGCGCGGTGTCATTCTCTCGCGCCATCTTTTGCGCAAAATCGACCGGGATCACCACCAGCCCGCGAATGCGCCCGGCCTGCATTTTCTCAATAAGCTCATGGCGGCTATCGCTGATGGTGGCGTCAATATACGGCGAACCGGTCATGGCGTGGGTGAAATCCAGCGCCTCCTCGCTCTGTTGTTCGAGCAGAATGCCGACCCGCAGCTTGCTGGAGTCAAGGTTAATCCCGTAGCCAAAAATAAACAGCAACAGCAATGGGATCACCACGGCGATCAGCCAGCTACTGGGATCGCGGATAATCTGACGCGTCTCTTTCACGCACAGCGCGCGTACGCGCCGCCAGGAGAGCAGGGCGTTACTCATGAGTATGCTCCTTATCCCAGTCGTGAATGAGCGTGATAAAGGCCTGCTCCATCGTCGGGTCCGGCGTGTCGTCGTCTGCCGCCTGCGCTTTCAGATCGTCCGGCGTCCCGCTGGCGATCAGCTTGCCGCGATAAACCAGCCCGATACGGTCACAGTATTCCGCTTCGTCCATAAAGTGGGTGGTGACCATCACCGTGACCCCTTTTTCTACCATGCTGTTGATGTGCAGCCAGAACTCACGGCGGGTGAGGGGATCGACGCCGGAGGTGGGTTCGTCGAGAAACAGAATGTCGGGCTCATGCATCAGCGAACAGGCCAGCGCCAGACGCTGTTTAAAACCGAGCGGCAGCGCATCCGTCGCATGAGAGGCGATGCTTTTCAGGCCGAAGGCTTCGCTCATGCGGGTGATTTTTTCGTTTTGCGCCCGACCCCGCAGGCCATAAACCCCGGAGAAAAAGCGCAGGTTTTGCTCTACCGTCAGGTTGCCGTACAGGGAAAATTTTTGCGCCATATACCCTAAATGCTGGCGCGCCTTGCCGGAGCTGACTTTCAAATCCATATCCAGCACCAGCGCTTTGCCGGAAGTTGGCACCAGCAAACCGCACATCATCTTGAACGTGGTGGATTTCCCCGCGCCGTTGGGGCCGAGTAGACCGAAGATTTCTCCGCGCTCAACGGCGAAGTTAACGTGGTCGGTGGCGGCGAAGTCGCCGAATTTTTTGGTCAGTTCTTTGGCCTCAATGACCGTCTCACCCGGCGTGCCGTCAACGGTATGCAGGATCGCGCCGAGCGGAGACTCCGACGTACCCGCGCCGCCAAGCAGGTCGATAAAGGCATCTTCAAAGCGCGGCGTGGTGTCGTTAATCGTTATCTCCGGCATCCCTTCGGCCCGGCGGATATCCTCTGCGGTAGCCTCTTTTTTCAGGATCAGCCGTACCGATTTCCCCTGAATCATACCGTCGCTGACCTGCGGCAGTTTCAACGCGCGTTGCAGGAGCTTGCGGTTATTCTCCTGCGGGCTGCTCATTAAGAAACTGCGTCCTGCCATGGTCTGCGTCAGCTTAGTCGGTTCGCCCTGATACAGCAGCTCTCCTTCGTTCATCAGCAGCACGTCGCGACACTGTTCGGCTTCGTCCAGGTATGACGTACTCCACAGGATAAGCATGCCGTCACCCGCCAGTTCATGCACCATTTGCCACAGCTCGCGACGGGAGATGGGGTCAACGCCGACGCCCGGTTCGTCAAGCAGCAGCACTTTCGGCTCGCCGACCAGCGTACAGGCCAGCCCGAGTTTTTGTTTCATCCCGCCCGAGAGCTTGCCTGCCAGCCGTTTGGTGAAGGGGCCGAGGGCGGTAAATTCCAGCAGACGGGCAAACGTTTTTTGCCGTTCTTCGCCCGTTACGCTGCGTAAGTCCGCATAGAGATTGAGATTCTCCATCACGGTCAGATCTTCATACAGACCAAATTTTTGCGGCATGTAACCAAGTACCGCATGCAATTCACTGTCGTTTTTGATCGGATCGAACCCGATCACCGACGCGCTGCCGCTATCGGGCTTGAGAAGCCCTGCCAGCATCCGCATCAGCGTGGTTTTGCCTGCGCCATCCGGCCCGACCAGACCCGTGACATAACCGGCGTGGATCGTACAGTCGAGCGGGGCGACCGCCGGTTTTTCCATTCCGGCGAAGCGCTTCACCAGGCCGTTTAACGTAATGACGGCGTCATTCATGCCGCGCCTCGTCGCTGAACGTCAGCGTCACCGGCATTCCCTGGCGCAGCGCATCGTCCGCGTCAGTCACCACAATGCGCAGTCGATAGACCAGGTCTGTGCGCAGATCCGGCGTTTCAACGGTTTTCGGGGTGAATTCAGCGGTCGGCGATACGAAGCCGATTTTGCCGTGGTAAGGCTTGTCAGGGCGGCCATCGGTGTAGAGTAAAATTTCGCGGCCGGGCTGCGCCTGGCTGAGGTTGCGTTCATCCACGTAGGCGCGAACCCATACCGGACGAGTCAGCGACAGCGTCAGCACGGTGCTGCCTGCGTTGAGCATACTGCCGGGCTCTACCGCGCGGGTTAACAGCGTACCGTCAGAGGGGGCGATCAGCGTTGTATCCTGTAAATCGAGTTCTGATTGCGCCAGCTGCGCCTGCGCCTGTTCGAGGCTGGCTTTTGCCTGGGCGATATCCTGCTGGCGGTTACCGGTACGGTACTGGCTCAATTTGTCCTGTGCGGATTTCAGCTGCGCCTGCGCCTGATCGCGGGATGAGCGGGCGTTCTCCAGGTCGTTGGCGGAGATCGTGCGGCTTTTCCACAATCCCTGCTGGCGCTGATAAAAGTTCTGCGCATAGTCAAATGCGGCCTGCGCCTGTTTCACGGCGGCAGCGGCCTGGGCTATCTCTTCATCGCGATACCCCGCGAGCATCAGATCATACTGCGCCTGGGCGACGGAGACGCCTGCTTTAGCCTGCATCAACGCGTTCTCGTACGGGGCTTTATCCAGCAGGCCCAATACCTGCCCGGACGTAATGGCGTCGCCTTCGTCAACGGCCAGCGAAGCCAGCCGACCTCCGACGCGAAAACTCATATTGACGGTGCGAATATCCACATTGCCGTAGAGCGTCAGCCCGTTATCCTGCCGACTCTGATACCACCATGTACCACCGGCAAGCACGGCGGCCAGCGCCGCGACAGCCAGTGCGATAACGACAGGTTTTTTCATTGCTCCTGACTCCTTTGCGTTAAGCCTTGCAGAATGAGATCGATATGACAGGTGATCGTCTGGTAAATCTGTTCTGTTTTCTCTTCATCAAACGTTGACCAGCCGGTACGCAGCAAAATGGTTTCTTTTCCCAGGCGGAAGGCCAGCACTTCGCCCAGCAGCGCGTGCGTGTGGAGAATGGTTTGCGTATCTCCCGGATCGCGGCCGGTATACCCCGCAATCAGGCGCGTCAGATGCGTGTGAAGGGGGTTGAGAACCTGATCGTGTACCCGTTGATAAGCCGCCGTCGGGGAGAGCTGCTCGCGCGAAATAAATTTGCTCAGGTTGACCGTGTCGTCCTGGGTTAACAGCATGATCATATTTTTGCAGGCGCGCAGGATCAGCTCACGCATTGCGGCGCGATCGGGCTGCGGCTGGGCGAACAGTCGTTCCGCTTCCTCGGCATGAGGGCGAAACTGGGCGCCGATGAAATCGGCTATCCACTGGGCGCAGGCGAGGTATAAATCCTCTTTGGAGCCAAAATAGTAAGTGATGGCGGCGATATTTTGTCCGGCCTGGGCGGCAATGTCGCGCGTGGTGGCATGGAGGCCGTATTCGCCAAACTGCGCCAGCGCAGCGGCGATAAGCTGGCTTTTGGCCTGTTCGCCTTTCGTCGTCATGGTTGGGGTATTCATCGCGCAACCCAATTCTTAATCAATCGATTGATTAAGATTATGACCGATAATTGTTCTTGTCCAGTGTGGTGGTTTATTTTGTTTTTTCCAGTCACGGGGATAATTTATGCGGTATGTCACAAAAACTGCTACACTCCGCCCCTTCATGACATTGTGGTTTTTGTCATCCCTCTTGTGAGTATCTCCCTGAAAACTACACCGGTAACGGTCGGGGCGGTTCGGAGTAGTTATGTCTTTTGATTCCCTTGGGTTGAATCCTGATATTTTGCGCGCGATTGCCGAGCAGGGTTACCGTGAACCTACCCCTATTCAGCAGCAGGCGATCCCTGCGGTGCTGGAAGGCCGCGACCTGATGGCCAGCGCCCAGACGGGGACGGGTAAAACAGCCGGTTTTACGCTGCCGCTGTTACAACATCTGATCACGCAGCAGCCGCACGCGAAGGGCCGTCGCCCGGTACGCGCGTTGATTCTGACGCCGACCCGTGAGCTGGCGGCGCAAATTGGCGAAAACGTCCGGGATTACAGTAAATACCTGAACATTCGCTCTCTGGTCGTGTTTGGCGGCGTCAGCATTAACCCGCAGATGATGAAACTGCGCGGCGGCGTTGACGTGCTGGTGGCAACACCGGGGCGTTTGCTCGACCTGGAACATCAAAACGCGGTGAAGCTGGATCAGATTGAGATTCTGGTGCTGGATGAAGCTGACCGTATGCTCGACATGGGCTTTATCCACGATATTCGCCGCGTGCTGGCAAAACTGCCGCCGAAGCGCCAGAACCTGCTGTTCTCCGCCACATTCTCCGATGACATTAAAGCGCTTGCTGAAAAGCTGTTGCATAACCCGCTGGAAATTGAAGTGGCGCGCCGTAATACCGCTTCTGAGCAGGTGACCCAGCACGTTCATTTCGTGGATAAAAAACGCAAGCGCGAACTGTTGTCGCAGATGATTGGCAAAGGCAACTGGCAGCAGGTGCTGGTCTTTACCCGTACCAAACACGGCGCTAACCATCTGGCGGAACAGCTGAATAAAGACGGCATTCGCAGTGCGGCGATCCACGGTAATAAATCTCAGGGCGCGCGTACCCGCGCACTGGCTGATTTCAAATCCGGCGATATCCGTGTCCTGGTGGCGACCGACATCGCGGCGCGCGGGCTGGATATCGAAGAGCTGCCGCATGTGGTGAACTATGAGCTGCCAAACGTCCCGGAAGATTACGTGCACCGTATTGGCCGTACCGGTCGTGCCGCCGCGACTGGCGAAGCGTTATCGCTGGTCTGCGTTGATGAACACAAACTGCTGCGCGATATCGAAAAGCTGCTGAAAAAAGAGATCCCGCGCATCACCACGCCGGGTTATGAACCAGACCCGTCAATTAAAGCGGAGCCGATTCAGAACGGTCGCCAGCAGCAGCGTGGCGGCGGTGGTCGCGGCCGAGGCCAGGGTCAGGGACAGGGCGGAGCAGGCCGTGCCCAGCAACCGCGTCGCAATGATGGCGGGGCGCCGAAAGCCAAACCGCGCAGCGGAGAGGGTAAGCCTGGCGGCGATAAACCACGTCCGCCGCGCCGCCCGCGCAGACTGGCGGATTAATTGCGAGCCCGGCCGAAAGGTCGGGCTTTTCTTTTTGCGACCCGCGCCAGAAAGTGCCACAATAGTGGCTGTTTATACAGTATTTCAGGTTTTCTCATGGCATTGACCGCTGCGCTTAAAGCGCAAATCGCCGCCTGGTATAAGGCGCTTCAGGAGCAGATCCCCGACTTTATCCCCCGTGCGCCGCAGCGGCAGATGATTGCCGATGTCGCCAAAACGCTGGCGGGTGAAGAAGGGCGTCATCTGGCGATTGAGGCGCCGACCGGGGTCGGGAAAACCCTCTCTTACCTTATTCCCGGTATTGCCATTGCCCGCGAAGAACAAAAAACGCTGGTGGTGAGCACCGCCAACGTGGCGTTGCAGGATCAGATCTACAGCAAAGATCTCCCGCTGCTGCGCAAAATCATTCCTGACTTGCGGTTTACCGCCGCGTTTGGTCGTGGGCGCTACGTTTGCCCGCGTAATCTGGCGCTGCTGGCCAGCAGCGAACCGAATCAACAGGATCTGCTCGCGTTTCTGGATGACGAACTGACGCCGAATAATCAGGAAGAGCAAAAGCGCTGCGCCAGGCTAAAGGGCGATCTTGACAGCTACAAGTGGGACGGGTTGCGCGATCATACCGATATCGCCATTGACGACGCGCTCTGGAAGCGCCTGAGCACCGATAAAGCCAGTTGCCTGAACCGCAATTGCCATTACTACCGTGAATGCCCTTTTTTTGTCGCCCGACGGGAAATTCAGGAAGCTGAAGTGGTGGTGGCAAACCATGCGCTGGTGATGGCGGCGATGGAGAGTGAAGCGGTGCTGCCGGAGCCGAAAAATCTTCTGCTGGTGCTGGACGAAGGCCACCATCTGCCGGATGTCGCGCGCGACGCGCTGGAGATGAGCGCTGAGATCTCCGCCCCCTGGTATCGCCTGCAACTGGATCTGTTCACTAAGCTGGTGGCGACCTGCCTGGAACAGTTCCGCCCGAAAACCACGCCGCCGCTGGCGAATCCTGAGCGCCTGAATGCGCATTGCGAAGAGTTGTACGAGCTGATTGCCTCGCTCAACAACATCCTGAATCTGTATATGCCCGCGACGCAGGACGCTGAGCACCGCTTTGCGATGGGCGAGTTACCGGATGAGATCATGGCGATCTGCCAGCGGCTGGCGAAGCTGACGGAAATGTTGCGTGGGCTGGCGGAACTGTTCCTTAACGATCTCAGCGAGAAAACCGGCTCGCACGATATTGTGCGCCTGCACCGGGTGATTTTGCAGATGAACCGCGCGCTGGGCATGTTTGAGGCGCAAAGCAAGCTCTGGCGGCTGGCGTCGCTGGCGCAGTCTTCCGGTGCGCCGGTCTCGAAGTGGGCCACGCGGGAGGCGCGCGATGGGCAGATACACGTCTGGTTCCACTGTGTGGGCATTCGCGTCAGCGATCAGCTTGAAAGGCTGCTCTGGCGCAGCGTGCCGCATATTATTGTAACGTCGGCGACCCTGCGTTCGCTTAACAGCTTCTCGCGCTTGCAGGAGATGAGCGGCCTGAAGGAGAAAGCGGGCGATCGCTTTGTGGCGCTGGACTCCCCCTTTAATCATGTGGAGCAGGGTAAAATTGTTATTCCGCAAATGCGCTATGAACCGTTGATTGATAACGAAGAGCAGCATATTGCGGAGATGGCGGCCTATTTCCGTCAGGCGCTGGAAAGCAAAAAACACCACGGCATGCTGGTTTTGTTTGCCAGCGGACGGGCGATGCAGCGCTTTCTGGAGCATGTGACCGATTTGCGTCTTTTGCTGCTGGTTCAGGGCGATCAGCCGCGCTATCGCCTGGTGGAACTGCACCGTAAGCGGGTGGCGAACGGCGAGCGCAGCGTGCTGATTGGCCTGCAATCTTTTGCCGAGGGGTTGGATCTGAAAGGCGACCTGCTGACTCAGGTGCATATTCACAAGATTGCGTTTCCTCCCATCGACAGCCCGGTGGTGATCACCGAAGGCGAGTGGCTGAAAAGCCTGAATCGCTACCCGTTTGAAGTGCAGAGCCTGCCAAACGCGTCGTTTAACCTGATCCAGCAGGTGGGCCGTTTGATTCGTAGCCACGGCTGCTGGGGAGAGGTGGTGATTTACGACAAGCGTCTGTTAACCAAAAGCTACGGGCAGCGTTTGCTGAATGCGCTCCCGGTATTTCCGATTGAACGCCCGGAAGTGCCGGAGGTAAAAAAACGCCCGACAAAAGTGGTTGCCGGGCGTAAAAAAAGCATCCGTGCGAAGGGGCGCGCTCCTACTGATAGGTAAACGTGACCTGTATGACGCTATCGAACGAGCCCGCGCTGACGGGCATGGACGTGGCGTAATAGCGGGCGGCTAACGGGAAAGTGGCCGTGTGATCGCTTTGGTTGATCAGCACGTTAAAGCTTGCCTGCGGGGCGATGAGAATATTGTCCTGCCGATCGGCCAGCTCCAGCGCAAGCCCTTTCGCATTGCCGCTGTTGGCAAATTTGGTCGGGTGTACGCTATCGGCCTGTCCGTAAAAAAACGCGTTGGCCAGCGTGAGTGTTTTTGGGCAATGCGTTACTTCCAGGGAAAACGCTTTCCATTCGCCGGTATCGCCTACGTCTTTGAAATCACTCGATGACGCCTGCCCCAAATCGACGGTTAAATCTTTACTGGCGCTGTCCACGGAGCAGGTGTTGGCATAGATGTTACCCACCATTTGCACCTGGATATCATCTGCGCAGGCATATGCCATCAGACCTGCGGCGAGTAAGAAAACCATTTTTTTCATCGCGATCACTTATAGGCCAGCGTAATCGTGGCGACGGTATTTGCCGGGCCTGGCGTAACGTCGTCGCTGATTTGCTCATAGCGGACCTGGAACGGAATATCCAGCGTTTCGTTGGCTTTTGCCTCGCTTTGCGTGTTGACGTAGTTGTCGAAGGTGGCGATATTGCCATCAAACAGCATTCTGACGCCGACGCCGGTCGCCATCCCACTTTGCTGAGTCAGCTTCATCACGCCGGCAAAACCCGATTCGTAGCCATTCGCACTGGTGATCTTCACTTCAGGCTGTACGGTGGAATTACAGTTGACCGTAACGTTAAAATTCTGTGCTGGCATCGAGAGGGTGCCTACTCCCATAAAATCACTGATCGGAAAGTCGCCCAGATTGACGGTCAGGTTTTTCGGTAACACGGAGCAGGTTACGGTTTCGAGATCCACATTGCCGGCATAGGCAATGTGGTTAGGACTCCCGATACCTTCGTGACCAAACACGCCAATCCCAAACTCTGTTTGCGCCTGCACCAGTGTACCGGAGGTCACGTCACTGCCGGTTTTCACCAGCTCAAGCGTGACGTTGAAGTTAAATGACTGCTGCCCATCGCTGGATACATAACCGATCGGCGTGCCGCGTGAATCGCACTGTACGCCGCCTGCGCCGCTGATCCGCTGGCCTTGCTCGTTCATCAGCGCGATGCCAACGCCGGGCACCCCGGAGTCGTACACCCCTTTCAGGCCTGGTATCTCAGCGCCTGTTCCGTAATAGCAGGAGACAATTTCCAGACCGCTATCAATACTTTGATCGCACTGTCCGGCAACGTGTACGGTTTGCTCTGTTCCTGGAATGGTCTCACCAATCGCCAGCGTCGTCGGTACGGAAACAGATGCCACGTTGATCATTTTGGGCATATCCGGCGTTGTGCAGGCCGCATTTGCATGCGGCATAAACAAGGCTGCGCTGGCCAAAATCAGGAGGAAAAAACACTGTTTAATCATTTGCATAATGTTGAGTCTGCATGGTGAATCAATGACACTGCGCGGCAGCGTTAATGATGCTGGTTTTATGTCTCTCATCCGTTAGCGTGTACTCTGCGACGCAGTGCTCGCTGGCATCCTGACCCCACGACACGAAGAGCGTTCCGTGCTGAGGTAAACCGGAGAGATAAGTCTGACCGCCGTTGCCAACAATAAACTCGCTGTCTTTATCGTCGGTGGTGACGGTTGCGCCAAAGGGCAACGGCTTACCGTTTTGCGTGAGCATCATTAAAACCCTGCTGCCCACGCGGGTGTTAAAACTGGCGCGGACTACCGCGCCGCGCGTTGGAGTTACTATTCGCGCGGCATGGGTTACGTCGGCATCGTCTGGCAGTGTTTCTGTGTCCAGGGCAATCGTGTTGTGGCGGTAGGCTGATACAAATGGCACAACGGTATAGCCGCGAAAATCGGTTTTGACGCCGGTTTGATTGGTAATGTGTGTGCCATGTGTTCCCGGTGCTTTCACCAGCGCGATGGTTTCACCGAGCGGTTGCGTCAGAGTGATGCCGTTGGCGTGCGCCACAACGCCGCCTTGCAGACCCATATTAACGCTCCGTTGATGGCTGTCCTGGCTGACGCCGCCGCTCACTTCGCCATAGGTTCCTTTGTAATCGGCATTCATACTGGTTGAGTTGCCGCTTCCGGTATTGCTCACGCCTTCCTGGATATTCCAGTTCAGGTTGTCTTCGGCCAGAGCGGTACCGTTAAGGCCAATGTTTTGCGTGGCGCCGTCTTGACTGTTGTTCAGGTTGTACGTCGCCCAGGTGTTGTGCATCCAGTGGTCGAGTGGAACCGAAACGCTCAGCGCGAACTGGTTGTCATGGGTAACGGACTCACCGTTTTCATCGCTGTCGCTGGTGTTTTTGTTCATGCTGTAACTCAGGCTATAGCTCACGCCATGCCAGCTGTTGTTGTAGCTGAGGCTCATGGAGGTCATATCCTGGCGCTGGCTCCAGTAGGTCTCTTTGACCAGACTCAGCGTAAAAGACCCCCAGCTCTCGCCGAGCGTCTGATCGACAGTGGCTTCGGTACGCGCGCGGCGCTGCTGCGGGGCGGACCAGTCGCTGGCGCGGGTATAGGACTCCATTGTGTCTTCCAGGGTGTAAAAACCCTTACTGTTATAGCGATACCCGGCCAGGGAAAGGTTGGTGCCTGCTCCTGCAAAATCTTTGCTGTAACGCACGCGCCATGACTGCCCCGTGCTGGCCTGCTGCTGTTTCAGCAATGCTTTGGCCCGCGTGGCGTCGACAGAAAACGCGCCTAAATCCCCCAGGTTTTTCCCGGTGCCGATCGCCTGCGACTGGTAATGGCGGCTTTGCTGTACGCCGCCATAGGCGGTAAAACCATAAGGTAGACCGTAGATTGCGCTCCCCTGAGCAAATGGAGTTTGCTCGACGTCTTTGTCATAGGCGCGATAGCGACCGGCAGTCACGCTGTAGCGCAGATTTTTTTCACGCTGCAACACGGGTACGGAGGCGTAGGGCACCACGAAATGGCTTTCGCTGCCGTCCGTCTCTTTGACGGTGACCTGCAAGTCGCCGCTGCTGCCCGTCGGGTAGAGATCGTTAATTTCAAATGCGCCTGGCGCTACGGTGTTCTGATAAATGACGTAGCCGTTCTGACGAACCATCACCAGGGCGTTACTGTGTGCGGTGCCACGGATAATCGGCGCATAGCCTTTTTCGCTATCCGGCAGCATGTCGCTGTCGGAATTGAGTTGTACGCCGGTATAAGGCACGCTGTCGAACACGTCCGCCGGAGAGGCGCTTTGCCCTACCGTGAGATCGCTTTTCATCGCCACGATATCGCGCTGCGCGTAGGTATAAACAGACGAGAATTTCTGCTGTTCGTCATGGCCCGTGACGTTACGATTCCAGGTTGAGTAATTGCGCACGCGCCAGGTGCCGATGTTGAACCCGGGACGCAGGTTGACATACTGGCTGCTGTTATCCTGTTCACCCTGCCGGCGGGCGTCGCTCTGACTGGCGTTGGCGCTGTAGTTCAGTAGACCGGCGGTAATGCCTTCATCGAACGTTTTTGGGTCGATATAACCGCGCGGAATCTGGCCCAGCGCTGACTGGGGAATACTGAGCAATAGCTGCTGGTTGCGCACGCGAAACGTGGCGGAAGCGGCGGGGATGACGCTTAAATCTGCACATTTTCCTTGTGCCATGAGCTTCGGAAACGCCTTCGTTTTAATACCGAGACTCTTTAAATCATCCAGGCTGAAACAGGGCTGGAGTGAACGGTTGCCCTTAACATCTTTCTGTAATTTAAATGTGACATCGCGGGTGTCGACTTTATTATTATCAATAAAGATTGATACCTGGTATTTTCCTGGTGCTTGTCCTTGACCTTTTTCATATACCGATAAATCGGTTTTTTCCTGTCGGGGATTATCAATATCCAGGAGCGCCGGGTTAAAATAATCATCTGCCCGCGTTTGCTGCGCAAAACAGAACACTGCCAGGCCACATAACAGGGGCAGCAGTGTGAATAATTTGCAGGAAAACGGCTTTTTATCGCGGTACATGATTATTTTAATTGCCTGTGCGCCGTTATCTTAATGGACAGGCTTAGACCAGGTTCGGCTGATGCTGCCGTAATCAGTAATAATGGAATAGGTCACGGTGTTACCGTCAGTATTGGCGGGCAGAGCCATGTGGGTTGCCGTTTCAGGTACTGCCCAGGTCGCTTTACTGATTTTATGACCATTAATCATCACGCTCTGGAAATTCATATAAAACGGCGTCGGGTTATTGACGACCAGATCGTGACCTTCACGATGCCATTCCAGTTTGTCAGCAACCTCTTCTGGCTTACCTTTCACGGAGGATGGGCGATACAATAATTTAATACGCGTGTTGATCGCGATTTGCAGGGTATTTACCCCCTCAACGTGTTTTGAGGATGGAATAGCCTTGATATTCAGCCAGTACAGCGATTCACGATCCTCAGGCAGATTGCCACCTGTGCGAATAACCCGCAGAACGTTGTCTTCTTTCGCATTCAGGCGGAACAGCGGCGGCGTAATCAAAAAGGGGGTGTTGCCCGGATTTTTACTGCCGGAATCGACCCAGGATTGTACCAGATAGTCCGTTGAATCTGGGTTTGAAAGACCAAGCGAGGATTCCTTTTTGTCTCCCTGGTAAACAAGACGGGTGCCGTTAATAATAACGCCAGCATGCGCTGTCGCTGCTACCAGAAAAAGAGTGCTCAGTAAATAACCGTGACGCATAAATATTTCTCAGCATGAATAAAAGATATTAGCCCTGAAGAAAGGGCTAATATCTTCGGATTGATAATATCAGTTATAGATAACGGTAAAGGTAGATACGGAATTTGCCGGGCCGGCCGTAACGGCAGCCTGAGTCTGAATATAACGCGCTGCAAATTCCAGATCGTTTACCGTGCTTCCTGCCGTCAGTGGATATTGACGGGAAGGGGTATATAAGCTGACGGGTTGTTCTGACGAGTCGAGCAACTGAATTGCCACACCGGTAGCCGTCTCCGTGTCTGGCGTTAATGCCAGGGTCGTGCTGTTATCCGTATCCGGCGTACCGCCAAAATTAATGGCGGCAGAGGTCACCGTTTCCGGGCAGTCTTTTAACTGAATATCGAATTTCGTTGGTGTGCTGGTAGAGCCTGCGCCAGAAAATACGGTTTTAGACACTCTGCCCAACTCGACATTTAGCGGGTTACTTAACCCATTAACGACCTGACAAGCGGAGTCAATGATTTCACCCGTAAAGTTAATCTGACCTTCGCCATTTGTTGCCGCAAATGCGGATGCGGAACATCCTACTGTTGCAGCGATGAATAAACCTAAAGCAACCTTGTTCATCATAAATCCTGGTGTATAAGTGGTGAAAACCAGCCTGAACGTTTTCACCGTGGACCCTCAATAACTCTTCGCCGGATATTTAATCAGATTGTTTACGGATTAGAATCGTGTATAAAAATCACAAATATTTGAACTAATGCTTGCGTTTTAATAATTACTACAAAAACAGGTGATTGATGACTGAGATAAAAAACTAACGGCCGGGTCTCCAGAGGGGCTATATTGTTAAAAAAATGTCGCAGTGGAGAATGTCATGGATTATCGCAAAATCATCAAAGAGGTCGGTCGAGGTAAAAATCACGCCCGCGACCTGGATCAGGATACCGCGCGCGGCCTGTATACCCATATGTTGAATGGCGATGTGCCCGAACTGGAAATGGGCGGCGTGTTGATCGCGTTGCGTATTAAAGGGGAAGGCGAAGCGGAGATGCTGGGTTTTTATGAAGCCATGCAGAACCACACGATTACGCTTACGCCGCCGGTCGCCAAACCGATGCCGATTGTCATCCCCAGCTACAACGGAGCGCGCAAACAGGCGAACCTGACGCCGTTGCTGGCGATTCTGCTGCATAAACTGGGCTTTCCGGTGGTGGTACATGGCGTAAGCGAAGATCCGACGCGCGTACTGACGGAGACCATTTTCGAACTGATGGGGATTGCGCCGACGCTGCACGCCGGTCAGGCTCAGGCGAAGCTGGATGGACACGAGCCGGTGTTTATTCCTGTTGGTACGCTGTGCCCGCCGCTGGAAAAACAGCTGGCAATGCGCTGGCGGCTGGGCGTGCGTAACAGCGCGCACACGCTGGCGAAGTTAGCGACGCCGTTTGCGGAAGATGCCGCCTTGCGGTTGTCCAGCGTCTCGCACCCGGAGTATGTTCTGCGCGTCGCGAAATTTTTTGCCGACATCGGTGGGCGCGGTTTGCTGATGCACGGCACGGAAGGGGAGGTGTATGCCAATCCACAGCGTTGCCCGCAAATCAGCCTGATCGACCGTTCCGGCGTGCAGGTGCTTCAGGATCGCCAGAGCGAGATGCCCGACGAGCCGGTGCCGCTGCCTGCGGCAAAAGACCCGGAAACCACCGCCCGCTGGATTGAGCGCTGCCTGGCGGGAAGCGAGCCGATCCCGGCTTCCCTGAAAATTCAGATGGCGTGCTGCCTGGTGGCTACGGGAGAAGCGGCGACGTTAACGGAAGGGCTTGCGCGGGTAGCGCAGCATTTTTAAGCGTCAGGCAAAAAAAAGCCCGTCCAGTGGCGGACGGGCGAACAAGGGTAACACAGGTTCAATGAGGGTTGGAGCAGTGTGTCTGTCGGCAAACAGACGGGTATAACAGAAACACGTGAAATTATTTGTAGATAACAGCGGTGCCGCTCATTTTGTTGTTGTTGGTTGCGGAAGTGATGCTATAACCGGTTGCGCCGGCAGCTGCCGCTTTCTCAGCCAGTTTCGCTTCCAGTCCATCCAGAGTGGTGGCGCCTTCCGCAGAAACAACACCGATTTTATTCATGCTTTGTGCCTGGGAAGCCGTTACCGGCTCGGCAGCGAAAACGCCAAATGACAGGGTAGACAGAGCGATAGCAGCAACAGCATATTTGATATTTTTCATGATTAATCTCTCGCAGGTTATTCTTGTGTAGTAAGACGTTGTTCCGTCGATGTGATAAGTATCACGGTTTTTTGCGGGAGATAAAATCGAATAGAATTGACGTCATCCATCAAATAATTTGAATGACAAATAACTTATTGATTATTAATAAATTCAAAACATGGATTTACGCTTCTTGCCGTTTCACTTTACAGAAGAGAGAGTAACGGCACATTTTGCCACGCAGAAGGTGAAAAAGCATGAGAGTAAAAGAACATGCTTACGCTGTTGTTTTACGTAAAGAAAAGTTAGCGTAACTGGCTATCTTTCGATCCTCTGCGATTATATCCTGAGAATGTTGCGTTATGTAAATCTTTCTCCTGCTGGCAGGCAATGCATAGCCTTACTCCCGGAACGGCTTTACGCCGCGCTTCCGGGATAGGATCGCCGCACTCTTCACACTCATGCAGGCTTTCGCCTTGAGGAATTTCGCCGCGAGCGCGGGCGACAGCATCTTCAATAGTATTGTTGATTTGTTCATTAACGGCGTCGTCGTTCGCCCACCCGGATGCCATATACCTGTTCCTCCCCCTTTATTCCACACGGTAAGTGTAGTGAATATGGGGTCAAAAATCGTACAGTCAATAGCGCAGAAGCAGGCCGGTATATCAGTCAGCGAAAAACATCAGCGAATGAAAAAGACGGGGGGACGTTTTCCATGCTAAGGAAAACTGCATTCGGTGGGAATGCAGTTACCTGGTAGGGGGTTATTTGTAGATAGTGGCAGTGCCATACATTTGGTTATCGCCACCGGCAGAATTGACGACAAAACCTTTGGCGCCTTGTTCACGCGCTTTTTCTGCCAGTTTATTTTCAAGTTCGCTCAGCGTCGTCGCGCCCGTCGCCGAGACGGTCCCGGCGGGTCTGAGCTGGCCTGCTTCTGAGCTGCTAAGCGGCTGCGCGGCGAATGCACTAAAACTCATGCCAGTGAGCAGAGCAGCAGCCAGTACGGTGAGGCATTTTTTCATAACGGCATCCTCTTAGAAACAACAGGTGGTGCCTCATAAGTTTAGGACGTTGATGACGCAAAATTAACGCAAAAAATTGATTATGATGTGCTTGTTTTTTGAACGATATTTTTTGACGAATATTGACAAATCAATGACATACAGATTGTTGATTTTCCAGGATTTTGTCGCTAAGCGCTGCGGAGCGACCCGTGTTCGTCTGCGGTATAAGCGGGCTTTCTCCGTCAGGTTTGTTTACCGCGTTGCGTTATGCGAGTATCTTACGCCGCTGCTAAAAGGAGAATGCCATGTCTGCCCAGAAACCGGGATTGCACCCACGTAATCGCCATCATCATCGTTACGATCTCGCGACGTTATGCCAGGTCACGCCAGAACTGGCGCAATTTCTTACCCGTACGCCTGCGGGTGAGCAAAGCGTTGATTTCGCGAATCCTCTGGCAGTCAAGGCGCTCAATAAAGCGCTGCTGGCGTATTTCTATCAGGTGGCAAACTGGGATATTCCCGAAGGCTTTCTGTGCCCGCCGGTGCCAGGCCGCGCCGATTATATTCACCATCTGGCGGATCTGCTGGGCGAAACCACAGGCGCGATTCCGGCGGATGCGAGCGTGCTGGATGTGGGGACAGGAGCGAACTGCATTTACCCGCTTATCGGCGTGCATGAATACGGCTGGCGCTTTACCGGCAGCGAAGTCCATGCGCAGGCGCTGGCCAGCGCCCAGGCGATCATCAGCGGCAACCCAGGATTAACCCGATCGATTCGTCTGCGTCGGCAGAAAGATCCTGCGGCAATCTTCAACGGCATCATTCATAAGAATGAACAGTATGACGCCACGCTGTGCAATCCGCCGTTCCACGATTCGGCGGCTTCTGCCCGTGCGGGAAGTGAGCGCAAACGTCGCAATCTGGGGCAGGATAAAAACGATGCCCTGAATTTTGGCGGCCAGCAGCAGGAACTCTGGTGCGAAGGCGGGGAAGTGGCGTTTATCAAAACGATGATCGCGGAAAGCCAGGCCTTTGGCCGCCAGGTGATGTGGTTCACCACGTTAGTGTCGCGCGGCGAAAATTTGCCGCCGCTGTACCGCGCGCTGACGGACGTCGGGGCGGTAAAAGTGGTCAAAAAGGAGATGGCCCAGGGGCAAAAGCAGAGCCGCTTTATTGCCTGGACCTTTATGGATGACGATCAGCGTCGCCGCTTTATGGCGCGTAAGCGCTAAAGCGTGGGTTCGCTCGGCGGCAGGGGGTCTGTCGCTGGCGCCTGACCGATCGTCGGTGCGGGCAGTACCTGATACGTTTGCACCGGCGCGCGAACGCCTGCCAGATCAAAATGTTTTTTCACCTGGCTGTCGAGCGCGAAGCGTACCGTCCACTGTTTTAAGGGCAAGGTGGTAAAGGAGACCCGCAGCGTAAAAGCGGTATTGGTCAGCCCGACGATCCCGGAGAATGACGGTTCTCCGATAATCAACCCGCGAATATCTTCCGTCTCCATCACCGCAGCCACCGCGTCCTTCAATGCCTGATTGGCTTTATCCGCATCTTCATGGCGATCCACGTCATAGTTAGCCACGACCGAACCAATGCCGCGCACAAAGTTCGCGAAGGTGGTAATCGAAGACCACGGAATAATGTGGTACGCCCCGGTATCCTGGCGTACACCTACCGAGCGAATCGACATTCGCTCCACCGTACCGGTCAGCGGGCCGATAGTCACCAGATCGCCGGTATTCATCCCATTTTCAAACTGGATGAATACGCCGGTAATAATATCTTTCACCAGCGTTTGCGAACCGAACGAAATCGCCAGCCCCAACGCCCCGGCGCCGGCCAGTAAGGGGGCAATGTTCACGCCAATCTCTGACAGCACGATCATGATAGTGATTGTACTGATGATCACCGCCAGGGCGTTACGAAACAGCGTAAGCAGGGTTCGGGTACGCGCGCTGGGCAAGGGGCGGCCGTGAATATCTGATGCCAGGCGGTTCTCAATCAGGCTGGCGAGGATGGTCCATCCGACCGCAGAGAAAAAGAGGATCAGCGCAATGCGGATCAGAATATCGACGGTTTTCTCTCCCGCGCCGTTGTGCAGCCAGTTCCAGAAGTCGAATAACCCCCAGGCGTTGAGCAACAGCATGATCGCCACGCAAACCGTCAGGATTCGCGCGGCTTTCAGGGCGGTTGACAGCCAGCCGTTCAGCCGTTTTTGCAGCTCAGGGTAGTTGCGCTGCGTAGGGGGCGACAGCGTAATGGTTTTGGCTATCCAGCGTGAGAACATGCCGGAAACAAACGCGGCGACACCGATAATGAGCAGGCTGCGTACCGTCGCGCCCATCATAAACTTCAGGCTGTTGCCCGGGTCGAACAATGAGAAGAAAAACAGCACGATAAAATAGGCGCTGGCCAGCCAGTGCCACACCAGCGCGAAGGCGCGAATAAACAGACTGAAAAAGGCCAGCGACCGTTCCGCGAGATTCAGCAGATGTTGGGTGATCTCTTTTTTGTTTTTGAAGATCAGATACAGCGCCCACAGCGTAATGCACAGCATGATGATGACGTTCGCCATCGCGCCGACCTGGACGTTGACCTGGTTGGAGATAATCGGCACGGCGACGATCAGACCATAGCCGATCAGGCTACTGAGCGAACTCAGACGGCGATTCCAGTAGCGCGCGCTGGCGTCCTGAATTGTGAACGGACGCAACTCCGCTACGTTAGGGCAAAAGATCAGGCGCAGAATGGCTTTGAAAAACTCAATCAGGGCAAACGCGTTCAGGAACAGACTTTGTTGAAAGGCGATGGTTCGGCTGCCGGCGTTCATTCTGTCGCTCAGTATCTGCCCGACAAACAGGGTCAGCGCCAGCAGGAGCAGATCGATGATAAATGCGCCGATAATCATTGCGGGAAGCTGTAGCCAGTTGCTGCGGTCGCGATTTTTTGCGCGCGCCCACTGACCCATTTTGCGATACAGCGGCAGCGCGCAAAGCCGTATCAGCCAGTAAAAGACAAACACCGAGGCTGCCAGCATCAGGAAGTGGGTCAGGGCATTGGTAAATGCCTGCGTGTTAAACGGCTTATGCGGCGAGTCGGTGATGTTACGATAAAGCTGGGCAAAGCGCCCGGAGAGGGCTTCTCCGTAACGCCGGCTGATGTCGGTTACGTTCTCCAGCACCGTTTTTTCTTCCGTAACCGTGGGCGGCGTTATCGTGGGGACGGGCTCTGGCGGCGGCGTGGCGGCGACTTTTCGTAGCTGGTCGATGAGTTCCTTGCGAGAGGTCTCGTTCTCCAGCACATCCGCCAGCGCTGCGTAGGCGGCTTTCTTTTGTTCGACATCGGGTTCAGCCGCAGGCGCGGCCTCCTGACTGCCTGAGGCGTCCGTTGTGACGCCGGGGATCGCGACCGCATGCGCGGGGGCGCCCAGCAGTAAAAAGAGGATGAACAGGGTCCGCCGCATGACTCCTCCTGTGAGAAATATAAGCAAAAAGATAAGTATAGATGCTTAAAGGGGAGGGATTTGAAATGGGAGGATTCCGGGGAAACCCTCCCTTCCAGGCGGAAGGGAGGGGCGTGCCTCAGGAAACGTGCTGCAAGAACTCCTGCAAACGCTGGCTGGGCGGATTTTCAATCAGGGTTTGCGGATTACCGTCTTCCGCAATGCGCCCTTTGTCGATGAAGATCAGACGGGAGGCCACTTTCTCGGCAAAGCCGATTTCGTGGGTCACAATGACCATTGTCATCCCTTCTTCCGCCAGATCCTGCATGACTTTCAGCACTTCGTGACGCAGTTCCGGGTCCAGCGCGGAGGTCGGTTCATCAAACAGCATCATTTTCGGCTTCACCGCCAGCGCGCGGGCAATCGCCACACGCTGCTGCTGACCGCCGGAAAGTTCGGAAGGGTAGTGATGCGCGCGCTCTGCCAGCCCGACTTTCGCTAATAACTCTTTGGCCTGCTTTTCGGCATCTTCTTTCTTCGCGCCGCGCACGCGCAGCGGCCCGAACATGACGTTTTCCAGCGCCGTCAGATGCGGGAAGAGATAGAACTGCTGGAACACCATGCCGGCTTCCTGACGGATTAACCGCTCATCCACCTTCGGATCGTTCACTTTCAGACCATCAACAATCAACTCGCCGGACGTGATCTCTTCCAGTTTGTTGATGCAGCGCAGCAGAGTGGACTTCCCGGAGCCGGATGGCCCGATGATGACCACCACTTCACCCTGTTTGATGTTCAAATCAATATTGTGCAGCACCTGGGTTGGCCCAAAATGCTTGGAGACGTTTTTAAATTCAATCACAGGATTTTCATCCTTCTTTCCAGACGACGCAGAATGAAGCTCAGCACCAGCGTAATGATCAGATAGAACACCGCAACGGCACTCCAGATTTCCAGCGCGCGGAAGTTACCGGCGATGATTTCCTGCCCCTGACGAGTCAGTTCAGCGACGCCGATAACAATAAACAGCGAGGTATCTTTGATGCTGATAATCCACTGATTACCGAGCGGCGGCAGCATACGGCGCAGCGCGAGCGGTAAAATAACGTGGCGAATGGTTTCGCCGCGAGACAGCCCTAACGCCAGGCCCGCTTCGCGAAAACCTTTGTGGATAGACAGCACCGCACCGCGCGTGATTTCTGCAATGTACGCGCCCGAGTTAATCATGATGGTGACAACGGCAGCGCTGAAGGGATCAATTCGCAGATCGTTAAACGCCATCGGCAGCGCGAAGTAGATAAACATCACCTGCACAACGATAGGCGTACCGCGAATCACTTCGATAAAGACCAGCGCAACGTGGTTGGCGATCCAACCACCAAAGGTGCGCGCAAAACCCGCAAGCAGCCCGATGACCAGGCCGCCAGCCAGACCAAGGATTGAAATCCACAGGGTCATTTTGGCGCCTTCAATCAACAGCGGGATGGCGGGCCAGATGGCACTCCAGTCAAACTCCATAAATTGTTCCTGTTACCGTGGTGAAAATACTCAAAGGCCTGTACGCCCGGTAAGCGCAAGCACTACCGGGCGTAACGAGCTAAAATACAGCGTTATTATTTAGGTTCAGTACCGAACCATTTTTTGTAGATTTCGTTATAGGTGCCGTTTTCACGCAGCGTTTTCAGCGCGCCGTTCACTTTCTCACGCAGTTCGTCGCTGCCTTTCGGGAAGGCGATGCCGTATTGCTGCGCTTCCAGAGACTCACCTACCGCTTTGAACTGACCATTGCCCGCGGTTTTGATGAAATAGAGGATGTTTGGCGTATCGTGCAGAACAGCGTCTGCGCGGTTGGTGCCCAGTTCCATGTAGGCGTTATCGATGTTCGGGAACTGACGCAGATCTTTGGTTTTGATGTTTGCTTTCGCGTAATCGACAGAACCGGTGCCGCTCTTCACCGCAACCACTTTGCCGTCGAGGTCTTTCACGCTTTTCACATCGTTGTTATTGGCTTTCACCATGACCAACAGACCGCTTTTGTAATAGCCGTCAGAGAAGTCGATCGCTTTTTTACGTTCGTCGGTGATCGTGATGCCTGCCAGCGCCAGGTCGACGTTTTTGGTTTGCAGCGCCGGGATGATGCCGCTGAAATCCATCGGTTTCAGGGTGTAGTCCAGATTCAGCTCTTTCGCGACAGCGGCCCACAGATCCACATCAAAGCCAACGTATTTGTCGCCCTGTTTGAATTCAAACGGAACGAACGCCGTGTCGGTTGCCACGACGAGTTTCTTATCCGCGGCGTGAGAAGACACCGCAAAAGCCAGGGTAAGTGCAGCCAGTGAAACTTTTAATACAGACTTCATAGCATTTCCTTTTATATCCACGGGGCGATCCCCTGCGAGAACATATGGCGTAATGAAAGAATCGTGCCAATTATGCAACTCATTGTTTTAAAAAGAAGGCGTTTCATTTTAATGCACAATAAGCGTGGCAAAACTGACGGATTGCACCGTTTTGGGGCACTGATTTAGTGCAGACCGAATCGGGTGCAAACGGTATGACTATTTAGCGCAAAAATTGTTGCTAAAACAATCTCTCGTTAACGATTGTGTGAGGTGATTATTACAAATATTTTACTTTACGGCAGGGCGGAAGAAATTTAATGCACTATAAAAGTGCAAAACCCCCGCCGAAGCGAGGGTTCATAGGTCTTACTTATCATGCTGCTTATTCGATGTTGGCTTCGATGAACCACAGGAATTTATCGAGGTCGCGGGAAGCAGCGGTAAAGATATCAGCAGTGTCTTCGTCTTTGGCTTCGCTGATGGCTTTACGAACGTCATTGGCGACAACAGAGTAACGATCCGCCAGCTCTTTCAGGTGATCCTGAACGCTATGGATATCCAGCGGATAGCTTTTCAGCGGTGTTTTGCTGTTAATCACTTGCGTTGTCCCTAATGCCACGCCACCCAGCTGTACGGCACGTTCTGCCATGGTATCAAGGTGGTCGGTCAGCGCTGTACGGAAGCCATCCAGCATCTCATGTACGGCAATAAAGTTAGCACCGCGCATATTCCAGTGAGCCTGCTTAGTGATCAGTGACAGGTCAATGAACTGGATCACCTGACGATTCAGCAACTCAACCGTCGCTTTCTTATCGCTGTCTGATACATCGTTGCGGGTATAAAGCAGATTAGACGCTTTCGTTTTTACCAGTTTAGCGGTACTCATAATCTCATATCCTCTTGATGTTTTGTGTCCCAGGTAATTAACGAAACTAAGTATAGCACCGGTTTTTCATTTTGCTTTTCTGTCTGTGCCTATCACTTTAATAGCGCAGAAAGTGTTTAATATTGAAAATTATTAAAAATCAATATGTTATTAAATTAAGCGTCAGCATGTTAATAATTCTCATTCACTATGAGCGATAAACATAAATAGGTTTGCAGGCAGCAGAAAAATAGCGGAGATAATAATAATGAGAAGGATAAAAGCAATATTCTGCATGATTATGCAAATCATGCAGAATTGTAACGTTAATTAATGTCGACTTGCTGAATTTTCGTTTCCCGCCGGATGGTGAGCGTGGACCCCATCGAGGCGGCAATGATGGCGGCCAGGGCCAGAAGCTGCACCAGCGTCAGCGTTTCTCCCAGGAAAATCATCCCCGAAACGGCAGCCAGCGCGGGCTCCATGCTCATCAGCGTCCCAAACGTTCGCGTGGGCAGTCGCGTCAGCGCGATCATTTCCAGCGAGTAGGGCAGCGCCGTTGACAGCACGGCGACAGCCAGACCCAGCGGGAGAATCGACCAGTGCCATAATGCCTCTCCCGCCTGTAGCGCGCCAACCGGAACGAAAACGATCGCCGCAATGAGCGAGCCTACCGCCACGGTCGCGGGGCCGTGTTCTTCACCCGCCCGCTGCCCGGTCAGAATATAGATAGCCCAGCAGGCGCCTGCGCCGAGCGCCAGCGCGGCACCCGTTAAATCAACATGCGATACGCCCTGACCAAGCGGCAACAGGAACCAGAGTCCAAGCACGGCCAGCACAACCCAGATGAAATCGACAGGCCGTCTGGACGAGAACAGCGCGACCGCCAGCGGCCCGGTGAACTCCAGCGCAACGGCGATGCCGAGCGGCACCGTCTGAATCGACAGGTAAAACAGGTAGTTCATCCCGCCAAGCGACAGACCGTAAAACAGGAGCGGCAGCCGCTGTTCTCTGGCAAAGCGCAGACGCCAGGGCTTAAAGAACGCAATCAGGATTAGCGTGCCTAGTGCCAGACGCAGTGCGGTAACGCCCGGCGCCCCGACGAGAGGGAACAGCGATTTCGCCAGCGAGGCTCCGCTCTGAATAGAGGACATCGCAATGAGCAAAACCAAAATAGGCAGCCAGACTGGCTTACGTGACGACCCCGGCATCCTTTCTCCTGTCAATTAATGTCAATAGAAGTAAAAAAGGCAGTGTAATAGAAATAACCTCTGACGGTTGAGTATTCGTTGAAAAAAAATCCCGGAGAATCCGTAAAATATCGATGAATTGATGGATTAATAAACTGCGTAATTAGGAATTATCTGGATGAATGTACCATATTGTGCGCGTAATAATGGTGCGCTTCACCGGAAAAGTGATGTTATTTGAAAGAGATAGCGGGTTATGGAAATGTTCTGTTACACGAAAAGACCCGTTAGACATCGCGAATCGCAAAGAGTTTCTCATCAATTTTTGATATATTTATAACTTAGGATTTACTTGAAGCACATTTGAGGTGGTTATGAAAAAAATTGCATGTCTTTCAGCACTGGCCGCTGTTCTGGCTATTTCCGCAGGTACTGCTGTAGCTGCTACTTCTACCGTTACGGGTGGTTACGCTCAGAGCGATGCTCAGGGCGCAGCGAACAAAATGAACGGTTTTAACCTGAAGTATCGCTACGAGCAGGACAACAACCCGCTGGGCGTAATCGGTTCCTTCACCTACACAGAAAAAGATCGTACTAACGGTGCTGGCGATTACAACAAAACTCAGTACTACGGCCTCACCGCCGGTCCTGCTTACCGTCTGAACGACTGGGCAAGCATCTACGGTGTTGTTGGTGTGGGTTACGGTAAATTCCAGACTGCTGCCACTCCGGCTGACAAACACGACACCAGCGACTACGGTTTCTCCTACGGTGCCGGTTTGCAGTTCAACCCGATCGAAAACGTTGCGCTGGACTTCTCTTATGAGCAGAGCCGTATCCGTAACGTGGACGTCGGCACCTGGATCGCCGGTGTTGGTTACCGCTTCTAATCACTTCGGTGATATGAAAAATCCGCCCCTCGGGGCGGATTTTTTTTGTCTGATGTGTAGGCCGGATAAGGTATTTATGCCGCCATCCGGCAATGCCTGATGGCGACGCTGAGGCGTCTTATCAGGCCTACAGGTTTAGCGCTGTTTGGTACTAAAAATATCCGTACCCAGATGGTTGTAATCCACCTTCTGCAACTTGAAGTTGGTGATGAAGACCGGCCCGGCTTTCTGCTCAGAGATAAAACGGTATTTGGTTTTAATCTCCTTCGCGCTGATCCCCGTCCATTGTGAGAAAAAGCCTAAGAAATCATTTGCCGAGCGGCGCGCTTTAATCACGCGATGCGCTTTGTCATCGCTGGAAAGCACCATAAACGGCACCTGAAAATTCTGCTGATACCTGTCGTCATGCGCCAGATACTGCACCTCTTTCCCGCGCTCTTTAAATGCGAGGCCATGATCCGAGAAGTAGACCATAGAGAAGCTGTCGCCGCTGTTACGCAACTGCGCGTACAGTTTTCCCAGCAGCGCGTCCGTTTGGGTCATGGTGTACAGGTAGCAAGAGGTCTCTTTCGACTGCACGAAAACGTCGTATTTTCCCTGCGTGCGATCGCAGGCCTGCGGGTGCGAGCCCATCAGGTGCAGCACGATTAACTGCGGCTGCGTGCGTTCTGTCTCCAGTACCTGGGCGGTCATTTTTAACAGCGCATCGTCACGCGTATTCTTGTCGGCTTCGAAGTCTCCGCTTTTCAGGAAGTGCGCTTCATCGGCACGTTTCGCGATGCTGGCGATAGCCGTATCGTATTCGCCGATTTGCCCCTGATTCGAGAACCACCAGGTCTGGAAACCGGCACGGTTGGCCAGCGTCACAAAGTTATCCTGGAATTGCGGCTTGTTGTCGACCACGCGGTT
Source organism: Citrobacter sp. CK181 (assembly GCF_030333595.1). Lineage (NCBI taxonomy): Bacteria > Pseudomonadati > Pseudomonadota > Gammaproteobacteria > Enterobacterales > Enterobacteriaceae > Citrobacter > Citrobacter sp. CK181. Next base: position 125,552 of record NZ_JAOWFN010000014.1, on the reverse strand, counting down.
GAGCGTTAAACCGAGCGATTTTTGCGTTGAGCCGCTGGCGGCAACGTAATCCATGAAAAAATAACCGTTGGCGGTACTGGCGAACGGGGTGTTATCCCAGTGACCGCCGAATGCGCCCATTGCGTCACGCCGCGCGCTTTCACCGATCACCACCACGTAGGTATGGTATCGGGGCTTAACCGCAGTGACCGTCCAGGTATCTTTCATCCCGGACAGCTTCGCCATCCGCTCTTGCTCCTCAATCACCTCATTGTTGTTGACGATGACATCCTTCACGAAGCGAAAAACCGGGTAACCGGTGTCTTTTAATTTAAACACGCCGCCCCACGCCAGGTTTTGCACCGGCGCGACAAAGAAGGCGATGACGCTGAACAGCAGACACACGCTGTCCACAACGCGCCAGGCTTTTTTCTCCGTCTCTTGCTTACGGCGAACGGCAATCACGCCCAGTACAAAGATAAAGAGACCTACCAGATAGTTGTACCACGGGAAGATGGTCAGGATTTCGGTGGACTCTTCCACGTTGGTCGAATGCAGCGCCAGCAGCGTATTAAAGTTTGGCGAGCCGTAGGCCTGGCCGAACGGGAAATACATGGCGGCGATCAGCGAGCATAGCCCGATCAACACCTTTTGCGCGCGCGGCGCGGTGCGCCAGAGCAACAACAATAGGCAGGTAAAGGCCGCTGTATAGAACAGGCTAAACGGGTAGCCCGACGCGAGGTTAATCAGCAGCGACTGTAAAAAGTAGAAGCCAGTCCACGGGCTAATGGCCCTGCTGCGGGCAATAAGCGAGTCTTTGAGGGTTAAATTCATATGCCACTATTGCAAAAACGCCATGTGCTCACCCTGGCGTTAAGGGTCAATACCTGCCGGAAAGTGCGTGAAGAGGGGATGGGGTCCGCATCTGCGAGCCGCAATATATGCAGGGCTGCGCAACGATAGAGCGTGTGTATAAGAAGGTCAACTACTACAAGGAAAATGTTTTGCGAAGGGGGCAGCAAAACCGACAAAAAGAAAGGGTATTGAGATAAAACACAGCGCGAGCGCGCCTTGATGGCCGCGAAGATGGCGTCAAAATGGAGCGGCGTACCGCGACGCCGCGTTATTTTGACGAGGGCTGATCCTGCTCGGGTTTGCCGTTGATCATGTCACACAGCATGGACAGCAGCATTAACCGTACTTTAAAGGGAGAGTGGCTAAACACGCGCATACACCTCTTAAATTCGTTCATAGAAACCTCCTGACTTTACGATCCCATCGATCCGTGAGGGATGCCTGCATTACATACAGATATAGCACAGGCTATATTATATAGCTATTGCTAAAACGTTAAATTTTTGAGCCTGTGCAACTCTGGTTTACAATGGGCCCACTCCAGCCAGATGCAATTAACGCGTCACAGTAACGAGGAAGCAGAATGAGTCGTCGCGCAGGTACGCCAACAACAAAAAAAGTGACGCAATTAGTGAATGTCGAAGAACACGTCGAAGGGTTCCGCCAGGTCAGGGAAGCGCATCGCCGTGAACTGATTGATGACTACGTTGAGCTGATTTCCGATTTAATTATCGAGGTCGGTGAAGCGCGTCAGGTTGATATGGCGGCGCGACTTGGCGTTTCCCAGCCGACGGTCGCCAAGATGCTCAAGCGTCTGGCGTCGGTAGGGCTTATCGAAATGATCCCCTGGCGCGGGGTATTCCTGACCGCAGAAGGCGAGAAGCTGGCGCAGGAAAGCCGTGAACGCCACCAGATCGTGGAAAACTTTTTACTGGTGCTGGGCGTCAGCCCGGAAATCGCACGCCGCGATGCGGAAGGGATGGAGCACCATGTAAGCCAGGAAACGCTTGAGGCTTTCCGCCTGTTTACGCAAAAGCACGGAACGCCTTCTGAATGAGTTTTCCTTTTCTGCGGGCATTAAGACGCGATCGTTTCCTGCTGTTATTACTCCTTGTCGGGGCCGGACTCAGTCTGTTCGTCCCGTTTACTCCCCGCACCTGGCCGGGTGCAATTGACTGGCACACCATTATTACGCTGAGCGGTTTGATGCTGCTGACCAAAGGCGTTGAGCTGAGCGGATATTTTGATGTGCTGGGCCGCAGAATGGTTCGTCGTTTTAAAACGGAACGCCGTCTGGCAATGTTTATGGTGCTGGCAGCGGCGGTGCTGTCAACGTTCCTGACCAACGATGTGGCGCTGTTTATCGTCGTTCCGCTGACCATTACCCTGAAAAGACTGTGTGCGATTCCGGTAAACCGGCTGATTATCTTTGAGGCGCTGGCGGTCAACGCCGGTTCGCTGCTCACGCCGATTGGCAATCCGCAAAATATTTTGTTGTGGGGGCGTTCCGGTCTCTCATTTGCGGCTTTTGTCTGGCAGATGGCGCCGCTTGCCGCCGTGATGATGCTGACGCTGTTGGTGCTGTGCGGCCTTTGTTTTCCGGGGAAGGCGTTGCAATACCATACCGGTACGCGCGCCCCTGAGTGGCAACCGCGCCTGGTGTGGAGCTGTTCTGGGTTGTATATCGTGTTTCTGACCGCGCTTGAACTGAAGCAGGAACTCTGGGGGCTGGCGATTGTGGCGGCAGGGTTCATCGTCCTGGCGCGCCGCGTGGTACTGAGCGTCGACTGGACGTTACTGCTGGTGTTTATGGCAATGTTTATCGACGTGCATTTATTGATACAGCTACCGGTGTTACAGGGCGTACTGCGCCATGTTGAAACGCTCTCTGCGCCGGGGCTTTGGCTGACTGCGCTCGGTCTGTCGCAGTTTATCAGCAATGTGCCCGCCACGATTTTATTGCTCAACTACGTTCCGCCGACCGCGTTGCTGGCCTGGGCGGTCAATATCGGTGGTTTTGGTTTGCTACCGGGATCGCTGGCGAATCTGATTGCATTGCGGATGGCAAATGATCGGCGTATCTGGTGGCGGTTTCATTGGTATTCGTTGCCGATGCTGCTCTGGGCGGCGCTGGTGGGATATGGATTGTTGCTGCTGAAGTGATGGCCCGATGGCGCTACGCTTATCGGGCTAACGCGGTAGGCCGGGTAAGGCGAGAGTCGCCACCCGGCACATTGCTCTGATCAGTTCAGACGAACCGGCATACCGGAACGGTTCTGAACGGCCTGCTCAACCACAGACTGATCGACATCAGGCTGGCTGGTGACGCTCTGAACGCTTTTGTTCAGGTTAATCGGTACGATCTCGCCGCCTTCGAACTGCGCTTCCGTGGTAGACAGAGGGTTATGGACTTCAATGTAACGGCTGCCATCTGGCTCAGTAGTCGCTTTCACCGGCTCGTCGATAAACTGTACGCGGGTGCCGACCGGCACATTTTCAAACAGGAACTTGATGTCGTCGTTACGCAGACGGACGCAGCCGTGGCTGACGCGCAGGCCGATACCGAAGTTGGCGTTGGTGCCATGAATCGCATACAGACGACCAATGTACAGCGCGTACAGACCCATCGGGTTATCCGGGCCAGCCGGCACGACGGCAGGCAGCGGTTCGCCCGCCGCGCGGTATTCGGCATGCATTTTCGCCGTCGGCGTCCAGGTCGGGCCTGCTTTCTTACGCTCAACTTTCGTTGTCCAGTTGATTGGCGTGTCTTTCCCTAACTGACCGATACCAATCGGCAGGACGATCACCGTGTTGGTGCCTTTCGGGTAGTAGTACAGACGCATTTCCGCACTGTTAATGACAATGCCTTCATGCACGGTGTCCGGCAGGATCAGCTGCTGAGGAATGTTCAGCACCGTACCGCCTTTTGGCAGGAAGGTATCAACACCCGGGTTCGCTTCCAGCATGTTAGACAGCCCCATCTGGTATTCAGCCGCAAAATACTCCAGCGGTTGGGTATTGCCTTCCGGGATAGTGATCACCTGGTTTTGACCAACGACGCGACTGCCATCGGTCGGTAAAGGATAAGTCACCGCTGAGGCGGTGCTGCAAAAGCCAACTACAGCGAGGGCCGCCGCGAAAAACGTTGTTAATTTCATATTCATGTTATGCGAGATTCAGTGCCTGGCAGGCTATTGGGTTGAGAATTCTGTCATGTTGGGAGCGCATTATATGTGCATTCCCGTTAAGTGGGAATTCAGATGTGTACGAAATCACATTTTTTTCCCGTGAGGACAATTTTAGCGGCTTACCGTGAGGCGCGATCTTATTTAAGACTTGTGGCATAATAAGCGGTTTGTCACATATTTTTCAGGATACGCCAGTGTTAGTTTCCAGCAACGTCACCATGCAGTTCGGCAGCAAGCCGCTGTTTGAAAATATTTCCGTCAAATTTGGCGGCGGCAACCGTTACGGCCTGATTGGCGCCAACGGTAGCGGTAAATCCACTTTTATGAAAATCCTCGGCGGCGATCTCGAACCGACGCTGGGCAACGTCTCTCTCGATCCAAACGAGCGTATCGGTAAGCTGCGCCAGGATCAGTTTGCCTTCGAAGAGTTTAGCGTACTCGACACAGTGATCATGGGGCATGTTGAACTGTGGGAAGTAAAACAGGAACGCGACCGCATCTACGCGCTGCCGGAAATGAGTGAAGAAGATGGCTATAAAGTGGCCGATCTGGAAGTGAAATACGGCGAAATGGATGGTTACTCTGCCGAAGCGCGCGCGGGCGAACTGCTGCTGGGCGTGGGTATTCCGGTTGAGCAGCACTACGGCCCGATGAGCGAAGTCGCGCCAGGCTGGAAACTGCGTGTCCTGCTGGCGCAGGCGCTGTTTTCCGACCCCGATATCCTGCTGCTTGATGAACCGACCAACAACCTCGACATCGACACGATCCGTTGGCTGGAGCAGGTACTGAACGAACGTGACAGCACCATGATCATCATTTCGCACGACCGTCACTTCCTGAATATGGTGTGTACGCATATGGCGGATCTGGATTACGGCGAACTGCGCATTTACCCGGGTAACTACGACGAGTATATGACTGCCGCCACCCAGGCGCGTGAACGCCTGCTGGCCGATAACGCCAAGAAAAAGGCGCAGATTGCAGACCTGCAATCTTTCGTCAGCCGCTTTAGCGCTAACGCGTCTAAGTCTCGCCAGGCAACGTCTCGTGCCCGTCAGATTGATAAAATTAAGCTTGATGAGGTGAAGGCCTCCAGCCGTCAGAACCCGTTCATCCGTTTTGAACAGGATAAGAAGCTGTTCCGTAACGCGCTGGAAGTGGAAGCGCTCGCGAAAGGCTTTGATAATGGCCCGCTGTTCAAGGGCGTTAATCTGCTGCTGGAAGTGGGCGAAAAGCTTGCGGTACTCGGGACTAACGGCGTGGGTAAATCCACGTTGCTGAAAACGCTGGTGGGCGATCTGGCGCCGGATAACGGCACCGTGAAATGGTCAGAGAACGCGCGCATTGGGTATTACGCGCAGGATCACGAATATGAGTTCGAAAATGACCTGACGGTGTTTGAATGGATGAGTCAGTGGAAGCAGGAAGGCGATGACGAGCAGGCTGTACGCAGCATTCTTGGCCGTCTGTTGTTCAGCCAGGACGATATCAGAAAACCGGCGAAGGTGCTCTCCGGTGGTGAAAAAGGGCGTATGTTGTTCGGTAAGCTGATGATGCAGAAACCGAATATCCTGGTGATGGACGAACCGACCAACCACCTGGATATGGAATCGATCGAATCGCTGAACATGGCGCTGGAGATGTATCAGGGCACGCTGATTTTCGTTTCTCACGACCGTGAGTTTGTTAGCTCGCTGGCGACGCGCGTGCTGGAAATTACGCCGCAGCGCGTGGTGGACTTCAGCGGCAACTACGAAGATTATCTGCGTAGTAAAGGGATCGACGGCTAAAAAAAGCCCGGTGGCGCTACGCTTACCGGGCCTACGCTACAGTTTGTAGGCCGGGTAAGGCGAAGCCGCCACCCGGCAATTTTCAGAGCACCCACTCACTCCCTTCAACGCCATTCACCCGCAGCGTGCGTTTTTCCCCCGCCGGTAACGATACCTTCAACGCGTTCCATGCCGGACGATAGTCGCCACGCGCGTTGATCCTCAGGTTGACGGTCGCCCCATCGCACACCATCTCCCATTCCACCCACAGGGCATTGCCCGTCTGATAACCCCAGCTTTCGCCATCGTCTTCAAACAGCAGACCGGACGTTGTCCCCACGCCTTTGACCGGGAACAGTTTCAGCTCGCGGGTATCGTCGCGTTCAGCGCTGACATGGGTGATCCGTTCGCTCAGCGGCAGACCTGCACCGGCGCGTACCAGCAGCGGCAGTTTTTCCAGCGGCGCGTTCAGCGTGATCCACTGGCCGCCAGAGAACCATTCGTGGCTATCGAAATCGTACCAACCGGTTTCGTTATCCGGCAGCCAGACGCGGCGTTCACGTTGACCGGGTTCCACCACGCTTGCCACCAGAATATCGCGGCCAAGCAGGAAGTCGTCGCACTCTGCGAAGGTTTGCGCGTCGTGCTCGTGGTCGAGGAAAGTGGGGCGCAACATCGGCTCGTCGTCGGCATGCGCCTGCCACAGCAGCGTGTAGAAGTAGGGCAGCAGACGGTAACGTAGCTCAATCGCGCTACGAATCGCCGGCGTCACGCCCGGGTACATCCACGGCTCATTCACCGTATGATCGTCATTCCATGAGTGGATGGTAAAGCGAGGGTGCATCACGCCGTTCTGTACCCAGCGCACGAACAGCTCCGCATCCGGTTTATCGCCAGAGAAACCGCCGACGTCGTGACCCACGTTATACAGCCCGGACAGACTCATCCCCAGCCCCATGCGGGTGTTGTAGCGCAGGGTATCCCAACTGGTGCGGTTATCGCCGCTCCAGGTTTGCACGTAACGCTGCATCCCGGCGCAGCCGGAACGGGAGATCAGGTACGGGCGTTTTTCCGGCGCAAAGCGCTGCTGCGCTTCCAGCGAGGCGCGCATCATCAACAGCGGCATGACCGGGCGAATATGTTTGATGGCGATTTCGCGGCCAAAGCCGTGGCAGCGGGCTTCGCCATCCCACACTTCGAACTCGTTGTTGTCGTTCCAGGTGGAGTCGATCCCCATCTCCAGCAACTGCGTGGTGACGCCTTCCTGCCACCAGGCGACGGTTTGCGGATTGGTGAAATCAAGGTTAGAACCTTCGTCATCCCAGAAACTTGAACGTTCCGGCGCGTCGGTTTCCGAATCACGGATAAATAACCCTCTTTCCGCGACTTCGTTGTAGCGCGGGTGATCCTGCAACAGACACGGTTTAATGTTGGCCGCCAGCTTCAACCCCGCATCGTGGAATGCCTGGGTCATCACTTTCGGCTGCGGCACCTTGTCGTAGTTCCAGTTAAAGACGTAGCGTTTGCCGTTAATGGAGGTGTAGCCAGATGAAAGCTGGAACGAATCGCACGGAATCGCGTGTTCATTGCACAGACGGATAAAGTTCATCAGCTGGTTTTGCGCGTCCGGCGCATCGGTGTAATGCATGGTTGAGCCGCTGTAACCCAGGCTCCACTTCGGCCCGAACAGGGTTTTCCCCGTCAGGCGCACAAAGGCTTTGGTGACATCCAGCACACGCTTGCCGGTAAAGATGTAGTAATCGATATCGCCCGCTTCCGCCTGCCAGCGGCGATAGGCGGTGTGATAGTTGTCGATTTCATTGCCCAGATCCAGCCAGCAGCTGCTCAGGTTGTCGTAAAACAGACCGTAGCTGACGTCATCGCGGCGGGCGATGGTGAATGGAATATGTTTGTACAGCGGATCGGTGCTGACCGCGTTATAGCCCATCGCGTCAAGGTTGCGCATCTCATAGCGTTGGCCGTTGCGTTGCAGGTCGCCCGCTTTCTCGCCCAGACCGTAAAAACGTTCATCTTTACGGCGGCTTAAATAGTGCGCTACGCCGTCGCCGTGAGCGTTCAGCAGATAGGCGCTGGTGGGGCGGTCGTTGACCAGCGGCTGCCAGTCGCCCGCCTCGTCACGGTAGTGCCACTCCAGCCACAGCGGCTGGTGGACGGTCACGCGCAGTTGCTCAGTAGCGACAATCAGCGCGCTATCCTGCTGCGTCAGTTGCCAGGCCGGGCAGCTAAAGCCGCTGACATCCTCACGGCTGCGGCCTTCCCACGGCACATCCTGCGCCGGGGCGATACTCCAGGTTCTGTCTAATGCCAGTTCGCCTTTACGTTTGATCAGCACGCGAAACAGATTTTCTTCCAGTACGTACAGGCACAGATGGTGTTGACCATCGACCAGCAGTTCCAGATGATGGGCCGACTGTTTCTCTACAATCCAGTTTTTCAGGGTTTTCATACGCAATACATCCACTATCAGGCGCGCTTGGCGCGACGTTCAGCAATAAATGCCACCAGGAAAACAGCGCCAATCAGGTCAAAGAACCCCATGGCGATAAAGAGCGGGTTAAAGCCGATTTTGTCGGCGGTAACGCCAATTAACAGAGAGAAGAGGAAGCTGGCGATCCACGCCGCAGAGCCGCGCATTCCGTTGACGGTCGCCATCTGGCCTTTATCAAACGACTCCACGACCAGCGCGCTTAGCATGCAGGAGATGATCTGATGACCGAAGCCGCCAATGGAGATCAGCACGATGGTGATATACGGATCGCGGGTAATGGCCACGATGCCGAGAGAAATCATCAGAAACGCGCCGGTCACGGAGCTTGCCACCACGGAGTTAACGCGAGAGCAGCCAAACAGACGGGTATACAGGCGGGTGAGATAGCCGCTCGCCACGCTGCCGAGATCGGCGGCGAGGAACGGCAGCCAGGCGAACATGGCGATCTGCTTCAGATCCATACCGTGTTCCTTCGCCAGATACAGCGGCACCCAGAAACTCAGTACCGCCCAGGCCGGTTCTGCCATAAAGGCCGGGATCGCGATACCGTAGAAACGTTTATTTTTCGACACGGTTTTCAGCGCGGTCAGGAAGGGCAGTTTCACGGCCGGAGGCTCGTTATCCTGCTTGATATACTCCAGCTCCTCTTCACTCAGGTTCGGGTGCTGTTCCGGGTTATGGTAGAACGCCCACCACAGGATCACCCACAGCAGTGCCAGCACGCCGGTAAACATAAATGCGCCCTGCCAGCCGAATGAGGCGTGCGCGAAGTAGATGATTGGCGGCGCCAGCATGGCGCCAATTGAGAAGCCGACGCCCGCCCAGCCCGCCGCGACCGGACGCTCTGATTTCGGGAACCATTCGCCGATGGTTTTGGCGTTGGCTGGCGTAGCGGCCGCTTCAGATGCGCCCATAAAGAAGCGCAAAATAGCCAGATGCAGCCAGCTTCCGGCGCCCGCGTGGAAGATACACATCAGCGCCCAGATCCCGGCGCAGACCATAAAGCCAATCTTCAGGCCAATCACATCGATCAGCCAGCCGCACAGGGGCTGGAAAATGGTGTAGGCAATCTGGAACGCGCCGACAATCCAGGAGTATTGCTCGGTGGTGATCCCCAGACTCTCTTTTAGCTCCGGCGCCAGGATACCCAGCGAGTTACGCGTGATGTAGTTAACGGTCACACCCAGTAAGAACAGCACCAGCACATACCAGCGCAAATTTTTGATGACGCGGCGGGTTTTACTCGCGGCGACAGTGTTATTGATGTCCTGACTCATTTCTTTTCTCCACAAGACGGACGGTAGGGGAAATAAACATTTGGGTGTCACACAAATATTGTTATCTCATTGAAAGTTATCTTTTTATTTATTCTTAGTTGCTATACAACTAGTATGTAAGTTGTGTGACAAGTTCAGGTTAAGTGAGAAAATGGGCGGGCAATAGCGGATTTTGTGCAAGTTTTCTCATTACTAACGGTATCGCTCTGGCAAGATGGACGTTAAGCCAGTTATTTCCCTGTTTGTGCGTTATGAAAATTTTTTCATTTAGCAAATGGAGCAAGATCACAAAATGGATAAAAGGCTCAAAATCAGCGAAATTGCCGCGCGGACGCAGCTTTCCGTCAGCACCGTTTCCCGCGTGCTGGCGGGGAAGGCAAATACCAGTGAAAAAGCGCGCAACAAAGTGCTGGAGTGCGCGCGGGAGCTGGGCGTCATGGACGGGATGGCGGCAGGCAGGCTGTTGCTGAATAGTCTGGTGGTCTTTGCGCCGCAGCGGGCGTTTGATGAGCGGTCCGACATCTTTTACTACCGCGTGATTCAGAACGTGAGTAAAGGGCTGACGGCGTATGAAGTACGGCTGCGTTATTGCGCGCTTGAGGAACTGGACAGTGACGCGCAGCTTTTCCTCGCGCGGATGAACGAAGCGGAAACGCAGGCGGCGATTTTGTTAGGGATTGACGATCCGCATATTCACGATTTGGCGGTGGACGTGGGGAAACCCTGCGTATTGATTAATTGCCGCGACCAGCGAATGCGTTTGCCAGCCGTTTCGCCCGATCACCGCGCCATTGGCGAACTTGCCGCTGATTATCTTTTTTCAATGGGGCATCGCGACGTGATGACGGTGCTCTGTCTGCGTCGCTACACGATGGAGCTGCGTCTGGCCGGCATTCGCGACGCCTGGCAAACCCATAATCTGAAATTTAACGATAAGCGGGATTTACTGGTATCGCCGAGTTTCAGTGCGAAAGAGGCGGAGCAGCGGGTCAGCGAATGGCTGGCGAATACGCCGGATAAGGCATTGCCGACGGCGTTTTTGGTCGGCGGTGATTTTATGGCTGCGGGCGTCATCAGCGCGTTGCAAAAGCGCGGCCTTCGCGTGCCGCAGGATGTGTCAGTGATGAGTATTGACGGCTTTAATCTGGCGGAAATTCAGGATGTGCCGTTAACGGCAGTGCATGTGCCGCGCGATGAGCTGGGGACGGAGGCGGTACATATGCTGCAACAACGTCTGGTTCGTCCGAATGCGCCAATCGGTACGCTGTTGCTGAACGGCACGTTGACGGTGCGGGAGTCGGTGCGGCGGATACGTCCAGGGAAACGACGCACCGCCGTAGAGCGGGAAGGGCTGTATGACGCTTAACTCATGCCCAGCGCGCGTTTTCCGTGAACGTTCAGATCGCTCAGCGTAAAACGGCCTTCCCAGTTTGTTTCGTAATCTTCACGCGGGAAATCGCCTGGCGATGCGCCCGTTTCCAGCGCGGCTTTGACCTTGTGCGCGTAAGCCAGGTTTTTCTCACACATCGGCGCGGCGGGGATGTACATCACGTTCCCCCAGCCTTGCTGATTTTCCACCGGCGCGACGGAGTGGATCACATCGCAATGCCACCAGACGGAGTCCCCGGCCTCCAGTTGCGGAATACTGGTCAATGCCTCAATCAGCAGCGGATGCCATTGTTGCGAAACCGGCAGCACCCGGCCTGGCGCAACGCCGCACAGTTCATCTTCAGGAACGTCATCCAGCAGGGGGCGTAACAGGATATACGCCATCGCTTCTGGAATCGGCACCACATGCAGCAAGCCCTGGCCCGGCAGCATATCTGACAGCGCCGTCCACCCCTGGAAGGTGCGGAAAACCGAGCATTTGGTGGTGTTATCGACCGTATACTCTTCGACTTCGGTACGGTGGGCGGCATGCCAGGGATCGTACTTCTCCAGTTCGCCGTTAAAGATACTGGCGAAAACCCGTTGATAGGCGGGCAGCAGCCAGCGTTCCAGCGCGCCGGAATCGGTATGCGCCCCCAGACCTTTTGAGGTGGTGCCGGGCGGGCGGCGGCGGATGCGATCCGGGTAGATCACGCTGATATCCGGGTTGAACCACTGTCTGCCGTCGCTTTCAAATGTCCACAGCCGATTAAGGAAAGACTGAACGTTCGCCATCTCTTCGCTCTGACGAGCCTGCATCTGCGCCTGCGACCAGTAAATCGGATAAATTTCAGGGCGGGAGGCGGTTAACGTGCCGAAGAAGTTATCGCCGGGACCTTTGTACACCTCATCAAAATGGTTGCGATCCAGATAATCCAGCATGGATTGATCCCATGCCAGCGCCTGTTCCCGCGGGAAATGGCCCTTAATGACCGCGCATCCGCGCCGCTTGATCTGTTCACGCTGCGCTGCCGTGATGGCGCCGGACTGGATATCCGCGTAAGACAGCGCAGGCCAGACCGCATCGCCCTGCGCTTTGAGCGTATTGATTTCCGCCACGCGTGTGGCAATCACCTCGCTGAGCCTGTCAAAAACGCCCTGCACATCACCGAGCTGCGCCCGCAACGCCTGCTTCATCTGCCGGATCGCCGCTTTATGATCGACCGGTAATGTATCGCTTGTGAAGGTTAAAGCCATAACCACCTCGCATTGACTTTCATTCGAAACTTAAATTAATTACAAATGACAATATAAGTTATAAATAAGTTAATGCAAGTTTAAAAACTTGATGCGGTGCGCAGAATGGAAAAGCAGGAGGGAACCGGAGCAGCGCTCCGGTATCTGGAATCAGACGTTAAAAGGCGGGGCGTTATCCAGTACGGCCTGAATCACGTTTAACGCCCCCTGATGGTTGTTATCCTCGGTATGATAACGGCTGAGGGCTTTGATGTTGTCTGCGGCGTTCGCCATCGCGAAAGCGTACCGCGCCATTTTCAGCATTTCCGCATCGTTGTCGCTGTCGCCAATCGCCACCACGTTTTGCGGCGAAAGATCCCAGCGTTTCAACAGACGGCTGATGCCGTTCGCTTTGTGTAATCCCGGTATGATTAAGTCGATGAAGCCGAAGCCGCTGGTCACGGGTTTCATAATGCCGTCCAGCGACGTATGCAGCGCATCAACCACGAAGGGGATCTGCTGGTCTGGCAGGTTCAGTGAAAACTTAAACAGAACATCGTCAATGTCCTGGTAATCTTTCACGGGTTGCAGGCGGTGGTAGTGCTTCGACATCAGCGCCACAAAAGATTCCGGCGCATGTTTGCTGACATAAGCGCTTTTCAGGCCGCAGGCGACAAAATTAAGCTGCTTATCTTTTAACAGCTCGCCAATCACAATACGGGATTCATGCCGGGTCAGTTCGCCATGAAACAGCTGCTTGCCATGCTCATAAACCAGCGCGCCATTTTCCGCGACGAAGGAAATTTCGTCTTTCAGCTCGGGGAAAAAGGAAATAAGTTGGTAATACTGATTGCCGCTGGCGACGACAAATTCGATGCCGCGTTTTTTTAGTTCCTGATACTGCGCCATAAATCGTGCGTGATCGTACTTTTTGGCGTCGTCGAGAAAAGTTCCGTCCATATCAGTGACGATAACTTTAACGGTCATACATTGCTCCTGGGTCACTGCGTTTTGAAACATTCTAATAACAAGGTGACGGGGAGCACAAATTTAATTTCGAATGAAAGTCAGAAAGCCGGGTGGCGGCTTCGCCTTATCCGGCCTACGGGGGAATATGTAGGCCGGGTAAGCGAAGCGCTACCGGGCATATTTTTACAACATATGTTCAGTACGGGCGATGATATCGTCCTGCGCATCCGGCGACAGCGCGGTAAAGAAGGCGGAATAACCGGCCACCCTGACCACCAGATCGCGATACTGATCCGGGTGCTTCTTCGCGTCCAGCAGCGTTTCGCGCGACACGATGTTGTACTGAATATGCCAGCCTTTATGCACTTCGAAGAAAGTGCGCAGCAGTACCATCAGTTTCTGCTTGTCGGATTCGTTCTCCAGCGTCGCCGGGTTCAGCTTCTGGTTGAGCAACACGCCGCCGAGAATTGAGCCGGTAGGCAGTTTGCCGACGGAGCCAATAACCGCCGTTGGACCGAGATGGTCGGTGCCGGAAGCCGGGCTTGCCCCTTCCGCCAGCGGGGTATGCGCTTTACGGCCATCCGGCGTCGCCATCGTTGCCGCGCCAAACGGTACGTTTGCAGAGATGGACGAGGTTCCGGCGTAATAGTTGCCGCCGGTCGGGCCGCGACCGTAACGCGGGTTGTGATACTGCTTCAGCTCGTCGATATAGGTCTGATAAGCGCGGGCCAGCAGGGTATCGACGGTGTCATCGTCGTTACCGTATTTTGGCGCGCCGTTGATCAGCCGCTGGCGTAACTGTTCATGAGTGAGGCCTTCAAAGTCATCGGCCAGTGCGGCGGCAAGCTGCTGTTGGCCGATAGCCCCCTGTTCAAAGACCAGTTTTTTCACCGCCGCCAGGCTGTTGCCGAGGTTAGCGATACCGACCTGCAAACCGGAAACCCAGTCATATTTCGCGCCGCCTTGCTTGATGCTCTTCGCGCGTTCGATGCAATCATCCACCAGCGCCGAGCAGAGAATGTCATGGACGTTCTCTTCCAGCATGGTGTCAACCACGTACTCGATTTCGATCGATTTGCGCGTGTAGTAGCGAATCTGCGTATCCCAGGCGTCCATCACTTCATCGAAGCTGGTGAAGTTACCGGCGGAGAGCGCCTTTTCCTGCGGCAGGAAGACTTTACCGCTGGTGGCGTCGCGACCGCCTTCCAGCGCTGCCAGCATCACGCGGGCAAAGTTAATGAAGCTCATGCCGGTGCAGCGGTAGCCCCATTTGCCGCCCACGGCGGTTTCGATACAGCCGATGGCCGCGTAGTCGTAAGCGTCTTGTGGGTCGATACCGAGTTTAATAAATTCCGGGATAACGATTTCGTCGTTATTGAACGCGGGCATCCCAAAGCCGCAGCGAATAACCTGCACGCAGGCATCGAGGAAGTCGTTGCTCATTCCGGCGTGATAGCGCACGCTGAGGTTCGGCTGGGTGGAACGCAGGCGGCCGCAGGACTCCAGAATGGCGTAAGAGAGCGGATTGACCGCATCCACCGGCTGACCGTTGACCAGACTCTGACCGCCAATGGTGACGTTCTGATACAGCGGGCTGCCCGCTGAGGCTTTGGAGTGAGAGCCGGAGCGGATCTTGTTCACTTCCAGCAGCTTCAGCCAGCAGCTGTGCAGCAGTTCAATCGCGTGTTCGCGATCCAGCGTCTGGTTTTGCTCCACATCACGACGGTAATACGGCCAGAGATACTGGTCCATACGTCCAAACGAGACGGAGTGACCGTTAGACTCGATTTGCAAAATCAGCTGGATGAAATAGCACAGTTGCAGCGCCTGCCAGAACGTCTGCGGCGGCTGATGGGCGATGAGATCGCAGTTCTCCGCCATCGCCAGCAGTTCGTCACGGCGGCTTTCACGGCTTTCTGTCGCCGCCATCTGACGCGCCAGGTCGGCAAAACGTTTGATGTGCAGGCTGACCGCCTCCAGCACGATATCAATCGCCTTCAGGAACTGCTCGCCGTGCAGGTCTTCCAGTATGGTCAGGTTAATGCGCGAACGGCGTTCCGCCACCTTGTCACGCAGACCATCAAGACCTTTTTCCAGCAGCAGCGGGAAGTTTACCGCCAGATGCGCGTCGCCGGAGGTCATGTTGCCCTCGGCTTTAATGATGCCGGTTTCCAGCAGGCCTTTTTGCTCATCGGTAAACATGCCGTAGCAGCGGTCCTGTACCGTCTGACCACGCCACCACGGGCACACGGCGTGTAAAACGCGTTTGTTCTCTTCGCTGACCGCAAAACCGGCGCCAGGGCGATCGGCCAGATCGTCGATCTCTTTTTCAATCCACGAGACGGTGTATTCCGGGAAGATCGGCGCGGCGCGCACTTCGCTTGCCTGGTTGCCGATAATCAGTTCGTCATGTTTGATCCAGATAGTGCGTTCCGCCAGATGGTGCGCCAGCGCCAGCGCGCGACGAACCGGAATCGGCTTATCCAGATGTTGCTGATACATCTCGGTGTAGTGCTGCGCGCGCTCCGTACATACGGGCGGCTTCACAATGTGCACCAGCGCGGTTTTATGCGCTTTGATGCGGTCGCTGAGCGTATCCAGTTTCAGTGTGGTCATGGGATTATCCTCGTAAAGTCGCGGTTAAACCTTTGCTGCTGGCGTACTGCTGCGCAAAATCAAGCAACGCGGGCGCATCAAGTGGTTTGTCCGGGGCATAGTAGGGCTGACTGAGTAAGTGGTATTTATTGATGCCCAGCGTGTGATAGGGCAGAAAATGGATCTCACCGACGTGCAGTTCGTCGGCGGCAAAATCGGTAATGGCTTTGATCGCCTCTTCATCGGCGTTAAAACCCTGAATGAGCGGCACGCGGATGATCATTTTTTTACCGGCGGCAGCGAGCTTTTTCAGGTTTTCCAGTACGCGAGAAGCGCTGCCATCGGTCCACTGCTTAAACGGCGCCTCGGCAATGTGTTTTAAATCGGCGAGGAACAGATCGACATTCGGCAGGGACGGTTCGATATATTTCCACGGTACGTGCAGACAGGTTTCGACCGCGGTATGGATACCCGCATCATGGCTGGCTTTGAACAACGCGGCGGCCAGTTCCGGCTGCATAAAGGGCTCGCCGCCGGAGAGCGTTATACCGCCGCCGCTGCGATCGTAAAACGGCTTGTCGCGCAGCACGGTGTCCATGATCTCTTCCACGCGCTTTGTTTCGCCGCAGACGGTTAACGCCTGAGTGGGGCAGCAGTGGGTGAGGGCGTCCATATGCGCATCGGTCAGTTTTTCGCGATGAATAAGCAGGCCGTTCAGCGCGCGTTCGATCACCTCTGGCGCGGCTTGCGCGCACAGCGTGCACCCGTCAAGGCACAGGCGCGCATCGTATAAGAGATCTCTGGCGCGTGCGCGGCTTTCCGGGTTCTGGCACCAGCGGCAGCCCAGCGAGCAGCCTTTCAGGAAGACAACGGTGCGAATGCCGGGGCCATCATGGGTAGAATAGCGCTGAATATTGAAAATCATAAACGGCCTCTCTTTCTTTCGTATAAAGATTAAATAACTTTCGAATGAAAGTTATGTTGACGCAGGTCAACTCTCAGAGAGGTTTTGTCGTGATAGTCTTAAACTATGCAAAATCTCACAGTTTGAGGAATGGTTATGGAACTCTATCTGGATACGTCTGACGTTGAGGCCGTGAAATCGCTGGCGCGTATATTCCCGCTGGCAGGGGTGACGACGAATCCCAGTATCGTGGCGGCAGGTAAAAAACCGTTGGAGGTGTTACTCCCGGAATTGTACGACGCGATGGGCGGGCAGGGGCGTTTATTCGCTCAGGTGATGGCGAGCACGGCGCAAGGAATGGCCAGCGATGCGCGTAAGCTGCGGGCGATTATTCCTGATATCGTGGTAAAAGTGCCGGTTACAGCCGAAGGACTGGCAGCGATTAAATTGTTGAAAGTGGAAGGTATTCCGACGCTAGGGACGGCGGTTTACGGCGCGGCGCAAGGGTTGTTATCCGCGCTGGCAGGTGCCGACTACGTTGCGCCTTACGTTAACCGCGTGGACGCACAGGGCGGGAACGGTATTCAGACGGTTAATGATTTGCAGCAGCTACTGAAAATGCACGCCCCGCACGCCAAAGTGCTGGCGGCCAGTTTTAAAACGCCGCGTCAGGCGCTGGACTGCCTGTTGGCCGGGTGTGAATCCATCACCCTGCCGCTGGATGTTGCGCAGCAGCTTATCAGTTATCCGGCTGTCGATGCCGCAGTAGCGAAGTTTGAGCAAGACTGGCAAGGCGCGTTCGGACGAACGTCACTTTGAGCGACGCGTAGGCCGGATAAGGCGTTTACGCCGCCATCCGGCAACATGCCCGGGGCGCTGCGCTTGCCGGGCCTACAAACCATCGTCAGCCGCCATTTGGCACCTGTGCTCCGCATACCTCGCAACCCGGATTGCGCATTAATTTCATTTCGCGGAACTGACAGGTCATCGCGTCGTACATCACAATTTTGCCGGGTGCGGGTTGACCGTAATGCGCCAGCAATTTGATGGCTTCCATTGCCTGCAATGAACCGATCACCCCTATCAGCGGCGCCATGACGCCCGCTTCCACGCAGGTGAGGGCGTTCTCGCCAAACAGACGGCTCAGACAGCGGTAGCAGGGTTCGCCTTCCTGCCAGGTAAAGACGGTGATCTGTCCTTCCATACGGATGGCGGCGCCGGAAACCAGCGGCACTTTGGCGGCGAAACATCCGGCATTAAGCTGATTACGGATGGCAACATTGTCAGTACAGTCCAGCACCAGATCGTGCCCGGCGATAAGCGCATTCAGCGCCGGTTCGTCCAGCAGGGCGTTGATCGGTGTAAGGGTGATATAAGGGTTAATGCGCGCCAGCGCCTCGCGCGCCGAATCCACCTTCGGCTGCCCGACGGTGGCATCGCTGTGCAGCGTCTGGCGTTGCAGGTTCGACACTGAAACGGTGTCAAAGTCGAGCAGCGTGAGCTGCCCAACGCCCGCGCCCGCGAGGTACTGCGTTGCCGCACACCCGAGTCCGCCCAGGCCAACGACCAGCACCCGCGCATCCTTTAGCGCTTCCTGTCCTTCAAAATCGAACCCTCGCAGAATGATTTGCCGGTTGTAGCGCATCATCTCCTGGTCGCTGAGTTCCGCCATTACAGGCCTCCAAACAGCGCGTTAAACGGCTCTACTTCCACCCATTCGCCCGCGTCAACGTTACCGCGATTGCGTTCCAGCACAATAAAACAGTTACCCATGCTAAAGGAGCTGAAAATATGCGAACCCTGGTGTCCCGTGGTGGTGACTTCCAGTTCGCCGTCGGCCGTGCGTTGCAGAATGCCGCGCTGAAAATCAAGACGACCCGGCGTTTTCTTCAGCCGTGAAGCGGTACGCACGCGCTGGCGCGCTGGCAGACCGCTGGCGATATTGCCGCTAAGTTTCGCCAGCAACGGCTGCACGAGCTGATAGAACGTCAGCGCCGCAGAGACCGGGTTGCCCGGCAGACCGCAGAACCAGCTGTTGCTCAGTTTACCGAAGGCGAACGGTTTGCCCGGTTTAATCGCCAGTTTCCAGAACGCGATTTCTCCCAGCTCTTCAAGGATCGTTTTGGTGTAATCCGCCTCGCCCACTGAAACGCCGCCAGAGCTGATGACCACATCGGCCTGGCTGTCGGCTTCGATAAAGGCGGCGCGTAGCTGCTGCGGGTTATCGCGAATGATCCCGAGATTGATCACCTCGCAGCCTAACTGCTCAAGCATCAAGTGTACGGTTAAGCGGTTGGTATCATAAATTTGCCCGTCGCCCAGCGGCTGACCCGGCAATTGCAGTTCATCGCCGGTGGAGAACAGCGCCACGCGCACTTTGCGCACGACCTGCGCTTCGGCGATGCCCAGCGAAGCCAGTACCGGCAGTTCTGCGGTGGTCAGGCGAGTCCCCGCCGGGAAAACCACGGCGTCATGGGTGATGTCTTCCCCACGGCGGCGGATGTTTTGTCCGTTACGAACGTCAGCGGTAAAGCGGATGCCCTCGTCGGTTTGCTCCGTCTGTTCCTGCATGACCACCGCCTCACACCCCGCAGGCACCGGCGCGCCGGTCATAATGCGGATACAGGCGCCAGCAGGCCATTCCCCCTGGAACGGTTGCCCGGCAAAGGCTTTCCCCGCCACCGGCAGCGGTTGACCAGCGGTCAGATCCGCCAAACGCACCGCGTAACCGTCCATTGCGGCGTTATCGAATCCCGGAACGTCCAGCGGGGAGACCACATCGTTTGCCAGGATGCGGCCAAAACAGTGAACCAGCGGCAGGGTTTCGAATGCCGTGAGTGGCGTAATGCGCGACAACATCTGGGTGAGCGCCGTTTCAAGCGGCATCAGTCCGGCGGTAAATTCCATGAAAACACTCCTGCGAGGCAAAATCGAATCCGTCTATTATGTCAGAAAATGCGGGCAGGCTGTATGCCACCTCAGACTTAGGGGCTGGCCCTTTACCTTTACATGCCGCCTGCATCTTTCTATATTCAAAAATCGAATCAATAACTCACAACAATTCTGATATTTATAGGGAAAGTTGTGTGCCACCGCTAACGGACGACAAATAATGGGCAAAGCAGTCATTGCTATTCACGGCGGCGCAGGCGCAATTACGCGCGCACAGATGAGCCAGGAGCAGGAACAGCGCTATATTCAGGCGCTGTCGGACATCGTCGAAACAGGACAGAAAATGCTGGAGGCGGGCGAAAGCGCGCTGGATGTGGTGACGGAAGCGGTGCGTTTGCTGGAAGAGTGCCCATTATTCAATGCCGGGATCGGCGCGGTTTACACGCGCGACGCCACCCACGAGCTGGATGCCTGCGTCATGGACGGCAATACGCTTAACGCAGGCGCTGTCGCTGGCGTTCGCCATTTACGCAACCCGGTGCTGGCCGCCAGGCTGGTGATGGAGCAAAGCCCGCATGTGCTGATGATGGGGGACGGGGCGGAAGCGTTTGCGGCTTCCAAGGGGATGGTGCGCGTTTCTGCCGATCTTTTCTCCACGCCTGAGCGCTATGCGCAACTGCTGGCGGCGCGTGACGCCGGAGAAACGGTGCTCGACCATAGCGGCGCGCCGTTGGATGAAACCACCAAAATGGGCACCGTGGGCGCGGTGGCGCGGGATCGGTTTGGTAATCTGGCGGCGGCCACGTCGACGGGCGGCATGACGAATAAACTGCCTGGTCGCGTAGGCGACAGCCCGCTGGTCGGGGCTGGGTGTTACGCCAACAACGCCAGCGCGGCGGTTTCCTGTACCGGAACGGGCGAGGTGTTTATCCGCGCATTGGCGGCCTACGATATCGCCGCGCTGATGGACTACGGCGGACTCAGCCTGGCGGAAGCCTGCGAGCGTGTGGTCATGGAGAAATTGCCTGCGCTGGGCGGCAGCGGTGGGCTGATTGCCGTCGATCACGAAGGCAACGTCGCCCTACCTTTTAACAGCGAAGGCATGTATCGCGCCTGGGGATATGCCGGAGATACGCCAACGACGGGGATCTACCGGGAGTGAGGAGCAACAGGTGCCACACAGTCACGAATTAGACGCCAGCGACGTACTGGCGGTCAAAAATTTGAACATTGCGTTCGAGCAGGAGCAGCAACGCGTCAGCGCGGTGCGCAATGTGTCGTTTCGGCTTCAGCGAGGCGAAACGCTGGCGATTGTCGGCGAATCGGGATCGGGGAAATCCGTTACGGCGTTATCGTTGATGCGCCTGATCGAGCAGGCGGGCGGCGACGTTCACTGCGATCAGATGCTGCTTCGGCGGCGTAATCGCCAGGTCATTGAACTGGGAGAGCAAAGCGATGCGCAGATGCAGCGCGTGCGCGGCGCGGATATCGCCATGATCTTTCAGGAGCCGATGACCTCGCTTAACCCGGTATTTACCGTGGGCGAGCAGATTGCCGAGTCCATTCGTCTGCATCAGGGGGCGAGCCGCGAAGAGGCAATGGCGGAAGCGAAACGGATGCTTGACCAGGTGCGCATTCCTGAGTCGCAGGCCATCTTATCGCGTTACCCGCATCAGCTTTCCGGCGGGATGCGCCAGCGGGTGATGATCGCGATGGCGTTGTCGTGCCGCCCGGCGGTGCTGATTGCCGATGAACCGACCACCGCGCTGGACGTCACGATTCAGGCGCAGATCCTGCAACTGATCAAAGTGCTGCAACAGGATATGTCGATGGGGGTGATTTTTATCACCCATGACATGGGCGTGGTGGCCGATATTGCCGATCGCGTTCTGGTGATGTATCAGGGCGAAGCGGTGGAAACCGGCAGCGTTGAGCAAATTTTCCACGCGCCGCAGCACCCTTATACCAAAGCGCTGCTGGCTGCCGTGCCGCAGTTAGGCGAGATGAGCGGACACGATCTGCCGCGCCGCTTTCCGCTGATTTCACTGAACGATCCCGATTGTGTGGAACCGCAAACTGAGCAGGACACGGTGGTGGCAGGCGATCCAATCCTGCAAGTGCGCAACCTGGTGACGCGTTTTCCGCTGCGTAGCGGCATTCTTAACCGCGTGACCCGTGAAGTGCATGCGGTGGAAAACGTCAGCTTTGATCTCTGGCCTGGCGAAACGCTCTCGCTGGTGGGGGAATCCGGCTGCGGTAAATCGACCACCGGGCGGGCGCTGCTGCGGCTGGTGGAGTCGCAGGCTGGCGAAATTACCTTCAACGGGCGGCGGATCGACACGCTTCCTGCCGGTAAGTTACAGCCGCTACGGCGAGATATTCAGTTTATTTTTCAGGACCCTTACGCTTCGCTCGACCCGCGCCAGACGGTGGGTTACTCCATAATGGAACCGTTGCGAGTGCATGGTTTGCTGGAAGGCGAGGCGGCTGCGTCGCGGGTGGCGTGGTTGCTTGAGCGTGTAGGATTGCGCCCGGAACATGCGTGGCGCTATCCGCATGAGTTTTCTGGCGGCCAGCGTCAGCGTATCTGCATCGCCCGCGCGCTGGCGCTGAATCCAAAAGTGATTATCGCCGATGAGTCAGTCTCCGCGCTGGATGTCTCGATTCGCGGGCAGATCATTAATCTGTTGCTCGATTTGCAGCGGGAAATGGGCATCGCGTATCTGTTTATTTCACACGATATGGCGGTGGTGGAGCGCATCAGTCATCGCGTGGCGGTGATGTATCTGGGGCAGATTGTGGAAATCGGCCCCCGCCGGGCGGTGTTTGAAAATCCGCAGCATCCCTATACCCGTAAATTAATGGCGGCAGTACCGGTGGCCGATCCTTCCCGGCACAGGCCGCAGCGCGTGCTGCTGTCGGACGATATCCCCAGCAACATTCGTAAACGTGGGGAGGAGATCGCGCCCGCTCCATTGCAGTTAGTCGGGCCGGGGCATTATGTCGCGCGCCCGCAGGCAGAAAATGCGTTATCGCGTTTATAACATCTCATAAAACAGGCAGGGTTCAGGAGAATAATATGACAACATTTGTAACCCGTAATTGGCTGGTTGCGCTGGGCGTCGCTTCTGCACTGGCGGCATCTCCGGCGTTTGCTGCTAAAGATGTGGTGGTAGCGGTAGGCTCTAATTTCACCACGCTCGATCCGTACGATGCGAACGACACCTTATCGCAGGCGGTGGCGAAGTCGTTTTATCAGGGGCTGTTTGGTCTTGATAAAGACATGAAGCTAAAAAATGTGCTGGCTGAAAGCTACACCGTTTCCGACGATGGCCTGATCTACACCCTGAAGCTGCGCCAGGGGGTAAAATTCCAGGACGGCACCGACTTTAACGCGGCGGCGGTGAAGGCCAACCTCGATCGCGCGAGCGATCCAGAAAACCATCTCAAACGCTACAACCTGTATAAAAACATCGATAAAACCGAAGCGGTCGATCCGACGACGGTAAAAATTACGCTGAAACAACCGTTCTCGGCGTTTATCAATATTCTGGCGCACCCGGCGACGGCGATGATCTCTCCGGCCGCGCTGGAAAAATACGGTAAGGACATTGGCTTCCATCCGGTCGGCACCGGGCCGTATCAGCTGGATACCTGGAACCAGACTGATTTCGTGAAAGTGAAGAAATTTGCCGATTACTGGCAGAAAGGTTTACCTAAACTGGATACGATCACCTGGCGTCCGGTAACGGACAACAACACCCGCGCGGCAATGTTGCAAACCGGGGAAGCGCAATTTGCGTTCCCGATCCCTTACGAGCAGGCGACAATTCTGGAGAAAAACAAAAATCTACAGTTGGTTGCCAGCCCGTCGATCATGCAGCGTTACATCAGCATGAACGTGACGCAAAAACCGTTCGATAATCCGAAGGTGCGGGAAGCGCTGAACTACGCCATCAACCGTCAGGCGCTGGTCAAAGTGGCCTTTGCCGGTTACGCGACGCCTGCCACGGGCGTGGTGCCGCCAGCCATTGCGTATGCGCAGAGCTACGCGCCGTGGCCTTACGATCCGGCGAAAGCGCGCGAACTGCTGAAAGAGGCGGGCTATCCGAATGGGTTTAGCACCACGCTGTGGTCGTCTCATAACCACAGCACCGCACAGAAAGTGCTGCAATTTACGCAACAGCAGCTGGCGCAGGTCGGTATTAAGGCGCAGGTAACGGCGATGGACGCCGGGCAGCGTGCGGCAGAAGTGGAAGGCAAGGGGCAGAAAGAGAGCGGTGTGAGGATGTTCTACACCGGCTGGTCGGCTTCCACGGGGGAGGCGGACTGGGCGTTGTCACCGCTGTTTGCCTCGCAAAACTGGCCGCCAACGCTGTTCAATACTGCGTTCTACAGCAACAAGCAGGTTGATGACGACTTAGCGGCAGCGCTGAAAACCAACGATCCGCAGGAGAAAGCGCGCCTGTATAAAGAGGCGCAGGACACCCTCTGGAAAGAGTCCCCCTGGATTCCGCTGGTGGTGGAAAAACTGGTCTCAGCCCACAGTAAAAATTTGACGGGTTTCTGGATCATGCCGGACACTGGCTTCAGTTTTGATGACGCGGATTTGCAGTAAGCAACGCGCGCCCGATGGTTTTATCCGGCTTGCAGATGCAGTTCGTTGCAGGTCGGATAAGGGATTTACGTCGCCATCCGGCAAAAGGTTTGTAAAGGGAGCCTGATGCTTAATTATGTGCTTAAGCGCCTGCTGGGGTTGATTCCGACTCTGTTTATTGTGGCGGTGCTGGTGTTTTTATTTGTTCATCTGTTGCCTGGCGATCCGGCGCGGCTGATTGCCGGGCCGGAGGCTGACGCGCAGGTGATTGAACTGGTGCGACAGCAGCTTGGTCTCGATCGGCCGTTGCATGTCCAGTTCTGGCATTACATGACTAACGTGTTGCAGGGTGATTTCGGCACGTCGATGGTGTCTCGGCGTCCGGTATCGGCAGAGATTGCCAGCCGCTTTATGCCGACGCTGTGGTTGACCATCACCAGTATGGTATGGGCGGTACTGTTCGGGATGACTGCCGGGATTATCGCCGCCGTCTGGCGTAATCGCTGGCCGGACAGGCTCAGCATGACGCTGGCGGTAACCGGGATTTCGTTCCCGGCGTTCGCGCTGGGGATGCTGCTGATGCAGATATTCTCCGTTGAGCTGGGATGGTTGCCGACCGTGGGCGCAGATAGCTGGCAGCACTATATTCTTCCCTCCATCACGCTTGGTGCCGCCGTTGCGGCCGTGATGGCGCGCTTTACCCGAGCGTCGTTTGTGGATGTCCTCAGTGAAGACTATATGCGCACCGCGCGCGCGAAAGGGGTCAGCGAAACCTGGGTGGTGCTGAAACACGGTCTGCGTAACGCCATGATCCCGGTTGTGACCATGATGGGGTTGCAGTTTGGCTTTCTGCTCGGCGGTTCGATTGTCGTCGAGAAGGTCTTTAACTGGCCCGGACTGGGGCGATTGCTGGTTGATTCAGTGGAAATGCGTGACTACCCGGTGATTCAGGCTGAAGTGCTGCTGTTTTCCCTGGAGTTTATTCTTATCAATTTAGTGGTGGATGTGCTCTATGCCGCCATTAACCCGGCTATCAGGTACAAGTAAGGATGCGATTATTTAACTGGCGCCGTCAGGCGGTTTTAGATGCCATGCCGCTGGTCAAACCCGACCGGGTGCGTACGCCGTGGCATGAATTCTGGCGGCGTTTTCGCCGTCAGCATGTGGCGATGATCGCAGGGATATTTGTGCTGTTGCTGATCCTGGTGGCGATATTTGCCCGCTGGCTAACGCCTTTCGATGCGGAAAATTACTTTGATTACGATCGCCTGAATGACGGTCCTTCGGCGGCGCACTGGTTTGGCGTGGACTCGCTGGGGCGGGATATTTTCAGCCGCGTCCTGGTCGGGGCGCAAATTTCGCTGGCGGCAGGCGTTTTCGCCGTCTTTATCGGCGCGGCGCTCGGCACGGTGCTTGGGCTGGTCGCGGGCTATTACGAAGGCTGGTGGGACCGGCTGATTATGCGTATTTGCGATGTGCTGTTTGCGTTTCCGGGCATTCTGTTAGCGATTGCGGTCGTGGCGGTGCTCGGTAGCGGTATTGCGAATGTGATTATCGCCGTCGCTATCTTTTCTATCCCCGCGTTTGCCCGTCTGGTGCGCGGAAACACATTAGTGCTGAAACAGCAGACGTTTATTGAGTCGGCGCGCAGTATTGGCGCCAGCGATGCGACGATTTTGTTCAACCATATTTTGCCCGGCACGGTCTCGTCGATCGTGGTCTTTTTCACTATGCGCATCGGGACGTCAATTATTTCTGCGGCAAGCCTGTCGTTTCTGGGGTTAGGCGCGCAGCCGCCAACGCCGGAGTGGGGGGCGATGCTCAATGAAGCGCGGGCGGATATGGTCATCGCGCCGCATGTGGCGATTTTTCCGGCGGTGGCGATTTTCCTGACGGTGCTGGCGTTTAACCTGCTGGGCGACGGGCTGCGCGACGCGCTGGACCCGAAGATTAAGGGGTGAATGTGGAACCGTAGGCCTGATAAGCATGTAGGCCTGATAAGACGCTTCAGCGTCGCCATCAGGCATTGCTCCGAATTGCGGCATAAATGCCTTATCCGCCTACGGGTTTTACGATAATTTGGGCGAATTAAACGCGGCTGCCCCACAGGTCATATTCGTCGGCGTTATCAACTTTTACGCGGATAACGTCGCCGGGTTTAACGTTGGTTTCACCGTTGAGGTAGACCGCGCCGTCGATTTCCGGTGCGTCGGCCATGCTGCGGCCAATCGCGCCTTCTTTGTCAACCTCGTCGATAATGACCAGGATTTCGCGCCCCACTTTCTCTTGCAGACGTTCTGCGGAGATCTGCTGTTGCAGCTGCATAAAGCGGTTCCAGCGCTCTTCTTTCACCTCTTCCGGCACCTGATCCGGCAGCGCGTTCGCACCAGCGCCTTCGACCGGGCTGTACTTGAAGCAGCCGACGCGATCCAGGCGCGCCTCTTTGAGGAAGTCGAGCAGCATCTGGAAATCGTCTTCCGTCTCGCCAGGGAAACCAACGATAAAGGTCGAACGCAGGGTCAGTTCCGGGCAAATCTCACGCCACTGTTTGATGCGCGCCAGTTGGCGATCGACAGCGCCCGGACGCTTCATCAGTTTGAGAATGCGCGGGCTGGCATGTTGCAGGGGGATATCCAGATACGGCAGGATTTTGCCTTCCGCCATCAGCGGGATCACGTCATCAACGTGCGGATAAGGGTAGACGTAGTGCAGGCGCGTCCAGATGCCCAGTTTTGACAACTGCTCGCAAAGGTCGACCATGCTCGTTTTTACCGGCTCGCCGTTGTGGAAACCGGTGCGGTGCTTCACATCCACGCCGTAAGCGGAGGTATCCTGGGAGATGACGAGGATCTCTTTCACGCCCGCATCGACCAGACGTTTGGCCTCGCTTAACACTTCGCCAATCGGACGGCTGACCAGATCGCCGCGCATGGACGGAATAATGCAGAAGGTGCAGCGATGGTTGCAGCCTTCAGAAATCTTCAGGTAGGCGTAGTGACGCGGGGTCAGTTTAACGCCCTGTTCCGGCACCAGGCTCAGGAACGGGTTGTGCTTCGGTTTTGGTACGTAATGGTGAACGTGTTCCAGAACCTGCTCATAGCTATGCGGCCCGGTGATTTCCAGCACTTTAGGGTGTACTTCACGGATCTGATCGACTTTCGCGCCCAGGCAGCCGGTGACGATCACCTTGCCATTTTCAGTCAGCGCTTCACCAATCGCTTCCAGAGACTCCTGTACGGCGCTGTCGATAAAGCCACAGGTATTGACGATCACCATGTCGGCGTCGTCGTAGCTCGGTACGACGTCATAGCCTTCGGTACGCAGTTCAGTCAGGATTCGCTCCGAATCAACCAGGTTTTTCGGGCAGCCCAGGGAAACGAAGCCGATTTTCGGCTGGCGGGTTACATTGCTCATAGCTTAAAAATTGTTCAGTTATTGGAATGGTCAGGGCAGGGATTCTACAGAGATCCGGGCAAAAAATGTATCGCTATCTCATCGCCTGTGCGGGTAAGCGCGCCACGGGGTTTATAGCAAATATGTAAAGTATGTTAATACCGAGTGAATTATTGATCTCAGGCAGCACTTTGTTCAAAAAATGACCATACTATTAAGTTGCAGTATGGTTGGAAAGAGGAGGAACAAGGTATGGTCGTTGACAGACTAAGAACCGAGCTACTTAACAAGCTGATAAACGCCCGAATCGATCTCGCCGCTTATTTGCAGTTAAGAAAGGCGAAAGGCTATATGTCAGTCAGCGAAAGTGATCATCTGCGTGACAACTTTTTTGAACTGAATCGTGGGCTTCACGATAAATCACTGCTGCAAGGTCTGCATCTGGATCAGGAAGAATGGAATGCTTTACATCGTGCTGAAGGCGCACTGGCAGCCGCCGCAGTATGTCTCATGAGCGGACACCATGACTGTCCGACGTTTATCGCCGTCAACGCAGAGAAACTTGAAAACTGTCTGACAACATTGACGCTGAGTATCCAGAGCCTGAAAGCGCAATCACCGCTTGAACAGGTCTAAGTCAGGGGGAGGCGACTCCCCCTTTTCGTTAAGTTTTTGTAAAAATCAATCCGCGCTGTCCCTTGCTGACTACGCTTTAACGCAGGGTCATACAGGAGGCGGTATGCGTCGGACACTTTTCTCTGTTGCCTTATTGGCACTGTTTTCTCCCTTCGTGAATGCAGAAACCCCGGCGGTGAAGGTGGAGGTTTTGCAGACCAAACTTGATCACCCCTGGGCGCTGGCTTTTCTGCCGGATAATCGCGGTATGTTGATAACTCTCAGAGGCGGCCAGCTTCGTCACTGGCAGGCGGGTAAAGGGCTTTCCGATCCGATAACGGGCGTGCCGAAGGTCTGGGCGAACGGGCAGGGGGGATTACTGGACGTGGCGCTCGCGCCTGATTTTGAGCAGTCTCGCCGCGTCTGGCTCAGTTTTTCTGAGGCCGATCGCGAGGGGAAAGCCGGAACGGCGGTAGGCTTCGGGCGACTCAGCGATGACCTGAAGCATCTGGAGGAATTCCAGACCGTTTTTCGTCAGATGCCGAAACTCTCAACCGGTAATCATTTCGGCGGACGACTGGTTTTTGATGGCAAAGGCCATCTGTTTATCGGGCTTGGCGAAAATAATCAGCGCCCTACCGCACAGGATCTGGACAAGTTGCAGGGCAAAGTGGTGCGCCTGACCGACCAGGGGAGCGTGCCGCCGGATAATCCCTTTGTGAATCAGACCGGCGCGCGCCCTGAGATCTGGTCGTACGGCATACGTAACCCGCAGGGTATGGCGATAAACCCGTGGAGCGATGCGCTGTGGTTGAATGAGCATGGCCCGCGCGGCGGCGATGAAATCAATATCCCCGAAAAAGGTAAAAATTATGGCTGGCCGCTGGCAACCTGGGGCATCAACTACAGCGGCTTTAAAATCCCGGAAGCGAAAGGTGAAATTGTCGAGGGAACGGAACAGCCGATCTTCTACTGGAAAAAATCGCCAGCGGTCAGCGGCATGGCGTTTTATAACAGCGACACGTTCCCTCAATGGAAGCAGAAACTGTTTATCGGCGCGCTGAAAGAGCAGGATGTGATTGTCCTGAGCGTTAACGGCGATAAGGTGACGGAGGACGGACGGATTCTGGGCGACAGAGGGAAACGTATTCGCGATGTGCGCGCAGGACCCGACGGTTATTTATATGTCTTAACCGACGAGTCCGACGGAGAACTGCTGAAAGTCAGCCCACGCGCTTAGCTGACCGGGATCATCACCGTTTTACGAAACGCCGGGCGTTCGGTAAGTTGCTGATACCAGCGCTCAAGGTGAGGGCGCGGCGTCCAGCTCAGGCCAACGTTAAACAGGTTGTAGACGAAGGGGGCGATCGCGATATCCGCCGTGCCGAACTCCGCGCCGGAGAACCAGGTCTGGCTGGCCAGCGCCTCATCAAGAATGCCAAACAGGCCGTCGCAGACGTTGGCGCCGGCGTCGATCGCCGCCTGGTCGCGCTGCTCCGGCGGGGTGCGGACTAAACCCATCAGGATCACGCGATGCGCCGGGCTTAACGTCTGGTTTGCCCAGTCCATCCACTTTTCCCCTTCTGCCCGTTGCGCCGGAGAGTCTACCCACAGACGCTTTTGCCCATACTGCGCCGCCAGATAGCGGACGATGGTATTGGACTCCCAGAGCAAAACGTCCGTTTCATCATCGCGCAGCAGCGGCACCAGGCCATTCGGGTTCATCGCCAGATAGTCAGCGTCATGATTCAGCCCGAACTGCCCGCCTGCCAGAATTTGCGTATAAGGCAGCTCCAGTTCGTCGAGCGTCCATCGCACTTTTTTGACGTTGGTTGAGTTATTCCGTCCCCACAGCGTAATCATAGTTACCCCTCAAATTGTTCTGCAATCGGTATCCGACTCGTCCCATGGTGGGATAAAGCTAACATTTACGCAACAGCTTGCAAAAAAATCCTCACGGAGGCAGCGCAGCGTGGCGTTATTGCATAAACTTTAAAAACTTTACCAACTTACGGTTTCTTTAAGTTCGTTAGTGCGTTATTACTCACCGCACTTATAACACGGTGGTATGGCGTGTTTTTTTGGAATGGATACTCGGGTGGCATTTATGACGCAATACTCTTCTTCCCTTCGTAGTCTTGCTGCGGGTTCAGCACTCTTATTCCTTTTTGCGCCGACGTTACAGGCGGCTGAGCAGACAACGGCGCCGCCGAGCGTTGATGCGCGCGCGTGGATTTTAATGGACTATTCCAGCGGCAAGGTGCTGGCGGAAGGCAACGCCGACGAGAAACTGGACCCTGCCAGCCTGACCAAAATTATGACCAGTTACGTCGTCGGGCAGGCGCTGAAGGCCGGAAAAATTCAGCTTACGGATATGGTGACGGTAGGAAAAGACGCCTGGGCCACGGGCAACCCGGCTCTGCGCGGTTCGTCGGTCATGTTTCTTAAGCCCGGAGATCAGGTCTCGGTATCCGATCTCAACAAGGGTGTGATTATTCAGTCGGGTAACGACGCCTGTATTGCGCTTGCGGATTATGTTGCCGGAAGCCAGGAGTCGTTCATTGGTTTGATGAATGGTTACGCGAAAAAACTGGGGCTGACCAACACAACGTTCCAGACGGTTCACGGGCTGGATGCGCCGGGGCAGTTTAGTACCGCGCGTGATATGGCGCTGCTGGGCAAAGCGCTGATCCATGATGTGCCGGAAGAGTACGCCATTCACAAAGAAAAAGAGTTCACTTTCAACAAGATTCGCCAGCCGAACCGTAACCGCCTGCTGTGGAGTTCTAATCTGAACGTTGACGGCATGAAAACCGGGACAACGGCAGGCGCCGGATACAATCTGGTGGCCTCTGCGACTCAGGGAGATATGCGTTTGATCTCCGTCGTGCTGGGGACGAAAACCGATCGCATCCGTTTTAATGAGTCAGAGAAATTGTTGACCTGGGGCTTCCGCTTCTTTGAAACGGTGACACCCATTAAACCTGACGCGACTTTCGTGACTCAGCGCGTCTGGTTTGGGGATAAGAGCGAGGTGAATCTGGGCGCGGGAGAGGCGGGTTCCGTGACGATTCCACGCGGACAGCTGAAAAACCTGAAGGCCAGCTTTACGCTGACGGAACCGCAGCTAACCGCGCCGTTGAAGAAAGGTCAGGTTGTCGGCACTATCGACTTCCAGCTCAACGGAAAGTCCATTGAACAGCGTCCGCTGATGGTGATGGAAAACGTGGAAGAGGGCGGCTTCTTTGGGCGGATATGGGACTTCGTCCTGATGAAATTCCACCAGTGGTTTGGCGGCTGGTTCTCTTAATCGCGGTGACGGTGCCGGATGGCGTTAACGCTTATCCGGCCTACGATACGTGCATATTTGTAGGCCGGATAAGGCGCGGCAGCGCCGCCATCCGGCAAACCTTACATCAATACATCAACGTAATGCGCTGCGCTTTGGCATAATCGACAAACTCATCGTCAGGGCGGCAGTCACTCACTACCGTATCAAAACGCGTTAATTCCCCCATCCGCGCGGGTCGCACCTTGCCGAATTTACTGTGATCCACCACCAGGACATGGTATTGCGCCATCGACATGGCCCAGTGTTTCACCGGCAGCTCTTCGAGGTTAAAACAGGTTGCCCCTTTGCTGATATGAACGCCTGCGGCGGAATAAAAGGCGATATCAGGGCAGATATTATTCAGGGTTTCCTGAAAATCGAGCGGTTTGAAAATGGCGTTGCTGGCGTGAAATTCCCCGCCGCACAGAATCGCCCGGCACAGGGGTTTTTCCTGGAGCGCCAGAAACGTATTCAGGGAATAACAGACGGCGGTGAAAGGCAATTCGTTATCAATGGCTTCAATGATCCACGGCGTGGTGGTGCCGCAGTCAAAAAAAATCGTCTGATGCGCCTGTACCAGACCGGCGGCCAGCTGCGCGGCGCGGCGCTTCTCTTCAACCAGGCGGGATTTTTGATCGCTCAATAAATAATGGCTGGCGCTGCGGGGTTCCAGAACAATATACCCGCCCAGTAACACGACGGGCGCGCTTTTATTATTCAGGTCGCGACGAATGGTCATCTCCGATACGCCCAGCAGAGTCGCGGCTTCTTTCAGGTGTAATTTATCGCTGCGTTTTAGCGCTTGCAGCAATTGACCAATACGCTCGTCGCGTCGTGTTTCCATAATTCCCCTGGACAGTTGAATAAGCACTCTGCACAGTACAGAGCGCTTAATACTACTCTTTTTTCACCAGGTTAGTCACGTACCCAGCCTTTACGAATGGGCAGCGCGAAGCAGACGCGGTAGCACGTTTGTAGGCCGTGGTAGAGAGCAACCCCATATTTTTGCCACAGCATTTGCGTGCTCAGGCAGCCGATCATCCCGACCAGCAAACCGCCGAGCATATCCAGCGGCCAGTGAACGCCGAGGTAAACGCGTGACCAGGCGACCGTCACGGCCAGCGCCATGAGCAGTACGCCAGACCAGACGCGGTGCCAGAATAAAAACGCCAGCGCAAAGGTAAAGACAACGGTGCCGTGGTCGCTCGGGAAGGAGTCATCGGGCGCGTGATGCAGGAAGTTATAGCCGATACGATCGACAAAAGGACGATCGTGCGGGAAAAGATGCCCCATTATCCAGGAGATCGTCAGGCTGATGAGCAGCGCGATACCCATTTTAATCACCAGCTGGCGTTGAGCGCAGACCCGATCGCGCGGCCCCCATAACCAAAGCACAACGGCCAGCAGAGGCACGATGTTAATCAAATCTCTGGCAATGAAAATGGCCAGGGCGATCATCCACTGTGCGGAGTCGGGGGTGGCATTGATTAAGTAAAACAGCGAGTTGTTAAGGTTTTCCAGCATAACATCCAGACTCAGTGCAGTGATTAAACGAAACGACCCTACGTGCTCCGGGTAAGGGCGAGAATACAAAGTGCCGCAACGGGGGGAAAGCGGTATTGTCTTATTTATCTGTAAAATGAGGAGATTTAAGACAATGGCGCGAGCTTATTCGCCATGATAGCGCCAGCAACTTAAATTAACCTTAAAGCAAAAGGTCACGAAGGATGATTATGTAAAAATGTGCGCATTTTGTTTTTAAATCACATAATTCGCTATCTCAGGTAACGTACTTTCATTACACTTTGCGCGATTTTTTATTTGCGAAGAGATTGCATGCAAAACCTTTCACAAACAGGCGTCCGGCTCGGACGTCAGGCACTGCTTTTCCCTCTCTGTCTGGTGCTTTACGAATTTTCTACGTATATCGGCAACGATATGATCCAGCCGGGGATGCTGGCGGTGGTGGAACAGTATCAGGCCGGGATCGACTGGGTTCCGACCTCGATGACCGCCTACCTGGCGGGCGGGATGTTTTTGCAGTGGCTGTTAGGGCCGCTGTCGGATCGTATTGGACGCCGCCCGGTGATGTTAGCGGGCGTGATCTGGTTTATCGTCACCTGCCTTGCCACACTGCTGGCGCAAAACATTGAGCAGTTCACCCTGCTGCGTTTTTTGCAGGGGGTAAGCCTGTGCTTTATTGGCGCCGTGGGGTACGCCGCCATTCAGGAATCCTTTGAAGAAGCGGTGTGTATCAAAATTACGGCGCTAATGGCTAACGTTGCCCTGATTGCGCCGCTACTGGGGCCGCTGGTGGGCGCCGCCTGGGTGCATGTTCTGCCGTGGGAAGGGATGTTTGTTCTGTTTGCCGTACTGGCGGCGATTGCTTTTGTCGGCTTACAGCGCGCGATGCCGGAGACCGCGACCCGCCTCGGCGAGAAGCTGTCGCTTAAAGAACTGGGGCGGGATTACAAGCTGGTGCTGAAAAACGTGCGGTTTGTTGCCGGCGCGCTGGCGCTGGGGTTCGTCAGTCTGCCGCTGCTGGCGTGGATTGCCCAGTCGCCGATCATTATCATCAGCGGTGAGCAGCTCAGCAGCTATGAATATGGCTTGTTGCAGGTTCCTGTCTTTGGCGCGCTGATTGCCGGGAATCTGGTGCTGGCGCGGTTGACCTCCCGGCGAACGGTGCGCGCATTGATTATCATGGGCGGCTGGCCGATTGTGGCGGGATTGCTGATCGCCGCAGCCGCGACGGTGGTCTCTTCCCATGCATATCTATGGATGACGGCGGGTCTGAGCGTCTACGCTTTTGGCATCGGCGTGGCGAACGCGGGGCTGGTGCGTCTGACCCTGTTTGCCAGCGATATGAGCAAAGGCACGGTTTCTGCGGCGATGGGGATGTTGCAGATGCTGATCTTTACCGTGGGTATTGAAGTGAGCAAGCATGCTTATCTGAGCGGCGGCAACGGCTTATTCAGCCTCTTCAACCTGGCGAACGGCATTCTCTGGCTGCTGCTGATGGTTATCTTCCTGAAAGACAAACGGGTAGGGGATTCACGGGAAGGGTGAGGCCGTCCGGCGCAGCGCCATCAGGCCTCAAAGAGGCATTACCCACTGAACGGGGCTTTATTTTTCAGCACGCGGTCGATAACGTCCAGCACGCCTTCCGCGTTATTCGAGCCCGCCCGATATTTCGCCGCAGAGGCCACCGCCGCTCCGGCGTTTTCCATCGCAAAACTGAAGCCGGCCTGACGCAGCATCTCAATATCATTGCCGCCGTCGCCAAACGTCACGACCTCATCATTGTTAATTCCCCAGCGTTGTTGCAGCAGACGCAAGCCGTTCGCTTTGTGTACGCCGGGAATGATCAAATCGATGCTGCCGTAACCGGTGTGAACCGGCACCATGATATCGCCAATCGCATCATGCAGCGCCGTCTGAACCTGGGGAATACGGTCATCAGTAATGTTGAGGCCGAATTTAAAGAACACGTCATTGATGTTGTCGAAGCTGTCCACGAACTCAAGGCGATGGTAGTACATCGCCGCAACCTGTTTCAGTTCATCGTTGTACTGTTTCAGGGTATAGGCGCTGTTTTTACCGCAGGCGATGATTTCAATATCCGCGCGGGTCAGCAGATGATCGACAACGGCAGCAAAATCCTCTTTCGCCAGTTCGCCGTTGAACACATCTTCGCCCTCGCTGACCACCCAGCCGCCGTTTTCAGCGACAAAGGCGATTTCATGGGCGATCTCTGGAAAGAAAGAGATTAACTGGTAATACTGATTACCGCTGGCGACCACAAAACGGATGCCTTTCTGCTTCATTAGCCGATACTGCGCCATAAACCGGTCGCGATTATAGGTTTTTTGATCGCTCAAAAAGGTGCCATCCATGTCTACCGCAATTAGCTTGATACCCATTAACTATTCTCCATAACAGATTGAGTGTTCGATGTTGGTTTGGCGACAGCCTTCGCGACAAGAGCAGCCAGGATGACCAGCGCCAGCACAACCAGCATTGCGCTGCGCAAACCATAATGTTCGCCAAGATAGCCCAGCAGCGGCGGCCCCACCAGGAAGGCCAGATAACCGGTTGTCGCCACCACGCTGACGCGGGTTGGCGCGTCCGGGCCGGTATCGCTGGCTGCTGAAATCGTTAGCGGGAAGCCAAGTGACGCCCCAAGCCCCCAGAGAATAACGGAAACGCCCGCGACCCAGGCGCTGTCGACGAAGATAATCAGACCAATACCGAGCGCTCCCATTAGCGCGCTGGCGCGGACTACCGCCACGCGGCTATAACGGTCGATAAACCAGCCGCCGGTAAAGCGCCCGACGGTCATACCGAGCGTAAAGCCCGCATAAATCAGCGAGCCGGACGTTGGGCTGAAGCCGTGACCATCCACCATCAGAAGCGGCAGCCAGTCGTTGGCGGACCCTTCAGCGAAGGCCATCGCCAGTACCACCACGCCGATCAACAGTAGCTGGATATCGCGATAAAAAGGTACGCCTTTTTCCGTTGTGTGGGCGCCGTCGGCGGCGTTTTTCCCCGTGCCGTCGGGAATGGCGCGAATAACAATAAAAATGGGGACAATCGCGACGAGAGCCGCCAGCAGGATATGAGCGTTGGCAGGGACGTTAAAGGCGGTTAGCGCCATGCCGACGCCAGCGCCAGCCAGCGTACCGAAGCTGTAAAAACCGTGCATCATCGGCAGGACGGTTTTATTCATTTCACGTTCAACCGCCGCCCCTTCGACGTTGATAGCGACTTCGGCGGCGCCAAAGCTGGCGCCGAATACGCCTAAGCCAAGTGCAAAAACCAGCGGAGAAGCGAACCACAGCGCAATGCTGAGGATAACCATCCCCGCAACGGCGCAGGACATGGTGGTCTGAATGACGTTGCGCGTGCCAAATCGCTTTACCAGCCAGGCGGAGCACAGAATACCGCTCATCGAACCGATGGAAAGCCCAAACAGCACCGCCCCCATTTCTGCCGTTGAGACCGAGAGGATATCGCGAATGGCGGGGGTGCGGGTTGCCCATGAGGCCATCAACAGCCCTGGCAAGAAGAAGAACATAAAAAGCGCCCAGGTCCGGCGTCTTAAGGCTTTACGTGATGAGATGGCGGTCATTGATTCAAACTGAAAAAAGAGAATACAGAGGACAACACTAGCAAGTTTGTGTACATTTGTACACAAACGTGATGAGAGGAAAAGCAGTGCGACGAGCTAACGATCCCCTGCGGCGAGACAAAATCGTTCAGGCCACGCAGGAAGCGATAATAACGCATGGCATTCACGGCGTTACGCACCGCAAAATCGCGGCGATAGCGCAGGTGCCGCTCGGGTCGATGACCTATTATTTTTCGGGAATCGATGAGTTGCTGATCGAGGCG
The DNA here is from genome assembly GCF_030333595.1 of Citrobacter sp. CK181. Taxonomy (NCBI): domain Bacteria; kingdom Pseudomonadati; phylum Pseudomonadota; class Gammaproteobacteria; order Enterobacterales; family Enterobacteriaceae; genus Citrobacter; species Citrobacter sp. CK181. The sequence goes on along the minus strand of NZ_JAOWFN010000014.1, from coordinate 88,681 downwards.
TTAAGCCGGTTTACAGAAACAATGTCGCACCAGTTTCAGTCATTCTTTGCCGATGTCACGAACGTTCAGGAAGCCTGTCACGCCATTACCGACATGATCTACAGCTCGCTGGTGACCACGCCAGATAATATGGAGCTGATGTACCAGCTGTATGCCTTCGCCAGCCGAAAACCGGCGCTGAAAACGGTGATGCAGAACTGGATGCAGCGCAGTCAGCAAACGCTGGAGCAGTGGTTTGAACCGGTGACCGCCCGCGCGCTGGACGCGTTTATCGAAGGCATGACCCTCCATTTCGTCACCGACAGAGCGCCTTTAACGCGGGACGATATTCTGGTCATGGTGAAGCGTATTGCCGGGCAGGCGTGAAATTCAGGCAACAAAAAACCCATCAACCTTGAACCAAAATGGCGGGGTTGATGGGCTCCACAAATTGGGGACATCAAAGAAAAGCAGTGGCACTAGTTATGACTGACGCCTTGAAGAAAAGTTCTGCTTACCTGCAAAAATTTTTCACTTAAAGGCAAACTTCAGTTTTATCCTAAGCCCGGCCAGATGATGACAATAAGTGTCCCCGCCAGCGTTAACAGAACGTTGGCTATCGCATAGGTTCCCGCATAGCCTAATGCCGGAATGTTGCTGCGCGCCGTGTCGCTGATGATCTCCATCGCCGGAGCACAGGTGCGCGCGCCCATCATGGCGCCGAAGAGCAGGGCGCGGTTCATACGTAATACATAAGCGCCGAACAGGAAGCAGATAATGACCGGCACCAGGCTCACCACAAGACCGGCAATCAACATTTGCCCGCCGACCGCGCCAAGCCCGTTCCCGATGCCGCTGCCCGCGCTCAGGCCGACGCCGGCCATAAAGACCATCAGACCAAACTCTTTCACCATGTTCAGCGCGCCCTGCGGGATGTACCCGAAGGTGGGGTGGTTAGCTCGCAGGAAACCGAGCATGATCCCGGCGAACAGCAGTCCGGCGGCGTTGCCGATGCCAAAGCTGAAATTACTGAACTGGAAGGTGATCATCCCGATCATCAGGCCGATGATAAAGAAGGCGCAGAAGGCCAGCAGATCGGTTACCTGACTGTGAATCGAGATAAAGCCGATACGGTCCGCGACGGTTTTCACGCGACGCGCATCGCCGCTCACCTGCAAGACGTCGCCTTTATTCAGCACCACGTTGTCGTCGATCGGCATTTCAATCTGGCTGCGGATCACGCGGTTAAGGAAGCAGCCGTGGTCGGTCAGCTTCAACTGGGCGAGACGGCGGCCTACGGCATTGTGGTTTTTCACGACGATCTCTTCGGTCACGATGCGCATGTCGAGCAGGTCGCGGTCGAAGACTTCTTTGCCGTTACGGAAGCTGGGGTCCAGCCGGGCATGTGCATCCGGGTAACCGACCAGGGCAATCTCATCGCCCATCTGCAATACCGCGTCGCCATCCGGGTTTGCCAGAATACCGTTACGGCGGATGCGCTCAATGTAGCAACCGGTCTGACGATAGATGCCCAGCTCGCGCAGATTTTTCCCGTCGGCCCAGGCCACCAGTTCCGGGCCAACGCGATAAGCGCGGATGACCGGCAGATAGACCTTGCGGTTGGCATCGGTATCCAGGCCGCGCTCGCGGGCAATCTGCTGGGCGCTGGTTTGCAGATCCTGATGTTGCAGTTTCGGCAGGTAACGTGCGCCGACAATCAGGCTGACCAGGCCGATGAGGTAGGTCAGCGCGTAGCCCAGGCTCAGGTTGTCCAGCGCGACCGAGAGCTGCGAACTCTCCAGACCGGAATGGCGTAACGTGTCGCCTGCGCCGACCAGCACAGGGGTCGAGGTCATGGAGCCCGCCAGCATACCGGCGGTCAGGCCGATATCCCAGCCAAAGAGCTTACCCAGCCCTAATGCAATCAGCAGCGCGCTACCGACCATGACCAGAGCAAGCATCAGGTAATTTTTGCCGTCGCGAAAAAAAATAGAAAAAAAGTTGGGGCCAGCTTCGACGCCGACACAAAAAATAAACAGCATAAAGCCCAGATTTAGTGCATCGGTGTTAATACTAAAGTGCTGCTGCCCTAATAATAGGGAGACCACTAAAACGCCAATGGAATTACCGAGTTGGACTGAACCCAGGCGTAACTTACCCAGACATAGCCCGAGAGCCAGGACCACAAATAATAACAGGATGTAATTCCCATTTAACAAATCTGCGACGTTTATATTCACGGAGACTAACTTCTTGTTTACCAGTAAGCTGTTGAAAGAAATGACAATTTACGCTAATGTTTTTGCCAGAAATTATGAGGCGTCGGCATCGTATCGGCGCTCAAATAAAAGCAGCACAACAATTTAATTCGCTAGTTTAATCTCATTACGTATCAACGGCTATAAGAATCGTGTGGGTGTGTTTTTGGCATGGAATGCCGAACGACTTTATCTGACTGGACGCCTTCGGGCGAAAAAAGTGTTCGATAGAGATAGTGTCAGGAGGAACGATTGAAACATAAACAAGGTTGGGCGGGTGCAATCTGCTGCTTTGTACTCTTTATTGTGGTGTGCCTTTCATTAACGATGCATATGAAAGGGGCATTTCGGGTTGCCGGGCATCCTGAGATTGGGCTGTTGTTTTTTACGTTACCTGGCGCGGTGGCCAGTTTTTTTTCCCATCGCAGAGAAGTCATTAAACCTCTTATCGGCGCCATGCTGGCCGCACCATGTTGTCTGGTCCTGATGCGATTTGTTTTTATGCCTACGCGCTCCGTATGGCAAGAACTGGCGTGGTTGTTCAGTGCGGTGTTCTGGTGTGCGCTCGGCGCGCTTTGCTTTTTATTTATCAGCAGCCTGTTTAGTCAGCGGCGTAAAAAGAACCGATAACGCCCTCCGGGAGAGGGCGTAAAGCAGCGATCAGGCGAACAGGTTCAGATTCTCTTTTGCCCAAGCCTCAAAATCGGTGTAACCGCCGATGTGTTTCTGATCGACAAAAATCTGCGGTACGGTCTCTACCGGTTTACCCACGGTTTTTTCCAGATCCGCTTTGGTAATGCCTTCAGCATGAATATCAATATAGCGATAGTTAAAATCATCGCGCTCAGTGCTCAGTTTTTCTGCTAACTCTTTCGCACGCACGCAATACGGGCACCCTGGGCGACCAAAAATAACGGTAAACATTGTTTTTTCCTCGAACTCATAGCCTTGTGACGAATGGCGGCTATGATGCCGTTAAACGACGCGTCTGAAAAGCAGGTTGCGCCTGTTGCTTTGATACCTATAGGCTATATCTGTTAAACACGATAAACCTGAACGCGTTACACTGAGCATCCGTTATCCGGGAGGCCCTTATGCGCTCGATTGGCGCTTTACCCAAAAGCGTGTTGATTCTGGAAATTCTCGGTATGGTTTTGCTGGCAGCGGCGTTGCTGTCGCTCAATCAGTACCTCACATTACCCGCGCCGATGAACAGCCCGCTGGCGGTAACGGTGATGATATTTCTCGGTATCCTGCTTATGCTTCCCGCTGCGGTGGCGCTGATGTGGCGGATCGCGCAGCTTATTGCGCCGCAACTGATGACGCGCTCACCCGATTCTTCTTCCCGTTCAGCAAGAGAAAAACCGCATGACTCCAACCATTGATTTAATCCGTGGTCACCGTTCTATTCGTCATTTCACCGATGAGCCGATTTCCGATGCGCAGCGTGAGTCGATTATTGCTGCCGCGCGGGGAACCTCAAGCTCCAGTTTTTTACAGTGCAGTTCCATTATCCGCATTACCGATAAAGCCATGCGCGAAGCGCTGGTGCCCCTGACGGGCGGGCAAAAGCACGTTGCGCAGGCCGCGGAATTCTGGGTTTTCTGCGCTGATTTTAATCGTCACTTACAGATTTGCCCGGACGCGCAGCTCGGGCTGGCGGAACAACTGCTGCTGGGCACGGTCGATACGGCGATGATGGGGCAAAATGCGCTGACCGCTGCCGAATCCCTGGGGCTGGGCGGCGTCTACATCGGCGGTATCCGCAATCATATTGAAGCGGTTACGGAACAGCTGAAATTACCGAAATATGTCCTGCCGCTGTTTGGGCTGTGCCTCGGCTGGCCTGCGGATAACCCTGGCGTTAAGCCGCGCCTGCCCGCAGAACTGGTGGTGCATGAAAATCACTATCAGCCTGTGGATGCCGCGCTGCTGGCGCAATATGATGAGCAGATCGCGGAGTATTACCTGACCCGCGACAGCAATACGCGCCGCGATACCTGGAGCGATCATATCCGTCGTACCATCATCAAAGAGAATCGCCCGTTTATTCTGGACTATTTGCATAAACAGGGTTGGGCGACGCGCTAACACCCGGTGTATGATACGCAGGCTTTTACCAGGTCTTTTAGAGAGGTGCAGGGTGAAAATTGCCATATTGTCCCGGGACGGAACGCTCTATTCTTGTAAACGCCTGCGCGAAGCGGCGATGAAGCGCGGCCATCTGGTCGAAATACTCGATCCGCTTTCCTGCTATATGAACATCAGCCCGGCGGCCTCTTCTATTCACTATAAAGGCCGCCAGTTGCCGCATTTTGATGCCGTCATCCCCCGTATTGGCTCCGCCATCACGTTTTACGGTACAGCGGCGCTGCGTCAGTTCGAAATGCTGGGTAGCTATCCGCTGAACGAATCCGTGGCGATTACCCGCGCGCGCGATAAACTGCGTTCGCTACAGTTACTGGCCCGGCAGGGAATTGACTTGCCCGTTACTGGCATTGCGCATTCGCCGGATGACACCAGCGATCTGATCGACATGGTCGGCGGCGCGCCGCTGGTGGTAAAACTGGTGGAAGGTACGCAGGGCATTGGCGTGGTGCTGGCGGAAACCCGGCAAGCCGCAGAGAGCGTGATTGATGCGTTTCGTGGCCTCAATGCGCACATTCTGGTGCAGGAGTACATCAAAGAGGCCAGAGGGCGTGACATCCGTTGTCTGGTCGTGGGCGACGAAGTGGTGGCGGCCATTGAGCGGCGGGCAAAAGAGGGCGATTTTCGCTCCAACCTTCATCGCGGCGGTATGGCGAGTATCGCCAGTATCACGCCGCGTGAACGAGAGATCGCGATAAAAGCGGCGCAGACGATGGGGCTGGATGTCGCTGGCGTCGATATTCTGCGCGCGGAGCGTGGGCCGCTGGTCATGGAAGTGAACGCCTCTCCGGGTCTGGAAGGGGTAGAAAAAACGACGGGTGTGGATATCGCCGGGCGAATGATCCAGTGGATCGAGCGTCACGCCACCCCCGAATTTTGCCTTAAAACGGGCGGTTAATCGCAATATCGTTCCCGATCGTGGTATGACGCGGTCTTTTTGCGTAAGCTGTGCCGGTAATTTTTTATCGTAAGAGGTAGCACATTATTATGACATCACTGGTCGTTCCTACTCTGGATACGTTGCGTCAATGGCTCGACGACCTGGGCATGAGTTTTTTTGAATGTGATACCTGTCAGGCGCTGCATTTGCCCCATATGCAAAATTTTGACGGCATTTACGATGCGAAAATCGACCTGGTGGATAACACGGTGCTGTTTTCCGCAATGGCGGAGGTAAGACCCTCTGCGCTGCTGCCGCTGGCTGCCGATCTGTCGGCAATTAACGCCAGCTCGTTAACGGTGAAAGCGTTCCTGGATATGCAGGATGATAATCTGCCAAAACTGGTGGTTTGCCAGTCTTTATCCGTTATGCGGGGCGTGACGTATGAACAGTTCGAGTGGTTTGTTCGTCAGAGCGAAGAGCAGATTTCTATGGTGATTCTGGAAGCCGGAGCGCATCAGCTGCTGTTCAGCGCAGAAGAAGACGCGCAAAAAAGTAGCGCTGAAAATCATTTTCTTCACTGAAATCTGCGCACATGCAACCTGAAGAATGACGCGTATAACGCAGTCGCTGCCAGAGCGGCTGCTGTTTGCATTTTTTTATTCTGCCTTTAACCTTTCTTTAAAGAATAATTCACCTCCTTTCCGCCTGTTTCGCTTTATCACATAGACAAAACCTGCATAAAAAATTGATAAAAGGCGTTTTTTAATCTGAGCTATAGCCTCGAACCCTGGCTAAAGTTATTCTTGCGAAGCTTTTACACGTCATCCTTCAGACAACCTCCTGAATGATTTTGTGTATTTATGGCGAGCAATGACGGCAGGGAGAGAGCCCTCTCTTCTGTAACTGTGTCGAGTGACAAAATATGCACGTTTCTTGCATATCTTAGAATGCAACTTTTTTGGTTCGTTTGTTAACGAACTTTCAGAAGGAAAGAGATTATGACCGCCTTAAATAAAAAATGGCTATCGGGTCTGGTTGCGGGTGCTCTGATGGCCGTCTCTGCCAGCACGCTCGCCGCTGAACAAAAAACACTGCATATCTATAACTGGTCTGATTATATCGCCCCGGATACGGTCGCGAACTTTGAAAAAGAGACCGGTATCAAAGTGGTCTATGACGTCTTCGACTCCAACGAGGTACTGGAAGGGAAACTCATGGCCGGGAGCACCGGTTTTGACCTGGTTGTCCCGTCGGCCAGTTTTCTGGAACGCCAGCTCACTGCGGGCGTATTCCAGCCGCTGGATAAAAGCAAACTACCTGGCTGGAAAAACCTCGATCCAGAGCTGCTGACGCTGGTAGCGAAGCACGATCCTGACAACAAATATGCGATGCCGTATATGTGGGCGACTACCGGTATCGGTTATAACATCGATAAAGTCAAAGCGGTGCTGGGGGCTGACGCACCGGTCGATAGCTGGGATCTGGTGCTGAAACCTGAAAATCTGGAAAAACTTAAAAGCTGCGGCGTCTCCTTCCTTGATGCGCCTGAAGAGGTGTTCGCGACCGTGCTGAACTACCTGGGGAAAGATCCCAACAGCACCAAAGCGGATGACTACACGGGGCCTGCGACCGATCTGCTGCTGAAGCTGCGCCCGAATATTCGTTATTTCCACTCGTCTCAATACATAAACGATCTGGCGAACGGCGATACCTGCGTGGCGATTGGCTGGGCAGGGGACGTATGGCAGGCGGCTAACCGCGCGAAAGAAGCGAAAAACGGCGTGAATATCTCCTTCTCCATTCCGAAAGAGGGGGCGATGGCGTTCTTTGATGTGTTCGCGATGCCTGCTGATGCGAAAAACAAAGAAGAGGCTTATCAGTTCCTCAACTATCTGCTGCGCCCGGACGTGATCGCCCACATTTCCGACCATGTGTTCTACGCCAACGCCAACAAAGAAGCGACGGCGCTGGTCAGCGCTGAAGTGCGTGACAACCCGGGCATTTATCCGCCTGCGGATGTGCGAGCGAAAATGTTCACGCTGAAAGTGCAGGAACCGAAGATCGACCGTGTGCGTACGCGTGCCTGGACGAAGGTGAAAAGCGGTAAATAAGCCGCTGTATCAGAACGTTGCCCGGTGAGGTTTACCGGGCAATGCGCACTTTTATGGTGCGTTTGCACTGATTTTTGTTTATGCCGGAGAGCACCCCGTGAACGACGCGACCCCCCGCCCACAGGCGAAAACCCGTAAAGCGCTGACGCCGCTTCTTGAAATCCGCAACCTGACAAAATCATTTGATGGTCAACACGCCGTGGATGATGTCAGCCTCACCATCTATAAAGGCGAAATATTTGCGCTGCTTGGCGCATCGGGCTGCGGGAAATCCACGCTGCTGCGTATGCTGGCCGGATTTGAACAACCCTCTGCCGGGCAAATCATGCTCGATGGCGTCGATCTGGCGCATGTCCCGCCTTATCTGCGCCCTATCAATATGATGTTTCAGTCCTATGCGCTGTTCCCCCATATGACGGTGGAGCAAAACATTGCGTTTGGGCTGAAGCAGGACAAGCTGTCGAAGGCGGAAATCACCGCGCGCGTGAACGAAATGCTGGGGCTGGTGCATATGCAGGAGTTCGCTAAACGTAAGCCTCATCAGCTTTCCGGCGGCCAGCGTCAGCGTGTGGCGCTGGCGCGTAGCCTGGCGAAACGCCCGAAGCTGTTGCTGCTCGACGAGCCGATGGGCGCGCTGGATAAAAAGCTGCGCGACCGGATGCAGCTGGAAGTCGTCGATATTCTTGAGCGCGTTGGCGCGACCTGCGTGATGGTGACGCACGATCAGGAAGAGGCGATGACGATGGCCGGGCGAATTGCGATCATGAACCGTGGGAAATTCGTGCAGATTGGCGAGCCGGAAGAGATTTATGAACATCCGACCACCCGCTACAGCGCGGAATTTATCGGTTCTGTGAATGTCTTTGAAGGCTTGCTGAAGGAACGTCAGGATGATGGGCTGGTCATTGATTCGCCGGGGCTGGTGCATCCTCTGAAGGTGGATGCGGATGCGTCCGTTGTCGATAACGTTCCGGTGTATGTTGCGCTGCGCCCGGAAAAAATCATGCTGTGCGACGCGCCGCCAGAAGACGGCTACAACTTTGCCGTGGGTGAAGTGGTGCATATCGCCTACCTCGGCGATTTGTCGATTTACCATGTGCGGTTGAAAAGCGGCCAGATGTTGAGCGCTCAGTTACAGAACGCGCATCGCTATCGCAAAGGGTTGCCGACCTGGGGCGATGAAGTGCGTTTATGTTGGGATGCGGACAGTTGTGTGGTGTTGACGGTTTAAGGAGCGAAAATGAGTACACTTGAACCTCCGGCTCGCGATAAAAAGCCCGGCGGCCTGACGCTGTGGCTGGCGCGGATGCAAATGAAGCATGGGCGTAAGCTGGTCATCGCGGTGCCGTACCTTTGGCTGATCCTGCTTTTTCTGCTGCCGTTTCTGATTGTGTTTAAAATCAGCCTGGCGGAGATGGCGCGGGCGATCCCGCCCTATACCGATCTGGTGGCGTGGGCCGACGGGCAGCTATCCCTGACCCTCAATCTGGGAAACTTCCTGCAACTGACGGACGATCCGCTCTATTTTGACGCTTATTTGCAGTCTTTGCAGGTGGCGGGCGTTTCGACTCTTTGCTGTTTGCTGCTGGGGTATCCGCTGGCCTGGGCGGTGGCGCACAGCAGGCCGTCGACGCGTAATATTCTGCTGTTGCTGGTGATCCTGCCGTCCTGGACCTCGTTTTTGATCCGCGTTTACGCCTGGATGGGGATTCTGAAAAATAACGGCGTGCTGAACAACTTCCTGATGTGGCTGGGGGTTATCGATCATCCCCTGACGATTTTGCATACCAATCTGGCGGTGTATATCGGTATTGTCTACGCCTATCTGCCGTTTATGGTGCTGCCGATTTATATCGCGCTGACGCGCATTGACTATTCGCTGGTGGAGGCCTCGCTGGATCTGGGCGCGCGTCCGCTGAAAACCTTCTTTAGCGTCATTGTGCCGTTAACGAAAGGGGGCATTATCGCCGGATCGATGCTGGTGTTTATTCCGGCGGTGGGGGAATTTGTGATCCCGGAACTGCTCGGCGGGCCAGACAGCATTATGATCGGCCGCGTACTGTGGCAGGAGTTCTTCAACAACCGCGACTGGCCGGTGGCCTCTGCGGTGGCTATCATCATGTTATTACTGCTGATTGTACCGATTATCTGGTTCCATAAGCATCAGCAAAAAAGCGAGGGGGAACTCGGATGAATACTTTACCGGTGGTTCGTTCGCCCTGGCGAATTGTTATTCTGGTGCTCGGATTTACCTTCCTGTATGCGCCGATGCTGATGCTGGTCATCTATTCGTTTAACAGCTCTAAGCTGGTGACCGTCTGGGCGGGATGGTCTACGCGCTGGTATGGCGAGCTGTTCCGGGATAGCGCGATGATAAGCGCCGTCGGCCTGAGCCTCACGATTGCCGCTTGCGCCGCGACAATGGCGGCTATTCTGGGGACGATTGCCGCCGTGGTAATGGTGCGTTTTGGCCGTTTTCGTGGAGCGAATGGCTTTGCGTTTATGATCACCGCGCCGCTGGTTATGCCGGATGTGATTACCGGACTGTCGTTGTTGCTGCTGTTTGTGGCCCTGGCTCATGCTATCGGCTGGCCCGCAGATCGCGGAATGCTGACAATCTGGCTGGCGCACGTTACCTTCTGTACGGCCTATGTGGCGGTGGTTATTTCATCGCGTCTGCGCGAACTGGATCGCTCGATTGAAGAGGCGGCGATGGATCTTGGCGCGACGCCGTTAAAAGTGTTCTTTGTGATTACGCTGCCGATGATCATGCCTGCGGTGATCTCTGGATGGCTGCTGGCTTTCACGCTGTCGCTGGACGATCTGGTGATCGCCAGTTTTGTCTCTGGCCCGGGGGCGACGACATTGCCGATGCTGGTCTTCTCCAGCGTGCGTATGGGGGTTAACCCGGAGATTAACGCGCTGGCGACCCTTATCCTCGGCGTGGTAGGCATTGTCGGTTTTATCGCCTGGTATCTGATGGCGCGCGCAGAAAAGCAGCGAATGCGTGATATCCAACGTGCAAGACGCGGCTGAAGAAACTAAAATCTGCCAACCTGGCAACACGTTACCGTGGGCAAACGCGGTAACGTTTTCATGGAAGACGATTCGTTGGGATTTTTTAAGAAATCATCCTCATCACATGCCCGTTTAAATGTACCCACGCTGGTGCAGGTGGCGGCGCTCGCGATTATTTTGATCCGCTGCCTCGATTTGCTGATGATTTTTAACACGCTCGGCATGCGGGGAATGGGAGAATTTATTCATCGCAGCGTGCAAACCTGGAATCTGACGCTGGTGTTTTTAGGCAGCCTGGCGCTGGTCTTTACTGAAATATATTGCGCGTTTTCGCTGGTGAAAGGGCGCAACTGGGCACGCTGGGTGTACCTGCTCACGCAGGTTATTGCCACAGGCTATCTGTGGGCGGCGTCGCTGGGCTATGGCTACCCGGAACTGTTCAGTATTGCCGGGGAGTCGAAACGCGAAATTTTGCACACGCTGGTGATGCAGAAATTGCCGGACATGCTGGTTCTGATGCTGCTCTTTATCCCTGCGGGCAGCAGGCGGTTCTTCCGTTTGCAATAACGTGTATAATCCTCGCCCCTGGTAATATGAAGGTCTTTGTATGCAGTGCGCACTCTACGACGCCGGTCGCTGTCGATCCTGTCAGTGGATAGTCCAGCCGATCCGCGATCAACTCTCCGCCAAAACCGCCGATCTGAAGGGGCTGCTTGCCGATTTTTCGGTTGAACAGTGGTGTGCGCCGGTCAGCGGCCTGGAACAGGCCTTTCGTAATAAAGCCAAAATGGTGGTCAGCGGCAGCGTGGAAAAGCCGCTGTTAGGCATGTTGCATCGCGATGGCACCCCGGAGGATTTGAGTGACTGTCCGCTCTATCCCGACACGTTTGCTCCCGTTTTTGCCACGCTGAAGCCGTTCATCGCCCGTGCCGGGTTAACGCCTTACAACGTGGCGCGCAAACGCGGCGAGCTGAAATACATCCTGCTGACGGAAAGCCAGTTAGATGGCGGCATGATGCTGCGGTTCGTGCTGCGCTCAGAAACCAAACTGGCGCAGCTGCGCGCGGCGCTGCCGTGGCTACAGGCGCAGTTACCGCAGCTGAAGGTTATTACCGCGAATATTCAACCGGTACACATGGCGATTATGGAAGGGGAGACGGAGATCTTCCTGACGGAGCAGCAGGCGCTGGCAGAACGTTTTAACGATGTGCCGCTGTGGATCCGTCCGCAGAGCTTTTTCCAGACCAACCCGGTCGTTGCGAGCCGTCTGTATGCGACGGCGCGTGACTGGGTGCGTCAGCTGCCTGTTCATCACATGTGGGATCTGTTTTGCGGCGTCGGGGGATTTGGTTTGCACTGCGCCACCCCGGAAATGACGTTGACGGGCATTGAGATCGCACCAGAGGCAATCGCCTGCGCGAAGCAATCCGCCGCAGAGCTGGGGCTGACGAATCTTCATTTTCAGGCGCTGGACTCCACCCGATTCGCCACCGCGCAAGGAGAGGTGCCGGAACTGGTGCTGGTGAACCCGCCGCGTCGCGGCATTGGAAAAGCCCTGTGCGACTATCTTAGCCAGATGGCGCCGGAATACATCATCTACTCCAGCTGCAACGCGCAGACGATGGCAAAGGACATTGCCAACTTGCCGGGCTACCGTATTGAGCGTGTTCAACTTTTCGATATGTTCCCGCATACCGCGCATTATGAAGTGTTAACGCTGTTGACCAAAGCACGCTGACCGGTAGGCCGGGTAAAGCGAAGTCGCCGCCTGGCGCAACGGCCGCACAAAGTTCAACAAAATGTGAACTCTTCCCCCCTGTGAAATCGGGTAAGCTTAAGTCATTGGCATTGAGAGAATGAAGGCTTACCCATGAAGCAGATCCTGCTGGTGGAAGATGACCACGACATCGCGGCGCTCCTGCGCCTCAATCTAGAAGACGAAGGCTACGCCATTACTCACCAACCGGATGGGGGTAAGGCGTTACAGTGCCTTGAAACCCAGCCCTGGGATGCCGTGATCCTCGACCTGATGCTCCCCAACGTTGACGGTCTGGAAATTTGTCGTCGCATCCGTCAGATGACCCGCTACCTGCCGGTGATTATCATCAGCGCCCGCAGCAGCGAAACGGATCGCATTACCGGGCTGGAAACCGGGGCAGATGATTACCTGGCAAAACCCTTCTCGGTGCAGGAGCTGATCGCGCGCATCAAAGCGCTGTTTCGCCGTCAGCAGGCTATGGGGCAGGCACAGACTGCCGGGCATATTCAGGCTCATGGCCTGACGCTTGATCCGCTGGCGCGTACGGTGCGCCTGCACGGTCAGGACGTGGATCTCACGCCGCGTGAATTTGAGCTGCTGTACTTCTTTGCCCGTCATCCCGGCGAAGTCTTTTCGCGTCTGGCGCTGCTGGAACAGGTCTGGGGCTATCAGCACGAAGGGTATGAGCACACCGTCAACACCCACATTAATCGCCTGCGTATCAAGATTGAAAAAGATGCCGCTGAACCGGAGATTATTCGTACCGTCTGGGGCAAAGGTTATAAATTTGCGGAGCTGAACCATGATGCGGCGCTTTAGCCTGAGCCAGCGGCTGACGCTGCTGTTCATTCTGCTGCTGATGCTCTGCGCCACCGTTGCCTGCGCGGTGCAACTCTACAGCAGCATGCAGTACGGCAACGCGATGGTGCAGCGGCTGTCCGGCGGGCTGGCGCAACAGATTGTGCAGCGTGAACCCATTCTGGATGCGCAGGGCAGAGTTGATCGCAGCGTGCTGAAGCCGCTGTTTGACCGCCTGATGACCTTTAACCCGAGCGTTGAGCTGTATGTCATCTCCTCTGACGGCGAACTGCTGGCCGATGCCGCACCGCCGGGCCATATCCAGCGGCAAAAGATCGATATTAGTCCATTGCAAACGTTTCTCAGCGGCGCAGCGATGCCCGTTTATGGCGACGATCCGCGTAGTCAGAGTCAGAAGGTTTTCAGCGTTACCCCTTTACGTCAGGATGGTGAGCTTAAAGGCTATTTGTACATCATCCTGCAAGGCGAAGAGTCAAATGCGCTGGCAGAAATGGCCTGGCATAAAGCATTCTGGAGTACGGTGTTGTGGTCCCTGCTATGGGTGGCGCTGTTCGGCCTGCTGGCGGGGTTACTGATCTGGTACTGGGTGACGCGCCCGGTAAAACGCCTGACGATGGACGTTGCCGGGCTGGAGCAGGACAGCATTACCGCCATCAAACAGCTGGCGGCACAGCAGCCGGAAACCACGGTGAATGATGAAGTTGCGGTGCTGCGCAATACTTTTATCGAGCTGGCGTGCAAAATCTCCGGTCAGTGGGATCAACTGGCCGACAGCGACCGGCAGCGCCGGGAGTTTATCGCCAATATATCGCATGACTTACGCACGCCGCTGACGTCATTGCTGGGCTACCTGGAAACGCTATCGCTTAAATCCGCTACGCTGACGCCGCAGGAAACGCAGCAATATCTCGCTACTGCGCTGCGTCAGGGGCACAAGGTGCGGCACCTGTCGCAGCAGCTTTTCGAGCTGGCGCGGCTTGAGCATGGCAGCATTAAACCGCAACTGGAGCGCTTTGCTATTGGTGAGCTAATTCAAGATGTAGCGCAAAAATTCGATTTGACGATAGAGACCCGGCAGTTGCATTTGCAGGTCGATATGCCGCATTCCCTGCCGCTTATCAATGCTGACGTCTCGATGATAGAGCGGGTAGTGACGAATCTGCTGGATAACGCCGTGCGCCATTCGCCGCAGGGGAGCACTATCCGGTTGAAGGTATGGCAGGAGGAGGCGCAGCTACAGGTAGAGGTCAGCGACAGCGGGCCAGGTATCGACGAAGCGTTGCGTGAACAACTGTTCCAGCGACCATCGGTGCTGGGGCATCAGGCGTCGCGGGAAGATCGCGGAGGGTTAGGGCTGCTGATTGTAAGACGGATGCTGGAACTGCACGGCGGTGGGATCAGGCTGATGGATTCGGTGAGTGGCGCGCGCTTTAGGTTCTTTGTGCCCTTATAGAATTGCCGGATGGCGCTGCGCCATCCGGCAAGGAAGATTACTGCGGGAACCACTGATCGCTGATTTTCTGATAAGTGCCGTCAGCTTTGATTGCCGCCAGCGCGGTGTTTAGTTTTTCCAGCAGCGCTTTATTATCCGGGCGCACAGCGATGCCAAGGCCGGTGCCGAAGTATTGCGGATCGGTCACTTTTTCTGTTGCCGCGCCCAGTTGCGGATTGGTTTTCAGCCACTCATTCACCACGGCGGTATCGCCGAATACGCCATCAATACGGCCATTTTTCAGGTCGATAATCGCATTCTGGTAGCTGTCATAAGCCACGGTTTTCACTTCAGGATGCTTATCTTGCAGGTATTTCTGGTGCGTGGTGCCGTTTTCCATGCCGATACGTTTCCCTTTCAGGTCGGCAAAGGTTTTATAGCTGTCTTTTTTCGCAATCACCAGCGCAGAGTTGGCATAGTAAGGGCTGGTGAACGTCACCTGTTTGCTACGCTCAGGGGTAATATCCATACCAGAGATAACCGCGTCATATTTTTTGAATTTCAGCGCCGGGATCAGGCTGTCAAACGCATGGTTGGTAAAAGTACAGTCGGCCTGCATTTGTTTGCATAACGCAGTCGCCAGATCGATATCGAAACCGACGATTTTATTGCTCGCATCCAGTGATTCGAACGGCGGGTAAGTGGCGGAAACGCCGAAATTGATTTTATCGGCAGCTGAGGCGCCAGCGGCGAAAGTAGCGAGTAATGCGGCCAGAACTAACTTTTTCATGGTGGAACTCCCGTCTGTCAATCTTATGATTATTCACCGTGTCTGCGGCATGGGTTTACAATGCCATTTAATGAATTTATATGCAATAAAAATGATTAAGTATTTTTGTTGTTATAAAAAAAGACGGACAGCTTAGTGGCTTGTCCGTCTTTATGATTTCGTTTTATGCATTTATGTCGATGATTTTGTAGGCTGGATAAGGCGCTTGCGCCATTGCCTGATGGCGACGCTGACGCATCTTATCAGGCCTACATATGATGTTCTTAATTCCTGCGCTCAAACGCCAGCGCTTTACGCTCGATGAGGCGCATCAGCAAGGTTAGCAAACCGTTGACGATCAGATAAATCACGCCAGCCGCGCCAAATACCATCACATCGTAGGTACGACCGTACAGCAGCTGGCCGTGGCCCATCACTTCCATCAGCGTAATGGTGTACGCCAGAGACGTACTCTTGAAGACCAGCACCACCTCATTGGAGTAAGAGGAGAGGGCGCGTTTAAACGCGTACGGCAGCAGGATCGCCAGGGTATCTTTTTTGCTCATCCCCAGCGCGCCGCAGGACTGCCACTGGCCTTCCGGGATCGCGCGAATCGCGCCATAGAACAGCTGCGTGGTATAGGCCGCGCTGTTGAGCGACAGGGCAAGTAAGGCGCATAGCCACGGCTCGGACAGCAGATGCCAGAGTACCGGGTAATCCTGTAACGACGGGAATTGCCCCGGGCCGTAGTAGATCAGGAAGATTTGCACCAGCAGCGGCGTACCGGTAAACAGCGTAATGTAGCCGCGAACCAGCCATACCAGCACCGGCGTTTTCAGCGTCAGAATGATGGTGAAAATCAGCGCCAGGATCAGCGCGACGATGATAGACGCAACCGTCAGCGTCAGGCTGGTGTGCAGCCCTTTCATCAGTTCAGGTAAATACTCAAACATCAGCCTGGTCTCCGCTCAAAACGTGTCGCGCGCAGGTCAATGCGTTTGAGAATGTACTGACTCACCAGCGTAATCACCAGATAGATAGCCGCAGCCACAATGTACCAGGTGAACGGCTCCTGAGTGCGCGTGGCGATGCTTTTTGTTTGCAGCATCAGATCGTTCACGCTGATAAGGCTAACCAGCGCGGTATCTTTCAGCAATACCAGCCACTGGTTGCCCAGCCCTGGCAGCGCATGACGCCACATTTGCGGCATCACTAGGCGGAAAAAAATCGCGGTTTTCGATAAGCCCAACGCCTGACCGGATTCCCACTGTCCAGACGGAACCGCTTTCAGCGCGCCGCGCAGCGTTTGCGACGCGTATGCCGCATACAGCAGCGACAGCGCGATGACACCGCACAGGAACGGACTGACGTCGAAGTCTTCAATCTGCATCTGCAACGGGATTTGCACAAACCCCAGGTTGATGGTGAAGCCATCAGACAGCATCAACAGAAGCTGAGAGGAACCGAAATAGATAAACAGCACCACCAGAATTTCCGGCAGGCCGCGCAGAATCGTGACCAGTGCGGAACCTGTCCAGGCTATCGGGCGCCATTTTACGGACTCCCAGACGGCAAAAATCATAGCGAGGACGAGGCCGATGATCAGCGCACAAACGGCAAGGCCGACGGTCATCCCGGCGGCGCTTGCTAAAGGAAAAAATTCGTTCATCAAGTCTTACTTCTGGAACCATTTGTTGTAGATGGTTTCGTACGTGCCATCTTGCTTCACTTTTTCCAGCGCAGTGTTGAATTTCTGCTGTAGTTCCGTGTTGCCCTGGCGTACCGCGATGCCGAGGCCGGTGCCGAAGTAATCTTTGTCGGTCACTTTATCGCCAACCGGCGCCAGCTTCGGATTATCTTTCAGCCATTCAGTGACCACGGCGGTGTCGCCGAACACGCCGTCAATACGACCATTTTGCAGATCCAGCTTCGCGTTCTGGTAGCTGTCATAAGGCACGGTGGTGATTTCCGGGTGCTTATCCATGATGAACTTCTGGTGGGTAGTGCCATTCTGTACGCCCACTTTTTTGCCTTTCAGCTGGTCGATGCTGGTGTATTTACCCTGCTGACCGATGAACAGCGCGGAGTTGTCATAGTAAGGCGTGGTGAACAGAACCTGCTTTTCACGCTCAGGCGTGATGTCCATACCGGCCATTACCGCGTCGAAACGACGGAACTTCAGGCTTGGGATCAGGCTGTCAAACGCCTGGTTGGTAAAGGTGCAGGTCGCGTCAATCTCTTTACACAGCGCATTGGCCAGATCGACGTCAAAGCCGACGATTTTGTTACTGGCATCCATAGATTCGAACGGAGGGTAGGATGCTTCCGTGGCGAAACGGATGGTTTGAGCTGCTGTAGCGGAAAGGCTAAAGCCTGCAATTAGCGCGGCAATCAGAACTTTTTTCATTGTCATTGTCCCGAATCTTAGTGAGATAAATAGTTTTTAAATGCATCGGTCTGCGGGTTCGCAAAGCAGCTCGCATCCCCTTGCTCGACGATGTGACCGTTTTCCATATAGATCACCCGGCTGGCGGTTTTACGCGCCACTTCTACTTCGTGAGTGACGATCACCTGGGTAATTTTGGTTTCCGCCAGTTCACGAATAATACTGACGATTTGCGCGGTGATTTCCGGGTCCAGCGCGGCGGTTGGCTCGTCAAACAGCAGCACCTGCGGCTCCATCATTAACGCACGAGCGATAGCCACACGCTGTTGCTGACCGCCGGAAAGATGCAGAGGATAGCGATCGCTGTAAGGTTTCAGACGCAGACGTTCCAGCAGTTTCTCGGCACGCGCCAGCGCCTGGTCTTTTGACAGGCCCAGCACGCGGCAGGGCGCTTCAATCAAGTTTTGTTGTACCGTGAGATGCGGCCAGAGATTGTATTGCTGAAAAACCATGCCTACGTTCTGGCGCAATTCACGAATCGCCTTATCGGAAGGCGTTTTCGTGAAGTCGAAATGATTTCCTGCGATAGTGAGCGTGCCGGAGCGCGGCATCTCAAGCAGATTGAGTACACGCAGCAGCGAGCTTTTACCCGCTCCGCTTGGGCCAAGTAACACCAGCGTTTCGCCCTGAGGGCAATCCAGCGTGATATCGAACAGCGCCTGATGCGCGCCGTAGAAGCAATTAATGCCGTTTAATTGAATACTCATTGATTCTCGTATGCTGGCAGTCTGATAACTGTACACGTCATCCTTCATGCTGCCTCTTTGTTGGCTGCTGAGTGACTCGTTTCACCCTGAGACTCGCCCTTACGGACCGTTGCTCGCGACGTTCAAATCTGTTCCTGACAGATTTGTCACTCCAGTCACTTGCCGCCTCGACGCATCATGAATGATTTTGTGTATGTTGAGGCCGCAGATAGTACCTTTGACAGAATAGTTATGCAATATTTATGCGTTAAAAGTTAAATGCAAACCGCATTCTTCACTAAACATAGCACAAAATAGCGGGGGCGGTAGGCGGCAAGAATAATTGTCGGCATTCTATGCAGAATGCCAGACAATTTGTGGGGCTTATGATTTATCGACGTTTTGTCGGGTGATCAGCGGTTTTCGACGGACTGGCGCAGCGTACCGGCTGGCGCGTGGACGCTGCCGCCAAGATAACGCACATCATCAATAACCCAGCACTGACCTTCATGGATCATCAGCACTTCGTCGCGCCAGGTCTGGTCGCCTTGCTTCAGCTCCACGCGCAGCGGGATGTTGCGGGCGTCGCGATTAGGAATGGTGGACGCGCTGGCTACGCTGGCGCTATCCGGGAAGGTGGTGCGGCTGGAGAACGGGTCGCTGCTTATCAACTGGCGGTGTTCGCCATCACGGCTGGCGTCAGAGAGCAGTTTTGCCAGGTTGTCGCTTAAGTAAGGGCGAAGGGCGGTAATGTCGTTAGTACGGTTTTGAATGCGGTAGTCATAAAATTGTTGAGCCACGCTGTCCGGCCCGCCTTCTATGCACGACCCGCTGCGCGGGCCATTGTCTTTATAAGCAGGAGTGACGGTTGTGCAGGCACTGAGCAGCAGTGCGCAAGGGACGAGCAGAGAGAGTTTGCTGTAGCGCATAGTGATTTCCTTATAAGCGATCTGCCAAAAAGCGATCTACGATAATCAATTATATCTTTTCAATGATAGCGTATCGGTCTGATAATGCGTTTGAGATCGAGTGCTTAGGTAAACAAGGAGATCGGCTATGCAGTTTTCGACAACCCCGACGCTGGAAGGGCAGAACATCGTGGAATATTGCGGTGTGGTAACGGGTGAAGCCATTTTGGGCGCCAATATTTTCCGTGACTTCTTCGCGGGTATTCGCGATATCGTCGGCGGACGTTCGGGTTCCTATGAAAAAGAGTTGCGTAAAGCGCGTGAAATCGCTTTTCAGGAACTGGGCGAACAGGCGAAAGCGCTGGGTGCGGATGCGGTTGTGGGCATCGACATTGACTATGAGACCGTAGGCAAAGACAGCAGTATGCTGATGGTGAGCGTCAGCGGGACGGCGGTAAAAACGCGCCGATGAGACACCTGCTCTGGCTGGTCGCGTTCGCGCTTCTGTTAACCGGGTGCGCGGGCGAGAAAGGGATTATTGATAAAGACGGGTATCAGCTGGATACCCGTCATCAGGCACAGGCGGCGTACCCGCGCATCAAAATCCTGGTCATCCACTACACGGCAGATGACTTTGATACCTCTCTGGCGACGTTAACGGATAAAAACGTCAGCTCGCACTATTTAATTCCTGCTGTACCGCCGCTTCACCGTGGCAAGCCGCGTATCTGGCAACTGGTGCCAGAGCACGATCTGGCGTGGCACGCGGGCATCAGCTTCTGGCGCGGCGCAACGCGCATCAACGACACGTCCGTTGGTATCGAACTGGAAAATCGCGGCTGGCAAAAGTCGGCGGGAATGAAATACTTCGCCCCGTTTGAACCTGCGCAAATTCAGGCCCTGATCCCACTGGCGAAAGAGATCATTGCCCGCTACGACATTAAGCCGCAAAACGTGGTGGCGCATGCGGATATTGCCCCGCAGCGTAAAGACGATCCCGGCCCTCTGTTCCCCTGGCGCGATCTGGCGGCGCAGGGCATTGGCGCCTGGCCTGATGAACAGCGCGTGGCGTTTTATCTGGCGGGACGCGCGCCCAATACGCCAGTCGATCCCGCATCATTGCTCGACTTGCTTTCGCGTTATGGTTACGAGGTCAAACCGGAGATGACCGCGCGTGAACAGCAGCGGGTGATCATGGCGTTCCAGATGCATTTCCGCCCGGCGTTATGGAACGGGGTGGCGGATGCGCAAACGCAAGCGATTGCTAATGCGTTACTGGAAAAATATGGCCAGAATTAATGGCGCTGACGTCGTGATAAAAGTCAGTTAACTTGTTTATTTTCATCGAGATTCATTTTGGATAAAAATCAAATTAATCTATGGTTAATTGACTTTAAATTCCCCTCATCTATGATTGATTTTATCAGGAAGATATTTCTTATACGCTAAAAGTCGTGAAACTTAGCGCGCACAATCTTTTTTTTTGCTTAATTTTATTTTTAACCAGGTTGAATCAGTGAGTGACATTAAGCTGAGGTTATCGCTCGTCGCTTGTCATTAAATTTAAATCAATATTCTTCGAAAGGCATAATATGTTAAGCATTTACGGTAAGAAAATTCGTCCGCATCATGAAATGGAACGTATTATTTCTTTAACGTCAGGTTATAAAGAAAAAACCTTAAAAAAATGGCAGAAAATCACCACCAGTGACTCGGAATATATTCATATTATCGTGAGCGGAGACGTTGAATTTCGCCGTACCTCCGATGAGTTATGTATGTTTACCCTGCAAGGGCAGTGTATCTTTGGGCTGTCTGCCATATTTTATGGTTCTCTGCATATGTATGGGCTTGCTCGTACCAATACCGTCGTGCGCTCAATCAAAAAAGATGAGTTTATGCGCCTGTTGACTGAACACAGTTTATGGCCAGATCTCACCAGGGTGCTGTCATGGTATATTTGTCTGCTTAGCAAACGTGATGATGTTTTGGTTGCCCGTAGCGCTTACTCTGTTATTCGTGAATTTTTAATCGAAATTAATGAGCTGATTATTCACCATAACCGTGACATCAATGTATACGACTATATTCAGGAGTATACGAATTTTGCCCGCAGTACGATCATCAAAATTCTCTCTGACCTTAAAAAAGGAAACTATATCGTCATTGAGAAAAGCCGATTAATGTCGATGACGACCTTGCCAGAAAAATATTAATCACATTTCCCATTGTCTCCTCTTCAGCTAATGAAGCGGAGGCCGTTGGGGGGCGCATTAAGGCGTAATGATGTTTTCTTGCGTCATCAATCATCGGGCGGTTCCGGTATTTTTCCCTGCTGATAGTCCTCTTTTTGCTCCTGTAACGCTTGCAGGAAACGCGCTTTCAACGATGGCGTCTGTTCTTCCGCGCCGGGCAATGCCCGATCCGAGAGATCGCCTTCTGGCGCTTGCCGCCAGTCGCTGTCTTGACTTACCGGCGCTTCATCCTGCAATGGGGGTAACGCCTGGGGAGCAGGGGCCGGTTTGGGGGCTGGCTGCGGGAATGGCTTCGAAATATAAACATAGTGCATCTCAGAAAGCCGGGTATCCGGGTTTTCCACTTTTGTCGGTTTCGGCTCAGGCGTCGGATGCTGACAGTTCCAGTAAATATGGGCATACAGGCCGGCAATAATAAACGTGCAGAGGGTCAGCAGCCACATCATGGCGCGGAACAGCACTTTTTGGGGCGCCGGAAGGCGCCAGGCAAAATAGACCGCTTCTCCCGTCGTGAAACTGCGCTGTGCAGCAAGGCAAATGGTGGACATTATTTCGTGTTCCCTTGCGTTTTATGTTCCTGCTTCTGGCTTAGTGTTTGCGCCAGTACGCCCGGAACGCTGTTGGTTGCGCGCATTAACTGCATCAGCGTCTCTTCGCCGGCGATGCCGTCGACATGCAGTCCTGCCTTATCCTGAAATTCACGGGTGCGTTTTGCCAGTTCAGCCGTCCAGCTTCGCGAGTGGGTCAGCGGTTCATTCAACGTCTGGCTTAGCGTTTGATCCAGCCATGCCAGGTCTTTATCGCCGCTGGTCGCGCTAATCTCATCTTTCCCTTGCGGCGTTAAACGATGCAAAAGCGTGTAATTTCCGGTGGCGTGTTGATTAAACCAGTGTCTGCTTACCTGCCAGGTTCGGTTATTGATCAGAAGATCGAGCGACTGTTTATCAACGTGGGCCACGACGGCGTAATTCAGGTGATTACCCGTTTTGATCTCTCCTGCCCACGGATAACCTTCCTGTTCCAGCGCCTGTAAAGACGTATTCCCCTGACGACACATCAGGTTCACTCGCGCTGCGTTCTGGCATAGCGCATCGTTCGCGGAAGCATCATAACCCCACATAAGATAGAGCTGATGCATGGCGTCTGACTGATTCACCACCTCATTTTCAATGGTGGGCATAACAGGCGCA
The DNA here is from genome assembly GCF_030333595.1 of Citrobacter sp. CK181. Taxonomy (NCBI): domain Bacteria; kingdom Pseudomonadati; phylum Pseudomonadota; class Gammaproteobacteria; order Enterobacterales; family Enterobacteriaceae; genus Citrobacter; species Citrobacter sp. CK181. The sequence continues at coordinate 66,020 of NZ_JAOWFN010000014.1, read as the reverse complement.
GTCGCCTCAGGCAGCATCTTTTTCCAGCTGGCCGGAACCGGCACTTGTTGCGGCAGGCGAGACGCGATCGCGCCGGAAAAGTACCAGCCGCAGCAGGCGAACAGGACGGAGGCAAACAGCCCTGCGGTTGCCAGGCGTTTACCGCGCGATGTGGGCGGCAGGAGTTCACCGGCAGCCAGGCGTAAATGGCGTGGGGAAACCTGTATCGCCCGCTCGGTCCATGCGGCAAGCAGCGCCAGATGCGCCAGTTTATTGAGTCCGGTCACGCGGCCTTTGGTCAGCGCATGCATTCTGCGCACCCGCGCGGGCGTCAGTGGCGAGGTATCGACGTTTTGTTCGTCCATCAGTGTCCCGACGTAGTCGAGATATTCACGGCAGGTCAGCGAACGTAGCGCAAGGCAGGTATGAACGCGGGGCTGTAAACCAGAATGATCCAGAAGACGGGACTTCTGATCGGGAGAGCCGGTCAGAAGAATCGTGAGCGGGAAGTTCAGCTCTTGCGCCCGCGTCAGCAACATACCCAGAACATCCCAACAATTATCTTTCATGGCTTGTGCCGTGGAGAGGATCAGCAGTTTGCCTTTTTTATTACGCGAAGGCGTTTCCTCATGCCATTGGCGCAAAATGGCATCAATGGCATAAATTTTGTTTTTACCCTCTTTAACGGCAGGGTTCAGTTTATAGAGCAGCGTACTGGCGCTCAGTTTGGGGAAGGCGTTAATGGCCAGCGCAGGTGTGCCGCCGTTACGCAGTTTTTCCACAAAGGCATTGTCTAATTCAGGTTCGTCAGAAAACAGACCGATGATGCCGGGCACGTTGGTTTTTTCCTGCAACAGGGAAAAGATGTCCTGATGATAATGAACGAAAAACTCCCCCGTTCGCCGGGTGAGTTTGCCAAACGGCTGAGCGGAAAATTTAAAATGATGCTGATACATGGTGTCTCGCTGTACTTTCTGGCTTCTGGAAACGTTGCGCTAAAAATAATTGAGCGGGTTTATTCGGGCAAATGCCGGACAGGAGAAAATTACTCTGATTATTTTCGATAACACCAGTAAGTGAAATCGTCAATGTTTTTCTGCAATAAAGTTGCCGGGAAAGCGAGTGGTCGACTTTCTTGCCGCTCATTACTATTTGCCGCACCGATTGGCGCAGCCGGTGCTGCGAAATTTAGCTTTATTAAAGGCATTTAAATAATGAGGATGCAGCTTTTCTCCCGATTGATTGCTCCCTGCGTGATGTTTGTTTTACTGATATTCAGCGGGCATCAAGGGTATGTCGTTTTTAAAAACTATAATAAGGTTACAAACAAGTTAAATAACAGAAAAATTAACGTGCGTAAAAATGACGAAAAAGAAAAGTCATTTGCGCTTTTTCAACCTGCCGTCTGGCAGCGAAATACGCCAGCAGCGGTTAAATCGCCGCTCTCTGCCGAGATTGAAGGCATTGTCAGCAGCGATGAAAAATGGCTATCGTTTGCCGTTATTAAAACGCCTGCGGGACAGCAAAGTTATCGCGAAGGCGAAAGCCTCGTGGGAGTGAGTGACGCCTGTATTGAGGAGATCAATAACGACAATGTGGTGGTTAATTATGAAGGTACTACGCAGGTACTGGCATTAAAGAAACCTGATTATTTCAGAGGCGGTGTTGAAAGCGGCCCGCTACAAAAACCGACAAACGATGCCGGTGCAGAGAGCCTGCATCTTAATGATGTCCTGGTGCTAAAACCGTTTATCGAAAAAGGTCGTCTGGAGGGGTACGAAATCAACCCGCGCAATGCTTCGTCTTTCTTTCAGAACAGTGGGCTGGAGAAGGGCGATGTGGTTGTGAAGGTGAACAGTACCGATATGACGAAAGAAGAACAGGCGAAAAGCATCATTGCTGGCTGGTCAAAAATGAAAGAAGCGGCGGTAGTCGTAAGACGTCACGCTCACCTGGAAAATATTCAGGTCAATGTTTTAAACAACTAACAAGTGAATTGCCATGAAGAAATTTCCGTGGGCGTGCGTGGCGCTGACAACTCTGGCGTTATATTCCAGTTCGCTCTTTGCGGCGAATTTTAGCGCCAGCTTTAAAAATACTGATATTCGTGAATTTATTGATACGGTTGGCCGTAATCTCAATAAAACGATTCTGGTCGATCCGTCGGTACAGGGAACCGTATCGGTTCGGACGTATAACGTCCTGACCGAAGATGAATACTATCAGTTTTTCCTCAGCGTGCTGGATTTGTACGGACTTTCTGTGATTCCGATGGATAACGGCATGGTGAAAGTGGTTCGTTCATCCGTTGCGAGAACCGCGGGAACGCCGATTGCCGACAGCAAAAATCCCGGTAAAGGGGATGAAATTATTACCCGCGTCGTGCGGATGGAAAATGTACCGGTACGCGAACTGGCACCGCTGTTGCGCCAGCTGAACGATGCGACCGGTATCGGCAACGTGGTGCACTTTGAGCCGTCAAACGTCCTGCTGCTCACCGGTAAAGCCTCGGTGGTGAACCGCCTGGTCGATCTGGTTCAGCGCGTCGATCGTTCCGGCGTACAGCGGCGCGAAATCGTTCCGCTACACTACGCCTCCGCGAAAGAACTTTCGGATATGTTGAATAACCTCAACAACGAAGAACAAAAAGGGCAGAACGCACCGCAACTGGCGACCAAAGTGGTGGCGGATGAGGAGACGAATAGCCTGGTCATTAGCGGCAGTGAAGAAGCGCGGGCGCGTACCCGCACGCTGATAGCGCAGCTTGATCGCGAGCAGAATAACGAGGGGAATACCCGCGTCTTCTACCTGAAATATGCTAATGCCGCCAAAGTGGTGCCGGTGTTAACGGGCATTGGGGAGCAGATGAAGGACAAGCCGGGCACGGCGAAAAGTAAATCGCCGGTTGCCGCGACCGATCTGAATATTACTGCCGACGAGTCGACAAACTCGCTGGTGATCACCGCGCAGCCGAACGTGATGAACTCGCTTGAGAAGGTGATCGACAAGCTGGACATTCGCCGTCCCCAGGTACTGGTGGAAGCCATTATCGCTGAAGTGCAGGATGGTGCCGGAACCGATCTCGGCGTGCAGTGGACGAGTAAACACGGCGGCGTACAGTTTGGCGCAACCGGTCTGCCGATCGGCCAGGTTAAGAACGGGACGATAAAAGGCGTGAATTTTACCGGTATGGCGACAGGTTTCTTTAACGGCGATTTCGGCGCGCTGATGACGGCGCTGTCGACCAACGGCAAAAACGACATTCTCTCCACGCCGAGCGTGGTGACGCTGGATAACAAAGAAGCGTCGTTTAACGTTGGTCAGGATGTGCCGGTGCTTTCTGGTTCGCAGACGACGACGGGCGACAACGTCTTTAACACCGTTGAGCGTAAGACGGTGGGGACGAAGTTGAAGATCCTGCCGCAGATTAATGACGGCGACATGATCCACATGAAGATCGAGCAGGAAGTTTCCAGTGTGGACGCCAGTTCGACGGAGGATTCGTCTTTAGGCCCCACCTTTAACACTCGCACGATCAATAACGAAGTGATGGTTCACAGCGGGCAGACGGTAGTGCTGGGAGGGCTTATCGAAAATGTCACCAAACAGAATGTGTCGAAAGTACCGCTGCTTGGCGATATTCCTCTGGTGGGGCAACTGTTCCGCTACACCTCGCAGGATACCACCAAACGAAACCTGATGGTCTTTATCCATACCACCGTTCTGCGCGATGACGACAACTACAGCGCCGCGTCGAAAGAGAAATACGACCAGGTGCGCGCGCGCCAGCAGCAGCGTATGGAGGAGAAAAAAATGGGCATCCTGGAGCCGGGCGATAACGCCATTCTGCCCGCGTTCCCGTCGCCCGTAAAAACCAGCACTGCTGCGCCAGCCACGGCGTCGCGCAATCCGTTTAAAGAGTAAGCCGGGGGTGTCGCGTGGATGAATTAAGCAAAAATTTGTGCAGCAGCAGCTTCGCAAAAGACAACGGTGTGCTGCTTTATCACAACGACGTATATATCCGTGAGGATGCGCCCGCGTTTGCCCTGCTGGAGATGCGTCGCGTGCTGGGGCGTGCCTTTACGCCGGTAACATTAACGCCAGAAGCGTTTGAAGAGATGCTGGCTAAAATCTGGCAGCAGAATAGCGGTGTTTCGCAGCAGCTGGTTGATGATATGGATGCCAATATCGATCTGATGGCGTTAACCGAGGAGATCCCCGATAACGAGGATTTGCTGGATAACGATGAAAACTCGCCGGTTATCCGTCTGATTAACGCCATTCTTGGCGAGGCGGTGAAGGATGGCGCGTCGGATATCCATATCGAAACCTTTGAGCGCACGCTGAGTATCCGTTTTCGCGTTGACGGCGTGCTGCGTCCTGTATTGCAGCCCGCGCGTAAGCTGGCGCCGCTGCTGGTATCGAGGATTAAGGTGATGTCTAAACTGGATATCGCCGAAAAACGCCTGCCGCAGGACGGTCGCATCTCCCTGCGCATTGGGCGTAAAGCGGTGGATGTGCGTGTCTCAACCATCCCGTCGCAGTATGGCGAGCGGGTGGTCATGCGTCTGCTGGATAAAAGCAACCTGAAACCGGATATCAATAAACTAGGGCTGATCGACGAAGAACTGGAACAGCTCAAAGGACTGATTGGCCGCCCGCACGGGATTATCCTGGTGACCGGGCCGACCGGGTCCGGTAAGAGCACGACGCTTTACGCCATCCTCTCGGCGCTAAACGGCCATGAACGCAATATTCTTACCGTTGAAGATCCGATCGAATATGAACTGGAAGGCGTGGGGCAGACGCAGGTTAACCCGCGAGTGGATATGACGTTCGCCCGAGGCCTGCGCGCGATCCTCCGTCAGGACCCGGATGTGGTGATGATCGGTGAAATTCGTGACGGCGAAACCGCGCAGATTGCGGTTCAGGCGTCGCTTACCGGCCATCTGGTCATGTCTACGCTGCATACCAACAGCGCGGCGGGAGCGATTACCCGGTTGCGCGATATGGGGCTGGAGTCGTTTTTAATTGGTTCATCGCTGCTTGGCGTCATTGCCCAGCGTCTGGTTCGTCGGCTGTGTCCTCACTGCCGCGCCGTCAGTTCGCTGGATGATAATGAAAAACCGCTGTTCAGCTTTATGGAGAGCCCCCCCGACGTGATTTATCGCGCCGTGGGGTGTGAACAGTGCCGCCAGAGCGGTTACCAGGGACGCGCCGGTATTCATGAGTTTCTGCTGGTGGACAGCGCGATGCGCCGCGCTATTCATGAAGATAAAGACGAAATGTCGATTGAAACTCAGCTGTTTAAGCAGGCCTACAGCCTGCGGGAAAATGGTTTGTTGAAGGTGATCTCCGGCGTCACCTCGCTGGAGGAAGTGATGCGTGTTACCGCCGAGCGCGGAGGTGACGAATAATGGCCTGGTTCGCATGGACGGCTACGGATGCCGCCGGGAAAACCCGGCGCGGCGCCTTGCAGGCTGAAGGCCCAAAGCAGGTGCGCCAGACGCTGCGCGAACAGAAGCTGATGCCGATCAGCATTACGCTCACCAGCGAGCGCGCCGCCGGAAAGGGGGCTCAGAAAGGCGCAAAACTTTCGACACCGGTGCTCTCAATGTTTACCCGCCAGCTGTCGACGTTGGTTAATGCCGCACTGCCGCTGGAGAGTGCGCTGAAGGCGATTTCTAAGCAGACGGAAGACAAAAAGCTGGCGGTGATGGTCGGTGAGATCCGCGATAAAGTGGTGGAAGGGCACACGCTTTTCGACGCTTTCAGCCAGTTTCCACGTACTTTCGACAAGCTCTATTGCACGCTGGTGATGGCAGGGGAAAAGACCGGGCATCTCGGCGGCGTGCTGGAAAAGCTGGCTGAATACAACGAACAGCGACAGAAAATGAAAAGCAAGCTGTCGCAGGCGATGGTCTATCCCATCACCCTGACGGTGGTGGCGATTGCGGTTATCTCCATTCTGCTGGTGGCGGTGGTGCCGCAGGTCATCGAACAGTTTGTGCATATGAAGCAGCAGTTGCCCGTCACCACCCGTACCCTGATTGCGGTCAGCGATTTTTTGCAGGCTTACGGAATGGTTATCGGCGGCGGCCTTGTCGGATCGTTTATCGCTTTTAACGCCTGGCTTAAAAAAGAGCGTCATCGTTTTGCATATCACCGCTGGCTGGTGAACCGTTCGCCGCTGAAAAAACTGGTCTGTGCAATAAACAGCGCCCGTTACATCCGCACCCTGAGCATTTTACAAGCCAGTAGCGTGCCGTTGCTGGAAGGTATGTATATCGCGATGGACGGTATTGAGAATCTGTATGCGCGTCAGGTGCTGGAACAGGCGGCGGATACCGTGCGTCAGGGCGCGTCATTATATAACGCACTGGAGCAGGCCAGATTATTTCCGCCAACCATGCTTTATATGATTGCTTCTGGCGAAGAGAGTGGCGAACTCGGTTCATTAATGGATCGCGCCGCCGAAAACCAGGAGTCGGCATTACAACATCGCATTACATTAACGCTGTCGGTATTTGAACCGGCGCTGGTGGTGACGATGGCGACGGTCGTTTTATTTATCGTACTGTCAATATTACAACCGCTTCTTCAGCTCAATAATATGGTGGGTTAATTATGTCTGTGAAAAAAAATAGCCTGAAAGGTCAGGCCGGGTTTACTTTGCTCGAATTAATGGTGGTCATCGTTATTCTTGGCGTTCTGGCCAGTATGGTGGTGCCGAATCTGATGGGGAATAAAGAGAAAGCGGATGCGCAAAAAGCGACCAGCGATATTGTCGCACTGGAAGGCTCGCTGGATATGTATAAGCTCGATAACCATCGTTACCCAACCACCGAACAGGGGTTGCAGGCGTTGGTGACGAAGCCGGAGATCGCGCCGATTCCCAACGGCTATCGTGCTGACGGTTATATTCGCCGTCTGCCGCAGGACCCGTGGGGAAATGATTACATTCTGGTTAGCCCTGGCGAACATGGCGCGGTAGATGTTTTCTCCTCCGGCCCGGATGGTGAAGCGAATACCGCCGATGATATAACGAACTGGTCTTTAGATAAAAAAGATAAGTAATGAATAAGCAACGTGGATTTACATTGCTGGAAATTATTCTGGCGCTGGTTATTTTTGCCAGTTGTGCCATGATGGTGATTTCGACAATACCCTCACGCAGCGGCGCAGATATATTAGGCCAGCAATTACAATCCCTCGCTGAATATGGTTCTGATCGGGCAGTGATGGACGGAAATATAGTCGGGCTGGTGATGACGCCAACGGAATATCAGCTGGTGAAGTGGGCCGGGGAAAACGGCGGGCGTCATTGGGCGCCGCTGACAGCCGGGCGTATTTTCACCCACGGACAGTTTCCTGAAGAGATGCATGTTTCGCTCGCTCCCCAGCGTCTGGCGGCCACGCCTGATGCCGACCCGCAGGTGCTCTTTTTACCGGATGGGGAAATTAGCCGATTCACGCTGACGTTGCAGAGCTATGACAAACAGCACCATTTCCGCGTGGTGTCGCAGGGCGCTTCACCCGTTTTGGTAGAGAACAATGACTAAACCGGAAGCGAAAGAACAGGGCATGACGCTGTTGGAAGTCATGGTGGCGCTGGTGATCTTTTCTACCGCAGCGCTGGCGTTGATGAATTCCGTCTCGCTGAATGTGCGTTTTACGCACGGTCTTGCCGATACGCTACAGGCCAGTTGGATTGCGGAAAACCAGCTCGCGCAAGCGCAGCTTGCAAAAAGCGTTTTTCCCGACGTCGCTGAAGAAGGCAGTGAAACGATGGGCGGACGCAGCTGGAACTGGCGCAAACAGAGGGTGAAAACCGATGACAAGGCGTTTGCCGATGAAGTCCAGGTGTATGCCGAAGGCGAAGAGGGCCAGCCGGTCATCACGCTGCGGGTTGTCCCGCCGAAGGAGCGCAAATGAATACGCCACTCCGTCGCCAGCAAGGTTTTACGCTGCTGGAGATCATGATTGCGCTGACGATTTTTGCCGTGATCAGCACCCTTGCCTGGCAAATCCTTGACGGCGCGATGCGCACCACCACGGCAACGGATGCTGCTGCGACGACGCTTAATCAGCTTCAGCGAGCCTGTAACCTGCTGGAGCGCGATTTCTCTCAGCTCCAGCCGCGCGCGCCGCGCAATGAAACGGATGTGTTCCGTCTGGATCAACATGCCGTTGAGCTGACGACGGTAAGCGGCGTCAGTGGGCAAATTCAGCTGGAACGCGTGCGCTGGCGGCTGGAGGCGCATCGCCTGTGGCGTGATGTCTGGCCTGACATTGATAGCCCGGCTGACGTGAGTCCAGAAGAAGTCCCGATTTTAAGCAACGTTAAAGCGATGAAGTGGCGATTCTGGCGACAGGGCTGGCAGACGACATGGGTTGAAACTGCCCATCAGCCGGAAGGCGCCGAACTGACGCTGACGATGGAAAACGGGGATACCTGGCGCTGGGTGTTTATGACGCCGGGAGACATGCCGGAAATCCAGGGAGCAAAGAAAGACGAAAGCGCTGAGGCTGCACAACCCACGCCTGCTGAGGTTACGGCATCGGTTCCGCCAGCACGCGGTGGAGAACAGCAATGAACACGCAATCGGCGCAAAAACAGCGCGGCGTCGCGCTGCTGGTGGTGTTGATTTTGCTGGTGATGATGTCAGCGCTGGCGGCAAAGATCGGTCAGCAGTTTTGCCGAAATTTGCAGAAAACCCGCTATCAGGTCAGTCAGCAGCAGCTGCGCTGGGCGATGCAAGGCCAGGCTGCGGCGATAAAAGATCGTCTGCAAACCGACGCCAGCGGTGAGAGCAATGGATTATCGCCAGAAGGCGCGTGGCACGAACCGCTGGAAACTCAGGGTGAGAACTATACCGTCGTGAGCCAGATTGAGGACGCCCAGACCTGCTTTAACGTGAACAGTCTGCTGGCCATTGACCCTGCGCCTCCTGCGGATAGCGCCGCCGCGCAGCCGACAAAGCCGGTGAAAGAGCAGATCGTTGAACAGTTGCTGATCGACAGCGGCATCAGTACGGCAGCGGCGGAAGAGGTTTATCAACAACTGGTGGATTATCTGGACGCTGACAGCACAACCGCAAAAGAGGCTCTGGAAAGCGACGCCTGGGCGGGTGTGACGCCGCAGCGCCTTCCTGCGAATCAGATGATGCGCACCATCAGCGAGATAAAACGGTTGCCGGGTTTTCCGGTGGCGGCATATCCCCGCGTCAGCAAGGTGCTGTGCGCGCTGCCTGATACGGAGAGCAAAGTGGATGTGAATACCCTGAAGCCCGGGCAGGCGCCGCTGTTGTCTGCGATGTCTGCGGGGACGTTAAGTGAGGATGACGCAGCACGGCTGATTGCCTCGCGCTCGGAAGAAGGGTGGGCGTCGGTTGACGCGTTCAGTAAAACGCTCGAAACAAACTATCCGCAGAGCAAAGCGATCCTCGCGCAGATGCAGGCGTTTGTTGCGGTGAACAGTCACTATTTCCGGGTCGAGAGTACCGGTAATACTGATGATTTAACGCTGCGCGTTGTCAGCCAGATTCATGTCGATCGTGACTCTGGAGAGGTGAGAACCTGGCAACGCCGTTACCGAATGATTGAATAAGAAAAGTCATAGTCTATGAAACAGGTACTTTTTATTCGTCCCGATGCAAACGTGGACGGGAAAATCGAGTGGTGCGTCTCCGGTAGCCAGCAGGTGGCAACGCTGGAAAGCCGGGATGCGCTGAGAACGCTTGCCGTAAATCCCCTGGCGACACGCGTTTGTTTGCTGTTGCCCGCCAGTGAGATGGTGTTCCGTCATTTTACCCTGCCCAAAAAAGGGTTATCGACGGCCTCCACACCGTTCTCATGGCTGGCGGAAGAGACGCTGATCGGCGATGTGGACTCGCTGCACTGGACGGTATTGCGGAAAAAAGGGCGGGAAGTGGATGCCGTGGCCATTGACGCCACCTGCTTTGAGCGCTGGCTTGCGCTGTGCGAAGAGGCCGGACTGAAGGTGATTCAGGTATTGCCGGACGCCATTCTGCTGCCGGTAAACGAAGGCGGCAGTACGCTGGTTTCCTGTGACGAAAGCTGGTGGCTGCGCTTTCCGCCGTTCGGCGCCTGCGAAGCGGATGCTACGCTGCTGCCGCTGTTGCTGGCGCAAGGCGGCGATGGCGAAGTGCGCTGCTACGGCGAAGCGCCTGCGGGTATCGATGTCACTGAACAACTGCCGTGGCAGCATCCGCTGGTATTGATTCAGCCGCAATGGAAAGCGTGTCGCGCCAATATGCTGCATGGCGCATTTGCCGCCTGCGGCAAAGAGGTGGGGCGATTTCGTCATCTGAGGACAGCAATGGCGGTGTCTGCGCTGCTGTCGATGGGATTGCTGATTGGCCCGCGCGTGGCAATGGCATGGATGTTGGTTCAGCAGGAAAATCAGGTACAGGCCGAGATTGCCCAGGTCGCTCAACACTATTTCCCAAGTCTGCGGCAGAAAACCAATATCAAATACCATTTTGGTCAGAATATTAAAAAACAGAGCAAAGGTATTTTTCTGCAACTTGAGGCGCTGGAACAGGTTAAACAGTCTGTGCCTGCTATTGAGATAAATGAAGTGGAATATGACAACGCGCAGAATGTGTTGACGCTGAACGCGGCCTCGCCGAACGCGCAGGCGCTACAGGATTTCGTTACGCAGGCCAGCCCCCATTTTGACTTTGCGTTACAACCGGTTTCGAACCAGTCACCCTATACGGCGATCGTGACGGGGAAATATAAATGAAAGAGCGAATTGCACAATTAAAAGCGCGCTATCAAAACTACAGCGATCGCGAGCGTGGTCTTATTACGCTATGTGCGGCGGCGATATGCTGCGCGGTAATTTATTACGGCGGCATTATTCCGCTGGATCATATGATTCAAAACAGCCAGTCCACGTTAATGCGGCAAAAAGAGACGCTGCGCTGGATGCGGGACGAAATCGATAAAAATCATTTACAGGCGAAAGTCTTAAAAACGAACAACCCGCGAACGGTTATTGAAGAGAGCGCGAAAGAGATCCATCTCGCGTTGTCTGATATTCGTCAGGATGAACGCTCACTCTCTTTTGTTGTTGAACAGGTCAATATTTATGAACTGAAAAACTGGCTACGTGAAGTGAATGTTACGTCCGGCGTTCAGTTGCAAAAAATGGATTTGCAGCCGGTCGATCGTCAAAGCGACGTGAAAGCCAATATTACGCTGAGCTGGAATAAAAACGCATGAATACGATCATGTTGTTTCGGGAAAGCTGGCCGATTGGATTTTGCATAATGAGCGCCTGTCTGGGCGGAATCCTCGGCAGTTTTCTTGGCGTAGTCAGCGAGCGCGTTCCCGCAATGGTGATGGAAAAGGAAGGGGCGGGGAATTTACTTTTTCCTGCCTCACACTGCGCGGACTGCGGGCATCAACTGGCCTGGTGGGAAAATATTCCGTTACTGAGCTGGTGCTGCCTGCGCGGTCGCTGCCGCCATTGCCAGTCTGTGATTCCCCTGCGCTTGCTGTTGGTAGAGTCAGCCAGCGCGCTTTTTTTTGCGGCAACGGCGGCGGCGCTCCCTTCCTTTGTCACGCTGATCGCGCTGTGGGTTTTATGGTGCGGTCTGCTGCCGCTCACGATGATTGATGCGAAATATATGCTGTTGCCGGATTGTCTCACGCAGCCGCTGCTGTGGGCTGGGCTGCTGCTGCATTGCGTTTTCCACACGATGCCGTTGGCGAGCGCGTTATATGGCGCCGTTGCAGGGTATCTCATTCTGTGGCTGGTGTACTGGAGTTTTCGCCTGCTGACGGGGCGGGAAGGGCTTGGACAGGGCGATTTTAAGCTACTGGCGGCGCTAGGGGCGTGGTGCGGCTGGCAGGCGTTACCGTTATTAATTCTGGTTGCGGCATTAAGCGGTATTGTGCTGTATGGCCTTTTTTACTCTGGCGTAAATAAAGCGGGGCAAATTCCTTTTGGTCCCTGTCTGGCCTTTTCGGGAATGGCGATGTTTATCTTCCAGACATTGCAATTCACATTCTGACGCGGTTGGTCAAGTGTTTTTTTAAATTCTTTCGCCGAGGGAATAAAGGGAACTTATTTATTTTCCAGATTATCATTGTTGCATAAGTTAATAGAATTAATGCTTATGCCATTTTAGGGAGGAGCGTAAAGCGAAATAGATTATTTCATTTTTATAATGGGTTGGTTTCCGTTGTCTTAAATAAATTACTGTTTGCAATTCGTCCATGCTCTAAGGAATGCATGGCTGTTAAATATTCACGAATAAAATTATCAGGAATTAATAATGAAATTTATGAAGCCTAAATATCTGGCACTTTTTGTGGCAGCAGCGACAAGTCCGGTTTTTGCCGCTGCGCCGGGTACGCCGTCTATTACCAGCGGCAATGATAAATTCGCCATTGTGGAAGTGGATCAGGCTGCGCAGGATTATAACAACCTGGTGAAAGTTCATAACGATGGCGTGGACGTCAAGGTGGAATGGAACGTCTGGAGCGGCGATGCGCCGACCTCCGCGAAAGTGCTGTTGGATGGTAAGACCGTATGGTCTGGCGCAGGTAGCGCTGCCGGTTCTGCGACCTTCAAAGTCAAAAAAGGCGGTCGTTATCAGGAGCAGGTTGAATTATGTAATACCAGCGGGTGTACGAAAAGCGCCAGCAAGCTGATTATTGTGGCGGATACCGACGGTAGCCATCTGCTGCCGCTGAATACCACCATGAAGGAAAACAATAAAACGTTTGCTCAGCATACCGATAAAGTGGTGGGCGCGTACTTCCCGGAATGGGGCGTGTATGGCCGTAATTTCCCGGTGGATAAGATCCCGGCGGCTAACCTGAACCATATCCTGTACGGCTTTATTCCCATTTGTGGCGGCGACGGCATCAATGACAGCCTGAAATCCATCGAGGGCGGCAACAGTTTTGAAGCGCTGAAACGCGCCTGTAATGGCCGACAGGACTATACCGTGGCGATCCACGATCCGTGGGCGGCGCTGCAAAAACCGCAGGCTGGCGTCTCTAACTGGGATGACCCGTATAAAGGCAACTTCGGTCAATTGATGGCGCTGAAAAAAGCGCACCCGGATCTGAAAATCCTGCCATCGGTTGGGGGATGGACGCTTTCCGATCCGTTTTTCCAGATGCATGACAGCGCGATTCGCGCTCGGTTTGTTGCTTCCGTTAAGGATTTCCTGAAGACCTGGAAATTCTTCGACGGCGTAGATATTGACTGGGAATTCCCGGGCGGCGGCGGTCAGAATGAAACGCTGGGCAACCCACAGCAGGATAAAGCGACCTACACGGCACTGATGCACGATCTGCGCACCATGCTCAACGAACTGTCTGCCGAAACCGGTCGGACTTACGAGTTGACCTCCGCTATCGGTTCCGGTCAGGACAAAATTGAAGACGTGGACTACGCCCAGGCGCAGCAGTATATGGATCACATCTTCCTGATGAGCTACGACTTCTACGGCGGCTGGAGCAACACCGATCTGGGGCACCAGGCGGCGCTGCACGGCGCAGAGTGGAAACCGGACACCAAATACACCACGGAAAATGGCGTCAATGCGTTGCTGGCGCAGGGCGTGCAGCCAGGCAAGATCGTGGTGGGCGCGGGGATGTATGGCCGCGGCTGGACTGGCGTGCATGGCTATACCGGCGACAATCCGTTTACCGGTACGGCTACCGGCCCGGTGAAAGGCACCTGGGAGCCGGGCGTGGTTGATTATCGTCAGATTGTTAACGAATACAAAGGCAAACCAGGCTGGGAATACCGTTACGACGCTGCGGCGGAAGCGCCGTATATTTTCAATAAATCTACCGGCGACCTGATTACCTATGAAGACGCCCGCTCTGCGGCGGCGAAAGGTAAATACGTCCTGGCTAACAACCTCGGCGGCCTGTTCTCCTGGTCTATCGACTCTGATAACGGCGACATTCTGAACGCGATGAACGAAAGTTTGCTGGGTGGGGGTTCTACGCCGGTTGAGCCGGTTGTGACCAACCATGCGCCAGTCGCGACCGCAGTTGACCAGGTCGTAACCGGCCCGGCGACGGTCACGCTGGACGGTTCTGCCTCTACCGACCCGGATGGCGATGCGATCACCTATAAGTGGACGCAGATCTCCGGTCCGTCCGTAACGCTGAACAAGAGCACCAGCGCGAAAGCGAGCTTTAACGTCGCCGCTGTCTCCAGCAATCAGAATCTGGCGTTCCGTCTGACCGTTACCGATGCGAAAGGTCTGAGTAACGCCATTGACGTTCAGGTTGTGAACAAAGCGCCAAAAGCGAACCAGGCCCCGGTTGTGAATCCGCTGGAAACGGTGTCGCTTGAAGCAGGCGCAACCTACACGCTGAACGCGCAGGCTGCCGATCCTGATGGCGACGCGTTGACCTACGCCTGGAGCGTGCCGGGCGATATGAACGCGACGGGGACGGACACCTCCAGCGTGACCATCACCGCGCCGGAAGTGAGCTCTGCCTCGACTTACACCGTCAGCGTCGTGGTCAGCGATGGTAAAACCAGCGTGCAGTCCAACGTGCAGATTAACGTTACGCCAAAAGCGGCGCCGGTGCCGTCCGACGAAGGGACGACACCGTCTGATGAAGGCACCACGCCATCCGATGAGGGGACGACGCCGTCTGATGAAGGCGCGGCAACCGGCGGTTGCGACAGCCCGGTTGATGCCAATGCCAGCCACTACGCGGCATGGGACGCCAGCAAAATCTACAACAATGGCGATACCGTCAGTTTTGATCACCTGGTGTGGAAAGCGAAGTACTGGACGCAGGGCAATCAGCCAGGCTTCGGCGTGGACGCGTGGGAACTGGTCAGCCAGGTGAAATTCAACTGGCGTTCCGATGTGGTTTACAACGGCGGTGAGACTACCACCTATCAGGGGTCTGTATACCGCGCTAAATGGTGGACGCAGGGTGATAAACCCGGCAACAGCGATGTGTGGGTGAAAGAAGGCGCCGCCGCAGACTGTCAATAATCCTCTTACCTTAATAATGCGGATACGTTATCTATTCGCGAAGGGTAGCCGCCCCTGTCTGGGGGCGGCCATCTCTAAAAAATAATGTGCATAACGAACAAGGAGCAGATCACCCCGACAACCGGATGAAAATATGAAACGTTTAATTTTGTTGTTATTGATGTTAAGCCAAAGCGCGTTTGCCAACTGCTGGGACAGAGCCGCAAATTATTATCATGTTGACCCTTATTTATTATTTTCCATTGCGCAAGTCGAGTCTGGCATGAATCCCTATGCGGTAGGCCGAAATCACGACGGGACGAGAGATGTCGGGTTGATGCAAATAAATAGCTCGCATTTTTCAGCGCTGGAACGCCGTGGCATTGATGAGTATCGACTGATGCTGGAACCCTGTACATCTATTATGGTCGGCGCGTCGATCTTATCCGATATGATCAAAGTATATGGTTATAACTGGGAGGCGGTAGGCGCATATAACGCCGGGGTTAAAAAAGAGAATTACCCGCAGCGCATGATTTACGCGCATAAAGTCTGGGAAACATACCAGCGTATAAAAATGACCACGCAATATAAATAAATCCAGCTGCTTTTATTTTTTGAAGAATTCCTGCTGGTGTTCTTCGAAAAGTAAAACCCCAGGTTCTGATGTTTGTTTATTCGTGTTGTTAATGGACAACGCAGAATTTGAATTAATCACTATTGTACATAAAGGAAAAATTGAAATGAGCAAAAGGACATTATTGAGTGTACTCATTGCGGGTGCCTGTGCGGTGCCGTTTATGGCGCAAGCAAATACATTGCAGGCCAGCAGCAGTGAGCCTTACACCATAAAAGCCAGCGATCTGGCGAAAAAGGAGCAGGAGCTGACAAATTTCCCGTTGATGGCTTCGGTGAAAGAGACGATCCAGACGCTGGATAATGCCCAGGTAGAACTCATTGAACCCGGTCGCGCCGCCAACCCAGAAAACGTCAAACGCGTTGAGGGGATCATCAAAGCCAGCGACTGGGAATATCTTTTCCCGCTGCGTGCTAAAGAATATACCTACAGCAATTTCCTGAAAGCAGTCGGTAAATTCCCGGCGCTGTGTAAGACCTATAACGATGGTCGCGACAGTGATGCGATTTGTCGCAAAGAGCTGGCAACAATGTTCGCCCACTTTGCGCAGGAAACCGGCGGCCATGAGAGCTGGCGTCCAGAGGCCGAATGGCGTCAGGCGCTGGTATATGTGCGTGAAATGGGCTGGAGCGAAGGGCAGAAAGGCGGCTATAACGGCGAATGTAATCCGAGCGTCTGGCAGGGGCAAACCTGGCCGTGCGGCAAAGACAAAGATGGTGAATTCCTGAGTTACTTTGGCCGCGGTGCGAAACAGTTGTCCTATAACTACAACTACGGGCCGTTCTCCGAAGCGATGTATGGCGACGTGCGCACGCTGCTGGATAAACCGGAACTGGTTGCCGATACCTGGCTGAACCTGGCGAGCGCTATTTTCTTCTTCGCCTACCCGCAGCCGCCGAAACCTAGCATGTTGCAGGTCATCGATGGCACCTGGCAGCCGAACGCGCATGATAAGGCTAACGGTCTGGTGCCCGGCTTTGGCGTCACCACCCAGATTATCAACGGCGGCGTTGAATGCGGCGGCCCGACGGAAATCGCGCAGTCGCAGAATCGTATCAAATACTACAAAGAGTTCGCTAACTACCTGAAAGTACCGGTTCCGGCAGATGAAGTGCTGGGCTGCGCCAACATGAAGCAGTTCGATGAAGGCGGCGCGGGCGCATTGAAGATCTACTGGGAACAAGATTGGGGATGGAGCTCGGATACGCCGGACGGCAAAACCTATGCCTGCCAACTGGTGGGTTATCAGACGCCATTCAGCGCGTTTAAAGAGGGGGATTACACGAAATGTGTACAGCATTTCTACAATGTGAACATCATTAATGATGACGGTTCTTCGACTAAACCGGATGAAGAGCCCGTAACGCCAACACCGGCTGATGATACGCCTGCACCTGCGCCAGTGCCGGATGAAACGCCAGCAGAGCCGACCACCGTTAACCATGCGCCGGTAGCCCATATCGCAGGGCCGATTGGCGCGGTAGATGCGGGGGCGCAGGTCTCTTTGAGCGCGGAGGGGTCGACTGACGAAGACGGCAACAAACTGACCTACACCTGGCGTGCTCAGGATGGTCAGACCGTGTCTGGCGAAGACAAAGCGGTCGTAACCTTCGCCGCGCCGGAAGCGGCGACCGCTCAGCAGTACGAGGTGAGCCTGACCGTCAGTGATGGTGAGCTGAGCAGCACCACCTCTTATCTGCTCAACGTGAAAGCGAAAGCGGCAACGCCATCTCAGGACGACGGCGCTTCGGGTTCGTATCCGGCATGGAGCGCGAACAGTAAGTACAATGCGGGCGATATCGTGAATAACCACGGTAAGCTGTTCCAGTGCAAACCATTCCCGTATAGCGGCTGGTGTAATACGGCGCCGGCCTATTATGAACCCGGCGCGGGTCTGGCATGGTCTGACGCGTGGAGCGCGCTGTAATGACAATATAAAACGACAACGCCTGAAATGCCCGATGGCGCAGGCTTATCGGGCCTGCGGCGGGTGAGTCGTATCTATTGTGCCATCCGGTACAACAACGATCTGACGGCAACCTGATGGTTGCCGTTTTTTGTGTTCACTGTGCGCCGGTCAGCGCGGTAGCTTGCCGTGATCGCGCAGCCAGGCGGCGGTACGCTCAATGCCTTCATCCAGCGTGACGATGGGCTGATAGCCCAGTTCTTCTTGGGCGCGCGTGGTGTCCAGCGTAAAATCGAAATTCAGCTTGGAAACGCCGTAGTGCGTCAGCGTCGGCTCTTTCGCCGATTTATTGCCGAAACGCTCCATGCTGCGGGCGATCATATCCAGCATCGGATACGGAACCGAACGGATTCGGCAATCAATGTTTAATTCATCAATCAGCTTCTGCACAATGCTGCGCAGCGTCCGGTGTTCGCCATTTGTGATGTTATAGACCCGACCAGAAGGCAGCTTGTCACTGCTTTCCTGGCTTGCCAGCCACATCGCATGGACGGCATTTTCATAATAAGTCATATCCACCAGCGCGCTGCCGCCGTGCGGCAACAGAACGCTGCCGTAGTGGTGCATCATATGCGCCAGACGCGGAATAAAGACTTTATCGTGTGGGCCAAACAGGCTTTGCGGACGCAGGACGGTAAAACGCGTCTGCGGGTTGGCCTGCGCCAGCAGGTTAATCACCTCTTCACCGGCCGCTTTGCTGCGTGCAAATTCGTTGGCGAAGCGGTGAGGGCGAAAATCCTCTTTGATATCGCGATGGTGGTGATAATCAAAATAGAGTGACGGAGAGGAGATATGAATAAAGTTACGTACGCCCCAGGCGACGGCCCATTCGCCGAGGCGTCGGGTGGCGCGAACGTTCGCCAGATCGAAGGCTTCCTGGGTTCCCCACGGCGAGGTGAAACTGGAGCAGTGCCACAGCGTATCAATGCCTGCGAGCATCACTTTTGCCTGCGAAGAGACCAGCTCGGTCAAATCCGCATGGACAAATTCCGCTCCCATTTTTTGCAGCAGCTTGCCCATCGCTTCATTGCGACCGGTAGCTCTGACGCTGATGCCTTTATTGCGCAAAAACTCAACCGCGTTTCGACCTAAGCCGCTGGTGGCGCCGGTAACCAGTACCTTCATATCAATCCACTGTGGTTAATAGAACTTCGTGCGCATTCTTCCGTGAATTACGTCGGTATGCAATGGGAAACATGAAAGAATACAGTATGTTTTTATGATTAATCTGTGATTTGTTCTGCAAGCCGGGCGATTTGCTTTGCCATGCCCCGGAAAATAAAGAGATGCGCCGGGATCATCAGCAGCCAGTAGAAAAGGCCGGGCATCCCGTGCGGGTGCCACCAGGCGCGCACGTCAATTTGCCGGTGATCGCCTTTATCTTCAAGGGTAAAGCTCAGACGGCCAAGGCCCGGCGCTTTCATGCCAAACAGTAAGGTCAGCTGCTTTTCCGGCTCGACAATGATGACTTTCCAGCTGTCCACCGTGTCGCCGGTCTGAAGAAGCGCGTGTTCAGGCCGGCCTTTTGCCAGTCGATGCCCCGCCAGCAGATCCATTGCCGCACGCGTTTTCCAGAGAATATTGCCAAAGAAATAGCCTTCTTTGCCGCCGAGACGGTTGATCACCTGCCACAGGGCTTTCCGGCTGGCGGAGGTTTTAACCGTGAATCCGGCCTGTTTGGCAAAATAGCCATACTCTGGTCGCCAGCGGGCAAACGCCTGGGCGTCGTATCCCCAGTCGCTGGAGTTGACCAGTTTTTCTTCCTCCTTCAGCGTGCGACGCACGGCATCGTCAAAGGAGATGAGCGTCTGGGGGACCAACGCTCGCAGTTCGGTATCATCGGCCAGCAGGTCATGTTTCAGCCCCTGGATCAGCGCTTTTGCCGTGGTCGGCGGAACGGACGTAATGACATTTAAAAACCAGACTGAAATCCAGCGGGTCGGAAAAGGGATGGGGATCAGCAGGCGATGTTTGCCGCTGACTGCCATAAAGTGCTTGAACTGCTCCTGATAGCTTAAGACCTGCGGCCCGGCGGCTTCGAGAACCCGGTGCTCGCAGGCAGGGTGATCCAGCAACGCCACCAGATAGTGCAGCAAATTTTCCAGCGCGATGGGCGTGGTTCGGGAGCGCACCCAGCGAGGCGGCGTCAGCACTGGCAGGTTGTAGACCATATCGCGCATCACTTCGAAGGCGGCTGAACCTGCGCCGACGATAATGCCGGCGCGCAGTTCAGTCACCGGCACGCCGGATTCGCGCAGCGTCTCCGCAGTTAACTGCCGGGCGCGCAAATGGTCAGACTGCTCATGTTTCGGCGCCTGCAACGAGCTGAGGAATATGAGCTGTTTGACCGGTACTTCACGCAGCGCATCGCGCACGTTCATCGCAACCTGGCGCTCATGGGCAATAAAATCGCCGCCTTCGCCCATGCCATGCACCAGATAATAGACGGTGTCGACTTCGCGGAGCAGCGCGGGCAGATTATCCGGCCAGTTGAGATCGACTTTATGACAACTGACGTTAGCCAGTTGCTGTTTTTCCAGCCGTTCAATGCGACGTGCCGCCGCCAGAATCTGATGCCCTTGCGCGCTGAGCGCCCGCACCAGATGTTGACCAATGTAACCACTGGCGCCAAGAACCAAAATACGTTGCGGCACGTCCGTCTCCTTAGCGGGTTAAAAAGGCGCGCCAGTGGGCGGCGACTTCAGCAAGCTGTTCACGCGATACGTCCAGATGCGTCACCAGACGCACGATCGGCGACGCGTTAATCAGCACGTCATGCGCCTTCATGTATTCGCCCAGCGCCGCCGCGTTCTCTTCACCAACGCGGACAAACAGCATATTGGTGTCGTGACGCATAACATCCGCGCCGGCTTCACGCAGTTGCTCCGCCATCCAGGCCGCGTTGTCGTGATCGTCCTGTAAACGTGCGACGTTATTTTTCAACGCGTACAGCCCGGCGGCCGCCAGAATGCCGGCCTGACGCATACCGCCGCCGGTCATTTTGCGCCAGCGGATGGCGCGCTTAATGTAGTCCTGGTTGCCGACTAACAGTGAGCCTACCGGCGTCCCCAGGCCTTTTGACAGGCAAATGGTGAATGAATCGCAGTATTGAGTAATGTCTTTCAGTTCGCAGCCGTAGGCGACGACCGCGTTAAAAATACGTGCGCCGTCAACGTGCAACGCCAGACCGCGCTCGCGGGTAAATTCCCACGCCTGTTTTAAATATTCGCGCGGCAGCACTTTACCGTTGTGGGTGTTTTCCAGACTGAGTAAGCGAGTGCGGGCAAAATGGATATCATCCGCCTTGATCTTCGCGGCGACCTTATCCAGCGGCAACGTACCGTCTGCGGCGGCATCAATGGGCTGCGGTTGAATGCTGCCCAGCACCGCCGCGCCGCCTGCCTCGTACAGATAGTTATGCGCGCCCTGACCGGCGATATACTCTTCGCCGCGTTCACAGTGGCTGAGCAGAGCGACCAGGTTAGCCTGAGTGCCGGTGGGTAAAAAAATCGCCGCGTCTTTGCCAGAAAGCTCAGCGGCGTATTGCTGGAGGGCGTTGACAGTTGGGTCATCTCCGTACACGTCGTCCCCGACCGGGGCGGCCATCATTTCTTCGAGCATGGCACGACTTGGCCGGGTGACGGTATCACTACGTAAATCGATCATTGCACATCCCTATAGTTTAAAAGGCGATGTGCATTGTTTTACCTTAGCCAGTTGGTTTTCGCCAGTTCGATCACTTCATCACCGCGCCCGCTGATGATCGCGCGCAGCATATACAGGCTAAACCCTTTGGCCTGCTCCAGTTTTATTTGCGGCGGAATGGCCAGTTCTTCTTTCGCCACGACCACATCGACCAGTACCGGACCGTCGATAGACAGCGCGCGTTGCAGCGCCTCGTCGACGTCGGCGGCTTTTTCAACGCGGAGCCCTGTAATGCCGCAGGCTTCAGCAATGCGGGCGAAGTTCGTGTCGTGCAGCTCGGTGCCGTCGGTGAGGTAGCCGCCCGCTTTCATCTCCATTGCCACAAAGCCCAGCACGCTGTTGTTGAAAACAACAATTTTTACCGGCAGCTTCATCTGTACGACAGAGAGGAAATCGCCCATCAGCATACTGAATCCCCCGTCGCCGCACATGGCGATCACCTGACGACCCGGTTCGGTGGCCTGGGCGCCTAACGCCTGCGGCATGGCATTGGCCATTGAACCGTGGTTAAACGATCCCAGCAGACGGCGCTTACCGTTCATTTTCAGATAACGCGCCGCCCATACGGTCGGCGTGCCGACGTCGCAGGTAAAGATGGCGTCATCTGCGGCGAAATGGCTGATCTGCTGCGCCAGATATTGCGGGTGAATCGCTTTCTCGCTCGGTTTGGCTAAATCGTCCAGCCCTTTGCGCGCGTCGCGATAGTGCTCCAGCGCTTTATCAAGGAATTTACGATCGGTTTTTTCTTCCAGCATTGGTAATAACGCGGCGAGCGTGGAGCGAATATCGCCGACCAGCGCCATATCGACTTTACTGTGCGCGCCAATGCTTGCCGGGTTGATATCGATTTGAATGATTTTGGCGTCGGTCGGGTAAAAGGCGCGATAGGGAAACTGGGTGCCGAGCAGGATCAGGGTGTCAGCATTCATCATCGTATGGAAACCGGATGAGAAGCCGATCAATCCCGTCATGCCCACATCGTAAGGGTTGTCGTACTCTACATGCTCTTTGCCGCGCAGCGCATGGACAATTGGCGCTTTAATTTTGGCGGCGAATTCCACCAGCTCTTTATGCGCGCCCGCGCAGCCGCTGCCGCACATCAGGGCGATATTGCTGGAGTAACGTAATAGCTGTGCCAGTTTTTTCAGCTCTTCTTCGGCCGGGGTCACGATCGGCAACGGGGCATGATACCAGTGGGTGCTGGCGCTTTCCGGCGCCGGTTTCAGCGCAACGTCGCCCGGCAGCACCACGACGGAGACGCCACGGTTAAGCACCGCCTTACGCATGGCGATCGCCAGTACCTGCGGGATCTGCTCCGGGGTGGAAACCAGCTCGCAATAGTGGCTGCATTCGCGAAACAGCTCTTGTGGGTGGGTCTCCTGAAAGTAGCCGCTGCCGATTTCGCTGGAAGGAATGTGGGCGGCGATAGCCAGAACCGGGACGTGATTACGGTGGCAATCGAACAGACCGTTAATCAAATGCAGGTTGCCAGGCCCGCATGAACCCGCGCACACCGCCAGTTCACCGGTGAGTTGTGCTTCCGCGCCAGCGGCAAAGGCGGCGACCTCTTCATGGCGCGTCGACATCCAGTCAATCGTCCCCATCCGGTTCAGGCTGTCGCTCAGGCCGTTCAGGGAGTCGCCCGTCACGCCCCAGATACGTTTCACGCCAGCCTGTTCAAGTGTTTTTGCAATGTAAGCGGCAACGGTTTGTTTCATGGTTTTCCATCTCCTGTAATGTGATACCGGTTACAAGTTTAGATGAAGATAATCGTTACGCTTTGTCATCACCCCTTATTTTCAGCAGCTATATTTCAACCGACAGAACGCGTAATTTAATGGCAAACCAGCCGGAACCAGGAGTCAATTCAGATGGTTACAACGTTATTAAATGCAGTGAACCGTATGCTGACGCATGAAGATTTTGGCAAGTTTCTGTTACGCCTCGCAGTAGGGGGGCTGATGCTGTTTCACGGCCTGCATAAACTGTTCGACGGTATTGATGGCATTAGCAATATGCTGATTGCAAAAGGATTGCCCGGGTTTATCGCCTATGGCGTGCTGGTGGGCGAGGTGATTGCGCCTTGCCTGATTGTGCTGGGTATTCTTACACGTCCTGCCGCGCTGGTACTGGCATTGACGATGGTGGTGGCGTGGTTAATGGTCGGCACCGGAAAAACCTGGCAACTGGATGCCGTCGGCGCATGGGCGATAGAAAGTTTAGTTTATTTCTTTACTGGCGCGCTGGCGGTGGCGTTTCTGGGGGCGGGGCGGTTCTCTGTTGCGGGAAATTCGGCCTGGCGGTGAAGAATTGCCGGATGGCGGCGTAACTGCCTTACCCGGCCTGCCGAAAAATGGCAGGCCGGATAAGCGAAGCGTCATCCGGCAATGAGAGCTTATGCCAGAACTAAATCGCCCTGCGGATGGCAGGAGCAGGCCAGTACATAACCGTCGGCGATTTCCGCATCGGTCAGCGTCATGGTGCTGCTGACCGTATATTCACCGGAAACCACTTTGGTTTTGCAGCAGCCGCACACGCCAGCACGACATGCCACGGTCACCGGAACTTTATTGCTTTCCAGCGCGTCCAGCAGCGTGGTGCCGACAGGCGCGTAAAACTCCTGCGCCGGTTGCAGTTTGGTGAACTTCAGACCCTCCGTTGCCGCTTCGGCAACGGGCGTAAAGAACTTCTCTTTAAAGAAGCGCGTTACGCCGAGCGCTTTCACTTCCTGCTCAACCATGTCCATATACGGCGCCGGGCCGCAGGTCATGACGGTGCGCGATGCCAGGTCCGGCACGTTTTTCAGTAATTCAGTGGTCAGGCGACCCGCCACGAAACCGTGGGTCGCATTGTTCTCCGCCACCAGCGTGACCGGGTACTGACGCCATTCCTCAGCGAAAATCACATCCTGCGGCGAACGCACGTTGAAGATCACCTGCACATCTGCCTGCGGGCGGTATTTTGCCAGCCAGCGACGCATCGACATAATTGGTGTGACGCCGCAACCGGCCGCCAGCATCAGGAACTTGTCTTCGGCTTTGTCTTCACAGATAAAGTCGCCCATCGCATCGGACAGCCAGATATAGTCGCCGCGTTTCACCTCGCGGGTTAACCACTGTGAACCTGCGCCTTCATCAATGCGACGGATCGTCAGCGTAATGTACTCGCTCACGCCCGGCGTGGACGAAATGGTGTAGGCCCGCAGCGTATCCGCAGAGTTGCGAACGCTGACCAGCGCATACTGACCGGCACGGTACGGATAGTGATCGTGACACAGTAATGAGAGAGTCCACACATCCGGGGTTTCCTGATGGATGTGATGTACCTGCATCCGCCACGGACACTGAGTGGTTGGCATCGTCATTCTAAAACTCCTTACGCGCTCAACAGTTGCTGCATATCTTCTTCAACGGTGGTGACCTGACGCAGGCCAAATTTCTCGTTGAGGACAGCCAGCAGATCCGGGGTGAAGAAACCTGGCGCAGTCGGCCCGGTTACGATGTTTTTCACGCCCAGAGACAACAGCGTCAGCAGGATGACGATCGCTTTCTGTTCGAACCAGGAGAGCACCAGAGACAGCGGCAGGTCGTTCACGCCACAGCCCAGTTTTTCTGCCAGCGTGACGGCCAGAATGATGGCGGAGTAAGCGTCGTTACACTGACCGGCGTCAACCAGACGCGGCAGACCTTCGATGTCGCCGAATTCCAGTTTGTTGAAGCGGTATTTACCACAGGCCAGCGTCAGAATCAGGCAGTCATCCGGTACGCTGGTCGCGAAATCGGTGAAGTAGTTACGTTCGCCACGCGCGCCGTCACAGCCGCCCACCAGGAAGATGTGACGCAGTTTTTCGCGGCTGACCAGGTCGATCAGGCTGTCTGCTGCGCCCAGCAGCGTCTGGCGACCGAAACCAACGGTGATCAGATGCGGGATTTCGCTGTACGGGAAGCCTGCCATCTGCTGCGCCTGAGCGATAACCGGAGAGAAATCTTCGCCTTCCAGGTGGTTTACGCCCGGCCAACCGACGATGCTGCGCGTCCAGATACGGTCGTCATACGCGCCAACGGTCGGGTCAATGATGCAGTTAGAGGTCATCACGATAGGGCCAGGGAAGCGGGCGAATTCAACCTGCTGGTTCTGCCAGCCGCTGCCGTAGTTACCGACCAGGTGTTTGAATTTACGCAGTTCCGGGTAACCGTGCGCGGGCAGCATTTCACCGTGGGTATAGACGTTCACGCCAGTCCCTTCGGTCTGCTCCAGCAGGTTGTACAGATCTTTCAGGTCGTGACCGGAGATCAGGATGCACTTACCTTCAACCGCTTTCACGTTAACCTGAGTTGGGGTCGGGTGGCCGTATTTGGTGGTTTCACCGGCATCCAGGATGCTCATCACTTTGAAGTTCATCTGGCCGATTTCCATAGAACATTCCAGCAGAGCGTTCATATCGGAAGGCCAGGTGCCCAGCCACGCCATGATTTTGTGGTACTGCGCGTAGATGTCGTTGTCATACTGACCCAGAACGTGGGCGTGCTCCATGTACGCTGCCGCACCTTTCAGGCCATACAGGCAAAGCAGACGCAGGCCGAGGATGTTCTCGCCAATAGCGGCTTTGTCTTTGTTCGGGGTGAACTCGGCGGCCTGACGTTGCAAATCGCCCAGATCGTCGCTGACCAGTTGCAGGTCGGCCATCGGATTGTTTACCGTAGCGCTTGCATCGATGTTCTGGCACTGCGCTTTCAGCGATTCGCGCAGGGCGATCGCTTCACGGGCATAGCCGACGATACGCGGAGAATCGAAGTTAACGTTGGTCAGAGTAGAGAAAAATGCACGCGGGGCAAAGTTGTCAACGTCATGATCGATGATGCCATATTCACGGGCTTTAACAGCCCATGCAGACAGACCTTGCAGGGACGCAATCAGCAGATCCTGGAGATCGGACGTTTCCGCTGTTTTACCGCACATACCCTGCGCGTAGGAGCAGCCGTTCCCCGCCGGAGTACGGATGGTTTGTTCACATTGCACACAAAACATGGTCACACCTTTTTTAAAGTTATATTTAATATACATGTTTAAGGTTATGCCTGCGCGCAAAGGGATAAAAGTGATTTCTTACATAATTTACAGGGAGATTGATTTAGCGCAATTTTGGCGGCAGGGTTCTACCGCCAGGGAGGTATCAGGCTGAGAAAAAGGCCATCAGGATTGGCACCAGCAGGCTGAGGATAAAACCGTGAACGATGGCGGCAGGCACCATCTCCAGACCGCCTGTACGCTGAAGTACCGGCAACGTGAAGTCCATCGACGTGGCGCCGCATAACCCTAACGCGGTGGAGCGACTGCGACGAACCAGACCGGGGATCAGCATAATCGCTATCAGCTCGCGCGCCAGATCGTTAAAGAAAGCGGCGCTGCCAATTACCGGGCCGAACGATTCGGTCAATAAAATGCCGGACAGGGAATACCAGCCGAAACCCGATGCCATTGCCAGTGCGGTTTTGATCGGCAGGCCGAGAATGAGCGCATTGATGACTCCGCCGAGCATAGAGCTGGCGACCACCACCACGGCGACAATCATCCCCCGGCGATTCAGCACAATCTGTTTTAAGGTCATGCCATTGTTTCGCAACTGGATGCCGATCAGGAATAATAAGAAGATCAGCGTATATTCGCTGGCTTCCGTGGCGTGTTTGAGAAATGCCAGCCCGCTGAGGCCAAGCAGAAAACCCAGCACCACGACGCCGCATAATTTAAGTGACTCAAGTGCCATCGCGATACGTGAAGGTAATTTCTCCTGCTGGTGGTTGTGTCGCCACGGTAGCGAACGTTCCAGCCAGAATAATGCCGCGATGTTGCACAGCAAAATAACGGTAATACTGACAGCGGAATAATGAAAAATAGCGAGCAAATTACTGGCGAGATTATCCAGGAACGCCAGGCTGATCCCCATAAAAAAGAGAATGACGTAGACAATCCAGCTTAACAGCCGGTTGATCAGTTTTAATGCGGCCTGATGCTGAAGCGGAATGAGGTAGCCCACAATCAGTGGAACCAAAATGATTAAAAGTCCTGAAAACATGAACAACCGGGTCCTTTATATGCGAGACAGCGCAATGACACTACCCAATAAAGGCGGTCAGGTAAAGGAGCAAAAAAAAGCCGGGTGGCGTTAACGCTTACCCGGCCTGCTTATTGTACTGTATCGCAGGTCGGGTAAGGCGTAGTCGCCACCCGACACCACGGACTTCACTCAATTAATCGCGTTTTTCAAGCAGCGTGCGGTACAGCACGCCACCCAGAATACCGCCGATAATCGGCATCACCCAGAACAGCCACAGTTGTTGTAATGCCCAACCGCCCTGGAAGATCGCAACCGCGGTGCTGCGCGCCGGGTTCACAGAAGTGTTGGTGACCGGAATACTGATCAGGTGAATCAGGGTTAACGCCAGACCAATGGCGATTGGGGCAAAACCCGCCGGGGCATGTTTGTCCGTCGCGCCATGAATGACCAGCAGGAAACCGGCGGTCAGCACGATTTCAATGACGATGGCGGAAAGCATGGAATAACCGCCAGGGGAATGTTCGCCGTAACCGTTAGAGGCAAAACCGCTGGCAGCGGCATCAAAGCCTGCTTTACCGCTGGCAATCAGATACAGTACCGCCGCAGCAATAATACCGCCGACAACCTGAGCGATAATATAGCCAATGACCTCTTTTGCCGGAAAACGACCGCCAGCCCATAAACCTAATGTCACTGCCGGGTTAAAATGTCCGCCGGAAATATGACCTACGGCGAATGCCATTGTCAGTACGGTCAGACCAAAAGCCAGCGCGACACCCGCAAAACCAATTCCCAGTTCAGGGAATGCCGCAGCCAGAACGGCGCTTCCGCAGCCACCGAAAACGAGCCAGAATGTACCGAAACATTCGGCTGCTAATTTTCTAAACATAACCACCTCAAATAATAAAATTAACCACATTGAATATGCGGCTGTTTTTTTATCGTCATAAAAGGGTGACGACATAATGCAGGAAACTGTATTTTAAGAACGAACGTCACCCAATCACCAGTTAAAAAAATTCAGTTAGTTTGATTTAGGGCAATGTGGTGTGAATCCTTGTTCTGATTTGTCTTAATAAAGAGTGTAGTGCACGGACTTAATGCTGCAATTATCACGCCATGCAACGGATTTTGTCGTTATACTGCGGAAAGGATAAGTTGTTCATTTCTGGAGGATACATGATTCTCGAACGCGTTGAGATTGTGGGTTTTCGCGGGATCAATCGATTATCGTTGATGCTGGAGCAAAACAACGTGCTGATTGGGGAGAACGCGTGGGGGAAATCCAGCCTGCTGGATGCCTTAACTCTGCTGCTGTCGCCAGAATCGGAACTGTATCATTTCATCCGCGAGGATTTCTGGTTTCCCCCCGGAGATATTCAGGGACGTGAACATCATCTGCATATTATCCTCACTTTCCGTGAATCTCAGCCAGGCCGCCATCGGGTGCGTCGATACCGCCCGCTGGAGGCATGCTGGTCTCCCTGTCAGGATGGCTTTCACCGTATTTTCTACCGTCTGGAGGGGGAGAGCGCGGCAGATGGCAGCGTGATGACGCTGCGCAGCTTCCTTGATGGCGACGGCCACCCGCTACCGATCGATGATATTAATCGCCAGGCACACCATCTCATTCGTTTGATGCCGGTACTGCGCCTGCGCGATGCGCGCTTTATGCGACGCATCCGTAACGGTACGGTGCCCGATGTTCCCGATGTTGAAGTTACCGCCTGCCAGCTGGACTTTCTGGCGCGAGAGCTGGCGACCCGTCCGCAGAATTTAACGGACGGGCAGATCCGCCAGGGGCTTTCGGCGATGGTACAGCTGCTGGAGCACTACTTTTCCGAGCAAGGCGCGGGGCAATCCCGTCATCGGTTGATGCGTCGCCGTTCGAACAACGAGCAGCGTAGCTGGCGCTATCTGGACATTATTAACCGGATGATCGACAAACCCGGCGGCCGAACGCATCGCGTGATCCTGCTGGGGCTGTTCTCCACGCTGTTACAGGCGAAAGGGACGCTGCGGCTGGATAAAGATGCCCGACCATTATTATTGGTTGAAGACCCGGAAACGCGTCTGCATCCGATTATGCTGTCGGTGGCATGGCAGTTGTTGAATCTTTTACCGCTGCAACGTGTGGCAACGACCAATTCCGGCGAGCTGCTGTCGCTGACGCCTGTGGAGCACGTTGTCCGTCTGGTGCGTGAATCTTCACGGGTCGCGGCCTGGCGACTGGGGCCTGGCGGGCTGAGCGCGGAAGATGGTCGCCGCATCGCCTTTCATATTCGTTTTAACCGGGCCTCGTCGCTGTTTTCCCGCTGCTGGCTGCTGGTGGAGGGCGAAACGGAAACCTGGGTTATCAACGAACTGGCGCGCCAGTGTGGGCACCACTTCGATGCCGAAGGGATTAAAGTGATCGAATTCGCCCAGTCAGGCCTGAGACCGCTGGTAAAATTCGCCCGCCGGATGGGGATTGAGTGGCATGTGCTGGTGGATGGCGACGAAGCCGGGAAAAAATATGCCGCAACGGTGCGCGGTTTGCTGAATAACGACCGGGAAGAAGAGCGTGAGCACCTGACGGCATTGCCTGCTCTGGATATGGAACATTTTATGTATCGGTCAGGATTTGCTGATGTCTTTCATCGGGTGGCGCAAATACCGGAAAACGTTCCAATGAATATGCGGAAAATTATCTCGAAGGCGATCCACCGCTCGTCAAAGCCTGATTTAGCCATTGAAGTGGCGATGGAGGCCGGGCGACGCGGCGTTGACGCGGTGCCGACGCTGTTCAAAAAAATGTTCTCCCGCGTACTCTGGCTGGCGCGCGGGAGAGCGGATTAACGGCGAAACAGCCGCGACATCTGTGGCGGAATGCAGTCCAGCAATGGATAGCGACGGCGATATTCGGCGCGTTTTTCAGTGTTTGTTTATTTACCGTTAAGGTTTATCTTCCCACTCTGGTGGATATCTCGGGGAATGTTGGATCGTTATGAAGCTCAAGGGAAAAATGAAAAAGCGCTATCTTCTCATCGCCCTCATTATCATCGTGGCGATGTTTACGCTCTGGCGAACGTTAAATGCGCCGCTACCCCACTATCAAACGCTGATTGTCCGTCCGGGCGACCTCCAGCAGAGCGTGCTGGCGACGGGGAAACTGGATGCGCTGCGCAAAGTGGATGTCGGGGCGCAGGTCAGCGGCCAGCTTAAAACGCTGTCGGTCGCAATTGGCGACAAGGTGAAAAAAGATCAGCTGCTTGGCGTTATCGATCCTGAACAGGCGGAAAACCAGATCAAAGAGGTGGAAGCCACGCTAATGGAATTACGCGCTCAGCGCCGACAGGCTGAAGCCGAGTGGAAACTGGCGCGCGTCACCCTGTCACGCCAGCAACAGCTGGCGAAAACCCAGGCGATTTCGCGACAGGAACTGGATACGGCCGCGACGGAAATGGCCGTCAAACAGGCGCAAATCGGCACGATTGACGCGCAGATTAAACGTAATCAGGCTTCTCTTGATACGGCAAAAACCAACCTGGATTACACCCGCATTGTCGCCCCGATGGCAGGCGAGGTGACGCAAATCACCACCTTGCAGGGACAGACGGTGATTGCCGCTCAACAGGCGCCAAATATCCTGACGCTGGCGGATATGAGCACCATGCTGGTGAAGGCGCAGGTTTCCGAAGCGGACGTTATTCACCTGCGTCCCGGACAAAAAGCCTGGTTTACCGTTCTGGGCGACCCTCAGACCCGCTATGAAGGCGCGCTGAAAGATGTCCTGCCCACGCCTGAAAAAGTGAACGACGCTATTTTCTATTACGCGCGTTTTGAAGTTCCTAACCCGAAAGGGATTTTGCGCCTGGACATGACCGCACAGGTGCATATTCAGCTCACGGACATTAAAAACGTGTTGACGATTCCGCTGGCGGCGCTTGGCTACCCGGTCGGCAACAACCGCTACAAAGTCACGCTGTTGCGTAACGGCGAAACCCGTGAACGCGAGGTGTCGATTGGCGCGCGTAACGATACTGACGTGGAGATCGTCAAGGGGCTGGAAGAGGGCGATGAGGTGGTGATCAGCGAGAGCAAACCTGGAGCCGCGCAATGACGGCATTGCTTGAGCTGAGCAATATTCGCCGTAGCTATCCGTCAGGTGAAGAACAGGTCGAGGTGCTGAAGGGCATCTCCCTGCAAATTCATGCCGGAGAGATGGTGGCGATTGTCGGCGCGTCCGGTTCCGGTAAATCGACCCTGATGAATATCCTCGGCTGTCTGGATAAACCCACCAGCGGCACCTATCGGATTGCGGGGCGGGATGTCTCCACGCTCGACAGCGACGCGCTGGCGCAACTCCGCCGCGAACATTTTGGTTTTATCTTCCAGCGTTATCATTTGCTCTCACATCTGACGGCGGCGCAAAACGTTGAGGTGCCCGCCGTTTATGCCGGTACGGAGCGCAAACGACGGCTGGAGCGGGCCGAAGAGTTGCTGCAACGGCTGGGGCTGGGCGATCGGGTGGATTATCAGCCTTCACAGCTCTCCGGCGGGCAACAGCAGCGGGTGAGTATTGCGCGCGCGCTGATGAACGGCGGGCAGGTGATCCTCGCCGATGAACCGACGGGGGCGCTCGACAGCCATTCCGGCGATGAAGTGATGGCGATTCTGCATCAACTGCGCGATCGGGGGCATACGGTCATTATCGTGACCCACGACCCGCAGGTTGCCGCTCAGGCCGAACGGGTGATTGAAATCCACG
This sequence comes from Citrobacter sp. CK181, assembly GCF_030333595.1. Lineage (NCBI taxonomy): Bacteria > Pseudomonadati > Pseudomonadota > Gammaproteobacteria > Enterobacterales > Enterobacteriaceae > Citrobacter > Citrobacter sp. CK181. The sequence goes on along the minus strand of NZ_JAOWFN010000014.1, from coordinate 33,929 downwards.
ATGGCGAGATCGTGCGTAATCCGCCGTCGCAGAAAACGCAAGCGGGGCAAGGCATCGCAGAGCCCGTCGTCAAAACGGCCTCCGGCTGGAGCCAGTTTGTCAGCGGATTTCGTGAGGCGCTCACGATGGCGTGGCTGGCGATGGCTGCCAATAAAATGCGCACCTTGCTCACCATGCTGGGGATTATTATCGGGATTGCGTCGGTGGTGTCGATCGTGGTGGTCGGCGATGCGGCAAAACAGATGGTACTGGCGGATATTCGCGCCATTGGCACCAATACTATCGATATTTACCCCGGTAAAGACTTCGGCGACGACGATCCGCAATATCAGCAGGCGCTGAAATATGACGATCTGAACGCGATTCAGAAGCAGCCGTGGGTAACGTCCGCGACGCCTGCCGTATCGCAAAATCTGCGGCTTCGCTACGGCAACATCGACGTGGCCGCCAGCGCCAATGGCGTCAGCGGCGACTATTTTAACGTCTACGGCATGACCTTTAGCGAGGGGAACACGTTCAACAGAGAGCAGTTGAATGGCCGGGCACAGGTGGTGGTGCTCGACAGCAACACGCGGCGTCAACTTTTCCCCAATAAAGCGAAAGTGGTGGGCGAAGTGATCCTGGTCGGTAATATGCCTGCAACGGTGATCGGCGTGGCCGAAGAGAAACAGTCTATGTTCGGCAGCAGTAAGATCCTCCGCGTCTGGCTGCCGTACAGCACGATGTCCGGGCGGGTGATGGGGCAGTCATGGCTGAACTCCATCACCGTTCGGGTGAAAGAGGGATTTGACAGCGCGCAGGCTGAGCAGCAGCTTACCCGCCTGCTGACGCTGCGCCACGGGAAGAAGGATTTCTTTACCTGGAATATGGACGGCGTCTTGAAAACCGCCGAAAAGACCACACGTACTCTTCAACTGTTCCTGACGCTGGTTGCGGTGATCTCACTGGTGGTTGGGGGGATCGGCGTAATGAACATTATGCTGGTTTCCGTCACTGAACGAACCCGGGAGATTGGCATCCGTATGGCGGTAGGCGCGCGCGCCAGCGATGTGCTGCAACAGTTCTTAATTGAAGCGGTGCTGGTGTGTCTGGTCGGCGGCGCGTTGGGGATCGGGCTGTCGATGCTGATCGCCTTTACGCTACAGATGTTTTTACCCGGCTGGGAAATCGGCTTCTCGCCCGTCGCGCTCCTGACGGCGTTCTTGTGCTCGACGTTTACCGGGATACTGTTTGGCTGGTTGCCCGCACGTAATGCGGCACGACTCGATCCGGTAGATGCGCTGGCGCGGGAGTGAATCTTGCCGGATGTTTGTCCGCCGGGTAAGGCGCGTCAGCGTCGCCATCCGGCAAAAAGCAATGGCGCAGAAATAAAAATGCCAGCCGATCGGACTGGCATTTTGACTGCGGGATGTACACAATGAGACAGAAGAGCTATGCAACGGCTTCTGCTTCGATGGGCACGATGACACTGGCATGATTGCCTTTTGGCCCCTGGTGGACATCAAACCGGACAGACTGCCCGGCTTTAAGCGTTCTGTAACCATCCATTTGAATGGTGGAGTAATGGGCGAAAATATCTTCGCCGCCGCCTTCAGGGCAGATGAAACCAAACCCTTTGGCATTGTTGAACCACTTTACAGTACCCGTTTCCATGCTTCGACATCCTTCGTAAATCTTATATAAGTAAGATGGAATGAACCGGTGGCGGAGTGGGGGCTGTTCAAAACCTCGCCAACTCTCGAAACTACAATTTAGAGAAATCAGGCGGGGCGTCAAGCGCCAGGCGGGGTGGATGGGGTAAAAATGAATCAAAAATTTGAAGCAGTTAACGCTATTGCCGGTAATGTGACAGATGTCGCGGATGACAGAGATAGATGATAGTTATCTATTAATTGGGGTAGATTGATTGCGTGCATAGGCTCTTGTCAGCGGCAGTACGTTCTGCCGGTAACCGTAACCGAAGATGACGACTGACAATGGGTAAGACGAACGATTGGCTGGATTTTGACCAGCTGGCGGAAGATAAGGTGCGCGACGCGCTAAAACCGCCATCTATGTATAAAGTGATATTAGTCAATGATGATTACACTCCAATGGAGTTTGTTATTGACGTGTTACAAAAATTCTTTTCTTATGATGTAGAACGTGCAACGCAACTGATGCTTGCGGTTCACTATCAAGGTAAAGCTATCTGCGGCGTATTTACCGCCGAGGTTGCGGAGACCAAAGTGGCGATGGTGAACAAGTATGCGAGGGAGAACGAGCATCCGTTGCTGTGTACGCTGGAAAAAGCCTGAATGCAGGCGTAAAAATTGGGGGAGGTGCCTATGCTCAATCAAGAACTGGAACTCAGTTTAAACATGGCTTTCGCCAGAGCGCGCGAGCACCGACATGAGTTTATGACCGTCGAGCACTTGTTACTGGCGTTGCTCAGTAACCCATCGGCCCGCGAAGCGCTGGAAGCGTGCTCCGTGGATTTGGTGGCGCTCCGTCAGGAACTTGAAGCCTTCATTGAACAAACCACACCCGTACTGCCTGCCAGCGAAGAAGAGCGCGACACACAGCCGACGTTGAGTTTTCAGCGCGTGCTGCAACGTGCGGTCTTTCACGTTCAGTCCTCCGGGCGCAGTGAGGTAACTGGCGCGAATGTGCTGGTGGCTATCTTCAGCGAACAGGAATCCCAGGCGGCTTATCTGCTGCGTAAGCATGAAGTCAGCCGCCTCGACGTGGTGAACTTTATTTCTCATGGGACGCGAAAGGACGAGCCGAGTCAGTCTTCTGACCCCGGCAATCAGCCAAATAGCGAAGAACAAGTTGGCGGGGAGGAACGTATGGAGAACTTCACGACTAACCTTAACCAGCTTGCTCGCGTGGGCGGAATAGATCCGCTGATTGGTCGTGAAAAAGAGCTGGAGCGTGCCATTCAGGTGCTGTGTCGCCGCCGGAAAAATAACCCGCTGCTGGTGGGTGAGTCCGGCGTCGGTAAGACGGCGATTGCCGAAGGTCTGGCCTGGCGTATTGTCCAGGGCGATGTGCCGGAAGTGATGGCGGATTGCACCCTCTACTCGCTGGATATCGGCTCGCTGCTGGCAGGTACCAAGTATCGCGGCGATTTCGAAAAACGTTTTAAAGCGCTGCTCAAACAGCTGGAACAGGACACCAACAGCATCCTGTTTATTGATGAGATCCACACCATTATCGGTGCGGGTGCGGCGTCGGGCGGCCAGGTGGATGCCGCAAACCTGATTAAACCGCTGCTCTCCAGCGGTAAGATCCGCGTGATTGGTTCCACGACGTATCAGGAATTCAGCAACATTTTCGAGAAGGACCGCGCGTTAGCGCGTCGCTTCCAGAAAATTGATATCACTGAGCCGTCCGTGGATGAGACTGTGCAGATCATCAACGGCCTGAAACCGAAGTACGAAGCGCACCACGATGTTCGCTACACGGCGAAAGCGGTGCGTGCGGCGGTAGAGCTGGCGGTGAAATACATCAACGACCGTCATCTGCCGGATAAGGCGATTGACGTCATCGACGAAGCCGGTGCGCGTGCTCGTCTGATGCCGGTCAGCAAGCGCAAGAAAACCGTCAACGTGGCGGATATTGAGTCCGTTGTGGCGCGCATCGCGCGTATTCCTGAGAAGAGCGTCTCGCAGAGCGATCGCGATACGCTGAAAAACCTCGGCGACCGCCTGAAAATGCTGGTCTTCGGGCAGGATAAGGCAATTGAAGCGCTGACCGAAGCGATCAAAATGAGCCGTGCGGGTCTCGGTCATGAACATAAGCCTGTCGGTTCGTTCCTGTTCGCGGGGCCTACCGGGGTAGGGAAAACCGAGGTAACGGTACAGCTCTCCAAAGCGCTGGGTATTGAGCTGCTGCGGTTTGATATGTCCGAGTATATGGAACGCCACACCGTAAGCCGCCTGATCGGCGCGCCTCCGGGATATGTCGGTTTCGACCAGGGCGGTCTGCTGACCGATGCGGTTATCAAACATCCGCATGCGGTTCTGCTGCTGGATGAAATTGAGAAGGCGCATCCAGATGTCTTTAACCTGCTGTTGCAGGTGATGGACAACGGCACGCTGACGGACAACAACGGGCGTAAAGCGGATTTCCGCAACGTGGTGCTGGTGATGACCACCAACGCCGGTGTGCGTGAAACTGAGCGTAAATCGATTGGCCTCATCCATCAGGACAACAGTACGGACGCGATGGGTGAAATCAAGAAAGTGTTTACGCCGGAGTTCCGTAACCGTCTCGACAACATTATCTGGTTCGATCACCTGTCTACTGAAGTGATCCATCAGGTTGTCGATAAGTTTATTGTCGAGTTGCAGGTTCAACTGGATCAGAAAGGCGTTTCCCTGGAAGTGAGTCAGGAAGCGCGTGACTGGCTGGCTGAGAAAGGCTATGACCGCGCGATGGGCGCACGTCCAATGACGCGCGTCGTCCAGGACAACCTGAAAAAACCGTTGGCAAACGAGCTGCTGTTCGGTTCGCTGGTTGGCGGCGGCCAGGTGACCGTTGCTCTGGATAAAGAGAAAAATGAGCTGACGTATGGCTTCCAGAGTGCGCAAAAGCACAAACCGGAAGCCGCGCATTAATCTCGTAACCGGTAAAATCTGAACGCCAGTCGCGTTCAGATAAACTCGCTAAAATCCGTAATCTCTTTTGAGGTTACGGATTTTTTTGCCGTCATGCCCCGGATACCTGGAAACCCTTTTTTTGAGTGTTTTTTTAACGCTATGATTTTTATGTGTTTATATTAGGTGGCGATAAAAGGGTATTTAATCATTTCGTTGATATTTTTCTTTATTAACACCATGATAGCGACGAACTGCTTCAGTTCACTGCCGTACAGGCAGCTTAGAAAATCCGTACCAAACGCAAAGGTGTTATTTTTAAGTTCACTGCCGTACAGGCAGCTACCACACCACAAATGTAATTATTTATTTTGAAAGCTCTTTTGTTGATTTTTATCATTTCATCTGCCGGAGCCTCATCAGTACTATCGATAACACATAAAATGACGGGGTTTAAATAGATATGTCTGCAAATTCAATTATGCCTTCGGATTTAAAAACCATTCTGCACTCTAAACGCGCCAATATATATTATCTTGAAAAATGCCGTGTGCAGGTAAATGGTGGGCGAGTTGAATACATTACGAGTGCAGGTAATGAATCATATTACTGGAATATTCCTGTCGCGAATACTACGGCGGTGATGCTGGGTATGGGCACGTCAGTGTCACAGGCGGCGATGCGGGAGTTCGCAAGGGCTGGCGTGATGGTTGGCTTCTGTGGCACTGATGGTACGCCGCTTTATTCCGCAAATGAAGTTGATATTGATGTGTCATGGCTGTCACCGCAAAGTGAATATCGGCCGACTGAATATTTACAGCATTGGGTCTCTTTCTGGTTTAAAGAAGAAATAAGACTGATCGCGGCAAAGATGTTTCAGAAAATAAGATTGCAGCAAATAGAAAAATATTGGTTAGCTCCATCATCACAGAAAATATTTCAGCCAGACCGGGAACGATTAAATGATATTATCACGCGCGCGGATGAGTCTATGGCGCAAGCAGAGGATCATACTCATTTAATGCTCAAAGAGGCGCAATTAACAAAAGCGCTGTATAAACTGGTGAGCCAGACCGTTGGATATGGCGATTTTACCCGAGCAAAACGGGGCGGTGGTCTGGATATGGCGAATCGGTTTCTGGATCAGGGTAATTATCTGGCATACGGATTAGCGGCTGTTGCGGCATGGGTTACAGGGCTCCCACACGGCCTGGCGGTTATGCACGGTAAAACGCGTCGCGGCGGCCTGGTCTTTGATTTGGCCGATCTTATCAAAGACGCGCTTGTCATGCCGCAAGCGTTTATCGCGGCAATGGAGGGGGAGGATGCACAGGCGTTCCGCCAGCGCTGTATTAATAGATTTCAGCAGTCTGATGCTTTAGATTTAATGATCACCACGCTTCAGGACACGGCGCGACAGTTGGCTGAGGATAGCGAATGAATGTGCTGATTATCTCTCGCTGCACCAAACGCGCTCGCGAGGAGAGTTGCCGTATACTCGATCAGTTTGCTGAGCGAACGGGAGTGGCAAACCATCATCACCTTAGAAGGCGTTAATACGCTGCGCCGTTTATTACGGAAAACCGCAAGGCGTAATACTGCGGTTGCCTGCCACTGGTTGAAGAAAAACGGGCAAATGGAATTGCTATGGATTGTCGGCAATATACGTCGTTTTAATGCGCAAGGGCGTGTTCCTACCAATCGAACCACACAAACGCTTATCACGAACAACGATGAACATCGGTGGCGATGTGCGGAAAGCATTGCGCTGTTAGCAGCGATTGCGGGCTTGTTTCATGATTTTGGTAAGGCAGGGTTCTGTTTTCAGGAAAGCCTGACGAAAAAAACAGCTAAAAGTTATCAACCTTATCGCCATGAATGGGTTTCGGTACGCCTGTTTCAGGCGTTTGTCGGTGAGCAACATGATGAACAGTGGCTGGCAAAACTCGGTGAGTTGTCTGCGGATGACGACGCTGAACTTCTGGCTCGATTGCGCAAGGATAACCCCTGCTATTCTGACAGCCCTTTTCGTACGCTTCCACCGCTTGCCAGCGTCGTCGCCTGGCTAATTTTGTCTCATCACCGTCTTCCTGAAAACCTGCGTGGCGACAACGAGCTGGAGGGATGTCAGAGCTGGCTTGAAAATCAGCTTAATGCAGACTGGAACGCCGTGAATCATATAAAAGAAGGGTGGCGAGACGTCGATTTTCGCAATGTCTGGGTTTTTCCATCAGGCACGCCTGTACAAAGTCGCGTCTGGCGGGAGAAAGCTCGTCAGATCTCCCGACGCGCTAAGAATGCTGCGGCATTAAAACAGTGGGGACAGATGGATCAACTGTTCACGCTGCATATGGCGCGTTTTTGTCTGATGCTGGCCGATCACTTCTACTCTTCCAGCCATCCTCACCCAACGTGGCAAGATCCTGATTATTGTGTATGGGCAAACAGCGATCGGAAAAATGGCACGCTAAAACAACGGGTTGATGAGCATCTGACCGGTGTCGCGCATCACGCATTGCTTCTGGGGAGACAACTGGTGCGTGTGCGTTCGTCGCTTCCGGCGATTGCAAGGCATAAAGGTTTTCGTGAGCGTTCAGGTAATCCGCTTTATCACTGGCAAAATAAAGCCTGGGATGTAGCTGCCGCGCTGCGTGAACGGAGTCGGGAAGAGGGTTTTTTCGGCGTCAATATGGCCTCGACGGGCTGCGGGAAGACGTTTGCCAATGCACGAATAATGTATGCGCTGGCTGATGAGCAGGAAGGCTGTCGCTTCACCGTGGCAATGGGGTTACGCACGCTGACGCTGCAAACCGGCGATGCGTTGCGTAATCGACTGAAGCTGGACGACGATGACCTGGCGGTACTGATTGGCTCGGGTGCGGTGAAGCAGTTGTGGCAGAAGGAAAAAGAACCGGAACCAGACAGGGATAGCGCCTCGGCGAAGGCATTGTCTGAAGAACAGCAATATGTTCATTATGACGGCAGTGTGCAAACGGGGGCGCTGGAAAAATGGTTGAGCGGCGACAGGAAATTGTCGGCGTTAGTCAGTGCCCCTGTTTTAGTGACAACCCTCGATCATTTGATTTCGGCGACGGAAGGCGTGCGTGGCGGGAAGCAGCTACCGGCGATGTTGCGCTTGCTGACCAGCGATCTGGTGCTGGATGAACCTGATGATTTTGATATTGCCGATCTGCATGCCGTTTGCCGCCTGATGAACTGGGCCGGGATGCTGGGAACCCGCGTGCTGCTCTCGTCGGCAACGCTGCCGCCGGATCTTATCCAGGCAATGTTTGCCGCCTGGCTTGCCGGGCGCAAAATATGGCAGGCGTCCTGCGGCGCGTCAGAGAAACCGATGAATATTTGCTGCGCATGGTTCGATGAAAAAGGCGCGAAGGTGGAGCACATCGCGGATGGACGCAGCTTTAGCATTGCGCATAAAACATTTGTTGAGCAGCGGGCGGCAATGCTGGCGGCAAAACCTCGTCTGCACTTTGGGCGTATTTCGCCCGTATCTCCAGTGTCGCCAGAGGTGAGCGATGTCATTACCTGCGTGGCTCGCACCGTGCATACGGAAATGCAGGTTTTACATCACGCGCATAAAGAGACGCATACCGGTGGTAAGACCGTGTCATTGGGTTTAGTCCGGTTCGCGAATATCGATCCGCTGGTCGCTGTCGCAAAAGCGTTAATGGCGATCCCTTCGCCGCAGGATGTCTGTATCCATTATTGTGTCTACCATGCCCGGCACCCGCTGGCGGTGCGTTCAGCCATCGAAAAATGTCTGGATAGCGCATTTACTCGCCATCAGCCCGATACGCTCTGGCAACATCCAGATATTGCAAAAGCCCTCAATCTCCGCCCGGAGAAGCATCACCTTTTTGTCGTGTTAGGGACTTCCGTTATGGAGGTTGGCAGGGACTGGGACAGCAGTTGGGGCATCATCGAACCCAGCTCTATGCGATCCATTATTCAGTTCGCCGGGCGTATACAGCGCCATCGACGCGTCGTTCCAGAGAACGAAAACCTGGTGATTCTCAGCAGTAATATTAAAGCGCTGAGAAAGCGCTCTCCCGCTTTTTGTAAGCCGGGATTTGAAAATAAGGATCATCCATTAGCCAGTCACGATCTGCGTGAATTATTACCTCCGCAGGACTATCAGACGATCACTGCATTGCCACGTATTTTGCCTGCAAATGGTGAAAATAAACTGGCGGAACTGGAGCACATGCGGCTCAGGGAAGAATTACTCAGCAGTAAGAGCCGGCAGATTATTGCCGCAAACTGGTGGCGTAAACCGCTCACCTGGAATGCCTGGCTACAGCGTAAGACACCGTTTCGTCAGTCGCAGCCGGAAGCCAGATTTTTTCTGCATATGGAAGAGGAAGAGAGTGAGCCTTATTTCGCATTTCATACCGAAAACGGCAACATCAAGGCTTCCGATAAATTTGTTCTTCAGGACGTTGAGTATGCAGAGGGAACAGACCATTGGGGATGTACGGACTACCGCCAGGTGTTGCTGGCGTTGGCCGATGCCCAACAGACTGAGATTAACCGCGTAGGTGAAATTTTCGGTGAGATCAGCGTACCTGTAAATGAAGAGGATGTGACGAGCGACTGGCGTTACCACCCGTGGTTGGGTGTTTACAGGGATATTAATTAAGAACGTCGGGAGCAGTTATGACAACTGAAGCACTGACCCATTTTATTACCGATTACATTGCCTCGCGAAGGCAGCCAAAGCTGGAAGCCTTTGAAAAAGAGGCTGCAAAGCGACTGGCGCAGGGAGAAGATGCCAGTACCATCGCCCTGGAACGTCAGACGCTTGAGGCACGCTATCAACCGCAAAATTGGTTGACGGATGCGGCAAGGCGAGCAGAGCAAATTAGCCTGGTGACGCATGCGGCTAAATTTACCCACGGGGATTCAAAAAGCAGCAGCATATATCGCGATACCGTGGGTGAAGAGGGGTATTTAAGCACTGCGTCGCTTAAGAACCTCCCGACGGATGCCGTTGGAAACGCCGCCGCGCTTGACGTCGCGAAATTGTTGCAAACCGACGTCGAGGGTGACTCGCTGCTGGCCTGCCTGAAACGGGGTGAACATCAACCGCTTCACGCTTTTGCTGAGAATGACGCTCAACTGACGCAGTGGGTGGAAGGGTTTAATCGTGCGTTAACGCCCACTCAGCCGGCATCGCATAAACTCGCTAAACAGGTCTATTTCCCCGTAGGCAATGATTACCATCTGTTGTGTCCGTTGTTTGCTACCTCGCTGGTGCAGGTGTTGCATGAAAAACTCGTCGCATCTCGCTTTGGAGAAGAGGCGAAAGCGGTACGCGATGCGCGCAAAGCGGGTAAATGGCATCCGCAGCCCGATGTTCGTTATCCAGACATGGCTGAAATGCATTTTGGCGGTACCAAGCCACAGAATATTTCTGCGTTGAACAGCGCGCGCGGTGGGCGTATCTGGCTGCTGTCGTCGCAGCCGCCTCAATGGCTGAATCTGGATAAAGCGCCGCAAAATATGCGCAATCTCTTTGCGTTGCGCGGCGCGTTTAATCGGGCCGCGTCAGGTATTGTTTCCCGTATGGTGTTTCTGCTGAAAGAAAATACTGAGAAGAATAATCACGCTATTCGCAATGCGCGAGCAGCGTATGTTGATGAGCTTATCGACCTTCTTTTCATGCATGCCGCCACTTTCCAGCAGGCGTCCTGGCAAGGCTGGACGCGAAATAATACCGATCTCCCCCTCCATCAGCAGCTTTGGCTCGATCCCTGGCGCGGCCAGACGGATGAAACTTTCCGTCTTGAACGTGACAAAGACGACTGGCAAATAAGCGTTGCGGATGATTTCGCACGCTGGCTGAACTATCGGCTGAATAAGGCGCGTCTGGATGTGGGGCTTGTTGAGCGCCGGGAATGGCGGACGCAATCGCTGTTTCGCCAGCGGATGCGGGAAATGGAAGCGATTTTGCGGGAGGCGCTGAAATGCGTTATCTGATTTTATTGCCCCATATCCGTATTGAAAATGCGAATGCCGTTGCCGGGTTAACCTGGGGGTTTTCCGGCGATAAGCCATTTCCTGGGGTACGTGCATGCGCTTTCCCGTAAAATGCGCGCCACGCATGGCGTGCATTTTGATGGCTGCGCGGTGATCAGCCATCATTCTCATGTTCAGGCATATTCCTCGGGGCGTGACTATCAGTTTGCGCTTACGCGTAACCCTTTGACTAAAGAAGGGAAAACGGCCTCGTTCAATGAAGAAGGAAGAATGCACCTTACCGTCTCCCTGGTGATTGAGTGCCAGGGTGAAATCGTGAATGGCGAATACGGCAAAGAGGCGTTTTGTTCGCAGTTGAAAATGCTGTGTCAGAGCCAAAAGCTGGCGGGCGGAAGTATTGTCAGTCTGCGCGATCCGCAGGTATTTCCTGCGCCGGATGATGAAAAACAGCTCCGTCAGATCCTCTGGCGGCTGATGCCGGGTTTTGCTCTTTGCGACCGCAGCGAATGGCTGACAACGCATTATCACCAGCGTCGACAACAACAGCCGGAAAGCACATTACTGGATACCTGGTTAGATTTTGCCGCAATCCAGTACCGCGCTATACCACCGGAAGAGGGGGACAACGCTCAATGGGAATATCAGCCTAAGCCGATGCCTGGTTATCTGGTGCCGCTGATGTGCGGCTATCAGCGTATTTCTCCGCTTTATTCCCCAGGAGAGGTTGCCAGTGCGCGCGATAATTCGACGCCGTTTGCGTTTACCGAGGCGGTGTATGGCGTAGGAGAATGGCGTGGGTTGCATCGTGTTACGGATATTCAGCCGCTTCTCTGGCGCTACCGCACAACCGACACGGGCTACTATTGCTCTGCAATGCCTGTCGCAGACGACTTTACGTTTAACGAAGACGACGATTTAGAATAAGGACATGACTATGGCAAAGGCTCCTGTATCTGTAAAAACCGCTTCCGTACTGGCATTTGAGCGCAAACTCGCTACGTCTGATGCGATGATGTATGCGGGTAACTGGCAAAGCGATCATTGGCAACCGATTGAAATTCAGGAAAAGGCGGTTCGAGGAACGATTTCCAATCGGCTGAAAAATGCGATTTCCAGCGATCCGGCGAAGCTGGATGCGGAAATTCAAAAAGCAAACCTGCAACGTGTGGATATTGCGGCCTTACCGGCAGATGCCGACACCTTGAAAGTGGTGTTTACGCTGCGCGTGTTGGGTAATTTATCTACGCCATCGGTATGTAATGATATGGCATACCAGGATGCGCTTCAGCAGGTTATTGATGGCTATATCAATGAGTATGGATTTGGTGAACTGGCGCGCAGGTACGCCACGAATCTGGCAAACGGACGTTTCCTGTGGCGCAACCGCATTGGCGCTGAGCAGATCCAGGTGAATGTCGCGGCCAGTGGGCAGGAATGGATTTTTAACAGTCACAACTATTCCCTGCGTGAGTTTGAGCAGGAAGATGCTTCGCTGAGCCAACTGGCGGCGATAATCGAAAAAGGATTAAGCGGTCAGGAATGGGTCATGCTGACTGTCGAAGCGCAGGTGCGTCTGGGCGCCGGGCTGGAGGTTTTTCCTTCGCAGGAACTGGTGCTGGACAGTAACAGCAGTAAAAGCAGGGTGTTATACCAGGTCAGTGGTGTTGCGGGCATTCACTCGCAGAAAATCGGCAACGCTTTGCGTACCGTCGATACGTGGCACCCAAAAGTAGAAGAATTGGGCGCGATTGCGGTAGAACCCTATGGCTCAGTAACCAGTCGTGGCGTAGCGTGTCGCCAGCCGAAGGATAAAATGGATTTTTATACCTTACTGGATAACTGGGTCACTAAGGGTATGAAACCGGATGCCGCTCAGCAGCATTATGTGATGGCGGTACTGGTTCGCGGCGGCGTATTTGGTGAGAAAAGCGAATAAGGAGCGATGATGGATCACTATCTTGATCTCCGTGTCCTGCCAGACCCCGAATTTAATACTGAAATGCTGATGGCGGCGTTATTTGCCAAACTGCATCGTGCGTTAGGCGCAAGGGGAAAGGGGGATATTGGCGTTAGCTTCCCCCAGTTTGGCGTGACGCCAGGATCGTGCTTGCGTCTTCATGGTTCGTTATCGGCGTTACAGGAACTTGAGGCCGGTTCATGGCGTAAGGGGCTGAATGATTATTGCCAGTGTATGGCGGTAACGCCTGTTCCGGCTGTAAAAGGCTGGTGCACGGTGAGTCGGGTGCAGGTGAAAAGCAGCCCACAACGGTTATTGCGGCGTTCCGTCAGGAAGGGATGGTTGACGGAAGAGCAGGCGCAACTGCGCCTGGTGGAGTCAACCGAACAGCATAGCGATTTGCCTTACCTGAACGTTAAGAGCTTGTCGAATCAGCAACAATTTCGGGTGTTTATTCGCCACGGTGAACTGCGTTCTGAACCTGTTAGCGGGACATTCACAAGCTATGGATTAAGTTCTACGGCGACCATTCCCTGGTTCTGAGAAGCCTGATGGCGCTTCGCTTATCAGGCCTACAGAGCTCCACTCGTAGGCCGGATAAGGCGTGTGCGCCGCTATCCGGCGATGTGCAATAGGCGAAAAAAAAGCCCGTACTTTCGTACGCGCTCTTTTCTGAATATGGCGGTGAGGAGTCACTTCGTTTATCAGGCAACGTAGGCCGGATAAGGCGCGAGCGCCGCCATCCGGC
>NZ_JAOWFN010000014.1:0-20591 GCF_030333595.1 Citrobacter sp. CK181 | reverse complement strand
GATTCGAACCCCCGATACGTTGCCGTATACACACTTTCCAGGCGTGCTCCTTCAGCCACTCGGACACCTCACCATATTGTATTGCTGCCTGACCGCTTGGGGGGCAACGGGGCGCTACTATAGGGAGTTGCGCCAAAACGGTCAAGCAGAATTTACGCTTTAATTATCGTTTGGTTACGCAATGAACATATTCCCTGCCCTGGGGGAGCAGGGAATACGATTAGCGCTGTGAATCCAGTATCTCACCGTTTTTCACCACTTCCTGCGCTTTGCTGTAACTCTCGATCAACAACTGATATGCCGGGAACACTTTGGTGTAGACCTCAGCCCACTCTGCTGCGTCTTCACGGTTCCAGGTGCTCTGCAACTCGGAAGCCACTGCGGCGGTATCCATCGGTACGACGCCCGCCTGAACAACGCGTGCCAGCGTGATTTCCTGGGCCATTTTGCTGTAGGTGCCGGAAGCATCAATGACAGCAAACACTTTATAACCTTCCGCGACTGCGCTAATCGCCGGGAATGCCATGCAAACGCTGGTAATCGTGCCGGCGATGATCAGTGTTTTACGGCCGGTCGCTTTTACCGCCTGGACGAAATCAGCGTTATCCCAGGCGTTGATCTCGCCTTTACGGGCAATATACTGCGCGTGTGGTGCATTGGCGTGGATCTCCGGGATCAGCGGGCCGTTCGGTCCCTGCGGTACAGATGCCGTCGTAATGACCGGCATCTTCGACAAGGTTGCCATTTTGGCCAGCGCGGCCGCACGGGCGCGCAATTCAGGCATTGGCATATCACCAACGGTCTGGAAAAGCCCGCTCTGGTGGTCGATTAACAGCATAACGGAATCGTTAACGTCAATTACCGGGCGCAAACCATTAAAATTAGCAGGACTGGACATATTGTGTACTCCTCAATGTTTTCAGATTTGGCCAAAACGGCCGGAGTTGAAATCGCGTACGGCTTCTGCGATTTCTTGTTTTGTGTTCATGACAAATGGGCCGTAACCGACAATGGGTTCATTCAGTGGCTCGCCCGACAACAGCAGAACGCTGGCATCGCTACTGGCTTCGAGATACAGGTTTTCACCTTCCTGGCTTAACACCACCAGTTGCGCTTCATTTACCGGTGTTGTGCCATTCACCGTAATACTTCCTTTCAGGACGACCAGCGCGGTGCTCCACCCTTCAGCGACGGGCAGCGTAAGATGACGATCGCGTTGCAGGCGCATATCCCAGACATTCAACGGCGAGAAGGTATGCGCCGGGCCTTTCACATCCTGATAGCGGCCCGCAATAATGCGCGCGGTTCCGGCTTCGTCAGGCAGCGTTACGGCAGGGATGAGATCGCTGCTGATGCTTTGATAACCCGGCACCGCCATTTTGTCTTTCGCGGGCAGGTTCACCCACAGTTGCACCATTTCCAGCTTGCCTCCCTGTTGGGTAAAGGCTGAAGAATGAAACTCTTCATGCAAAATGCCTGCGCCTGCGGTCATCCACTGCACATCGCCAGGGCCGATGACGCCGCCGCGGCCTGTTGAATCGCGGTGCTCAACTTCGCCGCTGTAAACAATCGTGACGGTTTCAAAGCCGCGATGCGGGTGTTCTCCCACTCCACGTTTTTCGTTTTCGGCGCCAGGGGCAAAGGTATGCGGCCCGGCATAGTCCAGCAGCAGGAACGGGCTTAACTGCTCTGCATGGGACTGATAAGAGAAGAGCGAACGAACCGGAAATCCATCGCCAACCCAGTGCGGGCGAGGTGCGGTATAGACGCCTGTAATCTGTTTCATGGTGGTCTCCTCGGTGGCGTTGTCTTGATGTAAATAAGCTTATATCTATGACAATGATCTGAGTAGTCGCTAAAATAGACCTTACCGTTCTATAAACAGGACAATGTAATGACAAAACCGGATCTCAATGATTTTGCGTGGTTTGTTCATGTCGTCGAGGAGGGGGGATTTGCGGCGGCAGGGCGAGCGCTGGATGAACCAAAGTCAAAGCTTAGCCGACGTATTGCGCAACTGGAGGAACGGCTGGGCGTTCGCCTTATTCAACGAACCACGCGGCAATTTAATGTCACTGAAGTCGGGCAGACCTTTTATGAACATTGTAAGGCAATGCTGGTGGAAGCACAGGCGGCGCAGGATGCGATAGCCGCCTTACAGGTCGAGCCGCGCGGCATTGTAAAACTGACATGTCCAGTGACGTTGCTACATGTTCATATCGGCTCAATGCTGGCGAAGTTTATGGCGCGTTATCCCGATGTGTCGTTACAACTTGAAGCAACCAACCGCCGTGTTGACGTGGTTGGCGAGGGCATTGACGTTGCAATTCGCGTCCGGCCGCGTCCTTTTGAAGACAGCGATCTGGTGATGCGCGTGCTGGCGGACAGGGGGCACCGTTTGTTTGCCAGCCCGACATTGGTACAGCGTATGGGGAATCCTTCTTCGCCAGCAGAACTGCATCACTGGCCCGGACTGAGCCTGGCTTCAGGTAAACATATCCACCGCTGGGAACTCTTTGGTCCACAGGGCGCGCGTGCTGAAGTTCACTTTACACCGCGTTTGATCACTACAGACATGCTGGCGCTGCGTGAAGCGGCCGTTGCGGGCGTCGGCCTTGTTCAGTTACCTGTTTTAATGGTGAAAGACCAACTGGCTGCGGGGGAGCTGGTTGCCTTGCTGGAAGGATGGGAACCCAGAAGAGAGGTGATTCATGCGGTGTTTCCGTCCCGCCGTGGATTGTTGCCGTCCGTACGCGCGCTGGTGGATTTTTTGACAGAAGAGTATGCACGGATGGTGGAGGATTAAAACAGAGCGCAATATACTCTTTTTTATTTTATGTAACTAACTTATTGATTTTATTTTATATATAAACCTGAGTGAAAAAGTGGCTGACAGGAAGACGTTGCGTTTTTCTTCAATAAATCAACGTGATTGTCTGATATTATTCCTGTTCACTGCCGTACAGGTAGCTTAGAAATTCCCAGGCGACGAACGCGCGGAGTTGTCAGGGTTCACTGCCGTACAGGTAGCTTAGAAAAGCCCGGTAACACCAAAAATTTCCTGGTTCGAGTTCACTGCCGTACAGGTAGCTTAGAAAATGCCGGGTTGTCAGTCCATGCCCACTTAAACGTTCACTGCCGTACAGGCAGCTTAGAAAGGGCAGGGCATACAACAGCAATGGCAGATGAAGTTCACTGCCGTACAGGCAGCTTAGAAAAACAGGCGTGGAGAACCACGGCGGAACGCTCCGTTCACTGCCATACAGGCAGTTCAGTATTTAATGTAGAAGGAAGGGACGCAGCGGGGAATAAAAATAACGTTAATTCGCATCAACGGTATTCATGCAGGAAAGGGACAACAAAAAGGCCGGATAAACCGACCTTTTTTTATCTTTACGCCACCCGGGCGTGAAAACAATCAGCGACTACGGAAGACAATGCGGCCTTTGCTCAGGTCGTACGGGGTCAGTTCAACAGTCACTTTGTCGCCCGTCAGGATGCGGATGTAGTTTTTACGCATTTTACCGGAGATGTGTGCAGTAACCACGTGACCGTTTTCTAATTCTACGCGGAACATGGTATTAGGTAACGTTTCGAGAACGGTACCCTGCATTTCAATATTGTCTTCTTTGGCCATCTAATCCTCTGGGGTATCACTACCGTAATTTGAACCGGCAAGATAATGCCGAAGTTCTTTAAATAAGTAAAGATTTGCGCGTTTAAAACGCAGCAAATCAGGTTTGGCGCATTACTCCGAAAAACACGGCAAAGCCGCACTTGAAGCGCAACGTATAAGGGAGCGATGAGATAAACGATGGGCGTTACCTGACGCGAACGGTTCCTTAACGGCGGCGGGGTAATGGGCATAACCTGCTCTGCGGCACAATTATAACACCCTGACAAAAAATGTGCCGAAAACATTCACGCCTGAGGTGAAAATAACGTGCGCGGCACCCAGAAATGACCCGGTAATCGCTGTTGCCGTAATGATCCCAGATGCTCAAGGTATTGCCTGCGGGGAATTTCGACAGCGCCAAGCGATGCCGTGTGGTTATTCAGCACCTGGCAGTCGATTAATTTTCCACCCTGACGAATAAATTCAGCGCAAAAAACAAGCAGCGCGGTTTTGGAGGCGTTCTCCTGGCGACTGAACATCGATTCGCCGCAAAACAGGGTGCCTTGCGAAACGCCATACATGCCGCCGACGAGCGCGTTGTGTCGCCATACTTCGATGGAATGCGCATGCCCCAGCTCATGTAAGCGGTGATACGCTTCCACCACATCGCGCGTGATCCAGGTTCCTTCGTCACGATCGTTGGCGCAGCCTTCAATAACCTGACCAAACGCATAATTAAGCGTGACGCGATAGGGCGATCGTTTGTGAAAACGCTTCATGCTGCGGCTGATGTGTAATGTTTCAGGCTGCAAAATAGCGCGAGGATCGGGTGACCACCAAAGAATCGGGTCGCCCGGTGAAAACCACGGGAAAATACCCCGCTGATAGGCCATCAATAAGCGGGCAGGGCTGAGATCGCCACCAAGCGCCAATAAACCATTGGGTTCACGTAACGCGCCTTCCGGCGAGGGGAAGGCGATTGAGTGGCGAGAAAGCTGAACCAGGCGCATGACCGCAGAACTCCAGTACGCAAGTCGGATCGTTCAATAATAGCTTACAGACGTTGCTTAAACTGGTAATAACGACCCTGCCTGGCTAACAGATCTGCGTGATTACCTTGCTCAATAATTTGTCCGTTGTCCATCACTATTATTTGATCAAAACGCGACAGCCCGCGCAGACGGTGCGTGACCATTAAAACGGTTTTCCCGCGCATAACCTCTGCCAGCAATTCAAGCATCTGGCTTTCGGTTGTCGCGTCCAGCCCCTCAGTGGGTTCATCGAGCAGCATGAGCGGCGCATCGTGCAGCAGGGCACGGGCGATAGCCAGACGACGAAGCTCACCGCCTGACAGCTGACGTCCGCCTTCGCCTAGCCAGCTGTTAAGTCCGCCATCCTCCAGCAGCTTTTCCAGCCCGACACGGCGCAGCATCTCTGAGAGCGTATCGTCGTTTGCGTCTGGCGCTGCCAGCAGCAGGTTGTCACGCAATGTGGCGCTGAACAGGTGTACTCGCTGCGACACCACGCTAATGGTGCGACGCAGGGCCGCTTCATCCAGCGTTGAAATCGGTTGGTCGTTAAGCAGAATATCGCCGCTCTGCGGGTCCCAGGCGCGGGTGAGCAGTTGCAGCAATGTCGATTTCCCGCAGCCAGTGCGTCCGAGAATAGCGATATGTTCTCCAGGCGCGACTTGCAGAGAAAGGGCATCCAGCGCTTTTTGAGGCTGCTCCGGGTAACTGAATGAAACGTCACGCAGCGTCAGCGTTACCTGCCGGGGAGTCGCTGCTTCGCCATCCGGGAAGGTCACTTCAGGCTGCTGCTCGGTCAGTTCGGTAATACGCAGCGCAGAGGCGATGACCTGGCCAAGATGTTGAAACGCGCCGGTAACGGGGGCAAGCGCTTCAAATGCCGCCAGTGCGCAAAAGACAAACAGCGCTATCAGCGCGCCAGGCTGGCTGTTATCGCCGACGCCGCCGGAAGCCATCCATAACATCAGCATTACCGCCAGTGCGCCAATAAGCAGCATTAAGGCCTGGGATAGCGCCGTTAATTCAGACTGACGTCGCTGGGCTTCATGCCACTGTAATTCCGTGGCTTCCATTTGCGCCCGATAGCGCGAGCTGGCGCCAAATATTGTCAGTTCCGCCTGACCCTGTAGCCAGGCGGTTAACTGCTGGCGATACTGACCGCGTAAATGGGTTAGGTTCTGCCCGGTGCTTTTTCCGGCGCGATAGAAGAGCGGCGGCATAATAAACAGCGTCAGCAGCATAATGCCGCCCAGCGTAATCGCAAGGGTGAAATCGAGAACACTTAGCCCCAGCGTGACCACCATAATCACCACAAACGCGCCAACCAGCGGAGAGATAACGCGCAGGTAGAGGTGATCCAGCGTGTCGACATCGGCGACGACGCGGTTCAGCAGCTCGCCCTGACGATAGCGGGCAAGACCGGCGGGGGAGAGCGGCAGCAGCTTGCTGAACGTATGAATACGCAAATGTTGCAATACGCGGAAGGTGGCGTCATGGCTGACCAGACGCTCGAAATACCGGCCCGCAGTACGGGTGATCGCCGCACCGCGTACGCCAGCAGCCGGCAGCATGTAGTTAAAGCTATAGATACCCGCCACACCGACTACGGCTGAAGCGGAGAGGAACCAGCCAGAGAGCGTCAGCAAACCGATACTGGCCAGTAGCGTGACGATGGCCAGAATAATACCGAGCGTTAACATCCACTTATGACGTTTATACAGCGTCAGATACGGTAGCAAGGCGCGCATTTAAATGTCCTCCTGACGATGAGCCAATAGTGTCGCAAACGCGCCGTTGGCGCTGCTGAGTTGGGCATAATCACCTTGCTCGATGATCTGCCCATCCTGCATAACCCAGATCACGTCCCAGTCGGCAAGATCTTCTAACTGATGCGTTACCATCAGCGTGGTCTGGCGTTTTGATGCGGCATTCAGCGCCTGCATTACACGCTGTTCGCTGTGGGCATCCAGACTGGCGGCGGGTTCATCCAGCAACAACAATTTGCAGGGATTCAGCAGGGCGCGGGCAACCGCAACCCGCTGCGCCTGACCGACGGAAAGGCGACCCGCGTGATCGCCAGTCGGCGTGTCTACACCTTGCGGCAGCAGAGGTAAAAACTCACTGACCCAGGCGCTGTCGAGAGCCGCCTGTAACGCTTGTTCACTGGCATCCGGGCGGGCAAGCAGGACGTTTTCACGGAGCGTGCCTGCCGGTAATTGTGGGTTTTGCCCCACCCAGGAGAGATGTTTTCGCCAGGATTCCGGGGATAAATCACGAAGTTCAACGCCGTTAATGCACAGGGAGCCCTGATAAGAGAGAAAGCCAGACAGCGCGTTTAACAGTGAACTCTTTCCTGAACCGCTGCGACCAACCAGTACGGCGCGCTGGCCTGCGGCCAGTGTGAAATTCAGCGGTCCGGCAAGCGGTTTACCTTCCGGCGAGGTAATTATCAGATCCTGCGCTTCAAGGGTTACCGGTTCTTTCCCGGAAAGTTCGACATCACCGCGTTCCGGGTGAGCGAGAGGCGTTTCCATAAAGGTTTTCAGGCTGTCAGCCGCACCTACCGCCTGCGCTTTGGCATGGTAAAAGGTGCCCAGATCGCGCAGTGGCTGGAAAAACTCCGGCGCCAGAATCAGCGCCAGGAAGCCGGCGGCAAGCGTGACGCCTGTCCCGTAATGGCCGAAATTAAGTTCGCCGAGGTAGGAGAAACCGAAATAAACCGCGACCAGCGCAATGGACAGCGACGTGAAGAACTCCAGTACCCCGGAGGATAAAAAGGCGAGACGCAGGACTTCCATTGTGCGCTGGCGAAAATCTTGTGAAGCGACACGAATGCTTTCCGTTTCTGCTTCACCGCGCCCGAAGATGCGCAGCGTCTCCATACCGCGTAAGCGGTCGAGGAAATGCCCGCTCAGGCGGGCAAGCGCCTGGAAATTACGGCGGTTAGCGTCGGCGGCGCCCATTCCCACCATCGCCATAAATAATGGGATCAGCGGTGCGGTGCCGAGCAAAATCAGCGCGGCGGCCCAGTTTGACGGGAAGATCGCCGCCACAATCAACAGGGGAACGCAGACAGCAAGCGCCATTTGCGGCAGATAGCGGGCATAGTAATCATGCATATCGTCAATCTGCTCCAGCACCAGCGTCGCCCAGCTACCAGCCGGTTTACCCTGAATCCAGGCTGGCCCTGCCTGTTGCAGGCGATCCAGCACCTGGCGGCGGATCTCAAATCGGATATGCTGCCCGGCATGAAAACCCACCCGCTCGCGCAGCCAGACCACCCAGGCGCGCAGGACAAACACCAACATCAGTACGATGAAGGGGAGCAGGAGGGCTTCGCGGGGAATATTGTCCATGATCATATGCTGGAGAATGCGAGCCATGATCCAGGCCTGAGCGACAATCAGTACGCCACTCACGAAACCCAATAGGCGTGAAATGTTCAGCCAAC
This sequence comes from Citrobacter sp. CK181, assembly GCF_030333595.1. NCBI lineage: Bacteria > Pseudomonadati > Pseudomonadota > Gammaproteobacteria > Enterobacterales > Enterobacteriaceae > Citrobacter > Citrobacter sp. CK181. The sequence continues at coordinate 12,496 of NZ_JAOWFN010000014.1, read as the reverse complement.
GTTGGGAAATTACACTTTGCTGTTTTAACCAGCGGGTCAATTCTTTTTGACGGGTTTTATTCATTGCACGCTTAGCAGGTGAGTTATCGGAATTTTTGGCACGGCAATGTTACAACGGGGCAAAAATAAAGGCGACTTATAGTCGCCTTTTTTACTTTTGTTACTGATTTGTAAAAACTATTTGCACGCGTCAGCCAGACCGTCAAGGTAGCGTTCAGCGTCCAGCGCCGCCATGCAACCTGTGCCCGCTGAGGTGATTGCCTGACGATAAATATGGTCCATCACGTCGCCTGCGGCGAACACGCCGGGAACGCTGGTCTGCGTGGCGTTACCGTGGATGCCGGACTGGACTTTGATATAGCCGTTTTCCAGTTCGAGCTGACCTTCAAAAATCGCAGTGTTCGGGCTGTGGCCGATGGCGACAAACAGGCCTGCAACGTCAAGGGATTCAATGTTGTCCGGGTTTTGCGTATCACGCAGACGCAAACCGGTAACGCCCATCTGATCGCCGGTCACCTCTTCCAGAGTGCGGTGGGTGTGCAGCACGATGTTGCCGTTTTCCACTTTATCCATCAGGCGCTTGATCAGAATTTTTTCGGCGCGGAAGCCGTCGCGACGGTGAATCAAATGCACTTCAGCGGCGATGTTCGCCAGGTATAACGCTTCTTCAACCGCCGTGTTGCCGCCGCCGATGACCGCGACCTTCTGGTTGCGGTAGAAGAAACCGTCGCAGGTGGCGCAGGCAGATACGCCACGGCCTTTAAATGCTTCTTCAGACGGCAGGCCGAGGTAGCGTGCGGAAGCGCCGGTTGCGATGATCAGCGCATCGCAGGTGTATTCACCGCTGTCGCCGGTCAGGCGGAAAGGACGGTTTTGCAGATCCACGCTATTGATGTGATCGAAGATGATTTCAGTATCAAATTTCGTCGCATGTTCGTGCATGCGCTCCATCAACAGCGGGCCGGTCAGATCGTTCGGATCGCCAGGCCAGTTTTCCACTTCCGTCGTGGTGGTCAGTTGACCGCCTTTCTCCATACCGGTAACCAGAACCGGTTGCAGGTTTGCGCGCGCAGCGTAGACCGCAGCGGTATATCCCGCCGGTCCAGAACCCAGGATAAGCAGTTTACTGTGTTTGGTCGTGCCCATGAGATCCCCATAGTTGTTGGCAGACAATGGGCAGGATTGTAGGGAATTTGCAGACGTAAAAAAAGAGTATAGCGATTTTGTTAACAATATGTGTAATAGCAGGAACCGATGAATGGGCGGATTTAGGGCTGCGATATAACGCTTTCTACTTAAAATCGGCCAGTTATAAGGTGATAAAATGACGATTTAGCGCCGCTCTTAATGAATAACTGGCATGTTGTACTAAAAATCGATGTTTTGCTTTGACAATCCCCTGCTGTTTTGCGAAAACATCTTCTGGAAGAAAAAAACAGTGTTATGTGTGTGCTGCATAATCATGCATATAAGCACCATGTTTACCGGGCTAGTGAAATCTACGCATGGCGTGGACAGACGCCATTCGTGATGTCGATAGCTGCCATCCGGCAACGGTCTTCTCACCATAGGCCCTGGCATTGCGCGCCGTTAATCCCTCTGGGTTCGGTCTATTGTGATGGGCATCGACTCTGAACAGTGATGTTAGTAGAGTCAGGCAGGAGTAGGGAAGGAATACAGAGAGACAATAATAATGGTAGATAGCAAGAAGCGCCCTGGCAAAGATCTCGACCGTATCGATCGTAACATTCTTAATGAGTTGCAAAAGGATGGGCGTATTTCTAACGTCGAGCTTTCTAAACGAGTGGGACTTTCACCGACGCCTTGCCTTGAGCGTGTCCGTCGGCTGGAAAGACAGGGTTTTATTCAGGGCTATACGGCGCTGTTAAACCCGCATTATCTGGATGCATCACTTCTGGTTTTTGTTGAGATTACTCTGAATCGTGGCGCTCCAGATGTGTTTGAACAATTTAACGCCGCAGTACAAAAACTTGAAGAAATTCAAGAGTGTCATTTAGTTTCCGGTGATTTCGACTACCTGTTGAAAACACGCGTGCCGGATATGTCAGCGTACCGTAAGCTGCTGGGTGAAACCCTGCTGCGTCTGCCTGGCGTGAATGACACACGTACTTACGTGGTAATGGAAGAAGTCAAACAGAGCAATCGTCTGGTAATTAAGACGCGCTAACACGGAACAGGTGCAAAATCGACGTAGTTTGATTACACTCCTGTTAATCCATACAGCAACAGTGCCGGGGCAACCCGGTGCTGTTGTCCGTTTTAGCATCGGGCAGGAAAAGCCCGAAACCTGGAGAGCCTTTTTTGAGCCAGGAATACACTGAAGACAAAGAAGTCACATTGAAAAAGTTAAGCAGCGGGCGCCGACTTCTGGAAGCGTTGCTGATCCTTATTGCCCTTTTTGCCGTCTGGTTGATGGCAGCCTTACTTAGCTTTAACCCTTCAGATCCCAGTTGGTCGCAAACCGCATGGCATGAGCCTATCCATAATTTGGGCGGAGCGCCGGGCGCGTGGCTGGCTGACACGCTGTTCTTTATCTTTGGCGTGATGGCCTACACCATCCCGGTGATTATCGTTGGCGGCTGCTGGTTTGCCTGGCGGCACCAGAGCAACGACGATTACATCGACTATTTTGCCGTGTCGCTGCGCATTATCGGCGTCCTGGCGTTGATTCTTACCTCCTGCGGATTAGCCGCAATTAATGCTGATGATATCTGGTACTTCGCGTCCGGCGGCGTCATTGGCAGCCTGTTAAGCACCACGCTTCAGCCTCTGCTGCACAGCAGCGGGGGAACGATTACGCTGCTGTGCGTCTGGGCAGCCGGTCTGACGCTCTTCACCGGCTGGTCCTGGGTGAGCATTGCAGAAAAACTGGGTGGCTGGCTGCTGAATATTCTCACCTTCGCCAGCAACCGTACTCGCCGCGATGACACCTGGGTCGATGACGACGAGTATGAAGATGATGACGAATACGAAGATGAAGCGGTGGGCGCACAGCGCGAATCCCGACGTGCGCGCATCCTTCGTGGCGCACTGGCGCGCCGTAAGCGGTTGGCAGAGAAGTTCAGCAATCCGCGTGGGCGACACACGGATGCGGCGCTTTTCTCCGGCAAGCGTATGGATGATGAAGACGATATCGAATACAGCGCGCGTGGCGTGGCTGCCGATCCTGATGATGTGCTGTTCTCCGGCCATCGTGCGACGCAGCCGGAATATGAGGAATACGATCCTCTGCTGAATGGGCATTCGGTCACGGAGCCTGTTGCCTCCGCTGCTGCGGCGACAACGGCAACGCAAGCCTGGGCGGCGCCTGCCGATCCGGTTATGTCTGCACCGTCGGTGCCGGGTGCTGAAACCGCGCCTGCGCAACCGGTGGTGGAATGGCAGCCTGTTCCGGGGCCGCAAACCGGCGAACCGGTCATTGCGCCCGCGCCGGAAAGTTATCCGCCGCAACCACAATATGCGCAGCCGCCCGCGCCACATCATGAACCGTGGCAGCAACCTGCGCCGACCGAGCCGCAAGCGCAGTATTACGCTGAACACGCGTATGAACAGCCTGTGCCGCAGGCGCAGGAACCTGCGGCGGAACAACCCTGGCACCCTGAGCCGGTTTATCAACACGAGCCGACTTTCGAGCCGCAGCCGGCTTACCCGCAGGAACCGGTTCAGGATACGTATTACCAGCAGCAGCCTGCTGTTGAGCCACCGTCTGCGGTAGAGCCTGAGCCTGTAGCAGAAGAAATTAAACCCGCCCGTCCGCCGCTCTACTACTTTGAAGAAGTGGAAGAAAAACGCGCGCGTGAGCGTGAGCAGCTGGCTGCGTGGTATCAGCCGATTCCTGAGCCAGCGAAAGCGCCGGAGTCGGTTAAACCATCGGCACCGACAGCAGCTTCTGTGCCGCCTGTTGAATCCGTTGCCGCGGTTGCGCCGTTGGCGGCAGGCGTCAAAGATGCAACGCTGGCCGCAGGCGCGGCGGCGGCATCCGCTGCACCTGCGTTTAGCCCGGTAAGCGGTGGTGCGCCACGCCCGCAGGTTAAAGAGGGGATTGGCCCGCAACTGCCTCGCCCTAACCGCGTTCGCGTTCCGACCCGCCGTGAGCTGGCCTCGTATGGCATAAAATTACCGTCTCAGCGTATCGCGGAAGAGAAAGCGCGTGCGGCGGGGCGTCATCAGTATGATGCCGAAACGCAGTATAGCGATGATGAAATTGATGAGATGCAGCAGGATGAGCTGGCACGTCAGTTCGCCCAGTCTCAGCAGCATCGTTATGGTTCCGAATATCAACATGATGCTCCTCAGGCAGAAGATGAGGATGCAGCAGAAGCTGAACTGGCTCGCCAGTTTGCCTCTTCGCAGCAGCAGCGCTATGCCGGGGAACAGCCTGCGGGAGCCCATCCGTTCTCGCTGGATGATTTTGAATTCTCGCCGATGAAAGCGCTGGTGGATGAAGGCCCGCATGAGCCGTTGTTTACTCCCGGCGTGATGCCTGAGCAGCCGGCCGCGCCGCAGCCGCAGCATCAGTCGCCGCAGCAGCAGTATCAGCAGCCGCAACAGCCGGTTGCGCCGCAGCCACAGTATCAGTCGCCGCAGCAGCCCGTCGCGCCACAGCAGCAGTATCAGCAGCCGGTTGCGCCACAGCAACAGTATCAACAACCACAGCAGCCCGTCGCGCCGCAGCAACCGTATCAACAGCCGCAACAACCGGCCGCGCCACAGCCGCAGGAAAGCCTGATCCATCCGTTGTTGATGCGTAATGGCGACAGTCGTCCGTTGCAGAAACCTACCACGCCGTTGCCGTCGCTGGATCTGCTGACGCCGCCGCCGAGCGCAGTGGAACCGGTCGATACTTTCGCGCTGGAACAAATGGCGCGCCTGGTCGAAGCGCGTCTGGCGGATTTCCGCATTAAAGCTGACGTGGTGAACTATTCCCCAGGGCCTGTTATTACCCGTTTTGAGCTGAATCTGGCGCCGGGCGTGAAAGCCGCGCGTATTTCTAACCTGTCACGCGATCTCGCGCGTTCACTGTCAACCGTTGCGGTACGCGTGGTAGAAGTGATCCCTGGTAAGCCTTACGTGGGCCTCGAACTGCCGAACAAAAAACGTCAGACCGTCTACCTGCGTGAAGTGCTGGATAACGCTAAATTCCGCGAGAATCCGTCGCCGCTCACCGTGGTGCTGGGTAAAGATATCGCTGGCGATCCGGTTGTGGCCGATCTGGCGAAAATGCCTCATCTGCTGGTTGCGGGGACGACGGGTTCCGGTAAATCGGTTGGGGTCAATGCCATGATCCTCAGCATGCTGTATAAAGCGCAGCCGGAAGACGTGCGTTTCATCATGATTGACCCGAAAATGCTGGAACTTTCGGTCTATGAAGGCATTCCACATCTGCTGACCGAAGTGGTTACCGATATGAAAGACGCCGCCAACGCATTGCGCTGGAGCGTTAATGAAATGGAACGCCGCTATAAGCTGATGTCGGCGCTTGGCGTGCGTAATCTGGCAGGCTATAACGAGAAAATTGCCGAAGCGGCACGGATGGGGCGTCCGATTCCAGACCCGTACTGGAAGCCGGGCGACAGCATGGATGCCCAGCATCCGGTGCTGGAAAAACTGCCGTATATCGTGGTTCTGGTCGATGAATTCGCCGATCTGATGATGACCGTCGGTAAGAAAGTTGAAGAGCTGATTGCGCGTCTGGCGCAGAAAGCGCGTGCCGCAGGTATTCACCTGGTGCTGGCGACTCAGCGTCCGTCGGTTGACGTTATTACCGGTCTGATTAAGGCCAACATTCCGACGCGTATCGCCTTTACCGTATCCAGTAAGATCGACTCACGCACGATCCTCGATCAGGGCGGTGCGGAGTCCCTGTTGGGGATGGGGGATATGCTTTATTCCGGCCCGAACTCAACCATGCCGGTACGTGTTCATGGCGCGTTTGTCCGCGACCAGGAAGTGCATGCGGTGGTGCAGGACTGGAAAGCGCGTGGTCGCCCGCAATACATTGACGGCATCACCTCGGATAGCGAAAGCGAAGGGGGCGGCGGCGGTTTTGACGGCGGCGAAGAGCTGGACCCGTTATTCGATCAGGCGGTGAGCTTTGTGACCGAAAAACGCAAAGCGTCCATTTCTGGCGTTCAGCGTCAGTTCCGTATCGGTTACAACCGTGCGGCGCGCATTGTCGAGCAGATGGAAGCCCAGGGCATTGTCAGCGAACAAGGCCATAACGGGAACCGCGAGGTGCTGGCGCCACCGCCGTTCGAATGATTGCAAAGATCGGTAAATAAATAAGAATTCAGTATTTTCTTCTTTCCTCATGCTGATTTTTGGCCTGGAATAGAGAGCAGAGGGAACTCCCCATCGGGAGTGACGTATTTTGAGGAATAATGATGAAAAAAATCGCAATCACCTGCGCATTACTCTCCGGCTTTGTGGTGAGCAGCGTATGGGCGGATGCCGCCAGCGATCTGAAAAGCCGTCTGGATAAAGTCAGCAGCTTCCACGCCAGCTTTACACAAAAAGTGACTGACGGCAGTGGCGCCGCCGTTCAGGAAGGCCAGGGCGACTTATGGGTTAAGCGTCCTAATCTGTTTAACTGGCATATGACGCAGCCCGACGAGAGCATTCTGGTCTCTGACGGGAAAACGCTATGGTTCTTTAACCCGTTTGTCGAGCAGGCAACGGCGACCTGGTTAAAAGATGCGACGGGCAATACGCCGTTTATGCTGATAGCCCGCAACCAGACCAGCGACTGGCAGCAGTACAACATCAAACAAAATGGCGATGACTTTGTGCTGACGCCAAAAAGCAGCAGCGGTAACCTGAAGCAGTTCACCATTAATGTGGGTCGTGACGGGACTATTCATCAGTTCAGCGCAGTGGAACAAGACGATCAGCGCAGCAGCTATCAGCTGAAATCTCAGCAGAATAGCGCTGTCGATGCATCAAAATTTACCTTTACTCCGCCGCAAGGTGTAACGGTAGACGACCAACGTAAGTAGAGGCGCATGAGTGAGCAATCTGTCGCTCGATTTTTCTGATAATACCTTTCAGCCACTGGCCGCGCGTATGCGGCCAGAAAATTTAGCGCAGTATATTGGTCAGCAGCATCTGCTGGCTGCGGGTAAGCCTTTGCCTCGTGCAATTGAGGCCGGGCACCTGCACTCGATGATTTTGTGGGGGCCGCCCGGTACGGGCAAAACCACGCTGGCCGAAGTGATTGCCCGCTATGCCAATGCTGACGTCGAACGCATTTCCGCCGTGACTTCTGGCGTAAAAGAGATCCGTGAAGCCATTGAACGCGCCCGCCAGAACCGTAATGCCGGGCGCCGCACTATTCTGTTTGTCGATGAAGTCCATCGCTTCAACAAGAGCCAGCAGGATGCGTTTCTGCCGCATATCGAAGACGGCACGATTACGTTTATTGGCGCGACGACCGAAAACCCGTCCTTCGAGCTGAACTCGGCTTTGCTGTCACGCGCCCGCGTGTATCTCCTCAAATCCTTAACGACTGAAGATATTGAGCAGGTACTGAATCAGGCGATGGATGACAAAGCGCGTGGTTATGGCGGCCAGGATATCGTTCTGCCGGACGAGACGCGCCGGGCGATCGCCGAACTGGTGAACGGAGATGCGCGTCGGGCGTTAAATACGCTGGAAATGATGGCAGACATGGCGGAAGTGGATGACAGCGGTAAGCGAGTATTATTGCCCGCATTACTGACCGAAATCGCCGGGGAGCGCAGCGCGCGCTTTGATAATAAAGGCGACCGCTTTTACGATCTCATCTCCGCATTGCATAAATCGGTGCGTGGTAGCGCCCCGGACGCGGCGCTTTACTGGTATGCCCGGATCATTACCGCTGGCGGCGACCCGCTGTATGTCGCCCGACGTTGCCTGGCGATTGCTTCTGAAGACGTCGGCAATGCCGATCCTCGCGCAATGCAGGTGGCGATTTCTGCGTGGGATTGCTTTACCCGTGTTGGCCCTGCGGAAGGGGAACGGGCGATAGCCCAGGCGATTGTTTATCTGGCCTGTGCGCCGAAAAGTAACGCGGTTTATACCGCGTTCAAAGCGGCGCTGGCCGATGCCCGTGAACGCCCGGATTATGACGTGCCTGTGCATCTGCGCAATGCGCCGACGAAACTGATGAAAGAAATGGGCTATGGCCAGGAATACCGCTACGCGCATGATGAGCCAAACGCCTACGCCGCAGGCGAGGTTTATTTCCCGCCGGAAATAGCACAAACACGCTATTATCATCCCACAAACAGGGGTCTTGAAGGCAAGATTGGCGAAAAGCTCGCCTGGCTGGCTGAACAGGATCAAAATAGCCCCACAAAACGCTACCGTTAGCGCGATCGTTGCGGTAATGTTGGCATTGTATCCCTGTGACTGCAGGCTGTGGTCACGTTTCCTATTTTAATTCGATAAGCACAGGATAAGCATGCTCGATCCCAATCTGCTGCGTAATGAGCCAGACGCAGTCGCTGAAAAACTGGCACGCCGGGGCTTTAAGCTGGATGTAGATAAGCTGCGCGCTCTTGAAGAGCGTCGTAAAGTTTTGCAGGTCAACACGGAAAACCTGCAAGCAGAGCGTAACTCTCGATCGAAATCCATCGGCCAGGCGAAAGCGCGCGGGGAAGATATCGAGCCTTTACGTCTGGAAGTGAACAAGCTGGGCGAAGAGCTGGATGCGGCAAAAGCCGAGCTGGAGAGCTTACAGGCTGAAATTCGCGATATCGCGCTGACCATTCCTAACTTACCGGCTGATGATGTACCGGTAGGTAAAGATGAAAACGACAACGTTGAAGTCAGCCGTTGGGGAACCCCGCGTGAGTTTGATTTCGACGTCCGCGATCATGTGACGCTGGGTGAAATGCACGCCGGTCTCGACTTCGCGGCTGCGGTTAAACTGACCGGTTCTCGTTTTGTGGTAATGAAAGGGCAGATTGCCCGTATGCACCGCGCGCTGTCGCAGTTCATGCTGGATCTGCACACTGAACAGCATGGTTACAGTGAAAACTACGTGCCGTATCTGGTGAACCACGACACGCTGTACGGTACAGGGCAGTTGCCGAAATTTGCGGGCGATCTGTTCCATACTCGCCCGCTGGAAGAAGAGGCTGACAGCAGCAACTATGCGCTGATCCCGACGGCGGAAGTGCCGCTGACTAACCTGGTGCGTGATGAAATCATCGACGAAGATGCGCTGCCGATCAAAATGACTGCGCATACGCCATGCTTCCGTTCTGAAGCGGGTTCTTACGGTCGTGACACGCGCGGTCTGATCCGTATGCACCAGTTCGATAAAGTTGAGATGGTGCAGATTGTGCGTCCAGAAGAGTCAATGGATGCGCTGGAAGAGATGACCGGCCATGCTGAGAAAGTGCTTCAGTTGCTGGGTCTGCCGTACCGTAAAATCGTTCTGTGTACCGGTGACATGGGCTTTGGCGCATGTAAAACCTACGATCTCGAAGTATGGATCCCGGCGCAGAACACTTACCGTGAAATCTCTTCCTGCTCGAACGTATGGGATTTCCAGGCGCGTCGTATGCAGGCACGCTGCCGCAGTAAGTCCGACAAGAAAACCCGTCTGGTTCATACTCTGAACGGTTCCGGTCTGGCGGTTGGGCGTACTTTAGTTGCCGTGATGGAAAACTACCAGCAGGCTGATGGCCGCATCGAAGTTCCAGAAGTATTACGTCCGTATATGAACGGGCTGGAATATATCGGCTAATCCCCGCTTCTCTCTGCTTAAAAAGCGCCTCCGGGCGCTTTTTTTTATGCCTGTTTGACACCGGACAAGAATGATTACCCCTTTGGGGGTAATACTACCTTCGAATGAAGATTAGCATTTATCGCTGATTTTTCTCATATTCATTATATACAAAACTATATAGCGATTTATTCTTTATATAAATAACTACATAACGAAGTGTCTGGCTTTTATCAATCGTGAGCAAGCAAAGTGAGTCATCATGAAAACGAATATCCCCGATGCTGTACTGGCAGCTGAGGTAACTCGTCGAGGCCTGGTAAAAACGACAGCAATAGGCGGGCTGGCAATCGCCAGTAGCGCATTGACTCTGCCATTTACCCGGATCGCCAATGCGGCTGACGCTATCAGCCCCAGCGCATCCAGCGAAAAAATTATCTGGAGCGCTTGCACCGTTAACTGTGGAAGCCGCTGCCCGCTGCGCATGCATGTGGTGGACGGTGAAATCAAATATGTTGAAACGGACAATACGGGCGATGATAACTATGACGGTCTGCATCAGATTCGCGCCTGTCTGCGCGGGCGTTCTATGCGCCGCCGGGTTTATAACCCCGATCGTCTGAAGTATCCAATGAAGCGCGTTGGCAAGCGTGGTGAAGGTAAGTTTGAGCGCATCAGCTGGGACGAAGCCTATGACATTATCACCACCAATATGCAGCGTCTTATCAAAGACTACGGCAATGAATCCATCTATTTAAACTATGGTACGGGTACGCTTGGCGGCACGATGACGCGCTCCTGGCCGCCAGGAAAAACACTGGTTGCCCGGCTGATGAACTGCTGCGGCGGTTACCTCAACCACTACGGCGATTACTCATCCGCGCAAATTGCCGCCGGGTTAAATTACACCTACGGCGGCTGGGCGGACGGCAATAGTCCTTCCGACATTGAAAATAGTAAGCTGGTTGTGCTGTTTGGTAACAATCCGGGGGAAACCCGTATGAGCGGCGGCGGGGTAACCTATTACCTCGAACAGGCACGGCAAAAATCAAACGCGCGGATGATTATTATCGATCCGCGTTATACCGATACCGGCGCGGGTCGTGAGGATGAGTGGATTCCGATTCGCCCGGGTACGGATGCGGCGCTGGTAAATGCGCTGGCATACGTCATGATCACCGAAGATATGGTCGATCAGCCGTTCCTCGACAAATACTGCGTGGGTTATGACGAAAAAACCTTACCCGCCAGCACGCCGAAAAATGGTCACTACAAAGCCTATATTCTGGGACAGGGTAGAGACGGTATTGCGAAGACGCCGGAGTGGGCGTCGCAGATCACCGGTATCCCGGCGGCGCGCATTGTAAAACTGGCGCGTGAAATCGGTAGCGCCAAACCCGCTTACATCAGCCAGGGTTGGGGGCCGCAGCGTCATGCCAACGGCGAAATCGTTACTCGCGCAATCTCTATGCTGGCGATCCTGACCGGCAACGTCGGCATTAACGGCGGCAACAGCGGTGCGCGTGAGGGATCTTACGATTTGCCGTTTGAGCGTATGCCAACGCTGGAAAACCCGGTCGAGACCAGCATTTCGATGTTCTTATGGACCGATGCCATTGAGCGCGGGCCGGAAATGACGGCGCTGCGTGACGGGGTTCGCGGCAAAGATAAACTCGACGTTCCCATCAAAATGATCTGGAACTATGCCGGTAACTGCCTGATTAACCAGCATTCCGAAATTAACCGCACGCATGAAATTTTGCAGGATGATAAGAAGTGCGAAATGATCGTCGTTATCGACTGTCATATGACCTCTTCAGCGAAATATGCCGATATTCTGCTGCCGGACTGCACCGCTTCTGAGCAGATGGACTTCGCGCTGGATGCCTCCTGCGGGAACATGTCCTACGTTATTTTCACCGACCAGGCCATTAAACCGCGCTTTGAGTGCAAGACTATCTATCAGATGACCAGCGAGCTGGCGAAGCGTCTCGGCGTGGAGCAGCAGTTTACCGAAGGGCGTACGCAAGAAGAGTGGATGCGTCATCTGTACGAACAGTCGCGTCAGGCGATTCCCGAACTGCCGACATTTGAAGCATTCCGCAAGCAGGGCATCTTTAAGCAGCGCGACCCTGAAGGTCATCACGTTGCCTATAAAGCGTTCCGTGACGATCCGCAGGCTAATCCGCTGACAACGCCGTCGGGCAAAATCGAGATCTATTCGCAGGCGCTGGCAGAGATTGCGGCAACCTGGGAACTGCCGGAAGGCGATGTGATCGATCCGTTGCCGATCTATACGCCGGGCTTCGAAAACTACAGCGATCCGTTGACTAAAGACTATCCGTTGCAATTAACGGGCTTCCACTACAAATCTCGCGTGCACTCTACCTATGGCAACGTGGACGTTCTGAAAGCTTCCTGCCGCCAGGAGATGTGGATTAACCCGATGGACGCGCAAAAACGCGGCATCAGCAACGGCGACAAAGTGCGTATCTTCAACGGTCGCGGCGAGTTGCATATTGAGGCGAAAGTGACGCCGCGCATGATGCCGGGCGTCGTTGCGTTGGGCGAAGGCGCCTGGTATGACCCGGATGCAAAACGCGTGGATCAGGGGGGATGTATTAACGTCCTGACGACCCAGCGTCCTTCTCCTCTCGCTAAGGGGAATCCGTCCCATACGAACCTCGTTCAGGTTGAGAAGGTATAAGGAGTAACCGATGACAACCCAATATGGATTTTTTATTGACTCCAGTCGTTGCACCG
>NZ_JAOWFN010000013.1:0-483079 GCF_030333595.1 Citrobacter sp. CK181 | reverse complement strand
CCTTCACGGATTGCGAAACGCAGACCGTCGTCCATCGCGATCGGGTGGATCAGGGTAACAACCATTTTGATGTTGTCGCCCGGCATTACCATCTCTACGCCTTCCGGCAGTTCGATGGTGCCAGTCACGTCAGTTGTACGGAAGTAGAACTGCGGACGGTAGCCTTTGAAGAACGGAGTATGACGGCCGCCTTCGTCTTTGGACAGAATGTACACTTCAGATTCGAACTTGGTGTGCGGCTTGATGGTGCCCGGCTTAGCCAGTACCTGACCACGTTCGATTTCTTCACGTTTGATACCACGCAGCAGAACACCTACGTTCTCACCAGCACGGCCTTCGTCCAGCAGTTTGCGGAACATTTCAACGCCAGTACAGGTAGACTTCGCAGTCTCTTTGATACCAACGATTTCAACTTCTTCGCCCACTTTGATGATACCGCGCTCTACACGACCGGTAACAACGGTACCACGACCGGAGATGGAGAATACGTCTTCGATCGGCAGCAGGAACGGCTTGTCAATCGCACGCTCTGGTTCCGGGATGTAGGAATCCAGGTAGCCAGCCAGTTCGATGATTTTCGCTTCCCACTCTGCGTCGCCTTCCAGCGCTTTCAGAGCAGAACCACGAACGATCGGCGTGTCGTCGCCCGGGAAATCGTACTGAGACAGCAGTTCACGCACTTCCATCTCAACCAGTTCCAGCAGCTCTTCGTCATCAACCATGTCGCATTTGTTCAGGAACACGATGATGTACGGAACGCCTACCTGACGACCCAGCAGGATGTGCTCACGGGTCTGCGGCATCGGGCCGTCAGTCGCAGCAACAACCAGGATCGCGCCGTCCATCTGCGCAGCACCGGTGATCATGTTTTTAACATAGTCGGCGTGGCCCGGGCAGTCTACGTGCGCGTAGTGGCGAGTCGGGGTGTCGTATTCAACGTGAGAAGTGTTGATGGTGATACCACGAGCTTTTTCTTCCGGCGCGTTATCGATCTGGTCGAATGCACGAGCAGCACCGCCGTAGGTTTTAGCCAGTACGGTAGTGATTGCAGCAGTCAGAGTAGTTTTACCATGGTCAACGTGGCCGATGGTGCCGACGTTAACGTGCGGTTTTGTACGTTCAAATTTTTCTTTAGACACGGCTATATTCCTTACTATAGTGCTCTCCCCTTCAGGAGAGAGCACGGGACTTAGGTTTTAATCCTGTGGATTATTTACCACGGGCTTCAATAACGGCCTGAGCAACGTTGCTCGGTGCATCATCATACTTCAGGAATTCCATAGTGTATGATGCGCGACCTTTGGTCAGAGAACGCAGCTGAGTTGCATATCCGAACATTTCAGACAGCGGTACTTCAGCGTGGATCTTAACGCCAGTAACTTCGGATTCCTGACCGCGCAGCATACCGCGACGACGGCTCAAGTCACCAATTACGTCACCGGTGTTCTCTTCCGGCGTTTCTACCTCAACCTTCATGATCGGCTCAAGCAGAACAGGTTTCGCTTTCTTAAAGCCTTCTTTAAAGGCAATAGACGCAGCCAGTTTAAACGCCAGTTCAGAGGAGTCAACGTCATGGTAAGAACCGAAGTGCAGACGGATACCGATGTCAACAACCGGATAGCCAGCCAGCGGGCCTGCTTTCAGCTGCTCCTGGATACCTTTATCAACGGCCGGGATGTATTCGCCAGGGATTACACCACCCTTGATGTCGTTGATGAACTCGTAGCCTTTCGGGTTGGAACCCGGCTCCAGCGGGTACATGTCGATAACAACATGACCGTACTGACCGCGACCACCAGACTGCTTGGCGTGTTTACCTTCGATATCGGTAACTTTCGAGCGAATCGCTTCGCGGTAAGCAACCTGAGGTTTACCGACGTTCGCTTCAACGTTGAATTCACGCTTCATACGGTCAACGATGATGTCGAGGTGCAGCTCACCCATACCGGCGATAATGGTCTGGTTAGATTCTTCGTCAGTCCATACGCGGAAAGACGGGTCTTCTTTAGCCAGACGGCCCAGAGCCAGACCCATTTTTTCCTGGTCAGCTTTGGTTTTCGGTTCTACTGCGATGGAGATTACCGGCTCAGGGAATTCCATACGTTCCAGAATGATCGGCGCGTCCGGATCACACAGGGTGTCACCCGTAGTTACGTCTTTCAGACCGATAGCAGCAGCGATGTCGCCCGCGCGAACTTCTTTGATCTCTTCACGTTTGTTAGCGTGCATCTGAACGATACGACCGAAACGCTCACGTGCGGATTTCACAGAGTTCAGTACAGTATCACCAGAGTTAACCACACCAGAGTACACACGGAAGAAGGTCAGGTTACCCACGAACGGGTCGGTAGCGATTTTGAATGCCAGTGCAGAGAAAGGCTCATCATCGCTAGCATGACGCTCAGCCGGAGTATCTTTACCGTCGTCCAGGATACCGTTGATCGCAGGTACGTCAACCGGGGATGGCAGGTAATCAATTACCGCATCCAGCATCGCCTGAACACCTTTGTTCTTAAATGCAGAACCACAGGTTACCAGGATGATTTCGTTGCTCAGAACACGCTGACGCAGAGCTTTTTTGATCTCTTCTTCAGTCAGTTCTTCGCCACCCAGGTATTTCTCCATCAGCTCTTCAGAAGCTTCCGCAGCGGACTCGATCAGGTTCTGGTGCCATTCTTCAGCCAGTTCCTGCATGTCAGCCGGGATATCTTCGTAAGTGAAGGTAACGCCTGCATCTGCTTCGTTCCAGTTGATGGCTTTCATTTTCACCAGGTCAACAACACCGGTGAACGCTTCTTCAGCGCCAATCGCCAGTTGCAGCGGAACAGGGTTCGCGCCCAGACGGCTTTTGATCTGACCAACAACTTTCAGGAAGTTCGCACCCATACGGTCCATTTTGTTAACGAACGCAATGCGCGGAACTTTATATTTGTTTGCCTGACGCCATACGGTTTCAGACTGCGGCTGAACACCACCAACTGCGCAGTAAACCATTACTGCACCATCAAGAACACGCATGGAACGTTCTACTTCGATAGTGAAGTCAACGTGCCCCGGGGTGTCGATGATGTTTACGCGATGCGGTTCATACTGCTTAGCCATACCAGACCAGAATGCAGTAGTCGCTGCGGAGGTGATGGTAATACCACGCTCCTGCTCCTGCTCCATCCAGTCCATGGTAGCTGCGCCGTCATGAACTTCACCGATTTTATGGTTTACACCGGTGTAGAACAGAATACGTTCGGTAGTAGTGGTTTTACCGGCGTCGATGTGCGCACTGATACCGATGTTACGGTAGCGTGCGATGGGTGTTGTACGAGCCATTTGATTCCTCGTTTTATCTTCTAGGCGTTCAATTTAAGTAGCCCAAAGCGGGCTGCTTGCTGGAAGCGCCCGCCTGGTGACTAAAATTCCGAAGGGATTACCAACGGTAGTGTGCGAACGCCTTGTTGGCTTCTGCCATACGGTGAACGTCTTCACGTTTCTTAACTGCAGTACCTTTGTTGTCTGCAGCATCAGTGAGTTCGTTCGCCAGGCGCAGAGCCATGGATTTATCACCGCGTTTACGAGCAGCTTCAACGATCCAACGCATTGCCAGAGCATTACGACGAACCGGACGGACTTCAACTGGTACCTGATAAGTAGAACCACCAACGCGGCGAGACTTAACTTCGACAGTCGGGCGCACGTTTTCGAGAGCTACTTCGAAAGCTTCCAGTTCAGATTTACCAGAACGCTGAGCCAGGGTCTCCAGCGCGCTGTATACGATAGTTTCGGCAGTAGATTTTTTACCATCTACCATCAGGATATTTACAAATTTAGCCAGCAGTTCTGATCCGAACTTCGGATCCGGAAGAATTTTACGCTGACCAATGACGCGACGACGTGGCATGGAAATACTCCGTTGTTAATTCAGGATTGTCCAAAACTCTACGAGTTTAGTTTGACATTTAAGTTAAAACGTTTGGCCTTACTTAACGGAGAACCATTAAGCCTTAGGACGCTTCACGCCATACTTGGAGCGAGCTTGCTTACGGTCTTTAACGCCGGAGCAGTCAAGCGCACCACGTACGGTGTGGTAACGAACACCCGGGAGGTCTTTTACACGACCGCCACGGATCAGGATCACGGAGTGCTCCTGCAGGTTGTGACCTTCACCACCGATGTAGGAAGTCACTTCAAAACCGTTAGTCAGACGAACACGGCATACTTTACGCAGCGCGGAGTTCGGTTTTTTAGGGGTGGTAGTATATACACGAGTACATACGCCACGTTTTTGCGGGCATGCTTCCAGCGCAGGCACGTTGCTTTTCGCAACTTTGCGAGCACGTGGTTTGCGTACCAGCTGGTTAACTGTTGCCATTAAATAGCTCCTGGTTTTAGCTTTTGCTTCGTAAACACGTAATAAAACGGCCTCACACAATATGAGGACGCCGAATTTTAGGGCGGTGTCGAAAAGGTGTCAAGAAATATACAACGATCCCACAATCACCAGGCCATCTGGCTGGGATGCTTAACCGCAAGTCTGACGAAGTCAGTATAGTCAACCCTGACGACACTGTCTGAAATTTGACCGCTCAAACCGCGAGCATCGATATCTTCTTTCAGTGCGTAAACCGTTATGGGGGCGTTACGCAAACTTTCAAGGAAACGGCTACCTTCGATGGCCGCCGTAACGCCATCCTGTAGCAATAAAAGCGCATCGCCTTCTTTGCACACGCGAAGAAGCGCGGAAACGTCACTGAGCCATGCGGAACGATGTAATGTATGCAGGATAGTCACGTCAGAACCTCAGGATAACATCATAATTGTCCAGTTCACCGCGCAACGCTTCAGGTTCAAGCGGCGTCGCATCCACAATGAAACTCACCCCCGTCTCCAGACCGCGCTCACGCAACGAAGCGGCGCACAGCCAGCATTGCTCGATATCGTACAGCCCCAGCAGTTTGAAGGTGGCGATGTAATCCCGCGCCAGCACAACGTCAGGCGTTTGTCCCGAAAGAATCTGAAAAACGCCATCGCCGATAAAAAAGACGCCAGTCTCTTCCGTCAGCGCCGACGTCGCCAGTAACGCATCCAGTCCTTCGCGACCCGATGCGCTGCCGTGCGGCGTGGTGGAAAATACAAAAGCAATACGTTTCATCAAAACTGCACCACGCGATCGCAGGTCAGGGAGGCTTCCGCCAGCGCGCCAAGCCCGCTCAACGAAAACCCTGGCTGTAAGTTGGCTGATGCCAGCGCCAGCCTTTTTGCTTCGGTCTCATCCACAATGCCGCGACGCAGCGCCGCCGCAACGCAGATATTTAATGCGACGCCATGCTGCGCGCCCAACTGCTGCCATGCGCGCACCAGGTCGAATTCATCGCTGGCCGGAGAGGTCAACTGGTTGGCGTTATACACGCCTTCCCGGTAGAAAAAGACGCTGCTCAGCTCATGCCCTTCGTTAACTAAGGCATGCGCAAACTGCAACGCGCTGCTCGCTTGCTGCGTTCCGTACGCTGGCCCCGTCACCACAATGGCAAAACGCATTACTTATCTTGCCCCTGGAAGTCGCCGCTTTTGAACTGACGAATATAGAGGTAGACCGTATGTTTGGAGATGTTCAGGCGGTCAGCCACCTGGTTAATCGCATCTTTAATATCGAAGATCCCCTTCTCATACAGATTCAGCACAATCTGACGATTCTTCGCGTTATTAGAGACATTGCGATCGGCATTCACCTCTTCAATGGTGAATTCCAGCGTCTGAGTGACCAGATCCTCCACTGAGGAGGCAAAGTTCACGGCGGAACCCACTTCCGGCGTTTCCGGCGGAATAAAGGTATTCATAATCTGCGAGAACGGCACATCAAGGTTCATGTTGATGCACAGCAGACCAATTACGCGATGCTCGCGGTTGCGAATGGCAATCGTCACTGACTTCATCAGGACACCGCTTTTCGCGCGTGTGAAGTAACACTTCGATACGCTGCTATCCGCACCCGTCATATCATGCAGCATGCGCAATGCAAGGTCAGTGATCGGCGAGCCAATTTTGCGCCCCGTGTGTTCACCGTTGGCAATGCGAATGGCTGAGCATTTCAAATCCTGCAAAGAGTGCAATACGATTTCACAATGGGAACCAATGAGCATCGCTAACCCGTCCACCACCGCTTCGTAGGATTTCAGAATATCAAAGTCGGTTTGATCGAAAGGACGTTGATCCAGTAAGTCAAGCTCACTGGTTTCGTTGGTTAAAAGCGACCTGGACATGAAAAAAAACACTCCTTTTCAGGAGCCTGTCGTTATGTTTTCAGGGCAGGCTCATTATTTACGCGGATGATTAAATTAATACAGCGGGGGTTCCGCTTTCCAGTATTAATTATATCCGGCCTGCAATAAAAAAACCGCCGCCATGACAGGCGGCGGTTCTCAGTTTTTATTTTTTAGCAGCATCTGCCGATTTAGCGTCGGCCGCCGCGTCTGGTTTCGCATCGGCTTTCGGCGCCGGTTTGATGTCCAGCAGCTCTACATCGAATACCAGCGTGGAGTTAGCCGGAATACCCGGAACGCCCGTTTTACCGTAGGCCAGATCCGGTGGGATAACCATCTGGATCTTACCGCCTTTCTTAATGTTCTTCAGGCCTTCAGTCCAGCCCGGGATCACGCCGTCCAGACGGAAAGAGAGCGGTTCGCCACGGGTGTAGGAGTTATCGAACTCTTTACCGTCGATCAGCGTACCTTTGTAGTTAACCACAACGGTGTCGCTGTCTTTTGGCGCTTCGCCAGTACCGGCTTTCTCTACTTTATAAACCAGACCTGTTGAAGAGGTTTTCGCCCCTTTCTCTTTAGCAAATTTCTCGCGGAACGCTTTACCTTTCGCTTCGTTATCAGCGGCGTCTTTTTCCATCTTCGCCTGAGCGGAGGTCTTCACGCGCGCTTCAAATGCCTGCAAGGTCTGCTCGATTTCCTGGTCAGACAGTTTGCTCTTGTCTGCAAATGCATCCTGGACACCCGCGATCAGCTGATCTTTATCCAGTTTGATCCCCAGTTTTTCTTGTTCCTTCAGGGAGTTTTCCATGTAACGACCCAGCGAAGCGCCCAGCGCATAAGCAGATTTCTGGTCGTCATTCTTGAACGCGGCTTTGCTGTCAGCAGTTGCAGCTGGTTTCGCGGCGTCCGCAGCGAAAGTGAGCGGTGCATGCAGAGCAACGGCCATCGTGGTCGCCAGCAGCGTTACTTTAAACAGTGATTTCATCCATATCTCCAGGGCCGGGGCATCTCACCCCAGGGTTAACTTACATGAGAAGCGTACTATAAAACGTTGTAGAACAAATCAACATACGGACACGCCCTATTATCACCCCTTTTCAGACTCTTTTTGTTTAAATTAGTTTCGTAGAGGGCGAATGAGTGCTGTGTAATCCGATAAAGTTCAGTAGAATCCGCCGCGACCCAAGAAGTGCCGGAGACAACAAGAGAGGTGAATCATGCAAGATATAACGATGGAAGCTCGCCTGGCTGAACTGGAGAGCCGTCTGGCGTTTCAGGAGATCACCATTGAAGAACTCAACGTAACGGTGACCGCGCACGAGATGGAGATGGCGAAACTACGCGATCATCTGCGCCTGCTGACGGAGAAGCTTAAAGCCAGCCAACCGTCGAATATCGCCTCGCAGGCCGAAGAGACGCCGCCACCGCATTATTGAGACGTAAAAAAAGCGGGATATTCCCGCTTTTTTGTGCCAGATGACGGCGTAAACGCCTTATCCGGCCTACTGTAGCCCTGATAAGCGCAACGCCATCAGGCATTACAGACGATTAATGGCAACCGCAGCCGCCGTTACCGCCACAACCACCTTTGCCATGCTCATGACCGTGGTCATGATCGTGGCCGTGGCCGCCGCAGCAACCGTCGTGACCGTGGTCGTGGTCGTGACCGTGCGCGCCGTGAACGTGGCCATGAGCCAGTTCTTCTTCGGTCGCTTCGCGGATCGCCACAACTTCCACGTTAAATTTCAGGTTCTGGCCAGCCAGCATGTGGTTACCGTCAACCACAACGTGGTCGTCTTCCACTTCGGTAATTTCTACCGGTACCGGGCCCTGGTCAGTTTCCGCCAGGAAACGCATGCCAACCTGCAACTCGTCAACGCCCATGAAGACGTCTTTAGGCACGCGCTGCACCAGGTTTTCGTCGTACTGACCGTAAGCGTCGTTCGCGCCAACAGCCACATCGAATTTGTCGCCAACGTCGTGACCTTCCAGCGCTGTTTCCAGGCCAGAGATCAGGGAACCGTGACCATGCAGGTAGTCCAGCGGCGCACTCACCGGAGACTCATCAACCAACACACCGTCTTCTGTACGTACCTGATAGGCCAGGCTGACCACCAGGTCTTTTGCTACTTTCATGATATCTCCTGAGCATGGGAAGAATAGTGGCGCAGATTGTAGCGGAATTCTGCACCCGTGTACCCACTAGCTTAAAAAAACCTGCGGCATATCGCTAGTCTGGATGAAAAATCCCGATCACTTGCTCTTCTTTGCGAACATGCTCGCGGGCCGCTTTATCGGCTTCACGCATCTGATGACCGCACTTAACACACTCAACAATATCGACATTATTTTCGCGCCACATCGCCATTGAATCCTGCGCCTGGCAGGCCGGACACGTCGCCCCTGCAATAAAACGTTTACGAATCGCCATACCTACCCTCTACTCAAACTCATCCCAGCCATCCAACTGGCGCCGCTCTTGCTGCATCTCTCGCTGGAAAATCTCCTCCAGTTCGCGTCTGGCTTCTCTGGCACGAGAAATTTGCACCATATCGGTATGCATCGGAATAAGCTCCCTTAGCATACGCATATCCAGCCGACGGAAATGCAGTTGCGCACGCTGCGCCTGGTGTGGGTGCATCCCTAACGACACCAGCGTCTTACGCCCCAGTTCCAGCGCGCTGGAAAACGTCTCGCGGGAAAACTGCGTGACACCCGCCTGTAATAACTCATGCGCTTCCACACGTCCGCGCGCTCGCGCAAGAATATGCAAATGCGGGAAATGCTGCCGGCATATCTCTACCAGCTTCATGGTGTCTTCCGGTTCATTACAGGTAATGACGATAGACTCCGCCGCTTCCGCTCCCGCCGAACGCAGTAGCTCCACCTGAGTCGCATCGCCGTAATACACTTTGTAGCCATATTTTCGCATCAGGTTAACGGCGCTGATATCGCGCTCCAGTACGGTGATGCGCATTTTATTCGCCATCAACAAACGGCCAATTACCTGACCAAAACGCCCGAATCCCACGACAATCACCTGCGGTTTATCATCATCCACCCAGGGCTTTTCATCTTCCTCTTCCGGGCCGTTAAGCTGTCTGGAGAGCCATTTATCAACGAGCTTCATCAGCAGCGGCGTGGTCATCATCGACAACGTGACGGTGACCAGCAGCAGCGACATCTGGTCGCCCTGAAACAGCCGCTGGGATGAGGCGGTGGAAAAGAGCACAAACGCGAACTCGCCCCCCTGACTCAGCACGCCCGCAAACTGCATCCGCTCCGAACTTCGAATCCCGTACAGACGCGCCAGCAGATAAAGCACCAGCGTTTTCACCGCCACCAGCACGATGACGCTCACCGCCACCCACAGCAGGTGGGTATAGAGCACGCCAAGGTTTAACGACATCCCCACGGAGATAAAGAACAACCCCAGCAGCAGCCCTTTGAACGGATCGATGGCCGTTTCCAGCTCATGACGGTATTCGCTTTCCGCCAGCAGCACGCCTGCGATAAACGTGCCGAGCGCCATCGACAGCCCCAGCGCATCCATAAATAAAGCAGACCCCAGCACCAGCAACAGCGTGGCGGCGGTAAACACCTCGCGCACGCCGGAATCGGCGATAAAGCGGAACACCGGGCGCAGCAAATAGCGACCGCCAATCAGCATCCCGGCAAAGGCCAGCACCTTCATGCCGACTTTAATCCAGTCAAAATGTTCATCTGCCGAGCCAGCCAGCAGCGGCACCAGCGCCAGCGCGGGGATCACCGCCAGATCCTGAAACAGCAGCACCGAAAAACCCAACTGGCCGGATTCGCTGCGGTTCATCCCCTTTTCCCGCATCAGTTGCAGCGCCATCGCGGTCGATGACATCGCCAGACCAATCCCGCCGATCACCGCCGCCTGCCACGAGAAATCGGTAAGCATCAGCAGCCCGGCCAGCACGACAGCGCTCAGCATCACCTGAGCCGCCCCGACGCCAAAGATAGAGCGACGCAGTTGCCAGAGTTTGGAAGGGTTGAGTTCCAGGCCGATGATAAACATCAGAAAGACAACGCCCAGCTCAGAAAAGTGGAGGATTTCATCAACGTCGCTGATAAATCCCAGCCCCCAGGGGCCAATCGCAATCCCTGCCAGCAAATATCCCAGTACCGCGCCAATACCCAGCCGCGATGCCAGTGGCACCGCAGCGACCGCCGCGAAGAGGAACATCACCCCCGCAGTCAATAAATCAGAACCTTCCATTAGCGACCTCCCGCCAGAACAGGGTTTGCCAGCCATTCGCCGTAGGCTTTCGCGTGGCTGGCCAGTTCCTGCTCACTTTGTCGCCTGGCCCAGTAGATAATAATCGGACTCATCCAGTGCATCCGGCACATCGCCGCCGTCAGCTCAAACGGTCGCAGCACATCGGTCATCGGATAGCGGTTCAGCGCATCGTAGCGATACGCGCTTTCCGGCTCGCCGGTGGTAATCACGCTCCGCCAGTACTTTCCCGCCAGTTGGTTCCCCCCTGGGCCACTGGCGAAACCACGGCTGAGCACGCGGTCTAACCACTCTTTAAGCAGCGCCGGGCAGCTATAGGTATACAGCGGATGCTGGAAAACAATCACGTCATGTTCACGCAATAGCGCCTGCTCATGCGCGATATCGATAAAAAAATCAGGGTAGTGCGCGTAGAGATCGTGCACCGTCACATTACTGAGTTGCATGGCCGGTTTAAGCAGCACCCGGTTCGCGACCGAGTCCTGAGATTCTGGATGGGCATACAGCAGCAGTACCTTTGCTGGCTGGGACATTATCCCCCTCCCGGTTATTTTGTGTATCGTTATTGTTTTGGGCTACCATTGCGCTCCGGCGCGGCAGAATGCCCGCATATTACATTATCATAATGATAAATTAACATAGTCTGAACATACGGCGCCTTATGATTGTTTTCTCCTCGTTACAAATTCGTCGCGGCGTGCGCGTCTTGCTGGACAATGCCACCGCCACCATCAACCCGGGACAGAAGGTCGGTCTGGTGGGTAAGAATGGCTGCGGTAAATCTACCCTGCTGGCATTGCTGAAAAATGAAATCAGCGCCGATGCAGGCGGCGTGACCTTTCCCGGTAACTGGCAGCTGGCGTGGGTGAATCAGGAAACACCCGCGCTTGCACAACCTGCGCTGGAGTACGTGATTGATGGCGACCGCGAATACCGCCAGCTGGAAGCGCAGTTGCACGACGCCAACGAACGTAACGACGGGCACGCCATCGCCACCGTACACGGCAAGCTCGACGCCATCGACGCCTGGACCGTGCGCTCACGCGCCGCCAGCCTGCTCCACGGCCTCGGTTTTAGCAACGAACAGCTTGAACGCCCGGTCAGCGACTTCTCCGGTGGCTGGCGCATGCGCCTTAACCTGGCCCAGGCGCTGATTTGCCGTACTGACCTGCTGCTGCTCGATGAACCGACCAACCACCTCGATCTTGATGCCGTTATCTGGCTGGAAAAATGGCTGAAGAGCTATCAGGGCACTCTGATTCTGATTTCGCACGACCGCGACTTCCTCGATCCGGTGGTAGACAAAATCATTCATATCGAACAGCAAACCCTGTTCGAATACACCGGCAACTACAGCGCATTTGAAGTGCAGCGCGCGACCCGGCTGGCCCAGCAGCAGGCGATGTACGAGAGCCAGCAGGAGCGCGTGGCGCATCTGCAAAGTTATATCGACCGTTTCCGCGCCAAAGCGACAAAAGCGAAGCAGGCGCAGAGCCGTATCAAAATGCTGGAGCGTATGGAGCTTATCGCCCCCGCGCATGTCGATAACCCGTTCCACTTCAGCTTCCGCGCGCCGGAAAGCCTGCCCAACCCGCTGCTGAAAATGGAGAAAGTGAGCGCCGGGTATGGCGATCGCATCATTCTGGACTCCATTAAGCTGAATCTGGTGCCCGGTTCACGCATCGGCCTGCTGGGGCGCAACGGCGCCGGTAAATCAACGCTCATCAAGCTGTTGGCGGGCGAGCTTGCGCCTGCCAGCGGTGAAATCGGTCTGGCGAAGGGCATTAAACTCGGTTACTTCGCTCAGCATCAGCTGGAGTATTTGCGAGCGGATGAATCGCCGCTGCAACATCTGGCGCGGCTGGCGCCGCAGGAACTGGAGCAGAAGCTGCGCGATTACCTCGGCGGGTTTGGCTTCCAGGGCGATAAGGTCAGCGAAGAGACCCGCCGCTTCTCCGGTGGTGAAAAAGCGCGTCTGGTGCTGGCATTGATCGTCTGGCAGCGCCCTAATCTGCTGCTGCTTGATGAACCGACCAACCACCTTGACCTCGATATGCGTCAGGCGCTGACCGAAGCGCTCATCGAATTTGAAGGCGCGCTGGTGGTCGTCTCGCACGACCGTCACCTGCTACGCTCCACCACCGACGATCTCTATCTGGTTCACGACCATAAAGTCGAGCCGTTCGATGGCGATCTGGAAGACTATCAGCAGTGGCTGAGCGACGTGCAGAAACAGGAAAATCAGCCTGATGACGCCCCGAAAGAGAACGCCAACAGCGCCCAGGCGCGTAAGGATCAGAAGCGTCGCGAAGCCGAACTGCGTGCCCAGACCCAGCCGCTGCGTAAAGAGATCGCCCGTCTGGAAAAAGAGATGGAGAAGCTGAACGCGAAACTGGCGCAAGCGGAAGAAAAACTGGGCGACAGCGAACTGTACGACCAGAGCCGCAAAGCGGAACTGACGGAATGCCTGCAACAGCAGGCCAGCGCCAAATCCGGGCTGGAAGAGTGCGAGATGGCCTGGCTGGAAGCACAGGAACAGCTTGAGCAGATGCTGGCCGACTAACTTCGGGAATATGACGATGAATCCGCTGATAACCAACGATATCACCTTTCGCAAGTTAAGCATCTTCATGACGTTTATGGAGAAAGGCAATATTGCCCGGACGGCGGAGGCGCTGGATATCAGCGGGGTCAGCGTTCATCGCGCGCTGCATACGCTGGAAGAGAATGTTCGCTGTCCGCTGTTCGTGCATAAAGGACGTAATCTGATCCCGCAACCGGCGGCGTGGACGCTGCTGGAGTATTGCCAGGAGGTCAGCCAGTTGATGGCGCGCGGGCTGGAAGAGGCGCGCAAAACGGCAGGGATCGGCCAGGGGCGTCTGCGCGTGGGTACGCTCTACTCTCTGACGCTGGAAACCGTCCCGCATCTGATCATGGGGATGAAACTGCGCCGACCGGATCTCGAACTGGATCTGACGATGGGCTCCAACGAAGCGCTGCTGAGAATGCTGGAAGACGGGATGCTGGATGCGATCCTGATCTCCATTTCGGAAAGCGCTATCGATCGCAACAGTCTGGAAGTGCTGCCGCTGTTTCATGACGATATTTATCTCGCCGCACCGGCGACGGCGACGCTTGACACCTCCTCGCCCGCCGATCTGCGTGATTACCGGGATCAGAAGTTTGTCTCACTGGCGGAAGGCTTTGCCACCTATGCGGGCTTCCAGGAAGCCTTTCATATTGCCGGGTTTGAACCAGAGATTGTCACCCGAGTGAACGACATCTTCTCGATGCTTAGTCTGGTGCAGGCGGGCGTCGGTTTCACTCTGATGCCGGGACGCATGAAGAAGATGTACGAGAATTCCGTACAGTTGCTGAAGCTGTCGCAGCCGTACCAGATGCAGCAGCTCATCGCCATTGTCTTCGCCCGCAACCGCGAGCGCGACCCTAATCTGCTGGCGCTGGCCGCCGAAGGGCGCATGTACGCGCGTAGCCTTAATCCGGGCGCCTGATCGCCGGATGGCGACGCTACGCGCCTTATCTGGCCTACAACTACAACGGGTGCGAGCCGTAGGCCCGATAAGCGCAGCGCCATCGGGCAACCGCACTAGCCTCTAAGCCGTTTTGCCAGATGCACCGCGACATCCACCCCGCTGCGCTCCAGCGAAACAGACTCACCTTCCCACTCCGCCTGTCGCGTTAAGCAGGTCAACACGCCGCCAGGCGGCATTTCAATCGCCAGCCGCGCCTCGCGCTCGTTGGCGGAGATCGCCGCGTCCTGCCAGCGCACCGTCCGCGCCATGTTCATCGCCAGGTCGTCAGCAATACGTTCCGGCTGCCACAGCACACGCCCGGTGCTACCGCTGAGGTATGCACAGCGCGGACGGGAGAGCGTCACATGACGGAACGCCTCCACCAGCCGCTGCGCCGGTTCCGCCAGCAGAGCGCAGTGCGACGGCACGCTCACCGCCAGACGGTGGGCTTTACTCGCGCCTTTATCCAGCGCCCGCTTCGCAACATCCGCCATCGCCTCATCGCTACCGGCAATCACAATCTGGGTTTCCGCATTCAGGTTAGCGATAAAGGTTCCACTGCCTGCAACCAGCGATTCCATCTGCGGCAAGGTCAGCCCCATAATCGCCGTCAGGCCGTAACCGTGCGGATACGCCTGCTCCATCAAATCACCGCGCAGGGCCACCAGCGTCAGCGCGTCGGTAAACTCCAGCGCTCCGGCGATCACCGCCGCTGGATACGCGCCGATGGACAGGCCGCTGACAATATCCGGCGCGACGCCGCGACGTTCCAGCTCGCGCGCCCACGCCACCCCGGCAATCAGCAGAGCAAGCTGTACCGCCCGGGTGTGTTGCAGCGCGTCCGGGGTATCAAGCGTATTCGCCTCCGCCCCCAGCACCTCGCGCGCCAGCGCTAACTCCGTTCCCGGAAGGTTTTGCAGCATACCTGCATACTGCGTCCCCTGTCCCGGAAAGGTAAACAGGATTTTCATTTACTCCTCCCTGCGCCACGGGTCGCTGACCAGCCGCGGCCCCTGCGACGTTTTTAACAGCGCTTTGCCATCGCGCAGCCATTCGTTCAGCGCAAACGCGCCGTGCGGCGTTTCCACCTGGGTATCCGCACGGCAAAGCCCGCCCGTCAGTTGCTGCCGCCATTTCTCCAGCAGCTCGCGAGAGAGCGGCTGCCGGGCGCGAATCAGCAAATCCAGATCGCTTGCGGCGTGGATCACCGGGAGCCCGGTCGCCAGCGCGTAGCCGGTACTGCCGGTAATCCCCCACGTCCACGGCCATGCCCGTTGCGTCAGTAATAAAGCCACCTGAACCGGTGGCTGCGAGATAAAGGGCGAGCGCAGCAGCATCTGTGGGTCAACCAGCGATTCCGGCGTACAGACGCGGGTAATGGCGTCCGGTTGAGCCCAGCCCGCCGCGCGCTGGTCGCGCTTTATGCCGCGAACGCCGACGGGAATACGCCCCTGCGCATCAACATCACGCCGTACCACCACCGGCAGGCGGGTATGCCAGACGTCATCCACCCAGGATTCCGTGACACCTTCCAGCGCGTTCCGCGCGTTAAGCCAGATAAGATCGTGGGGGCGTAATGTTGTGTTCATGCTTTAGAGTCCTGAAGTCAGCGAGATAAACAACGGCAGCGACAGGATACACAGGACCGAGCTTAACAGCAGCACGGCCTCTGCATCCGGCGACTGCACGCCGAAGCGATTACCGAACACCACGCCGAAGAAACCGGCAGACAGCGCAATCATCAGGATAGCGGTGATCGCCACCGAGCCATGCAGGCCGAAAATCAGCACGATCCCCCAGGCAATCGCCGGTTGAATCAGCAGCTTGGCAATGGTGGAGGTAATAACCATCGTGTTGATCTGCAACTTACGCGCAGAAAGGATCACCCCGGTCAGGAACAGCGCCGCCGCAGTGGCGGCCAGGCCCAGCGGTTTGATCGCCGCCAGCACCAGCTCCGGCATCTTGATACCGACAGCGGAGAGAATAACCCCCAGCAGCGGCCCCATCACGATCGGTTTCTTGATTGAACGCCACATCAGCACCGGCAGCATCGACAGGGTAGAACCCGAGTTGCCGCCTTCCGCACGCGCTTTCTCACGCTCCAGAATCAGCAGGCAGAACGGCGTCATCAGCACGGAACCGCAGGCGATGGAAACCGCGACGGAGAGCGACGTTGACGGCCCTTCGCCCAGCACGCTACCGAGAATCGGCAGGCCAAGCGCGGCGTAGTTTGGCAGAGCGACGGTCAGGGTCAGCACGGCCGCATCCTGCGGTGATTTTTTAAATACCTTCGTTGCCAGAAAATAGATAGCGGCGTAGGTGATCCACATCGCCAGCGTCAGCACCAGAATCAGCGGCGACTGCGCGACAATACCCGTCCAGGGCGTTTGTACCGTGGCGCTAAACAGCGCAGCGGGGAGTGCAAAATCCATGACGAAAATGTTGAGCAGGGAAACATTCTTGTTATCAACCATTTTGGCCTTCCCGGCCCAGAACCCCAGCAACATGATGACAAAAATCGGTGCAAGTGCATGAACAATCACGTAAGTCATAAATCACCTGTAATGAATAAAAGAGTTAGCACGGACGCGATGATTATTATTTTCAGGATGCAGGTCGCCTCACGGACGCAACGGGCGCGCCCGTGGGGTTATGCATCTGGCAGGTCTCTTTTACTTACCAGCTCGCCCGCATGCGTTCGCGTACAAGAGCAGAACTACGACGATTGTCGGCACCCAGACGGTTTTTCAGCGTCGGCTCCTGACGAGCATCGCTGATGGCCTGTTGCAGAGTGGCCGTCACCAACGTCAGATCGTTTGCCGAAGGAGCATCTGGATTACTGATATCCAGCAGACTGGAGAGCAGTCCCAGCGTGGCGTAGTTACTGATGTCGTACGCCATCGGCGGAATAGTGGCCGCCAGTTTTTCCAGCGACTCGACGGTACGCAGGGTGATACGTGCCGCAGACTCTTTGCCCATCGCGTGGATCAGCACGCCTTTGTCGTTGAAGGCAATCAGACGGTTGGCCTGATAACCGTGCGCCAGAAACGCGCCGGACATCGCCTTGCCGACGATAAGGCCAATCACCGGATGCCCTGCCAGACGCGCATTGGCATACGCCGCTGCCGCACCGGCCAGCGCCTGGTGAATACCAAATCCCTCTTCACGGCGACCGTAGGCCTGGCTGGGCACATCAATCACCGCCACGATCGGGCGCTTAACAGCGTTATCAGCATCGGCAGCCACGGTTTCGCTAACCACTTTTGCAAGCGTCCAGCCTTCCAGCAGACCAACCTCGCCTTTTGCGGCGCGTGGGTAATGGTTGTTAGCATCCGGCACTACCGCGATAAAGCGCGCCGTTTCACCGTTCAGCTCACCGTCTGCGGCCTGCACGGAGGGGCACAGCCCTTCGAGCCGTCTGGCGTTCGGTACGAGGGCTTGCAGCCATAACTCGCCACGACTTATTGCGTTACTCATCATTTCACCTCCCGGGCAAAGAGCGCGTTAATCTGTTCTGAATCGGCCTGTTTGCGGGTGTCGAAATGGCTCAGACGGTTCAGATAATCGTCGTAGTTATCGGTGCGGTGTTTTGCCGGAACGCCTTTCGCCAGCGCATCGTTCATCGCCGCTTTCACCGCATTGATACCATCGCCAACCAGCGCATCCACCAGCCCGCTTTGATAGCGCACTTCGCCACCGGTCATGCTCCAGATAAACGGGCGGTCACGGGAGTCATACTCTTCAATCCCGGCTTCCTGTTCGATAACCTGCGGGCCGTTCAGGCCCAGACGCGCTTCGCGGGTGACAATCAGATAGCTACACAGCGCAGCGGCGATAGACATCCCGCCGAAGCAGCCGACAGTCCCGGCCACAATGCCGACCACCGGGGTATAACGACGCAGGTCAACAATCGCCGCGTGGATGTCGGCAATCGCCGCCAGGCCGAGGTTGGCTTCCTGCAAACGCACGCCGCCGGTTTCCAGGCTCAACACCGCCTGCGTCGGAATGCCGTTACGGTTATCTTCCGCCGCCAGCTCCAGCGCCGCCGCCATTTTAGCGCCGGACACTTCGCCCATGCTGCCGCCCTGGAATGCGCCCTCAATCGCCACAACCACCGCCGGTTTGCCGTTAATAGAGCCTTTCGCCACGACCATGCCGTCATCGGCCTGCGGCACGATGCCCTGCGCGCCCAGCCACGGCGACATCACGCCTTCAAACGGGTCGAGCAGTTCGCGGTAGCTGCCTTCATCCAGCAGCGCATGGGCGCGCTGACGCGCTTTTAATTCGATAAAACTGCGGTCATCACGCATAGCTCACCTCTTCAAATACCTGTTCGATACGAATGCGCGCTACGCCCGGCGTCGCGCCGAAGTCGTGGATGGTCAGTTTGCCTGCCGGCAGGCTGCTGACCGTTTGCAGACGGGTAAACAGCGCTTCCCAGCGACTGCGACTGTTATCGACGGAAGTGGTGATATCAATGGTTAACGTCTGGCCCTGGTCAGCGGTGAATAACACCTCCATATCCCCGGAGCCGACAACCCCTGCCAGCGCCCTGCCGCGTAACGCGCGGCTGGCTGGCACGGTCAATGTGATTTTTTCCATAACATCCTCTTAATGCTTTGAATAAGACGTTTCGACGCGATCGAGAAACAGGGTGGCGGCGAGCAAGTCCGCCGCGCCGCCCGGCGAGGCGTTCAGCGCCAACATCTGACGGTCTAAACGGGCCAGCGCCTGCTCCCCTGCCGGGTGCGCGCTGCCGCCCGCATGGAGAACGGCGCGCGCGCCGTGCTGCATGGCATCCAGCCCCTCCATCCCGGCGCGAGAAAGTACGCAGGTGTCGGTCAGCGAGGTCATGATGGCCATCAGCGCATCCAGCCGGGCGTGCATTTCGCTGCTGCCGTTCTGTCGGCTTAGCCGAAGCTGCGGCAGCGCACGCTGCATAATGTGTGGAAACGCCTGCTGTGCCTCTTCTCTGGCGCCCGGTACGCGATAACGGTGGGTGGCGCGCAGCCCTTTACTGAAGACTTTCGGCGCGGCGTCATCCGGCAGTTTTGCCAGTTCAGCGGCGGTTGCCGTCACCTGCTGCGCCCTGCCCGCGCCGCCGTGCATCGCCACGGCGCTCACCAACAGCCCCAGCGCCCAAATCGCGCCACGGTGGGTGTTCACGCCGCCCGTTGCCGCCATCATCTGCTGCTCGCCTTCGCGACCGAGTCGCCCTATGGTTTGTCTGAGCGCAATATCAGCCGGACGCCGCCAGCTTTGTTGCGCCAGCGCCTGAAACGTGGAGGTCAGGCTGTGCGCCGAGCGCTCCATCAGCGCAAGCGATAAATCGTGGTGCGCGCCGTTCCCCCGACTGTCCACCAGACCGGGCTTCGGGCTTAATCGTGCTTCGTCGATCAGACACTGTGTGGCGGTTCGCGCCAGCCATTCGGCACCGCCTTCAACCTGAATCCGGGGCAGAAGTTTCATTACCAGCTCCGAAATTTCGCAGGTGGGTTGTAGAGACCCCCGGACCATTCCACCAGGTCGGCAACACTGCCGGCCGCCAGCAGAGAACGGGTGGCGTCGGTACGACGAATGCCCATATCTTCCGGGTAAACCACCTTGCCGCTCTGACGCAGTTCGGCGACGCGCCGGGCGTCTACACCCAGACCGATGTCGGTAATACCAGCCACCGCCGCAACCATCGCGCGACGCTCTTCCAGACTTTCCGCCCGGTAGAGATAAGCGATACCTTCTTCGGTCAGAACGTGGGTCACGTCGTCGCCGTAGATCATCACCGGCGCCAGCGGCATACCGGAGGCTTTCGCTACATCAACCGCATCCAGTTTTTCCACGAAAGTCGGTTTCACGCCTGCCTGGAAGGTTTCCACCATCTGCACCACCAGCTTTTTACCGCGCTGCATAAGGTCAGGTTCGGTGATCATGTTCAGCCAGGCCGGGGTAGCGTGACGGCGACCGTGCGGGTCGTGGCCCATGTTTGGCGCGCCGCCGAAGCCGGACAGACGACCGCGAGTCACCGTTGAGGAGTTAGCCAGGCCATCAACCTGCAACGTGGAGCCGATAAACATATCGACCGCGTACTGACCCGCCAGCTGACAGAAGGCGCGGTTAGAACGCATGGAGCCGTCGGCGCCGGTAAAGAACACGTCAGGACGGGCGCGGATGTACTCCTCCATCCCCAGCTCGCCGCCGAAGCAGTGCACGCTTTCCACCCAGCCGCTTTCAATCGCCGGGATCAGCGTCGGATGCGGGTTCAGCGTCCAGTGTTTACAGATTTTGCCGCGCAGACCGAGTTGCTCGCCCCAGGTGGGCAGCAGCAGTTCAATAGCGGCGGTGTTGAAGCCGATACCGTGGTTCAGCGACTGCACCTGGTGCTCTGCGTAGATGCCTTTAATGGCCATCATCGCCATCAGGATATGTTCCTGTTTGATCAGGCGCGGGTCGCGAGTGAACAGCGGTTCGATAAAGAACGGTTTGTCGGCAACCACCACGTAGTCGATCCACGAGCCCGGAATATCGACGCGCGGCAAGTCGCACTCGTCGTCCACCAGCTCATTCACCTGTGCGATAACGATGCCATCGTGGAATGCGGCAGCTTCCACCAGCGCCGGGGTATCTTCGGTACTCGGCCCGGTGTAGAGGTTGCCTTTGCGGTCAGCTTTGTAACCGGCAATCAGCGCCACGTTTGGCGCCAGGTCGACGTAAAGACGGGAATAAAGCTCGATGTAGGTGTGGATGGCGCCAATTTCCAGCAGGCCATCTTCCAGCAGTTGCGAGATGCGCAGACTTTGGGTGCCGGAAAAAGAGAAGTCCAGCTTGCGGGCGATACCCTTTTCGAAGATATCGAGATGTTCGCTGCGCCCAACGCTTGGCATGATCATATGCAGGTCATGCACTATCTGCGGGTTGACCTCCGCCAGCATGCGGGACAGGAAATCTGCCTGCTTCTGGTTATTCCCTTCTAATACCACGCGGTCACCCGGCGCGATCAGTTTTTCCAGCATTGCGGTCAGGTCTGCGGTTGGCAGCACCTTGCCCTGTACCGGAACGGAAGCCAGACGCCGCTGCTTCTCGGTGCGGCGCGTGTTCCAGACTCGTGCTGGCGTTTGCCCAGATAACATTATTAACCTCCTGATTCAGCTAATCATTTTGATTGCTTAACACTGGAAAGAGTGTGCGCCCTGGTGAGAAAGTCATCAATTAAGCGTAGAGAGGAATCATTAGCCTGAGAGTAATAATTTGAGTAATGAATTGTGATTAAGATCAGCGTCAGGAAGGTGTAAATCCGCTCCCCTTGCCTCATTTTCATAAACACCGGGGGAAAGTGACGGTATAGTAGGCGGCAGATTTAAAAAAACATCGCATAATTTATGACTCAAATAACCTCCCCCGACCTTGATATCACCGGTCACGATAGTGCAGAGTTCGTGCCAATGCGCGGTATCCGCAACCGCCACCTGCAAACCATGCTGCCGCGACTCATCCGCCGCAAGGTGAAGTTCGATGCGCACTGGCAACGTCTGGAATTACCGGACGGCGATTTTATCGATCTGGCCTGGAGTGAAGATCCGCAGCACGCGAAGCACAAACCGCGTCTGGTGGTTTTTCACGGCCTGGAAGGCAGCCTGAACAGCCCGTACGCTCACGGGCTGATTGAAGCGGCGCAAAAGCGTGGCTGGCTGGGCGTGGTCATGCACTTTCGCGGCTGTAGCGGCGAACCGAACCGGCTGAACCGCATTTATCACTCCGGCGAAACGGAAGACGGCACCTGGTTTTTACACTGGCTACAGCGTGAGTTTGGCGCCGTCCCCACCGCCGCCGTCGGCTATTCGCTCGGCGGAAATATGCTGGCGTGTCTGCTGGCGAAAGAAGGCCGCGAGATCCCGATTGACGCGGCGGTCATCGTTTCCGCACCCTTCGTGCTGGAAGCGTGCAGCTATCATATGGAAAAAGGGTTTTCCCGCGTCTATCAGCGCTATCTGCTCAATCTGCTGAAGGCCAACGCCGCGCGCAAGCTGGCGGCATACCCCGGCACACTGCCGATTAATCTGGCGCAGCTCAAATCCGTGCGTCGGCTCCGTGAATTTGACGATCTGATCACCGCGAAAATTCACGGCTTTGCCGACGCGATAGACTATTATCGTCAATGTAGCGCCATGCCGATGCTCAACCAGATCGCCAAACCGACGCTCATCATCCACGCGAAAGACGATCCGTTTATGGATCATCATGTGATCCCGAAACCGGAAAATCTGCCGCCGCTGGTGGAGTATCAGCTCACCGAGCATGGCGGGCATGTTGGATTTATCGGCGGGACGCTGCGTCGCCCGGAAATGTGGCTGGAGTCGCGGATTCCCGACTGGCTGACAACGTATCTGGAGGCGTCATCATGATGATCCCCTGGCAAGAGCTGTCTTCTGAGACGCTGGACAATTTGATCGAAAGCTTTGTGTTGCGTGAAGGCACCGATTATGGTGAACATGAACGTTCGCTTGAGCAAAAGGTCGCCGACGTCAAACGACAGCTACAGTGCGGAGAAGCTGTTCTGGTGTGGTCTGAACTGCACGAGACGGTCAACATTATGCCGCGTGGACAGTTTCGCGAATAATCCGCCGCTGACGGCCGACTATACTAAAACTTTTGTTGATTCATGGAGTTGTTATGTCTGCCAAACATCCGGTGATTGCGGTAACAGGGTCCAGCGGCGCGGGGACCACGACCACCAGCCTCGCGTTTCGAAAAATTTTCGCGCAGTTAAATCTGCGCGCAGCCGAGGTGGAAGGCGACAGTTTTCATCGTTACACACGCCCCGAAATGGACATGGCGATCCGCAAAGCGCGCGACGCCGGGCGGCATATCAGCTATTTCGGCCCTGAAGCCAACGACTTCAGTCTGCTGGAACAAACTTTTATTGAATACGGACAGACGGGCAAAGGCCAGGCGCGTAAGTATCTTCATACCTACGATGAAGCCGTGCCGTGGAATCAGGTGCCGGGGACGTTTACCCCGTGGCAGCCGCTGCCGGAACCCACCGATGTGCTGTTTTACGAAGGGCTGCACGGCGGCGTGGTAACGCCGCAGCATGATGTCGCGCGTCATGTCGATCTGCTGGTCGGCGTGGTGCCGATCGTCAACCTGGAGTGGATTCAAAAACTGATTCGCGATACCAGCGAGCGCGGCCACTCCCGCGAGGCGGTGATGGATTCCGTTGTCCGCTCAATGGATGACTACATTAATTTCATTACGCCGCAGTTTTCCCGCACCCACATTAACTTCCAGCGCGTACCCACCGTTGACACCTCCAATCCCTTCGCCGCGAAAGGCATTCCTTCGCTGGACGAAAGTTTTGTGGTCATTCATTTCAGAAATCTGGAAGGGATTGATTTCCCGTGGCTGCTGGCGATGTTGCAGGGGTCGTTTATTTCCCATATCAATACGCTCGTGGTGCCGGGCGGCAAAATGGGGCTGGCGATGGAGCTGATCATGTTGCCGCTGGTTCAGCGACTGATGGAAGGGAAGAAGATCGAATAATCTGTCCGATGTTTGCCGGATGGCGGCTGACGCCTTATCCGGCCTACAAGATGCGTTTGATATATGCCGGATGGCGCTACGCTTATCCGGCCTACAGGGTGCGAATTCGTAGGCCTGATAAGCGTAGCGCCATCAGGCAACCGGTATCACGCCGCAATCACTTCATACGAATGGGTAATATTCACCGCTTTTTCCAGCATCAGCGCCACTGAGCAATATTTCTCAGCCGAAAGATCGACCGCCCGCGCAACCGCCGCGTCTTTCAGGTCATTGCCGGTCACAATGAAATGCAGATTGATATGCGTAAACAGGCGCGGCGCTTCTTCACGACGTTCGGACGTCAGCTTCACTTCGCAATTCGTCACATCCTGACGCCCTTTCTGCAAAATAGAAACCACGTCGATTGCGCTACAACCGCCTGCGGCCATCAGCACCATTTCCATCGGGCTTGGCGCTTTATCACCGGAGTTGCCATCCATTAAAACCTGGTGGCCGGAGGCAGACTCTCCCAGAAAGGTTAACCCTTCAACCCACTTTACACGCGCTTGCATATTCGGAACTCCAATGTGTCAATTTTCCTGACAGATTACGCGCACATAACAAATCTCGCAACGGAAGGCGACCTGCGTCATGCTGAAGCGAGACACCAGGAGACACACGGCGAAAGCTATGCTAAAACAGTCGGGATGCTACAGTAATACATTGACGTACTGCATGTATGCAGAGGACATCACATTCAGGCTGCAGTACATTTTCGACAGCCCCCTTCCCAGGAATTCGGGAAACCTATTTTTGCAAACCCAGAGGCAGTGTCGTGTTCTGGCTCTGGAGACAGCTTATAACAGAGGATAACCGCGCATGGTGCTTGGCAAACCGCAAACAGACCCGACTCTCGAATGGTTCTTGTCTCATTGCCACATTCATAAGTACCCATCGAAGAGCACGCTGATTCACCAGGGTGAAAAAGCGGAAACGTTGTACTACATCGTTAAAGGCTCAGTGGCAGTGTTGATCAAAGATGAAGAAGGGAAAGAAATGATCCTTTCTTATCTGAATCAGGGCGATTTTATTGGCGAACTGGGCCTGTTTGAAGAGGGTCAGGAACGCAGTGCCTGGGTACGTGCCAAAACGGCCTGTGAAGTCGCTGAAATTTCTTACAAGAAATTCCGTCAGTTGATCCAGGTAAACCCGGATATTCTGATGCGCCTGTCTTCCCAGATGGCTCGCCGTCTGCAAGTGACATCTGAGAAAGTCGGTAACCTCGCCTTCCTCGACGTAACGGGCCGTATCGCTCAGACCCTGCTGAACCTGGCGAAACAACCTGACGCGATGACTCACCCGGATGGCATGCAGATCAAAATCACCCGTCAGGAGATCGGCCAGATCGTTGGCTGCTCCCGTGAAACCGTGGGGCGTATTCTGAAAATGCTCGAAGATCAGAATCTGATCTCCGCTCACGGTAAGACCATCGTCGTCTACGGCACACGTTAATCCCGTCGGAATGGCGCATTACCGGGTAATGCGCCATTTTTGTTTGCACCGATGTGGCGAAGACTGATTTACCATCCTGAGATCAACTACGCACTACGGCAAACGCTGGTGCTGTGCCTGCCTGTGGCTATCGGCCTGATCATCGGCCAGTTGCACCTGGGACTGCTGTTCTCGCTCGTTCCCGCCTGCTGCAACATTGCCGGTCTTGATACCCCGCATAAACGCTTTTTCAAACGCTTAATCATCGGCGGATCGCTGTTTGCCGGATGCAGCCTGATTACACAACTACTGCTGGCGCGCGACATCCCCCTGCCGCTGATCCTCACCGGACTGACGCTGCTGCTCGGCGTCACGGCGGAAATCAGCCCACTGCATGCAAGACTGCTGCCCGCTTCACTGATTGCCGCCATTTTCACGCTAAGCCTGGCGGGGAACATGCCGGTCTGGGAGCCGCTGCTCATCTACGCGCTCGGCACGCTATGGTACGGGCTGTTTAACTGGTTCTGGTTCTGGCTGTGGCGCGAACAGCCGCTGCGCGAGTCGCTCAGCCTGCTGTATCGCGAGCTGGCCGACTACTGCGAGGCCAAATACAGCCTGCTCACGCAGCATATCGATCCAGAAAAAGCGCTGCCGCCTCTGCTGGTGCGCCAGCAAAAAGCGGTGGATCTCATTACCCAGTGTTACCAGCAGATGCACATGCTGTCGGCCCAGCACAATAATGACTACAAGCGCCTGCTGCGCGCCTTCCAGGAAGCGCTGGACTTACAGGAGCATATCTCCGTCAGTTTGCATCAGCCGGAGGAGGTTCAGAAGCTGGTGGAGCGCAGTCACGCGGAACAGGTTATTCGCTGGAATGCGCAAACCGTCGCCGCCCGCCTGCGCATCATCGCGGATGATATTCTGTATCACCGTCTGCCCAGCCGTTTTTCGATGGAGAAGCAGACTGGCGCGCTGGAAAAAATCGCCAATCAGCACCCGGAAAACCCTGTCGGGCAGTTTTGCTACTGGCACTTTAGCCGTATTGCCCGCGTATTACGCACTCAGCGTCCGCTGTACGCACGCGACCTGATGGCTGATAAACAGCGTCGCCTGCCGCTGCTGCCCGCGCTGAAAAGCTATTTATCGTTTAAATCGCCCGCGCTGCGCAACGCCGGGCGAATCAGCGTTATGTTAAGTATCGCCAGCCTGATGGGCAGCGCCTTACATCTGCCCAAGCCGTACTGGATTTTGATGACCATCCTGTTCGTCACGCAAAACGGCTACGGCGCGACGCGCGTGCGCATTCTGCACCGTTCGGCGGGTACGCTGGCCGGTCTGGTGGTGGCGGGCGTCACGTTGCACTTTCGCATTCCTGAAGGCTACACGCTGGCATTAATGCTGATCATTACGCTGGTGAGCTATCTGACCATTCGCAAAAACTACGGCTGGGCGACGGTTGGTTTTACGGTGACGGCGGTCTATACCCTGCAACTGCTGACGCTCAACGGCGAACAGTTCATCGTGCCGCGATTTATTGATACGGTCATTGGCTGCCTGATTGCTTTTGGCGGAATGGTCTGGCTCTGGCCGCAGTGGCAAAGCGGCCTTTTGCGTAAGAATGCCCACGATGCGCTGGAAGCGGACCAGGAGGCCATCCGGCTGATCCTCAGCAACGACCCGCAGCCAACGCCGCTGGCGTATCAGCGAATGCGGGTGAACCAGGCGCACAATACGCTGTTTAACTCGCTGAATCAGGCGATGCAAGAACCGGGGTTTAACACGCACTATCTGGAAGATATGAAACTGTGGGTAACGCACAGCCAGTTTATCGTTGAGCACGTCAACGCCATGACCACGCTGGCGCGCGAGCATACGATGCTGACGCCGGATCTGGCGCAGCGCTATCTGGAATCCTGCGAAATTGCGCTCCAGCGCTGTCAGCAGCGGCTGGAGTATGACGCACCGGGCGGTTCCGGGGATGTGAATATTCTGGAGTCATCGGAGATGCTCTCCCACGGGCCGCTCAGCACGCTGGAACAGCATCTGCAACGCGTGCTGGGGCACCTGAATACCATGCACACCATTTCGTCAGTGGCATGGCGCCAGCGCCCGCATCATGGCATCTGGCTTAGTCGCCGGTTACGGGATATGAAGGGTTGACGTTGTTTGCTGTTTGTTGTTTGTTGTTTGCCGGATGGCGGCGCAAGCGCCTTATCCGGCCTACAGGGAAAACGCGATTTGTAGGCCGGATAAGCGTAGCGCCATCCGGCAATCAGCCAGCCACTTTCGCCACCGCCTGCGCAAAACGCTGCATCCCTTCGTCAATATCCGCCTCTTCCACCACCAGCGACGGGGCAAAGCGCATGACATCCGGCCCGGCATTCAGCACCATAACGCCTTCATGCGCGCCAGCGTAAAGGAAATCCCGCGCCCGACCTTTGTACTGCGGCTTCAGTTCCGCGCCAATCAACAGCCCCATGCCGCGAATATCGCTGAAAATGTCATACTGCTCGTCAATCTTCTGCAAATGCTGAACAAACCGCTCGCGTTTAGTCTGAACGCCGCTCAGCACGTCAGACGTATTGATGATATCGAACGCGGCCCCGGCAACGGCGCAGGCCAACGGGTTGCCGCCGTAGGTGGAACCGTGCGACCCAACGTGGAACGCGGACGCAATCTCCTGCGTGGTCAGCATAGCGCTGACCGGGAAGCCGCCGCCCAGCGCTTTCGCACTGGTAAGAATATCCGGCGTCACGCCGTAGTGCATATAGGCGAACAGATCGCCGGTGCGCCCCATACCGCACTGAACTTCATCAAACACCAGCAGCGCCTGATGCCGATCGCACAGCTCGCGCAGGCCTTGCAGAAACGCTGGCGTTGCGGCGGTGACGCCGCCTTCTCCCTGGATCGGCTCCACCACCACCGCGCAGGTATGGTCATCCATCACCGCTTTCACTGCGTGCAGATCGTTGAAAGGAACATGGATGATATCCGCCGGTTTAGGGCCAAATCCGTCGGAATACTTCGGCTGACCACCAACGGAAACGGTAAACAGCGAGCGGCCATGAAAAGCGTTATGGAAGGCGATGATTTTGGTTTTAAACGGGCTATGACGCACGCAGGCATAGTGGCGCGCCAGTTTGAAGGCGGTTTCGTTGGCTTCGGTGCCGGAGTTCATAAACAGCACGCGCTCGGCAAAGGTCGCGTCGATAAGTTTACGCCCCAGACGCAGCGCAGGTTCGTTAGTAAAAACGTTGCTGGTGTGCCACAGCGTTTCACCCTGCGTTTTCAGCACGTCCACCAGCGCCGGATGGCAATGCCCTAAGGCGGTAACTGCAATCCCACCCGCGAAATCAACGTACTCTTTACCCTGCTGATCCCAGACCCGGCTGCCTTTGCCTTTTACCGGAATAAACTCTGCCGGTGCATAAATCGGCAGGATAACTTCATCGAAAGTCGCGCGCGTAATTGCAGTTTGTTCAGTTGCCATCTTATGCCCATCCAGCCAAATGAAATTTCAGTCATAAAATATGCATAAAAAATCACTGGATAGCAACCACAAATCAGCGCGACAGGAAATTAGCCAGCAGTTGATGTCCCTGCTCGCTCAGAATACTTTCCGGGTGGAACTGCACCCCTTCCAGATCCCACTCCCGGTGGCGAATCCCCATAATTTCCTGCGTGTCGCTCCAGGCCGTAACGTCAAAGCAGGCGGGAAGCGTTTCAGGATCGATCACCAGCGAGTGATAGCGCGTGACGGTGAGCGGGTTCGATAGCCCCTGAAAAACGCCCTGGCCGCTATGGGTGACGGGAGAGGTTTTACCGTGCATCACTTTAGCCGCCCGCACGATCGTCGCACCAAAGGCCTGCGCCATCGCCTGGTGTCCAAGACAGACGCCGAGCATGGGAAGGCGTCCGGCATAATGGCGGATTACTGCCAGGGAGATGCCCGCGTCATCCGGCGTACAGGGCCCCGGCGAGATCACGATTTTTTGCGGATTCAGCGCGTCAATTTGCGCCAGCGTCAACGCGTCATTTCGCCTGACCAGGACATCAGCGCCCAGTTCGCAGAAATACTGATAAAGGTTCCAGGTAAACGAATCATAGTTGTCGATCAGCAGAATCATGGCGGCTCCGGTACGTAAGAACCGCGCTATTCTACTCAGTTTCCTGGGCTTCGCTTACCCCTTTACGAAATATTGCCTGTAATCCCGACAGGTCGCCCATCGCGCCGCTCTGGT
This sequence comes from Citrobacter sp. CK181, assembly GCF_030333595.1. Classification (NCBI taxonomy): domain Bacteria; kingdom Pseudomonadati; phylum Pseudomonadota; class Gammaproteobacteria; order Enterobacterales; family Enterobacteriaceae; genus Citrobacter; species Citrobacter sp. CK181. Next base: position 453,786 of record NZ_JAOWFN010000013.1, on the reverse strand, counting down.
TCGCCTGGCTCCATTCGGCCACCTGAATGCCGCTCCAGCTCAGGATATAACCGGCGTGGAGCGCCAGTTGCTCAAAGAAGATGCGCTGCGCCAGTCCGCTGCCGATACGAAAAGGATGCAGCACGTTAATTTCACAGTAGTAGTGCGCCAGACGATCGGCGAATTTCTCTTTCGTCAGCCCGACCAGATACCCCTCTTCTTCCAGATCCTGCATCAGGGCGTTGCCCTCTTTTTCGATGTAGGCAAAATGGCAAAAACGGGTATCTCCCTGATATATATCGACCTCGCGCAGTTGTCCGGCCCAGTCAAAAACATCCTGATACAGCTGACGATGAATGGCGCGCAGGTGAGGCAGTCCGCGCACCAGAGGGCCAGGTTCAATCGTCGCGGCACGCAGTGCGGTCAGTTCATACGCCGCCTGCTCCAGACGCTGAACCTGCCGGATGCCTAAGCGGTTACGCATGATATTCAGGCCGGGATACAGATAGGGGTCGCGTCCATCACCAAACTTATCGCTCATAGTGCCTCCTTAATTCTGCCAGGCGCACCAGTGCTTCTTCGGCGGTCAGGGTAACTAACGGGATGTCCACCCCTTCCAGACGTCGACTCTCCTGGAAATTGATATTTCGTCGTTGTTCCCAGAGGCGAGACTTTTGTTTATCGGTGAGTTTTTTCACGAGACCTCCCTGAATGTGCCTGCACTTGCCACAAGTATAAGCAGCAAATTCAGGTTACGCAGAGGTCAGGAATCGCGCGGGCATTGCTGGCCCGCGCAGAATGCCATTACGGCAGGACTTTGGCGGAAAGGATAACTATCGGTTTTGAAGGAACATTTTGGTAAGGGCCGACATCGTGCGTCTGCACCTGAGAGATTTTGTCAGCGACATCCATCCCTTTCACAACTTTACCAAATACGGCGTAGCCAAAATCGCGCTGGCCGTGATCCAGGAAGGCGTTGTCGGCAACGTTGATAAAGAACTGGCTGGTTGCGCTGTCTTTATCTGCGGTACGCGCCATCGCAATGGTGCCACGGGTGTTGCGCAGTCCGTTGTCCGCTTCGTTCTTGATCGGCGGGTTAGGTTTCTTTTGCTGCATCTGCTCGTTAAAACCGCCGCCCTGCACCATAAAGCCGGGGATCACACGGTGGAACGTGGTGTTGTTATAGAAACCGCTGTTGACATAATCGACAAAGTTTTGCACTGAAACTGGCGCTTTCTGGCTATTCAGTTCCAGTTCAATATTTCCGGCGGAGGTCGTCAGCAGAACATGTGGGTCACCTTTCGCTGCCAACGCTACAGGAGAGAGAGCAGAAAGAGCGAGAACAGCTGCAACAGCCGCCAGAGTCGATTTGAGCATGAGATTTCCTTAACGAGAGCAGTAACAAAAGCAAGTAGATTGATTCTAAAGAGCCTTCAAGGAGCAGGCCAGCCCTTTACCTAATTTTACGTATCTGAAACAAATGTAACCTTACGATTTTGTTGTGCTTTTCGGTATATTAATGTGATCAATATCACGTTAAAAAATGTAACGCTTACAGTAATTGCTAATAAATATTTAAATACATCACTAAAACGCCTAAAATCTGCCCGCTCACGGCGCTGTCAACGCGCTTTACACCTCTATACACAGGCCAGTCATGACTAACAGCAATCGCATCAAGCTCACATGGATTAGCTTTCTCTCCTACGCCCTGACAGGCGCGTTGGTAATTGTCACCGGGATGGTGATGGGAAACATTGCAGAGTATTTCAACCTGCCCGTTTCCAGTATGAGTAACACATTCACCTTTCTTAACGCCGGTATCCTGATCTCTATTTTCCTGAATGCCTGGCTGATGGAAATTATCCCGCTGAAAACGCAGCTGCGTTTTGGCTTTGTGTTGATGGTGCTGGCCGTGGCCGGGCTGATGCTCAGCCATAGCCTGGCGCTTTTCTCTGCGGCAATGTTTGTACTGGGCCTGGTGAGCGGTATCACCATGTCGATCGGTACTTTCCTGATCACCCAGATGTATGAAGGCCGTCAGCGTGGTTCTCGCCTGCTGTTCACCGACTCCTTCTTCAGTATGGCCGGGATGATCTTCCCGATGGTCGCCGCTTACCTGCTGGCGCGCAGCATTGAGTGGTACTGGGTATACGCCTGCATCGGTCTGGTCTACGTGGCGATTTTCATCCTGACCTTCGGCTGCGAATTTCCGGCGCTGGGTAAACACGCGCCGAAAACGGAAACGCCGGTGGTAAAAGAGAAATGGGGCATTGGCGTTCTGTTCCTGTCTATCGCCGCGCTGTGCTACATCCTCGGTCAGTTGGGTTTCATCTCCTGGGTGCCGGAATACGCCAAAGGTCTGGGCATGAGCCTGAACGACGCCGGTACGCTGGTCAGCGATTTCTGGATGTCGTACATGTTCGGCATGTGGGCCTTCAGCTTCATTCTGCGCTTCTTTGATCTGCAACGTATCCTGACGGTACTGGCGGGTCTGGCGGCGGTGCTGATGTACCTGTTCATTAAGGCCCAGCCGGAGCATATGGCATGGTTTATTCTGACGCTCGGCTTCTTCTCCAGCGCCATTTACACCTCAATCATTACGCTGGGTTCGCAGCAAACCAAAGTGCCGTCGCCGAAGCTGGTTAACTTTGTGCTGACCTGCGGCACCATTGGCACCATGCTGACCTTCGTGGTGACAGGCCCAATCGTGGCGCACAGCGGCCCGCAGGCCGCGTTGCTCACCGCAAACGGTCTGTATGCCGTGGTGTTTGTGATGTGCTTTATCCTCGGGTTTGTTACCCGTCATCGCCAGCATAACGTGCCAGCAGCGCACTGATGATGATTTGCCCGGTGGCGCAAGCTTACCGGGCCTACATGTAACTTGTAGGCCGGATAAGACGCATAGCGTCGCCATCCGGCTTTTTAATCCTGCTTTTTCGCGCAATTTCCCCCTCCTCCTGACGGCGTAGACCTCGCATTCTTTAGAGGTAGACCTTCTTACGCTAATAACCCCTCATTTTGTACGTTATTTGCACAACAACGAAATGTCTGACAATTCCGTGACTTATAAAAATGCTGACAAATCAGCAATATACCTCTTAAGGAGTATATAAGGCCGAATTTGATTTACATCAATAAGCGGGGTTGCTGAATCGTTAAGGTAGGCAGTAATAGAAAAGAAATCGAGGCAAAAATGAGCAAAGTCAGACTCGCTATTATCGGTAATGGTATGGTCGGCCATCGCTTTATTGAGGACCTTCTTGATAAATCCGACGCTGCCAATTTTGACATTACCGTGTTCTGTGAAGAACCCCGCAAAGCATACGACCGTGTCCACCTGTCTTCCTACTTCTCCCACCACACCGCTGAAGAGCTGTCTCTGGTGCGTGAAGGCTTTTATGAGAAGCACGGCGTTAACGTTCTGGTCGGCGAACGCGCTATTACGATCAACCGTCAGGAGAAGGTCATCCACTCCAGCGCGGGTCGTACGGTTTATTACGATAAACTGATCATGGCGACCGGTTCCTACCCGTGGATCCCGCCAATTAAAGGTTCCGAAACCCAGGACTGCTTTGTTTACCGTACCATTGAAGATCTCAACGCCATTGAAGCCTGCGCCCGTCGCAGCAAACGCGGCGCGGTGGTCGGCGGCGGCCTGCTGGGTCTGGAAGCCGCTGGCGCGCTGAAAAACTTAGGCGTCGAAACCCACGTTATCGAATTTGCCCCCATGCTGATGGCAGAACAGCTGGATCAGATGGGCGGCGAGCAGCTACGCCGTAAAATCGAAAGCATGGGCGTGCGCGTACACACCAGCAAAAATACCAAAGAGATCGTTCAGGAAGGCACCGAAGCGCGTAAAACCATGCGTTTTGCCGACGGTAGCGAGCTGGAAGTCGATTTCATCGTTTTCTCTACCGGTATCCGCCCGCGTGACAAACTGGCCACCCAGTGCGGCCTGGACGTCGCTCAGCGCGGCGGTATCGTGATTAACGACGCCTGCCAGACGTCTGACCCGGATATCTACGCGATTGGCGAATGCGCCAGCTGGAACAACCGCGTGTACGGTCTGGTTGCGCCAGGCTACAAAATGGCGCAGGTTGCCGTTGACCACATCCTCGAAACCGAAAACGTGTTTGAAGGCGCAGACCTCAGCGCCAAGCTGAAGCTGCTGGGCGTGGACGTCGGCGGCATTGGCGATGCGCATGGCCGCACGCCAGGAGCGCGTAGTTACGTTTACCTCGACGAAAGCAAAGAGGTCTACAAACGCCTCATCGTCAGCGAAGACAACAAAACCCTGCTCGGCGCGGTGCTGGTGGGCGATACCAGCGATTACGGCAACCTGCTGCAACTGGTGCTGAACGCGATTGAACTGCCGGAAAACCCGGACTCGCTGATCCTGCCGGCACATTCTGGCAGCGGTAAGCCTTCCATTGGCGTTGATAAACTGCCGGACAGCGCGCAAATCTGTTCCTGCTTTGACGTCACCAAAGGGATGCTGGTCGCCGCCATCAACAAAGGCTGCCACACCGTTGCGGCGCTGAAAGCGGAAACCAAAGCCGGTACTGGCTGCGGCGGCTGTATTCCGCTGGTTACTCAGGTTCTGAACGCCGAACTGGCGAAACAGGGTATTGAAGTGAACAACAACCTGTGTGAGCACTTTGCGTACTCGCGTCAGGAACTGTTCCACCTCATCCGCGTGGAAGGCATTAAAACCTTTGAAGAACTGCTGGCGAAACACGGTAAAGGCTACGGCTGCGAAGTGTGTAAACCAACCGTCGGTTCTCTGCTGGCCTCCTGCTGGAACGAATACATTCTGAAGCCGCAGCACACCCCGCTACAGGATACCAACGACAACTTCCTGGCGAACATCCAGAAAGACGGCACCTACTCCGTGATCCCGCGTTCTGCGGGCGGCGAAATCACGCCGGAAGGTCTGGTGGCCGTAGGTCGCATCGCGCGTGAGTTTAACCTGTACACCAAAATTACCGGTTCTCAGCGTATCGGTCTGTTCGGCGCGCAGAAAGACGATCTGCCAGAAATCTGGCGTCAGTTGATTGAAGCGGGCTTCGAAACTGGTCACGCGTATGCCAAAGCGCTGCGTATGGCGAAAACCTGCGTGGGCAGCACCTGGTGCCGCTACGGCGTGGGCGATAGCGTCGGCTTCGGCGTCGAGCTGGAAAACCGCTACAAAGGCATCCGTACCCCGCACAAAATGAAATTTGGCGTCTCCGGCTGTACCCGTGAATGTGCGGAAGCCCAGGGTAAAGACGTGGGGATTATCGCCACGGAAAAAGGCTGGAACCTGTACGTCTGCGGCAACGGCGGGATGAAACCGCGTCATGCGGACCTGCTGGCGGCGGATATCGACCGCGAAACGCTGGTTAAATACCTCGACCGCTTCATGATGTTCTACATCCGTACCGCCGACAAACTGACCCGTACCGCACCGTGGTTAGATAACCTGGAAGGCGGCATCGACTACCTGAAGTCGGTCATCATCGACGACAAACTGGGCCTGAACGCGCATCTGGAAGAAGAGATGACCCGCCTGCGTGCAGCGGTGGTGTGCGAGTGGACGGAGACCGTGAATACACCGTCTGCGCAGGTTCGTTTCAGACACTTTATCAACAGCGATAAGCGCGACCCGAATGTTCAGGTGGTTCCTGAGCGTGAACAGCATCGTCCGGCGACGCCGTACGAACGCATTCCGGTAACTCTGGTGGAGGAAAACGCATGAGCCAGTGGAAAAACATCTGCAAAATCGATGACATTCTGCCGGAAACCGGCGTCTGCGCACTGTTAGGCGAAAAGCAGGTCGCCATTTTCCGTCCATATCACAGCGACCAGGTGTTCGCGATCAGCAACATCGACCCGTTTTTTGAATCCAGCGTGCTGTCGCGCGGATTGATTGCCGAGCATCAGGGCGAACTGTGGGTTGCCAGCCCGCTGAAAAAACAGCGGTTCCGTCTGAGCGACGGTCTGTGCATGGAAGATGAAAGCCATTCCGTCGCGCACTACGAAGCTCGCGTGAAAGACGGCGTGGTGCAACTGCGCGGTTGATGAATTTGGGGAGGCGCAACGCCTCCCTTTTTGACGTCTTTGTAGGCCTGATTTGTAGGCCTGATAAGCGCAGCGCCATCAGGCCTACATACCGCCGGATGGCGGCATAAATGCCTTATCCGGCCTACGGTTTTTATTGTTTTTACTTCAAGGACAATCAAATGGTTACAGGCCCGATTTTGTAGGCCTGATAAGCGTAGCGCCATCAGGCAAAACACACCGCCGGATGGCGGCATAAATGCCTTATCCGGCCTACGGTTTTACGATTTCTTTTTTAATTTTATTGTTTTTACTTCAAGGATAATCAAATGTTTACAGACACTATTAACAAGTGTGCGGCTAACGCTGCGCGCATTGCACGCCTGTCGGCAAATAATCCGCTCGGTTTCTGGGTGAGTTCCGCAATGGCCGGCGCCTACGTCGGTCTCGGCATCATTCTTATTTTCACTCTCGGCAACCTGCTTGACCCTTCCGTTCGCCCGCTGGTGATGGGCGCTACCTTCGGCATCGCCTTAACGCTGGTGATCATCGCCGGTTCTGAACTCTTTACCGGTCATACCATGTTCCTGACGCTCGGCGTAAAAGCGGGCACCATCAGCCACGGTCAGATGTGGGCGATTCTGCCGCAAACCTGGCTGGGCAACCTGGTGGGCTCCGTGTTCGTCGCGCTGCTGTATAGCTGGGGCGGCGGCAGTCTGCTGCCGGTCGATACCAGCATCGTTCACACGGTTGCGCTGGCGAAAACCACCGCGCCCGCTACGGTACTGTTCTTTAAAGGCGCGCTGTGCAACTGGCTGGTTTGCCTGGCGATCTGGATGGCGATTCGTACCGAAGGCGCGGCGAAATTCCTCGCTATCTGGTGGTGTCTGCTGGCGTTCATCGCGTCCGGCTACGAGCACTCCGTCGCCAACATGACGCTGTTCGCCCTCTCCTGGTTCGGCCATCACGGCGACGCCTACACGCTGGCGGGAATTGGTCATAACCTGCTGTGGGTGACTCTCGGCAATACTTTGTCCGGTGTCGTATTCATGGGATTAGGTTATTGGTATGCTACGCCAAAAGCGGAGCGTCCGGCTCCGGCAAAAATCAATCAAACTGAAGCTACTGCCAATAATTAAGAGGTAATGTCGTGGACCATTTGCCTATATTTTGTCAATTACGCAATCGTGACTGTCTGCTCGTCGGCGGTGGCGATGTCGCAGAACGCAAAGCGCGGTTACTGCTGGAAGCAGGCGCTCGATTAACGGTCAACGCGCTGGCGTTTATTCCGCAGTTCACCGTGTGGGCAAATGAAGGCATGTTGACGTTAGTTGAAGGGGCATTCGAAGAATCCCTGCTCGACGGATGCTGGCTGGCGATCGCCGCGACCGATGATGACGCCGTGAACCAGCAGGTGAGCGAAGCCGCTGAATCACGCCGCATTTTCTGCAACGTGGTCGATGCGCCAAAAGCCGCCAGTTTCATCATGCCCTCCATTATCGACCGCTCGCCGCTGATGGTGGCGGTCTCCTCCGGCGGCACCTCGCCCGTTCTCGCACGCTTGCTGCGCGAGAAACTGGAGTCCTTGCTGCCCCAGCACCTCGGCCAGGTCGCGCATTACGCCGGCCAGCTCCGCGCGCGGGTGAAAAAGCAGTTCGCCACAATGGGCGAGCGCCGTCGCTTCTGGGAAAAACTGTTCATCAACGACAGGCTCGCGCAGTCGCTGGCGAATGCCGATGCGAAAGCGGTGTCGGAGATCACCGAGCAGATGCTTAGCGAACCGCTGGATCACCGTGGTGAAGTGGTGCTGGTGGGCGCGGGCCCTGGCGACGCCGGGCTGCTGACGCTGAAAGGGTTACAACAGATCCAACAGGCGGATGTGGTGGTGTATGACCGTCTGGTCTCCGACGATATTATGAATCTGGTACGCCGCGACGCTGACCGCGTGTTCGTTGGCAAACGCGCGGGCTATCACTGCGTTCCCCAGGAAGAGATTAACCAGATCCTGCTGCGAGAAGCGCAGAAAGGCAGACGCGTGGTGCGTCTGAAAGGCGGCGATCCGTTTATCTTCGGTCGCGGCGGCGAAGAGTTGGAAACGCTGTGCCACGCCGGTATTCCGTTCTCGGTTGTTCCCGGTATTACCGCGGCCTCCGGGTGCTCGGCTTATTCCGGCGTTCCGCTGACTCACCGCGACTACGCGCAAAGCGTGCGTCTGGTCACCGGGCACCTGAAAACGGGCGGCGAGCTGGACTGGGAAAACCTGGCGGCGGAGAAACAAACGCTGGTGTTCTATATGGGGTTGAATCAGGCGGCAACCATTCAGGAGAAGCTGATCGCATTTGGTATGCAGGCCGATATGCCTGTGGCGCTGGTTGAAAACGGTACGGCCGTCAAGCAGCGCGTGGTCAGCGGCGTTCTTGCGCAATTAGGCGAGCTGGCGAAACAGGTCGAAAGCCCGGCGCTGATTATTGTCGGTCGGGTGGTCGCGTTACGCGATAAGCTAAACTGGTTCTCAAACCATTAATAAATATAGATGCCCTATATCAGGGCATCTTTTTTTTAACACTTTAACGATCATTCATTCTTACATTACACTTTAAATAAGCTAAATCCATTCATTACATAAATATAAAAAAGAATAACGCCATAAAATACCGCACAAAACAGCCATTATCTCTTTTTTATTCGCTAAATAAATTCACCGCACAAATATCGGCAGAATAAAGGCTGGATTGACGCCCCCTGGGTAGTCAGTGGCAAAATAGCGCCATTCATTAATTTTGCAAATAAAGGTTGTCTGTCAGGGCCGCCTTATATTTCTTATTTTATTTACAGGATGGCAACTATGTTTATGCAAAGGAAAAAACTCCTTGCAGTGGGTATTGCGATTGCACTGCAAACATATTACTGCCCGGCAATTGCGGCAGAGAATACAGAAGATGAGAAAGAATGTCCGGTAAATATTTCGTCGTTATCTCAGGCGGAGCGCAATAAGTTACCGGCGAAATGTCTGACGGCAGAAGCCGGGCAGGATAACCATTGGGCATGGGTCGCCAGCGGCGTAGCGGCTCTGGCGGCGGGCATCGCCATTGGCAATCACAGCGACGGCGATTCTCACCACCATTCAACAACGCCAGTCCCGCCAGACGACGGGGGCGACGTTACCCCAACGCCGCCGGATGACGGCGGAGATGTCACCCCAACGCCTCCCGATGATGGCGGCGACGTCACACCGCCCGATGATGGCGGTGATACGCCAGTACCGCCTGACGACACGTCCGTGACGACCTTCAGCAATCAGGTGACGCTGGATAAAGGCACAGACACCCTGCACTTCGACGACATCAAGCTGGATAACGGCGAACACCTCGGCGAAGCCACGCTCAGTTATTCCGAACAAGACGCGCAGTGGCAGTTAACCACCCAGGACGGCAAAACGCTGGCGATTTCCGGCTGGAACGTTACCGACAGCAACGCGGCCGTGATTGAAGGCGCTCAGGCCAACGGCTTTTACTGGAAGTACGACAGCCGGGGCTATCTGATCCTCGCGGATAACAATACCCAGGTTGTCACCGGAGACGGCAATACGCACACCACCGATCGCGAACTGGATATCGGCGGGAAAAATCGTACCGGCGTCATTATCTCGGGCGATAACACCCGTAATACGCTGAACGGGGATTCTACCGTGACCAATGGCGCAGTTGGCCTGGTTATTAGCGGCGACGGCACCACTAACGCTATCTCAGGCAAAAGTACGGTAGATGGCGCTACCGGGGCGTTAATTTCCGGCAATGGCACCTCGACCTCGCTCTCCGGCGATATCACCATCAGCGGCGGCGGGACGGGCATCGTTATCGATGGTGATAACACCCTCATTGACAATGCGGGGACTTCCAGCATTAGCGGCGCAGGTTCTACCGGTTCCATCATTAACGGCAATGACATTCGCCTCATCAACGAAGGGGAATTAAACGTTTCTGACGGCGGCACCGGGGCCAAAATCACCGGTGACGATGCTATCGTCGATAACAAAGGCCATTCGACAACCCGCGGTGCCGGCTCTACGGGGTTGTACATTGAGGGTGATAATGCGCTGGTAATTAATGAAGGTAATCAGCTCATCGCCGATGGCGCGACGGGCGTACGCATCGATGGCGACAACGCCCGCGTACTCAATACCGGTAATATGGCCGTCGACGGCGCTGGCTCAACGATCGCCACCATTACGGGCAATAACGCTGACATGACGCAGAATGGCGACCTGCTGGTTATGAATGGCGCGACGGGCCTGACCATCAACGGCGAAGAAAGCGAACTCATAAACAGCGGCACCACCACCGTGCGTAACGACGACTCAGTGGGCTTCGTTGTTGCCGGTACACAAAACACCTTCAACAACAAAGGTAATATCAACACCAGCCTTAACGGTACGGGAACGCTGATCAGCGGTACTGAATCGCAGGTCAGTCTGACGGGCGATATTAACGTGACTGCGGCTCAGGACAGCAGCGGCGTATTTCGTGGGGCAACCGGTCTTAACGTCTCTGGCGACACGAATACAACAACCATTCTGGGTAATGTGAACATCGAGGCTGGTTACGCGCAAGACGCTCAAATTAAAAGCGATGAGCAGTTACAAGGCATTACCGTTAACGGCAATCAAAATACGGTCAATCTGGATGGCGCGATGAATATCCATCTTGACAGTTCTGATGTCAGCTCTGGGTATGCGAGCGTTACCGGCCTCAATATCAGCGGCAGCGGTAACGCCGTGAATGTCGCCGGTGGTATAAACATCGACTTTTCCCAAAACGAAGCGTCTATTGGCTCTGAAGCTATCGGTATCAACATTGATGGTGACAACACGTTAACGCTAAGCGGTAAATCTACCGTGGATATGACCACTATCACAGGTGGCCAGGCCACGCTGGCAAACGTTAATAATGGCGGCTCCCTGCTCATTACCGATGACGCCACGATTGAAGTGAACGCCGACTATCTGAACTTAAATTACTCCACCGGAAGTAATGCCCTGCTGTCAGCTCATGGCCAGGGCTCGACGATTGAAAATCAGGGCGATATTACCACCCACGGAACAGTCAACGTTCTCCTTGCCAATAAGGGAGCGGAAGCGAGCAACAGCGGCAATATTCTCATCTACGGAAGCAGTGGCGATACGGGAGATGATCGTTCTGCCATCACCCGTGCAAATGGCGAAGATACGGTCGTACACAACAAAGCAGGGGCCGATATCACCCTCTTTTCTAACCAAACGCCAGAGTTCATTAACGGGATCAATATCTACCCGGAAAGATGGTATACCCACACGCTTTACGCCATGCTGGCGACCCAGGGCGGCAGCGTCGTTAATGATAAAGGAGCGACCGTCCATTTACAGGGCGCGGGAGCATATGGCGTCAGTGCCAGTGTAGGGACGGCGTTAAACGAAGGCGATATTTATCTGGACGGTTTTATCCCGACGCTGGACGATGAAAACAATATCATCAGCACAGACTACTGGCAGCCGACATATCTCTATTTGACCAGCTCGGCAATGGTTGCCGGTTCCTCAGACATCGGCTACGGTGACGCCACGGCCATCAACACCGGCACCATCACCGTCAACAACGCCGGGTTCGGTATGATGGCGCTCAGCGGCGGCACGGCCGTTAACCAAGGTACTATTACGCTGACCGCTGATGAAGGTGTGACCGGCGAGGCAAACCAACTGGTGGGGATGGCCGCATTAAACGGCGGCACCGTCGTGAACGACACCACCGGCACCATCAATATTGATGCCGACTACGGTCAGGCGTTCCTTAGCGACAGCAACAGCTACATCATCAATAACGGCGCCATCAACCTGAACGGCAGCCCGATGGACGAAAACGACCCACATATGGGTTCCATGCCAACCGACAAAATCTGGATACGGTCGCTGCCCGGCAGCGGCGACAGCGATAGCCAAACGTCAGAAGCGGGCTTTTTCACCACCGGAGCGCTGGCGAATTACGGCAATGAAACGCTGAACGGCGATCTCGATGTTAGCGGCTGGCTGTACAACGAAGCAGGCGCCACGCTGACCGTCAACGGCGATATGGCGATTAATAACGCTGGCAATATGGAAAACCACGGGACGATGCATGCCGATACGATCACCACGTATCACAGCCTGTTCAACCGCGCAGACGGCAGCCTGACCACTGACCTCCTGACGCTTAATGGCGATATCACCCTGTTCAACGAGGGCAGCTTTACCGGCTCAATTGCAGGAACCTCTTACGCCCAGGAAGTCGTCAATACCGGCAATATGACGGTGGCGGAAGATGGCAAATCGCTCATCAACGGCAGCTTTGCGTTTTATAACCAGGAAGGCGCAACGCTTACCAACAGCGGCAGCGCGGTAGAAGGCGGCGAAAACACCATCATCAACATGACGCGTACCAGCAGTTCCATCGCTCAGGTGAACAGCGGCACCATTACCGCCACCAACGGTTACAGCGCCATCACCACCGCGAATGCCAGCAACTCCCCGATGTGGATCTGGAACACGGAAACCGGCGTGATTAATGGTATTAACCCGGACGCCCCCCTGATCAACCTCAGCCGTGGCTATAGCTTTGGCAACGAAGGGACCATTAACGTCCAGGGCGACAATGCCGTGGCGATCAGCGGCGGCACCAGCAGTTATATCATCGACCTGGTCAACAGCGGCACCATCAACGTCGGCACCGAACAGGGGCAAATAGACGGAACCAACGGCACCGGACTTATCGGCATCAAAGGCAACGGCAACGCCACCACCATCAACAACACCGCCGATGGCGTGATCAACGTGTACGCGAATGACTCTTACGCGTTTGGCGGCCAGAGCAAAACCATCATCAATAATGGCGAAGTGAATTTGCTGTGCGACACCGGCTGCGGCATCTACGCCCCTGGCACTACGGGTACGCAGGACGATCACAACGGTACGGCGGATATCGTGATCCCGGATGCGATTGTCGCGCCGACGCAGGGTGATATTCCAGCGCCTCCGGCCGATCCGAACGCGCCGCAGATGTTAAGCAACTACATTGTGGGCACCAATGCCGACGGCAGTTCCGGTACGCTGAAAGCGAATAACCTGATGATTGGCGACGACGTGAAGGTAAATACCGGCTTTACCGCAGGTACGGCAGAGACCACCGTCGTGGTCGATAACGCCTTTACCGGCAGTAATATCCAGGGCGCGGACAATATCACCTCCACCAGCGTGGTGTGGAACGCCCAGGGCAGCACCGACGGCGACGGCAACGTTGACATCACCATGACCAAAAACGCCTATGCGGATGTGGCGACGGAGAGTTCCGTCAGCGACGTCGCACAGGCGCTGGACGCCGGGTATACCAACAATGAGCTGTACAACAGCCTGAACGTTGGCACGACCGCAGAGCTGAACAACGCCCTGAAACAGGTCAGCGGCAGCCAGGCGAACACCGTCTTCCGCGAAGCCCGCGTACTCAGCAATCGCTTTACGATGCTGGCGGACGCCGCGCCGCAGGTGAAAGACGGTCTGGCGTTCAACGTGATGGCGAAAGGCGATCCGCGTGCCGAACTGGGTAACGACACCCAGTACGACATGCTGGCGCTGCGCCAGACGCTGGATCTGACCGCCAGCCAGAACCTGACGCTGGAATACGGTATTGCGCGTCTGGACGGCGACGGTTCGCAGAAAGCGGGCGACAACGGCGTGACCGGCGGCTACAGCCAGTTCTTCGGCCTGAAACACAGCATGACCTTTAATGAGGGTCTGGCCTGGAACAACAGCCTGCGTTATGACGTGCATAACCTCGACAGCAGCCGCTCTGTCGCCTATGGCGACGTCAATAAAGTGGCGGATTCCGACGCCCGTCAGCAGTACATGGAATTCCGCAGCGAAGGGGCAAAAACCTTTAACCTGATGGACGATGCGCTGAAAATCACGCCGTATGCGGGCGTTAAGCTGCGTCATACACTGGAAGAAGGTTACAAAGAGCGCAGCGCCGGAGACTTCAACCTGTCGATGAACAGCGGCAGCGAAACGGCCGTAGATTCCGTGCTTGGCCTGAAAATGGACTACGCCGGGGAAAACGGCTGGAGCGCAAGCGCCACGCTGGAAGGCGGCCCGAACCTGAGCTACACGAAAAGCCAGCGTAGCGCCACGCTGGCGGGTGCAAGCGACCAGCGCTTTAGCGTTGACGACGGCCAGAAAGGCGGCGGTCTGAACGGTCTGGCAACGATGGGCGTGAAGTACAGCGCCCAGGACAGCAGCCTGCATCTCGACGCTTATCAGTGGAAAGAGGATGGCATCAGCGATAAAGGCTTTATGCTGAACTTTAAGAAAACATTCCGTTAATTAAATAAACGCCACGGTCTGGAGAATATACATCATCTCCAGGCCGTTTTTTATTATGCTGAATCTACGCAAAGCATATTATCCGCAGAATAAGAAGTCCTTATCTGGACTACCTCGCTCCCTTATTAATTGATATGGTAACGTCCGCAAAATGGATTTTTCCATTTATCTCATACAATTAAAATTGTTTTATTTACAAGGATTTTGTCATGTTTAAAATTGCAAAGATTGCCGTTGTGGCAGGGATGCTGGCTACGCTCACCGCGTGTACGGGTCATATCGAAAACAAAAAGAATGATTGCAGTTACGATTATTTACTTCACCCGGCAATTTCTATTTCAAAAATTATTGGTGGTTGCGGCCCGGCCGCGGATCAATAATCGAAACCGTTGTCGCACGATACAAAAAACCGGGGATTCCCCGGTTTTTTCATGTGTGTTTGCCATCACAATGCCGAACCATTGTAGGCCTGATAAGCGCAGCACCATCAGGCTTTCGTGCACACATACATGCCGGATGGCGGCGCAAACGCCTTATCCGGCCTACGGTGCTGTACGCTGTAGGCCTGATAAGCGTAGCGCCATCAGGCTTTCGTGCACACATACATGCCGGATGGCGGCGTACGCGGTGTTGTGCCATCAGGCACACAGGCTTTCCCGCAAAATACGTAACACCGTTTCTTCGCCGCTGCGGTTGGGATTAATACGAATCGCATAACGCGCCAGACCCGGACGGGCCGCACGAAACGTACCGGAAAGGCGATAAAACAATGGCGGGATTTCATACTTGGACTCCGCGCCCACCGGGTAAGGCAACGCCCCGCGCTTTTGCGCCTCCTCCAGCACCTTTTCGGCAACGGGCTGGTGAAACTCCACAATCAACACTTTCGATTGCGCATTCGCAATCACCGCCTGCTTCACTTCCGGCACGGTTCCGCTGTTCAACAAGGCGAGTAAACGTTCCGTCACCCCGGCCTGCACAGCGTGCATCACTGGCGCGAAAACCAGGCCACGAAGCACCGCCAGCGCCTGCGCGCCCTGAATCTGGCTGCCGCCGGAATACATCGTCGCACGTATTCTGGCGATGGCTTCCGCCTCCCCCACCACCGCGCCGGTGCCTTCAGGCCCGAAGAGTTTAAAACAGGAAAACGTGGACAGCGTGGCCCCACATTCACAACCAATACGCGCCACTTTCATCACCGCATAATTATCGTCGGTCAGCGTGGGGACGCCGCATCGCGCAAGCTCCGCCAGCACCCCGGCCAGAGAATAGCAATCCTGCGGTTGCTGACGCGTATGTTGCACCAGCGCCGCATGGGGCCGATGTTCTGCGATAACCTGCGTTATCGTCGCCAGATCGTTGAAATCCGCTCTGACAAGCGCAATCCCCATCTGCTCGACGATCCCCTGCGTTGTGGGATAAACCGGCGCATCATGCACCAGAAGGCGTTGCCCCGGTTTCAGCAGTGCGGCCAGCCCGGCCCGAATCGCGCCGGTTCCCGCGCCCTGCACCAGCACCGCGTCCTCAGCATGAAACGCCTCCGCCAGCACCTTTTCCACTTGCCGGGTGGTTCCCGGCTGGTTAAGCCCCGGACTTAACCCCAGATCGCCACCCTTTAAAAAATCCGCGCCCGGAAAATAACGGCACACCGTATCCACCAGCGTAAACTGCTTCTGCTGCGCCTCGGCGAGCGTCAGGCTTTGCAGGGGGAAGGTTTTCATTTAGACGCCTCCTCAGGCCGGAATAAACAGACCGAACCAGTAGAGAATATTCAACAAGATACCGGTAATCATCACGGCCACGACCGGCGCGGCCATCTTCTGCACCGGGCGCCCCAGCGACTCATTGAGGAAGTAGATAGCAATCGCAATTGAGAAGCCGGTATAACCCGCCATCTTGATCGCCGCAAAAATAGAGCCGATCAGTAGCGCGGTTTCCATCAGCATATTCATCGCGTTACGGATATTGTCCGACGCATTGCGCACCGACGGGTAGCGTCCAAGCCACTTCCCAATTGAGCGCAACAGCAGCACTTCCGCAGAAATCACGACCGCCCCCAGGATGGCGGCAATCCACGGATTCGGCGCCAGATAGCCCACGGAATACACAAAGGTAAAACCGGCCACCGCATACACGCCCGTCGCCAGCGCCGTTGTGGCGATCATCGGCACAAAGCCAAGCCCACGCATGAACTCCGCCAGCGCCGCCTGATGAAGCAAGGTCTGCGACTCTTCAGGCGTAACGCCAGCAGAATAGGCTTTCTCAAGGGTAAAGATCGACACCTCGCTGCCGGCAAAAATATTCATACTGGCGACCGCCGCAATCAACGCGCCGACGATCGCGATATACGGTAAGTTTTTAATAATACGGGAGGTGCGCTCCTCAAAGACGGATAACCCACTGGTATCCATCTCCTCATCGCCACGGTGGCGCAGGTCGTGCGTAATCGCAATCGCCAGCAGCATCACCATGCCGATAAAAATCTCAATCGATTCCGGGTTCAGATGCGGGAAGTAGCGCACTACCAGGACACGCGCCATCAGCACCACAACCGCAGCGATAAGACTGTGTTTCCAGCCGAATTGATAAAAAATCGCCACCAGCGGGAACAGCGCAAAACCGGCGACAACCGGGGAACTCAGCTCGCCAAGGCTCCCCAGCACGTCAACCGGCAAGGCGGTAAGCAGATGGTTCACCGGCAGCAGACAGGTCAGAATCAGCACGCCCCAGGCGGCGCCAAGCCCAAACGCCAACAGGCTATTGATCGCCAGTACGCCAAGAATATCGGTAGGTAAAAACAGCAGCCAGGCGTTAAGCAGCCCCGTTTTGAGGGTAAATGAGATCCCCACCGACGCCACAAAACCGATACTCAAACCAAACGCGATACTCCCCGCCTCCCGGCGGTTCATATAGCCTTCGATCAGTTGCGGTAGGATCGGGCGAATCCCGTCATGGAAAACGGCGGCTGAGCGATGCGCCAGTAGCGACGTCATCCCCGTCAGGCAAGCCACCACCAGAATCTGAATATACAGCTCCATAAGCATGCCTTTTATTTCAAGTGGTTAACCAGCATGGGAATCGCATGCTCAACATGTTCGACGGAGAGGCCAAACGCCACTTTCCCTTCCGCGACCATCTTTGCGATATGCTCGTCTTTCGCTTTAATACCCGGCTTAGCGATGGTGCAGCTTTTGTTGTAGCCAATCACCGCAATCGCTATCGACAACGCCGCGCCAGCGCCGGTATTACACGCGCCGATGTAATAATCCAGTTGCCCGGACTTCACTTTCATCGCCGCTTCCATATCGTTGTGAATGGACACGTCAAAGCAGCCGGGCGCCACGGTCTCGATGGTTTTTTTAATCTGCTCACGCTGTAAGCCAGCAACACCAATCTTTTTCATCTTTCTGTCCTTATTGGAAAAATTGTGAGGGGTTATCACGCAACATCGTGTCCACATCGGCCTGACTGAATCCTGACTGGCGCAGCTGTGGGATAAAGGTGGTTAACAGGTAGTCGTAGCCATTGCCGCCATTGGCTTTTAGATGGGAGCGGCGGGTAATATCCATCGAAAGCATCACGCGGTTGAGCAAACCACGCTGGCGCAGCGCATTCAGCATGTCGATGCGCTTTTCATCCGGGTAGTAGTTGTTTTTGCCGATGGTGTCGAACTGCACGTACGCGCCGAGATCGATCATCTGCAAAATGCCGTCGAGGTTATCTTTCAGATCGCAATGACCAATCACCACGCGGGAGAGATCGACGCCCTGCGCCTGCAACAAGGCCAGTTGCTCCAGCCCCATCGTACTGAACGAGGTATGGGTGGAAATGGGGCGTCCGGTTTCATTGTGGGCGCGCGCAGCGGCGATAAACACCTTCTCTTCCAGCGGTGTAATCACCCCTTCACTGGAGCCGATTTCCGCAATAATTCCGGCTTTCAGCGTCGTGTTATCAATACCGATGACGATCTCATCGATCATCTCCTGCGCAAGCTGTTCCACGCTGCGGGTCGCGACATGCTCAGGGAAAAATGCGTCCTGGTAGTAACCCGTGCAGGCCACCACGTTTATCCCGCTATCCCGCATCAAATCGAGCATGAATTGCGGGTTGCGCCCCATATAGCGGTTAGTCATTTCAATGATGTTGCGCACGCCCAACGCCCGCAGATCTTTCATCTCCTGACAAATGAGATCGTACTGATCTAACCGGCAGTCGAGGTTATTTTTGAACCCGGAGAGATCGATGTGCAGATGCTCATGGGCCCAGGTGTAGCCTGACGTATCAAAATTCATACGGCGTCTCCTGTGAGCTGTAATGACGAAAAGAAAGAGGTGCCGTTTTGTGGCGCGGGCGCGCCAAAGAACTCACAGACCGTCGCGCCCACATCCGACAGCGTGGTGCGAAGGCCCAACTGAACAGGCTTCAGCCCCTGCCGGTAGACCAGAATCGGCACTCTTTCACGGGTATGGTGACTGTGACCTATCGTCGGATCGTTGCCGTGGTCGGCCATCACCAGCAGACAATCATCGGGTGTCATCTCGCTTGTCAGCCGCGCAAGATTACGGTCAACCACCTGCAAACGTTCCGCATAACGTGCGACATCCTGGGCGTGTCCCGCCAGATCGGTTTCCTGGATGTTGGTGCAGATAAACGCGTGCCGGGCGGCACTGAATTCATCGCGCGTGATATCCATGATGCGCTGGCTGTCCACCAGGTTTTGCCAGCTACGTCCGTGAGGATTCGCCACGATATCCGCCACTTTGCCGATCAGCACGGTCGGCACGCCAACCTCATGCAGTTTTTGCGGCACCTGAACCCGCTCATCCACGCCATAGCCCATATGAACAACCTGAAAACCGCTCTCATATGCGCCGGATCGCGGCGCATTGATGCCAATAAAACGCCCCTCTTTCGCTTCTGCGACGTCCAGAATCCGCTGGCTGTCGTGAAGCGTGCCGCCGAATGCAATGACGCGCCCCACCTGCGCGTGTTCACGCACAATGCGGCCAATCTTCAGCACCTCGTCAAAGGCGATGGCGGAAAGGTTGGCGGTAATGTTGTAAACCTGCCCTAAATCCGCTTCGAGGTTATCGCCTATCGCCACCGACTCATTGACCCACAGGAACGCCAGTTCGCCGCCACGTCGCTCTACCTGCCAGCCCGCCGCCTTCAGCGCCAGCTCAACGCGATCAATCACCTCGCTAAACGGCATACGCAGCGGCGCCTGCGGACGCGTGCCTAAAATCTCCTGATGCCCCATGAAGGTATCCCCTCCTTCATGCTGCAATTCCGCGATCCCCCACACTGCCGACGCCGAGGGAGCCATAACGCCTGGCGCATAGCCCAGCGCGTTAATCAGCCCCAGCTTCTCCAGCGTCGGCAGATGTAGCTGCGGGAGCTGACGCAGAATATGTCCGCAGGTATTCGCCCCGACATCCTGCGGACGAACCTCCGCCACATCCTTCATTGCGCCGACGCCGAAGCTATCAATCACCAGCACCACAAAACGAGCCATTACGCCTCCAGTACGTTTCCGAGACTGTCATAACGGGCGACGATTTCCGCCGCGCCGCGCTGAATGCCAGACACCAGCACCACATCACTGCGCGTCACAAAAATTTGGGTACGAAAACAGAGCACCACGGCGCTGCTCACCGGAAACGTCCCTGCAAGCGGCAGGTAGTAGTCGATACTGCTGTCATCGACGGGTTCCAGCGTCGTCTTCGCGGGAACGTCGTTTTCCGGCGTAAAAACGAGCGCGTTGCGCGCATGTCCCCGGCGGTAATAGCCGCCGCCATAGCAGTAGCTGTTGCCACGAAAATGGTGCGAAATTTCACTCAGCCAGAGCATCGCAATACGTTCAGGCTGATCGCCTTGCTGATTCGACGGAATGGTGCCGGTCAGCGCATGGCCCGGTTCGGCATGGGTGACGCCATACCGCGCCAACAGCGGCAAAGACGCGCAGCTGGTTGCAGAGGGCGCATTAAGCTGCTCAATGGCAATCTCCTGTTCTTCCAGTTGCTGCCTCGCCTTGACCAGGGAATGCAGATTGGGCGTCGGCCTGGTCTCGCCTGATGCGTCATCCCACAGCAGGCAGGGGAAATGCGTTAACCCCGTGACATGGAGCCCCGGCAGACGGCGAATGTCATTCACAGCGTCATCAAGGCGCGCCAGCGGGAAGCCGCTCTCCTGCCCCGGATAAAGAAAATCCTGCTCGCCGTAAATCTTCAGCATTACCGCCTGTACGCGCCCGGCCTTCACCGCCGCCGCCGACACTTCACGCGCCTTCTCCAGCGAAAAGAGCGTAATAATGTCCGTCCCTTGCTCCACCGCTTCGTCAATCTGTCGGGAGGGGATCTGCACTAAATGCCCCTGATGCGCCACCGGCAATCCGGCGCGGCGCATGACCCTGGCTTCTTTGTAATCCACCGTGACAATTCCGGCATATCCCAGCGCCAGCAGCTTTTCCGCCAGCCAGGGATTGCGCCCAAGCTGTTTTGTCATCAGATACAGCGTGATGCCGTATTGATGAGCCGTATCAACCAGGCGCTTCCCGTTTTCCAGCACCTGATCAACATCAATCACCCAGCTGTCCGGGACGATCCTTCCCTGCTGCCAGAGTCGGATCGCGGCGGTAATCAGCGCCGGATTCTGGCGTTTCAATGCGTGTATAAACATCTTTGTGCCTCGGTTTCTAATCCCTGAATTAAATATTCATTTTTTTGAATATTTAAGGTGTGGTACGTTGATGTACGGTGTTCCTCACGACGCTTCGTGCGCCGCCATCCACAGCCCATATAGATTTGCCAACAAATAACCTTCCTCATTGGCATGAAGCGAAACCGTAAACTCCGCCAGCAGCGCCTGGTGCGCCAACAAAATCGCGGGCCAGTGGGGAGATTGCGTCAGTTCCGCCAGCAGCTCGCGATCCAGCGCGTCAATCACCTCTCCCCGACAACTGCGCATTAACGCGCTGGCCATGTGGGTTATCGCCATCGTACCCTGCTCGGTATGCACCGGCAGCTTCCACTCCTCGTCCAGTCGTCTGACGACCTGCAACATGCCACGGCAAATATCTTCGTCGATAACCCCTGCGTCACACAGCAGGCTGAGTCTGTTTTCCATTTACAATGCCTTTGATTAACTTAGTAACTGGGTTCCTGTTCACCGCTGACCACACGTTGCTGATGGGCGAGCAGCGCCTGTTTGTCCACCACGGCGCGCAGCAGTTGCTGCATCGGGTAATCATCCGACCGGGTCAGCACCACGGCTTCGGTAGCCTGCAAGAATCGGGGATCGCGGGTGAGCGGCGTCGCTTCTAACCCCAGCAATGCCAGCTCCGCTTCCGCCACCACATTCCAGATCACCGCATCCACATCGCCTTTCACAATGCGCTGAAGACTTTCGTGATAAGAGAGGTCTATCAGCTCCACATCACTTTTGCCGAAACAGGCTTCAGTCATGATTTTCTGATCTGCCGAACGGTTATCCAGCCCCACTCGCTTCACCCGGTCGGATTCGCCTTTACGGCAGATCAACTGGTGCTCGCCGACATAGGTGTGTGGCCCCAGTTCCAGCGCGATGCGCAATCCGTTTTGCGCCAGGTAGCTCTCTGCGGCCAGACGCGACACCACGGCCATGTCGTAGACGCCATTCAGCAGGCATTCAACCCGGATATCCGCCCCACGCATGTGCGCGTAATAAAATGGAATCCCTTCAAACTGCGCTTTCAGCCCGCTCGCCAGCCCTTCATACAGACGGGTGTACGGCAGCGGCATCGCGCAAACAACGTTGCTGATGTCCACATGCGACAGCAACGTTTTGTTATCCATCTCCACCAGGAAGCTGCCGTTGCGCCCACGACGCTCAATACGGATCGCCCCGGAGGACTCCAGCGTTTTTAATGCGGCCTGCGTTAACCCCACCGATGAGTGGCATTCGTTAGCCAGTTCATCTATCGTTTTCAAACGGTTACCGCATTTCTCACCAAGCAGGTAGCGGGCCAGGGTCGTCAGCACGACCCCCTCTTTTTTGATAAATGTTCGACGCATCATAAATTTTCAGTAAAGTGAATATTTATATATTCATTAAAATGAAGATATCGTGCAATGACGATGTGCGTAAACGGCGAGACGCCTCACAGTTTTTCGTCACGGGTACGCAGAGAGACAAAAAAACCGGGAAATCCCCGGTTTTTTAATGTGTGGTGTCGCATCACTGTAGGCCTCGCCGTGTTTACGCCGGGTGGCGGCGTAAACGCCTTATCCGGCCTACGGCGCGGTGCGCATTACGGCTTGGCGACAAAGCCGATCGCTTCGTAGACCGCTTTCAGCGTTTCGGAAGCACGGGCGCTGGCTTTTTCCGCCCCTTCTTTCATCACTTTCTGCAAGAAGGCTTCGTCGCTGCGGAAGCGATGATAACGCTCCTGCAACTCGGTCAGCATACCGGAAACGGCTTCAGCCACTTCACCTTTCAGATGACCATACATCTTGCCTTCGAAATGCTGCTCCAGCTCAGGGATGCTCTGGCCGGTTACGGCGGAGAGGATATCCAGCAGGTTAGACACCCCCGCTTTATTCTGGATGTCGTAGCGCACTACCGGCGGCTCGTCGGAATCCGTCACCGCACGTTTGATTTTTTTCACCACCGATTTCGGGTCTTCCAGCAGGCCGATGACGTTGTTACGGTTATCGTCCGACTTGGACATCTTTTTGGTCGGTTCCAGCAGTGACATCACGCGCGCGCCGGATTTTGGAATAAACGGCTCAGGAACGTTAAAGATATCGCCATACAGCGCGTTAAAACGCTGCGCGATGTCGCGGCTCAATTCCAGATGCTGTTTCTGATCTTCACCCACCGGCACCTGATTCGTTTGATACAGCAAAATGTCTGCCGCCATCAGAACCGGGTAATCAAACAGACCGGCGTTGATGTTCTCGGCATAGCGCGCGGATTTGTCTTTGAACTGGGTCATCCGGCTCAGTTCGCCGAAATAGGTGTAGCAGTTCAGCGCCCAGCCCAGCTGCGCGTGCTCCGGCACATGGGACTGAACAAAGATGGTGCTTTTCTCAGGATCGATACCACACGCCAGGTAGAGCGCCAGCGTATCCAGCGTCGCCTTACGCAGCTGCTGTGCATCCTGACGCACGGTGATCGCATGCTGGTCAACGATGCAGTAAATGCAATGATAGTCATCCTGCATGTTCACCCACTGACGCAGCGCACCCATATAGTTGCCAATGGTCAATTCACCTGAGGGCTGTGCGCCACTAAAAACGATGGGCTTAGTCATTTTTCGATTCCTGATTTTCGCTATGCGGAAGCCCGAGAGCGGGCAGAAGGTCATTAATAGTGTCGTAAATCACATCCGGCTGGCTAAGAGCGATTGATTCGCCATAGTTGTAGCCGTACGTGAGGCCGACCGACGGGCAGCCAGCCGCTTTTGCAGCCTGAATGTCGTTACGCGAATCGCCCACGAAGAGCATCTGTTCAGGCGCGACGCCCATCCGCTTTGCCACCAGCAGCAGCGGATCGGGATGCGGCTTTTTGTTCTGCACATCGTCGCCGCCAATAACCACGCTAAAGTATTTGGCGATATCCAGCGCTTCAAGCAGCGGCGCCACAAACGGCGTCGGCTTATTGGTCACCAGTCCAAGCGGCAGCCCTTTGGCATGCAGCGCGCCCAGCGTATCGGCTACGTGCGGGAACAGGAACGTCCCTTCTTCCGCCACATCGCCATAGTAGCGGTCGAACAGCTTACGCAAAATACGCACCTGCTCCTCGGCGGGGATCTCATCATCAACAGGCGGTTTGCCCATTGTTTTACGTAACGTAGCGCGTTCCTGTCGAGCCCAGGCGAGCGCACGCTCCATCAATACATCCGCGCCGTTACCAATCCAGGTAATTACGCGATCTTCGCCAGCGGTAGGCAGTTCCAGCGCGTATAACGCCATATCTACCGCAGCGGCTAATCCCGGCGCGCTGTCAACCAGCGTGCCGTCGAGGTCAAAGGCGACACCCCGAATATCCTGCAATTTATCCATGACTTACCTTTGCCAGTTCACTGCGCATTTCATCAATGACTTTTTTGTAGTCTGGTTGGTCGAAAATCGCGGAGCCTGCCACAAACATGTCTGCGCCCGCCGCGGCGATTTCGCCGATGTTGTTCACCTTGACGCCGCCGTCCACTTCCAGGCGAATGTCATAACCTGACTCATCAATACGACGGCGCACTTCACGCAGCTTTTCCAGCGTGTGCGGAATAAAAGACTGGCCGCCAAAACCCGGGTTGACGGACATCAGCAGGATCACATCCAGCTTATCCATCACGTAATCCAGATAACTCAGCGGCGTAGCCGGGTTAAACACCAGACCCGCTTTACAGCCGTTTTCTTTAATCAGCTGCAAGGTACGATCGACATGCTCGGAGGCTTCGGGATGAAACGTAATGATGCTGGCGCCCGCTGCGGCGAAATCCGGCACGATGCGGTCAACCGGCTTCACCATCAAATGCACGTCGATGGGGGCGGTAATACCGTATTTGCGCAGGGATTTCAGCACCATCGGGCCGATGGTCAGGTTCGGCACATAGTGGTTGTCCATGACGTCAAAATGCACGACATCCGCACCAGCAGCCAGCACTTTCGCGGTGTCCTCACCCAGGCGGGCAAAATCAGCCGACAGAATTGAGGGGGCAATCAAATACTGTTTCATCCGCTTCTCCTTGAGAATTATTTTTTCGCAGGCGTTACGACTCCTGGTTGGTACAGAGCCAGCAGTTCGTCCACCTTTTTACGTGTGCCGCCATTGCTGCTTATACTGCGACGCACTTTGACCTGAAAATGTTTCGCCGCTTTGTACCACTCGCGGGTATCGGGCGTGTCATGGTTCGAAATTAACACCGGGATCCGCTTGCTGACCAGCTTTTCTGCCATCTCCGCCAGGCGCGCCTGCTCTTTTGGGCTGAAGCTATTGGTATGATAAGCGGTGAAATTCGCCGTCGCAGAAAGCGGTGCGTAAGGCGGATCGCAATAGACCACAGAATTGCTATCAGCACGATCCATACACTCTTCATACGAAAGGCAATGAAACTCTGCATTCTGCGCTTTTTTGGCAAAATGGTACAACTCCGTCTCCGGGAAGTAGGGCTTTTTGTAACGGCCAAACGGCACGTTAAACTCCCCACGCAAGTTATAGCGGCACAGGCCATTGTAACCATAGCGGTTCAGGTATAAGAACAGGACCGCGCGACGGAACGGCTCCCGGCTCGTATTGAACTCTTCACGGAGTTGATAGTAAACCTCGGCCTGATTCGTCTCAGGCGTAAACAGCTCGCGGGAAGCCCGCACATACTCTTCAGTACGCGACTTCACGATGTTATAGAGGCTGATAAGGTCACTATTAATATCGGCAAGAATATAACGAGAAAAGTCGGTGTTAAGAAACACCGACCCGGCCCCCACAAAGGGTTCAACCAGACATTCACCTTTCGGTAAATGCCGTTTGATGTCATCAAGCAGGGGGTATTTCCCCCCTGCCCACTTCAGAAAAGCGCGATTCTTTTTCATGCTGACTAACTAATTACACCTTCTCCGGCTGTGGAGAAAGCTCCGACAGCATCCTGCGCTTTAACATGACTATTACTTCAGATCGGCCTGCACCTGATGCAACGGTTTTGCCCACGGGTTTTTCGCCTGCACATCGGCTGGCAACGTAGACACCGCACGTTTGGCATCATCTTTAGACGCATACACACCCGTTACCAGAACATACCACGGCTGACCGTTACGCGTCGTCTGATACACCACATAGTTTTTCAGGTTTTCTTTCTTCGCCCAACCGTTCAGGTTGTCGTAGTTAGAAGAACTGCTGAGTTGCAGGGTGTAATGGCTGGAAGGCGCAGACTTCAGCGAACCCACGTTACCTGTGCTTTTCGTACCAGCCGCACTGCCGGCTGCCGCTGTGGTTTGCGCTGGCGCTGCGGTTTGTGCAGGCGCAGTGCTGGCGGTGGCTTTCGGCGCGGTCGTTGCCGCTGGCGCGGAGGTTGCTGGCGCTTTCGTCGTCGCGACCGGCGCGGCAGGTTCGCTACGTTTCGGCTGCGTGGTCGGCTTCGGTTCCGCTGGCGTCGCTTTCGCGGTGGTCTGCGGTTTCTTCGGCTCAATCACAACCTGCTTACGTTCCGGGCGCGTAGTGGTCTGACGCTCGCCCGATTGCGTCGTCGCCGTCTGACGCGGCGCATTGCCGTTGCGGATTGGCGCAACGGTGGCAGGTTCCGTCGGCAGCGTGGAGTTCGCCACCACATTGTTAACCTGTTCCTGGCCCTGCGGCTGAGTCAGCGCATTGTTCAGATCGCCCTGAACTTCCACACGCTGCTGGCCTTCAGTCGCGGCAGGCGCCTGACCCTGCGTTGGCGTTGAGGCGATCGGCGGCAGAGAAACATCCTGCTGCGTGTTTCCGGCGGTCTGTTCAGCGTCTGGCGCAGGCTGCGTGGCGCTCGCCTGATCGGTCGCGTTATTGCCGGAAAGATCGATGTTCTTCTCGGCAGACGCCATTTGATCGCTGGAAGAGGAGGGTGAAGGGGCTTTCAGCGCGGAGCCAATACCGATGATCAACAGCAGCAACACCAGAACGCCGACACCCATCATGATGTACTGACGGGAAGCGGGTTTGCTGGCGGCTTTCTTACGTTTGCGGGGACGACGCTCTACGCGCTCTTCATCCACTGCATCATCGGATTCATAATCGTCTTCGCTGTACTGCTCTTCCTCACGCGCCTTTCGCGCACGCCCTGGACGACGATCGTCCGTATCCAGGTCGACGTCATCGAAATTGATCTGTGGATCATTATCGCGTTCAGAAGATTGACGAGTACGACCAGTACGACGATCGCTGGGATCGGGTTTCAGCTCGTCTTCTGGTTTGAATTCATCCATTTAACACCCCACTCAAAGGTTAATGCTTACGACGTTGCAGTTAACCTGAATTTAAATGACCAATACCGTGCAGTATCAGTCCGACCTTTCTTGTTGTTACGCCTGCTGACAGTCAGCAATAGCGCTGAGAACGATTTCGTGCGGCACTCCGCCGCGTACTTCACTTTTCCCTATCGCCAGCGGGAGCACTAAGCGCATCTCGCCCGCCAGGACTTTCTTATCGCGCAGCATGTGTGGCAAATACGCCTGAGCAGACATCTCACGCGGCCCGTGAACAGGCAGACCTGCGCGCTGGAGCAGCGTAATAATGCGTTGCGTATCCGCAGCGCTAAACTGACCGAGACGCTCTGACGTGCGCGCCGCCATCACCATACCAGCGGCGACGGCTTCACCGTGTAACCAATTGCCATAACCCATTTCAGCTTCAATGGCATGACCAAAGGTATGTCCCAGATTCAGTAAAGCACGTAAGCCCGTTTCGCGCTCGTCTGCTGCGACAACTTCGGCTTTCAGCTCACAACAACGGCGGATACAGTACGCCATTGCCGGACCTTCCAGACGTAATAACGCGTCCAGATTGTCCTCAAGCCAGGTGAAAAATTCACCGTCAAGAATGATGCCGTATTTGATCACTTCCGCCAGACCCGATGCCAGCTCACGCGCAGGAAGCGTTTTCAGACAGTCGAGATCCACCACCACAGAAGCAGGCTGGTAGAACGCGCCGATCATGTTCTTGCCGAGGGGATGGTTTACAGCGGTTTTCCCGCCTACGGAGGAGTCGACCTGCGACAGCAATGTCGTCGGGACCTGGATAAAGCGCACGCCACGCTGATAGCTGGCGGCGGCGAAACCGGTAAGGTCGCCAATCACGCCGCCGCCGAGGGCAACCAGCGTGGTATCGCGACCGTGCGGTTTTTGCAGTAACGCGGTGAAAACCGTATCAAGTACCGTCAGGCTTTTATACTTTTCGCCATCGGGCAGGATAACGCTATCTACGTTAACCCCCGCCTGTTCAAGTACGCTACGGATCTTATCAAGGTAAAGGGGAGCCAAGGTTTCGTTGGTCACCAACATAACCTGATCGCCCGATTTCAGCGGTAAGAATGAAGCTGGTTCGTTAAACAAACCAGCCGCGATGGTGATAGGGTAACTACGTTCCCCGAGAGTAACTGTAATCCTCTCCATGACGCGACATCCACCTTAGTTACTTGTACCCGCTTACCGAGTATGTATTAAGCCAGAATCAGTTGCTTTCCAGCATATGAATAATCTGGTTTGCCACGACCTTAGCGCTCTGATCGTCGGTACGAATGGTCACGTCGGCAATCTCTTCATACAGAGGATTGCGTTCGTTGGCCAACGCTTCCAGAACTTCACGAGGCGGAGCTTCTACCTGCAACAGCGGGCGTTTCTTGTCGCGCTGCGTACGCGCAAGTTGTTTTTCGATTGTCGTTTCAAGATACACCACGACGCCACGCGCGGAGAGACGGTTACGCGTTTCACGTGATTTTACAGAGCCACCGCCGGTTGCCAGCACAATACCCTGTTTTTCCGTCAACTCGTTGATGACTTTTTCTTCGCGATCACGGAAGCCGTCTTCACCTTCTACATCGAAGACCCAGCCCACATCAGCTCCGGTTCGTTTCTCAATCTCTTGATCAGAATCGTAAAATTCCATATTGAGTTGTTGAGCTAACTGGCGCCCAATAGTGCTTTTTCCGGCACCCATAGGCCCAACCAGAAAGATATTGCGTTTCTCTGCCATTTTTTCGGTACTACTAAGACAATTCGTTAATGATAAACCCGCGTCGCAGACACCTTGCGCAGCAGGACATGAACTGAAACCTCATAAGATATTGCGAGAGTCAGACTGAAAATTATCTCAATACTCCAACGGGTTTGGCAACTGAATAAATTACCAAGACATATTGTAGACAACCCCGGAGGCAGCGTCGCCGGATAGCGACGAGAAGAACCAACTCTCAAATCGGTACTCCTTGTATGCTAAATACACCCCCACGTCAAATCCCTGAAACGTGTTCAGTGCAAAAACAGCGCGATTTCAGGCATAAATTATTCTGCCGCAACCAGTCTGGGGGTAATGAACACCACCAGTTCGCGCCGCTCGTTTTCTTTTCCATCATGGCTGAAAAGGGAACCAAGCCAGGGGATATCGCCTAACAGCGGGACGCTATCTTTAGCGGATTTGTTCTTGCGCGAGAAGATGCCGCCCAGCGCCAGCGTTTCGCCGCTTTTAACCTCGACCTGCGTGTCGATCTCCTGCTTATCGATCGCCAGCACTTCGCCATCCGCCTGCTGTAGCACCTGACCGGGAACGTTCTGGCTGATGTGAAGTTTCAGGCGAATGCGCCCCTTCGGCAAAACGGTGGGCGTCACCTCCATCCCCAGCACCGCTTCTTTAAACTCCACGGACGTCGCCCCGCTCTCGCCGCTGGAGACCTGATACGGGATTTCGCTCCCCTGCTTAATACTGGCAGGTTGCAGGTGCGAAGCCAGCAGTCGTGGGCTGGCGATAATATCAAGTTGCTGCTTCTGCTCCAGGGCGGAAAGCTCAAGATCCAACAAACGACCGTTGATGCGCCCGATGTTAAACCCGACGCGAGACGTGGCGGCCGCGACGGACAGATCGCTGGCAAGCGACGTCACCTGCCCTGGCGACCCGGCCTGTTGCGCGTCCGCCAGCGTCCACTTTACCCCCAGCTCACGCAGGCTTTTTTCATTTATGGTGACGATATGCGCCGCCAGTTCAACCTGCTCAACGGGGAGATCCATTTGCGCCGCCCACGTTTCCAGCGCCGCCAGCGCGGCGTTGTTATCCCGAAGCAATAACCGGTTGGTGCGCTTATCTACCGTCATACTGCCTTTGGCGCTCAGCAGTTTTTCTCCCGCTTTTGCCAGTTCGGAGGCATCGGCGTATTGCAGAGAAATACTGCGATCCTCCAGCGGTAAGTTAGCCCGAAGCCTTGCCTGCTCGGCCTCCTGCCGCGCGGCGTTTTCGTTTTGCCAGTGAACCGAGTGAACATGCAGAATATTCCCCTCCTGGCGCAGCACCAGCCCGGCGCTTTTTATGACCGTCTGCACCGCCTGCTTCCACGGCACATCCGTCAGACTCAGCGACAGCGAACCGCTGACGTCAGGCGAGACCACCAGATTCTTCTTCTCCTGCGCGGCAAGCGCCTGCAATACCTGAACAACAGGAACATCATCCACCACCAGCGTCACGTTTTGCGCTTTCCCCGCCTGTACGGCGGGCATCACGGCGATCAACGCTGCGGCTATCCATCGCTTCATTCACTTCTCCTTGTCGTTGCCACCGCCACTGTGACGGTTCACAGCCTTTACCGGTCTCAAGCGTTATGCTGTCTGCCGTCAGTCGGGAAATCGTCCAGCCGTTCTCCAGCACCTGATATTGTTCGACGCGCCGCCACTTCTGCTGGCTGTCTTTGAGAATGCCAGTCAGGCGCTCTCCCTGACTCACCACGCCCTGGTAACGCCACATCGGCAGTTCAGCGATCCGGCATCGGTCCTCCGGCGGTTTGAAGGGGTCGCGCATTCCGGTCAGCATCAGCAGGCAGCTACAGACCAACAGCCAGCGCTTAGTCATCAGTCAGCCGCTCCAGCTGTAGCGTCAACAGCAGTTCCGTCTCCTGCGGAACAAGCGAAAAGCGGTTGATGCGCATGCCGCGCTCCGCCAGCCGACTGAACAGTTGCGGAACCGCCTCCCAGGTGGATGACAGCGCCAGCTCGCCGCCCTGCGCGGAAGGCTGCCAGTGAAGAAGGCGTACCGGAGAGCGCTGAAAATCCAGAGGGGAAAAAGGCACGCGCTTGCTGGCCGACGCTAAACGAGACATATCCATTGATGCGGCGATCTGGCGCAGGCTTCGCCACTGCCGGTCGATAGCCGCCCGCTGTTGCGCCAGCGCCGTTCGTTGCCGCTCCTGTTGCTGCGCACCCGAAGAAAACGCACATAAACACGCCAGTAATCCCAGCCCCAGGCTCCAGCCTAACCAGCAGAAGAGGCGGGTTCGCGGCAATAACCCGCACCAGAGATCAAAAAGCGCGACCATCTGCGAGGCTCCTTTTTAACGGGTAATGAAATTGCCAGCGTCCCTGCGCATCCTGCTGCGTTGCCCCACTCCCGGCTAACGGGAAATCAGGATGACGACGCAGCGCGGTTTCCAGCGTGTTTAACGCGAGAAATGTCGTCGCGTATCCCTCAAGTTCCAGCGTTCCCTGCTGCCAGGATAACCGGGTTAGCCACGCCTGCTCGGGCAACAGCGCCGCCATCCCTTCCAGCACGCTCTGCCAGCGCCGCGTCTGCTCATATTCCGTTTGCCGCTGCAACGCTTGCTGCCACGCGGTCTGCCGCTGCTGTAAGCGGGGTTGGATCGCCAGCAGCGCGGCGGCGCGCTCTTTTTCTGCGATCGGCCACTGCGCATCCGCCCGCTTTTGCGCCGTGAGCGTAACCTCATGGATGCACGCCAGCGCAATGGTCAGCAGCAGTGAACCGCTGAACATGACGCTCCAGAATCGCAGACATTCGCGCCGCCGGGACTGACGCCAGGGCAAAAAGTTGACCGGATGACTCATCAGCGCGGCGCCCCCATTGCTAATCCCAGCGCGATGGCAAAGGTATGGCCTTCCGGCGGAACGGGAGGCTGGCGAATGGCAACCGCGCACCAGGGTTCGAAGCCGCCCGCGCCGCACACCGTCAGACTTTCCGGCGCAATGGACAACGTCGCGGCAAGACTGTCGGCGCAGGCCGCCTCTTGTAGCGGTTTTCGTCCCCACGCATAGCGCGTCGCCCACAGCCACTGTTCTTCGTCACGCCAGGCCAGACACTGCTGGTGCGCCAGCAGATAAGGAATAAGGCGCTGTAATGCGCAGGCATCCGGCGTAATCGCCGTCACCTGCATTTTCAGTTTTTGCGCCAGCGTTAATAAGGTCGCTACCTCCTTGCTTTGGGCGGCGGTCACGTTAAATGCCGGAGTCAGGGTATCTTCGCGATAGTCAAAGCACAGGGCGTCGGGGGGCATATCCAGCTCACGCGCCATCGCGCCGGTCAGCCACGCCGTTTGTTCACGTTCGCGCAGCGCCATTTCCGGGCGCGGAAAATGCTTTTGCAGCGTCCGGCTGGCAGGGAAAGAGAGATAAATATGATGCCGGTGAGGAAGCGAACGACGCCACGGAAGCAGCGCATTGACGAGCTGTTCAGGCTCGCGAAGATGCCCGTCAACGAAGGTACATTCCGCCAGCGGCACCCGCCACCAGCGTTGTAAAGACCAGCCTGACGCGCCGCGAACCACGGCGACAGCCAGCGCCTCATGCTGCTGAATATGAAGGCCAATTTGCCAGAACCTGAAAGCCATTGCTTATGATCTCCTTATCAATGGTCGCTCTTACGGGTATATCAATGCGTCTGGCTTGCCTTTATACTACCGCGCGTTTGTTTATAAACTGCCCAAATGACACTAAATGGGAAATCTCCAGTGAAGTTCGTAAAGTATTTATTGATCCTTGCAGTATGTTGCATCCTGCTGGGAGCAGGCTCGATTTATGGCCTCTACCGCTATATCGAGCCGCAACTACCTGACGTCGCGACCTTAAAAGACGTGCGTTTGCAGATTCCGATGCAGGTTTACAGCGCGGATGGCGAGCTGATCGCACAGTATGGCGAAAAACGTCGTATCCCGGTCACGCTTGACCAGATGCCGCCGGAAATGGTTAAAGCCTTTATCGCTACGGAAGACAGCCGCTTTTACGAGCATCATGGCGTCGATCCGGTAGGGATCTTCCGTGCGGCCAGCGTCGCGCTGTTCTCAGGCCATGCCTCACAGGGGGCAAGTACCATCACCCAGCAGCTGGCGAGAAACTTCTTCCTGAGCCCGGAACGCACGCTGATGCGTAAAATTAAGGAAGCGTTCCTGGCAATCCGCATTGAGCAGATGCTGAGCAAAGATGAGATCCTCGAACTTTACCTGAACAAGATCTACCTCGGCTACCGTGCCTACGGCGTCGGCGCGGCGGCGCAGGTCTATTTCGGTAAGACGGTCGATCAGCTCACCCTGAGCGAAATGGCGGTGATTGCCGGTCTGCCGAAAGCCCCTTCCACATTTAACCCGCTCTACTCGATGGATCGGGCGACGGCGCGTCGTAACGTGGTGCTGTCTCGTATGTTGAGCGAAGGCTACATCACCCAGGCGCAGTACGATCAGGCGCGCGGCGAAGCGATTGACGCCAATTACCATGCGCCGGAAATCGCGTTCTCAGCGCCGTATCTGTCGGAAATGGTGCGCCAGGAAATGTACAGCCGTTATGGCGAAAGCGCCTATGAAGACGGGTATCGCATTTACACCACAATCACCCGCAAAGTACAGCAGGCGGCGCAGCAAGCCGTGCGTAACAACGTGCTGGACTACGACATGCGCCACGGCTATCGCGGCCCGTCGAACGTGCTGTGGAAAGTAGGCGAAACCGCCTGGGACAACAAAAAAATCACCGACACGCTGAAAGCCCTGCCAACCTACGGGCCGTTGCTGCCCGCCGTCATTACCGGCGCGAATCCGCAGGAAGCCACCGCGATGCTCGCTGATGGCACCTCCGTGTCGCTGCGGATGGAAGGCGTTCGCTGGGCGCGCCCTTACCGTTCGGATACCCAACAGGGCCCGACGCCGCGTAAAGTGACCGACGCCGTACAGA
Source organism: Citrobacter sp. CK181 (assembly GCF_030333595.1). Taxonomy (NCBI): domain Bacteria; kingdom Pseudomonadati; phylum Pseudomonadota; class Gammaproteobacteria; order Enterobacterales; family Enterobacteriaceae; genus Citrobacter; species Citrobacter sp. CK181. The sequence goes on along the minus strand of NZ_JAOWFN010000013.1, from coordinate 419,733 downwards.
CAGGCCAACAAATCTGGGTTCGCCAGATGGGTGATGCCTGGTGGCTGGCGCAAGTCCCGGATGTGAACTCGGCGCTGGTTTCCATCAACCCGCAAAACGGCGCGGTTCTGGCGCTGGTCGGCGGTTTTGACTTTAACCAGAGTAAATTCAACCGCGCCACGCAGGCGCTGCGTCAGGTCGGGTCGAACATCAAACCGTTCCTCTATACCGCCGCGATGGATAAAGGTCTGACGCTGGCGAGTATGCTGAACGACGTGCCGATTTCCCGCTGGGATGCTGGCGCCGGTTCCGACTGGCGGCCGAAAAACTCCCCGCCGCAGTATGCCGGGCCAATCCGCTTACGTCAGGGTCTGGGTCAGTCGAAAAACGTGGTGATGGTGCGGGCGATGCGCGCGATGGGCGTGGATTACGCCGCAGAGTATCTGCAACGCTTCGGTTTCCCGGCGCAGAACATCGTGCATACCGAATCGCTGGCGCTGGGCTCCGCGTCCTTCACCCCGATGCAGGTGGCGCGCGGTTATGCGGTAATGTCTAACGGCGGCTTCCTGGTAGACCCGTATTTCATCAGCAAGATAGAGACCGACCAGGGCGGCGTGATCTTCGAAGCGAAGCCGAAAATCGCCTGCCCGGATTGCGATATCCCGGTCATTTACGGTGATACCCAGAAATCCAACGTGCTGGAAAACAATAACGTTGAAGATGTCGCCATCTCTCAGGAGCAGCAAAACGCCACCGTGCCAATGCCAAAACTGGAGCAGGCTAACCAGGCGTTAGTGGCGCAAAGCGGAATGCAGGAATATGCTCCGCATGTGATTAACACGCCGCTGGCCTTCCTGATTAAGAGCGCGCTGAACAGCAACATCTTCGGCGAACCCGGATGGATGGGCACCGGCTGGCGCGCGGGTCGCGACCTGCAACGTCATGATATCGGCGGAAAAACCGGAACCACCAACAGCTCGAAAGATGCCTGGTTCTCCGGTTACGGCCCGGGCGTGGTGACTTCCGTGTGGATCGGCTTTGACGATCACCGTCGCGATCTGGGGCGCACTACCGCGTCCGGGGCGATCAAAGACCAGATTTCTGGTTATGAAGGCGGCGCGAAAAGTGCGCAACCCGCATGGGATGCTTACATGAAAGCCGTGCTGGAAGGGGTTCCTGAAGAGCCGCTGACGCCGCCTCCGGGCATTGTGACGATCAATATCGACAGAAGCACCGGGCAACTGGCAAACGGCGGTAACAGCCGCGCGGAATACTTTATCGAAGGCACTCAGCCAACGCAGCAGGCGGTGCATGAGGTGGGCACCACCATTATCGATAACGGTGAGACACACGAACTGTTTTGATCTTTTGCCGGATGGCGACGCCTGAGACGTCTTATCCGGCCTACGTTTTGTTGTAGGCCAGGTAAAACGTCAGCCGCCATCCGGCAATATAAATTACAACCGCCCCTGCCCCTTCAGCCACTCACGGACCAGGAACAGCGCGCTGACGTTTCGCGCTTCACTGAAATCCGGTTCTTCCAGCAGATCCATTAAATGCGTCAGCGGCCAGCGCACCTGCGGCAGCGGTTCCGGCTCGTCGCCTTCCAGTGATTCAGGATAGAGGTCTTCCGCTATCACAATGTTCATTTTGCTGGAAAAATAGGACGGCGCCATGCTGAGCTTTTTGAGGAACGTCAGATCGTTCGCGCCAAACCCAACTTCTTCTTTCAGTTCGCGGTTCGCCGCTTCAAAAACGGTTTCGCCAGGGTCGATCAACCCTTTGGAGAACCCCAGCTCATAAGACTCCGTGCCCACGGCATATTCACGGATCAGAATCAGGTGATCGTCTACGATCGGCACAATCATTACCGCTTCACGAGTGGACGGACGCATACGCTCATAGACGCGGCGCACGCCGTTGCTGAATTCGAGATCCACACTTTCGACGTTAAACAGCCGGGATTTCGCGACAGTTTCAACTTTCAAAATGGTGGGTTTTTGTAATGATTTGCTCATCGTGAGAATCTATGCAGTGAAATCTGGTGCCATTGTGCGATATACAGCACGGTTTCGGCAATGTGAATTGCCGTTTATTTACATTTATGTAACGTAGTAAAAATTAATTCCCATTTAAAATTAAAAGTCAATAGGTTGAAATAACTCCAGGAATTTGCTGATATTCCGCTTTTGGTGGGTTTGCTATGATCCGCGTTCACTGGGATGCGCGTAAAAATGCTCAAGTTCAACTCCACGCTTGCCGATAGCCAACCACAGCATCACATTTATTCGACAGGGTGCGACTGACCACGCCTGACAGACTTAGTAAGATGGGGAAAGCATGAGCACCATTTTGATTTTCTTAGCTGCTTTGCTGGCCTGCTCTCTACTGGCAGGATGGCTACTCAGAGTAAGAGCCAGGCGGCAGAATCTGCCCTGGATCAGCGCCTTTTCAGACGCCGCGACGCGCAAGCTAACGCCGGAAGAGCGCAGTGCGGTTGAAAACTATCTCGACAACCTCAGTCAGATTCAGCAGGTGCCGGGGCCGACAGGCGCCAGTACCGCTCCCGTGTCGTTAACGCTGAATGCCCAGAGTAATAACGTCATTATTCTGACCCATTCCATTACGCGTTATGGCATCACGACCGACGATCCCAATAAATGGCGATATTACCTTGATTCCGTTGAGGTTCATTTGCCGCCGTTCTGGGAACAGTACATCAATGACGAAAATAACGTTGAGCTGATCCATACCGATACGCTTCCTTTGGTCATCTCGCTTAACGGCCACACGTTGCAGGAATACATGCAGGAGACGCGCGGCTATGCGCTACAGCATACCTCCTCCACCCAGGCGTCGATTCGTGGCGAAGAGAGCGAGCAAATTGAACTGCTGAACATTCGTCAGGAAACTCACGAAGAGTATGCGCTCAGCCGCCCTGCGGGGCTGCGCGAAGCATCGCTGATTGTGGCCTCATTCCTGCTGTTCTTCTGTTGCTTAATTACGCCGGATGTCTTCGTGCCGTGGATTGCGGGTGGCGCAATTCTGCTGCTCGCCGCAGGTCTCTGGGGGCTGTTCGCACCGCCATCTAAAACCTCGCTGCGGGAGATTCACTGCCTACGGGGAACCCCGCGTCGCTGGGGGCTGTTTGGCGAAAACGATCAGGAGCAGATCAACAATATTTCGCTGGGGATTATTGACCTGATTTACCCTGCCCACTGGCAACCCTATATCGCACAGGATCTCGGGCAGCAAACGGATATTGATATCTATCTGGATCGCCACGTCGCGCGGCAAGGGCGTTTTCTCTCCCTGCATGACGAGGTGAAAAATTTCCCGTTGCAACACTGGCTGCGTAGCGCCGTTATTGCGGGCGGATCGCTGCTGGTGCTGTTTATGCTGCTCTTTTGGATCCCGCTGGATATGCCGATCAAATTCACCTTGTCGTGGATGAAAGGCGCGCAAACCATTGAGGCCACCAGCGTTAAGCAGCTCCACGACGCCGGAGTTCGCGTGGGAGATACGCTGCATCTGAGCGGCAAAGGCATGTGTAATATCCATCAGTCTGGTAGCTGGACTGCGCAGCCGAACTCCCCTTTTATGCCGTTTGATTGCTCGCAAATCATCTGGAATGACGCGCGGACGCTGCCGCTGCCCGAGTCCGATCTCGTCAACAAAGCCACAGCGCTGACCCAGGCCATCAACCGCCAGCTGCACCCTAAGCCGGAAGATGACTCCCGCGTTAGCGCATCACTGCGTTCGGCGATTCAAAAGTCCGGGATGGTATTGCTGGATGATTTCGGCGACATCGTATTAAAGACCGCCGATCTGTGCGCCGCCGAAGATGAATGCGTGCGCCTGAAAAATGCGCTGGTGAACCTCGGCAACAGCAAAAACTGGGCCGCGCTGGTCAAACGCGCGAATGCGGGCAAACTTGACGGCGTGAACGTTCTGCTGCGCCCTGTCAGCGCGGAGTCGCTCGATAACCTGGTGACGACCTCAACCGCGCCGTTTATCTCCCGTGAAACCGCGCGCGCCGCACAGGCGCTTAACAGCCCCGCGCCGGGCGGCTTCCTGATTATCAGCGATGAAGGCAGCGATCTGGTTGATCAGCCGTGGCCGTCGATGTCCCTGTACGATTACCCCGCGCAGGAACAGTGGGGCGCATTCCAGCGCCTGGCGCAGATGTTAATGCAAACGCCGTTTAGCGCCGAAGGGATCGTCACCCGTGTCTACACCGACGCCAACGGCACGCAGCACATCGGTCTGCACCGCATCCCGGATCGTTCCGGTTTATGGCGCTACCTTGGCACGACGTTGCTGATGCTCACCATGCTGGGCTGCGCCGCTTACAACGGCATTCAGGCGTTCAGACGTTATCAGCGTAACCGCACCCGTATGGCGGAAATTCAGGAATATTATGAAAACTGCCTGAATCCAAAGCTGATCGCCTCCCCGGAAAGCCTCATCTGACAGCTCACGGTATGCTACCCTGTAGCGCATATCCGGCAAAAGCCGCCAGGGTTTGGCGGCAATCTCATCTGGAGAATTCCCATGCATATTGATATTGCCTGGCAGGACGTCGATACCGTTTTGCTGGACATGGACGGCACGCTGCTCGATCTGGCATTCGATAACTATTTCTGGCAGAAACTGGTGCCGGAAACCTATGGCGCACAGCAGGGAATCACTGCACAGGAAGCCCAGGACTATATTCGCCAGCAGTATCATGCCGTGCAGCATACGCTAAACTGGTACTGTCTTGATTACTGGAGCGATCGGCTGGGTCTGGACATTTGCGCCATGACGACGGCACAGGGGCCGCGCGCCGTGCTGCGCGAAGATACCGTGCCGTTTCTGGATGCGTTAAAAGCCCGCGGTAAACGCCGCATTCTGCTGACCAACGCGCACCCGCATAACCTGGCGGTGAAGCTGGAACATACCGGTCTGGCATCACACCTTGATTTATTACTTTCCACCCACACATTTGGTTATCCCAAAGAGGATCAGCGGTTATGGCACGCAGTGGCTGAAGAAACGGGAATAAGCGCAGAGAAAACGCTGTTTATCGACGACAGCGAACCGATTCTCGACGCCGCCGCCCAATTCGGCATTCGTTACTGCCTCGGCGTGACCAATCCCGACTCCGGCATTGCGGAAAAGCAGTATGCACGCCATCCGTCGTTGAATGATTACCGCCGACTGATCCCCTCACTGATGTGAAGGAGACGCCATGAAAGAAAAGCCCTCTGTTGAGGTCCGACTGGATAAATGGCTGTGGGCCGCACGCTTTTATAAAACCCGTGCATTGGCCCGCGAAATGGTTGAAGGCGGTAAGGTGCACTATAACGGGCAGCGCAGCAAGCCGGGCAAGATTGTCGAGCTGAATGCGACGCTGACCCTGCGCCAGGGCAACGACGAGCGGACGGTAATCATTAAAGGCATTACCGAGCAGCGCCGTCCAGCAAGCGAAGCCGTTACGCTGTATGAAGAAACAGCGGAGAGCGTGGAAAAACGCGAAAAAATGGCGCAGGCACGCAAACTTAACGCATTAACCATGCCGCACCCGGACAGGCGACCGGATAAAAAAGAGCGCCGCGACCTGTTACGATTTAAACACGGCGACAGTGAGTGACTGTCACCCGCAAGAGAGATGATTATGCCGCAACATGACCAATTACATCGTTATCTGTTTGAAAACTTTGCCGTGCGCGGCGAACTGGTGACCGTATCGGAAACCCTGCAACAGATCCTCGAAAACCACGCCTATCCGCAGCCGGTCAAAACCGTGCTGGCCGAGCTGCTGGTCGCCACCAGCCTGCTGACCGCCACGCTGAAATTTGCCGGTGACATTACCGTGCAGTTACAGGGCGACGGCCCGCTGAGCCTGGCGGTGATCAACGGCAATAACAACCAGCAGATGCGCGGCGTCGCTCGCGTACAGGGCGAAGTGCCGGAAAACGCGGATCTGAAAACGCTGGTGGGCAACGGCTATCTGGTGATCACCATTACGCCGGAAGAAGGCGAGCGTTATCAGGGCGTGGTCGGTCTGGAAGGCGACACGCTGGCGGCGTGCCTGGAAGATTACTTCCTGCGTTCCGAACAGTTGCCGACACGCCTGTTCATCCGCACTGGCGAGGTGGAAGGCAAACCGGCGGCGGGCGGAATGCTGCTACAGGTAATGCCCGCGCAGAACGCGCAGGCGGACGACTTCGATCACCTGGCGACGCTGACCGGAACCATCAAAACCGAAGAGTTGCTGACCCTTCCGGCTAACGATGTGTTGTGGCGTTTGTACCATGAAGAAGAAGTCACGCTCTACGACCCGCAGGACGTTGAGTTCAAGTGTACCTGTTCTCGTGAACGCTGTGCGGGCGCGCTGAAAACGCTGCCGGATGAAGAAGTGGACAGCATCCTGGCGGAAGAAGGCGAGATCGATATGCACTGCGATTACTGCGGCAGCCACTATCTGTTCAACGCGATGGACATTGCGGAAATCCGCAACAACGCCTCCCCTGCCGACCCGCAGGTGCATTAATCACTAGTAAAAAGCCTGATGGCGAATCGCTCATCAGGCTTACTCATTTACAGGTCGGATAAGACGCATCCGCGTCGTCATCCGGCCTGCCCCGCAAAATTCCGCACTTTTTGTTCATTTTTTCCTTCGTGGTGAATCGATATTTTATATGTAAGGGTTTCGTAAATTTCTTACATGAATGCGATTACACTCACAACATTCCCGCAGAATACACTCATTTTTAACGTTTTAAGAACATTTTCCACAACAAAAAAGGGTTCTCTGCCATAATAAGCGCCGCTTCGTGACAGGAGTCACAGCGTTTTCGGTCAATCGTGATTTTGTCCAGATACGTAAATCTATGAGCCTCGTCGCGGTTAACAAACCCTAAAAAACCCTACAATTTCAGGTAATACATATTGGCTAAGGAGTAGTGACATGCGCGTTAACAGCTTAACCCCGCAAGATCTCAAGGCTTATGGTATCAATGACGTTCAGGATATCGTTTACAACCCCAGCTACGACCTGCTGTACCAGGAGGAACTCGATCCTACTCTGGAAGGTTACGAGCGCGGCGTATTAACGAATCTGGGCGCCGTTGCCGTTGATACTGGTATCTTTACCGGACGTTCGCCGAAGGATAAATACATTGTCCGTGACGACACCACGCGTGACACGCTCTGGTGGTCCGACAAAGGCAAAGGCAAGAACGACAACAAACCGCTGTCCCAGGAAACCTGGCAGCACCTGAAAGGGCTGGTAACTCAGCAACTCTCCGGCAAACGCCTGTTCATCGTTGACGCCTTCTGCGGCGCTAACGCGGATACCCGTCTCTCCGTTCGCTTCATCACGGAAGTCGCCTGGCAGGCGCATTTTGTCAAAAACATGTTCATCCGTCCTACGGACGAAGAACTGGTGGATTTCAAACCAGACTTTATCGTGATGAACGGCGCGAAATGCACCAACCCGCAGTGGAAGGAACAGGGGCTGAACTCTGAAAACTTCGTGGCCTTCAACCTGACTGAACGCATTCAGTTAATTGGCGGCACCTGGTACGGCGGCGAAATGAAAAAAGGGATGTTCTCCGTCATGAACTACCTGCTGCCGCTGAAAGGCATTGCTTCCATGCACTGCTCCGCCAACGTGGGCGAGAAAGGCGACGTCGCGGTCTTCTTCGGGCTTTCCGGCACCGGGAAAACCACCCTCTCCACCGACCCGAAACGCCGTCTGATCGGCGATGACGAACACGGCTGGGATGACGACGGCGTGTTTAACTTTGAAGGCGGCTGCTACGCGAAAACCATCAAGCTGTCTAAAGAAGCCGAACCGGAAATCTACAACGCTATCCGTCGCGATGCGCTGCTGGAAAACGTCACCGTTCGCGAAGATGGCGCCATTGATTTCGACGATGGTTCCAAAACCGAGAACACCCGCGTCTCCTACCCGATTTATCATATCGATAACATCGTTAAGCCGGTATCAAAAGCGGGTCATGCAACCAAAGTCATCTTCCTGACTGCCGACGCTTTCGGCGTGCTGCCGCCGGTTTCTCGCCTGACGGCTGACCAGACGCAGTACCACTTCCTGTCTGGCTTTACCGCTAAACTGGCCGGTACTGAGCGCGGCGTTACCGAACCGACGCCAACCTTCTCTGCCTGCTTCGGCGCGGCGTTCCTGTCGCTGCACCCGACGCAGTACGCTGAAGTGCTGGTCAAACGCATGCAGGCATCCGGCGCACAGGCGTATCTGGTAAACACCGGCTGGAACGGCACGGGCAAACGTATCTCCATCAAAGATACGCGCGCGATTATCGACGCCATCCTGAACGGCTCTCTGGATAATGCGGAAACCTTTAATCTGCCGATGTTTGACCTGGCGATCCCGACCGAGCTGCCGGGCGTAGAGACACGTATTCTTGACCCGCGTAACACCTACGCGTCACCGGAACAGTGGCAGGAAAAAGCCACCGCGCTGGCGAAACTGTTTGTCGAGAATTTCGAGAAATACACCGATACCCCAGCCGGTGAAGCGCTGGTCAGCGCCGGGCCGAAGCTGTAAAAAAACACGCCGGATGGCGGCTGCGCCTTATCCGGCCTACGGAGCATACGCTGTTGTAGGCCCGGTAAGCGTAGCGCCACCGGGCGCTGAAAAACGAAAAGGGAGGCATTTCGCCTCCCTTTTCTTATGCGTCTTTCGTCGAACCCGGTACGCGAGCGACCGGAATCGGCAGCCAGGCGCGAATAGAAAGCCCACCGCGCTCGCTGGAGCCAATCTCCAGCATACCGTTATGGTTATCCACAATACGCTGCACAATCGCCAGACCCAACCCGGTGCCGCTGGTGCTGCGCGCGCTGTCGCCGCGCACAAACGGCTGGAACAGGTGCTTACGCTGTTCCGGCTTAATGCCCGGCCCATCGTCTTCAACCTGGAACCAGGCGCGATGCGGTTCCGTACCGCTGCTAACCTTGATCCAGCCATTGCCATAACGGGCGGCGTTGACCACCATATTGGCGATCGCGCGTTTAATCGACAACGGATGCATTTTCACCTGAATACTGCCCGGTTGCAGCGCGGTATCAATTTCCCGCTCGTAGCCGCTTTCCGCCGCAATAACCTCACCCAACACGGCATTCAGATCGGCCATCTCCATCGGCATTTCCTGACCGGTACGCAGGTAATCGATGAATTGTTCGATAATGGCGTTGCACTCTTCGATGTCCTTATTAATGGACTCCGCAAGATAGCCGTCCTCTTCACCCATCATTTCGGTAGCCAGGCGGATACGCGTCAACGGTGTGCGCAAATCGTGGCTCACCCCCGCCATCAGCAAGGTACGGTCATCAGCCAGTTGCTTTACACCCGCCGCCATATGGTTGAAGGCGCGGGTCACAGAGCGCACCTCCGACGCGCCATACTCGCGCAGCGGCGGTGGAATCATGCCTTTCCCCACCTGCAACGCGGCATGTTCAAGATCAACCAGCGGTCGGTTCTGGATACGAATAAACAACCATGCGCCGCCTATCGCCAGCAGCATAATCGCCAGCGTATAGCGGAACAGCGGGGAGAAATCGCCCTGATGGATTTCCGTCAGCGGCACGCGCACCCAGATATTGGGCGACAGCCAGGTTTTCAGCCAGACCACCGGCGAGCTTTTGTTGACCTCAACGCGCACTTCCGTCGGGCCGCCCAGCTGCTGCGCCATCTGATGGCTTAAGAATTCATAGTGTTGCGCCCAACGCAGCCCGGCCTCTTCGGCAGCCTCGTTGGAATAGAGAGAAATCCCCAGCTCACGATAGATTTCCCGGCGGAACGCAGGCGGCACCACCAGTTGCGTGCCGTCCTCCAGTTGCAGCTTATCGGTCATCAGCATACGAACTTCGTAGGCCAGAACCTTATTAAACTGCTGGAGGCTCGGCAGAATCGCAAAGTTCAGCACCACCAGATAAGTCGTCACCAGGCTGACGAACAGCAAGGTGACGATGAGCAGTAGCGTGCGGGCAAATGAACTTCGCGGTGAGAAGCGCATTCGCCTCATGCTTTAGAACCGTCCGGTACAAAGACGTAGCCCAGGCCCCAGACGGTCTGAATGTAACGCGGATGCGCCGGATCTTCTTCCACCATGCGGCGTAGACGGGAGATCTGCACGTCGATGGAGCGTTCCATCGCAGAGTATTCACGACCGCGCGCCAGGTTCATCAGCTTATCGCGGGAGAGCGGTTCGCGCGGGTGGCTGACCAGCGCTTTCAGTACCGCAAATTCACCGCTGGTGAGCGGCATCGGTTCGTCTTCGCGGAACATTTCGCGGGTGCCGAGGTTCAGCTTGAACTTACCGAAAGCGATTACCGCTTCTTCCTGCGAAGGCGCGCCCGGCAGTTCGTTCGCCTGACGGCGCAGCACAGCGCGAATACGCGCCAGCAGTTCACGCGGGTTGAACGGCTTCGGAATGTAGTCGTCAGCACCGATCTCCAGACCCACAATGCGGTCCACTTCTTCGCCCTTCGCCGTCACCATGATGATCGGCATAGGGTTGCTCTGGCTGCGCAGACGGCGGCAAATTGACAGGCCATCTTCGCCAGGCAGCATGAGGTCCAGTACCATAAGATGGAAGGACTCACGGGTCAGCAGACGATCCATTTGCTCGGCGTTTGCCACGCTTCGAACCTGGAAGCCCTGCTCGGTCAGATAACGTTCCAGTAGCGCGCGCAGGCGCATATCGTCATCCACCACCAGAATCTTATAATTCTCTTGCATTGTTTTACTCCCAAAGGTTCGCAACAATTGAATGTGTGTATTCTTAAAAAAGCTTACGTTCGTCACCAGCGAATTCTGGTATAAATTCCAGGCTAAATTGTTACAAAGCATATTTAACAGCAGCTTAAGTATACAATTAATCTTGCGACACATTATTTATTCTGCTGCGGCGATCACGTAATACGTATTGTGCGCATCGCCAAATAGTCAAAGGTAAATCAACGAGATGAAAACGCCCCTGATTACCCGGGAAGGGTACGAAAAACTCAAACACGAGCTGAATTATCTCTGGCGGGAAGAGCGCCCGGAAGTCACCAAAAAAGTGACCTGGGCTGCGAGTCTTGGGGACCGCAGCGAAAATGCCGACTATCAGTATAATAAAAAGCGCCTGCGTGAGATCGACCGTCGTGTTCGTTATCTGACCAAATGCATGGAAAACCTGAAAATCGTCGATTATTCCCCGCAGCAGGAAGGCAAAGTGTTCTTCGGCGCGTGGGTGGAGATCGAAAACGATGAGGGCGATATCCGCCGCTTTCGCATCGTCGGCTACGATGAAATTTTCGGTCGTAAGGATTACATCTCCATCGACTCGCCTATGGCGCGGGCGTTGCTGAAAAAAGAAGTGGGCGATCTCGCGGTAGTACACACACCCGCCGGCGAGGCCAGCTGGTACGTTAATGAGATCGAATACGTAAAATAGCGCCGGAACAATCCGAAGCCCCCGCTGATGACTGGCAATTTTGCCAGTCAATCCGTATAACTATCCCCTGATTTTTTACTCAGATGAAACTAAATCCATGATGAATGATTCTTTCTGCCGCATTATCGCGGGTGAAATTCAGGCACGCGCCGAACAGGTAGACGCTGCCGTTCGCCTGCTTGACGAAGGGAACACCGTGCCGTTTATCGCACGTTATCGTAAGGAGATCACCGGCGGGCTGGATGACACGCAGTTGCGTAATCTGGAGACCCGTCTGGGATATCTGCGTGAACTGGAAGACAGACGTCAGGCCATTCTCAAGTCCATTTCCGAGCAAGGCAAGCTGACCGATGAGCTGGCTAACGCCATCAACGGCACGTTAAGTAAGACCGAACTCGAAGACCTCTACCTGCCCTACAAACCCAAGCGTCGCACACGCGGGCAAATCGCCATCGAAGCCGGACTTGAACCGCTGGCTGACCTGCTGTGGTCAGATCCCTCCCACACCCCGGAAACGGAAGCGGCAAACTACATCGACGCTGACAACGGCGTGGCGGATGCCAAAGCAGCCCTTGATGGCGCGCGTTATATCCTGATGGAGCGTTTTGCCGAAGACGCGGCGCTGCTGGCGAAAGTGCGCGATTATCTGTGGAAGAACGCCCATCTGGTCGCGACCGTCGTGAGCGGCAAAGAGGAGGAAGGGGCGAAATTCCGTGATTATTTCGATCATCACGAACCGATCGCCACCGTCCCTTCACACCGTGCGCTGGCGATGTTCCGTGGCCGCAACGAAGGCGTGCTGCAACTGTCGCTGAATGCCGACCCGCAATTCGATGAGCCGCCCAAAGAGAGCCACTGCGAGCAGATCATCCAGGATCACCTCGGCCTGCGTCTGAACAACGCCCCGGCGGATAGCTGGCGCAAAGGCGTGGTGAGCTGGACATGGCGTATCAAAGTCCTGATGCATCTCGAAACCGAACTGATGGGCACCGTGCGTGAACGCGCGGAAGATGAAGCCATTAACGTCTTTGCCCGCAACCTCCACGATCTGCTGATGGCGGCGCCTGCTGGCCTGCGTGCGACTATGGGTCTCGATCCGGGTCTGCGTACCGGCGTGAAGGTCGCCGTAGTGGACGGCACCGGTAAACTGGTCGCCACCGACACTATTTATCCACATACCGGTCAGGCGGCTAAAGCTGCGGTGGCGGTTGCCGCGCTGTGCGAAAAACACAACGTTGAGCTGGTGGCGATTGGTAACGGCACGGCATCGCGCGAAACCGAGCGCTTCTTCCTCGACGTGCAGAAACAGTTCCCGAAAGTGACGGCGCAGAAAGTGATCGTCAGCGAAGCCGGAGCATCGGTGTATTCCGCTTCCGAGCTGGCGGCGCTGGAGTTCCCGGATCTGGACGTTTCGCTGCGCGGCGCGGTCTCTATCGCCCGTCGTCTGCAAGACCCGCTGGCGGAGCTGGTGAAAATCGATCCGAAATCCATCGGCGTCGGCCAGTATCAGCACGACGTCAGCCAGACCCAGCTTGCCCGTAAGCTGGATGCCGTTGTGGAAGACTGCGTAAACGCCGTCGGCGTCGATCTCAATACCGCGTCCGTACCGTTGCTGACCCGCGTGGCAGGCTTAACGCGCATGATGGCGCAGAATATCGTCGCCTGGCGTGATGAAAACGGTCAGTTCCAGAACCGCCAGCAGTTGCTGAAAGTGAGCCGTCTGGGGCCGAAAGCCTTTGAACAGTGCGCGGGCTTCCTGCGCATCAACCACGGCGATAACCCGCTGGATGCCTCTACCGTTCACCCGGAAGCCTACCCGGTGGTCGAGCGTATTCTTGCCGCCACCCAACAGGCGCTGAAAGCGCTGATGGGCAACAGCAGCGAGCTACGCAATTTGAAAGCGGTGGATTTCACCGACGACAAATTCGGCGTGCCAACCGTTACCGACATCATCAAAGAGCTGGAAAAACCGGGCCGCGACCCGCGTCCAGAGTTCAAAACCGCGCAGTTTGCTGATGGCGTAGAAACCATGAACGATCTGCAACCGGGCATGATTCTGGAAGGCGCCGTAACCAACGTCACCAACTTTGGCGCGTTTGTGGATATCGGCGTACATCAGGACGGTCTGGTGCACATCTCTTCCCTGTCGAATAAGTTCGTCGAAGATCCACACACCGTGGTGAAAGCGGGCGACATCGTGAAGGTGAAAGTGCTGGAGGTTGACCTGCAACGTAAGCGCATCGCGCTGACCATGCGTCTGGACGAGCAGCCGGGTGAAACCAACGCCCGTCGCGGCGGCGGCAACGATCGCGCCCAGGGCAACCGCCCGGCGGCAAAAGCGGCGAAGCCGCGTGGTCGTGACGCGCAGCCTGCGGGCAACAGCGCCATGATGGACGCGCTGGCGGCCGCAATGGGTAAAAAACGCTAATCAAGCCTTATGCTTGTAGGCCGGATGAGGTATCTATACCGCCATCCGGCCGTCATATTTGAAATTAACAATTAAATCTTACGAATTAAATTGCTTAATTCATTACCCGCCTGTTGCCAGTACTGGTAATTATCAATTCATTAACAGATGAAACCTTAATTAAACATTAGCAACGCTGAATAATGTTTAAATCAACACGTTCTTTTTAAGACGAATAAATGTTGAGCCATGTCAAAACTGACTCAATTTATTATCCATTTCTACATTCCGTCACATTTTAATCATTGATGATAAAAACCATTCTCATTATCATTGTCTTGTTGATTATTTAATCTTTCTTTCGTTGGCTAATCATCTGGTCTTATGCCGCCTTCTGAGCGCGCATGAGGTATACGTCCAGTTAGCGAGAAACAAGTAGGCCCCCTATGCAATTCATTCCAGACACGGCGTGGAAAATTACCGGCTTTTCCCATGAAATCAGCCCGGCATATCGTCAGAAACTGCTTTCACTCGGCATGTTGCCAGGTTCTTCATTTAACGTAGTGCGCGTCGCCCCATTAGGCGATCCTATTCATATCGAAACTCGCCGCGTGAGCCTGGTATTACGTAAGAAAGATCTGGCGTTATTAGAAGTGGAAGCGGTTTCCTGTTAATTCGGTGAGTCTATAAAAATGAAAAAATTAACCATTGGTTTAATTGGTAATCCAAATTCCGGCAAGACAACATTATTTAACCAGCTCACCGGCGCGCGTCAGCGTGTGGGGAACTGGGCGGGTGTTACCGTTGAACGCAAAGAAGGTCAGTTCGCAACAACCGACCATCAGGTCACGCTGGTCGATTTACCCGGCACCTATTCACTGACCACCATTTCGTCACAAACCTCCCTCGATGAACAAATCGCCTGCCATTACATTCTGAGCGGCGACGCAGACCTGCTGATCAACGTGGTGGATGCCTCTAACCTTGAGCGCAACCTCTACCTGACGCTGCAACTGCTTGAGCTGGGCATTCCCTGCATTGTGGCGCTCAACATGCTCGACATCGCGGAGAAACAGCAGGTTCGCATTGATATCGACGCGCTGTCCGCACGCCTTGGTTGCCCGGTTGTGCCATTGGTTTCCACACGCGGCCGTGGGATTGAAGCCCTGAAACTGGCTATCGATCGCTATAAAGAAAACGAAAACGTTGAGCTGGTACATTATGCTCAGCCGTTGCTGCGCGAGGCCGAATCGCTGGCCGACGTCATGGCGGCGGATATGCCGGCGCAACAGCGCCGCTGGCTAGGCTTGCAGATGCTGGAAGGCGATATCTACAGCCGCGTTTACGCCGGTAATGCCTCGCAAAACCTTGAGGCGTCGCTCACTCGCCTGAGCAAAGAGATGGATGACCCGGCGCTGCACATCGCCGATGCGCGTTATCAGTGCATCGCCGCGATTTGCGACGTGGTCAGCAACACCCTGACGGCGGAACCCAGCCGTTTCACCGCAGCGGTAGATAAGGTCATCCTGAACCGTTTCCTCGGGTTGCCGATTTTCCTGTTCGTCATGTACCTGATGTTCCTGCTGGCCATTAACATTGGCGGCGCGCTGCAACCGCTGTTCGACGTGGGTTCCGTGGCGCTCTTTATTCACGGCATCCAGTGGATCGGCTACACGCTGCACTTCCCGGACTGGCTCACCATTTTCCTCGCGCAGGGGCTGGGCGGCGGTATCAATACCGTTCTGCCGCTGGTGCCGCAGATCGGCATGATGTACCTGTTCCTCTCTTTCCTGGAGGACTCCGGCTACATGGCGCGCGCGGCGTTCGTTATGGACCGTCTGATGCAGGCGCTGGGGTTGCCGGGTAAATCGTTCGTGCCGCTGATTGTCGGCTTTGGCTGTAACGTCCCGTCCGTGATGGGCGCCCGTACCCTGGACGCGCCGCGTGAACGTCTGATGACCATTATGATGGCGCCGTTTATGTCCTGCGGCGCACGTCTGGCGATTTTCGCCGTGTTTGCCGCCGCGTTCTTTGGGCAAAACGGCGCGCTGGCGGTTTTCTCGCTGTATGTGCTGGGTATCGTGATGGCGGTACTGACCGGCCTGATGCTTAAACACACGATTATGCGCGGCGAAGCCTCTCCGTTCGTGATGGAACTGCCGGTCTACCATGTGCCGCACATCAAAAGCCTGGTGATCCAGACCTGGCAACGCCTGAAAGGCTTTGTGCTGCGTGCCGGTAAGGTCATCATCATCGTCAGTATTTTCCTCAGCGCGTTTAACAGCTTCTCCCTGAGCGGAAAAATCGTCGATAACATCAACGACTCTGCGCTCGCGTCCATCAGCCGCGTGATTACGCCTGTCTTTAAACCGATTGGCGTTCATGAAGATAACTGGCAGGCGACCGTTGGCCTGTTCACCGGCGCAATGGCGAAAGAGGTGGTGGTAGGGACGCTGAACACCCTCTATACCGCTGAAAATATTCAGGAAGAAGAGTTTAATCCGGCTGACTTCCATCTCGGCGACGAGCTGCTGGGCGCGGTCGATGAAACCTGGCAAAGCCTGAAAGACACCTTCAGCCTTAGCGTACTGGCTAACCCAATCGAAGCCAGCAAAGGCGACGGTGAAATGGCGACCGGGGCGATGGGCGTGATGGACGCGAAGTTTGGCAGCGCCGCTGCCGCATACAGCTATCTGATTTTCGTTCTGCTGTATGTACCGTGCATCTCGGTGATGGGGGCTATCGCGCGTGAATCCAGCCGCGGCTGGATGAGCTTCTCGATTCTGTGGGGGCTGAATATCGCCTACTCGCTGTCTACCCTGTTCTATCAGGTTGCAAGCTTTAGCCAGCATCCGACCTATAGCCTGGTCTGCATTCTGGCGGTCATCCTGTTTAACATCGTGGTGCTGGGGCTGTTACGACGCGCCCGCAGCCGGGTGGATATCGAACTGCTGGCAACGCGTAAAACGGCCAGCGCCTGCTGCGCAAGCCCTGCCGGCAACTGTCACTAAGGTTGAGAACAATGGCGTCACTTATTCAGGTTCGTGATTTACTGGCTTTGCAGGGGCGTATGGAGGCAATGCAGATTAGCCGCACGCTGCATACGCCGCAGCCGATGATCGACGCGATGCTGAATCAGCTGGAGAATATGGGCAGGGCCGTGCGGATTCAGGAAGATCCCGACGGCTGCCTGTCCGGTAGCTGCAAAAGCTGCCCGGAAGGAAAAGCCTGTCTCCGGGAGTGGTGGACGTTGCGTTAACGTTCTGCCGGATGGCGAACGGTAGCTAACCTGTAGGCCGGATAAGGCGTTTACGCCGCTATCCGGCACTGCATAGACAATAATTATATCTTCTGCTTTAACGCCATCAACGCCTGACAAAATTCGCCGGGATGCGAAATAAACGGCGCATGGGCGGCCTTTGCAAACACCTGCGACTCACTCTCCGGCCATGCGGCATCCAGCATCGGCACGACTTTGCGCGGCACCAGACCATCCAGATAACCATACAGACGCAGGAACGGCATGGTCAGCGATTTAAGCGGCTCTCGCAGGTCGGCCGTTTTCAATATCTCCAGCCCACCGTTCAGTACCGCAACCTCCGGCATCGGCAACGCCAGCACGGCACTTTTCAGCGTGCGGGCATCCTGACGCGCGGTTTCGGTGCCTAACGTTTGCAGCGCCAGAAAACGTTCCACCGTACGCTGGAAATCTTCGCTGAGCTGCTGTTGAAATCCCGCCAGGATATCCGGCTTAATACCCGGCCACGCTTCGCGAGCGCTGAAATAGGGCGATGACGCGACAGTCACCAGCGCCTGAACGCGTTCAGGATGGGTTAACGCCACCTGGCTCGCCACCAGCCCTCCCAGACTCCAGCCAAGCCAGACGGCTTTATCAGGCGCCTGTTTCAGCACATGCTCCGCCATCTGCTCCAGCGACATCGCGCCAAAACCCTGGCTGCGGCCAAATCCGGGTAAATCGACAAGATGCAGCGTGAAATGCGCGCTGAGTTCCTCACGAATGCAATTCCACACTTCCGCATTCAGTCCCCATCCGTGCAGCAGCACAAGATGGCAATTTCCCTGACCTTCAGTCTGCCACCAGATGTCATTCATCAGTTACTGTTCTCTTTTGGCTAACAAGGATGAACATATGCTAACAGTACCGGGATTATGCTGGCTATGCCGAATGCCGCTGGCGTTGAGTCACTGGGGGATTTGTTCGGTTTGCACGAGAGCGGCGCGTCGCCGCGTCAGTCTGTGCCCGCAGTGTGGATTACCCGCTGCGCACGCCGCCATTCCCTGCGGGCGTTGTCTGCAAAAACCCCCGCCGTGGCAGCGTCTGGTGACGGTCAGCGACTACGTACCGCCGCTGAGTTTACTTATCCACCAGCTAAAATTCTCTCGCCGCAGCGACGTCGCCGCCGCCCTTTCACGCCTGCTGTTGCTGGAAGTTTTACACGCGCACCGCGCATCGACGCTTCCGCTACCGGATCGCTTAGTCAGCGTGCCGCTCTGGCAGCGCCGTCACTGGCGCAGGGGATTTAACCAAAGCGATCTGCTGTGTCGCCCCCTGGCGCGCTGGCTGGGCTGCGGCTGGGACAGCCGAAGCGTCACGCGCCTTCGCGCCACCGCCACTCAGCACCATCTCAGCGCCCGATTGCGCAAACATAACCTGAAAAATGCGTTTCGCCTTGAATTGCCGGTACAGGGACTCCATATGGTCATTGTGGATGATGTCGTCACTACCGGAAGTACCGTCGCGGAGATCGCGCAGCTGCTTTTGCGCAACGGCGCGGCGACTGTCCAGGTATGGTGCCTGTGTCGAACCTTGTAGAGCCTCGATGATGGGCGTATTATAACCAAGTAAAATAGTCAACTATTAGGCCATTACTATGATCCATATTTCCGATGCTGCACAAGCGCACTTTGCCAAACTGCTGGCAAATCAGGAAGAAGGGACACAAATCCGCGTATTTGTGATCAATCCCGGTACGCCTAACGCTGAATGCGGCGTTTCTTATTGTCCGCCGGACGCCGTGGAAGCAAGCGACACTGCCCTGAAATTTGACCTTCTGACCGCTTATGTTGATGAACTGAGCGCGCCGTATCTGGAAGATGCCGAGATCGATTTCGTCACCGATCAGCTGGGTTCTCAGCTGACGCTGAAAGCGCCAAACGCCAAAATGCGTAAGGTTGCTGATGATGCGCCGCTGATGGAACGTGTGGAGTACATGCTGCAATCGCAGATCAACCCGCAGCTTGCCGGTCACGGCGGTCGCGTCTCTCTGATGGAGATCACCGACGAAGGCTACGCCATTTTGCAGTTTGGCGGCGGCTGTAACGGTTGCTCGATGGTCGATGTGACCCTGAAAGAAGGGATCGAGAAGCAGCTGCTGAATGAATTCCCTGAGCTGAAAGGCGTTCGCGATCTGACCGAACACCAGCGCGGCGAGCACTCTTACTACTAAGATTCTGCCCGGTGGCGCGTCGCTTACCGGGCCTACAATGTATATCCCGTAGGCCGGATAAGGCGTTTACGCCGCCATCCGGCGTGATGATATCTTCCGCTTTTCCCCTCCGATAACATGACCTGCCTCTCATAATTTAAATTTTGCCTGCCAGGGTGATTCTCAATCGCTATATGTTACCCGTATCATTCATATGGGCACCAAACATCCCCATAACAGCCGACTAAACCAGATAGTGTTAAAGTCAATCAGTATTGGTGCCGTTACGCTTCTGTTCCCGGTTGGGACAAGCGGAATTTTTCGTCGACACACCGACGTTACCCATAACAAATGAAAGGCCAGGTAAATCATGCCATTAGTCATCGTCGCTATCGGTGTAATTTTGTTATTACTCCTGATGATCCGCTTCAAAATGAACGGTTTCATCGCTCTCGTCCTGGTGGCACTTGCTGTTGGATTGATGCAAGGAATGCCGCTGGATAAAGTCATTGGCTCTATTAAAGCTGGTGTTGGTGGTACTCTTGGTAGCCTCGCCCTGATTATGGGTTTCGGCGCCATGCTGGGCAAAATGCTGGCAGACTGCGGTGGCGCACAGCGCATCGCGACCACGCTGATTGCCAAATTTGGTAAAAAACACATCCAGTGGGCAGTGGTATTAACCGGTTTCACGGTAGGTTTCGCACTGTTCTATGAAGTGGGCTTCGTGCTGATGCTGCCGCTGGTATTCACCATCGCAGCGGCGGCCAGCATTCCTTTGCTGTATGTCGGCGTACCGATGGCGGCAGCGCTGTCCGTTACCCACGGCTTCCTGCCTCCGCACCCAGGCCCGACCGCCATCGCCACGATCTTCCACGCCGATATGGGTAAAACCCTGCTGTTCGGTACGATTCTGGCTATCCCGACCGTAATTCTCGCTGGCCCGGTATTTGCCCGCTTCCTGAAAGGCATCGATAAGCCGATCCCGGAAGGTCTGTACAGCGCAAAAAACTTTACTGAAGAAGAGATGCCTGGCTTTGGCGTCAGCGTCTGGACTTCTCTGGTGCCGGTTATTTTAATGGCCATGCGCGCCGTTGCAGAAATGGTGCTGCCAAAAGGTCATGCCTTCCTGCCGGTTGCTGAGTTCTTTGGCGACCCGGTAATGGCAACGCTGATTGCGGTACTGATTGCGATGTTCACGTTCGGTCTGAACCGTGGCCGCTCAATGGATCAGATTAACGACACGCTGGGTTCCTCAATCAAAATCATCGCGATGATGCTGCTGATCATCGGCGGCGGCGGCGCATTCAAGCAGGTACTGGTTGATAGCGGCGTAGACAAATACATCGCGTCCATGATGAACGAAACCAACGTTTCTCCGCTGTTCATGGCGTGGTCCATCGCTGCCGTACTGCGTATCGCGCTCGGTTCTGCCACCGTGGCCGCAATTACCGCGGGTGGTATCGTGGCGCCGCTGATTGCGACGACGGGCGTAAGCCCTGAGCTGATGGTTATCGCCGTCGGTTCCGGTAGCGTCATTTTCTCTCACGTAAACGATCCTGGCTTCTGGCTGTTCAAAGAGTATTTCAACCTGACCATCGGCGAAACCATCAAGTCCTGGTCAATGCTGGAAACCATTATCTCCGTCTGCGGCCTGATTGGGTGTCTGCTGCTGGGAATGGTGGTGTAACCGAGACGGCCTGTAGGCCGGATAAGGCAAAACCGCCATCCGGCAATGTGCGCCAGAATTGTCTGATGGCGCTGCGCTTATCAGGCCTACGTGTTGTCACCATAAAAAAGCCGGGAAATTCCCGGCTTTTTTTACTTCTTCTTCGCGGCCGCTTTTCGCCGTTTGTCCAAATCTTTAAGCAGTTTATTCACCTTGTCATCGGCAAACATCTTCTCAAGCGTCGTGGACAACTTGCGCCGCCAGTTCTTGTACTGGTCGCTGGTGCCTGGAATATTGACCGGCTCCGCCATGTCCAGCCAGTCTTCCGGCTGCAACCCCAGCAATGCGCTATGGCTGTCCGCGATGTAACGCTGCATTCCACGGTTGAGGATCGGCGTCATCGACATCAGCGACGCCTTATGCCCGGCACGTTTCGGCAGGCAACCGTATTTGTGCAGCGCGTCCAGCAGACCCTGCTTCGCCAGCTCACGATCCTGATACAGCCCACGCAATATCACTTCATCCGGGTAAAGCCCCAGCATTTTGCCGAGCGTCAGGTCGCCGCTGTCCCAGTAGCCGCGCAGCGTAGGAAGGTCATGCGTCGTCGCGACTGCCATTGATTGTTCCGGGTACGCTTTCGGCGCGCGGAAGTTCTTCTCATGATCATTCTCGAAATAGAGCACTTTATACGAGTAAACGCCGCTATCGCGCAGTTTACCCACGATTTCCACCGGCACCGTCCCCAGATCTTCGCCAATCACCATGCAGCGATGACGTTTACTTTCCAGCGCCAGAATAGAGAGCAGGGCGTCCACCGGGTAATGCACATACGCCCCGTGATCCGCCGTTTCACCGTAAGGAATCCACCACAGACGCAGCATCGACATAACATGATCGATACGCAAAGCGCCGCAGTTCTGCATATTGGCGCGCAGCAGTTCAATAAACGGCTCATAGGCGCGAGCGGCGATGATGTGCGGGTCCATCGGCGGCAGTCCCCAGTTCTGCCCCAGCGGGCCGAGGATATCCGGCGGCGCGCCCACCGACGCTTTCAGGCAATACAGCTCACGGTCGCACCAGGTTTCCGCCCCGCCCTCCGCAACCCCTACCGCCAGATCGCGATACAGGCCAATCGGCATATCATAACCCTGGCATACCGCCCAACAGGCGGCAAACTGGGTATACGCCAGCCACTGTAACCAGAGGTAAAAGTCCACCTCATCGCGGTGATCTTCACAGAACTGTTTCACTTCCGGCGAGTTCACTGACTGATACGCTTCCGGCCAGACCGGCCAGCCCCAGCGCAACTCATCTTCCTTCACCTGATGCGCGTGCAGCGCGTCAAATGCCGCCTGCCAGTACAGGCTGTCGCCTTCCTGGGCGACAAAGTGGCG
Source organism: Citrobacter sp. CK181 (assembly GCF_030333595.1). Taxonomy (NCBI): domain Bacteria; kingdom Pseudomonadati; phylum Pseudomonadota; class Gammaproteobacteria; order Enterobacterales; family Enterobacteriaceae; genus Citrobacter; species Citrobacter sp. CK181. Next base: position 397,372 of record NZ_JAOWFN010000013.1, on the reverse strand, counting down.
AAACGCCGCCATCTGCTCGTCATCACGAAGCGCAAAACCTTTCCATGCCATCCACAGGGCGGTCATTTTCAGCGCGGTAACAGCAGAATAATCAACCCATTCGGCATCCCGTGCGCGCTGCAATGTCTGCTGCGTCGTCGGCATGTTCCACCAGGCCTGCGCCTCTTTGCTCAACCGGAAATCGTCAACGGCATTCACGTCGATATAAATGACATTCAGCCAACGGCGGGATGAGGGGCTGTACGGGCTGGCGCTCTCTGGGTTTGCCGGGTAGAGGGCGTGAATCGGGTTCAGGCCAATAAATGCGCCGCCGCGTTTCGCAACATCCGTCAGCATCGACTGGAGATCGCCAAAGTCGCCAATCCCCCAGTTTTTTTCCGAACGCAGGGTATAAAGCTGAACGCACGCTCCCCACAGCTTCTGTCCGGTCAGCAGCGCCTGCGGCTCATAGCAGCGTTTCGGCGCCACGATGATCCGGCAGTGCGTGCGCTGTTCGCCCTGAGTCAGGGTCAGCGTGTGATACCCCTCCGGCAGCTTTGCCGGAAGCGTAAAGGCTTTACCGCCGGTGGCGTGCCCCTTGTGCTGTACGCCCTCCTCGGTGGTCAGCAGCCAGCTAAAATCGCCGCTGCCTTCTACCGCCAGCGGCATCTTCTTGCCTGCGGTATACACCATCACATTCGGCACTGGCGTTACCGCCACCTTCGTGGCGGCGGTGGCACGGTGCATCGCATCAAGCAAACGCCGTTTGGTTTCGGCGCCAATCGACTGCGGTTTACCGTGGGCATTGATGTAATTGGGGCTGATCCCCGCCGCCAGCGCGGCATTATCCAGACGTTTGCGTTCCATGGCGCTTCCTTAGCGTTTTGCCTGCCAGATACGAGCCTGATAATCGCGGATGGAGCGATCCGAGCTGAACATCCCGCAACGCGCGGTGTTCAGGATCGTCGCCCGGGTCCAGGCATCCTGGTCGCGATACAGCACGTCCACCTGCTTTTGTGCCGCAACGTAGGCGGCAAAGTCCGCCATCACCAGGTACGGATCGCCCCCCTGTTTGCCAATGCTGTGCAGCATCTGATCAAAAGCGTGCTTGTCGCCGTTGCTGTATTTGCCGCTTTCCAGCTCCTTCAGCACCGCGTCCAGCACTTTGTCTTTCTTACGCCATTTCACCGGGTCGTAGCCCTTGGCCTTCAGCCGTTTCACCTCTTCCACGGTATGACCAAAGATAAAGATGTTCTCGTCCCCGACCTGTTCGGCGATCTCAACGTTCGCCCCATCCAGCGTACCGACCGTCAGCGCGCCGTTCAACGCCAGCTTCATATTGCCGGTGCCGGAGGCTTCTTTACCGGCAGTAGAGATCTGCTCAGAGACGTCCGCCGCCGGGATCAGCATTTCCGCCGCCGAAACGCAGTAGTCCGGCAGGAAGACCACTTTCAGCTTATCGCCGACTTTCGGGTCGTTGTTGATGGTTTCCGCCACCTTGTTAATGGCGAAGATGATGTTTTTCGCCAGATAGTAGCCCGGCGCCGCTTTTGCGCCAAACAGGAACACGCGCGGCACGCGGTCTGCTTTCGGATTTTCGCGGATCTCTTTGTACAGAGCCAGAATATGCAGCAGGTTCAGGTGCTGGCGCTTATATTCGTGCAGGCGCTTAATCTGGATATCGAAAATCGCCTGCGGGTTGATTTCAATCCCGGTGCGCATTTTCACAAATTCGGCCAGGCGGACTTTATTCGCCTGTTTAATCTCACGATACGTTTTGCGGAACGCCGCGTCGTCGGCGAATTTCTCCAGGTTGATCAGCTGATCGAGGTCGTTAGCCCACTCTTTCTTCAACGACTTATCCAGCAGCGCCGCAAGTGCCGGGTTGCACTGTTTGATCCAGCGACGCGGCGTAATGCCGTTGGTCACGTTGTGGAATTTGTTCGGCCACAGCTGGTGATATTCCGGGAACAGATCCTTCACCACCAGATCGGAGTGCAGCGCCGCAACGCCGTTGACCGCAAAGCCGCTGACCACGCACATATTGGCCATCCGCACCTGCTTGTCGTGCACTACCGCCAGCTTCGCCCACACCTGCTTATCGCCCGGCCAGGTTTTATCAACCTGTTTCTTAAAGCGGTCATTAATCTCTTTGATGATCTGCATATGGCGCGGCAGCAGCGCTTTCACCAGTTTCTCATCCCAGCACTCCAGCGCTTCCGGCATCAGCGTATGGTTGGTGTAGGCGAACGTTTTACTGGTGATGGCCCAGGCGTCGTCCCAGCTTAGCTGGTGCTCATCGAGCAGCACGCGCAGCAGTTCAGGGATAGCGATGGTCGGGTGAGTATCGTTGAGTTGAATGACCTCATACTCCGCCAGCTCATGCAGTTTGCGCCCCGCCAGGTGGTGACGACGCAGAATATCCGCTACCGAGCAGGCACACTGGAAATACTGCTGCATCAGGCGCAGCTTTTTGCCTGCGGTGTGGTTGTCGTTCGGATAGAGGACTTTCGTCAGTTTTTCCGCGTCGATCCCCTGCTGCTCCGCGCGCAGGAAATCGCCGTCGTTGAATTTGGTCAGGTTAAACGGATGCGCATGCGCGGCCTGCCACAAACGCAGCGGCTGTGCGACGCCGTTCCGGTAGCCAAGCACCGGCAAGTCCCACGCCTGCCCGGCGATCACAAAACCCGGTTCCCAACGCCCGTCCTTCGTCACTTTACCGCCAATACCGACCTGAACATCAAGCTGTTCATTGTGACGGAACCACGGGTAGCTACCGCGATGCCAGTCATCCGGCGCTTCCATCTGTTGCCCATCGACAAAAGACTGACGAAACAGCCCATACTGGTAGTTCAGGCCATAGCCCGTTGCGGACTGGCCTACCGTCGCCATAGAGTCCAGGAAACATGCCGCCAGACGCCCTAAACCACCGTTGCCCAGCGCAGGATCAACCTCTTCCTCCAGCAGGTCGGTCAGGTTGACGTCGTGCGTTTTCAGCACATCGCTCACCGCCTGATACCAGCCCAGATTCAACAGGTTGTTCCCGGTCAGGCGGCCAATCAGGAATTCCATCGAGATGTAGTTAACATGACGCTGGTTTTTAGCCGGTTTCGCCGCAGGTTGCGCGCTGAGCAATTCAGCCAGTGCGCCGCTAACGGCCTGCCACCACTGGCGAGATGTCATCTCATGAGCCGACAGTAAACCGAAACGCTGCCACTGACGCATCAGGGCAGCCTGAAAGTGATCTTTGTTGAAGGTAGGCTGTGACATAGAAATTCCGAATCCTCAGGTAATAAAACAACGTTATCGTTAGTTTGCCTGGCTCGATGTTGACCTTCCTCATCCCACCCGGGATTAGGCAGGGAGGAGTAGTGGGGATGAGCATAAAAGTGTGATCGCCGCCACTTAAAGGTAGTGGATTGCCGGTGAATACGTCGAATTACCGCACAGCATACCTGCGACTGCACGCCGTTTTACGCACGATGACACAAATAATTAAATCGCGGAGGTTTATTGAAAGTGAATATGTAAATGCGGAAATAGTTTCTAACCTGAAATATCAAACCCATTCAGTTATTTCCGTTCCTGAATAATTCCCTGAGTTCATTACTTCCTGACTTTCATTAAAAAGTACAGTAACCACACAGAGGAAACGGCATTATTTGGGGCAGGCAGGATCGGGCACCATCCCAGTCTCCACGCACACTCAGACCGTGCTAAACCGTTTCTTGCAATGGATATTTAGAATTGTGACAGAGTGCAAATTCAGACACACAAAAAACTTGCATAGCTTGCATTAAACCGGTTTCTGTCCGACCTTATATCTATTAATTACGAAGCGCAAAAAAAATCGCATTTCCCCATTTCCTCACAGTGAAGTGATTACTATGTTGATTCCGTCTAAATTAAGTCGTCCGGTTCGACTCGACCATACGGTGGTTCGTGAGCGCCTGTTGGCTAAACTTTCCGGCGCGAACAATTTCAGGCTGGCCCTGGTAACAAGCCCTGCGGGCTATGGGAAAACCACGCTTGTTTCACAGTGGGCAGCCGGGAAAAACGAGTTAGGCTGGTTCTCGCTGGATGAAGGCGACAACCAGCAGGAGCGATTCGCCAGTTATTTAATTGCCGCGCTTCAGCAGGCAACGGGCGGGCATTGCTCCACCAGTGAAGTCATGGTGCAAAAACGCCAGTACGTCAGCCTGACCTCCCTTTTCGCGCAACTCTTTATTGAGTTAGCTGAGTGGCATCGCCCGCTTTATCTGGTCATTGATGATTACCATCTGATCACAAACCCGGTGATCCACGACGCGATGCGCTTTTTCCTGCGCCATCAGCCCGAAAATCTCACGCTGGTCGTGCTGTCGCGTAATTTACCGCAGCTCGGCATCGCTAACTTGCGCGTTCGCGATCAGCTGCTGGAAATCGGCAGCCAGCAATTAGCCTTTAACCATCAGGAAGCAAAACAGTTCTTTGACCGCCGTCTGTCCTCGCCTATCGAAGCCGCCGAAAGCAGCCGGATGTGCGACGACGTCGCCGGTTGGGCAACCGCGCTACAGCTTATCGCCCTTTCCGCCCGCCAGAACAATAACTCCGCGCACCAGTCTGCGCGACGCCTGGCGGGAATCAACGCCAGCCATCTGTCCGATTACCTGGTCGATGAAGTGCTGGACAACGTGGACGTGAGTACCCGGCATTTTCTGCTGAAAAGCGCCATCCTGCGTTCGATGAACGATGCGCTGATCGTGCGCGTGACGGGCGAAGAGAACGGGCAGATGCGTCTGGAGGAGATTGAGCGTCAGGGGCTGTTCCTGCAACGCATGGACGATACGGGCGAATGGTTCAGCTATCACCCGCTTTTTGGCAGTTTCCTGCGTCAGCGTTGCCAGTGGGAACTGGCGACCGAGCTGCCGGATATCCACCGCGCTGCCGCCGAAAGCTGGATGGCGCAAGGTTTCCCCAGCGAAGCCATTCACCATGCCCTGGCGGCGGGCGATGCGCATATGCTGCGCGATATCCTGCTGAATCATGCGTGGGGGCTGTTTAATCACAGTGAGCTGGCGCTGCTGGAAGAGTCGTTAAAGGCCCTGCCGTGGGAAAGTTTGCTGGAAAACCCGCGGCTGGTTCTGTTGCAGGCATGGCTGATGCAAAGCCAGCACCGCTACAGCGAAGTGAATACCCTGCTGGCGCGCGCTGAGCAAGAAATTCAGGGCATGATGGACGGTACGCTGCATGCGGAATTCAACGCCCTGCGCGCTCAGGTCGCGATTAACGACGGCAACCCGGATGAAGCGGAACGGCTGGCAAAACTGGCGCTGGATGAGCTGCCGATCGCCTGGTTTTACAGCCGTATTGTCGCCACCTCCGTACACGGCGAAGTGCTGCACTGTAAAGGCGATCTCTCCCGCTCACTGTCGCTGATGCAGCAAACTGAGCAAATGTCGCGTCATCATGACGTCTGGCATTACGCCCTCTGGAGCCTGCTCCAACAAAGTGAAATTCTCTTCGCCCAGGGCTTTTTGCAGGCCGCCTGGGAAACCCAGGAGAAAGCGTTCCAGCTGATTAAAGAGCAACATCTCGAACAGTTGCCGATGCACGAGTTCCTGATGCGCATTCGCGCGCAGCTTCTGTGGGCATGGGCGCGTCTTGACGAAGCGGAAGCCTCCGCCCGCAGCGGTATTGATGTGCTTTCCGCATTCCAGCCGCAGCAGCAATTGCAGTGTCTGGCGCTGCTGGTGCAGTGCTCGCTGGCGCGCGGCGATCTGGATAATGCCCGCACGCAGTTGAACCGTCTGGAGAACCTGCTGGGCAACGGCCAGTATCACAGCGACTGGATTTCCAATGCCGATAAGGTTCGCGTGATTTACTGGCAGATGACGGGCGATAAGAAGTCCGCCGCCAACTGGCTGCGTCATACGCCGAAACCAGAATTTGCCAACAACCACTTCCTGCAAGGCCAGTGGCGTAATATCGCCAGGGCGCAGATCCTGCTGGGTGAGTTTGAATCCGCAGAGATTGTGCTGGAAGAGCTAAACGAGAACGCCCGTAGCCTGCGTTTAATGAGCGATCTTAACCGTAACCTGCTGTTGCTTAATCAACTGTACTGGCAGGCCGGACGTAAAAACGACGCCCAGCGGGTGTTGCTTGATGCGCTGCAACTGGCGAACCGTACCGGTTTCATCAGCCACTTTGTGATTGAAGGCGAAGCGATGGCGCAGCAACTGCGTCAGTTGATTCAGTTGAATACGCTGCCGGAGCTTGAACAACATCGCGCACAGCGCATCCTGCGGGAAATTAACCAGCACCATCGACATAAGTTCGCCCATTTTGACGAAGGCTTTGTGGAGCGGCTGTTAAATCACCCGGACGTACCGGAGCTGATCCGCACCAGCCCGCTAACGCAGCGTGAGTGGCAGGTTCTGGGGCTGATCTATTCCGGCTACAGCAACGAGCAAATCGCTGGCGAGCTGGCGGTTGCGGCCACGACCATCAAAACGCACATTCGCAATTTATATCAGAAGCTCGGCGTCGCGCATCGTCAGGACGCCGTACAACATGCGCAGAGGCTTTTGAAAATGATGGGGTACGGGGTGTGATGATTGCCCGGTGGCGCTTACGCTTACCGGGCCTACAATCACGATGATCAGCACAACTCTAACTGAATATGGTGGTCGGTAAGCACCTGCAATACCCCTGCTGGCGGCGTCATATCGGTATAGACGGCATCCACCAGGCTAATGCTGCCCATATTCACCATCGCATTACGACCAAACTTAGAGTGATCCACAACCAGCATCACATGGCGTGAATTTTCAATAATCGCGCGTTTCGTGCGTACTTCGTGATAATCAAATTCCAGCAGCGACCCATCGCTGTCGATACCGCTGATCCCCAGAATGCCAAAATCCAGGCGGAATTGAGAGATGAAATCGAGCGTCGCTTCGCCAATAATGCCGCCGTCACGGCTGCGAAGCTCACCGCCAGCGAGAATAATGCGAAAATCCTCTTTCACCATCAGCGTGTTCGCCACGTTGAGATTGTTGGTCACAATGCGCAGGTTACTGTGATCCAACAAGGCATGCGCCACCGCTTCCGGCGTCGTGCCGATATCGATAAACAGCGTTGAACCGTTGGGGATTTGCGTGGCGACTTTCCGCGCAATACGTTCCTTCTCCGCCGTTTGCGTCGCTTTACGATCGTGCCACGGCGTGTTTACCGAGCTGGAAGGCAACGCCGCGCCGCCGTGGTGGCGCAGGATCATATTCTGCTCCGCCAGGTCGTTGAGATCCCGACGGATGGTTTGTGGGCTGACGGAGAAATGTTCCACCAGTTCTTCAGTGCTGACGTATCCCTGCTTTTTTACCAGTTCGATGATAGCGTCATGACGTTGTGTCTGTTTCATTGTTATTCCCTGGAATTTTGCCGGATGGCGACGCCTGGCGTTTTATCCGGCCTACCGACCGTGCATTTTTAGTAGGCCGGATAAGGCGTTTCGCCGCCATCCGGCGCAACCCCAATCATGTTCGTTTTCGCGCATTCACCGTGTCAGCAAATGCCATCGCCAGCCCCACGGCCAGCCCGGCGATGTGCGCACCGTTCGCCATCGACATGCCAAACACATCAAACCACCCGGCAACAATCCAGATCAACGCAAAAGCAATAAGCCCACGCTGTAGATATATGCCGCTTTGCGGATCGCGTTCACCACGTAGCCAGGCGTAGCCCATCAGCGCGTAAACCACGCCGGAAAGCCCACCAAACCACGGGCCGCTGAACTTCTGCTGTACATAACCGCTCAGCAATGCGCTGATGACGGTAATAACGATCAGTTTTCCGCTGCCCAGACGTTTTTCCACCGCCCCGCCGATATACCACCACCACAACAGGTTGAAGAGGATATGCATTAACGAGAAGTGCATAAACGCATGGGTGAAATAGCGCCAGAACTCAAATTTCAGTGACGGATCAAACGGCCACGCCAGCCACACCATGACGCTCTGCGCGCCGACGATGCTCATCACAACGAACACCAGGATACAGGCGATCATAATAAGCCAGGTGACCGGGCCCGCCCTCTCGCGCAATGTGGCGATAAACGGGAAACGGCGATAGTGCAGCCCACTGCCGGTATGACCGGACTGCCAGCTTGCCGCCAGATAACGCGGATCGGCGGGATTTTCCAGAAAGCGCGCCAGCTCCGCCCGCACGCACTCGGCCTGAGATTCGTCCGCCAGCCAGACATCGCTTTGATGATGTTGTTGAATCGTCAGGATAACGCCCTGCGTCGCCATGTAATCAACAAATGCCTGCGCCACGCGGGGGTTAGCAAAAGAGGTAATCATCAACATTGTTGCTGTCGCTTAGTCCACACAAAAGAGGACAGTATATAGGCCCTTCCGGCTTCAGGCTGCATCTTTGTGGGCTTATGCGCCAAATGCCACCTCTGAGGGGAAATGGCGGTGCCAGGCATCAAACCCGCCATCAATACTGTAAACCGCGTCATAACCCTGTTGTAGCAGGTACTGTGCCGCGCCTTTGCTGCTATTGCCGTGATAGCACATCACCATCACCACGGTATCGAAATCATGGTCGCGCATAAACGCGCCCAGCGTATCGTTGGTCAGATGGAACGCCTGCGGCGTGTGGCCCATCGCATAGCTTTGCGGATCGCGGATATCCACCAGCACCGCCGTTCCCTGGTGCAGCTTCTGGTGAGCTTCTTCGACATTAATACATTCAAACTGATCCATGAGTCTCTCTTTCTTTTATATGCAGGCTTTATATGCAGATGGCTATTTTACCGTTCAGTGTACGTCGCCGGGGTAAGTAAACGCCATAATGTTATATGTATCACTCTAAAATGTTTTTTCGATGTTACCACCAGCTCGTTTTTTTGCTATTATGCTCGATAACGAACATTTTTGAGCTTTAACGAAAGTGCAAGAGGGTAGCATGGAAACCAAAGATCTGATTGTGATAGGCGGGGGCATTAACGGTGCGGGTATCGCGGCAGACGCCGCCGGACGTGGTTTATCCGTGCTCATGCTGGAAGCGCAGGATTTGGCCTGTGCAACCTCTTCCGCCAGCTCTAAATTAATTCACGGTGGCTTGCGCTACCTTGAACACTACGAATTCCGCCTGGTCAGCGAAGCGCTGGCCGAACGTGAAGTGCTGCTGAAAATGGCGCCGCACATCGCCTTCCCGATGCGCTTCCGACTGCCTCACCGCCCGCACCTGCGCCCGGCATGGATGATCCGAATTGGTTTGTTTATGTACGATCATCTGGGCAAACGCACCAGTCTGCCCGGTTCAACCGGTTTGCGTTTTGGCGCAGATTCGGTGCTGAAACCGGAGATCGTGCGCGGTTTCGAATATTCTGACTGCTGGGTAGACGATGCACGTCTGGTTCTGGCAAACGCCCAAATGGTGGTGCGTAAAGGCGGGGAAGTGTTAACCCGTACCCGAGCGACCTCTGCCCGTCGTGAAAACGGTCTGTGGATCGTAGAAGCGGAAGATATCGATACCGGTAAAAAGCACACCTGGCAGGCGCGTGGTCTGGTCAACGCCACGGGGCCGTGGGTAAAACAGTTCTTCGACGACGGTATGCACCTGCCTTCACCCTACGGCATTCGTCTGATCAAAGGCAGCCACATTGTGGTGCCGCGCGTGCATACGCAGAAACAGGCTTATATCCTGCAAAACGAAGATAAGCGTATCGTATTTGTGATTCCGTGGATGGATGAGTTCTCAATCATCGGCACCACTGACGTGGAGTACAAAGGCGATCCGAAGGCAGTGAAAATTGATGAAAGCGAAATCAATTACCTGTTGAAGGTCTATAACGCGCACTTCAAGAAACAACTGGGCCGCGACGATATCGTCTGGACCTACTCCGGCGTGCGTCCGCTGTGCGATGACGAGTCCGATTCTCCGCAGGCGATCACCCGTGACTACACGCTGGATATCCACGATGAAAACGGCAAAGCGCCGCTGCTGTCGGTATTCGGCGGTAAGCTGACCACTTATCGTAAGCTGGCCGAACACGCAATGGAAAAACTGTCGTCCTATTACCAGGGCATTGGCCCGGCCTGGACTAAAGAGTGCGTGCTTCCTGGCGGGGATATCGGCGGCGATCGTGAAGATTACGCGGCCAAACTGCGCCGCCGCTATCCGTTCCTGACGGAGTCGCTGGCGCGTCATTATTCCCGCACCTACGGCAGCAATACCGAGTGGATACTCGGCGAAGCCACCTCCGTTGCCGAGTTAGGTGAAGATTTCGGTCACGAACTTTACGAAGCGGAGTTGAAGTATCTGGTGGATCACGAATGGGTACGTCGTGCGGACGACGCGTTGTGGCGCCGCACCAAAGAAGGGATGTGGCTCAACGCCGAGCAGCAGTCCCGCGTGAGCCAGTGGCTGGCGGAATATATTGGCAAACGTCAGTTGTCGCTGGCGTCGTAATGACAATGCCGGATGGCGGCTACGCCTTATCCGGCCTACAAAACAGTCCACAGGCCCGGTAAGCGTCAGCGCCACCGGGCCTTTTGCCGGATGGCCACTAACGTCTTATCCGGCCTACAGGTAGTCCTGTCCCTTGTTACAACCTTACCGAATCAATGTGCCAGATATTTTCGGCATACTCCTTGATCGTCCTGTCGGAGGAGAAATACCCCATATTGGCGATATTGAGCATCGCTTTCGCGGTCCACTCTTCGGGATGACGATACAATTCATCCACCTTATCCTGGCAATCAACATAGCTACGATAATCCGCCAGCACCTGATAGTGGTCGCCAAAGTTAATCAACGAATCCACCAGATCACGGTAGCGCCCCGGCTCTTCCGGGCTGAACACGCCGCTGCCGATCTGCGTCAGCACCTGGTGCAGCTCCGCATCTTTTTCGTAATACTCGCGCGGTTTATAGCCCTGCTTGCGCAGTTCTTCCACCTCTTCCGCCGTATTGCCAAAGATAAAGATATTCTCCGCCCCCACATGCTCCAGCATCTCGACGTTTGCGCCGTCCAGCGTACCGATGGTCAGCGCGCCGTTGAGCGCAAACTTCATATTACTGGTGCCGGACGCCTCCGTACCCGCCAGCGAAATCTGCTCAGACAGGTCGGCGGCAGGAATAATGACCTGCGCCAGGCTCACGCTGTAGTTCGGGATAAACACCACTTTCAGCTTATCGCCAATCTGCGGATCGTTGTTGATCACCTTAGCAACGTCATTGATCAGGTGAATAATGTGCTTCGCCATGTAATAGGCCGAAGCCGCCTTACCGGCAAAGATATTCACGCGCGGCACCCATTCCGCCTCAGGATCTTCCTTGATGCGGTTATAACGCGTAATCACATGCAGCACATTCATCAACTGACGTTTGTACTCGTGAATACGTTTAATCTGCACATCAAACAACGCCTTCGGATTGACCACCACGTTCAATTGCTGAGCGATGAGTATTGCCAGCCGTTTTTTGTTTTCCAGCTTCGCCTGGCGCACCGCGTGATTCACCAGCGGGAAATCGCAATGCTGCTGTAGTTCGCTTAGCTGGCTGAGATCCGTACGCCAGGTGCGCCCGATATTTTCGTCCAGCACCTCAGAAAGCGACGGGTTCGCCAGCGCCAGCCAGCGGCGCGGCGTCACGCCGTTGGTCACGTTGCAGAAGCGGGTCGGGAAGATACTCGCAAAATCAGCAAACAGCGACTGCACCATCAGGTTAGAGTGCAGCTCCGATACGCCATTCACTTTATGGCTCACCACCACCGCCAGCCACGCCATACGGACGCGGCGACCGTTGGACTCATCGATAATCGACGCCCGCCCCAGCAGAGCGGTATCGTTGGGATACTGCTCCTGCAACGTTTTCAGGAAATAGTCGTTAATCTCAAAGATGATCTGCAAATGACGCGGCAGGATTTTACCCAGCATATCCACCGGCCAGGTTTCCAGCGCTTCGCTCATCAGCGTGTGGTTGGTGTAGGAGAAGACCTGGCAGCACACCTCAAACGCATCGTCCCAGTTGAATTTGTGCTCATCAATCAACAAGCGCATCAGTTCCGGGATCGACAGCACCGGGTGGGTATCATTGAGGTGAATGGCGATTTTATCCGCCAGGTTGTCATAGGTTTTATGCAGCTGGTAGTGGCGGCTCAGAATGTCCTGTACCGTTGAGGAAACCAGGAAGTACTCCTGACGCAGGCGCAGCTCGCGTCCCGAATAGGTGGAGTCATCCGGGTAAAGCACGCGGGATACGTTTTCAGAGTGATTTTTGTCCTCTACCGCCGCGAAGTAGTCGCCCTGGTTAAATTTACCAAGGTTGATTTCGCTACTGGCCTGAGCGCTCCACAGGCGCAGCGTGTTGGTGGCGTCGGTATCATAACCCGGGATAATCTGGTCATAGGCCACCGCCAGAATCTCTTCGGTTTCAATCCAGCGGGCTTTCTTGCCTTCCTGCTGAATTCGCCCGCCGAAACGCACCTTGTAGCGCGTATTATGGCGTTTGAACTCCCACGGATTGCCGTATTCCAGCCAGTAGTCCGGGGACTCTTTCTGCCGCCCCTCGACAATGTTCTGCTTGAACATGCCGTAGTCGTAGCGAATTCCATAGCCGCGCCCCGGCAGGCCCAGGGTCGCCAGCGAATCAAGGAAGCACGCCGCCAGACGGCCAAGACCGCCGTTGCCAAGACCGGGGTCGTTCTCTTCATCAATCAGTTCTTCGAGATCCAGCCCCATCGCTTCCAGCGCCCCTTTAACATCGTCGTAAATACCCAACGATAACAAGGCATTGGAGAGGGTTCGGCCAATCAAAAATTCCATCGACAGGTAATAGACCTGACGGGTTTCCTGCGACAGTTGAGCACGGTTAGAACGCAGCCAGCGTTCCACGAGGCGATCGCGCACCGCGAACAGCGTGGCGTTCAGCCATTCATGTTTATTGGCAATGACCGGATCTTTACCAATCGTGAACATCAGTTTGTAGGCAATAGAATGCTTAAGCGCTTCTACGCTAAGAGTGGGCGATGCATAAGTAAATGGAGCATTCATATAGGTGATTCCTGGATAACTATTTCAAGCGATAGTAAAGCTCGCGGTAAGACTTCGCCGCGACTTGCCAGCTAAAATCCATGGCCATAGCCTGCCGTTGCACAAACCGCCAGAGCGAAGGTCGGGACCACAACACGAAAGCACGCCGGATCGCCCGTAACAGAGACCAGGCATTACTATCTTCAAATACAAACCCACTGGCGATGCCGTCCGCCAGGTTTTCCAGCGAACTGTCCGACACCGTATCAGCAAGCCCACCGGTACGCCGCACCAGCGGCAGCGTGCCGTACTTCAGTCCGTATAACTGCGTTAAGCCGCACGGCTCAAAGCGGCTGGGCACCAGAATGACATCCGCCCCGCCCATGATGCGGTGAGAGAAGGCTTCGTGATAGCCGATCTGCACGCCCACCTGGCCTGGGTGTTCCGCCGCCGCCGCTAAAAATCCTTCCTGCAATACCGGATCGCCCGCGCCCAGCAGCGCCAGTTGCCCGCCCTGCTCCAGCAATCCCGGCAACGCCTCCAGCACCAGATCCAGCCCTTTCTGGCTGGTCAGACGGCTGACCACGGCGAACAGCGGCGCTTTGTCATCCACTTTCAGCCCCATCGCAATCTGTAGCTGGCGCTTGTTCTCCGCTTTCTCCTCCAGCGAATCACGCGTATAGCGCGCCGCCAGCAGCAGATCCGTTTCAGGGCTCCAGATTTTCTCATCCACGCCATTCAGCACGCCGGACAGACGCCCTTCCTGATGACGCTGACGCAGCAGGCCTTCCATCCCGTACGCGAACTGCGGCTCGGTAATTTCACGCGCATAGGTCGGGCTCACCGCCGTAATATGGTCGGCGTAATACAACCCCGCCTTCAGGAATGAAATCTGCCCGTTAAACTCCAGACCATGCATGTTATAGAACGACCATGGCAGTTGGATGTCATCCATGTGATGTGCATAAAACATGCCTTGATAGGCCAGGTTGTGTACGGTAAACACCGATTTCGCCGGACGCCCGCGCGCAGCCAGATACGCAGGTGCCAGGCCTGCATGCCAGTCGTGCGCATGCACCACATCCGGGCGCCAGAATGGATCAAGCCCGCAGGCCATTTCACATCCCACCCATCCCAACAGCGCAAACCGCAGGACGTTATCGGTATAGGCGAATAAATTCGTATCGTGATAAGGGCTTCCCGGACGGTCATACAGATGCGGCGCATCAATCAGGTAGATTCCCACGCCGTTATAATGCCCGAACAGGAGCGTAATTCTTCCCGCAAAGGTATCGCGCCGGGTCACTACCTGCGCATCCGGGATGCCCCGACGAATATCAGGAAATGCAGGAAGCAGCACACGAGCATCCACACCATCCGCAATCTGTGCCGCAGGCAACGCGCCAATCACATCCGCCAGACCACCTGTTTTTAGCAGGGGGAACATCTCTGAACATACATGTAAAACCTGCATTATCGCTCCTGTTTGACCTGCAATTTGCGCAGCATTTCACGCGTGACCAGCACAATGCCTTCCTCTGAGCGGTAGAAACGACGGGCATCTTCTTCCGCGTTTTCGCCAATCACCATACCTTCCGGGATTACGCAGGCGCGATCGATGATGCAACGACGCAAGCGGCATGAGCGTCCAACCCAGACCTCTGGCAGCAGGACTGCCGAATCGATGTTACAGAATGAGTTCACCCTCACGCGCGGGAACAGGACGGACTGCACCACCACCGAACCGGATATAATGCACCCGCCGGAGACCAGCGAGTTGAGCGTCATGCCGTGGCTGCCGGAGCGATCCTGAACAAATTTCGCAGGCGGCAGAGACTCCATGTGCGTGCGGATCGGCCAGTCTTGATCATACATGTCGAGTTCCGGCGTCACCGAGGCCAGGTCGAGGTTGGCTTTCCAGTAGGCTTCCAGCGTGCCCACATCGCGCCAGTAAGGTTCAGATTCGGGATCGGACTGCACGCAGGACAGCGGGAATGGATGCGCATACGCCATACCGGCTTTGGTGATTTTTGGGATGATATCTTTACCGAAATCGTGGCTGGAGGTGTCGTCTTTGTCGTCCTCCTCCAGCAACTCATACAGATAATCGGCGTTGAAAATGTAGATCCCCATGCTGGCGAGAGATTTCGTCGCGTCACCAGGCATGGCTGGCGGATTCGCCGGTTTTTCAACAAACTCGATGATCTTGTCGCTCTCGTCCACCGCCATCACGCCAAACGCGGTGGCCTCTTCAATCGGCACCGGCATACACGCCACGGTGCAGCGCGCTCCTTTTTCGAAGTGGTCGATCAGCATGCGCGAGTAGTCCTGCTTGTAGATATGATCGCCCGCGAGGATCACCACATATTCCGCTTTATAGCGACGAATGATGTCCAGGTTCTGGGTCACGGCATCTGCCGTTCCACGATACCAGTTTTCGCCCTGCATCCTTTGCTGGGCGGGAAGCAGGTCGACGAATTCGTTCATCTCTTCGCTGAAGAATGACCAGCCGCGCTGAATATGCTGTACCAGAGTATGAGACTGGTATTGCGTGATCACGCCAATACGGCGGATCCCGGAGTTAATACAGTTGGATAAGGCAAAATCGATGATGCGGAACTTACCGCCAAAGTGCACGGCAGGTTTGGCACGTTTGTTGGTTAAATCTTTCAGGCGTGTACCACGGCCACCGGCCAGGATCAGGGCAACAGATTTTAATGGCAGCTGGCGCGCCAACATTACACGATCGTTCTTCTCTAAACTCACCATGACTAACTCCTTTTTTATCATCTCTGGAACACACACAGTCCGTGCGCAGGTCCCTGCCAGACAGCCGTAATCACCGGATTATCCTCTCCAGCGAATGGGGGAATAGCGTGCCACTCCCCTTCAGGTAAAACGATATCTGTCACCTCAAGCGTGGCGTTTATCGCGATAAGGAAGCGGTCTGAAAGCAGGATCTGCATCTGTTTCGGCCCGTTTTCCCACTCGCCCGCGCTTAAGGGCTCTGCATTTTTATTCAGCCAACGAACATTGCCGTCATTTTCTTCCCACCAGCGATTTCCCACTAATGCCGGTATCTGCTGGCGAAGATGAATCAATGCAGCGGTAAAGGTGGTTAGCCCACTGTTTGCCTGCTGCCAGTCCAGCCAGGTTAATGCGTTATCCTGGCAGTAAGCGTTATTGTTGCCGTGCTGGCTATGGCCGTGTTCATCGCCCGCCAGCAGCATCGGCGTTCCCTGAGAGAGCAACAACGTGGTCAGCAGGGCGTGAATGCTGTCGCGCCGCCGTTCAATCAGATCCAGCGTGCCGCCTAATCCCTCTTTACCATGATTATCACTGTAATTGTTGTTGGTGCCGTCCCGATTTTCCTCACCGTTCGCCTCATTGTGTTTCTGATTGAAACAAACACAGTCGCGCAGCGTAAAACCGTCATGCGCGGTGATCAGATTGACGGACGCATTGGGCAGGCGATCGTGGCGTTTAAACACATCGCTGGAACCGGCGAAACGTCCGGCAAACTCACCGAGGGGCAGATTGCGTTGCAACCAGAAGCGGCGGGCCGCGTCACGGAAATGGTCGTTCCACTCGGCAAACGGCGGCGGGAAATTCCCCACCTGATAGCCGCCTTCGCCGATATCCCAGGGCTCAGCAATGAGCTTCACGCTCGACAATACCGGGCAATTGTTGATGGCGGTAAACAGCGGCGCATCCTGACGGAACGCCGGGGTGCGCCCCATCACGGAGGCCAGATCAAAACGAAAACCGTCCACATGGCATGTTTCAACCCAGTAGCGCAGGCACTCGCACGCAAACTCCACCACACCGGGATGGCTCAGATTGAGGGTGTTGCCGCAGCCGGTCCAGTTGTGATAGTCGCCATCCTCCTTGATCCAATAATAGCTACGGTTGTCGATTCCGCGCAGGGAGAAGAGCGGCCCGTCGAGATCCAGCTCCGCACTATGGTTCAGCACAATATCAAGAATGACTTCAATACCGGCTTTATGCAGCGCTTTGATGGCATCGCGAAACTCATCCAGCGCAGTTTCCGGGGAGCAGGCATAAGCCGGATGCAGCGCGAACATCGCCACCGGGTTATAGCCCCAGTAATTCGACAGCCCCAGGCGCTGTAAGCGCGGTTCACTGGCAAAATGCGCCACCGGCAACAGCTCCAGCGCGGTAATGCCCAACTGCTTGAAATACGCGATCATCACCGGATGGCCCAGCGCCTTCCAGGTGCCGCGAATCTCTGACGGGATCGCCGGATGCAGGTACGTCAGCCCCTTCACATGCGTTTCGTAGATGACCGTGTTGCCCCACGGCGTGCGCGGCGGGGCGTCATCTTCCCAGTCATAGCGGTCGGCGGTGACAACGCATTTCAGGGCAACAGCGGCATTATCACGATGGTCCGGCTCGTCGTACCCGCCGTGCAGCAGCGGGTTATCCTTCAGCTCCCCTTCAACGCGGCGAGCGCAGGGATCGATAAGCAGTTTTGCCGGGTTAAAGCGGTGCCCTTGCGCGGGTTGCCACGGGCCGTGTACGCGATACCCGTAGCGCAGGCCGGGTCTGGCGTCGGCAAGGTAGCCGTGCCAGACATCGCCGCTGCGCCCCGGCAGGTCATACCGCTGCTCATTGCCGAGCGCATCAAACACGCACAGTTCAACGCGCTCCGCATGTGCCGAAAAAAGCGTGAAGTTGACGCCATGACCGTCATACGTCGCGCCATGCGGTGTCGCTTTGCCGGTTGCCAGTTGCGTCATTCACCCTCCCGCACAAGCCAGATGGTGGCCAGCGGCGGCAGCGTCAGACTCAATGAGTGCTGGCGGCCGTGGCTGGCGATCTCGTCGCTGTGCACCACCCCGCCGTTGCCGGTATTGCTGCCGTGGTAGTGCATGGAATCGGTATTCACAATCTCCCGCCATTTCCCTGGCTGATTGATGCCAAAACGATAGTCATGGCGCGGCACCGGGGTAAAGTTGCTGGCGACGATGATTTCATTGCCGACTTTATCGCGGCGGACAAAAATCAGCACCGAACGTTCGTTATCATCCACCACCAGCCATTCAAAACCGTAAGCGTCAAAATCAAGTTCATGCAGCGCTTTATGGTGGCGATAGGTATGGTTGAGATCGCGCACCAGCCGCTGTACGCCGTGGTGCCAGTTGTCGCCGCCTTCCAGCAGATGCCAGTCAAGGCTGGCATCGTGGTTCCACTCGCGCCCCTGGGCGAACTCGTTGCCCATAAACAGCAGTTTCTTACCGGGGAACGCCCACATCCAGCCGTAATAGGCGCGCAGGTTGGCGAATTTCTGCCAGGCGTCGCCAGGCATACGGTCGAGAATCGATTTTTTGCCATGCACCACTTCGTCATGCGACAGCGGCAGGACAAAGTTTTCGGTGTAGTTGTAGAGCATGCCGAAGGTCAGCTTATCGTGATGATACTGGCGATGAACCGGGTCCAGCTTCATGTAGTCCAGCGTGTCATGCATCCAGCCCAGGTTCCATTTGTACCAGAAACCCAGTCCGCCCATATCCTGTGGTCGGGACACGCCAGCGAAGTCAGTGGACTCCTCGGCCATGCTCACCGCGCCAGACACCTGCTCGCCCAGAATACGGTTGGTATTGCGTAAGAACTCAATGGCTTCCAGGTTCTCACGCCCGCCGAACTCGTTGGGGATCCACTCACCTTCTTTGCGGCTGTAGTCGCGGTAAATCATCGACGCCACGGCGTCTACACGCAGCGCATCAATGCCGAAACGCTCAATCCAGTAAAGCGCGTTCCCGACCAGATAGTTGCTGACTTCACGGCGCCCGTAGTTATAGATAAGCGTGTTCCAGTCCTGGTGATACCCTTCACGCGGGTCGCTGTGCTCATACAGTTTGGTGCCGTCGAAATCCGCCAGACCAAAATCATCCGACGGGAAGTGGCCCGGCACCCAGTCAAGAATGACGTTCAGACCCGCCTGATGAGCGGCATTGATGAAATAGCGGAAGTCATCGCGCGTGCCGAAACGGCGGGTCGGCGCATACAGCCCGGTCGGCTGGTAGCCCCAGCTGCCATCAAAGGGATGTTCATTAACAGGAAGCAGTTCGAGGTGGGTAAAGCCCATCCATTTTACGTATGGAATAAGCTGATCCGCCAGTTCGCGGTAGCTCAGCCAGAAATTGTTATCGGTATGACGACGCCACGAGCCCAGATGCACTTCATAGATGGAGACTGGCGCATCGAACCGGTTGGCTTGTTTGCGCTCTTCCGTCTGCACCACTTTTTCCGGTAGACCGCAGATCAGCGAGGCCGTTTCCGGGCGCATTTGCGCTTCAAACGCATACGGGTCGGCTTTGATTCTCAGCTTGCCATGCGCATCGATCATCTCGAACTTGTACAACTGACCGTGTTGCGCGCCGGGAATAAACAGCTCCCAGATACCGCTCTCTTTGCGCAGGCGCATCGGGTGGCGGCGACCATCCCAGTAGTTGAATTGCCCAACGACGGAGACGCGCTGGGCATTCGGCGCCCAGACGGAAAAACGGGTTCCAGTAACGCCGTCCATTGTGTCGGCATGTGCGCCCAGCGTTTCATACGGGCGTAAATGCGTGCCTTCAGACAGCAACCAGGCATCCATTTCCTGGATCAGCGGGCCAAAACGGTAAGGATCGTCAATCAGATTCTGCTGTCCATGCCAGACAACAGCGAGCTGATAGCGAAAGAAATTTTTGCGTCGGGGGAGCACACCGCTAAAAAAACCGCGTGAGTCGATACATTCCAGTTTGCCGACTTTACGTCCGGTTTTCGGTTCAATCACCCACACTTCGGTGGCATCAGGCAATAGGGCGCGGACTTCCAGTCCCGCGGTGGTTTGGTGCATACCAAGTACGGAAAAAGGGTCCGCAAAATGGCCCGCAATTAGCGCATTAATCACGTCTCTATCGATACGATCGGACATGGCTGTCTTCCTGTTTTATGGTGTCACCCCTTCCAACTGATCTTCGACATCAGGTTGTGACACTTCTTTGACCTGAACGGCGCAGCACCAATGTGCATCCTCTCTGCCCCGTCCCACCTTCAGGCTAAGGCTTAATACCTCCGGTATTAAGACACCCTTAAAGAATAGCCAATGCTTTATCTTACTCCTGGTAAATATTGGAACATCTGCGCTTACTCCTGTATTACGCAAAAAAAAGGGTGACTCAGCACCCAACATTTAAACTCTGTTTTGTTTGCCGGATGGCGGCGATGCGTTATCCGGCCTGGTGATTCACGTTATTGGTGGGCCTGATAAGCGTTCGCGCTACCAGGCCATCCACAATTACGCCAGCTGACGCAGCATACGGCGCAGCGGTTCTGCCGCGCCCCAAAGCAGCTGGTCGCCAACGGTAAAGGCGGAGAGGAACTCCGGCCCCATGTTCAGCTTACGCAGGCGGCCAACCGGCGTGGTGAGCGTGCCGGTAACGGCAGCCGGGGTTAACTCACGCAGGGTAATGTCACGATCGTTGGGTACCACTTTCGCCCACGGGTTGTGCGCGGCCAGCAGTTCTTCCACGGTCGGAACAGACACGTCTTTTTTCAGTTTAATGGTGAACGCCTGGCTGTGGCAGCGCAGCGCGCCGACGCGCACGCACAGACCATCCACCGGGATCACGGAAGAGGTGTTGAGAATTTTGTTGGTTTCCGCCTGGCCTTTCCACTCTTCGCGGCTCTGGCCGTTATCGAGCTGTTTGTCGATCCACGGAATCAGGCTGCCCGCCAGCGGTACGCCAAAGTTATCAACCGGCAGGTCGCCGCTGCGGGTCAGGGTCGTCACTTTGCGCTCAATGTCGAGGATCGCGGAAGAAGGCGTCGCCAGCTCATCGGCTACGTGACCGTACAAGTGGCCCATCTGCGCCAGCAGTTCGCGCATATGACGCGCGCCGCCGCCGGACGCCGCCTGGTAAGTCGCAACAGAAACCCAGTCCACCAGGTCATTAGCAAACAGACCGCCCAGCGACATCAGCATCAGGCTGACGGTACAGTTACCGCCGACGAAGGTTTTAATGCCGTTGTTCAGGCCGTCGGTAATGACATCCTGGTTAACCGGATCAAGAATAATGATGGCGTCGTCTTTCATGCGCAGCGAGGATGCCGCGTCAATCCAGTAGCCCTGCCAGCCGCTTTCACGGAGCTTTGGATAGATTTCGTTGGTATAATCGCCGCCCTGACAGGTCACAATGATATCAAGCGCCTTCAGCGCGTCGAGATCAAAGGCATCCTGAAGTGTGCCGCCGGGCGTACCGCCGAACGTCGGCGCTGCCTGCCCAAGCTGGGAAGTAGAAAAGAAAACAGGGCGAATGGCATCGAAGTCGCGCTCTTCAACCATGCGTTGCATGAGTACAGAGCCGACCATACCGCGCCAGCCGATAAAACCAACATTTTTCATAGCGTTTTTTTCCTGCAAAGATGTGTGCTGTGTATGCAAACCAGTGTCCTACTGGTTCTTCCTTCACCATACAAAAAGCAGCCAAAGTCGCAAGTGAAATTAATCAATGATAGCGAAGCCATCAGTAATGCGACTTATCCCGCTTCCTAAGCAAGCAGAAAGTCCGCAGTAATTATCAGGGAATTTGAGTTATGAATGAAATCATTTCAGCGGCAGTTTTATTGATCCTGATTATGGATCCACTCGGAAATCTGCCCATTTTCATGTCCGTACTGAAACATACCGAACCAAAGCGCCGCCGGGCGATTATGGTTCGTGAGCTGTTTATTGCGCTTTTACTGATGCTCATTTTCCTGTTTGCGGGCGAGAAAATTTTGGCCTTTCTCAACCTGCGGGCGGAAACCGTGTCGATCTCCGGGGGGATTATTCTGTTCCTGATCGCCATTAAGATGATTTTCCCCAGCGCATCAGGCAACAGCGCCGGACTCCCGGCGGGCGAAGAACCGTTTATCGTACCGCTGGCTATCCCTCTGGTGGCGGGCCCGACCATCCTGGCGACGCTGATGCTGTTATCGCATCAGTATCCGAACCAGATGGGGCATCTGGTCATCGCTCTGCTGATCGCCTGGGGCGGCACGTTTGTGATTCTGCTGCAATCGTCGCTGTTCCTGCGTCTGCTGGGCGAGAAAGGGGTTAACGCGCTGGAACGTCTGATGGGGTTGATTCTGGTGATGATGGCGACCCAAATGTTCCTGGACGGCATTCGGATGTGGATGAAAGGCTGAGGATGAAAAGCCGGGTGGCGCTTGCCCGGCCTACGGTGTGGATATGTGCTCACTTGTAGGCCCGGTAAGCAGCGCGCCACCGGGCAACAAGACTCAGCTCAGAAGCTGGAACGCAATCATACCGACAATCGCGCCGACGGTGCCGAGAATGGTTTCCATCATCGTCCAGGTCTTCAGCGTTTGCGCTTCGGTCGCGCCAGTGAATTTACCGAACAGCCAGAAACCGGCGTCGTTTACGTGGCTGACCACGATAGAACCGCCCGCGATACAGATAGACAATGCCGCCATCTGCGCGCCGGAGAAGTTCAGTTGTTCCACCACCGGCATCACCAGCCCCACCGCCGTTAAGCACGCGACGGTCGCGGAACCCTGAATGATACGCACCGCTGCCGCCAGCACGAAGCAGGTGATGGCAATCGGCAAGCCCATGCCGGTTAACGCTTCGCCCAGCGCCGGGCCAACGCCGGAATCCACCAGAACCTGCTTGAACACGCCGCCTGCGCCAATCACCAACAGAATAATGCCCGCCGGTTGCAGCGCCTGACCGCAGATCGCCATGACTTTATCTTTCGCCATCCCCTGACGCACCGCCAGGCCATAGATTGCCACCAGGCACGCCACCAGAATCGCGGTGAACGGGTGGCCGATAAACTCAAACCATTCGTAAGCGCTGGAACCTTCCGCGACAAAGCGCGCGGCGATCGTTTTCAGCCCTACCAGCACCAGCGGCAGCAGGATCAGCGAGAGGCTGAAGCCAAACGACGGCATTTTACCTTCGCCCAGATGCGGTTCGGTAATGTCGTCCGGGACGTGCAGTTCCACATAGCGGCCAATGAAATTACCAAACAGCGGCCCGGCGATGATCATGCCAGGGATTGCCGCGCACAGACCAATCAGGATCATCCAGCCAAAATCAGCGTGCATTTGGGACGCCAGCAGCATCGGCGCAGGCCCGGGCAGCAGAAACGCCGCAGCCGCCGCCACGCCCGCAAACAGCGGAATGACCAACTTCACAAGGTTTGTTCCGGTATGGCGCGCCATAGAGAATGCGACGCTAATCAGCAGCACAATGGCGACTTCAAAGAACAGCGGCAGCGCGCAAATCAGCCCCGCCAGACCAATCGCGTAATGCGCGCGGCTGTGGCCGAAAGATTTGAGCATTTTGACGGCAATCTGATCGACTGCGCCCGTCTCATGCAAAATTTTGCCGAACATGGCGCCCAGTGCGACGACAATCGCCAGGAAGCCAAGCGTACCGCCCATCCCTTTTTCCATCGTCGCCGCGATTTTATCGAGCGGCATACCGGAAAAGAGACCAGCGCCAATAGACACCACCATCAAAGCAACGAAGGCGTGCATACGCGCCTTCATCACTAAAAACAGCAGCAGTAAAACAGAACCTACTGCTGTTAAAACAAGCGTTAATGTACTCACTACTTACTGCCTTTGTTAATGACCTCAATGGTGCTTGCCACGACACCTTCCAGCGGCTGATCGATATTCACCACCAGTACATCGCTCTCGTCAGCGCCCGGCTCTTCCAGCGTGTCAAACTGAGTTACCAGCATCTGCGTTTTAAAGAAGTGGCCTTTACGTGCCTTCAGGCGGCTTTCGATAACGTCAAAATCCCCTTTCAGGTAGATGAAAGACAGGTTTGGGTTACCGTCGCGCAGCAGGTCGCGATAGTGTTTTTTCAGTGCGGAACAGACAATCAGCGATACCTTATTGGTTCGCTGCATCGCAAACGCCGCATCGTTCAGCGCCTGTAACCACGGCTTGCGGTCGTCGTCATTCAACGGCTCGCCGGAGGCCATTTTCATGATGTTGCAACGCGGATGGAGAAAATCGCCATCAAGAAACGCGGCATGCAGCTGATGCGCCACTTCGCTGGCGACAGCGGATTTGCCACTGCCTGATACGCCCATCAGAACGTAAATGTGGTGATCATGGTTAGTCGTGCTCAAAGTGGTGCCCCCACAGTACAAGGATCAGGAATTGTTACGGGTAACTGTTATCGGTAACATTGTCCGGCCGGACCAGAATAGAAGCAATATCCATTCGTGGCAGAAGTGAATAAGTGTGAGCTACTTCAAATTTGTTGGACTAAATAGATCCACCCGGTGACAAGGTGAAACCTAAATCTAACATTTTAGGCGTCACCGCTTCACCGCGTATGCGCGCCAGCAGGCGCTCTGCGCCGATACTGCCCATCCGCTCACGCGGCGTGAGTACGCTGGCCAGACGCGGTTCCATCACCTGACCAATGTCGTGGCCGTGGAAACCGGCAATCGCCATATCATCAGGAATTTTGAGCCCTAAACGCTGGCATTCGAACGCCGCCCCGACGGCAAGGTCATCGTTGGTACAGAAAATACCGTCCAGCTGCGGGTATTCGCGTCTTGCCTGGCGGATCAGCTCAATCCCGGAAGAGTAAGACGACGATTGCTCCACCATCACGCTGTAGGGCACCAGCCCGGCGTCCAGCATGGCCTGTTCATAGCCCTTCTGTTTGATGATAGTACGTTCGTCGAGGCGCGCCCCCAGATAGGCGATATGACGATGGCCACGCGCGATAATCGCGGCGGTCATCTGACGAGCGGCTTCAAAGTTGTCAAAACCGACGGCGATATCGAGGCATGGCGATTTGCTGTCCATCAGCTCCACCACCGGAATGCCCGCGACTTCAATCATTTTGAGCGTGCGCGGCGTATGGGTACGTTCAGTGAGGATTAGCCCGTCAATGTTCCATGACAGCATCGACTCCAGACGTTCCTGCTCCATTTCCGGCTTATAGCCGTAGTGCGCCAGCATCGTCTGGTAGCCGTGGGCATCGGTGACGGTCTCAATGCCGCGTAACACCTCGGCGAAAACCTGGTTGGTTAACGACGGCAGCAGAACGCCCACCGCACGGCTGGTCGCGTTAGAAAGAATATCGGGAGCACGATTGGGAATGTAACCCAGTTCATCAAGTGCAGCAGCGATCTTGCCCCGCAGCGCGACGGAGACCTGCTCCGGGTTACGCAGAAAACGGCTGACCGTCATTTTGGTCACGCCTACGCGGTCAGCCACATCCTGAAGTACGGGTCTTTTCTTTTTCATCGTCCTGAAAGGCATAAAAGGGATAGATTTCCCCAGTTTACCACGGACGTGCATGAACCTTCGCAGAGAAAACTAAGGTTGTTTTTGTATTGTGAGAAATACACTAAATCATTCGAGTTGCATCAAGGCGGCGACGCAGTGACAAATTCGTCAGGAACGAATTTGAACAACCGAAGGTTGCCTCTGGTGAGGGACAAGGATGTCCCTCATTAAATCCCCGGAAGCGTACATCAAGTACGCGACCGGAGTAAGCCAGGAAGCCAACAAAGATGCGGCTTGAAGGATGACGTGTATTTTTAAACTGGCGGCAGGTCGAACAGTAACACTTCGCTATCGCTGTCGGCATGGATGGAGATCGCCTGCTCATCCCAAATCGCCAGACCATCGCTGGTAGACGCTTTGGTGCCGTTAATGGTGACGTTACCTTTCACCACCTGAATCCAGATGCGGCGTTCGGCGGAGATCTGGTGTACAGACTGTTCGTCTTTCAGCAGCGCCCAACGGTACAGCTCCATGTCCTGATTCACTTTCAGCGAACCGTCGCGCGCATCCGGCGACAGCACCAGCTGTTTGCCCTGTACGGCGTCAAAACGACGCTGCTCGTAACGCGGCGTAATCCCGTTTTCCTGCGGCATGATCCAAATCTGATACAAACGCAGGCGGTCGGTATTGCTCGGGTTGTATTCCGAGTGACGAATGCCCGTCCCGGCGCTCATTATCTGGAACTCACCGGCAGGAACCTGCTCTTTGTTACCCATACTGTCCTGGTGTTCCACTGCGCCTTCCAGCACATAGGTCAGGATTTCCATGTCTTTATGCGGGTGCGTCCCAAAGCCCTGTCCTGCTTCAATAACGTCATCGTTAATCACGCGCAGTGCCGAGAAGCCCATAAAGTTAGGGTCATAGTAGTTTGCAAAAGAGAAAGTATGCCAGGAATCCAGCCAGCCATGATTCGCATGACCACGGTCGTTTGCTTTGCGTAAGTAGATCATTGTATTCACCCCCAGATGTTTTCGATGGAGTAAGTGTGAACCCAATCCAGACGGGATCATAGAGGGTGAAAATTGACTCCTCTGTTCAAAAATTATGAACAAGCCCAGAGGCGTTGATTTTGTTTATTTCGCAAGGGTTACAGTGGCCGGAGACGCCTGTTCAAACGCCCGCTCAAGGATCTCAAGGTTGGTGAGAACGTCAGATTCCTTGACGTAATTCGGCACGCCATGCGTAATGGTCTCGAACAGGGCGTCATAAACGCGGCCATAGTCGCCGACCTCCGGTTTCATCTCTTCTTTCACCGTCACGCCTTCGTCATTAACGTATTCCAGCAGGCCGACAGAATCATCCGCCGCAAACCCCGGTTCGCCGGGCATGATATTGGCCTTCAGGCTGGTTTCCTGCTGGTCGATGCCGTACTTCACAAACGAGCCTCTGGTGCCGTGAACGATAAATTTCGGGTAATCGATCTTCACTAAATGGCTGGTTTTAACGATGGCTTTCAGATCGCCGTAAAACAGCTGCGCTTCGAACGTATCATCCGGGTTGGCTTTATTGCGCAGGCTGCGGATGTCATAGGCCACATGGTCCGGGCGTCCGAACAGCGAAATAATTTGATCCATCGTATGCACGCCGAGGCCGTAAAACGCGCCGTCCTGCGGCAGGCCAGGTTTGGTTTCCGCAACCGGTCGGTAGTAATCAAAGTGGCTTTCAACTTCAACAATCTCGCCCAGTTTACCGCTCTCAATCGCTTTTTTGGCAGTCAGGAAACAGGAGTCAAAGCGGCGGTTCTGGTACGGCGTGACGGTCAGCCCTTTGCTCCGCGCCAGTTCGAACAACACTTTCGCCTCGGCAAGCGTTGGCGTAAACGGTTTTTCCACCAGCACGTTTTTTCCCGCCTCCAGCGCGCGCCGGGCGTAGTCAAAATGGCTGTCCGCATGGGTACAGACGATCACCAGTTTTACCTGCGGATCGTTCAGCACTTCATCAAGATCGCTGGTGAAGTGAATATGCGAGTAGATCGGCGCCTGCTCCTCCGGCTTCGCGTGACGGCGGAAGATATGCGCAACATGCCAGCTGCCTTTACGGTTAAGAACATACGGCAGATGGTAGCGGGTGGTGCTTTTACCAAATCCAATAAATGCGCAGTGTAAGGTCATGGGAGTGTCCTTTTTGAAAGGTGATTGCATACACCATAGCGCAAACAACATGTGGGAAATAGCGGTGAAACGATCGTAGGCTGGATAAGCATAAGCGCCATCCGGCGTCACAAGAGCCATTGCCGGATGACGGCTTTGCCTTATCCGGCCTACAAAAGAAGAAGCCTCAAGATCGGTCGTCGGCGTCGCGGTCAGTTTGTTCACGGCAAGCGCGCAGGGCCCGGAGCGTACTAAATGTACGTGAGGAGCACGAGCACTTCCCGGGGACAAAATGACAAGTAAGCCAGGCCGAACACCCAGCTCAAAAAAAAAGCCAGCACCCGGCTGGCTAAAGTAATACTGGAAGCAATGTGAGCAATGTCGTGCTTTCAGGTTCTCCGCAAGGGTCTCCCTGAACGCAGAGCAATAATAATCATTCTCATTCGCACTTGTCCAATACTTTTTGCAAAAAAATGCAGTTGACTCCGTTTTTAAAGTCAATGATGTTTAAAAGGACTTTTAATCTGCTAAGGACACAGAAATGAGTGAGATAGTGATACGCCACGCGGAATCAAAAGATTACGACGCAATTCGTCAGATCCATGCCCAGCCGGAGGTGTATCACAACACGCTACAGGTTCCTCATCCTTCCAGTGCGATGTGGCAGGAGCGGCTAGCCGACCAGCCCGGCATCAAACAGCTGGTCGCCTGTATTGACGATACTGTCGTTGGACATCTCACCATTGCGGTCATCCAGCGTCCGCGCCGCAGCCATGTCGCCGATTTTGGCATCAGCGTTGATGCGCAGTGGCAAAACCGTGGGGTCGCCAGCGCGCTGCTCCGTACCATGATCGATATGTGCGATAACTGGCTGCGCGTGGAGCGTATCGAGCTAACGGTATTTGTCGATAATGAACCCGCCGTGGCGGTCTACAAGAAGCA
Organism: Citrobacter sp. CK181; assembly: GCF_030333595.1. NCBI lineage: Bacteria > Pseudomonadati > Pseudomonadota > Gammaproteobacteria > Enterobacterales > Enterobacteriaceae > Citrobacter > Citrobacter sp. CK181. The sequence goes on along the minus strand of NZ_JAOWFN010000013.1, from coordinate 369,001 downwards.
TGGTTTTGAGATTGAAGGCACCGGCAAGAAGTACGCACTGCGTAACGGTGAGTATGTCGACGCATACTTTATGGCGCGGATGAAGTAATTTTCGCCTCCCCTCTCTCCAGGAGAGGGGAATATCCCGTAATTAAAAGTAGTCCTGCCCAATTCAGAATATCCTCAATAATATTTGGCTAAAGTGAAAACATTTATTAACTCTGTATACGAATCTGAGAATAGAGCGTAAACAGATAATAAAGAAAGGATTCACGGCTAATACATTTAGCATGCCGTTATTAAAGGATAAGGTAATAATGGGAAATATTGTCTACCTGACAATAGTTGTATATGGAGTTTTATTTCTACCGCATCAATAGATTCGGTAGATGGGAGAAGTATCATTATATTCAACTGCGGGGAGCATTTCTATCAGGTATCCAACACCAATTCAGCGAAAATAATTTAGATACAGAAACAATAACCATCAGCTATGAATATATCCTCTGCAAACACCTTATTGCCAACACTGAATTCAGCTACCTGGCGTTGCCCGAGAACTACAACCGCCTGTTTATCCCCCGTCCAAAAACACCCGCAGATAATAGCCTCAAAACGTTAAGCAGCAAAGGGGTTGGCAGATTGCTTGCCGCCGGAGGTATCTACAACGGGAATATCGAAGGTTTCAGGGAAACGGCAGAAAAGTTGGGAGGCGTTGCTCCAGCGGGTTACGAGCAGGTTATGGATAACAAAGGATTGCTGATTCTTGGAGCTTCAATAGCTGCCAGCTTAACTATGGGAAGAATGAAACTTCCTGAATTAGAAGAACTGGAGCAGTTCGGTGCCTGGGGAACTGCATCAGGACGAACATTCGATCCCGAGCTTGCCGGAGGTCCAATAGAGAGCCTGACAACTGATGGTGTCATTATTAACAGTAAAGGTATCGCTACAGTTGAGAAACATATTTCCAGGTTCGTTCATGATCCTGCAAATGATGTAATGTTCGGCAGGTTGGAAGACATTGAAAAAGGGAAAATACCTCCAGAACAGGTCGATCTGAATTACTATACTCATGAATGCCGAGAATATCAGCGCTACTGTAATCTGGGATGGGAATTTGGGCAGCCTGAGGGGGATGCAGGATATAATCTATGGAATCATGCCCATACAGCCACGCTGGAAGATTACAGACTCAAGGGAACAGTTGACGACTTATACCACCAGGATGCACTTAACTATGATAACTGAAACTGAACTTAACGTACTAAAAGTTATGGCCGAAAAAGATATTAACTGGAACTGGATGAATCTGGATCGCACGCTTTCCATGAAAAGAATCCCGGGGTTCAGCAATGTCGTTAATATTGTGAATAAATTGGCTAGCGAGGGTCTGGTAAATATTGAAGATAGTGGGCATAAGTCCATGCCTTACTATCGCGTATCTGAAAAAGGATACAGGCTAATCAAGAATACTGATACTGACAATAACGTACCATAATCGCCGTGCAGAATAATGCTGTTGAAAAACAAGGTTACAACCAGAACTTCCTGATAAGCCCTCTTCCACCGAAGAGGGCCGTTATCCTTAGTACCCCGCTGTTAAATCATCGACTGAGCGCGGGTCAGACGCGCCGTACAGCGAACCATCCGGTCCAACCATGATGCTCTGGGTGCTGCCCATCGCTTCTTTCAGCGCGACTTTTTGCCCACGCTGTTCCAGGAGTTTCAGCGTATCCGGGCTAAAGCCCTTTTCCACGCGCAGCTCATCCGGCAGCCACTGATGATGGAAACGCGGTGCGTTGGTCGCCTCAGCGACATTCATCCCGAAATCGATGCTGTTGACCACCATTTGCAGCACGGTGGTAATAATCCGGCTACCGCCAGGGCTGCCTGTCACCAGCCAGGTTTTGCCGTCTTTCACCACAATGGTCGGCGACATTGACGACAGCGGACGTTTCTTCGGCCCTACGGCGTTAGCATCGCCGCCCACCAGACCGTAAACGTTTGGTACGCCAGGTTTCGCGGAGAAGTCATCCATCTCATTGTTGAGCAGAATCCCGGTGTTTCCCGCCACAATCCCGGTGCCAAACGTGGTGTTCAGGGTGTAGGTGACGGCCACCGCGTTGCCGTCTTTATCCACCACCGAGAAGTGGGTGGTCTGATTGCTTTCATACGGCGCCAGTTTACCGGGGCGAATCTCGCTGGACGGTTTGGCTTTATTGATATCTATCTGATCGGCGATGGATTTCGCATACGCTTTACTGGTCAGCGCCTGCCACGGCACCTTCACAAAATCCGGGTCGCCGAGATACTCCGACCGATCGGCATAGGCATATTTCTCCGCTTCAGCCATTATCTGCATGGCATCGGCGCTACCAAACCCGTATTTCTTCATGTCGAAGTTTTCAAGGATATTGAGGATCTGCACGATATGAATGCCGCCGGAGGACGGAGGCGGCATCGAAAAGACCTGATACCCGCGATAATCGCCGCTAATCGGCGTACGTTCTACCGCTTTGTAAGCCGCCAGATCCTCTTTGGTGATAAGCCCCCCGTTCTTCTGCATCTCCTGTGCGATCTGGTCGGCTATTGCCCCTTTGTAGAAGGCATCCGGGCCATTCTCAGCAATCATCTCCAGACTTTTCGCCAGGTTTTTCTGCACCAGCTTGTCGCCCTTCTTCAGCGGTTCGCCGTCTTTCCAGAAAATGGCCTTGCTGTTTTCATAATTCGGCAGCACCTCGCTACCGTAGGTTTTCAGGTCATCCGCCAGCGCATCGTTGACGACGAATCCCTCATCCGCAAGTTTCATCGCCGGGCGTATCACTTTGTTGAGCGGCAGGGTGCCGTATTTCTCCAGCGCCAGCGAGAATCCAGCCACGGTGCCCGGCGTACCGGTCGCCAGGTGCGACGTCAGCGATTTTTTACTGTCAGGATTGCCCTGATCGTCCAGGAACATATCGCGGGTGGCATTGGCTGGCGCCATTTCGCGGAAGTCGATCGCCGTGGTGTTCCCGTCTTTGGTGCGCAGCAGCATAAAACCCCCGCCGCCGAGGTTCCCTGCCTGCGGATGCGTCACCGCCAGCGCATAGCCAACGGCAACCGCCGCATCGACGGCATTTCCCCCTTGCTTAAGGATATCGACGCCAACCTGGGTCGCCATCGCATCCACGGATGCCACCATCCCCTGCTTCGCACGAACAGGGTGGAAAACATCCTCTTCAACACCGTATGACACCGGAGGTGGCGCAGGCGGCGCGGCAACAACACTAAAACAACTTCCTGAGAGCAGAGCAGCAATGGCTACCCGGCGCAAAAACGTCGGTTTCATCATCGTTATTCTCCAGAGATACGGGGTCAGCCCCCCACTAAGCCTGGTGCATAACTCTGAAATAATCATCGTTGCGGCGGGAAAGGAGTAAACTTAATAGATCCCCCCAGAGGAGGAAAGACGATGAAACGACTCTTAATTTTAGCGGCGCTACTGCCGTTTTCCGGCTTTGCGCAGCCCATCAACACCATGAATAACCCGAATCAGCCGGGGTATCAGATCCCGAGTCAACAGCGGATGCAAACCCAAATGCAGACGCAGCAGACCCAGCAGAAAGGGATGCTTAACCAGCAGTTAAAAACGCAGACCCAGCTTCAGCAACAGCATCTGCAAACGCAGATGAACAATAACGCGCAGCGGGTCCAGCAGGGCCAGGTGCGTGAGCAGGTTTTACCAAACAACAATGGCGGGATGTTAAGCGGTGGAACCCGCCAGAGCAGCGGTCAGCAACATCTGCTGCCCCAGCGACAGAGTGGCGATATGCTCAATAACTCGCCGCAGTAAAATCCGGCCCAATCACATCAATGGCATCGGTACAGATGCAGTCCACGCCCCAGCGCAGCAGTTCCGCCGCGCGCTGGGGTTTGTTGACGGTGTAAACCAGAATGCGCAGTCCCGCCGCCTTGAGCGCTTTTACCCGCGCTTCATCAAGCAATTTATGGTTGAGATGAACAGAGACGCAGCCCAGCCAGGTCGTCAGCGTATGCCAGTCGTCACGCCAGTCATCCAGCAGTAAACCGCGCGGTAGCTCTGGCGCCGCCTTTTGCGCCGCTTCCAGCGCATCAATTTCAAACGATGAAAGCAAAGGCGCGGTCATTCCAGACCACAGCTCCCGCGCCGCCAGCGCCACCACTCGCCCCGTCAATGGCCCGGTGCCGGTCGTCGGTTTAATTTCAATATTCGCCATCATGCCGTGCTCGCGGCAGCGTTCCGCTACCTGAGACAACAGCGGCAACGGCTCGCCTTTAAACTTGCCGCTAAACCAGCTCCCGGCATCAACGCGCAGCAGATCCTGCCAGTTGACTTCCCCCGCCACGCCCCAGCCGTTACTGGTGCGCTCCAGGTTGTCGTCATGCAGCAGAAAGATCTCGCCGTCTTTCGACAGCTTCACGTCAAACTCAATCATCGTGTGTCCGCACCGCGCCCCCACGTCAATCGCCGCCAGCGTGTTTTCCGGTGCGAGTTTTCCGCCGCCGCGATGCGCGACGATGTGGGGATAAGGCCAGTTACTCATACTCGTTGTCCTGTTTCGCCATCGAAAAGATGCAGATGATTTTCCGGCAAATGCAGCCATAGCGTGCCACCTGCCGTCGGACGTTGCTGATGCGCCAGCCGCACGACCATTTTTTGATCGCCCCAGCGTCCGTGCGCCAGGTTATCCGCCCCCAGCATCTCCAGCGTGTCCATCACCAGCGGTACGCCGCCTTCCGCCTGCGAGCTTAGCGCAATATGCTCAGGACGGATACCCAGCGTCATTTTCCGCCCGGCATAGCGACGATAGTTCCAGTTAACGGGCAGCGCCATCCCGCTCTCCAGCTCAAAATGGGTGCCTGCGGCGCTGATGCGCCCCTCCAGCAGGTTCATCGCCGGGCTGCCGATAAAGCTCGCCACAAAGCGGCTGGCTGGCTTCTCATACACCTCTACCGGCGTACCGATTTGCTCCGCCACGCCTTTGTTCATCACCATCACCCGCTGGGCGAGCGTCATCGCTTCGACCTGATCGTGCGTCACGTACAGCGAGGTGGTTTTCAGGCGGCGATGCAGATGTTGTAACTCAAGGCGCATCTGGACGCGCAATTTAGCGTCAAGGTTGGACAGCGGCTCGTCAAACAGGAAGACGGCCGGATCGCGCACAATCGCACGTCCCATTGCCACACGCTGGCGCTGGCCGCCGGAAAGCTCGCGTGGACGGCGTTTGAGCAAACCGTCCAGCTCCAGAATCCGCGCCGCCTCTTTCACCCGTTCGGCAATATGCCCTTTGCCCATGCCGCGAATCTTCAGCCCCCACGCCATGTTCTCCTCTACGCTCATGTGTGGGTAGAGCGCGTAGTTCTGGAACACCATCGCAATGCCCCTGTCTTTCGGCTCCATCTCCGTAACGCGCTGGCGGTCAATCCAGATATCGCCGCTCGTTACCCGCTCAAGCCCGGCCACCATACGCAGCAGCGTCGATTTACCGCAGCCGGACGGCCCAACCATCACAATAAACTCGCCATCCGCCACATCCAGCGTTAACGGCTGTATGACCTGGGTTTTGCCGTCCCAGCTTTTGGTTACTGCCTGTAATTTCAAACCAGCCATAAAATTTCCTACTTCTCACTGTCCACCAGGCCGCGTACAAACGCGCGCTGCATGGCTAAAACGATAACGACGGGGGGAATCAGGGTCAGCAGCATCGCCGCCATCACCTGATTCCACTGAGTAGTGCCTTCCCCGGTGGCGATCATGCCTTTAATCCCCGCAACGGCGGTGCCGAGATCAACGTCGGTAATAATCAGCAACGGCCACAGGTACTGGTTCCAGCCGTAGATGAAAGTGATGACGAACAGCGCCGCGAGATTGGTTTTCGACAGCGGCAGCACGATGTCGCGGAAAAAGCGCATCGGTGAAGCGCCGTCAATGCGCGCCGCTTCAATCAGCTCGTCCGGCAGCGTCATAAAGAACTGGCGAAACAGAAAGGTGGCAGTCGCTGAGGCCATCAGCGGCAGGGTCAGACCCGCGTAGCTGTCGAGCATTTTCAGATTGGCGATCACTTCCACCGTCGGGAAAATACGCACCTCAACCGGCAGCATCAGGGTGATAAAGATCATCCAGAAAAACAGATTACGCAGCGGAAAACGAAACCAGACAATGGCAAACGCCGACAGCATAGAAACGGTAATTTTCCCCACCGTAATGCCAAAAGCCATGATGAAACTGTTAAGCATCATCAGCCAGAACGGCGCGCTGTTCACGCCCACGCCGTTAACCCAGATCGTTGCCATGTTTTCCAGCAGATGCGTTCCGGGGATGAGCGTCATCGGCGTATCGAACACCGCGCTGTTGTCCAGCGTCGCCGCCACAAAGGCGACGTACAAGGGAAACAGGATCACCACAATCCCCAGAATCAACATAGTGTGGCTGAATATCGTCAGCCCGCGACGGTTCTCAATCATTGGTAACGCACCTTACTTTCCACATAGCGGAACTGGATAACCGTCAGAATGATGACGAGGAACATCAGCACCACCGACTGTGCGGCAGAGGCGGAGAGATCCAGCCCGGCAAAGCCTTCGCGGTAGATCTTATAAATCAGCGTGGTCGTCGCCTGTACCGGTCCGCCTGCGGTAGCGGCGTCGATCACCGGGAAGGTGTCGAAGAAGGCATACACCAGATTGACCACCAGCAGGAAGAAACTCACCGGCGCAATCAGCGGTAGCGAAAGTTTAAAGAAGCGCCGAACCGGACCCGCCCCATCAATCGCTGCCGCTTCCGTCAGCGAGCGGGGAATGGATTGCAACGCGGCAAAAAAGAACAGGAAGTTGTAACTAATCTGCTTCCAGACTGAAGCGAACACCACCAAAAACATGGCCTGGCCGCTGTGTTGCGCATGGTTCCAGTCATAGCCGAACCCGGCAAGAAAATGGGTGATTAGCCCGCGCCCGGGGTTGAACAGGAAGATCCACAGTACGGCGGCCACCGCTGGCGCAACGGCGTAAGGCAGCAGCATCAGCGTTTGATACAGGCGGCTTGCGCGTACCACGTAATCCACCAGCGCGGCGAAAAACAGCGAGACCAACAGGCCGCTTACCGTCACCAGCGCACTGAATTTCATCGTCGTCCAGAAGGAGTCGAGGTAGTAGCTGTCATGGAATAAGGCGACAAAGTTATCCAGACCGACAAACTGGCTGGACAGCCCAAACGGATCGACGCTTTGCAGCGAATACCAGAGCGCTTCGCCCGCAGGCCAGATAAAGAAAATGACGGTGATCGCCAGTTGCGGCGCAACCAGCAAATACGGCAGCCAACGCGAGCGAAACACCGGACGGGATGATGACATGAAGATTTGATTCCTGAACAGTGCCGGGTGGCGGCTTCGCCTTACCCGGCCTACGGTCTTGTAGGCCCGGTAAGCGCAGCGCCTCCGGGCATATCATGCGTTACGATTTCGTTGACTGCTCAAAGCGACGCAGCAGCTGATTACCACGTTCAACGGCGGCATCCAGCGCCTGCTGCGGGGATTTCTTCCCGGTCCACACGCTTTCCAGTTCCTCATCCACAATGGTGCGGATCTGCGGCATGTTGCCCAGACGCAGACCTTTGGTGAACGGCAACGGCGGCTTGTTCAGCATCTGGCGCGTGGCAATATCCGCGCCGGGGTTCTTATCATAGAATCCCTGCTCGCGGGTCAGATCGTAAGCCGCTTTGGTGATCGGCAGATAGCCGGTTTTCTGATGCCATTCAGCGGCATTTTCCGGCTTCGCCAGGAAGTCGAGGAATTTCGCCACGCCGGTGTAGGTCTCTTTGTCTTTACCCTGCATCACCCACAGGCTCGCCCCGCCGATAATGGCGTTTTGCGGCGCATCTTTGGCGTCTGCGTCATAAGGCATCATGCCTACGCCGTAATTAAATTTGGCATAGTGGCGGATATCCGCCAGAGAACCGGAAGAGGCGGTGGTGATGGCGCAATCGCCGTTGTAGAACTTCTCAGTGGATTCGTCTTTACGCCCGAAGTAGCTGAAATCACCCTTCTTGTTCAGTTCTTCCAGCAGCGCGATATGTTTCACCTGCTCCGGCTTGTTAAATTCCAGCACCGCGTCAGTACCGTCAAAGCCGTTATTTTGGGTGGCGACCGGCAGACCATGCCAGGCGCTGAAGTTTTCAATCTGAATCCAGCCCTGCCAGCCGCTGGCGTAGCCGCACTTCATTCCCGCCGCCTTCAGCTTCGCGGTGTACTCCGCCAGATCCTGCCAGGTTTTCGGCGGCTGCTCTGGATCTAAACCGGCTTTTTTGAAAGCGTCTTTGTTGTAGTACAGCACCGGTGTGGAGCTGTTAAACGGCTGGGACAACAGATGTCCGCTTTTGGAATCGGTGTAGTAACCGGACACCGTCGGTACAAACTGCGACTCATCGAAACTGATGCCCGCGTCGCTGAACACTTCATAGACCGGTTTAATCGCTTTCGACGCCATCATAGTCGCGGTGCCGACTTCATAAACCTGCAACAGCGCCGGAGCGTTGCCGGTACGAAACGCGGCGATACCCGCGCTCAGGCTCTGTTCATAGTTGCCCTTATACACCGGCACAATCTTGTAATCAGGATTGGCCGCATTGAAACGTTGCGCCAGAGAATCAACCTCTTTCCCCAGCTCGCCTTCCATAGAATGCCAGAATGGAATGGTGGTAACGGCCATGGCGTTTCCCACGAATGCCAGGCTTAACGCCAGTCCTAACGCTGTATGTCGTAACGATGTCATTCGCTTATCTCTCTTGTTGTGCCGGATGCGCGATATCACGCGTTTTATGCTCGCGAGGTAACATGACATGCGCGAATGACAGAAAAATAACTTTTTAGTTACAAATAAATGACAGCCAAACGTCAGCAGGATGATAAGAAGATGATGGAATGGTGAAGATAATATGTAGGCCCGGTAAGCGTAGCGCCACCGGGCGGCGGCTACCGACGCAAACGCTGTACAATTTCCTCTAGCGACAGACGTCCTGCGGCAGCTTCGACTGTCATATCAACATAATCGGGATTAGCAGCCAGAAAGATACCGTTACGTTTGAGAAACAGCAATGTGATGAATAATGCTGTTCTCTTATTACCATCGTTAAAAATATGTCCACGAGAAATAGCGAGTAGATGCATCGCCGCAAGGATCCAGACATCGGTAATACTTTCGTATTCGTATTTATTTAAAACACGGTACAACAGCGCTTCAGCCCGCCCAGGGTCCGGCATTCCCGGAACGCCGGGCGTTACGCTCAATAATTTGTCATGAAAACGGATTATCTCTTCCGCTGAGATAAATTGAAGTGTCATTTATCGGCCAGTTCTCTTAATTCGTCGCCGTGAACGCCCATGATGGCATCAAATTCAGCATCCAGTTTTGCTGTCTGATAACGTTCAAACTCCTCTGCGCTGATGATAACCGCAGATTTATGCCCCCGACGCGTAATCGTCACCGGCGTACCCGTGGCAGCAGAATCAAGCACAGAGGCAAGGTTCTGCCGTACCTCACTATAGTTCATTGTACGCATATAGCCTCCTTTTAAGTACACATAAATTGTACAACTAAAACGTACAAAAAACAAAAAGCCGGGTGGCGGCTTCGCCTTATCCGGCCTACAGGATCGAGTAGGCCCGGTAAGCGTAGCGCCACCGGGCACACAGACGGTTCAGCCTCCGAGATATGCGCTGCGCACCGCTTCGTTGGCCAGCAACGCATCGCCGGTATCTTCCAGCACCACATGACCGTTTTCCAGCACGTAGCCGCGATCCGCCAGCTTCAGCGCCTGATTCGCGTTCTGCTCGACGAGGAAGATGGTCATTCCCTGCTCGCGCAGCTGTTCGATGGTATCGAAAATCTGCTGGATGATGATCGGCGCCAGACCCAGGGACGGTTCATCCAGCAGCAGCAAACGCGGCTGACTCATCAATGCGCGGCCAATCGCCAGCATCTGCTGTTCACCGCCGGACATAGTGCCCGCACGCTGGATACGACGCTCATGCAAACGCGGGAACAGCGCGTAAACCCACTTAATGCGCTCCTGAAACTGGTCGCGCTCGGCGAAAAAACCGCCCATCGCCAGGTTCTCTTCTACCGTCATACGAGAAAAAACGCGACGCCCTTCCGGGACAATCGCCACCGCTTCACGCATGATTTTCGCCGTCTGCCAGTCGGTAATGTCTTTACCATCAAACACAATCCGACCGCTGGTGGCGCGCGGATCGCCGCATAACGTGCCGAGCAGCGTGGTTTTACCCGCGCCGTTGGCGCCAATCAGGGTGACGATTTCTCCCTGACGAATATGCAGGCTCACCTCGTGCAGCGCCTGGATTTTGCCGTAGTGGGCACTGACTTTGTCAAAGGACAACATGACTTTTTCCATCTTATGCGTCACCACCATTATGCTTCACCTAAATAGGCGCGGATCACGTCCGGGTTATTGCGAACTTCTTCCGGCGTCCCGTTCGCCAGCGGCGTTCCCTGGTTCACCACGTAAATGCGATCGGAAATCCCCATCACCAGCTTCATATCATGCTCAATCAGCAGAATGGTGGTGTTGTGATGATTACGCAGCTCCGCAATTAATTCGTCCAGCTCTTTGGTCTCTTTCGGGTTCAGACCCGCCGCCGGTTCATCCAGCATCAGGATCTCCGGCTGCGTCACCATGCAGCGGGCGATCTCCAGACGACGCTGGTCGCCGTAGGCCAGGTTGCTGGCCTGGCGGTTGGCGTGCTCCAGCAGGCCGATACGCTCCAGCCAGGTGGCGGCGCGATCGAGCGCTTCACTCTGCGCCCGACGGAACGCCGGAGTCTTCAACAGACCCGAAAAGACGCCGGTTTTCAACTGCTGATGTTGCGCCACCAGCAGGTTTTCAATCACCGTCATCTCACGGAACAGGCGGACGTGCTGGAAGGTACGCACCACGCCCATACGGGCAATCTGCTGACCCGGCAGCCCTTCCAGATGCTGATCGCGCAGCATAATAGTGCCGCCGGTCGGTTTATAGAAACCGGTCAGGCAGTTAAAGACCGTGGTTTTCCCGGCGCCGTTTGGCCCGATCAATGAGACGATTTCGCGTGGATGCAGCTCCAGTTCAACGTTGTTTACCGCCAGCAGACCGCCAAAGCGCATCATCAGGCCGTTAACGGATAATAATGGCTGACTCATGCCTGCTCTCCTTTCACTTCCCCGTTTTTCAGTTTCAACTGCGGACGGGTCATCGGCAGCAAGCCCTGCGGACGCCAGATCATCATCAGTACCATCAAACCACCGAGCATCAACATGCTGTATTCGTTGAAGTCACGCATTAGCTCGCGCGATACCACCAGCAGGATAGCGGCGAGAATAACCGCGAACTGCGAACCCATGCCGCCAAGCACCACAATCGCCAGTACAAAAGCGGATTCGGCGAAGGTGAACGACTCCGGGCTGACAAAGCCCTGGCGCGCGGCGAACAGCGTTCCGGCGAATCCCGCAAACGCGGCGCTGATGGTAAACGCCGTCAGCTTAATGCGCGTCGGACTTAAGCCTAATGAACGGCAGGCAATTTCATCTTCACGCAGCGCTTCCCATGCCCGCCCCAGCGGCATACGCAGCAGACGGTTGATCACAAACAGCGAGAAGACGACCAGCAGCAACGCCACCAGGTAGAGCCAAATCACGCGGTCAGATGGATCGTATTTCACGCCGAAGAAGTTGCTGAAGGTATCCCAGCCGCCTTCACGGGCGGTACGGCTGAACTCCAGGCCGAAGAATGTCGGTTTCGGGATCTGGCTGATACCGTTCGGCCCACCGGTCACTTCGGTGTTATTGAGCAGCAGGATACGCACAATCTCGCCAAAGCCTAAGGTTACAATCGCCAGGTAGTCGCCGCGCAGACGCAATACCGGGAAGCCGAGCAGGAATCCCGCCGCCGCTGCAACCAGCCCCGCCAGCGGCAGGCAGGTCCAGAACCCCAGACCGTAATAGTGGTTCAGCAACGCGAAGGTATACGCGCCAATGGCGTAGAAACCGCCGTAGCCCAGCACCAGCAGACCAGACAGCCCCACCACCACGTTCAGCCCAAGACCGAGGATGATGTAAATCATGGTCAGCGTGGCGATATCAACGGTGCCGCGCGACACCATAAACGGCCACACGACGGCGATGACCAGCAGCGCAATCAGGAACAGCTTCTGCTTCACGGTTGAGCCATCAATCGCTGGCAGAACAAATTTAGGCCCGGAAATGCCCTTCAGGCTTTTCTGGAAAATCGGTCGCAGCAACTGGAAGAAAAAGACCACGGCAGTACCGATAAACACCCACTGCCAGCGAATATCCGCAGCAGTCCCCACCACCAGTTTGGTGCCATCGAGTTCCAGTTGAACGCCCATAAAGACGCCCGCCAGTACGAAGAACATGGCGGCAGAGAGCAGCGCCATCGCAAAATGCATCGGTTTCATACTTTCTCTACCTCCGGGCGGCCCAGGATACCGGTCGGCATGACCAGCAGCACCAGAATCAGCAGCGCAAACGACACCACATCTTTATATTCGGTACTCAGATACGCAGAGGAGAGCGCTTCGGCGACGCCCAGAATCAGGCCGCCAATCATCGCGCCAGGAATGCTGCCGATGCCGCCAAGCACCGCGGCGGTGAAGGCCTTCATCCCGGCCATAAAGCCAATATACGGGTTGATAACGCCATAGAACTGACCGAGCAGCACGCCCGCCACCGCCGCCATCGCCGCGCCAATCACAAAGGTCAGCGCAATCACGCGGTCGGTATTAATGCCCAGCAGACTCGCCATTTTCAGGTCTTCCGCACAGGCGCGGCAGGCGCGTCCCATACGGGAGTAACGGATGAACAGCGTCAGCGCCAGCATCGCCAGGAAAGTGACAATCCAGATGACCAACTGCATGGTGGTAATGCTGGCGGCGAAGTTCTCACTGCTGCCGATAATCCACTGGCCGTTAAACAGGCTGGGGAGCGCCACGTCACGCGAACCTTCGGTAAGACTGACGTAGTTTTGCAGGAAAATAGACATCCCGATCGCGGAGATGAGCGCAATCAGTCGCTTGGAACTGCGCACTGGCCGATAGGCCACCCGTTCAATACTCCAGCCATAGGCGCTGGCGATAATGATAGCCCCGACGAACCCGGCGGCGACCAGCAGCCAGCTGGTATCAATGCCCATCATCATCAGCGCGGCGATGATCATGAAAGAGACATAGCTGCCGATCATATAGACCTCGCCGTGGGCGAAGTTGATCATGCCGATAATGCCGTAAACCATCGTATAGCCGATAGCGATCAGCGCATAGGTGCTTCCCAGCGTGACGCCGTTAAACATCTGCTGCAAGAAATAGAGAAACTGCTCGGACATAAGGTAACCTTTCTCAACCCGCCCGTTTTGCGCGGGCGGAGGGATAACTTGTCTTCAGGCGTTATTTGGCAACGGTCGATGAGCCGTCGGCATGCCACTGGAAGACACCAAACTCAAATCCCTTCAGATCGCCTTTTTCATCCCAGTTCAGCGGCCCAATCACGGTATCAGCCCCGTGTGCTTTCAGATCTTTCACCAGATCGAGCGGCGCTTTGCTGCCGGTACGATCCATTGCGGTTGCCAGCGACTGCACCGCAGCGTAGGTGATCCACACGTAAGGGCCGGTAGGATCTTTTTTGTCGGCTTTAAGGGCATCGACAATGCCTTTGTTCGCCGGGTCCTGGTCATAGCGTTTTGGCATCGTCACCAGCATGCCTTCTGCCGCCGCGCCAGCAATGTTGGACAGTGAGGCATTGCCCACGCCCTCTGGCCCCATAAACTGGGTTTTCAGGCCGATAGCGCGCGCCTGGCGCAGCATCTGGCCCATTTCCGGGTAGTAACCGCCGTAATAAACGAAGTCGATATTCTCTTTTTGCAGGCGGGCAATCAGCGCGGAAAAGTCTTTCTCGCCAGCGGTAATCCCGTCAAAGAACACGATATTGGCGTTGCCCGCTTTCAGGCTGTCCTGTACGGAACGCGCCAGACCTTCGCCGTACTGCTGCTTATCATGAATAATGGCGATACGCTGCGGCTTCACTTTCTCAAGAATGTATTTCGCCGCCGTTGGCCCCTGGGAGGAGTCCAGGCCCGCCGTACGCATGATGTGTTCGTAGCCGCGCTGCGTCAGTTCCGGGTTTGTGGCGCCCGGGGAGATCATCAGGATGCCTTCATCTTCATAGATATCAGACGCGGGCTGTGTGGAAGAGGAGCACAGGTGGCCGATAACGTACTGAATGCCGTCGTTGACGATTTTGTTCGCCACCGCGACAGCCTGTTTCGGGTCACAGGCGTCGTCATACTCAACGCCCACCAGCTTATCGCCTTTGATGCCGCCTTTGGCGTTGATGTCTTTAATGGCCTGACGCGCGCCGTTAAATTCCATATCGCCCCACTGCGCTACCGGGCCGGACATCGCCCCGACAACGGCGACTTTAATATCGTCCGCCATTGCCGTATGCGACATCGCCAGTGCAACCACTCCTGCGATGATCGTTTTCGCATTCCGTTTCATTTACTGAATCCCCATTCGTGACGTTATTACACTTCATCCTTCACGCTGCCCCGGTGTTGGCTACGTGCGTTCACCCCAGTCACTAACTTATGTAAGCACCTGGGGATTCACGCTCTTGCCGCCTTGATGCACCTTGAATGATTTTGTGTATATATTTTGTATTTATGTGGTTAAAAAGCAGACTGTGCTTTTTTTGAACTATGCTATTTTTACCTGTTGCATTAATGGTTTAGCACAGCTTTTTATGCAAAATCAGAGCAAACACTCTATTTTTCAGTCGATTAAGAAAAGATAATATTCTGATTTCAGCTATAGATAAACAAAAAAAAGCGCACTTGTCAGCATAAAATAACGGCACAAAGAGCGGAATAAAACGCTGCCTCCCAGGGGATTATCCTGCCTGTTTTTCATTCTCTGATGTTTCAAACTGTACTTATCGTTGCCAAAAAACTAATCGCCTGGTAAATGAAATAAAAAAGAGAAAGTGTCGGAACACATTATTTCGGTACACTGGTTCTCTCTTTGGTGATTTGGACATGCTGTCGATGAAGCTGACCATCGTTCGTTTAGAAAACTTTAGCGCCCAGGATCTCATCGATCTGGGTAAAATCTGGCCGGAATACTCCGCCTCGTCTTTAAGCGTAGATGATACTCACCGGATCTACGCGGCGCGTTTCAATGAGCGTCTGTTGGGCGCTGTGCGGGTAACGCTAAGCGGTACGCAAGGCGCGCTGGACTCATTGCGGGTTCGCGAGATCACGCGTCGTCGCGGCGTGGGGCAGTATCTGGTGGAAGAGGTGATCCGCAATAATCCGGGCGTTTCAGCCTGGTGGATGGCAGATGTCGGCGTCGAAGAGCGAGGCGTAATGGCGGCGTTTATGCAGGCATTAGGGTTTACGGCGCAGGCGGACGGCTGGGAAAAACGGTAATAAAAAAGCCGGATGGCGCTAACGCTTATCCGGCCTACGTGTTTCGCAACTCTCACGCAATTTTCCAGGGGGTAAGGCGAAGCCGCCACCCGGCACTCAATTACCTGGCGTCGGTTGCCGTACCGTCGGCATGCCAGGTAAAGACGCCGAACTCAAAGCCTTTCAGATCGCCCTTCTCATCCCAGGACAACGGCCCCATAACGGTTTCCACGGTATTCGCTTTCAGGTATTTGGCGATTTCAGCCGGATCGTCGGACTGATTCAGACCCGCCTGCAATGACTGCAACGCCGCGTAGGTGGTCCACACAAACGCGCCGCTTGGGTCCTGTTTCTTCGCTTTGATAGCGTCTACGATCGGTTTGTTCGCCGGAACCTGATCGTAGTTCTTCGGCTTGGTGACCAGCATCCCCTCGGCAGACTCACCGGCAATGTTAGACAGCGACACGTTCGCTACCCCTTCCGGCCCCATAAACTTCGTTTTCAGGCCAGCAGCGCGAGCCTGGCGCAGGATCTGCCCCATCTCAGGGTGGTAGCCGCCGTAATACACAAAATCGATGTTCTCTTTCTTCAGGCGCGCCACCAGGGTGGAGAAATCTTTCTCGCCGGCGGTAATCCCGTCGAAGAACACCACGTTGGCATTGCCTTTTTTCAGGCCATCCTGCACCGCGCGCGCCAGGCCTTCACCGTACTGCTGCTTATCGTGAATAATGGCGATGCGCTGCGGCTTCACGCTTTCCAGAATATATTTCGCCGCCGTCGGCCCCTGATCGGAGTCCAGACCGGTGGTGCGCAGGATCAGCTGATAACCGCGCGCGGTCAGTTCCGGTGCGGTCGCAGCCGGGGTAATCATCAGAATGCCTTCGTCTTCATAGATATCAGACGCAGGCTGCGTGGATGAGGAGCACAGGTGGCCGATAACATATTTAATGCCGTCGTTGACCACTTTGTTGGCTACTGCTACCGCTTGTTTCGGGTCGCAGGCATCATCATATTTCACGGCAACCAGCTTATCGCCCTTGATGCCGCCTTTCGCGTTGATATCGGCAATCGCCTGCTCCGCGCCGGTAAATTCCTGATCGCCGTACTGCGCTACCGGGCCGGACATCGCGCCGACAACGGCCACTTTGATATCCTTAGCAAACGCCATATTGCTCAAAGACAGGGCGATACATCCTGCCAATAACGCTTTACCCTTCATATTCATCCTGAGAATCCCCATTATTGTGGTTATTACGTATGTTGTGATGTTGTTGTTCAGCACTTTATTTCAATTAATGGTAAGCCACCCGTGCTTTAGCAGCATACTCTGCTAAAACATACCCGATTTTTATGATTTTGGAATAGCTAATTTGACAGTCAGATAACAAGTTGATGACAAAACGGGGCGCCGCCGCAACGGGCGGCGTCGGTTTATCGTGTCAGCGAACGCGTAATGATCTCCAGCGCTTTACGGAACTGCGCATCGGGGATCGTCAGCGGATAGAGGAAGCGGATCACGTTGCCGTAAACACCGCAGCTGAGCAGCAGCAGACCCTCCTGCAATGCGCGATCCTGCACCTGCCGGGTAAATTCAGGGGACGGCTGGCCGGTTTGCGGATCGGTAAACTCTACCGCCACCATCGAGCCCTGCGCGCGGATCTCGGCAATGGACGGGCAGGCGGCTTTCGCTTTGTTCAACACCTCAACCAGATGCTGACCAAGCTGCGTGGCGCGAGTGCAGAGATCGTCTTCTTCAATCACATCAAGCACCGCATGCGCGGCGGCCACCGCCAGCGGGTTTCCGGCGTAGGTGCCGCCAAGACCGCCCGGCGCAGGCGCATCCATCACCTCGGCGCGACCGGATACCGCCGACAGCGGCATACCGCCGGCCAGACTTTTGGCCATCGTAATGAGATCCGGCTGAACGCCGTGGTGCTCCATCGCAAACAGTTTGCCTGTACGGGCAAAACCGGTCTGCACTTCATCGGCGATCAGCAAGATGCCGTGGGTATCGCATAACGTACGCAGCGCCTGCATGAAATCCGTTGGCGCGACGTTAAAGCCCCCTTCCCCCTGCACCGGTTCCAGGATAATGGCCGCCACCTGGTCCGGCGCAATATCGGCTTTAAAAATCCGTTCGAGACTGTTCAGCGCATCCGCCGTGGTAACGCCATGCAAAGGATTCGGATATTGCGCGTGATAGACCGATCCCGGGAACGGCCCAAAGCCAATTTTGTAGGGCGCGACCTTACCGGTGAGCGCCATCGTCATAAAGGTTCGCCCGTGAAACGCGCCGCCAAAGGTAATCAGCCCCGGTCGTCGGGTACAGGCACGCGCAATTTTCACCGCGTTTTCGACCGCCTCCGCGCCGGTGGAGAAGAAAGCCGTTTTCGCCGGGCCGTTGACCGGCACGCGCTCGTTAATACGCTCGGCAAGCGTAACGTAGCTTGCATAAGGCACGATTTGATACGCGGTATGGGTAAATGACTGGAGCTGTTTTTCAATTGCCGCGATGACTTTTGGATGACGGTGCCCGGTGTTCAACACGGCAATTCCGGCGGCGAAATCAATCACCTCATTGCCTTCAATATCCCACAGCGTGGCGTTTTCCGCTCTGTCGGCATAGAAACCGCACATCACCCCGATGCCGCGCGGCGTCGCCTGCAACCGTCTTTCATTCAGTTCGTTATTTTTCACCTTCTCCCCCTAAGATGCGCACAACCCATCGGTAAGTGTTTGCCAGGGGGGAAGAATTCGCCAGAGCGGGGGAGAAAAAAAGCGTTATCCCCGTAGCCTGATAAGCGAAACGCCATCGGGCATTTATGTTTGCCTGTTTGCCGGATGGCGGCGGTGCCTTATCCGGCCTGTAAAACAAAAAACCCCGGATTCTCATCCAGGGTTTTTCGGGCACTTCGCGGAAATTACGCTTCGATAGCGGCGCGCAGTTTCTTCATCGCGTTCTTTTCAAGCTGACGTACACGTTCAGCAGAAACGCCATAGCGGTCGGCCAGTTCCTGTAGCGTGGACTTATTATCTTCGTCCAGCCAACGGGCGCGAATGATGTCCTGGCTACGCTCGTCCAGACCTTCCATTGCGTGGGTCAGTTTGTTTGCCGCCTGATCTTCCCAGTTATCCTCTTCAATGCCGTCGGCAAAGTTAGAGGTTTTATCCTGCAAATACAGCACTGGCGCCATCGGCTGGCTGTCAGACTCGTCGTCCGAAGACATGTCAAACGTCATGTCCTGCGCCGCCATACGGGATTCCATCTCGCGAACGTCTTTGCTGGTTACGCCCAGTTCGCGCGCCACCATTTCCACTTCATCCTGATTAAACCAGCCCAGACGCTGCTTGGTTTTACGCAGGTTAAAGAACAGCTTACGCTGTGCTTTGGTGGTTGCGACTTTAACGATACGCCAGTTACGCAATACGTATTCGTGGATCTCCGCTTTGATCCAGTGCACGGCGAAAGAAACCAGGCGCACACCCACTTCCGGGTTAAAACGGCGCACGGCTTTCATCAGGCCGATGTTACCTTCCTGAATCAGATCCGCCTGCGGCAGGCCATAGCCCGCATAGTTACGAGCAACATGAACAACAAAGCGCAGGTGAGACAGAATCAGCGTCTTAGCTGCTTCCAGATCGCCCTGGTAATGCAGCTTTTCAGCCAGTGCCCGTTCTTCGTCAGCCGATAACATCGGCCACGCGTTTGCAGCCCGGATGTAAGATTCCAGGTTACCAACAGGGGCTAAAGCTAAATTTTGCATTTCTTTGGTCATTCAAATCCTCTCAATTTATATCGTCTGGCACTGCAAATGAGCAACAAACGTGCCAGCGTTTATGAGCAACGAGAATAGCACTCACTCTTTTATCAGACAGTGATTTTATCCACAAGTTCAATGCAACGTTGTGAATAAATTACGCACAAAATGTGACACCGCTATGAAAAAACACTGTGGGCAGGGGGATGAGATGTTTTGATGCTCTTTCCCTGCGAACGGGAACTCATTGCAGGGAAAGAGTATACCACGCTTTTATTAATCGGGAGTAAAGTGACGTAAATGTTGCACAGTGGCAAGCCACGCCGCAACCCAGCCGATCATCGAGCACACCAGCAGCAGCAACAGGCACTCATCGAACGATAAGCCATTGATATCAAACTTCGTGCCGAAAACCTGCGCCACTTCCGTCACCGCTGACGACAAGCGCATCACCAAAATTTCTGACAAAATCAGTGAAAGAAATGCCCCTGAAAAGCCGAGCAGCGCGCCGCCGTACAGGAACGGTCGCAGGATAAATCCATCCGTCGCGCCAATCAGTTTCTGCACGTTGATGGTGTCACGGCGGGCGAAAATGCTCAGGCGCACGCTGTTGCCGATGACGAGGAACACCGCCGCCACCATCAGCACGCCGATCATCGCGGAAACGCGCCCTACCAGCCCGGTCAGCGCCGCCAGACGGGCAAACCAGCTGTCATCCATACGCACTTCATCAATGCCGTTAATCTGCGAGATGCGATCGCGTAGCGTATTCAGCGACTCCGTTCCCTGGAAATCCAGTTTCGGGATCACCACCGCCACTGCCGGAAGCGGATTCTCTTCCAGCATGTCCAGCGCGCCGCCAAAGCCAGACCAGTTGCGGAACTCGCCCAATGCATCGTCGCGGGAGAGATAGTTGACCTTCTCCACCCCCTGCTCGGCCTGGACCTGTGCGACCACCCCGGCGGCCGCGTCGTCATCCAGCGTCTTTTGCAGATAAACGGTGATCTGCGGGGACGGATAGTACTGCGTCGCCGCCTGGTTGACGTTCTTATAGACCATGTAGCAGACGCTTGGCAGCGTCAGAGAGATGGCAATCACCATCACCGTCAGAAACGTCGCCAGCGGCTTGCTTTTCAGATCCTGTAACGCGCCCTGGAACGCATAGCGCACCTGCTCGTTAAAGACGTTGGTTTTACGCGAGTTCGGCTTTGGCGAGGGTTTTGCGCGTCTCGGCGCATTGCGACCGCCGTCGCCGGACGAACCGCCAGATTTACGAAAACGGTCCAGTCTGCCGCCAAACTGCCTGATTTGGTTGATAGCGTCACGCTTATTCACTGACCAGGCCTCCATGCAAATGACCTTCGCTCAGGGTGAGCATACGGTACGAACGACGGGAGATAAGCCCGATGTCGTGCGTCGCCATCAATACCGTCACCCCAACGCGGTTAAACTCTTCAAACAGACGTAAAATCCCTTCCGATAAGGCATCATCCAGGTTCCCGGTCGGTTCATCCGCCAGCAGCACCGCAGGCTTGTTCACCACCGCACGGGCAATCCCCACGCGCTGCTGCTCACCGCCAGAGAGTTGAATGGGAAAATTCCTCGCTTTGTCCAGCAGCCCGACTTTATCCAGCGCCGCCGACACACGACGACGGATGTCGTCCCCGCTGGCGCCAGCGATAATCAACGGGATCGCCACGTTGTCATAGACCGTACGATCCATCAGCAGGTGGTGATCCTGGAAAATCATTCCGATCTGACGACGCAGAAACGGCACTTCACGGTTTTTCAGGCGCGTAATGTCATGCCCGCTGAAGAAGATTTTCCCAGCGCTCGGCCGTTCAATCCCACAGATAAGCTTCAGCAGGGTACTTTTCCCCGCGCCTGAGTGGCCGGTCAGAAACGCCATCTCGCCTGGCTGCATGTGGAATGTGACTCCTTGCAGCGCTTGTCTCCCACCGAGATAGGCCTTGCTGACATGTTCAAAGCGAATCATTGTTAATCCTCTCGGGCAAAAAGTGCCTCTATAAAATCGTCCGCCTTAAACGGACGTAAATCCTCGATACGTTCGCCCACACCAATATAGCGGATAGGAATGCCAAACTGATCGGCAACCGAGAAGATAACCCCACCCTTCGCCGTGCCATCCAGCTTGGTCAGGGTGATACCGGTCAGGCCAACCGCTTCATGGAACAGTTTGGCCTGGCTTATCGCATTCTGCCCGGTGCTGGCGTCGATGGTCAGCATCACTTCATGCGGCGCATCTTCGTCGAGTTTCTTCATCACGCGAACGATTTTTTTCAGTTCTTCCATCAGGTGCGCTTTGTTCTGCAAGCGACCTGCGGTATCGGCAATCAGCACATCCACATTACGCGCTTTCGCCGCCTGGATGGCGTCAAAGATAACGGAAGCGGAATCCGCGCCGGTATGCTGGGCGATAACCGGAATGTTGTTACGCTGGCCCCAGACCTGCAACTGCTCTACCGCCGCCGCACGGAAGGTATCCCCCGCCGCCAGCATCACGGATTTGCCCTGCTGCTCGAACTGACGCGCCAGCTTACCGATCGTGGTGGTTTTCCCCACGCCGTTAACGCCAACCATCAGAATAACAAATGGCGTTTTGCCTTCAATATTAAGCGGTTCGTCAACTTTTGCGAGGATATCGCCCATCTCGTCTTTCAGCAGGCCATACAGCGCTTCGGCGTCATGCAGCTGTTTGCGGCTGGCGCCCTCTGTCAGGTTAGCGATGATCTTGCGGGTGGTTTCCACACCCACATCGGCAATCAGTAACTGCTCTTCCAGTTCTTCAAACAGATCATCGTCGATTTTCTTACCACGGAACAGACTGATAAATCCTGAACCGAGATTTTCTTTTGTTTTCAGAAGACTACGTTTCAGGCGCGCAAAGAAACCCTCTTTTGTCGGCTTCTCTTGCTCCTGAATCATCTCCTCAACCGGCGTCTCTTCTTCTGCCGTCGGCACGACAACCACCGCGTCTTCCGCCGCTTCCGCCGCCAGCGCCTGCGCTTCCCGTTCTTCGTCGGTCAGTTGCGGTTCGTTTTGCGCCTCTTCTTCTACCGCCTCCACGATCTCTACCGTTTCCGCTTCGGCCTGCCACTCTTCAGGCGACGTCTCTTCGACGTTCACCTCTTCCGGCAGCGGCAGTTCTTCATGTTCCACCACCGCCTGCGGCTCAACGATGTCTTCTTCAACCACGGGGTCAACAACAGGCTCTACGACAGGCTCTGGCTCAACCGGCTGCGGTTTTTCGCTTTCCTGAACCTGTTCGGTGACGTTCACCACAGCTTCGGCGAAAGCGTCGGTTTCCGCCTTGCCGTGGGCGTGCGTTTCCGCGTCGGCCTCTGCCGCCGTCTCAACCGGCGTTTCTGGCGCTAACTGTTCTTCAACACGCTGTTGTTCTTCGGTTTTTTGTTCCTGTTCCTGCTCTTTTTCACCAAAGCCCAGCCAGGAAAAGAAGCCACGTTTTTTCTGTTTTGCCATCTGCGACTGTACTCCTCGCGGTTAATATCTGGCGCTATATACATGGAAGCTAAAAAAATGATGAAATAGTCTACCACTTAACTTAATTCACATCACCGCCTGGAATGACACGTCAGCAGCGGATTGAGCAATAGAAATGAAAAAACCGAATCACTCTGGCAGCGGTCAAATCCGCATTATTGGCGGACAATGGCGGGGCCGTAAACTTCCGGTTCCCGACAGCCCAGGGCTGCGCCCGACAACCGACCGGGTTCGCGAGACGCTGTTTAACTGGCTGGCACCGGTCATGGTAGACGCCCACTGTCTGGATTGTTTCGCCGGAAGCGGCGCGCTGGGGCTGGAAGCGCTTTCCCGCTATGCGGCGGGCGCGACGTTGCTGGAGATGGATCGCGCCGTGTCACAGCAGTTACAAAAGAATCTTGCTACGCTAAAGGCAGGCAACGCCCGCGTGGTCAACGCCAATACGCTGGCCTTTCTGGCGCAGACCGGTACGCCGCACAGCGTGGTGTTTGTCGATCCCCCGTTTCGCAAAGGGCTGCTGGAAGAGACGTTAAGCCTGCTGGAAACGCACGGCTGGCTGGCTGATGACGCGTATATTTACGTCGAAAGCGAAGTCGAAAACGGTCTGCCGCCCGTCCCGGCAAACTGGTCGTTGTATCGTGAAAAAGTGGCCGGACAGGTCGCATACCGCCTGTATCAACGGGAAGCACAAGGAGAAAGCGATGCTGATTAATCTGGGTCGATTACTGATGCTCTGCGTCTGGGCGTTTTTAATTCTTAATATGGTACAGCCTTTCCCGCGCCCGCTGAATATTTTCGTCAACGTCGCGCTGGTCTTTATGGTGCTGATGCACGGTATGCAGCTGGCACTGTTAAAAAGCACCATGCCTAAAGATGGCCCGCAGATGACCACCGGCGAGAAAATCCGCATTTTCCTGTTCGGCGTCTTTGAGCTGCTGGTGTGGCAGAAGAAATTTAACGTTAAAAAATAACCTTTTGCCGGATGTCGGCTGCGCCTTATCCGACCTACAAACCCCTCAGACCGTAGGCCCGATAAGCAACACGCCATTGGGCGAAATCTTATGGCTGGGCGACAAAATCGACAAACCGCGAACCTTTGTAGCTCAGCGTGCCTTTATCCCCGACCGTTAACGCATGGTACTGTTGGGCATCAAGCCGGAACGTCTGCTCAAGCCCGCCGCGCTGCGGTTTAAAGCTAGCTTCATAACGCATACTGGTGCCCGCTGGCGTCACCTGCTGCTGACGCGAGCGCCGCTCGTTGATCGGCTTTTCGCGCTTATTGCTCACCACTACCTGCTTTTGCTGCAATGGCGCGGCATCGTTATCGGCTTTTTCTCGCCGCTGCGAAACAAAGCGAAACGACGCGGCGATAACAATCAAGCCAATGATAACAATGAAAAAAAGTGGTGGTTTACTCATCATTTTAACCCATCAGAAAATGCGGAAATAAGCATACCCTGCCCGTTATGGTGTTGTCATCTGCCTGCGCCGACCTCTACACTGGACAACAGGGCCGTGAGCATACCGCTCGCGAAAAAATAACGAATTCAAGGAACTAAGATGCTTTGGTCGTTTATCGCTGTCTGTCTTTCCGCATGGCTATTTGTGGACGCATCGTATCGTGGGCCAGCGTGGCAGCGCTGGGTCTTTAAACCTCTCACCCTGATTCTCCTTCTTTTACTCGCCTGGCAAGCGCCGATGTTCGACGCGATCAGCTACCTTGTGCTGGCGGGCCTGTGCGCCTCGTTGCTGGGCGATGCGTTGACGCTGTTGCCGCGCCAACGTCTGCTGTACGCCATTGGCGCATTCTTCCTGTCGCACCTGCTGTACACCCTCTATTTCGCCAGCCAGATGACGCTGTCGTTCTTCTGGCCATTGCCGTTAGTGCTGCTGGTGTTGGGCGGGTTGCTGATTGCGGTGATCTGGACGCGTCTGGAAGAGCTGCGCTGGCCGATATGTACCTTTATCGCCATGACGCTCATGATGGTCTGGCTGGCCGGTGAACTGTGGTTCTTCCGCCCGACCGCCCCGGCGCTCTCTGCTTTTATGGGCGCATCGTTGTTATTCCTCGGCAACATCGTCTGGCTGGGCAGCCATTACCGCTGCCGCTTCCGCGCGGATAACGCTATTTCCGCCGCCTGCTACTTTGCCGGGCACTTCCTGATTGTCCGCTCGCTTTATCTTTAATAACGCTTGACTCTGGAGTCGACTCCAGAGTGTATCCTCCGGTTAATGAGAAAATTATCATCAACCGGAGGATGCCATGTTGACACCCGATACTGATGGCAAAAAAGTCCCACAATTTTCATCCTTCAAACTGGCGCCAGCCCCCCGGAAGGTAGATGACTGCTGCTGTGAGGGCGCCTGCGCAACGGAGGCTCTCGTCCCCGACACCACCGAAGGGACGCGTTACACCTGGAAAGTCGCCGGTATGGACTGCGCCGCCTGCGCCCGTAAAGTCGAAAACGCCGTGCGCCAGGTCGGGGGCGTCAATCAGGTACAGGTGCTGTTCGCCACCGAGAAACTGGTGGTGGATGCGAATGCCGATATCCGCCAACACGTTGAACGCGCCGTACAAAAGGCGGGCTATACCCTGCGTGATGAACAGGCCACAGCAGAGGCGCGCGAATCCCGGCTGCAAGAAAACCTGCCGCTGATCACGCTCATCATTATGATGGCGATTAGCTGGGGGCTGGAGCAATTCAACCATCCGTTCGGCCAACTGGCGTTTATCGCCACCACGCTGGTCGGCCTGTATCCCATTGCCCGTCAGGCGCTGCGCCTGATGAAAACCGGTAGCTGGTTCGCCATCGAAACGCTGATGAGCGTGGCGGCGATTGGCGCGCTGTTTATTGGCGCGACGGCGGAAGCGGCGATGGTGCTGCTGTTATTTCTGATCGGCGAACGCCTCGAAGGGTGGGCTGCCAGCCGCGCCCGCAAAGGGGTCAGCGCGCTGATGGCCCTCAAACCGGAAACCGCCACGCGCCTGCGCGATGGCGTGCGCGAAGAGGTGGCGATCAACACCCTGCAACCCGGCGACATTATCGAAGTGGCGGCAGGCGGGCGCTTACCCGCCGACGGCAGGCTGGTCTCCGGTTTCGCCAGTTTTGATGAGAGCGCGCTCACCGGCGAGTCGATTCCGGTCGAGCGCTCAACGGGCGAGAAAGTCCCCGCCGGCGCCACCAGCGTGGATCGGCTCGTTACGCTGGAGGTGCTGTCAGAACCGGGCGCCAGCGCGATTGACCGTATCCTGAAGCTGATTGAAGAAGCCGAAGAACGCCGCGCGCCCATTGAGCGTTTTATTGACCGCTTCAGCCGGATTTACACCCCGGTGATTATGGCCGTCGCGCTGCTGGTCACGCTGGTGCCGCCGCTGCTGTTTGCCGCGTCCTGGCAAGAGTGGATTTATAAGGGACTCACGCTGTTGCTGATTGGCTGCCCGTGTGCGCTGGTCATTTCCACTCCGGCGGCCATCACCTCCGGGCTGGCGGCGGCGGCACGTCGCGGGGCGCTGATTAAAGGCGGCGCAGCGCTGGAGCAGCTAGGCAGAGTCACTCAGGTGGCGTTCGATAAAACCGGCACCCTGACCGTAGGGAAACCGCGCGTCACCGCCATCCATCCGGCAAGCGGGATCGGCGAAGCGGAGCTGCTGGCGCTGGCGGCGGCGGTGGAACAAGGCGCGACGCACCCACTGGCGCAGGCCATTGTGCGTGAAGCGCAGACGCGTGAACTGACCATTCCGCCAGCGCTGGAGCAGCGCGCGCTGGTCGGTTCGGGTATCGAAGCTCAGGTTAATGGCGAGCGCATCCTGATTTGCGCCGCAGGCAAACGCCCGGCGGAAGCCTTTGCCGGGCAAATCAGCGAACTGGAAAGCGCCGGACAGACGGTCGTGCTGGTGCTGCGCAACGACGACGTACTCGGCGTGCTCGCCCTACAGGATACGCTGCGCGATGACGCCCGCACCGCGATCGGCGAGCTTAATCAGTTAGGAGTGAAAGGCGTGATCCTGACCGGCGATAACCCACGCGCGGCAGCGGCCATTGCCGGAGAGCTGGGCCTGACGTTTAAAGCGGGCCTGCTACCAGAAGATAAAGTCCGGGCGGTGACGGCGCTCAATCAGCACGCCCCGCTGGCGATGGTGGGTGACGGCATTAACGACGCCCCCGCAATGAAGGCCGCCGCGATAGGTATTGCGATGGGAAGCGGAACGGATGTCGCGCTGGAAACGGCAGACGCCGCCCTGACGCATAACCGCCTGAGCGGGCTGGTACAGATGATCCAGCTGGCGCGCGCCACCCACGCCAATATTCGTCAGAACATCGCAATTGCCCTGGGGCTGAAAGGGATCTTCCTCATCACCACGCTGCTCGGCATAACCGGTCTGTGGCTGGCCGTGCTGGCGGATACCGGGGCGACGGTGCTGGTGACCGCCAACGCGCTGCGGCTGTTGCGTAAAGGGTAGATTGTCGCCTGATGGCGCCAGGCTTATCAGGCCTACGGGGATCATGGCACGAACCCACGCAGGCCTGCTCATCCGGCGAAGCGAAGGCGCTTACTGCACGTCGGCAATCGCCTTCATCAACGCCTGGTGTTTTTCGCCATACTGCGCGCGGACCGGTTCGGTGGCCTTCACGAAATACGCTTTATCAATTTCGTGGAACTGCACGCCGCCAGCCTTCATCTTCGCTAATGCCTCCTGGTTGTAGGCATCCCACAATTTACGCTGCTCAAACTGCGCTTCGCGCGCCAGCGTCAGGATCTTCTGCTGCTCATCCGCAGTCAGCTTGTCCCACTTCACTTTGGAATAGAGCAGCATTTCCGGGGTGATAAAGTGCCCGCTGAGGGTGTAATTCTTCGCAACCGGCATGTAGTTATGCGCGACAAAAGTCGGCGGGTTGTTTTCCGCACCGTCAATCACGCCGGTCTGCATACCGCTAAACACCTCGCTCACCCCCATCGCCACCGAGTTCGCCCCCATGTCTTTCAGCGTATCCAGCGCCACCGGGCTTCCCTGCACGCGAATCTTCATACCGTGGAGATCTTCCGGCTTTTCCACCGGGTTTTTAGTAATCAGGTTGCGCGTCCCGGAGTCCATCCAGCCAAGAAACACCAGACGTGATTTCGGGTTGTTCGTCAGCTTATCGCCAATGCTTTTCCCGATATCGCCATCAATAATTTTGTGCATGTGGTCTTCGTCGCGGAACACATAGGGCAGCGTAAAGACTTCGATATCCGGCAGAATAGCCGCCACCGGCGCCATCGATACGCGAATCATATCAATCGCGCCGATTTGCGCCTGTTCAATCATCTGTTTCTCATCGCCCAGCACGCCGCCCGGGAACACTTTAATTTCCAGTTTGCCGTCGGTCTGTTGTTTGAGTTTTTCGCCCATTTTCTGCACGGCGACGACATTCGGGTAGCCCTGCGGATGGACATCCGCCGCTTTAATGACCTGCGCGAAAACGGAATGGGAAAACAGTATTGACGCGGTAGCCAGGCACAGGGAAGCCGCGAGCGGCTTGAGAGTCACTTTCATCGGGTCAGCTCCAGAGGTTGAGAGGGTAGCGTTAAAACATTGTTTTAGTTTTTACGCTTAAACCGTAGCCGATGCCCTGAAAGATGAAGGTGAAGTGCTTCACAAAAAAGCAGGAAAAATTGAAACGATGGTTTAAAAATGTCGCAGCGGTCACGCCGGTTTTATCCGGCTGAGACTCAATGCTTTTTACGCAGCAAATAACGATACGGCAGCGAATCCGTCTCTTTAGCCATCAGCTCATGTTCCATAAACGTACAAAAGCCAGGAATATCGCGGGTTGTCGCCGGATCGTCAGCAATAATCAGCAGCGTTTCGCCCGTTTGCATGTTACGCACGGTTTTACGCACCATCATTACCGGTTCCGGGCAGCGTAGCCCCTGGGCATCAAGCGTATGGTCGGGGGAGGAAAACAGATCGGTCATCTTCGTCTCATTCACTAAAAAAACGGCTGTAGTTTACGCCCTGTTTGCCCGTAAGCAAATCAAGTTAACGATTGCGTGAAAAACAACCATTGCAATACGTTTTCAAAGCAGTATGATGCGGCGGTTTTATTGGGTTCCCTCACCCCAAATATCGATCAAAAAGGTACAATATGAACTCCTTTACTCAAATACAGCGCGTAAAAGCGTTGTTCTGGCTATCGCTATTCCACTTACTGGTGATCACCTCCAGTAACTATCTGGTACAGCTTCCGATCTCTGTTTTCGGGTTCCACACGACGTGGGGCGCCTTTAGCTTTCCCTTTATTTTTCTCGCGACCGACCTGACCGTGCGCATTTTTGGCGCGCCGCTGGCACGACGGATAATCTTTGCGGTGATGATCCCGGCGCTGCTCATCTCCTATGTCATCTCATCGCTGTTTTATATGGGTTCCTGGCAGGGATTTGGCGCGCTGCTGCACTTCAACCTGTTTGTCGCGCGTATCGCCACCGCCAGCTTTATGGCGTATGCGCTGGGCCAGATTCTGGATGTACACGTCTTTAACCGTCTGCGCCAGAACCGCCGCTGGTGGATGGCTCCTACGGCCTCCACGCTGTTTGGCAACGTCAGCGATACCCTCGCCTTCTTCTTCATCGCTTTCTGGCGCAGCCCCGATGCCTTTATGGCCGAGCACTGGATGGAAATCGCCCTAGTCGATTACTGCTTCAAGGTGCTCATCAGCATTATTTTCTTCCTGCCGATGTATGGCGTATTGCTGAATATGTTGCTGAAAAGGCTGGCAGATAAATCTGAAATCTCGGCATTGCAGACGAGTTAAAGGTTCATTTTCCGAGTTGTGATAAGATGGATGAATGAGCCGTTATGGCCGTTTATCGAAAGGAAGAAGTCAATGCGCAATCTGGTTAAATATGTCGGTATTGGCCTGCTGGTTATGGGGCTTGCGGCCTGTGATAACAACGATACCAATGCTCCGGCAGAGGGAACCTCTACGGAAAGCAACGCAACCGGACAACCTGTCAGCCTGCTGGACGGTAAGCTGACGTTCTCACTGCCAGCGGATATGACCGACCAGAGCGGCAAGCTGGGCACTCAGGCCAATAATATGCACGTCTACTCTGACGCGACAGGCCAGAAAGCGGTGATCGTGATTGTTGGCGATAACACCAATGAAGACCTCGCCGTGCTGGCGAAACGTCTGGAAGATCAACAGCGCAGCCGCGACCCGCAGTTGCAGGTCGTGACCAATAAAGCCATCGAGCTGAAAGGTCACACGCTGCAACAGCTGGACAGCATTATCTCTGCGAAAGGCCAGACCGCGTACTCTTCCGTACTGCTGGGCAAAGTGGATAACCAACTGCTGACCCTGCAAATCACGCTGCCAGCAGACGATCAGCAGAAGGCGCAAACCGCCGCTGAAAACATCATTAACACACTGGTTATCCAGTAACGGTTAAGACGATGACACGGCCTCCTGCGATACCGCCGGAGGCCGTTTTTTTAACCGCCAGGTCAGCAACAGCGCAATCGCCACCAGACCCGCCGCCGCCAGATAGATAACCGGCACACCCGCCCAGGTCATCAGCAGCCCCGCCAGCGGCCCGGTCACGCCCAACGATAAATCCATAAACACCGTATAGGTCGCCAGCGCCGCCCCTTGATTCTGCTGCGGCACCGCCTTTACCGCCACCACGCCCAGCGCCGGAAAGACCAGCGAGAACCCCGCCCCCGCCAGTAGCACGCCAATTTTCGCCATCCACGGCATCAGCGCAACGCCCACCAGCAGCAACCCAATAATCTCCACGCTAAAGCAGATCATCGCCACGTTTAAGCCGCCTAACCGATTGATGCCATTGGGGAACAATAAACGGGCGCCCACAAACGCACAGCTAAACAGCGTGAGCGCGAAGGCGGCGCCATCCCACCCTTTCGCGTCATAAAACAGCGTGATGAAGGTGGCGATAACGCCGAATCCCGCGGATGCCAGCGCCAGCGCCATTCCATACAGCCAGACGCGCCCAAGCACGGCGCGAAACGGCAGCGGTTTGCCCTTACTGGCTTTCACCGCCGGGCGCGGGAGCGCAAACAGCACGGCCAGCAGCGCCACGCCCATGATCGTCAACGCCAGCCCCTGTAACCCGCCCCAGGCGTAAAACAACACGCCAAGCGGGGCGCCCATCGCCATCGCGCCATACGTGACAATACCGTTCCACGAAATCACCCGGCCAATATGCAGCGACCCCACCACGCCTACGCCCCAGAGCGTTGATCCGGTTCCGGCGAAGCTTTGTCCAATGCCCAGAATGACACGCCCCAGGCATAACAGCAGCAGGCTTGCAATCGGCCAGCCGCTGGCGAATCCCGCCAGGAGATAGCTCAGGCCGCTCAGAAAGCAGCCGCACAAACCAAAGACGACAACCTTTTTCGGCCCCAGCAGGTCAGCGTAGCGCCCCGCATGAGGGCGGCTCACGAGCGTCGCAAAATATTGTAAGCTTATGACCAGCCCCGCCCAGAAGGCGCTAAACCCCATCACATCATGGACATAGCCCGGCAGGACTGCGAGCGGCAAACCGATCGTCAGATAACTGGCGAAGTTAAAAATCACAACAGAAACGATACGCAGATTGAGGCGCAATCCGCTAAGCGCCGGTTCAGCGACGGGTTCGGGCATGGGAGGTCACCACGTTTTTACAACAGTGTTTCATTTTTATCATGCTGAGTCGCGAAAATCAGTAGCAAGATTAAGAATATTGGTCTCAGGCCAGGCGCTACACTTAGAAAAAATGCAAAAAGGAAGATGACATGACAACCCCTCACCCCGACAAAACGGGGATGCATATTCTGCTCAAACTGGCGTCGTTGGTCGTCATACTGGCAGGGCTCCATGCCGCAGCAGATATTATTGTGCAGCTCTTACTGGCGCTCTTTTTCGCCATTGTCCTCAACCCGCTGGTAACCTGGTTTATTCGTCGCGGCGTTAACCGCCCGGTGGCGATTACCCTCGTGGTGGTCGTGATGCTTATCGTACTGACGGCGCTGATCGGCGTGCTGGCTGCGTCAATCAATGAATTCGTCGCCATGCTGCCGAAATACAACAAGGAGCTGACGCGTAAGGTTCTGCATTTGCAGGAGATGCTGCCCTTCCTCAACCTGCACATGTCGCCGGAACGCCTGCTGCAACGCATCGACTCCGATAAACTGATGACCTTCACCACCACACTGATGACCGGCCTTTCCGGGGCGATGGCAAGCGTAGTCCTGCTGGTGATGACGGTGGTGTTTATGCTGTTCGAAGTTCGCCACGTTCCCTACAAACTGCGTTTCGCGCTGAACAACCCGCAAATTCACATTGCGGGTTTACACCGGGCGCTCAAAGGCGTGTCGCACTATCTGGCGCTGAAAACGCTGCTGAGCCTGTGGACCGGCGTGATTGTCTGGCTGGGGCTGGCGCTGATGGACATCCAGTTTGCGCTGATGTGGGGCGTGCTGGCGTTTTTACTCAACTATGTCCCTAATATTGGTTCGGTCATTTCAGCGGTGCCGCCGATGATTCAGGCGCTGCTGTTCAACGGTTTCTACGAATGCGTTCTGGTCGGCGCGCTCTTTCTGGTGGTGCATATGATCATCGGTAATATCCTGGAACCGCGCATGATGGGCCACCGCCTGGGAATGTCCACGCTGGTGGTGTTCCTCTCTTTACTGGTGTGGGGATGGTTATTAGGCCCGGTAGGGATGCTGCTTTCCGTTCCGCTTACCAGCGTCTGTAAGATCTGGATGGAGACCACCAAAGGCGGCAGCAAGCTGGCGATTTTACTGGGGCCGGGTCGCCCGAAAAGTCGGTTGCCCGGATAATTAATTTACCTACCAACCAGGGTAGTTTTTATCTACGCACCTGCCCGGTAAACTGTCATGCGTTTTAAATATATGTGGCAGTTTACCTTAAATGAAATATGTCCTGCCGCCCGTTATTTAATAAATAAGAAACAGCATTCGCCGGAATAAAACGACTTAACTCAAACAGATATAACAATATCGCATTCAGCCGGTTTTCGCGTGAAATGAAAAATGCATAAAATAAAAACCGACGCCATTATGGCTGGCGTTCGTTATTAATAAATTAATAAGCACATTATTAGTCAACTAGTTAATTGATAGGGAGTTTTCATGAAACAATTCATTAAATGGTTTGCCGCTATTGCGGTTGTGGGTGCTCTGGCGGGTTGCGCGCGTACTGCGCCTATCGATCAGGTTCACTCCAGTGTGAGCGCGGGCCATACTCAGGAGCAAGTCAAAAACGCCATTCTGAAGGCCGGCGTTCAACGTCAATGGATCATGTCTGAAGTCGGGCCTGGCGTTATCAAAGGACGTCAGCAGACGCGCAACCACGTCGCTGAAGTGCGCATTACCTACTCCGCCACCGGCTACGACATCAAATACGACAGCAGCCTCAATTTGCAGGCTTCCGGCGGCAAAATTCACAAAAACTACAACCGCTGGGTACATAACCTGGACAAAGACATCCAGGTTAACTTGTCCGCAGGCGCGGGTCTGTAATTCAGGCGGTACGCACTTTCATTCAGGTGGCATTGAGCTGAACGTTCACGTGTCAAAAGCGGCGGCCTGAAAGATGACGCGGATTATTAAAGTCGGGTCGAAGACGGCCCGATAACTCGCTTTTACCCCCTCTTAACAGGTTGTCCCCATTATGTACGAACAGGACTCGCTCAGCGCACTGGATGCCATCACGGAAGCACAACGTATCGCCTTCGCCCCCATGCTTTTCCAGGCCGCATTGTGTCTGCGTAACGCGGGCGTGCTGACATATCTGGATCGGCAGGGTAAACGCGGCGCAACGCTCGACGATATCACTGAAAACAGCAGCATCAATGAATATGCCGCCAGCGTACTGCTGGATATGGGATTAAGCGGACGTATTATTACTCACAAAGAGGGGCATTATTATCTCGCGAAGGTGGGGCATTTTCTTCTGCATGACGCCATGACCCGCATAAATATGGATTTCACCCAGGATGTTTGCTATCAGGGGCTGTTTTATCTGGAAAATGCGCTAAAGGAAGGCAAACCGTCAGGACTGAAAATATTCGGCGACTGGCCAACGATTTATCCCGCGCTGTCGCAATTACCGCAGGCGGCGCGTGACAGCTGGTTCGCCTTCGATCATTACTATTCCGACGGCGCATTTGACGCCGCGCTGCCTTATGTATTCGCCAGTCGCCCGGCAACCCTGTACGATGTGGGCGGAAATACCGGGAAATGGGCATTACGCTGCTGCCAGTACGATAAAAATATCGCGGTCACTTTATTAGATTTGCCACAACAAATTGCACTTGCCCGTAAAAATATCGAAAATGCAGGATTATCTCATCGCATAGATTTCCATGCAGTGGATATGCTGGGTGATACGCCTTTACCCGGAGAGGCCGATATCTGGTGGATGAGCCAATTTCTGGACTGCTTTTCACCGGAACAGATTATCACCATGCTCAGTAACGTTGCCCGCGTGATGAAACCCGGCGCAAGGCTGTGCATTATGGAGCTGTTCTGGGATGCGCAGAAATTTGAAGCGGCCTCTTTTAGCCTGAATGCGTCTTCGCTTTATTTTACCTGTATGGCAAATGGCAACAGCCGTTTCTACAGCGTAGAGAAGTTTTATCACTATCTGGACATGGCAGGGTTCCAGGTGGATGAACGCCATGACAACCTGGGCGTTGGGCATACTTTATTGATATGCCAAAAGAAAAAATAACAAAGTGACGTTAAAAAAACGTTACTGGTATCACCGGATTACCGCGGACGCGCGTTGATGAAATTTGCACTAAACATAACAGACTGGCAGGCCAGAGCCCCAGGACTTAGCGAAGCGACCCACTGGCAGCAGTGGTCGCGGGAGCCGTACGCCATCGATCCCGCCGCGCCGCAGGCAAAACTGCACGAACTCCCGATGATGACCGCCCGGCGGCTCAGTTCCGGCAGCAAACTGGCGGTGGAGTGCGGGTTGGCCATGCTGCGTCGCCACGATATCGACGCGGTGCTCTATACCAGCCGCCACGGCGAACTGGAGCGTAACTACCGCATCCTGCACGCGCTGGCGATGGAACAGGCGCTCTCTCCCACCGATTTCGCCCTGTCAGTACACAATTCCGCGGTCGGTAATCTGACCATTGCCGCAAAACAGCCGGTTGTCTCATCCTCGCTTTCCGCCGGGAGAGACACCTTCCAGCAAGGGTTGTGCGAAGTGATGTGCCTGCTTCAGGCGGGTTATCAGCGGGTACTGATGGTCGATTTCGACGGCTTCCTACCCGAGTTTTACCATCCGCGATTACCGCCACAGATGCCGACCTGGCCTTACGCCGTCGCCTTTGTCATTGAAGCGGGGAATGCGCTGTCCTGCGCCACGCGGCCCGGCGCGCCTCAGGATGAAATGCCGCTTCCGCAAAGCCTGCTGTTTTTACAGCGTTACTTACAAAACGCCGACGCCTTTACGCTGCCGGGCGAGCGGGTAGAGTGGCAGTGGAGCCGCGCGTGAACACGCTTCTGGCGCGCCTGGATTGGGCATGGCGACTGGTGATGACCGGTTTTTGTTTTGCCCTGTTCGGCATCGGCGGGCTGTTGCTTTCTGTCGTGTGGTTCAACTTATTGTTACTATTGGTATGGAACCCCGTCAGACGCCGCCGCCTGGCCCGTCGCAGCATTGCGGCCAGTTTTCGCGCCTTTTTAACGGTAGCGAAAACGCTTGGCGTTCTGGACTACCGCATCGAGGGGAGCGACGTGCTGCGACAGGAGAAAGGGTGTCTGGTGGTGGCGAACCATCCCACGCTTATCGATTACGTGCTGCTGGCTTCCGTCATGCCCGAAACCGACTGCCTGGTGAAGAGCGCACTGCTGAAAAACCCGTTCGTCAGCGGCGTTATTCGCGCGGCGGATTACCTGATCAACAGCCAGGCCGACGCGCTGTTACCGGCCTGCCAGCAGCGTCTGGATCAGGGCGACACAATATTGATTTTCCCCGAAGGGACGCGAACGCGACCCGGTGAAAAAATGACGCTGCAACGCGGCGCGGCCAATATCGCCGTACGCTGCGGCAGCGATTTACGCGTAGTGACTATCCACTGTAGCGAGCATCTGCTGGATAAGCAGAGCAAATGGTATGACGTGCCTCCCGCGAAACCTCTGTTTACCGTAGAGGTGCGCGAGCGGATCGCGATCGACCCGTTTAACGATGCAAATTTACAAGAACCGGCGCTGGCGGCAAGGCAGTTGAACCGGCATCTTTTGCTTCAATTACAACCAGGTGCTACACCTCTTTCAGGAATTAATGATGCAAGCGCTCTACCTTGAAATTAAAAATCTCATAATAAATACGCTGAATCTGGACGAGCTGTCCGCTGACGATATCGATACCGAGGCGGCGCTCTTTGGTGATGGTTTAGGACTGGATTCGATCGATGCCCTTGAGCTGGGGCTGGCGGTGAAAAACCAGTATGGCGTGGTGCTCTCCGCAGAGAGCGAAGAGATGCGTCAGCACTTCTTTTCCGTCGCCACGCTGGCATCTTTCATTCACGCTCAACGTGCCTGAGGCGAGTCCGTTATGACAGAACAACATGCCATTTATGAAGAAGTCTCCGCGCTTCTGGTCAAATTGTTTGAAATCGACCCTCAGGACATCAAACCTGAGGCGCGCCTGTATGAAGATCTGGAGCTGGACAGCATCGACGCCGTTGACATGATCGTGCATCTGCAAAAGAAAACCGGTAAGAAAATCAAGCCGGAAGAGTTCAAAGCGGTGCGTACCGTGCAGGATGTCGTCGACGCCGTAGAACGCCTGCTGAAAGAAGCGTAATACGCCATGTCAGGCGCTCACGCGCGTATGGGTATTCAGTTGCTGACCGGCCTGATGCTGCTGGCCTGGCCATTTTTGATCTGGTTTGGGCTGACGCATAACAGCCTCCACTGGCTGCTGCCGCTGATGGCGTTGCTGTTCTTTTTACGCTTTCGTCAGACCCGGCGACAGGCGGGGCCGCTGCGCGTCGTCACTCAGGTGGCGGCGGTGGCGGGCATAGCGCTTTGCGTCGCCAGCTATCTGCTTAAAACACATCAACTGCTGCTGTTTTACCCGGTCGTTGTTAACGGCGTCATGCTTGCCGTTTTTGGCGGCTCGCTGTGGACATCCATGCCGATTGTCGAACGCCTGGCGCGACTGCGTGAACCTGCGCTGCCGGAAGCCGCAGTGCGCTACACCCGTCGCGTAACACAAACCTGGTGCGCCTTTTTCATCGGCAACGGCGGTATTGCGCTCTTTACCGCGCTACACGGCGACATGGCGCTATGGACCGCCTGGAACGGCATGATTGCCTATCTGCTGATGGGCGCGTTGATGGCGGGCGAGTGGCTGGTGCGCCGCCAGGTGATTAAACGAGAAACACAATGAAGCAGACCCTTCCGCTCTCCCGCTGGCTCACCGCGCCACGCCCGGATGAAACGCCTGTTGCCTGGCTGGGTGAGGACACCTGGACGCTGGGCCACCTGCGCCATGACGTCGCGCAGTTGGTGAAACACCTGCAACAGCAGGAGGGCGAGCGCTGGGCGCTGTGTTTTGAGAACAGCTATCTGTTTATTGTTGCGCTGCTGGCAACGCTGCATAGCGGAAAAACGCCCGTTATTCCGGGGCATAACCGCGTCTCTCTGCTGGATGAGCAGCGCGCGCTGTTCAACGGCGTGCTCAGCGATAAGACGTCTGGCTGGCACGGCCCGCTGCTGGTGGTCAATACATCACGACAGTTCAGCGCAGAAGCCTTCACATTCGACGATATTGCCGCCGATGCCTTCGTTGAATTGTTTACCTCTGGCTCCACCGGTCAGCCCAAGCGCATCATCAAACCCATCGCGCGGCTGGATTGCGAGGCCGAACTGCTGGCGATGCGTTTTGCCGACCGCCTGGCAGGCTGTCGCGTCGTGGCGTCAGTCGTTCCTCAGCATCTGTACGGTCTGACTTTCCGTATTTTCCTGCCGATGGCGCTCGGCCTGCCGCTTCATGCCGCAATGCTCTACTACGCAGAGCAGCTTGCCGCGCTAAGCCACGACCACCGCTATGCGTTTATCAGCAGTCCGGCGTTCCTGAAACGCCTCGACCACCGGCTCACGCCGCCGCCGGTCAACATGATCCTTTCCGCAGGCGGTATGCTGCCCTGGGGCGATGTCACGCAAACCGCCGCCTGGCTCAATATCTGGCCGGATGAAATCTACGGCAGCACCGAAACCGGCATTCTCGCCTGGCGCTACCGCCAGCAGGAGGAGATCGCCTGGCTCCCCTTCCCCGGCGTACATTTCCAGCAGGAGGGCGAAGCATTTCGCGCCTTTTCGCCGCTGATCGTGCAGCAGGACGGCCTGTTGCTCGACGATATCCTCCAGTTTGATGAGAACGGCCAGTTCCGCCTGATGGGACGCCGGGGGCGCGTCGTCAAAATTGAAGAGAAACGGATCTCGCTCAGCGAAGTTGAACAGCGGCTGCTGGAATTGAAGGGCATCCGCGAGGCGGTCGCGCTGCCTGTTTCACGCGGCGGTCGTCAGGGCATTGGCGTTCTGCTGGTGCTGGATGACGAAACCCGCCAACAATGGCAGCGCTGCGGCGGCAAAGCCCAGGAGCTGACCTGGCGTCGTTCGCTGCTGCCGTGGCTGGAGCCGGTTGCCGTACCTCGCTACTGGCGCGTGATCGACGAGATCCCGGTCAACAGTATGAACAAGCGTGTCTATGCGCAATTACAGGAGTTATTTCATGATACCCCATGAAATTGAGCGCCATCAGGCACAACCCCAACAGCTTGAGATCGTCCTGCATCTCGACCCTTCCCTGTTCTGGTTCAGCGGCCACTTTACCGTGCAACCGCTGTTGCCCGGCGTCGCGCAGCTGGACTGGGTGATGCATTATGCCACCACGCTGCTCACGCCCGGCTGGCGTTTTCACAGCATCCAGAACGTCAAATTCCAGGCACCGCTGCTGCCTGAAACCACGGTGACGCTGACCCTGAGCTGGCAGGAAACCCGCCAGCTCCTGACGTTTAGCTATCAGCGCCACGATGGCGACGCGCGGCATACCGCCAGCAGCGGGAAGATCCGGTTATGCCGTTGACCTTCACTCCCTGCGTGCTCATCCCCTGCTACAACCACGGCGCGATGATGGCGCGGGTGCTGGCGCGGCTACAGCCGTTTAATCTGCCCTGCATTGTGGTGGATGACGGCAGTGACGAAACAACACGTCGGCAATTAGCACAGCTGGCGGCTCAGGAACCGAACCTGACGCTGATCCGCCTGCCGGAAAACGCGGGCAAAGGCGCTGCGGTGATTCGTGGGCTACAGGCGGCCTCAGACGCGGGATTTACCCACGCGGTGCAGGTGGACGCCGACGGCCAACATGCCATTGAAGATATTCCGAAGCTGCTCGAACTGGCGCAGGAAAACCCAGCCGCGCTGATCTCCGGGCAGCCGATCTATGACGATTCCATTCCCCGTTCGCGCCTGTACGGTCGCTGGATAACCCACGTCTGGGTATGGATTGAAACGCTTTCGTTCCAGTTGAAAGACAGCATGTGCGGGTTTCGCGTGTATCCGGTCGCCCCTGTGCTACAACTGGCGCAACGCGTCACGCTCGGCAAACGGATGGACTTCGACACCGAAGTCATGGTGCGCCTCTACTGGCAGGGCAACACCAGCTATTTTGTCCCGACCCGCGTTACCTATCCGCTGGATGGACTGTCCCATTTTGACGCGCTAAAAGACAACTGCCGAATTTCACTGATGCACACCCGCTTGTTCTTCGGCATGCTGCCGCGCATCCCGTCTTTGCTGTTTCGCCGCTCGTCGCCGCACTGGGCGCGCCAGCAGGAAGTTAAAGGGCTGTGGGGAATGCGTCTGATGCTGCTGGTCTGGCGTCTGCTTGGGCGTAAGGCGTTCTCGCTGCTGCTTTATCCGGTGGTCGGCGTCTACTGGCTGACGGCAGCGCACGCCCGCAACGCGTCGCAACACTGGCTGACCCGCGTGCGAACGCAACTGACGTCACACCAGCGCCCCGTTCCGTCCCGGCTGACCAGCTTCCACCACTTTCTGCGTTTTGGCGAGGCGATGCTGGATAAAATCGCCAGCTGGCGCGGGGAGCTACAGTTTGGCCGCGATGTGGTCTTTGCGCCGGGCGCAGAAGCGACGCTCAACATCACGGCGCCAACGGGCAAACTGCTGCTGGCCTCGCATCTGGGCGATGTCGAAGCCTGCCGCGCGCTGGCGCAATTGCAGGGCAGCAAAACCATCAACGCTCTGGTGTTCAGCGACAATGCCCAACGTTTTAAGCAGATCATGGACGAGATGGCGCCGCAGGCCGGGCTGAACCTGATGCCCGTCACCGACATCGGCCCGGACACCGCCATCCTGCTGAAAGAGAAGCTGGAACGCGGCGAGTGGATCGCCATTGTTGGCGACCGTATTGCGGTTAACCCACAGCGTGGCGGCGAGTGGCGCGTCTGCTGGAGTCGTTTTATGGGTCAGCCCGCGCCGTTTCCGCAGGGGCCATTTATTCTGGCCTCCATCCTGCGCTGCCCGGTTCAGCTTATTTTCGCTCTGCGCCAGAACGGGAAACGGCATATCCACTGTGAACCGTTCGCCGACCCGCTGCTGTTGCCGCGCGCCGAACGCCAGCAGGCATTACAGCAGGCCATCGACCGCTACGCCGAACGCCTTGAGCACTACGCGCTACAGTCGCCGCTCGACTGGTTTAATTTTTTCGATTTCTGGCAACTGCCGGATGCCAAAAACAAGGAGTAAAGGGTGCTTAACGATCCCCGTTTTACTGCTGAAGTAGAGCTGACCATTCCGTTCCACGACGTCGATATGATGGGCGTCGCGTGGCACGGCAACTATTTCCGCTACTTCGAGATTGCCCGTGAGGCGCTGCTCAACCAGTTCGACTATGGCTACCGCCAGATGAAAGCGTCCGGCTACCTGTGGCCCGTGGTCGATACCCGCGTGAAGTACCGCAACGCGCTGACATTCGAACAACGCATTCGGGTGCGCGCCCGTCTTGAAGAGTACGAAAACCGCCTGCGCATCGGCTACGAAATTTTTGATGCGCAGACGGGAAAACGCGCCACGACGGGTTACACCATCCAGGTAGCGGTAGAAGAGAAAAGCCGCGAGATGTGCTTCGTCAGCCCGGATATTTTGTTTGAACGTATGGGAGTAACGCCATGAGATTCCTGCCGCTGCTGGCGCTGATCATCAGCCCGTTCGTGAGCGCTCTGACGCTCGACGATCTGCAACAGCGCTTTACCGAACAGCCGGTTGTCCGCGCCCACTTCGATCAAACCCGGACGATTAAGGATCTGCCGCAACCGCTGCGATCCCAGGGCAGGATGCTGATCGCTCGCGACCAGGGGCTGCTGTGGGATCAAACCGCCCCGTTCCCGATGCAGCTGCTGCTGGACGACAAACGGATGGTACAGGTGATCAACGGCCAGCCGCCGCAGGTCATCACCGCCGAAAACAACCCGCAGATGTTCCAGTTTAACCACCTGCTGCGCGCGCTGTTCCAGGCTGACCGCAGCGTGCTGGAGCAGAACTTCCGCGTCGATTTCGCCGATAAAGGCGAGGGGCGCTGGGCGCTGCGGCTGACGCCGATCACCACGCCGCTGGACAAGATTTTCGCCACGATTAACCTGGCCGGACAAACGTATCTGGAGTCAATCCAACTGAATGATAAACAAGGTGATCGCACGGATATCGCACTCACTCAACACCAACTGACGCCCGCTCAACTGACCGATGACGAACGCCAACGTTTTACCGCGCAATAACCGTAAAAGCCTCGCGCTGCTATGGGGTGTCGCCTGCCTGATTATGTTGGGCGCATTGCTGACGCTGCTGCCCCAGTCACGGCTGAACAGCAGCGTGCTGGCAATGCTGCCAAAACAGGCTTTAGGGAACATTCCGCCTGGCCTGAACGACGGTTTCATGCAGCGCCTCGACCAACAGCTGGTCTGGCTGGTAAGCCCGGGTAAACAGGCCGATCCGCAGGTGGCGCGCGACTGGCTCGCGCTGTTGCAAAAATCCCACGCGCTGGCGGACGTCAAAGGCCCGATGGACGCCGACAGCCAGCAGGCATGGGGCGCCTTTTTCTGGCAGCATCGCAACGGCCTGATCGATGAGGCCACCCGCGCTCGTCTGCAAAACGGCGGCGACGCGCAGGCGCAGTGGATTCTGTCTCAGCTGTATTCCGCCTTCTCCGGGGTGAGCGGTAAAGAGCTGCAAAACGATCCGCTGATGCTGATGCGCGGTTCGCAGCTGGCGATGGCGAAAAACGGCCAGCGTCTGCGGCTGATGGACGGCTGGCTGGTCACTCAGGATGAGCAGGGGCACTACTGGTATCTGCTGCACGGCGAGCTGGCCGGTTCGTCGTTTGATATGCAGCAAACGCACCAGCTCGTCACCACGCTCAGCGCGCTGGAAGGTGAACTAAAAACGCGTTATCCGCAGGCGCAGCTGCTGTCGCGCGGTACGGTTTTTTACAGTGATTACGCCAGCCAGCAGGCGAAACAGGATGTTTCCACCCTTGGCGTGGCGACGGTTCTGGGCGTGATTCTGCTGATCGTGGCGGTCTTTCGCTCGCTGCGCCCGCTGCTGCTGTGCCTGATATCAATTGGCGTCGGCGCGCTGGCCGGAACCGTCGTCACCCTGCTGATTTTTGGCGAGCTGCACCTGATGACGCTGGTGATGAGCATGAGCATCATCGGCATTTCGGCCGACTATACGCTTTATTACCTGACCGAGCGCATGGTGCACGGCAACGACGCGTCGCCGTGGCAGAGCCTCGCCAAAGTGCGTAACGCCCTGCTGCTGGCGCTGCTGACCACCGTCGCGGCGTATCTGATCATGATGCTCGCCCCTTTCCCCGGCATTCGCCAGATGGCGGTATTTGCCGCCGTGGGATTAAGCGCCTCCTGCCTGACGGTCATTTTCTGGCATCCGTGGCTGTGTCGCGGGCTGCCTGTGCGCCCCGTTCCGGCAATGGTGCTGATGTTGCGCTGGCTGGCGGCGTGGCGGCGCAATAAAAAACTGTCCATCGGCCTGCCTGTGGCGCTGGCGATCTTCTCGCTGGCGGGCATCGCAACGCTGCATGTGGATGACGATATTTCACAGCTACAGGCGCTGCCGCAGCAAATACTGGCGCAGGAAAAAGCGATCACCGCCCTGACCGGGCAGAGCGTCGATCAGAAATGGTTTGTGGTTTACGGTCAGTCCGCACAGCAAACGCTGGAGCGGCTGGAAGCCTTTACCCCAGCGCTGGAACAGGCAAAGCGTGACGGGCTGCTCAGCGGCTATCGCACGCTTCCGATCAACTCGCTCGCCCGTCAGCAGCAGGATCTGAAGCTACTGAAAAACGCCGCTCCGGCGGTGAGCCGCGCGCTACAGAATGCCGGGCTTTCCACGGTTAACCCGGATCTGAACGCCATGCCGGTAACGGTGGACGCCTGGCTTGCCAGCCCGGCCAGCGAAGGCTGGCGGCTGCTGTGGCTGACGCGGGAGAGTGGCGAAAGCGGCGTGCTGGTGCCGGTAGACGGCGTGAAGCGGAGCGCCGCGCTGAACGCCCTCGCCACGCAATATTCCGGCGTGGCGTGGGTTGACCGAAAAAGCACCTTTGACACGCTGTTCGCCCTCTATCGCAATGTGCTGACGGGACTGCTGTTTGTGGCGCTGGCGGTCATTGCCTGCGGCGCGATGATCAGGCTTGGCTGGCGCAAAGGGCTGGTAAGCCTGGTGCCGTCAGTGCTGTCGCTGGGCTGCGGTCTGGCGGCGCTGACATTGAGCGGCCATGCGGTCAATCTGTTCTCGCTATTAGCGCTGGTGCTGGTGCTGGGGATTGGCATCAACTATACGCTGTTTTTCAGCAACCCACGCGGAACGCCGCTGACCTCGCTGCTGGCGATTACGCTGGCGATGATGACCACGCTGCTGACCCTCGGCATGCTGGTCTTTAGCGCCACCCAGGCCATCAGCAGTTTCGGTATCGTACTGGTCAGCGGGATTTTCACCGCATTTCTGTTATCGCCTCTGGCAATGCCCGGTAAAAAAGAGAAAAAAAGAAGATGAT
Source organism: Citrobacter sp. CK181 (assembly GCF_030333595.1). NCBI lineage: Bacteria > Pseudomonadati > Pseudomonadota > Gammaproteobacteria > Enterobacterales > Enterobacteriaceae > Citrobacter > Citrobacter sp. CK181. The sequence continues at coordinate 325,133 of NZ_JAOWFN010000013.1, read as the reverse complement.
CAAACAAACAGCGCGCTGGTTGAGACACCTTTTGCCGGATGGCGGCTTTGCCTTATCCGGCCTACGCCAGCGCACAAACCGCAGGCCGGATAAGCGTAGTGCCATCCGGCAGTTTCTGCTGATGACCGCAGCGCTCATTCTGACCGGATGCAGCCACTCGCAGAAAGCGCCGGAAGGCCGCCCGCAGGCGTGGCTGGAACCCGGCGCGCGCGTCACGCTGCCTGCGCCGGGCATCTCTCCGGCGGTCAGTTCGCAACAACTGCTCACCGGCAGCTTTAACGGCAAAACCCAGTCGCTGCTGGTGATGCTCAATGCCGACGAGCAAAAAATCACCCTTGCCGGACTGTCGTCGGTTGGCATCCGCCTGTTCCTTGTCACCTATGATGAGAAAGGGCTGCACACCGAGCAGTCCATCGTGGTGCCGCAGCTGCCGCCCGCCAGCCAGGTTCTGGCCGACGTAATGCTCAGCCACTGGCCGATTAGCGCCTGGCAGCCGCAGTTGCCGACGGGATGGACGCTCACCGACAACGGCGACAAACGCGAGCTGCGCAATGCCAGCGGTAAGCTGGTGACGGAAATTATCTATCTGAACCGCAAAGGCAAACGCGAGCCGATCAGCATTGAGCAGCATGTGTTCAAATACCACATCACCATTCAATATCTGGGTGACTGATATGATCTATATTTCTGCGGTCGGTATGATCAACGCGCTGGGCAACGATACGGATGAGATCGCCACGAACCTGACACGCGGCGTGGCGCCTGGTATGCGCCCTCGCCCCGGCTGGCTACAGGGGCATCCGCAGGCGGTGCTCGCCGGTGTTGACGGCGAACTGCCCGCCATCCCCGATGACTTTGCCGCTCATCGTTCGCGCAACAATCAGCTGCTGCTGGCCGCGCTCGCGCAGATCCAGCCCCGGGTGGATGAAGCCATCGCGCAGTATGGCCGCGATCGCGTCGCCGTGGTGCTCGGCACCAGCACCTCCGGCCTCGACGAGGGTGATGCCCATGTCAACCTGACGCTAAACGGCCAGGAAAGCCTCTCCTGGCAGTACCCGCAGCAGGAGCTGGGCGATCCGTCGCGCTTTCTCAGCCACTGGCTGGCGCTTGATGGCCCGGCGTTTACCCTTTCCACCGCCTGTTCCTCCAGCGCCAGAGCGATCATCAGCGGACGCCGACTGATCGAAGCCGGTCTGGCGGACGTGGCGATTGTCGGCGGCGCGGACACCTTAAGCCGGATGCCGATTAACGGCTTCCACAGCCTGGAGTCGCTCTCTCCAACGCGATGCCTGCCGTTCGGCCGGGATCGCAGCGGCATTACCATCGGCGAAGGGGCCGCGCTGATGCTGCTGACCCGCGAACCGCAGCCTGTCGCGCTGCTGGGCGTCGGCGAGTCCAGCGACGCGTACCATATTTCCGCGCCGCATCCGCAAGGTGAAGGCGCGATTCGCGCGATTACCCAGGCGCTCGATGACGCAGGCATCACACCGACGCAGGTGGGTTATATCAACCTGCACGGCACCGCCACGCCGCTCAACGACCAGATCGAATCGAAAGTCGTGAGTGAACTGTTTGGCGAGAATGTGCCCTGTAGCTCCACCAAACATCTGACCGGGCACACACTGGGCGCTGCGGGAATCACCGAAGCCGCCCTCAGCATGTTGATTCTGCAACGCGGCTTGCCGCTGCCGCCGCAGGATTTCAGTGATTCGCCGCGTGACCCGGCGTTGCCGCGCTGCGGCATCATCGAACAACCGCGCGCGCTTGAACGCCCGGTGATCTTATCTAACTCGTTCGCCTTTGGCGGCAACAACGCCAGCATTCTGCTCGGGAGGGTTTCATGAGTCGCTATTTATCACCCGGCGAGTATCTGCCGCATGACGCCCCCATGTTGCTGCTCGAAGACGTCGAGTGCGTCACGGACGAGTCCGCCGCCTGCCGCGTCACCGTGGCGCCAGGCGGCGTGCTGGCCCCGTTTCTTGACCCGCAGGGCAATCTGCCCGGCTGGTTCGCGCTGGAACTGATGGCGCAAACCGTCGGCGTCTGGTCAGGCTGGCATCGTCATCAACAGGATCAGAGCGCCATCTCTTTGGGCATGGTGCTCGGCGCGCGTGAACTCATCTGCGCCGCAGGCGCCCTCCCCGCCGGGGAAACGCTGACCATCAGGGCCACATTACTCATGCAGGATGAGCGTTTCGGCAGCTTTGAATGCACAATCGACGTGGGGGATGACACGCTGGCGACAGGCCGTGTAAATACGTTCCAGCCCACGCAGGAAGAACTCACCACGCTATTTCAACAGGGAGCTGCAACATGAGTCGTTCCGTTCTGGTTACCGGGGCCAGCAAAGGCATCGGTCGCGCCATCGCCCGTCAACTGGCGGCTGACGGCTTTGTTGTCGGGGTTCACTATCACCGTGACGCACAGGGTGCGCAAGAAACGCTGGATGCCATTCTCGCCGTCGGCGGCGCAGGCCGTCTGCTCAGTTTTGACGTCGCCAGTCGCGAGCAGTGCCGCGAGGTACTGGAGCAGGATATCGACGCGCATGGCCCGTGGTATGGCGTAGTCAGCAACGCCGGGATCACCCGCGACGCCGCCTTTCCGGCGCTGAGCGACGACGACTGGGATGCCGTGATCCACACCAATCTCGACAGCTTTTACAATGTAATTCAGCCGTGCATCATGCCGATGATTAGCGCACGTCAGGGTGGACGGATCATTACCCTGTCATCCGTTTCCGGCGTGATGGGCAACCGTGGTCAGGTTAACTACAGCGCCGCAAAAGCGGGCATTATCGGTGCGACAAAAGCGCTGGCGATTGAGCTGGCAAAACGTAAAATCACCGTCAACTGCATCGCGCCGGGGCTGATTGACACCGGCATGATCGCAATGGAAGAGGCCGCGCTGAAAGAGGCGATGTCCATCATCCCAATGAAACGTATGGGCCAGGCAGATGAAGTGGCAGGGCTGGCCAGTTATTTAATGTCGGATATTGCGGGTTACGTTACCCGCCAGGTCATATCCATCAATGGAGGGATGTTATGACGCGTCGCGTTGTGATTACAGGCATGGGCGGCGTCACCGCGTTTGGCGAGAACTGGCAGGACGTTTCCACCAGACTGAAAGCTTACGAAAACGCCGTGCGCCAGATGCCGGAATGGCAGGTTTATGACGGACTGCATACGCTGCTTGGCGCGCCAGTCGATGATTTCACCCTACCGGCACACTATACCCGCAAGCGTATTCGGGCGATGGGCCGCGTGTCGCTCATGTCCACCCGCGCCACCGAACTGGCGCTGGAGCAGGCAGGGCTTATCGACGATGCGGTGTTGACCAACGGCGAAACCGGAATTGCCTATGGTTCTTCTACCGGCAGTACCGGCCCGGTGAGCGAATTCGCCACCATGCTGACGGAAAAACACACCAACAACATCACCGGCACCACTTACGTGCAGATGATGCCGCACACCACCGCCGTCAATACCGGGCTGTTCTTTGGCCTGCGGGGTCGCGTGATCCCGACGTCCAGCGCCTGCACCTCCGGCAGTCAGGCGATTGGTTATGCCTGGGAAGCGATTCGTCACGGCTACCAGACGGTGATGGTCGCCGGCGGCGCAGAAGAGTTATGCCCGTCTGAAGCGGCGGTTTTTGACACGCTGTTCGCCACCAGCCAGCGCAATGACGAACCGAAAACGACGCCTTCGCCGTTCGATGAAAAGCGCGATGGTCTGGTGATTGGCGAAGGCGCAGGAACGCTGATTCTCGAAGAGCTGGAACATGCCAAAGCCCGAGGGGCGACCATTTACGGCGAAATCATCGGCTTTGCCACTAACTGCGACGCCGCGCATATCACCCAGCCACAGCGTGAAACCATGCAGATTTGCATGGAACAATCGCTGAAAATAGCAGGCTTAAGCGCACGGGATATAGGGTACATTTCTGCCCACGGCACGGCGACCGATCGGGGCGATATCGCAGAAAGTCAGGCAACGGCCGCAATTTATAGCGATAATGTGCCGATCTCCTCGCTAAAAAGCTACTTTGGGCATACCCTTGGCGCCTGCGGGGCACTGGAAGCCTGGATGAGTCTGCAAATGATGCGTGAAGGTTGGTTTGCACCTACGCTAAACTTGAGTCAGCCGGATACCCAATGCGGCGCGCTGGATTACATCATGGGTGAAGCCCGCAAGATTGATTGTGAGTTTTTGCAAAGCAACAACTTTGCGTTTGGCGGCATCAATACTTCTATCATTATTAAACGTTGGCCCTGATATGTACCGGATTGTTCTGGGAAAAGTTTCGACACTGAGCACAGGCGCGCTGCCGTCGCCACTGTACGCACAGGCGCCGCAGGGCGCTCGCCGCGCGCGCTGGCTGGCCGGTCGCGTACTGCTTTCCCATGCCCTTTCGCCATTGCCGGAGATTGTGTATGGCGAACAGGGAAAACCTGCTTTTTCTCCTGACACCCGGCTCTGGTTTAACCTGAGTCATAGCGGGGACGATATCGCCCTGCTGCTGAGCGACGAGGGCGAAGTCGGCTGCGACATTGAAGTGATCCGCCCGCGAGATAACTGGCGGTCGCTGGCCAACGCGGTGTTCAGCCTTGGCGAACATGCGGAAGTAGAAGCCGAACATCCCGAACAACAGCTGACGGCGTTCTGGCGCATCTGGACGCGCAAAGAGGCTATCGTAAAACAGCGCGGCGGCAGCGCCTGGCAAATCGTCAGCGTGGACAGCACGCTCAACTCGGCGTTGTCGGTCAGCCAGTGCCAGCTCGATACCCTGAGTCTGGCGGTCTGCACGCCGACACCGTTCACGCTGACCGCCGATTGCGTGCAGCGCCTGGAATCCATCGCGTAAATTTGTATGTCATGCCTGCCGTTAAATCTTTACGGAGAACATTTCATTCTGACGCGTGATTCCGTTCACTTTAGGTTCAGCATTTCTCTGGAATTTCATCACCCGTGAACGCGTTAAGGGGGCTATCGCTGCCCCCTTAACAATCCCCGCTCCCGGCAGGAAAATTGTTGCTTCGCAATACCCTCCGCTTATTCCTTCAGGCTACCGGGGCGGGCGCGAGGTAGCGTCCCTGCAAAACGCGCCCTGAACCCGCATCCATGCGGGTTCCTCCGGCCTTACGGAAACACGTCGGCAATTTTCAGCCGGACCCGCCCACACCTGACCATTTCCACGGTTTGTTTTTTTAACAGCAAAACCGGTGCAACTGAAAATCAGAGCATTGCAGCAATGCCCCTGTTCCGGCTGAAAATCGATGAGACGTTGACGGCTGACCGGGTCCGCCCGCAGGGACGCGGGCGGAGGGGACGGCCTGCCGGAATGCAGGCTCGGCCCCGACCCGAAAGGCAGACGGAATAAGGCGAATAAACCGCGCAGCGGCGATTTTCCTTGCCGGAGAGCCAGGGTTGCAAGGGAGGCGGCGGCGAGCCTCCCTTGCACGTTCACAGGTGACGAGGCTCCAGATAAATGCTGAACCTAAAGTGAACGGAACAATATTTCAGAGTGAAATAATCTCCTCATAGAAAACATCCGCTACCATATGATTTTCGTATACCTTCCCCCTTTGACCGCCCAACTATTGATCCAGAACACGTCAAAAGTATGATGAATCTTTAGAATCGTCATACTCATTTAGTCGTACCTCTTTTTAATCGGGGCCACCATTTTGTCCAGACTACGCCGCACACTTTTTGCGCTGCTGGCCTGTGCGTCATTCCTCGCGCATGCCGCCGCACCTGACGAGATCACCACCGCATGGCCGGTAAACGTAGGGCCGCTAAACCCGCACCTTTATACGCCTAACCAGATGTTCGCCCAGAGCATGGTGTATGAACCGCTGGTGAAGTATCAGGCGGATGGTTCAGTAAAACCCTGGCTGGCAAAAAGCTGGACCCACTCGGCAGATGGCAAAACCTGGGTGTTTACGCTGCGCGATGACGTAACCTTCTCTAACGGCGAAGCGTTTGACGCCCAGGCCGCAGCAGAGAACTTCCGCGCGGTGCTTGATAACCGCCAGCGCCATGCCTGGCTGGAGCTGACGAACCAAATCACCGACGTCAAAGCGCTGAGTAAAACCGAACTGCAAATCACCCTGAAAAGCGCCTATTATCCTTTCCTGCAAGAACTCGCCCTGCCGCGTCCTTTCCGCTTTATCGCCCCGTCCCAGTTTAAAAACAACGAAACGATGAACGGCATTAAAGCGCCTGTCGGAACCGGGCCGTGGGTTCTGAAAGCGTCGAAGCTCAACCAGTACGACGTGCTGGTACGCAATGACCACTACTGGGGCGAAAAACCTGCGATCCGCCAGATAACGATTAAAGTGATCCCGGACCCGACGACCCGCGCGGTAGCCTTTGAGACCGGCGATATTGACCTGCTGTATGGCAATGAAGGACTACTGCCGCTCGATACCTTCGCCCGTTTCAGCCAGACGCCGGAATACCGTACCCAGCTTTCCGCGCCGGTTGAGACCGTCATGCTGGCGCTGAACTCCGCCAAAGCGCCAACCAACGAGCTGGCGGTGCGTGAAGCGCTGAACTATGCGGTAAATAAAAAATCGCTGATCGATAATGCCCTGTACGGCACCCAGCAGATCGCCGATACGCTGTTTGCCCCCTCCGTGCCTTACGCCGACATTGGCCTGAAACCACGCCAGTACGATCCCCAACAGGCTAATGCGCTGCTGGAAAAAGCGGGCTGGACATTGCCTGCCGGGAAAACCATTCGTGAAAAAGCCAGTCAGCCGCTGCACGTTGAGCTGGCCTATATCGGCACCGACGCGCTGAGCAAATCAATGGCGGAAATCATCCAGGCCGATATGCGCAAAGTGGGCGTCGATGTGTCGCTGGTAGGCGAGGAAGAGAGCAGTATTTATGCCCGTATGCGCGATGGCCGTTTCGGGATGATTTTCTCCCGCACCTGGGGCGCGCCATACGATCCGCATGCGTTTATGAGCTCAATGCGCGTACCGTCCCACGCCGATTATCAGGCGCAGCTTGGGCTGCCGGACAAAGCGCAAATTGATAAAGAAATTGGCGAGGTGCTCACCACCACCGATGAGGCGCAGCGTAAGTCTCTGTATCGCGACATCCTGACGCGTCTGCATAACGATGCGGTGTATCTGCCCATCAGCTATATGTCGATGATGGTGGTGGCGAAACCCGAGCTGGGGAAAATTCCTTATGCGCCCATCACCTCCGAGATCCCATTTGAACAGATCAACCCGGTGAAACCCTGATGCTGCGTTATATTGTGCGGCGCATTTTGCTGCTGATCCCGATGATTTTCGCCGCGTCGGTGATTATCTTTTTGATGCTGCGCATGGGCACCGGCGACCCGGCGCTCGACTATCTGCGGCTCTCTAACTTACCGCCAACGCCAGAGATGGTCGCCTCCACACGGGTTATGCTGGGGCTGGATCAACCGCTGGTCGTACAGTACGGCTCCTGGCTGTGGAAAGCGCTGCATCTGGATTTTGGCATCTCTTTCGCCACTCAGCGCCCGGTGCTGGAGGACGTACTGAACTTTCTGCCCGCCACGCTACAGCTGGCGGGCGCGGCGCTGGTGCTGATCCTGCTCACGTCTGTACCGCTGGGGATCTGGGCGGCGCGCCATCGTGACCGTCTGCCGGACTTCATCGTGCGGCTGATCGCGTTTCTCGGCGTATCAATGCCCAACTTCTGGCTCGCCTTCCTGCTGGTGATGTTCTTCTCGGTGTATTTAAAGTGGCTACCGGCAATGGGCTACGGCGGCTGGCAGCACATCATTCTGCCTGCGGTGTCGATTGCGTTTATGTCGCTGGCGATTAACGCCCGCCTGCTGCGCGCCAGCATGCTGGAAGTCGCCGGTCAGCGCCACGTCACATGGGCGCGTCTGCGCGGCCTGAACGCGAAACAAACCGAGCGCCGCCATATTCTGCGTAACGCGTCGCTACCCATGATTACCGCCGTCGGGATGCACATTGGCGAACTGATTGGCGGCACGATGATTATCGAAAACATCTTCGCCTGGCCGGGCGTCGGGCGCTATGCGGTGTCAGCCATTTTTAACCGCGACTACCCGGTCATTCAGTGCTTTACGCTCATTATGGTGGTGGTTTTCGTGGTCTGTAACCTGATTGTTGACCTGCTGAACGCCGCGCTGGACCCGCGCATTCGTCGCCATGAAGGAGCGCATTCGTGAATTTTTTTCTCTCTGCACGCTGGCCGGTGCGCCTGGCGCTCCTCATTATCGCTTTGCTGGCGATCATCGCGCTCACCAGCCAGTGGTGGTTGCCGTACGATCCGCAGGCGATTGATTTACCGTCACGTTTACTGTCGCCGGACAGCCAGCACTGGCTGGGCACCGACCATCTGGGGCGCGATATTTTCTCCCGCCTGCTGGCGGCAACCCGCGTCTCGCTCGGTTCCGTAATCGCCTGTTTGTTGCTGGTGTTAGCGCTGGGGCTGATCGTCGGCGGCAGCGCCGGGCTGATGGGCGGTCGCGTCGATCAGTTCACCATGCGCGTCGCGGATATCTTTATGACGTTCCCGACCTCCATCCTCTCTTTTTTCCTCGTGGGCGTGTTGGGGACGGGGTTGACCAACGTCATCATCGCAATCGCCCTGTCGCACTGGGCCTGGTATGCGCGGATGGTGCGCAGCCTGGTGATCTCCCTGCGCCAGCGTGAATTTGTGCTCGCCTCGCGCCTTTCCGGCGCCGGGCATGTGCGCGTGTTTATCGACCACCTGGCCGGGGCGGTGATCCCCTCCCTGCTCGTGCTGGCGACGCTGGATATCGGCCATATGATGCTGCACGTCGCCGGGATGTCATTCCTCGGCCTCGGCGTCACTGCGCCAACGCCGGAATGGGGCGTAATGATTAACGATGCGCGCCAGTATATCTGGACTCAGCCGCTACAGATGTTCTGGCCGGGACTGGCGCTGTTTATCAGCGTGATGGCCTTTAACATGGTGGGTGACGCCCTGCGCGATCACCTCGACCCTCATCTGGTGACGGAGCATGCCCACTGATGCCACAACAAATTGAATTACAAAACATTGTGTTGCAAGCAGACAGACCGTTGGTGCACGGCGTGTCGTTAGCGCTCAGGCGTGGGCGCGTACTGGCGCTGGTAGGCGGCAGCGGCAGCGGTAAATCGCTGACCTGCGCAGCGACGCTGGGCATCCTGCCCGCAGGCGTGCGTCAGACAGCGGGCGCCATTCTGGCCGATGGTCAGCCGATTTCCCCCTGCAAGCTGCGTGGAATTAAGGTCGCGACCATCATGCAGAACCCGCGCAGCGCCTTTAATCCGCTGCACACGATGGCGGCCCACGCAAAAGAAACCTGCCTGGCGGCAGGTAAACCGGCGGATGACGCCACGCTTATCGCGGCACTGGAGGCGGTAGGTCTGGAAAATGCCGCGCGGGTACTGAAGCTTTACCCGTTCGAGATGAGCGGCGGCATGCTGCAACGCATGATGATTGCGATGGCGCTGCTGTGTGACGCGCCGTTCATCATCGCGGACGAACCAACAACCGACCTGGATGTGGTCGCCCAGGCACGAATCCTCGATCTCCTGGAAAGCATTATGCGCAGCCGCGCGCCCGGTATGCTGCTGGTCACTCATGATATGGGCGTCGTCGCGCGACTGGCGGACGATGTGGCAGTAATGGACAACGGCAAGATCGTAGAACTGGGTGACGTTGAAACGTTATTCCGCACCCCGCAGCATAGCGTGACGCGTAATCTGGTTTCGGCGCATCTCGCGCTGTACGGTATGGAGTTAGCCTCATGACGTTACTGACGGTAAGCGGTATTTCCCATCAATACGCGCACGCTAACCTCAGCGGCAAACATCAGCATCACACGGTGCTGAAAGAGGTGTCATTAAGCCTGAAAAGCGGCGAAACCGTGGCGTTATTGGGGCGTAGCGGATGCGGGAAAAGCACGCTTGCCCGCCTGCTGGTCGGGCTGGAATCGCCGACGCAGGGCCGCGTCTGCTGGCAGGACGAGCCGCTCTCCACGCTTAACCGGGCCAGACAAAAAGCGTTTCGCCGTGATATCCAGATGGTGTTTCAGGACTCAATCAGCGCGGTAAACCCGCGTAAAACCGTACGCGAGATCCTGCGTGAACCGATGCGCCATTTGCTGTCGCTTTCCAGAGCCGAGCAAATCGCGCGCGCCAGCGAGATGCTGCGGGCGGTGGATCTGGACGACACGCTTCTGGATAAACGTCCGCCACAGCTGAGCGGCGGGCAATTACAGCGCGTCTGCCTGGCGCGGGCGCTGGCGGTCGAACCCAAATTACTGATTCTGGATGAAGCGGTCTCCAACCTCGATCTGGTATTGCAGGCGGGCGTCATTCGTCTGCTCAAAAAGCTGCAACAGCAGTTCGGCACCGCCTGTCTGTTTATCACCCACGATTTACGTCTGGTGGAACGTTTTTGCCACCGGGTAATGGTGATGGATGAAGGGCAGATTGTTGAGACGCGAACCGTAGGTGACACATTAACCTTTTCCTCTGACGCCGGGCGTGTGTTACAAAATGCGGTACTTCCCGCATTTCCCGTGCGCCGTCGCGCGACAGAAAAGGTTTAATTCAGATGCAACGTGTCACTATTACTCTCGATGACGATTTACTCGAAACGCTGGATAGCCTGAGCCAGCGCCGGGGCTACAACAACCGCTCCGAAGCGATTCGTGACATTCTGCGCGGCGCGCTGGCGCAGGAGGCCACGCAGGAGCACGGCACCCAGGGCTTCGCGGTGCTCTCGTATGTTTATGAGCATGAGAAACGCGATTTAGCCAGCCGCATCGTTTCCACTCAGCATCATCACCATGATTTGTCGGTGGCGACGCTGCATGTACACATTAATCACGACGACTGTCTGGAGATCGCCGTACTGAAAGGCGATATGGGCGACGTTCAGCATTTTGCCGATGACGTCATCGCCCAGCGCGGCGTGCGCCACGGTCATTTGCAGTGTTTGCCGAAGGAAGAGTGATTGCCCGTTTCGTTGCCGGGGGCGCTTCGCTTGCCCGGCCTACGTCCGTTTCCGTTGGTAGTTCACAGGCCGGATAAGGCGCAGCCGCCATCCGGCAATAATGTTTACGCCATCGTGCCAATCGTCTTTCTGAAACGCAGCAGTGCTATCAGGAAGAAAGCGCTGCCGATCGCCAGCAGCGTCAGAAACTGCGGCCAGACGATGCCAAACCCGGCGCCGCGATAAAGTATCGCCTGCGCGAGGCTGACAAAGTGAGTGGTCGGCATCGTCAGCATGATGTCCTGCACCATCTGCGGCATACTTTCACGCGGCGTGGAACCGCCGGAGAGCATCTGCAACGGCAGCAGCACCAGAATCATCAGCAGCCCCAGTTGCGGCATCGAACGCGCCAGAGTGCCCATAAAAATCCCGATAGACGTGGTGGCGAACAGGCTTAACGCGACCCCCAGCATAAACAGCGGAATGGAGCCCTCAATCGGCACGCCGAGTACCCCCTTCACCATCAGCATCAGCGACAGCCCGGAAACCACCAGCACCACCAGCCCCATCGACCAGACCTTCGCCATCATGATCTCAAACGGGGTGATCGGCATCACCAGCAGGTGTTCAATCGTCCCGTGCTCCCGCTCGCGGATCAGCGCCGAGCCGGTCAGCACAATCGCCAGCATGGTGATGTTATTAATAATCGCCATTACGCCGCCGAACCATGCCGGGTCCAGATTCGGGTTGAAGCGCATCCGGGTTTCCAGCGAGACCAGCGGCTCGCTATTGTCGCGGTAACGCGCCACAAAGCTGTTCACCTCGCCGCTGATGATGTTCTGGATATAGCTGTTGCCGGTAAACGCCTGACTCATGCGCGTCGCATCGACGTTCACCTGAATATCCGGCTGCCGCCCCGCCAGCACATCCCGTTGGAAATTGGGCGGAATATTGACAGCAAAGGTGTAACGTCCGGCATCCAGTCCGGCGTCCATCTCATCGGCGGTGATCATCTCCGGCGGCAGGAACCACGGGCGATAGAAGCTGTTCACAATGCGATTCGACAGCTGAGACTGGTCCATATCGGCAATCGCGATTGGCGCAAGGTGCAGCGAACCCGGCAGAACGGTGGCAGAGGAGTACACCGAAATCGTGAAGGCAAAGACAATCAGCGTCAGCATTGCCTTATCCCCCAGCAGGCTGCGTAACTCTTTGATGCCGAGGTTATAAATATTGCGTAATCGGCGCATCACCCCTCCTGTTTTTTCAGCAGCAATACGCTCAGGCCAATCACCAGCGGAATGGCGATCGCCAACGGCACGAACAGCGGCCAGAGATCCATCAGATCCAGTGCTTTCGAGAACGTACCGCGCGCGATCGTCAGAAAATGGCTGGTCGGGTAGATCTCGCCGATCCATCTCCCCGGCCCTTCCAGCGACGCCACCGGGTCGATCATCCCGGAGAACTGCGTCGCCGGGATCAGCGTAATGATCGAGGTGCCGAAAATCGCGGCGATCTGGCTTTTCATAAACGTCGAAATCAGCAGCCCCATCCCGGTGGCGATGGTGACGTAAAGCAGCGCCGCCAGGGTGAGCGTCAGGAAGCTGCCCTTATGCGGCACGCCAAAAACAAACACCGACAGCGCACAGAGCAACAGGAAGTTCAGCATCCCCAGCGCGATGTACGGCAACTGTTTACCGAGTAAAAATTCGCTGCGGGTGGTCGGCGTCACATACAAGTTGATAATCGATCCCAGCTCTTTTTCACGCACCACGCTCAGGGCGCTGAGCATCGACGGGATCATCATCAACAGCAGCGGAATCACCGCCGGCACAATCGCTGGCAGGCTTTTCACATCCGGGTTGTAGCGATAGCGTGTTTCAATAGTCATCAGCCCGCCCTGGCTGCTGGCATTCGGCTGACGGCTCGCCACATCCTGTAGCCAGCTCTGGTGCATCGCCTGTACGTATCCCCTTACCGTTTCCGCGCGACTGGGCATTGCGCCATCCACCCACACGCCAATCTGCACCGGCGTGCCGCGGGCGATATCCCGTCCAAAATTGGGCGGAAGTTCTATCGCGACCGCCACCTCGCCCGAGCGCATACGCCGGTCAAGATCGTCATAGCTGGTGAGCGGCGGCTGCTCGATAAAATAGCGAGACCCCGCCAGGTTCAACGACCAGGCCTGGCTGCTGACGGTCCGATCGCGATCGAGCACGGCAAAGCGCAGGTTTTCCACATCCATGCTAATACCGTAGCCCATGATCAGCATCAAAATGACCGTCCCCAGCAAGGCCAGCGTTGACCGCACCGGATCGCGGCGCAGCTCCAGCGCTTCACGACGGCTGTAGCTAAACAGGCGTCGCAGACTAAAGCCCTGGCGCGGCGGTTTACTCGTTTTATGCACGTCTGGCGCGTCCGCTGGCGGCAGCGGTGATACTGGCGCTGGCCCTGCGGCTTCCTGTAACCAGGAGATAAACGCCTCTTCAAGACTGGCAGCGCCCCGCCGCTCTACCAGTTCCTGCGGCGTGCCGCTGGCAAGCACCTTTCCGGCGTGCATCAGCGACATGCGGTCACAGCGTTCCGCTTCGTTCATAAAGTGGGTGGAGATAAAAATGGTCACCTTATCCTGGCGCGACAGATCCACCATCAACTGCCAGAACATATCCCTGGCAACCGGGTCCACGCCGGAGGTCGGCTCATCCAGAATCAGCATTTCCGGGCGATGGATCACCGCCACCGCCAGCGACAAGCGCTGTCGAATACCGAGCGGCAGCGCCTCCGGCAGCATATCTTCGACGTCAGAGAGCATAAAACGCTCGCTCATCTGCGCTACGCGCTGCGGAATCTCTGCGTCCGGGATGTGGAACAGGCGGGCATGTAGCTCCAGGTTTTGCCGCACGGTCAGCTCGCTGTAGAGTGAAAACGCCTGCGACATGTAACCCACCCGGCGGCGGGTTTCGATATCCTTCGGGTCAACAGATTGTCCGAACAGCCAGGCTTCCCCTTCACTGGCAGGCAGCAGCCCGGTGAGCATTTTCATGGTGGTGGACTTGCCGCAGCCGTTCGATCCCAGAAAACCAAAAATCTCTCCGCGCGGGATGCGGAAATTGACGTGATCGACGGCGACGAAATTGCCAAACCGCATGGTCAGATCTTTCGCCTCAATGGCGATCTCTTCCTGCGTCGCATCATAAGGCGGGATAACAACGGGTTTGTGCGCCTGGCGCTGCGCCTCTGGCAACAGGGCGATAAACGCCTGCTCCAGCGTGGCGCTGCCGGTTTTGTCCCGCAGTTCTTGCGCACTGCCCGTCGCCATCACTTCACCTGCGTTCATTGCCACCAGCCAGTCGAAACGCTCGGCTTCTTCCATATAGGCCGTGGCGACCAGCACGCTCATGTTAGTCTGTCGCTGACGAATGCTGTCGATCAACGCCCAGAACTGGGCGCGGGAAAGCGGGTCGACCCCGGTGGTAGGCTCATCAAGAATCAGCAGTTCCGGGTCATGGATCAGCGCGCAGCACAGCCCCAGTTTTTGTTTCATGCCGCCCGAAAGCTTCCCCGCCGGGCGATCGCGAAACGGCGCCAGCCCGGTGCTGTTCAGCAGATCGGTAATTCGCGCTTCACGCTCCGCTTTATCATGCCCGAAGAGACGCGCGAAGAAATCGACGTTCTCATACACCGACAGCGTATGGTAGAGGTTCTTTCCCAGCCCCTGCGGCATCCAGGCTATCCGTGGGCAGACATCGCGGCGGTGCGTCGCGTCGCGCATGTCGCCGCCCAGCACCCGCACATTGCCCTGCTCGATAACGCGCGCGCCGGAGATAAGCGACAGCAGGCTCGACTTACCGACGCCATCCGGGCCAATCAGCCCCACCATACAGCGAGCGGGGATATCCAGCGTGATGTTGTTCAGCGCCACCGTTGCCCCGTAATGCTGACTCACGCCGTCAAGGTGCGCCACGGGAGGAATGGGAAGACGCGCCAGGTTCGTCATTGCGGTAGCCTCACCGCCAGATCGTCAGGCCAGGGGCGCTGTTCATCCAGCCGCACCCATGCCATACCCGGCAAACCGGTTTTCACGTATTCCAGATGCTGCTGTAACAGCGCTGGCGGGATACGCGCCTTCACGCGGAACATCAGCTTCAGCCGTTCATCGCTGGTTTCGACGGTTTTCGGCGTGAACTGCGCGACGCTGGCGACAAAACTGATGGTGGCCGGAATGCGCAGGCTGGGCGCGGCATCCAGCACCAGGCGCGCTTCTCCGCCAATTTTCAGCAGGCCGGCCTGCTCGGTCGGCAGGAAGAAGGTCATGTAGACATCGCTGAGATCGACCATATTCAGCACCCGGCCGCCCGCAGACAGCACCTCTCCCGGTTCGGCAACGCGGTACTGGACGCGGCCATCTCGCGGCGCTTTTAATTCACTGTCATCGATGTCCGCCACAATGCGTCGTTCGGTAGCCTGCGCCGCGTCTACGCGGGTCTGCGCCTGAATAATGCTGGTGCGGGCCGCTTCAATCGCCGCTTTCGTCGCAGAGACCTGGGCTTTGGCGGATTCCAGCGCGGCGCGAGCGCTTTCGGCAGCGGCGCGATCGTCATCCAGCTGTTGAGCGGAAACCGCACCGCGCTGCGACAGCGAGCGGGAACGCACATGACGTTTGGAGACCGAATCCAGCTCGGCTTCACGCTGCTTCACCACCGACTGGGCGGCGCGCGTTTCGCTCTGGCGTTGCTCCAGCAGGGCGCGCGCGGCGGCAACCGCGCTTTCAGCCTCTTTGATTTGCGCGATGGCTTCCAGCCGCTGTTCCTGCAACACGCGGGTGTCCATCTTCGCCAGCACCTCGCCCTGGCGCACAAACTGCCCTTCCGACACCAGAATGGTGTCAATTCGACCGGCGATTTTGGTGGCAATATCGACTTCTGTTGCCTCAATTCTGCCGTTGCTGGCGGCAAAGCCATCCGGTACGCCAGCAGGACGTAGCATCCACCACGCTACGGCTGCTATTGCCACCAGGATGCCAACACTCCACCACACCAGATGACGCTTTATTTTGTCCATATCCGACCCGCCGTGATCCCTGTTAGCCAACAATGCGTGTCACAACACCCCCGAACACATGTTCAGCGGGATATTCCATCCGGGATAAGAAGGAAAAAAAGAAAATGGCCAGACGGCATGCAGGCGTCAGCGCGGCGCTCGCCGTAAAGGAAAGTGAATGACGGAAATGCTCGAAAAACGGGTACTAATGTTGTCATCATCAGCGTTCCTGGCCGTAAATGAAACACGCATACTCATATGTACTATCAATGAAATACTAACACCAATACCCGTGATGTCTATTCACTTCATTCTTTAATGGGTTTCGCTGGCTTTTATTGGCAGAGAGACAATGTGGTATATCAACCGTTGATAAACCATCTAAATTATAAACATTGTGAATGGTTAACATTCTCTATACTGGCGGCTCATTTTATCGATCTCGTTATGGCGAGGCTCCTGCACAAATATAAGTTACCGCCCTGCTGGTATCGAGAGAGACCACTCAGGGAAATACAGGCATCCATCGAATCAAGGTGTTGCCAAGGTAACTTCTGACGATATCACTATCGGGCAGATACGTTGTGCAGTGCTAAAACCAGGACGTAGGGATCTGCCTGTGCTCATCCTGTCTTGTTCGCCCCTATGAGAGCTTTTTATAGGGAATTACATCAATGTCATCCATCCACGTTTGCAACGCACATCACCCGGCTCCGGCTTTTGACGGCGATGCTATCGCGCAATATATGCGTACCGATTTTATTACGCTGCCGGATCATCTCAGCGTTCATGAGGCGCGTGAATTCTTTGTGTCGCAACTCATCTCAGATGATATTCCCGGCCAGGTGTTTGTGGTTGCGGAAAAACAGCTGCGCGGGGTTTTATCCATCAAGAAACTTTTGCAGGCAAGCGACACGGCGCAATCTATCCGCGCCTTAATGGACAGTTGCCTGTTTCGCGTCAAACCCGACGACGAACGTCCACACATCATTGCCGAGCTGACCGAACGCCAGCTCGATCTGGTGCCGGTCGTCGATAAAGGCGAGCTGGTCGGCTGCCTGATGGAAAAAGAGATTGCCCATCTTCTGGAAGATGACGTCACTGAAGACGTGCAGCGCCAGGGGGCGACGCTGCCGCTGGAGAAACCGTATCTGGACATCAGCCCGTGGACGCTGTGGAAGAAACGTTCTGTGTGGCTGCTGTTGCTGTTTGTGGCGGAAGCCTATACCAGTAGCGTACTGCAACATTTCGAAGAGGCGCTGGAGTCAGCGATTGCGCTGGCCTTCTTCATCCCCCTGCTGATTGGCACCGGCGGCAACAGCGGCACGCAAATAACCTCTACGCTGGTGCGCGCAATGGCGCTGGGCGAAGTGCGGCTGCGCGACATGGGGCGGGTCATTCGCAAAGAGGCATCGACCTCGCTGCTGATCGCCATAACGCTAGGCCTGGCGGGTTGTCTGCGCGCCTGGATGATGGGTATCGGCGTGGAAATCACGCTGATCGTCAGCCTGACGCTGGTATGCATTACGCTGTGGAGCGCGGTGGTGTCATCGGTGATCCCGATGGTGCTCAAGCGCATCGGCATCGACCCTGCGGTGGTCTCTGCGCCGTTTATCGCCACGCTGATCGACGGCACCGGACTGATTATCTACTTTAAAATCGCCCAGTATTTTCTTGGCCTGAACTGACAACTGCGCCCGACCGCTCTCTGGTCGGGCAAACCCGTTATCCTTCGCTCAGCGCCTGCGCGCATGCCCACGCGCTCGACCAGGCCCACTGGAAGTTATAGCCCCCCAGCCAACCGGTGACATCCATCACCTCGCCGATAAAATAAAGTCCCGGCACTTTTCGGGCCTCCATCGTGCGCGAAGAAAGTTCATCGGTGTTCACGCCGCCAAGCGTCACTTCCGCCGTGCGATAGCCTTCCGTACCGTTAGGCTGTACGCGCCATTCGGTCAGCGTTTCAATCAGCGCTTGCTGCTCGCGTGCGTTCAACTGTTTCAGGGAAACATCCGGGATCTGCCCAAGCTGCTGTAAACATTCCACCAGGCGCTTCGGCAACTGCATCGCCAGCGTATTTTTCAGGCTTTGATTCGGGTGCGCGCAACGTTGTTCATTGAGGAAATCATCAGGATCGACCTCCGGCAGCAAATTGATGCTGACAAATTCGCCGGGCTGCCAGAAACTCGAAATCTGTAAAACCGCCGGGCCTGACAGCCCACGGTGGGTAAAGAGCAGATTTTCACGGAATACCGTACCGTCCTGCGCCGCGATCACCGCAGGCACCGAAACGCCGGATAACACCTGAAGCTGCTCCAGCAGCGGTTTATGCAACGTGAAGGGCACCAGCCCGGCGCGGGTCGGCAGGACATCCAGACCAAACTGTTCAGCAATTTTATAACCCAACGGCGACGCGCCCAGACCCGGCATGGAGAGACCGCCCGTGGCGATCACCACTTTTTTCGCCGCGACCGTCATGCCGTTCAGTTCCAGGGTAAACCCTTCGTCATCACGCGCAATGCTGAGCACTTCGCTGCGCAGACGCATCGTCACGTTGCCCTTTGCGCATTCCGCCACCAGCATATCGACAATTTGCTGCGCAGAGTCGTCGCAGAACAGCTGGCCGAGCGTCTTTTCATGCCAGGCGATGCCGTGTTTGCCCACCAGATCGATAAAGTCCCACTGGGTGTAACGCGCCAGCGCCGATTTGCAGAAATGGGGGTTCTGGCTCAGATAGGCAGCAGGTTCGACATACAGATTCGTGAAGTTGCAGCGCCCGCCGCCGGACATCAGGATCTTACGCCCCGGTTTTTTACCATTATCGATGAGCAGCACGCGGCGCCCCGCCTGACCGGCCTGCGCCGCACAGAACATACCCGCCGCGCCAGCGCCTATAATAACGGCATCAAACCTTTCCACTTTGCGATCCTCTCTGAAAACAGGGCGTGAATTGTAAAGATTCCTCAGTGGTCGCACCAGCGCCAAAATCGATGGATATGAGTATTTAATTGAATTCTATAAGATAATTCTTTAGTGGCATGACATTAAGCAGGCGTTATATCAAAAAAAGTCTATATTTCACTTTGCCCGCGCCGCGAAAGTCACTGATAATGCGCCGCGTTCATGTCCTCAAAATGGCGTAACGTCCTATGCTACATTTGTTTGCTGGCCTGGATTTACATACCGGGCTTTTATTATTGCTTGCTCTGGCTTTTGTGCTGTTCTACGAAGCGATTAACGGCTTCCATGATACAGCCAACGCAGTGGCAACCGTGATTTATACCCGTGCGATGCGTTCGCAACTGGCGGTTGTTATGGCTGCGGTCTTTAACTTCTTTGGCGTTCTACTGGGCGGTCTGAGTGTAGCCTATGCCATCGTGCATATGTTGCCTACGGATTTGCTGCTTAACATGGGTTCCGCACATGGCCTCGCTATGGTGTTCTCTATGTTGCTGGCGGCCATTATCTGGAACCTCGGTACATGGTACTTTGGTCTGCCTGCCTCCAGTTCCCATACGCTGATTGGCGCCATCATTGGTATCGGTTTAACCAATGCAATGATGACCGGCACTTCAGTGGTGGATGCGCTAAATATACCTAAAGTTATCAATATCTTTGGGTCATTGATTGTCTCCCCTATCGTAGGCCTGGTGTTTGCTGGCGGTCTGATCTTTTTGCTGCGTCGCTACTGGAGCGGCACTAAAAAGCGCGCACGTATCCACCTGACCCCTGCTGAACGTGAAAAGAAAGACGGTAAGAAAAAGCCGCCATTCTGGACGCGTATCGCACTTATCCTCTCGGCTATCGGCGTGGCGTTCTCTCATGGCGCTAACGATGGTCAGAAAGGCATTGGTCTGGTCATGCTGGTTCTGATTGGCGTGGCGCCTGCGGGCTTCGTCGTCAATATGAACGCATCCGGCTATGAAATTACCCGTACCCGCGACGCCATCAACAACGTCGAAACGTACTTCCAGCAGCACCCTGATCTGCTGAAAAAAGTCACCGGCGTGGATCAGCTGATTCCCGCACCGGAACCGGGCGCGACAGAACCCGCAGAGTTCCATTGCCACCCGGCGAATACCATCAATGCGCTTGATCGCGCGAAAGGTATGCTGGCGAATCTGGAAAGCTACGACACGTTAAGCGTTGACCAGCGTAGCCAGCTGCGTCGCATTATGCTGTGCATCTCCGACACGACCGATAAAGTCGTGAAGCTGCCTGGCGTAAGCAATGACGACCAGCGTCTGCTGAAAAAACTGAAAACCGATATGCTGAGCACCATTGAGTACGCGCCGATCTGGATCATCATGGCCGTCGCGCTGGCGCTGGGTATTGGCACCATGATCGGCTGGCGCCGCGTGGCGACCACCATCGGTGAGAAGATTGGTAAGAAAGGCATGACCTATGCGCAAGGGATGTCGGCGCAGATGACGGCCGCAGTCTCTATCGGTCTCGCCAGCTACACCGGTATGCCGGTATCCACCACGCACGTCCTTTCTTCCTCCGTCGCGGGGACAATGGTTGTGGACGGTGGCGGTCTACAGCGCAAAACGGTCACCAGCATTCTGATGGCCTGGGTGTTTACCCTGCCAGCGGCGATTATTCTGTCCGGCGTGCTGTACTGGATCTCGCTGAAGATTATCTAAGCGCGACCGTGCCGGATGGCGGCGATGCCTTATCCGGCCTACAAAAACGCAGCACGTAGGCCTTAAAGCGACGCGCCATCAGGCAAAGGAATGCAGAATCAACCGTATTGAGCGGGTCAGGAAACTGACCCGCTTTTTTTATATGCGCCGTTTTTCTATTAACTCTCTACTTTCATTAGGAAAATCTGAACACTTTTTGTTCAGATTATCGATACACGAGAAACTATCATGCCGGGCAGGATTAAAACCGAACACTGGAGGATGTATGGCTTCCGTTCCAACCCCTGGCCCTGGTTCAATTGTTATAGCTAACAACATGCGTGAAGCACGCCAAAATGGAATGTCTCGTAATATGGCCACGGCTTCTACTTACTACTGGTTCTATCAAAAAGTCAGAAATGGCGGCCCATGGGATTATAAAAAATTCGATCCGTATTTCGCAGCATTTGGCAATTTCAACTTCGATGCCGCAGGGACTGCTGCAGGCATTCCTGCAAAGATCCTCCTTATTGGCGGGGGTTGGGCTCAGAACCGCGCAGGTACTTCAAAACCTGAATGGGGTAAATGGTACGATAAACCACCTTACGGTGATGACCCAACGGATCAGCGCAATATCAGAGAAGGAATAGACTATGCCATTCAGAACGGCTATTAGATGGCTCCATCGGCTTGTCACGCTTGTACTTCTCATCGTGGTTACAGGTTTTGCCTGGTTAAATCATCAGCCCGCCCCTCGCAGTGACGACGAGTTGCAGCGCGTTTATCAAGTTTCAGATTGCGTCTGGCTGTACATGACTGTGAATCATCAGGGTGGCGCAACCGTACCTACCATTTACCGATATTATCTGTCGAATAAGCTAGAGGGCAAAGACACAGACATTATCCAGCAACTCTCTACGAAATCTCCCGTCATTGAGGGTACTGGCACTATTACGAATGCCAGCCCAGATAAAAACGGGGCGGTGAGCATTTCTTATAGCGGTAAAGTTATCTCGATTCAGGACAATATCTCAGACCTCCGGTTCACAGTTGCGCCCTGAGCCGGATGATAAAAAGGCGAGGATATCCTCGCCTTTTTTATTTTTGCTCAGTGCCAAATCAACAGCGCAACCATACTGATCAGCACCAGACCGCATAATGCGCTGGTGAGGATGAACTGGCCGCGAACGCGTTCACAACGGCGGATGAATTCATCATCGTGGTGATCGCGATAACGTTGCGCGTAGATATACCACACCAGACGCATCTGTTTGTTGGGTTGACCATGCGAGGTAAAGAAGCCACCTCCATCCACATATTGGTAGAGCAATGGATCGCAACCACGCAGTACCACTAACAGCGCGCGTAACGATGAGAAATAGCGCGCCATATTAACAATGCAAACGACACATAAAGCCCAGAATAATGCGACGGTGCTTATCATACCTCCTCCCCGGCGACCCGCCCACGGAGCTCCTCTCCGGGACTACCGCTCCCCCGATACTCAGCCAGACAGTTCAGTGAAAGAGTCCTGCTAAACCGTTCACGCCAGTGCCCTGCATCCGAACGGCTCTATTAAATAGTGTAGGAGATCAGTTAATTTTTTTGCCAGAAGGTTAACCGCTATCAATGCAATTAACTGAAAATTTTGTTTAACTGATTGGCAAGCAAGGCGGATTGACGGATTATCCAGGTCGCTATAATGTAAGGATAGTCTTTACATTCACTTCTCGGCTGGGCTAGCCCCGCGCTGTAGTTCGCAGGACGCGGGTGACGCGGCGGCACAAGAAACGCTAGCTGGCTAGTCATCGACAACTTATGGAAGGAGTAACACTATGGCTTACAAACACATTCTCATCGCGGTTGACCTTTCCCCGGAAAGTAAAGTTCTGGTAGAAAAAGCGGTTTCAATGGCGCGTCCTTACAACGCGAAAGTCTCTCTTATCCACGTTGATGTCAATTACTCTGACCTGTACACCGGCCTGATCGACGTGAATCTGGGCGATATGCAAAAACGCATCTCTGAAGAAACACACCATGCGCTGACCGAACTTTCCACCAATGCCGGTTACCCTATCACCGAAACCCTGAGCGGCAGCGGCGATCTGGGTCAGGTACTGGTTGACGCGATCAAAAAATACGATATGGATCTGGTCGTTTGTGGTCATCATCAGGACTTCTGGAGCAAACTGATGTCTTCAGCACGCCAGCTGATTAATACCGTGCATGTCGACATGCTGATTGTTCCGCTGCGCGACGAAGAAGAGTAAGTTCCTGTTGTGCCGGATGGCGGCTGACGCCTTATCCGGCCTGGCATTCATCAGCCCGATATACACAGCGCCCGCCAATGCGGGCGTTTTTGTTTATGCCTTCCCTCGAACACATTCCAGTACAACATTCCAGACCACAAATCATAATTAGTGTGATCAACTAATTAGATCGAAAACCATCTCTATAATAATCTATTCATTCGGTTAATGACCGCAGTCTATAACAGAGTCAGACTTTTTCGGCGCGTTTTGGCATACGCGTTCATACTTTTCGGGATGGCATTGAAAGGCGAAGGAATATGAATACAACTGCACCTACGGGCTTGCTACAGCAACCCCGTCCGTTCTTCATGATCTTTTTTGTAGAATTATGGGAGCGATTCGGCTATTACGGCGTCCAGGGCATCCTGGCGGTTTTCTTTGTTAAACAGCTTGGCTTCTCTCAGGAACAGGCATTTATCACCTTTGGCGCATTTGCCGCACTGGTGTACGGCCTGATATCCATTGGCGGCTACGTTGGCGATCACCTGCTGGGAACTAAGCGTACCCTGGTACTGGGGGCGATTGTCCTGGCGATCGGCTACTTCATGACCGGGTTATCGTTACTGAAACCGAACCTGATTTTTATCGCGCTGGGGACGATTGCCGTCGGTAACGGGCTATTTAAAGCCAACCCTGCGAGCCTGCTGTCCAAGTGTTACCTGCCCAAAGACCCCCGTCTGGACGGCGCGTTCACCCTGTTTTATATGTCGATTAACATCGGGTCGCTGCTGTCGCTCTCCCTCGCCCCGGTCATCGCCGACAAATTCGGCTATGCCGTTACCTATAACCTGTGCGGCGCAGGGCTGATTGTCGCGCTGCTGGTCTACTTCGCCTGTCGCGGCATGGTGAAAGATATCGGTTCAGAGCCAGACCATAAGCCGCTGAGCTTCCGTAATCTGCTCGCCGTACTGATCGGCACCGTCGCCATGATTTTCCTCTGCGCCTGGCTGATGCATAACGTAAAAATCGCCAACCTGGTGCTGATCGTCCTGTCGATTGTGGTCATCATTTTCTTCTTCCGTGAAGCGTTTCGTCTGGATAAAACCGGACGCAACAAAATGTTCGTCGCTTTTATCCTGATGCTTGAAGCGGTGCTGTTTTATATTCTGTACGCACAGATGCCTACATCGCTGAATTTCTTCGCAATCAATAACGTACATCACGATATTCTCGGTTTTACCATTAACCCGGTCAGCTTCCAGGCGCTGAACCCATTCTGGGTGGTGGTTGCCAGTCCGGTACTGGCGGCGATTTACACGCGTCTGGGGAGCAAAGGCAAAGATCTGACCATGCCGATGAAGTTTACGCTGGGCATGTTCCTCTGTTCGCTGGGCTTTCTGACCGCCGCCGCCGCAGGCATGTGGTTCGCCGATGCGCAGGGGCTGACTTCACCGTGGTTTATCGTGCTGGTGTACCTGTTCCAGAGTCTGGGTGAGTTGCTGATTAGCGCCCTGGGGCTGGCGATGGTTGCCGCGCTGGTGCCTCAGCACCTGATGGGCTTTATTCTCGGGATGTGGTTCCTGACGCAGGCGGCGGCTTTCCTGCTGGGCGGCTATGTCGCAACCTTCACCGCCGTACCGGAAAATATCACCGACCCGCTCCAGACGCTGCCTATCTACACCGGCGTGTTCAGCAAAATAGGCCTCGTCACACTGGCGGTCACCGTTGTGATGGCGATTATGGTGCCGTGGTTGAACCGGATGATTAATACGCCGGATAGCAGTAAATAAGCGTCAACTTTTAGTTCTGACCGCGAGTAACATCGCGGTTTTTTTTATCTGTTAACTCTTACTATGTAAGAGTATAATTTAAACAAACAGGTCATCATGGACGGACATGACCATGAACTACATTGAATTTATTGAGACTTCTGTCTTTGCCCGCCAGCGGGAAGCTCTGCTCACCGAGGATGAATATCGCGCATTTCAGGAAATGCTCATTATAAACCCGCTGGAAGGTGATTTAATTCAGGGTACAGGTGGTTGCAGGAAAGTTCGTTTTGCTCCAGCAAGCCACTGTAAGGGAAAAAGCGGCGGGATTCGTAGTATTTACTATTTTCAAAATAGCGAAGGGCGTATCTGGCTTTTCATGGCTTACCCTAAGAACAAAAAGGATAGTCTGAGCGGCGAAGAAAAAAACGCCCTCAAATCCATCATTCACCAACTAAAAGAGGGCTCGTTATGAACGATTTCTTTAAAGATCTGATGGAATCTGCAAGCGAGGCCGTTGAAATCAGCCAGGGTCGCAAACCTGCTGCCCGAATCACCCGATATGAACTTCCAGATGTCAAAGCTATCAGGAAGAAAGCCAATATGAAGCAGAATGAGTTTGCACAGGCAATAGGCGTCTCATCTTCCCTGATTCAGGCCTGGGAGCAGAAGAGGCGTATCCCTACCGGAACTTATCTTAAGGTTCTTCGGGTGATAGAGCGTAATCCAGAGATGGTTAATCTTTTCAAAACAGTCTAATCGCAACATAGTCCGATAAGCACAGCGCTATCGGACATAGCCGCATCCGGCCTGCGTTCGGGCATTTACCCTTTACGCGCGTCAATCCATTCCTGCACTTCAACCACAAAGGTCTCTGGCGCTTTGCGGTACATCTTACGCGCCAGATCGAGAATGGTATGCTGCCCTAACGCTTCTTCCATACGCTGCTGCGCCATGTCCATTACCGAGCGCACGCCGCAGATACCTTCGCAGGCCCACGCCGGAGGTTGCTCATCAAAAACAGCCAGACGCTGGCGAATTTCACGGCATTCAAAGATGCGCTTGTCACCGTCAATGGCGTTGACCACATCCAGCACCGTGATGTGTTCAGCAGGCCTGGCGAGCTGAAAACCACCGCCTTTGCCTTCGATGCTGCGCACCAGGCCCGCTTTCGACAGACGGGTAAAAATCTTGGCCAGATAGTCGTAGGGCACGCTTTGCAGGTCAGCAATTTCGCGAACGCTCATATCGCGGGCGTCGCCTTTGCTGTCCACCATACACATCAGGCTATGGATGCCGTACTCAACCCCGGAACTGTAGAATGCCATGCTCTTATCTCAGCCAAAATAATTCTGAGTTATTGTAGCTTTTTCGACAGGCGCTTGCCAGACAGAGAACCACAGCACATTAGAAATTAAAATTTAATTCATTATTTATCATAATGATAACTACCATATCTGGATCATTTTCCACCGGATCGCACAAATGACATTGCATTCATTAACTACGACTAATAAAATCCTAGTAAATAACTTCATCGTTAACATTGAGTGCAACCTAAATGCGTAAACAAATTCTGATCGTTGGTGCAGGTTTTTCCGGGATGTGGGCCGCGCTGAGCGCCGCCCGTCTGGCAGATAAACACCAGAATGACACAATTGATATCACCGTTATCGCCCCACAACCCGAACTTCGCGTACGCCCTCGCTTTTATGAAAATGCCGTCCAGACGCTGGTCGCTCCCCTGCAACCGCTGTTCGACGAAACCGGCGTCAACTTCCTGCGCGGGACGGTTGCGCAGATCCTTCCCGACTCAAAAGAGGTGAGCTGGGCGGATGCCTCCGGCAAAACGCACTTGCATCGCTACGACCGTTTGATTCTGGCAAGCGGCAGCCACGTTAACCGTTCACTCGTAACGGGCGCAGATGCGCATGCGTTCGATCTGGATCAACTGGAAAGCGCCGCCGTACTGGAGCAGCACCTGAAGGATCTGGCGAACAAAGAAGAAAGCGCCGCGCGCAATACCGTTGTTGTTTGCGGCGGCGGCTTTACCGGGATCGAGATGGCGCTGGAGTTGCCTGGCCGTTTGCGTGATATTCTCGGCGCTGATGCTAAGACCAGAGTAGTCGTAGTTGAACGCGGCCCCCAGCCTGGCGCTCGCTACAGCGAAGAACTGCGCAACGTGATTATCGAAGCGTCGGCAGAGCTGGGCGTGGAGTGGCTGGTGAATACGGAAGTGGAAAGCGTGGACGCAACGGGCATCACGCTGAAAGACGGGCAAACCATCGCGTCGCAAACCGTCATTTGGACCGTCGGCGTTCAGGCGAACGATCTGACCGGGCAGATTGACGCTCCGCGCGACCGTCAGGGGCGTTTACATGTGAACGCTCAGCTTCAGGTGGTGGGTCACGATGACATTTATGCCACTGGCGATGTGGCGTACGCCGCAACCGATGACAAAGGCAATCATGCGTTAATGACCTGCCAGCACGCGATTCTGCTGGGCAAGTTTGCCGGGAATAACGCGGCCGCTGACCTGCTGGAGGTCGCTCCTCTGCCGTATCGTCAGGAAAACTATGTCACCTGTCTGGATCTTGGCGCATGGGGCGCGGTCTACACCGAAGGCTGGGATCAGCAGGTAAAACTGACGCGTGCGGAAGCGAAAAAACTCAAGCTGTCGATTGTCAGCGAGCTGATCTATCCACCGAAGGCCGACAGAGCCGTGGCGTTTGAGATTGCCGATCCGCTGGCGCCGTTTGTTTAGTCAGCCTTGCCGGATGGCGGCGTACCCTGCACTGAACCGTAGGCCCGATAAGCGAAGCGCCATCGGGCAATTCGTTACTCCACCAACGCCGTACCGGCATAAATATCAAACCGGTGGCCTTTGGTGACAACCGCGTTCGGCGTGGCGACATCCGCTAACGGTGGCGCGTAATCCGGGCGCTTCACCACGACCCGTTTGGTCGCCAGCTGGCGCGCTGGCGCCAGCAAACCATCGGCATCAAGATCCGGCCCGACCAGCGACTGAAACACCCGCATCTCTTTTTTCACCAATGCGCTTTTCTGCTTATGCGGGAACATCGGATCGAGATAAACCACCTGCGGGCGCGGCGTGATATCCGTCAGCGCCGTCAGGCTGGAGGCATGGATCAACTGCAAGCGCTCCTGCAACCACGGGCCGATTTCCGGGTCAGCATACCCGCGCGCCAGACCGTCATCCAGCAACGCCGCGACCACCGGGTTGCGCTCCAGCATGCGCACTCGACACCCCACGGAAGCCAGCACAAAAGCATCGCGCCCCAGTCCCGCCGTCGCATCGACCACATCCGGCAGGTAATCGCCTTTAATGCCGACCGCTTTCGCGACCGCTTCGCCACGACCGCCGCCGAACTTGCGGCGATGGGCCATCGCCCCGCCGACAAAATCGACAAAGATGCCGCCAAGCTTCGGCTCATCGCGCTTACGCAGCTCCAGATGCGCAGTCGTCAGCACCAGCGCCATCGGGTTGTTTTCGTCATGCTCTAACCCCCAGCGGGCGGCAATAACAGATAAGGCGCCGTCTCTGGCGCCTGTTTCATCAACTAAGCAGATCTTCACGTACGCTATCAGCCTTTAATGCCGTAGTGCGTCAGCATCGCGTCCAGCTGCGGTTCACGACCACGGAAGCGCTTGAACAGCTCCATCGGCTCTTCCGAACCGCCGCGAGTCAGGATGTTGTCGAGGAACGACTGCCCGGTATCGCGGTTGAAAATGCCTTCTTCCTCAAAGCGCGAGAAGGCATCCGCCGCCAGTACATCGGCCCACAGATAGCTGTAGTAACCTGCCGCATATCCCCCGGCGAAAATATGGCTGAAGGCGTGCGGGAAGCGACCCCATGACGGCCCCGGCACCACGGCGACCTGTTTTTTGATTTCAGAAAGCGTTTCCAGAATTTTCGCCCCTTGTTCCGGGTTAAATTCCGCATGCAGACGGAAGTCGAACAGGCCAAACTCCAGCTGACGCAGAATAAACAGCGCCGCCTGGTAGTTCTTCGCCGCCAGCATTTTATCCAGCAGTTCCTTCGGCAGTGGTTCGCCGGTCTCGTAGTGACCGGAGATAAACGCCAGCGCGTCCGGCTCCCAGCACCAGTTTTCCATAAACTGGCTCGGCAGTTCGACCGCATCCCACGGCACGCCGCTGATGCCGGAAACGCCCGCCGTTTCGATGCGGGTCAGCATGTGGTGCAGACCGTGGCCGAACTCGTGGAACAGGGTGATCACTTCATCATGCGTGAACAGCGCCGGCTTACCGTTAACCGGACGGTTAAAGTTACAGGTCAGGTAGGCGACCGGTTTTTGCAGCGAGCCATCGGCTTTGCGCATCTGGCCGACGCAGTCATCCATCCACGCCCCGCCACGCTTGTGCTCACGCGCATACAGATCGAGGTAGAAGCTGCCGCGCAGTTCGTTATTTTCGTCATACAGCTCGAAGAAGCGCACGTCGGGATGCCAGACATCCACATCGTTACGCTCTCTGGCCGTAATGCCGTAAATGCGTTGTACCACTTCAAACAGGCCGTTCACGGCTTTGTTTTCCGGGAAGTACGGGCGCAGTTGCTCATCGCTGATGCTGTAAAGGTGCTGCTTCTGTTTCTCGCTGTAGTACGCGATATCCCACGGTTGCAGTTCATCGACGCCGAACGTCGCTTTCGCGAAGGCGCGCAGTTGCGCCAGCTCTTTTTCGCCCTGCGGACGCGCGCGTTTCGCCAGATCGGTTAAGAAATCCAGCACCTGCTGCGGGTTTTCCGCCATTTTGGTGGCGAGCGATTTAAAGGCATAGCTGTCGAAACCCAGCAGTTGCGCCAGTTCATGACGCAGCGCGAGGATCTCTTCCATCACCGGGCTGTTGTCCCATTTACCCGCATTCGGCCCCTGATCGGAGGCGCGCGTCACATAGGCGCGGTACATCTCTTCACGCAATGCCGGGTTGTCGCAGTAGGTCATCACCGGCAGATAGCTTGGAATATCCAGCGTCAGCAGCCAGCCTTCCTGTTCTTTCGCTTCCGCCTGCGCTTTCGCGGCGGCCAGAGCGCTTTCCGGCATACCCGCCAGTTCCGCGTCGTCAGTCACTAACTTCGTCCAGCCCATCGTAGCGTCGAGCACGTTGTTGCTGTACTGGTTACCCAGCTCGGACAGGCGAGTGGCGATTTCACCATAGCGCTGCTGTTTTTCCTTCGGCAGACCAATACCGGAAAGCTCAAAATCGCGCAGCGCGTTATCAACCGCTTTTTTCTGCGCGAGGTTCAGGGTCGCGTAATGGTCGCCATCGCGCAGGTCGCGGTACGCATTGTACAGACCCTCGTGCTGACCAACCCAGGTGCTGTATTCAGACAGCAGCGGCAGCGTCTGCTCATAGGCTTCGCGCAGTTCCGGGCTGTTTTTAACGGAATTCAGGTGGCTGACCGGAGAGAAAATGCGCCCCAGCACGTCGTCCACTTCCGCCAGCGGCTGGCAGAGATTTTCCCAGGTGTACGGCGCGCCCTGCGCCACTACCCGCTCCACGTTTTCACGGCAGTCATTCAGCGCCTTTGTCACGGCAGGCACCACATGCTCAGGCTGGATTTGGGAAAACGGCGGTAGCGAGAAAGGCGTCAGTAATGGATTGGTCATAAGCGCTGTCCTGTTGAATGAGGTGAATGAAGCGCGCATCCGGCGCTGTGCATATTTGTTTCAGATGGGGGTAAGTGTAGTGAATTTCAATGGCGAGCGTAGCGGAAAAATACCCGGTAGCGCTGCGCTTACCGGCCTACGGGTAATCTGCCCTTTTCTGCTGTAAACTGTGACAAATCGTCTATTTCAGCGGAATTTAATTACCCATGCTCAGTTATCGCCACAGCTTTCACGCTGGCAACCACGCCGACGTCCTCAAACACACTGTTCAGAGCCTGATTATCGAGTCGCTCAAAGAGAAAGAGAAACCGTTTCTTTATCTGGACACGCACGCTGGCGCTGGCCGTTATCAGCTGAGCGGCGAACACGCCGAACGCACCGGTGAATATATGGAAGGGATCGCCCGCATCTGGCAGCAGGACGATTTACCGGCCGAGCTGGAGCCTTATATCGGCGTGGTAGAACACTTTAACCGTAACGGGCAACTGCGTTACTACCCGGGTTCCCCGCTCATCGCCCGCCAGCTGCTGCGTGAGCAGGACAGCCTGCAACTGACGGAGCTGCATTCAAGCGATTTTCCGCTGCTGCGTTCTGAGTTTCAAAAAGACAGCCGTGCCCGCGTGGAGCGTGCCGACGGCTATATGCAGTTGAAGTCCAAACTGCCGCCGGTTTCGCGTCGCGGCCTGATCCTCATCGACCCGCCTTACGAAATGAAAACCGATTATCAGGCGGTCGTCAGCGGCATCAGCGAAGGGTATAAGCGCTTTGCCACCGGCACCTATGCGCTGTGGTATCCGGTGGTGTTACGCCAGCAAATTAAACGCATGATTCACGACCTGGAAGACACCGGAATCCGCAAAATCCTGCAAATTGAGCTGGCAGTACGCCCGGACAGCGACCAGCGCGGCATGACCGCCTCTGGCATGATCGTCATTAACCCGCCGTGGAAGCTGGAAAAGCAGATGAACAACGTGCTGCCGTGGCTGCACAGCAAGCTGGTTCCAGCGGGCACCGGGCACGCTTCCGTCAGCTGGATCGTGCCGGAGTAATCACAGCCATCGGTGGAACCTTTTAATTCCAGGTATACAATCGCGAATATTTTGGCGAATGGCATTGCGCTCATTCGCCCTACAATGAACATGAAGGAGCGGTCATGACCAAACACTATGATTACATCGCGATCGGCGGCGGAAGCGGCGGTATTGCCTCGATTAACCGTGCCGCTATGTACGGTCAGAAATGTGCATTGATTGAAGCCAAAGAGCTGGGCGGCACCTGCGTCAACGTCGGTTGCGTCCCTAAAAAAGTGATGTGGCATGCCGCGCAGATTCGCGAAGCGATCCATATGTACGGCCCGGACTACGGCTTTGACACCACCATCAACGCGTTCAACTGGGACACGCTGATTGCCAGCCGCACGGCCTATATCGACCGTATTCACACCTCGTACGACAACGTGCTGGGTAAAAATAACGTGGATGTGATCAAAGGCTTCGCCCGCTTCGTGGATGCCAGAACCCTTGAAGTGAATGGGGAAACGATCACCGCCGATCACATTCTGATCGCCACCGGCGGTCGCCCGAGCCATCCGTCCATTCCGGGTACGGAATACGGTATCGACTCCGACGGTTTCTTTGCGCTGCCTGCGCTGCCGGAGCGCGTTGCGGTGGTCGGCGCGGGTTACATCGCCGTAGAACTGGCTGGCGTGATTAACGGCCTGGGCGCCCAAACGCACCTGTTCGTGCGTAAACACGCGCCGCTGCGCAGCTTTGACCCGATGATCACCGAAACGCTGGTTGAAGTGATGAACACGGAAGGCCCGACGCTTCACACCCACGCGATCCCGAAAGCGGTGGTGAAAAACGCCGACGGCAGCCTGACCCTGCAACTGGAAGACGGTCGCAGCGAAACGGTGGATTGCCTGATTTGGGCGATTGGCCGCGAACCGGCAACCGACAACGTTAACCTTGCCGCCACCGGCGTGAAAACCAACGAAAAAGGGTACATCGTCGTCGATAAATTCCAGAATACCAGCGTGGAAGGTATTTATGCGGTGGGCGATAACACCGGAGCGGTTGAGCTGACGCCAGTCGCCGTGGCGGCGGGTCGTCGTCTCTCCGAACGTTTGTTCAACAACAAGCCGAACGAGCATCTGGACTACAGCAATATTCCGACCGTGGTCTTTAGCCACCCGCCGATTGGCACCGTGGGCCTGACCGAACCACAGGCGCGCGAACAGTACGGCGACGACCAGGTGAAAGTGTACAAATCATCGTTCACAGCCATGTACACTGCGGTGACGTCTCACCGTCAGCCCTGCCGCATGAAGCTGGTATGCGTCGGCGAAGACGAGAAGATTGTCGGTATTCACGGCATCGGCTTCGGGATGGATGAAATGTTGCAGGGCTTCGCGGTCGCACTGAAAATGGGCGCCACCAAGAAAGACTTCGACAACACCGTGGCGATTCACCCAACGGCGGCGGAAGAGTTCGTGACAATGCGTTAATCGTCGATAAGCGCCGGATGGTGTGATGATCCTGTCGGCCGATTAAGGCGTTTACGTCGCCATGCCCGATGGCGCTATGCTTATCGGGCCTACGCGTGCGGTTTTCGTAGGCCCGATAAAACCTCAGCCGTCATCCGGCATTCTTTTATTTTCCTTGCATATACGGCGTATACACCCCGTTCAGGCTTTCCAGGAACGCGACGATATCATCAATGTCTTTCTGCGGAATCTCTTTCCCCACCTGATAACGCAACATCAGTTTCACCGCTCCGTCGAGGGTTGGCACATCTCCACGGTGGAAATACGGCGCGGTCAGCGCAACGTTACGTAATCCGGGCACTTTCTGACGCAATTTATCGCGAACTTCATTGGTGACGTTCATACGTCCAATGTCCGCAGCGGTAATTTCGCCGAAATTAAAGTCTTTCTTCAGACCCAACGGCTCGAAGGAACGCCCACCGAGAATAATACCGCCGTGACAGGTCGCGCATTTATTCTCTTTGAACAGCTCATAGCCATGTTTCTGCTGCGCCGTCAGCGCATTTTCATCCCCTCGTAACCACTTATCGAAAGGCGAATTTGGCGTAATCAGCGTCTTCTCAAACTCGGCAATGGCATCCGTAATCGTTTCTCCGCTGAAGCCCTGCGGATATATCGCCGTGAACTGCTGTTTTAGCACCGGATCTTTATCGAGTTTCCCAATGATTTCATCCCAGGATTTAGAGGCCATTTCAATCGGGTTTAACGGCGGCCCACCAGCCTGCGCCTGCAACGTCGGCGCGCGACCATCCCAGAATTGCTCAACGTTAAAGATCGAGTTGAACACCGTTGGCGCGTTGATTGGCCCTACCGCGCCGCCCACGCCGATGGAGGTTTTCCTGCCGTCCACGCCGCCCGCGTTCAGCGCATGGCAATGCGCGCAGGAGATGGTGCTGTCACCCGATAAACGGGCATCGTGGTAGAGGGTAAAACCCAGTGCGACTTTTTGATCGTCAACCGGCAGTTTTTCGGGGACAGGCTGAACCGGCTCATTACGGTGCGCCGCCGCCGTATCCGCGCTGGCGTAGTAACGTTCGCGCTGTTTAGCGATCCAGCCGAGAATCTCCTCCCGCTCCGTATCACTGACCTTACCGGCCCAGTGCAGCGCGGTATAGCGCGTTGGCGGCATTGTTTCGTACTGCATCACCCATTCAATCTTATTCAGATCGCTTTGCGTGACGGGTTTATCCGCGACCAACGCGGCGCGTACTGCTTCAAGGTTGAAAGATTTATAGCCCAGTTGAATGTCATAATTCATCAACTGCTTAGCAACGGGAAAAGAGGAATAAAAAGGCAGTTCAGCAGAGGGGGTATGACAATAATCGCATCCCTTTTCCCGCAAAAAACCCAGGATTTTATTATTGTCTTCCAGCGTTGAGGCTTGCACATCAGCTTCTTTACTACGTTGATTATCGTGATACCAGACGTAACCAGATAATCCTAAATAACAAATCGCAATGCCTGCTATGGCTATCGCGGTAAGACGGGTAATGATTTTCATTATTTTACCCTCACTATAGTGAGATATTATGGCCCAGAAGATGAACATAAATCAGGCGTATGTCTTTATTAGACATAGCCATCATAGGAAATACAGGCGAAGGGTTTTTGATAAGTATCAAGCAATTACATGGGGATAAACTATCGATAAGATAGCTTTCCCCTATTATAAGCAGGGTCTTTCGGCGTCGGTATTCATAACTCGTTGCAATCGAATGTTC
Organism: Citrobacter sp. CK181; assembly: GCF_030333595.1. NCBI lineage: Bacteria > Pseudomonadati > Pseudomonadota > Gammaproteobacteria > Enterobacterales > Enterobacteriaceae > Citrobacter > Citrobacter sp. CK181. Next base: position 290,551 of record NZ_JAOWFN010000013.1, on the reverse strand, counting down.
TGAAAGTGAAAATCTTCCTGTTACGGCTATTCCATATTTTTTATATTATTATCAGTAATCTATATTTAAAGACTCTTTTTCACGCATTAACAAAGCGTGATCTATCGCACAGTTTGCACCTCATATACCGAAGCGAATGTCTACGCTTAATAGACAGCCGGGCAACACCCGTATCATTTACGACGCAATCCGGAGGTCCTTCTCATTATGCTCAACCAGAAATTACACCCCGCCCCATCCGACGAATTAACGATCGAAATCGATCTGCTTTATGAAACGGACCCGTGCGAGTTAAAGCTGGATGAAATGATCGAGGCAGAACCGGAACCTGAGATGATTGAGGGGCTACCCGCCTCCGACGCCCTTACCCCAGCCGATCGCTATCTTGAGCTGTTCGAGCATGTGCAATCATCCCGGCTTTTTGCCGACAGTAAAACTTTCCCCGACTGCGCGCCAAAAATGGACCCGCTGGATATTCTGATCCGATACCGTAAGGTCAGACGACACCGCGACTTTGACCTGCTGCGCTTTGTTGAAAATCACTTCTGGCTACCGGAAACCCGGTCCAGTGAATATGTCTCCAACCCGGAAAACTCACTGAAAGAGCATATCGATCAGCTCTGGCCGGTGCTGACGCGTGAGCCGCAGGATCACATTCCCTGGTCCTCGCTGCTGGCGCTGCCGCAATCCTATATCGTGCCGGGCGGACGTTTTAGCGAAACCTACTACTGGGACTCCTATTTCACCATGCTGGGCCTGGCGGAAAGCGGCCGGGAAGACCTGCTGAAATGTATGGCGGACAACTTCGCGTGGATGATTGAGAATTACGGCCACATCCCCAACGGAAACCGCACATATTATTTGAGCCGCTCGCAGCCGCCGGTCTTTGCACTGATGGTCGAACTGTTCGAAGAGGATGGCGTGCGCGGGGCGCGGCGTTATCTGGATCATCTGAAAATGGAGTACGCCTTCTGGATGGACGGCGCGGAATCTCTGGTGCTCAACCAGGCCTATCGCCATGTCATCAGAATGCCGGACGGTTCCCTGCTCAACCGCTACTGGGACGATCGCGACACCCCCCGCGACGAATCGTGGCTGGAGGATGTGGAAACCGCCAAACATTCGGGTCGCCCGGCCAATGAGGTATACCGGGATCTCCGTGCCGGCGCGGCCTCCGGTTGGGATTACTCATCACGCTGGCTGCGCGATGCAAGCCGACTGGCCAGCATCCGCACAACCCAGTTCATCCCCATCGACCTGAACGCTTTCCTCTACAAACTGGAGAGCGCGATTGCCAACATTTCCGCCCTGAAAGGCGACCGTGAAACCGAAGCGGCATTTCGCCAGAAAGCCAGCGATCGCCGCGCCGCCGTAAACCGCTATCTGTGGGATGACGAGAATGGCTGCTATCGGGATTACGACTGGCGGCGCGAGCAAATGGCGCTCTTTTCCGCCGCCAGTATCGTGCCGCTGTATGTCGGCATGGCGACTCACGAGCAGGCAGACCGCCTCGCTAACGCCGTTCGCAGCCGTCTGCTGACACCTGGCGGGATCATGGCGACAGAGTATGAAACCGGCGAGCAATGGGATAAGCCTAACGGCTGGGCGCCGCTACAGTGGATGGCAATCCAGGGCTTCAAGCTGTACGGCGACGATATGCTGGGGGATGAAATTGCCCGCAACTGGTTAAAAACCGTCAATATTTTTTACCAGCAGCACCATAAACTGATCGAAAAGTACCATATTGCCTGCGGCACGCCGCGTGAAGGGGGCGGCGGGGAATATCCGTTGCAGGATGGGTTTGGCTGGACCAATGGCGTGGTTCGCCGTTTGATTGGTTTATACGGCGAACCATAGCGGCGTTACCGAATCACGTTATAAATGGCGGTCTGAATCTTTAACCATTTTTTGTTTTCCACGCTGGGCTCGGCCTGAACACGCAGCCGGGCCTGCTCCATATCATGCTGCTGGCGCATCACCACCGCCGGAACGGTACAAAAACTTTGCAGATACTTTTTATGCAGCGACGTCAGCGACGCTCCGTTCAGCATGGCGTGGCTCAGCGACGTCAGGAAGCGTCGGCAGGGTTTTACCTCATCCATCAGCGAAGGGTAGCGCAGCAGCAGTTGCAGCACATCGGCATTGCCCGCCGAAAACGCCTGTTCGGTCCAGGCCAGCTGCCAGTTCATCCCGCCCTGTAAGAACAACGCCGTAACGCGTGTATCATTACGGTCGATCGCCGAGCGCATATTAAACGGATCCCAGGTGATCCCCATGCGGCTCATGGTTTCCCGCGCGGAGGGCGCCTCAAGCCGGGCGTCATCCTGCATGACCTCGTCGCGTTGTACGGGCGCGGCAGAAGGAGGCGGCGAGCTGAACAACCAAAACGCCCCCACCAGAATCGCCAACACCATTGCGCCAACCCCGCCCCACAACGCCCCGGAAATCAGCTGCTCACGCTCTTCAGCCGTCCGCTGCTGTCGCTTGTGAGGCGGTTCAATACTCTCGCCAATTTCCTGGTTATCTCCCCCCGCCAGCGCGTCTTTTTCTCGCGCCTCCTCCCAGAATTTCTCCACCACGCCCTCATCGGACGCCATAAACGAAGCCGGATTTATGCGGGTGCGTTTTTCATTAAACGCCCGCTGTACCGAGCGGGTGATCTGGCGGAACTGACAATCCAGTAGCGACAACTGTACGGAACTGAGCGGCTGCCCGGCGATGATGCCGTTACGCGCCTGACGGCAATCCTCAAGGAACATACGCAGGGTCGTACGCGGCTCAACAAACAGCGTCAGCGCAGACGCGTCTTTGAAAAATGCGGAATAGTGACGGGCGAACGACTTTTTATCGACCACCATCAATGCCAGCTCGCTGAACAGCATCGCGCTGAGCGCATCCTGTCCTTCGCTGAGTTTTAACCAGCGTCGCAGACGATCGGCGCCAAAATGCAGCTTCAGGTAGCTATTCAACTGATGACGATCCGGCCACACCTGCGAAATAAGCGCTTTCAGCGTGAGTTCAATCGCCCGCAGCTGACGCCGGGCCTGTATTTGCGCGTCCTGATTGCCTGCATCAATATCAGTCTGATAAGTGAGAAGCGGCTGCCGCTGGCGCAGTTGTTCCAGCGACGCCACAAAACGCAGGGCGGCAAGCAGTTGGTTTTCACTGACATCCTTCCCGCTGTCATATTGCGGAACATACTGCTGGAGATGTCGCAAATGCAGCATAAACTGGCTCAGTTGCGCATCGTTTATATGTAATTTTTTTGCCACCACGCTCCAGCCGCCTAAATTAAGGCGGGCTTGATCCAGTTGTTCCATAAACCAGCGCGGTTCTTTTCCTTCCGCAACATGTACGCCTAGCAGCAGCAGGATCTCCACTGACGCCTGACGGATGATGCCCAGACAGTGTTCAAAAGGCGAATGCATCGCCTGCGAAGCGTTATTCGTCATGATCTTCCCTAAAAAAGCCCCTCCATAAAGAAGGCTTTTAATATTATTTTAATTATCTGTTTTGATAGATATAACAGATTTTTTTGGCATTACAGTGACTACAACGCAAAGGTTGAGAAATTTATTTTGGGCGGCGAGGGAAATAAAGAGAAGTCGATGAACAGTCATCGCGGAATATTAAAATTAACGTCAGGAATAAAACAGCGTTCCTGAAATAAGTTTATCCTTAATCTAAATTAATGTTGCGGGTGTAAACCACCCGCTTAATATTATCATCCTGATTATAAGAACATGCCGCCCGACACTTCGATACGCTGCGCGGTCATCCAGCCCAGTTCATCGCTGAGCAACGCGGCGATGGCATCACCAATATCGTCCGGCAAACCGACCCGTCCCAGGGCGGTTTGTGACGCGATATACGCATTCAGTTGTTCATTGTCCCGCACATTGCCGCCGCCAAAATCAGTTTCAATGGCTCCCGGCGCAATAATGTTCACGCTAATGCCGCGCTCGCCCAGCTCTTTTGCCTGATAACGCGTCAGCACTTCCATCGCCCCCTTCATCGCGGCATAAGCGCTGTAGCCAGGCAACGCAAAACGGGCCAGCCCCGTCGACACATTGAGGATCCTGCCGCCATTCTTCAGCAGGGGTAACAGCCCCTGAGTCAGGAAAAACGGCCCTTTAAACTGAATGTTCAAAAGCTGGTCAAACTGCGCTTCAGTGAAGGTCGAATACGGCGCGTTGATGCCGATTCCGGCATTGTTCAATAAATAATCAAACGAATCACGCTGCCACTCCGTTTTCAGGGTTTCCCGCACCTTTTCAACAAACGCCGGGAATCCCGAAATATCCCCGACATTCAACTGCAATGCTGCGGCTTTCCCGCCTGATTGCGTAATTTCATGCACGACCTGCTGCGCCTCTTTTTCATTGCTGTTCCACGTCAGAATGATCCCGATTCCTCTGCTCGCCAGCTTAAGCGCCGCGTTTTTACCAAGTCCTCGGCTGCCGCCGGTCACTAATGCGATACGTTGCGTCATAAGAAACCTCATTTCAGGTGTTGTGAAGATTGAGAAAGAGCTTATTAGGTGTTAGAAAAACAATAAATGTAGCGAAATGCGCTTCACTGTTTCATTCAGAACAACACCGGGACCTCGCGATGGATAAAATTCACGCAATGCAGTTGTTCATTCGCGTCGCTGAACTGGAGAGTTTTTCCCGCGCCGCCGAAACATCAGGCCTTCCTAAAGGTAGCGTATCCCGCCAGATACAGGCGCTGGAAAACCACCTCGGCACGCAGTTGCTGCACCGTACCACCCGGCGGGTTCAGCTTACTCAGGACGGAATGGTGTATTACGAACGTGCGAAAGATCTGCTGACGAACCTGGACGAGCTGGACGGTTTGTTCCAGCACGACCCGGCCAGCATCAGCGGCAAGCTGCGGGTCGATATGCCGGTTGGGGTCGCCAAGAACCTGGTGATACCGCGCCTGCCCGCGTTTTTACAGCAATATCCGGGTATTGAGCTGGAACTCAGCAGCAGCGATCGCCTGGTGGATTTGATACGGGAAGGGTTCGACTGCGTGGTGCGGGTCGGGGCGCTAAAGGATTCCGGGTTGATCGCCCGCCCGTTGGGAAAGCTGTCGGTCATTAACTGCGCCAGCCCGCAGTATCTGGCGCGTTTTGGCTACCCAGAAGGCCTGGACGATCTGGCTTCGCATGCGGTGGTTCATTATTCCGTCAATCTGGGCACGCGTCCGCAAGGATTCGAAGTGGCAACGGCAAACGGCACGCAGTGGATTAAAACCGGCGGCATTCTGACGGTCAACAGCACCGAGACCTACCATGCCGCCTGCCTGGCGGGGCTGGGAATCATTCAGGTGCCGCGCATCGGCGTTCGCGAAGCATTGCGCGCCGGGACGCTCATCGAGATCCTGCCGCAGTATCGCGCTGACCCAATGCCGGTGTCCCTGCTCTACCCGCATCGCCGCAACCTCTCCCGCCGGGTGCACCTGTTTATGGAGTGGCTGACCGGCGTAATGAAAGACTACGTGGACTGACACGCTATACTGTTCTGAGAGTTAACAAAAGAAGGACTATCGACCTGATGACGCAGGAAAAAGACGTAAAACGCCCTATTCAGGAACTCGACCATGCGCCGGTGCCCAAAGTGGAGACGCACGATCGTGACGAACCAGAAACAAACAACAAGGCCACCCAGGCGCTCAAAACGGTCTCCACGACGGCAGCGAGAATCCAGCGTCAGCCGGTGATTGCCCACCTGATCCGCGCCGCAGAGCGTTTTAACGATCGGCTGGGCAACCAGTTTGGCGCCGCGATCACCTATTTCTCGTTTCTGTCGATGATCCCTGTCCTGATGGTGTCGTTTGCCGCCGCCGGTTTTATTCTCGCGTCGCATCCCACGCTATTAGAGGACATTTTCAATAAAATCCTGATGAACGTCAGCGACCCTACGCTGGCGTCCACGCTGAAAAGCACTATCAACACCGCCGTTCAGCAGCGAACCACCGTCGGCCTGGTGGGGCTGGGCATTGCGCTCTATTCCGGGATCAACTGGATGGGCAACCTGCGTGAAGCGATTCGCGCCCAGTCTCGGGACGTGTGGGAGCGCACCCCGCAGGATCAGGAAAAAATCTGGATAAAATACCTGCGCGATTTTGTCTCGCTGATTGGGCTGTTGGTTGCGCTGATTATCACGCTGTCCATTACCTCGATTGCCGGTTCTGCGCAGCAGATGATTATCTCCGCGCTGTATCTCGACAGCATTGAGTGGCTAAAACCCGCCTGGCGGTTGATTGGGCTGGCCATTTCGATTTTCGCCAACTACCTGCTGTTCTTCTGGATTTTCTGGCGGCTACCGCGCCACCGACCGCGCAAGAAGGCATTGATTCGCGGTACGTTTATCGCCGCGATCGGTTTTGAGGTGATCAAAATCATCATGACCTACACGCTGCCTTCCCTGGTGAAATCCCCGTCTGGCGCCGCATTCGGTTCCGTGCTTGGCCTGATGGCGTTCTTCTACTTCTTTGCCCGCCTGACGCTGTTTTGTGCGGCCTGGATAGCCACCGCCGAATACAAAGACGACCCGCGTATGCCAGGGAAAACCCACCGCTAGTTCATCATTTGATGCCGGATGGCGCGATGCTTATCCGGCCTACCGCCCGGCAGGTCGCTACGCCTTATACGGCACGCATTGCAGCATATAAATCCAGACCGTAACTTTTATTTAACCTAAAACCAGTTTTATCCTCTAAGTTTAAAATTGTGTGAAGCATTTCATAGACGTGAAATCACAGGTCTAAACATTATCCCCTTTTTGACCATTATTTGAGCGAAATCCCGCTTTGTTACAGATTGAAATGTCGCTTTTGCTGTGCGTAATATGGCCGTTCGTTCGCCAAAAAATAAGAAAATACTATGCAAGCAACCGCCACCACACTCGACAACGAACAGGAACACGTTCCGGTAAACTCGCGAAATAAAGTCGTCGTTGCCTCCCTCATCGGCACCGCCATTGAGTTCTTCGACTTCTACATTTACGCGACTGCCGCGGTAATCGTGTTCCCCCATATTTTCTTCCCGCAGGGCGATCCGGCAGCGGCAACGCTTCAGTCCCTCGCCACCTTCGCCATCGCCTTTGTCGCGCGTCCAATTGGCTCTGCGCTATTCGGCCACTTCGGCGACCGCGTCGGGCGTAAAGTGACGCTGGTGGCGTCATTGCTGACGATGGGGATCTCCACCGTCGTGATCGGCCTGCTGCCGGGCTATGCCACCATTGGCATTTTCGCCCCGCTGCTGCTGGCGCTGGCGCGCTTTGGCCAGGGTCTGGGTCTCGGCGGAGAATGGGGCGGCGCGGCGCTGCTGGCGACCGAAAACGCCCCGCCGCGCAAGCGCGCGCTGTACGGCTCTTTCCCGCAGCTTGGCGCGCCTATCGGCTTCTTTTTCGCCAACGGCACGTTCCTGCTCCTCTCCTGGCTGCTGACCGATGAGCAGTTCATGACCTGGGGCTGGCGTTTACCGTTCATTTTCTCTGCGGTGCTGGTCATTATCGGCCTGTACGTCCGCGTCTCGCTGCATGAAACACCGGTATTCGCTAAGGTCGCCGCGGCGAAAAAGCAGGTGAAAATCCCGCTGGGCACCCTGCTGACCCGGCACGTACGCGTAACGGTACTCGGGACATTCATCATGCTGGCGACCTATACGCTGTTCTACATCATGACGGTCTATTCCATGACGTACAGTACCGCAGCCGCTCCTGCGGGGCTCGGTTTACCGCGTAACGAGGTGTTGTGGATGTTGATGCTGGCGGTGATCGGCTTTGGCGTGATGGTGCCGGTTGCGGGCCTGCTGGCAGACGCTTTTGGTCGCCGCAAGAGCATGGTCATTATCACGACAATGATCATTCTGTTCGCGCTGTTTGCCTTTAAACCGTTGCTCGGTTCCGGTAATCCGGCATTGATATTCGTTTTCCTGCTGCTGGGGCTGAGTCTGATGGGGCTGACCTTCGGCCCGATGGGCGCGCTGTTGCCGGAGCTGTTCCCGACAGAAGTTCGCTACACCGGCGCGTCCTTCTCGTATAACGTGTCGTCAATTCTTGGCGCGTCCGTAGCGCCATATATTGCCGCATGGTTGCAGGGGAACTACGGTCTGGCGGCGGTCGGCACCTATCTGGCGTCAATGGCCGCCCTGACGCTGATTGCGCTGCTGTTGACCCACGAGACGCGCCACCAGTCGTTGTGATTTGACCGCCATCACCCGTAGGCCGGATAAGGTGTTTACACCGCTATCCGGCACTATCATCATTTCTTCATCTGCGACAAAATCATCCGACACTGATTCGCATCGCCTTCTGACGGGGAAATCAACGCCAGAAGCGCGGCGGCAGGCGTGACTAACGTCGCCAGCGCCGCAGCGACCGCGCCTCGCGCGATCAGCGGCCCGGCTTTCACCCCCGCCTGCGGGTTTTTAAACGACCCGCGCACATACAGCGGCGAACGCAGCGTAATAATACGAATCCCTTTGCTCTCTGGATCGATGGTTAAATCCAGTTGCTCAGAGGCGAAACTCGCGGTTCCGGTGACGTTAACCAGCGCATTTTCCGTATCAAAAGCAAAGATTTGCGGGCGCGCAACGCCATTAACGATGTCAAGATTAGCCGCCGCGCAGTTGACCCGTACCTCATCGTCGCCAAATATCTGCCCGACAATAAAGTTGCCCACGTTCAGGCCGACAATCTCCATCAGGTTGCGGCTGATCACGCCATCGTTCATCAGCAGCTTCAGGTTGCCATTACTGTTACCTAACAACGCCGCCACTGAATTGCCGCTTCCCCGGATATCCGCGTCACCGTTCATTTCGCCCAATGTTTTCTGCATCAGTTCGACATCCGGCATCAGCGCTTTCAGTTTAAGACGACGCGCCTGGATATTCGCCCTTCCCTGCATTGGCTTTTTATCCCCTTCCAGATGAATGCTGGAGACAATGCTGCCGCCTGCCAGGCCAAACTTCAGCGGCTGCAAACGTAAATCGGCATTTTTCAGGATGATATGGGTAGAGAGATCGCTGACCGGCAGGCTGCTGCCGTGCTCAATGCGCCCGCCCTTAAAGCGCACGTCGGCATCCATCACGTCCCATTTATCGGTTTCAAAGCGGTCATAAGGCAGCACTTTGTCGGCAGGCTGGATGCTCTTTTCGCCCTTGCTTTGCTCGGCGCGTTTCGACTGCTGCGCCCCCTTCCCGGAATCCACGCCGATCAGCGGCCCCAGGTCAGCCAGGCGAAGCTGGCGCGACTCCACATCCCCTTCCAGTTTGGGGCGCGGCTTGCCGGTAGTGTAAGCAAGAGAGCCGTGAATATCGCTGTCGCCGATGCGGCCATTAAAATTGCGGTAGTCAAAAACCGAGGATGTCTCCGTATCGATTTTCGCCACCAGGCGACCGTCCGTTTCAAACGGCGGCGTGTCCGGCAGCAGTACGCCGGTCAGGTCGTACAATTCGCCCAGCGAGTCGCCGGAAAACTTAAGCTGGAGATCGACGCCGCCCATGTTCAGCGGATCGTTGACCACCCCGGCAAAGGCCACGCGAGTATTGCCCGAGCGGAAATCAGCCTGCACCGGGAAAGGCGCGCCTTCGCTGCGTAACGCCAGCATACCGCCAATTTTGCCCGTGCCGGTCAGCGGTTCCCCGTTATAACGCCCCTGCGCCTTAAGGCCGAAAACATAATCCCCCACGTTGTTGTTGTCGTTGTTGCTTTTGGCTCCCGTGACTTCGCTAAAAGGCAGTGGTTTACCCAGCGGATCAACCAGGATCTCGATATCGGCTTTGCTGACCTTATCATCAATGGCGATACGCCCCTGATCGAACAAAATCGTATCCAGACGGAACGACCAGGCGGACGGCTGCGCATTGGGATCGTTTTTCTCGTCCGTCGCAAGAGTGAAGGTCCAGTTATTGTTTTTCTCCGAGAGGCGGATAAGGCGGGCGTCAGGCTTCACCAGTTTGATCCACGGCAGCCAGACGGTTTTGGTCAGCAACGCCAGCGGCGCCAGCGTGGCTTCAACGAGCGGGAGATGCACCATCGTGACTTCGGGGATATCCGGCGGATTGCCGAGGATAATGTCTTCGGCATGAACGTGCGGCCAGGGCACCCAGCTTCGCCAGCCGGTTTCCTGTTTTTGACGTTCCCACACCACGCCCAGATCGCCGCGAATGGCGAATGGCCGGTTGAGTTCTGTAGAGACTTTCTGGTTGATGGTCGGTTTGAGGCGATTCCAGTCAAATGTCGCAATCAGGACGATGAGTACGACGATCAACAGCAACAAAGTCCCTGATATGGCAGCGGTTATTTTGCCTGCTTTCGTCATGTTTTACTTCCTCACTTCTTTCCTTGCCAGTCCTAAAGATAGTCCAGCAGACGGAAAAGGGAGGCAGACTGCGTCCTGGAATACTGCGTGAAAGACGCGCCATTCCGGGAAACAGCGGGTATTACAACATCAGGATCACCTGTTCAAGGTTCTCCAGCGGAACAGGACGCGACAGAAAATACCCCTGCGCCGCGAAAGCGGGCGAACGTTGTACATCGCGCCATTCTTCCAGCGTTTCCACGCCTTCGACGATAACACCGCGACAATAGCGGTTCATCAGTTGCAGCAGCAGCGTAAAGAGGTTTCGCCCTTCCGGCGTCTGGCGCAGCATCACAAACAGATCCCGCGCCACTTTGATGTAGTCGTAACGCACTTCGCTCAGGGCAGAGAAATTCGCCATGCCGGTGCCGAAATCATCCAGCCAGAGCGGGCCGAATTCACACATTGAGGCGAACGAAGAGTCTTTCGGTAAACGAATATGTTCCACCAGTTCGAATCGCAGCCAGGGCAGGCGCTCAATCGTTTTCAATACCTCTGGCTGCTGACGCATCGCGATCAGCGTCGGGCCATCGACATTGACCGAGGCCAGCAGGTCATGACGCATGAAAAAATCGGCTTTCTGCTCCAGAAACTGGAGCTGTTCTTTCACCACATCCACGCGGTGTCTTACCGCCAGCTCGGCAAAATAGCGATCCGGGGCAACGCGCCGGGAAGGGTTATCCGGGTGTACCACAACCGTCAGCAGTTCCACGGCCATCAATCGCCCGTTGGTCTGGTAGATTGGCTGATAAGTGTAAGCACGTTCGCACTGCAACCAAAAGCGCCGCTCCTGCAAGCTTTCAATGCTTGCCTCAGGAATGCTTAGCTGCTGGATAACCTGCTTTATCATCTCAGATGTCCTGTTAATGAGAGTGTGACTGCCCGGACTCGTCAAAGGTTATCGGCGCTCTGGCAAAGAACTTTATGTTCAGCGTCCCGCAAAATAGAAACAGCATGACAAAAATCAACACAGAATACGCGTTGGCTCAAAAAAATAATGGAACGATGTTTTAATATAGTTGACCGCTGAATACACCACAGCGCACACTAACGCTAATTTTTTTCAGAGCAGGTTCACGACTATGTCCAAAAAGATTGCCGTGATTGGCGAATGCATGATTGAGCTGTCACAGAAAGGCGCAGACGTTCAGCGCGGTTTCGGTGGCGACACGTTGAATACATCCGTTTACATCGCCCGTCAGGTCGATTCTGCGGCCTTGTCCGTACACTACGTGACGGCGCTGGGCACTGACAGCTTCAGCCAGCAAATGCTGGATTCATGGCAAGGTGAAAATGTCGATACCTCCCTCACGCAGCGCATGGAAAACCGTCTACCGGGCCTCTATTACATCGAGACGGACAGCACTGGCGAACGCACTTTCTATTACTGGCGCAACGAGGCGGCAGCGAAATTCTGGCTGGAGAGCGAGCAGTCTGCGGCAATCTGCGAAGAGCTGGCGACCTTCGACTACCTCTACCTGAGCGGGATCAGCCTTGCCATTTTAAGCCCGTCCAGCCGCGATAAATTACTGTCGCTGCTGCGCGAATGCCGCGCCAACGGCGGGAAAGTCATTTTTGACAACAACTATCGCCCGCGCCTGTGGGCAAGCAAAGAAGAGACGCAGCAGGTATATCAGCAGATGCTGGAATGCACGGATATCGCGTTCCTGACGCTGGATGATGAAGACGCGTTGTGGGGTGAAAAGCCGGTTGCCGAGGTCATTGCCCGCACGCACGACGCAGGCGTCCAGGAAGTGGTGGTGAAACGCGGCGCAGATTCCTGCCTGGTTTCCATCAAAGGCGAAGAGGTGATTGACGTTCCGGCGGTGAAATTGCCAAAAGAGAAAGTGATCGACACCACCGCAGCGGGCGACTCCTTTAGCGCCGGGTATCTGGCAATACGTTTAACCGGCGGCGACGCTGCCGGGGCCGCACAGCGCGGGCACCTGACCGCCAGCACGGTCATTCAGCATCGCGGGGCGATTATCCCGCGCGATGCAATGCCGCAATAACCGCACGGTAGGCCGGATAAGCGTAGCGCCATCAGGCATGACATTCTCGCCGGATGGCGGCGTGACCGCCTTATCCGGCCTACTGCTACTGCGCAGCCGGGATATCCGTGACTTCCGGGTGGACATCATCGGTTTCTGCGCTTGTTGCTGCTGCTGTCACTGGCGCCATGATTTGATCCCACGTTGCCTGTAGGTCCTTCATATTCAGCTCCGGTTCGCCCTTCGGCTGAAGCAGAATCAACGCCATATCTTGCGATAGCTGCTGACGCAGGTTTTGATTCAACATCTCAACGGTCAGGTTATTCAGGAAGTTCTGCCGTAAACGCTGGTACTGTTCCGGGGCAATATCGACCACCTGATTTTGCAACGAGCGCATCCGTTGGCTGATCAAGATATCGGTATCGGTACGCGCATAAGTGGCGAACAGCTTCTGCAACTCCAGATTCTTCTGCGCCACCAGCGCGTTAAACTCCTCTTCCGGCAAGCCGTTATCACGGACTTTCGCCAGTTCACGCGCCACCAGCCCCAGGTTCAGATTCAGCTTATCGCCGGGAGATTCAACGTTGATCGCGCACTGCGCACGCAGGAACAGCACCCGGCAGTCAAAACCGAGACCAATCTCTTTGGCGTTGTTCTTGCTGAGCGCCTGCTGAACATGCCAGAACAGGGCCTCACGGGCTAAATCCGCCTGCCAGTAGCGCAGCAGCGCGGCGGACTCGCGAATGGGCTGCCACGGCGTATCCCACATGATGGAGAGACGATCCTGGCGCACGGCGTCAGTCATAATGCTGACCGCTTCGGCGCGCAGAGGGGAAAGCGTCGGCACCGGCGCAGGCGTTTCACGTTTGCCTTGCAACTCGCCGAAGGTTTTGTTGATCTGCTCAGAAACCGAACGCGCGTCCACGTTACCGACGATAATCAGCGTCATCGCGTCCGGGGTGTACCATTTCTGGTAAAACGCGTTAAGTTTCTCTACATCCACAGGCTGTTTCAGCGGCTCGGCCGGATCGTGGCCTAACAGCGCAGACCCTTTCAGACGATAGCGCCACCAGCCCTCTTTGGTGTCCATAGGCCAGGTGGCAACCATATCTTCACTATTGACTGCATGCGCAACTGTCTCTGGCGTGATGGACAGTTTGCCGGAGGTATGCGCCAGATAAGAGAGCGCCTCTTTTAGCAGATCGTTACGGGTGTTGGGCAGGCTGAGGTTATATAACGTGGAATCATAAGAAACGATAACGGGCGGCACAGGGCGTTTGGGGTCAAAGCCCTGCTGCCAGAGTGAACGTGCTTGCGCGGCGTCAAGGCCGCCGCTTTGCGTCAGCGCGATACGGGGAATGGCATGGCTGAAACCGCTCTGTTGCGTACTTTCGGTGAGCGAACCGGTATTGACCAGCAGACGAACCTCAATACGATCGCTTGGGCGCTGCGGGGTAGCTAATACTTGCCACTGTAATCCATTTGCCAGCGTCCCCTGTTGCCATGCCGGGTCAGGCTGGAGCGCATCTGCCTGCACATAGCCGACAGTAGCCATCATCAGCAGACTGCCCGCTAAGAGTCGAATTTTTGTGCCCTGCATGTAAACCCCTGATCAACAATCCTGGTAATAAAAAGACAGCCTGGAAGGCTTATCTGAATATGACGTTAAAAACACTTCGTGTTAGACCGCGCGAACATAAAAATGTCACGCCAGAAGTGAAAAAATCCCGAAGCCACATGTTGAGTGATTCGGGTGCAGGGGTCAATTATGCGCAAACACCCGCAGTCCTGGAAGGGACTGCGGGCATAAGAGGTGAGATTAAGAGGATAATTCGTGCGTTTTGCCATCAGGCGCACGATTATTCAGCACATCATCCAGCTTTTTGTGGTCCAGTTCTTTCACCCACTTCGCCACAACGACCGTTGCCACGCCGTTACCGACCAGGTTGGTCAGCGCGCGGGCTTCAGACATAAAGCGGTCGATACCGAGGATCAGCGCCAGACCCGCAACCGGTAAGTGGCCCACCGCAGAGATCGTCGCAGCCAGCACGATAAATCCGCTCCCCGTTACCCCGGCCGCCCCTTTCGAGGAGAGCAGCAGCACCACCAGCAGAGTTACCTGATGGAAGATATCCATATGACTGTTGGTCGCCTGGGCGATAAACACCGCCGCCATCGTCAGATAGATCGAGGTTCCGTCCAGGTTAAACGAGTAGCCTGTGGGAATAACCAGCCCCACCACCGACTTACGGCAGCCCAGCTTTTCCATCTTATCCAGCATACGCGGCAGCACGGATTCGGAGGAGGATGTCCCCAGCACAATCAGCAGTTCTTCACGGATGTAGCGGATAAATTTAAAAATGCTGAAGCCAGCTGCGCGGGCAATCGAGCCAAGCACCACCACCACGAACAGAATACAGGTGATGTAGAAGCAGACAATCAGCTGCCCCAACTGCACCAGCGTACCCACGCCGTATTTACCGATAGTAAAGGCCATCGCACCGAAAGCACCGATAGGCGCCAGGCGCATGATCATGTTGATGATGCCGAAAATGACCTGCGAGAAGCTTTCAATCACGTTGAAAATCAGCTGGCCTTTGCTGCCCAGACGATGCAGCGCAAAGCCGAACATCACCGCAAACAGCAGAACCTGTAGGATATTACCGCTGGCGAACGCGCCGATGACGCTGCCCGGGATGATATCCATCAGGAAGCCCACGATTCCCTGGTCTTTTGCTTGTTCGGCGTAGATCGCCACCGCTTTAGCATCCAGCGTCGCCGGATCGACGTTCATCCCGGAGCCAGGCTGAACGACGTTGACGATAATGAGACCAATGATCAGCGCAATCGTACTGACAATCTCAAAGTAAAGCAGCGCAACCGCACCGGTGCGGCCCACCGCTTTCATGCTTTCCATACCTGCAATGCCGGTAACGACAGTACAGAAGATAACCGGTGCGATGACCATCTTAATCAGCTTAACGAACGCGTCGCCAAGCGGTTTCATTTGTGCGCCTAATTCAGGGTAGTAATGGCCAAGGAGGATACCAATGGCAATTGCTGTCAGGACCTGAAAGTAAAGGCTTTTGAACAGAGAGGTTTTCATAGGGTGTCCTTGAAGTAAAAACCACAGGTCTTGTAAGGTTATGGTTAACCTGCGGCCTTAAAATAACACCCACACAACATGACAGAAATGCACCTGGATCATAATTGAAACAAAAACGTTAAAAACTTTGAGCTGGCTCGCACAAGTCTGACCTTTTTTAAGTTTTGTAATCAGGCTGCGCGTTCTTCAGGTAACGTTCTTCAAACACATCCGGCGGAACCGCGCGGGCAAACAAGAAACCTTGCGCCACGTCCACCCCTGCCTGCGCCAGCCAGTCGCGCTGCGCTTCGGTCTCCACGCCTTCCGCGATCATTTTCAGGTTAAGGCTGCGCGCCATCAGGATAATCGCCGTGACCATGCTGTCATCCTCCGGCAATCCCTCAACAAACATTTTGTCGATTTTTAGTATATCGACCGGCAGCGATTTCATATGCTGAAGCTGACGCAACCCTGCGTATCCCATACCAAAGTCATCCAGCGCGATGCGTACGCCCGCGCTGCGCAGCGGGCGCAGGATGGCGACGGCGGCATGCGGGTCGTCGATACGTCGGCTTTCCGTCACTTCCAGAATCAATGTATCCGGCTGAATACGATAGCGGCTTAGCAGCTCCAGCAGATCCGACACCATATTCGGGTGCATGAGCTGCAATGCGGAAAGATTCACCGAGAGCGGCATCATCACGCCACGCTCCTGCCAGGCGGAAAGCTGGCGACAGGACTCTTCCAGCACCCAGTACCCGACCGTCACCATCAGACCGCAGGATTCGATACGGTCAATTAACCCTTCCGGGAGTTCCCAACTGCCATCCGGCTGCTGCACGCGTAATAATGCTTCTGCGCTCAGGACCTTACCGCTGGACATCTCCACCTGCGGTTGCAGCCAGATAGCGAACTGGTGGTTATCCAGCGCGTTGAGAATATCGCTCTCTTCCGTCAATCTCTGCTGCGCGGCTTCCATCTGCGCCGGGTCAAAGAACTGAATCTGATTTTTACCTTTGCGGCGGGCGGTAAAGGCGGCGGAGACGGCGCGACCATAAAGCGCCTCGGCCGTCAGGTCGCCGTAAAACATCGCCACCCCGATGCTGCAACTGGGGCGCAGCTGGATGCTTTCGATCGGCAGCCGTTCATTAATGACAGTGAGCACTTGCTGACCTAACGTAATCGCGTGCCACGGTTCTTTTACGCCGTGCGCGATGATGGCGAAATCAAAGCCGCTTACCTGCGTCAGCACCATTCGCGGCGCCAGCACCGATTTCAGTTTTTCCACCAGCGTAAGCAACAGGATTTCCCGCTGCGTCTCTTTGAGCACGCCTGCGGTATCGCGCAGCGTTTCACAGGTGACAATCATTAACGCCGTCGTCTGCTGACGCGTCACAACCTGTTCCAGAAGCCCCATCAGGAAAGCCTTGTTGGGAAGCTCGGAAACCGGAAAGCGCATCGCATGATCGTTTTGCTCAATGCTGTGACGCTGGGCAATCTGCTGATTCAGGTTGTAGCTACGCACCAGCATACCAATCTCATCGTCATGATGCAGACGCGGCAGCGCCAGCTGATGGCCTGTCAGCTCCTGCGGCGGGATATCGTTAAGCTCCCGGGCGATTTTGCGTAGAGGATGCACAATCAGGCGGTTCATACACCAGGTTATCGCCACCGTCAGCATCAGCGATAAAAGTAAGTAAATGGTCACTAACGTCGAGAGCGTGCTCATCACGAACTTATACATGCGGAACGAGTCCGCCTGGAGCACCAGATACGCCAGCGGCTGTGGGTTGGCTGGCCGTTCAAGGGAATAGACCGGCAGCGAGATCTGCACCGGCAGTTCAAACAGACGCGTCACCGTCACCGGGACGGAGCGCTCAGGAATAAAACTCATTCGTAGCGCCTGGAATTGGTTCGGCAGCACCACGTCGGCGCGGCTGACCACGCCCGCAGGCTGAATGCGCGCCAGGATGGTTTCCGCTTCAGGGATATCCGCTTTCAGGATTGCGGCAGACAGCGGTTCGCGGACAGAACGGGCGATACTTTCCAGTTGCGTAGCCGTGTTATAGCGGTTCTGCTGTACTAAATGAAACAGCAAAACGGTGCAAAAAATAAATACAAACACCAGGACAACGGCCGCAACCATTGCCATCTGCTTAATTGTTAACGAGCGGCTGACGCGCAAATTGACTCTCCATGACTATCCCCAGGCTGCCGCCAGAGTATACCCGATCGCGCAGACATAAAGAGAGGCCGTATCTGAAAAGGACTTTTCCGAATCATCAGTGCCGGATGGCGGCGTGGCCGCAAGCGCGCGTTGTAGGCCTGATAAGACGCGAATGCGTCGCCATCAGGCGTTCGGCGCTTACCAGTCCGCGTACGGCACCAGCGGCTGAGGCGGTAAATCCATATCGCCCTGCCATCCCGCAGCGGAATAACGCACATACAGCAGGAAATGGCTCGGCGTATAATCCTTCGCTTCCTGAATATCAATTGCCGTTCCGAGGAACCAGTTAGACGTCACCCGTCGCTCGATCAGCGCCCGCGCCGTATAACCAAAGCCCTGACTGCTGCCGCCGCCATTCGTCTGCGTGGCCGCCTCTTCGCGGTAATCCGTCGGGATCAGATTCATCAGCGGATAACGCGGCATGGTTTTGGTGCGTGAATGCGACCAGGATACCGAACCGCCCAGCTCCCACGACCAGTTTTCCGTACGCTGCCGCCACATCACCGGCACGGCGAACGACACATACTCCTGCGGACTGTAATAACCGCCATGCCCCAGCGAATACCCGCTCAGGTCTTTGTCGTAGTGCCAGATCATATTGTTCAGGCCGACGGTGACGCGACGGTTATTCTCATTGATGATTTTATAGTAATAGCCCGTCATCCAGCGCACGCGCCAGTTATCCGCGACGTTCTTACCGGTCAGTTGATCGCCGCCCAGCGAAGCCCAGACGCCGTTGGCTTCACCTTTGTCATAGCTCAGGCTCACACCGCCGCCGTCCGCACGCACGCCGCCCCATTTTGTGCCCGTGTTGCTCGGCGCGTCTTTCTGCCCGCCGAAGGCCAGCAGAGAGCTGGAGATTGGCCGACGGTGCGCGTTCAGCGTATAGCCCAGCGGCCCGATATCATTGCTGTAGCTCACGCCGCCAACCACATCGACAACGTTAAAGCCCATCGGCGTGGTCCCGATATCCCAGCTCCAGGTCTCGTTTTTCCAGCCGACCGCCACGCTCGTGCCGGTATCAGACTGGCTGCGGTTGCCGCTACAGTCATGCAGCGTACAGGTGCCCCAGTTCTTATCCCAGGTGCCGTCCGCATGGGTCGAGAAACTGCCGACATCCACGTTCACCAGGTCAGCACGGAAGAACATCCGGCCATCTGACAACGGCGCGTCAACCTGGAACATGGTGGTATGCGCTTTCAGATCGGAGTAGCCGCCGGTGCCGCTCGATCCCCAGTAATCATGCTCCAGCGTGACGTTCAGATCCTGCTGTCGGTATAAATCCGCCGCATCGCTGCGCACGCCGCGTTTTAACCAGTCATCTTTCGCGTCATTACGGGTCAGGCGAGTAAAGGTGTCATTATCCTGCGGGCGGGTCGGCGTAATGCCGGAAGCCACCATCGCGTCTTTGTACGTCTCAAGCGCCTGCTGCGGTTCGCCGTTTTGCGCCTGAAAGCCCGCCGCGTCGCGCAGCACCATCGCAGTTTCCATAGAAGGCGGCTGTGACTTCGCTTGCGGCACAATCGTGTTGAAGGTCTGCTGCGCCGCGACGGTATCGCCCAGTTGCGCCTGGGCCCGCGCCATACGGCGCTGCATATTGATGGACAGCGGCTCCCCGGTCGCCGGGGCGGGAAGTTTCGCCAGTTCCGCCCGCGCCGCCGCGTTATCGCCCTGCGCAATATAGACTTCCGTCAGGCCAAGTCGGGCATCGACATTACCCGGCTCCCGCGCCAGAACCGCATCATAGGCGGCGCGCGCCGAAGAATAATCGCGCCGCTGCTGCGCCCAGTCGGCAAGGGTTAAATCAATGCGCGTAGAGGCGGGCTGTTGGCGAAGCAGCGTTTCCGCTTCCCGCTCTTTGCCGCTATCACGCAGGCGGCTGGCGGTTTCCAGCACCTGATTATTTTGCAGCCTGTCCGCCAGTTCCTGAATGTTACTGTTCCACTGGCTACGCGGCAGATTATTGATATGCGCCATCGCCGCGCGATCCTGATCGTTGCCCGCGAGGTACAGCCCATAGGCATACACCTGATCCGGGTCGTTCGGTTTCTGACGCGCCAGCGCGCGCATGTGCGCATCGGCCTGGCTGCGCTGCCCGGCGTTCCACAGATCGCGGGACAAACGATACGTTACCCAGACGCTGCCGGGGTCCAGCGCCAGCCTGCGACGATGCAGCTCCGCCGCCTGCGCCCAGTTCCCCTGGTTTTCCAGCGCTTCGGCCTGCTGCGCCAGCCGGTCGTTTTCAAGGCTACGTTCAATATCATCAATACTTTGCCGCTGACGACTGGAGAGCGACGCGATAAACGCCGAGGCTTTCTCCGGGGACTGCTGACGATAGATATTCGCCAGGCCGCGCACGGCGTTGCTGTTGCCGCTGTCCATTCGCAGCGTCTGCTGATAGTAGCGCTCGGCGGCGGGATAATCTTTACGCGCCATCGCCACGTCGCCCAGCCCCAGCACGGCATAGCTGTCGGTATTGTCGATGCTCCTGGCCTGCCGGTAGAGGCGTTCCGCCTGGTCCGGGTTATTCGCTTTCAGCGCGGCGTCACCCTGCTGAATCGCCAGCCAGTAGCGGTTTACCTTCAGCAGGCTTTCCCATTTGCCGCGACTGCTGCTGTTCGGGTCCATCGCAAGCGCTTTCTGGAACTGCGCCACCGCGCGGGCACGATCGCCGCGCTGCGAATAGGCCTGCCCCAGCGCGCCGACGGCTTCGCTGTCGCGGTGATCCGCGCTTACCGCCTGCTGCAATTCCGTTACGGCTTTGCCGCCCTGTCCGGCCTCCACCGCCGCCAGGCCTTGCGCTCTGGCTCTGAACGCCGGGTCGGAAAGCTGTTGCTGCTGTTCACTCAACTTGCTGCGCGCAGCATTGACGCTGTCGCCTTCGCTAAACACCGTCAGGTATTTTTGCAGCGCTTTTACGCTGGCGTCGCTGGCAGGCAGATCTTTAATCTGCTGATACCAGAGAGCGGAAGCCGTCGTGCGCCCGGCGCTGGAATTCGCCATCTGCTCTAATACGGCAAATCCCTCATCGCGTCGCCCGCCGTCAAACAGCAACTGCGCCAGCGTGTTTTGCAGGGCGGTATTGCCCGGCGTACTGGCGTTAATTCTTTTAAGCTGATTAATCGCCTCGTTACGTCTCGCGGGAGATTTTGCCACCGTCGTCCAGTATTCCACCGCCAGATCGCCTTGCGGCGGATGACCTTTAAACAGCGCGTCGTAAGCGGCAATCGCTTCTTCGGTATGACCGGTGGTCGCCTGTAAACGCGCCTCCTGCAAGGACTGGCGCCCTTCCGGCGTGGAAAGCATCATCGTTGTGCGGGAGGACTGATACGCGCTGGAACTCGGCGCTAACTGGGAAAGTCTGTCGAGCTGTTTCTGCGCCCCGTCATTGTCGCCCTGGCGCAGCAGGTAGCGAAACCGGGCGGCGACCACTTCCGGGTTGTTCGGGTCGATCAGTTCCAGGCGATAAAGCGACTGGCGCACCAAATCCTCACGGTGCGAGGCTTCGCCTAACCGAACCTGTTGCAGCAACTGCTGTTGCGCGGAAGGCGCCGCCTCGGCGAACGGCATCCAGGCGATGCCGAGCGTCAGGCCGAGCACGGCCCGATGGCGACGCTTTAGCGTCTTATCCGGCCTACAATCAGCGGCATCCCGTAGGCCGGATAAGGCGTTACCGCCACCCGGCAAAATGAGATGGATGAGACTTAATTTGAACTTGCGCATTCCTGGCCCCAGTCAGGTAGTAATTCACCTTTAGCGGTGAAGCGAAAACGATGCTGATCCCATCCTTGTCCGAAAAGCGTTAGCACATAGCTATAGTAGGCATCGCTACCGGGAAAATTGTCCGCCACGCGCTGTCGCTGCACCGCCTGAGCATCACGGTTTTGCAGGAAAGGCAATAAAGAAGCCGAAAAGCCCACCGGCCCGTCGCCCTGGGCTTTACCACTGGCGACATCCACCTTCTCTGGCGGAACGCCGTTTTTTGTCGTCAGCGTCGCCATCGGTTTCAGGCGCGTCAGCAGCCGCGCTTTTTGCGGATCGCCGTCGTGCATCATCCCCGCCCATAAATAAACGCGGATGGCATCGTAACTGCTGACCAGCGTTTTTTCCGGTTTCAGCTGCCAGCCTTTGTCTTTTTCATAGCGCCCCCAGTCCGGCGAGAACCCTTTCGGGGCGGTTTCCATCAGCAAACGCATATTGGTTTCACGCAGCGTGGTCCAGGGCGCGCCAAAGCGGGTAAAATATTGCGCCAGCTGCGGGGGTAAATAGCTCGGGTTAAAGCGCCAGCGCGTCTTTTCCGCAAAACCCACGTTCCCCGGCAGCAGCATTGACCCCAGCCCCGGCACCGTTACCACCTCTTCACGCGCAATGCGTTTTAGCAGCGCGGCGCCAGTGTCGGTATAGCGCGACGTTTTCCATAAGCGCCCGGCTTCCAGCAGCGACCAGGCCATCCAGATATCGCCGTCGGAAGCGGAGTTTGCATCCAGCACTTCCCAGGTCGAGGGGTCTTTCTGCCCCCACAGCCAGGCGGGCAGATGCGCCTGTAAGGAGCCCTGCGCCAGGTTGTTTTGCGTCCAGTCGAGGATCAGGTCAAATGCCGGACGATCGTTGGCGGCAAGGGCAAAGAACAGCGCATAGCTTTGCCCTTCCGACGTCGTGATTTTGCGCGCGTCGCTGGGGTCAATCACCCGTCCTTCCTGACTGATATAGTCCTTTTTGAACTGTATCCATGCCGGCCACGTACAGGCCGCCTGCACGCTGACGGTCGCCAGCATCAGGGCAGTTAACATCCATCCACGCAGCGCGTTCATCATCGATTACTCGTTATCGGGATCGAGTCGACGACGGCTGATAATGCGCAGCAGACGCCACAGAACCCAGGCCAACAGCACGACGCTAACCGCCGCCAGTATCGCCAGCAGCACCGGATGATTCGATAACGCGTACCAGAGGCGTTCGAACCACGGTAAATGCCCTACGTAGTAAATATCGCCCACCCGCAGGCTGTTGACGCCAGACTCGCGGATCACCGACACGGAGCCAAACATGGCGGCGCGTTTTCCGCTGTCGTTCATCGCTTCGGTCAGCAGTTCATACCCGCGCGGGCTGTCTGCCAGCAGCGCCACCACGCTACGCTGGTCGTTGAACGGCGACTGGAAGCCCACTACCGCCGCCATCGCGCCAGCAGAGGTGATGGTGGATTTCGCATCCGGCGCGCGGTCGGCCTCATCCGGCATGATGCTCGGGAAGGTCGTCTGGCGCATCGGCGTGTTCACCCAGCTTTGCGTCGCCTGTACCAGCAGGTCGATGCGTTTGTCATCTTTCAGTGCGTCGGGGATTGTCCCGATCACCATAATATCCGCGTCTTTACCCTGAATCTGGCGGCTATCGTCGGTGATATTCAGGTTAATCGACGGGAAACCGGTCTGCGCGCCAATCGTTCCGGTCACATCCAGCAGCGTTTCCATCTGCGCTTCGTTCGGGTTTTTCGGCATCACGGCAATGGTTTCTGAAAGGTCAGCCATCCGGCTGAACGGGAAGCCCGCGTTGGCGAAAGCGCGCAGGTCCGGCATCGCGATAAAGTGATAATATTTCGAGAAATCAATGGTGGAGTCGTCGCCAATCACCACATGGTTTTGTACCGGCTGGAATGTCACGCAATTATCCACCGAGCCGCCCGGCATCGGGTTCATGTACTGGAAGTCAAAGCGCAGCTGGTTCATCGCCCCCAGCTTCAGCGCCGGGATCGACACGTCCGTTTTACCGTCAATCAGCCCCTGCAATACCGGCAAACGCAGCAGCAGGCGATTGCTTTCCTGGGTGCTGTTCAGGCTGAACGCTTGCAGGAACTGATCGTTCAGGCTGATATCCATACGCGAGCTGTCTTTGCTTGGCGGCGTGGTGTAACGGTAGTTGAGATTCATATCAATACCGTTGCTGCGCAGCAGATAGAGATCCGGCGGCAAATTCAGCGACAGCGAAATCGCCGCAGGTTCCAGCCCGGTGGACTGGAGCTGCTCTTTATAGGTTTTCAGCTCGCCGAACGTCACCGCACGGTCAGTACGTACCCAGTTCGGCGCATCATAAGGTTTACGCGCCAGCAGAGGCTTCACCTCATCCACCACCACGCTGTCGCCACGGAACAGGATATTCCCTTGCGCAATGCCTTTCGCCGCCTGCAACAGATCGTTATCGTCGCGGCCAAAGACCACCAGCAGCTTCACATATGGGTTGTCCGGGTGGCTGATCATCTCAATCACCGGCGCTTTTACCGGCGGATGATCGCGCAGGAAATCAGGGCGCTTGTCGTTCGTGGCAAAGACGATGGCATTACGATCCGGCAGCGTGTTGTACATCACCGGGAAATGCTGGCCGCGCCAGCCTGCGCGCGAACCGAACCATGAAGAGACAATGGATGCCGCCTGCTGCTGCATCAGATCCGGCGAACCGGCAAAGACCACAGGCAGCGTAACCTGGCGGTTGTCCCGCGGATCGAAGAACGGCACCGGGAAGTGCGACAGATCGTTTTTCACCGGCAGGGTCTGGTACGTCAGATCCAGCACGCTACTGCGGCCAACATCCAGCCAGAGCGTACTGCTGGCCGGGTTTTCGCAGACATCACGATAGTGCCCGACGAACTCCAGCCGCACGCGGTTAAAATCGGTGATAAAGAGCGGGTTGATCGGCATCTGGGCCAGCGTCTTTTTGCCCAGTTGCTCTTTCGTGACCGGCAACACGCCCATCAGCTCATCATTGAGGTAGACCTTCAGCTGCGACTGGATCGGCAGCAACGACGGCGACGGGGTGTATTCCAGGTTCAGCATCGCTTTCGACACCACCTCATCGCTGCGCATACCGAACTCAATGCTGCCATTCGGGTTCACGCCACGCAGCACCATACTGCCCGGCGGCGGCGCGATTTGCGCGAAGGTCAGCTTCACATCGCGGGAAGGCCCGTTTTGCGCCACCACGGGCGCATCGGCGCCCGGCACGCCCGGCATTACCTGGCCGACCGGCTGCTCCGGCGTTTCTGGCGCAGGCGCTGTCGGCGCTTGCGCTGGCTCAGCATTGATCAATGGTTGCGTTGCAGGCGTCGCATTCGTCATGAAAGTGGGGAAAGCGCTTATCCCCATAGCCACTGCATAAACCCAGGAAAGTTTTCTTTTCATCGCGTTATCATCATTGTTGAGCCATCACCTGATCCGGCTGCCGCTCCGGGCGACGCGGAATAAACGACACAATCCAGGAAACCAGCGTCGTCAGAGAACGGAAAATTACTTTGACGGAAGACGGAGCAAATTCCGCAAGATGGCGGTAGCCACGGAAGCCCAGCTTCAGAATATCCAGCAGGCTTTCCAGCGGTTTGTCTTCCGGGAAGCTGTCCTGCCAGAGCGCCCACGTATCCGCGCGGGCAAATGTGCACTGCACAAAGTCGATATGTTGTTTCGTGGTCATCGGCAGCAATTGCAGCCCGACCTCATTGCCCAGCACGCGCACGACCTGAGTAGGAAAGACGTACTCTTGCTGGCCGCGTTTAAGCAATAAATTAACCTTTTGCCCTTCCAGCACCTGCGCCTGCCCGTTGATCCGAATCCCCAAGCCGCCGTCGGAGAAGTCATGCACGGTGCATGAGAACAGGTGGCCATCTTCACGGGCAATGGCCGCCGGCATGGAGATTTCAACGCGGTGCGCCCGGCGTACCTGCTTACTTTCCACAGAGACCGCCACCGCGCCACCCAGAATGATCAGGTTATAGAAAACCCACACCAGACTGACGATCACCGTGAGTATTTCGTTGGCGGGGCCGTAGTAGTAACGCCAGACGCCCACCACGACCCCCAGCAGGTTGAGCAGCACCAGAAAGATATAGGGCCGGGAAATCACCCAATCGACATACTCTTCCTCTACCAGCCCGCCTTTCGCGGTAACGTTGAATTTCCCTTTATGCGGGTTGATCAGCGCCACCATCGTCGGCGGCGCGATATACCAGGCCAGCACCGTTTCGTAAATTTCACTCCAGAAGGAGTGGCGGTATTTCCCCTGAATCTTCGAGTTGGTGAGGCTGGCGTGAATCATGTGCGGCAACACAAATAGCGCAATCATCAGCGCGGGCGCATAGATGATATAGGCGTGCAGCAACAGGAAAGCCAGCGGCGCCGTCAGGAAGATGAGCCGTGGAATGCCCGATAAAAAGTGGAACATAGCGTTGACGTAACACAGACGCTGCGCCAGCTTTAAGCCTTTGCCAAACAGCGGGTTATCCAGACGGAAGATTTGCACCATGCCGCGCGCCCAGCGAATACGCTGCCCGATGTGCGCGGACAGGCTTTCCGTCGCCAGGCCTGCCGCCTGTGGAATGCGCATATAGGCCGAGGTGTAGCCGCGACGGTGCAAGCGCAGCGAGGTATGCGCATCTTCGGTCACGGTCTCAACGGCAATGCCGCCAATCTCATCCAGCGGTTTACGGCGAATCACCGCGCACGATCCGCAGAAGAACGTGGCATCCCACATGTCGTTGCCATCCTGCACCAGCCCATAAAACAGCGTGCCTTCGTTCGGCGTTTTACGGAAACGACCGAGGTTGCGCTCAAACGGGTCCGGCGAGAAAAAGTGGTGCGGCGTCTGCATCATGGCGAGCTTTTTCTCTTTCAGGAACCAGCCCATCGTCATTTGCAGGAACGAGCGTGTCGGGACATGGTCGCAGTCAAAGATCGAGACAAACTCACCTTTCGCGTATTTCAGCGCGTTATTGATGTTGCCGGCCTTGGCGTGTTCATGCGTGGTACGGGCGATGTACTGTACGCCGACGGTCTGGGCAAACTGGCGGAACTCTTCGCGCCCACCGTCGTCAAGAATCCAGATGCTCAGCTTGTCTTTCGGCCAGTCGATGCCCAACGAGGCATAAACGGTGTTTTTCACTACGCTGAGGTCTTCGTTGTAAGTCGGAATAAAAATGTCCACCGTCGGCCACTGCGCCATCTCTTTCGGTAGCGGCACGGGCTGGCGGTTAAGCGGCCAGACGACCTGGAAATACCCCAGCACCAGGACAATCCAGGCGTAGGTTTCCGCAAACAGCAAAATCAGCCCGCAAACCAGGCTCAGCGGGTCATCCCAGTTTAGCGTCGAGGTATAACGCCACCAGATATAACGGCATGACACCGTCAGCGACAGCACGATCAACATCAGGGCGGAGAAACGCCCCGGTATCCGCCGCACCAGCAGCGCGACGCCCCACAGCAGTATCAGGAAGATAAACTGCGACAGCGGGTTAAACGGCTGGGTAATACAGATGATCGCCAGAATCAGGGAAAAAGTGACGATGACGCCGAGGATAAAGCGGCGCACCCCGTTGCTAAGATGGCCCAGCTCTTTTTCGCTTTCCAGGTGCGTGGTCTTTTTACTGACGCGGTCGGGCAGCGTGTCCATCCACTGATGATAGCGACCGCGCACGCCCAGCAGGCGGGAGAGCGACCGCCAGCGCGGTTCGACCTTCTTCTCTTTACGCGGCGAGAAGGCCATCAACCAGAGCGTTTGAATGGCATAGCGGGCCGGGTCCAGCGGACGCGGTCGGTTGGCGTTAATGTGCGGATAGAGCGCTTTATGCTGCGCGCGAATGCGCTGCCAGCGCGGATGCTCAAGCGGAATAAAAGTCCACGCCAGAATCACCCACAGGCAGCCCAGCATCGCACTGAACGGCGACGCGCCATGACGGCGATACCCCTGATAGCGCTCGCTCAGGCGTGCGCCGACCGGCGGAATGAGAAGCCACCGGGTCAGGATGTTCATGATGCGCTCCCGGCAGGGGCGCGATTGCCCGCATAGTGCAGCAAACACCAGTTCGCCAGCGTCAGCACCTCTTCTGCCGCCAGCGAATCGCCACGGTACTCGCCCAGCGGCTGTTTCGAAGCCATACATTCCGCCATCGCTTCATCGCGATGGATCACCATCGGCAGCAAACGACGCTGGCTTTGCAGCCAGACCTGGTACAGATCGTCCTGCAACTGGCTGGCAATGCGTAAATCGTTAATCAGGATATGCGCGCCCGTGGGCAGCGCCTGTTGATGCAGCCGGATATGGCAATTGGTGTCCGCTTTTACCACCGCCAGCGTATGATCGCAGAGGCTGACCAACTGTTGCGTCAGCGGTGAGACGCCGTGGGGAAGATCCAGCAAAATCCACGAATAGCGTCGGCTCTCTTTCAGTTCGCGCAGGCCAGCGCAAATAGCTCCCAGCTTTTCCGCCCATTCCTGAGGATTCTCCCGCTCTTCCACCGTAAGCTGTCCGAACGGCAGCAGATCGAGCTGGGTGGTATAACGCAGTCCGGCATCGCGCCAGTCTTTACCGTCCAGCAGCGCCCTGGCCCAGCCGTCGCGATGGGCAAAATCGACATTGAATGACATACGCAGCAGGTTATCGGGGCTGGCATCAACGACCAGCACATTTTCCCCGAGTATTTGCAGCGCCCAGGCGAGCGCCGAAGTGATTGATGTGGTGCCTACACCGCCGCGCACGCCCTGCAATCCCAGAATGGACATCCCTGACTCCCTTATGATGGTTGTTGCGCAAATTCAGCCAATAAAGGCCAACGTTTAATCGCCGCAGCCAGCTGTTCGCGTTGGGAAATATCGGTATAGTCTATTTCGGGCAAGGAGAAAGCCTGACTTAACGCCAGAAAATCATTTTGAAAGGTATAGCCCAATGCTGAATCAAACTGAGAGTCAGGTTCGTTGTTGTTATACATTCTGTATTGTGTCCCTTTTGAATATACTCACCATGCTTCAGACAATTTTTCTGGCAGCATCCCCCCCTCTTCACTGTTAATCTTCAATGCAGGGGATCGTTCATTTCTCGCCTTTCCGTTACGCAAACTGTAAGAGTAAAGAAAACACCATGACCGAGGTCGCAAGGCTTCCTGCCCGCCGAATTGATTCATATGCTAAATCTGATGTGTTTTAATTTCAATGTTAGGTTTATTTCTGAGCTTTCGCTAGTAAACTGATAAACAGATAAAATAGCGACAAGAGGGACGCTGTGGACCCCGTATTTTCTATCGGCATCTCATCATTATGGGATGAACTACGCCACATGCCTGCCGGCGGTGTCTGGTGGGTTGACGCTGATCGCAATGAAGATGCCATCAGCCTGGTGAATCAAACGATTGCCTCGCAGGCAGGGAACGCGAAAGTCGCGGTCATTTGTATGGGCAGCGATCCGGGTGAATTAATCAAATTAGATGAATCTCACGGCCCGGAAAAAATCCAGTTATTTTCAATGCCGGATTCTGAAAAGGGGTTATACTTTTTGCCCCGCGATTTGCTTTGTTCTGTTGATCCTACACATTACTTTTTCATTCTTCTTTGCGCGAATAACGCCTGGCAAAATATATCAGGGGAACGCCTTCATCAGTGGCTGGAAAAAATGAATAAATGGACCCGGTTCCATCACTGTTCGCTTCTGGTTATTAACCCTGGAAATAATAATGACAAACAGTTCTCCCTGTTGATGGGGGAGTATCGTTCGCTTTTCGGCCTTGCCAGCTTACGTTTTCAGGGCGACCAGCATCTGTTCGACATCGCGTTCTGGTGCAGCGAAAAAGGGGTCAGCGCCCGGCAACAACTGACGCTGCGCCATAAAGATGCGCACTGGGAGCTGGCCCACAAGGAAGAGGCAAACATCCAGCCGCGCAGCGACGAAAAACGCATCCTCAGCAATATCACCGTTCTTGAAGGCGCTCCGCCGCTGTCGGAACACTGGGCGCTTTTTGATAATAACCAAACCTTGTTCAACGAGGCGCGAACTGCGCAGGCGGCGACGATCATCTTCTCCCTGACGCAAAATAGCCAAATCGAACCCATGGCGCGGAATATCCATACGCTGCGCCGCCAGCGCGGAAGCGCGCTGAAAATTATCGTCCGCGAAAATCTCGCCAGTTTGCGAGCGACCGACGAGCGACTGCTGTTAGGCTGCGGCGCGAATATGGTTATTCCGTGGAATGCGCCGCTTTCCCGCTGCCTGACGCTGATTGAAAGCGTGCAGGGACAGCAATTCAGCCGCTACGTCCCGGAAGAGATCGCCACACTCCTGTCGATGACGCAGCCCATGAAGCTGCGCGGTTTCCAGACATGGGACGTCTTCTGCGAAGCCGTACATAACATGATGAGCAACACGCTGCTGCCCGCTGACGGGAAAGGCGTGATGGTCGCATTGCGCCCGGTGCCGGGTATCCGCATCGAGCAGGCGCTGACGCTCTGCCGCCCAAACCGTACCGGCGATATCATGACTATCGGCGGCAACCGGCTGGTGCTGTTTTTATCATTCTGTCGGGTCAACGATCTGGACACTGCGCTGAACCATATCTTCCCGCTGCCGACCGGCGATATCTTTTCCAACCGCATGGTCTGGTTCGAAGATAACCAAATCAGCGCTGAACTCGTGCAAATGCGCCTGCTGTCGCCTGAACTGTGGGGCACACCGCTGCCGCTGACTCAGGGGCCGAACCCTGTGCTCAATGCCGAGCATGACGGGCGGGTCTGGCGACGTATTCCCGAACCCTTACGACTGCTGGATGACAGCGTGGAGCGCCCACAATGATGAACGTCAACGATATCATCCAGATCATCGTCTTTTGCGCGCTGATCTTTTTTCCTCTGGGCTATCTGGCGCGCCATTCGCTTCGCCGCATCCGTAACACAGCCCGACTGTTATTCGCCAGACCCCGTTATGTAAAACCCGCCGGAACCTTGCGCCGTGCAACAAACGTCAAGGCAGACAAAAAATGACTCAGCATACTCAAACCTCATCCATGCCTTCACCTCTCTGGCAATACTGGCGCGGCCTTGCAGGCTGGAATTTCTACTTTCTGGTAAAGTTTGGCCTGCTTTGGGCGGGATATCTCAACTTCCATCCGTTGCAGAACCTGGTCTTCATGGCCTTTTTGTTAATGCCAGTCCCCAAACTCAGCCTGCACCGTCTGCGCCATTGGGTCGCTATCCCAATCGGCTTTGCGCTTTTCTGGCATGACACCTGGCTGCCTGGCCCACAAAGCATTATCAGTCAGGGCTCGCAGGTCGCGGGTTTTAGCGCGGACTATATGCTCGATCTGGTGACTCGCTTTATCAACTGGCAAATGATCGGCGCCGTGTTTGTGCTGCTCGTCGCCTGGCTGTTTTTATCGCAGTGGATTCGGGTCACTCTTTTTGTTGTCGCCATTATGATCTGGCTGAACGTGCTGACGCTGACAGGGCCAGTCTTTACGCTGTGGCCTGGCGGCCAGCCGACCGACACGGTGACGACCACCGGCGGCTCTGCGGCGGCGACGGTCGCAACGGCAGGAGACACCCCGGTGGTCGGCGATATCCCGGCGCAGACCGCGCCTCCGACCTCAGCCAATCTGAACGCGTGGTTGAACACCTTCTATAACGCGGAAGAAAAACGAAAAACGCCGTTCCCGACGGCGCTGCCGGCCGATGCGCAGCCGTTTGAACTGCTGGTGATCAACATCTGTTCCCTCTCGTGGTCTGATGTTGAAGCCGCAGGCCTGATGTCACATCCGTTATGGTCGCATTTCGATATTCTGTTTAAGCACTTTAACTCCGCCACCTCCTACAGCGGCCCGGCGGCGATCCGCCTGCTGCGCGCCAGCTGCGGCCAGTCGTCGCACACGAATCTGTATCAACCGGCAGGCAACGACTGCTACCTGTTTGATAACCTGTCGAAGCTGGGCTTCACGCAGCATTTGATGATGGGTCATAACGGCGAATTCGGCGGCTTCCTGAAAGAAGTGCGTGAGAATGGCGGTATGCAGACGGAGCTGATGGATCAAAAAGGGCTGCCCGTCACGCTGCTGGGCTTTGACGGTTCTCCGGTTTATGACGACACCGCCGTGCTCAATCGCTGGCTGGAAACCACCGAGAAAGATCAGAACTCGCGTAGCGCAACGTTCTATAACACGCTGCCGCTGCACGACGGGAACCACTTCCCTGGCGTCAGCAAAACGGCGGATTACAAAATTCGCGCGCAAAAGCTGTTCGATGAGCTGGACGCCTTCTTTACCGAACTGGAGAAATCAGGCCGTAAAGTGATGGTGGTGATGGTCCCGGAACACGGCGGCGCGCTCAAAGGCGACAGAATGCAGGTTTCCGGGCTACGCGACATCCCCAGCCCGTCGATCACCAACGTACCGGCAGCGGTGAAATTCTTCGGCATGAAAGCGCCTCATCAGGGCGCATCGATTGAGATTGACCAGCCGAGCAGCTACCTGGCGATTTCCGAACTGGTGGTGCGCGCCCTTGACGGCAAACTGTTTGTCGAAGACAACGTCAACTGGGATCAGCTCACCCGTGGGTTGCCGCAGACCGCACCGGTCGCTGAAAACGCCAACGCGGTGGTTATCCAGTATCAGGGTAAACCGTATGTGCGTCTGAACGGCGGCGACTGGGTGCCTTATCCGCAGTAAACGAAAAAGGCCTGATGGCGCTACGCTTATCAGGCCTACAGGTCAGGCACAATCTCCTGAAATTATGCCGATTTGTAGGCCGGATAAGACGCTTTTGTCGCCATCCGGCAAAACTCGCGCAAGCGCTGCAACACGCTGGAAAGATTCTTGCCAGCTGGCAACTTTTCTGACGACCCGTAAAAAACGAAACCCACTAACTCTTTGATATATAAAAACTCCTTTTCTGGCACAGCGATTGCTATTTGAGTGTGAGCTGTTCTGTTCCGAATCAAAGGAGATATCATGTCTGACTGTCGTACTTACGGATTCAACACCCAGATCGTTCACGCGGGGCAACAACCCGATCCTTCAACTGGCGCGCTCAGTACGCCAATCTTCCAGACGTCGACGTTTGTTTTCGACAGCGCCGAACAGGGGGCCGCCCGCTTTGCGCTCGAAGAGTCCGGGTACATTTACACCCGCCTGGGCAACCCCACGACGGACGCGCTGGAGAAAAAGCTGGCGGTACTGGAAAGAGGCGAAGCGGCGCTGGCGACCGCGTCCGGCATTTCCGCCATCACCACCACGCTGCTGACGCTCTGTGAGCAGGGCGATCACATTGTCTCAGCCAGCGCGATTTATGGCTGCACGCACGCATTTTTGTCGCACAGCATACCGAAGTTCGGTATTGACGTGAGTTTCGTTAATGCCGCCAACCCGGATGAGATCCGCGAAGCCATCCGCCCGGAAACCAAAGTGGTGTACATCGAAACGCCCGCCAACCCAACGCTCTCCCTGGTCGATATCGAAACGGTCGCTGGGATCGCCCATCAGCGGGGCGTGCTGTTGGTTGTGGATAACACCTTTATGTCGCCGTACTGCCAGCAACCCCTGCTCCAGGGAGCCGATATCGTGGTTCACAGCGTCACGAAATACATCAACGGACACGGGGATGTTATTGGCGGAGTCATCGTCGGCAAGCAGGAGTTTATCGATCAGGCGCGGTTTATCGGGCTGAAGGATATCACCGGCGGCTGCATGAGCCCCTTTAACGCCTGGCTGACGCTGCGCGGCGTGAAGACGCTGGGGATTCGCATGGAGCGCCACTGCGAGAACGCGCTGAAAATCGCCCGTTTCCTGGAAAGCCATCCGAAGATTACCCACGTCTGGTATCCGGGGCTTCCTTCGCACCCGCAGTATGAACTTGGCAGACGCCAGATGAGCCTGCCCGGCGGCATTATCAGCTTCGAAATCGCGGGTGGCCTGGAGGCTGGCAGACGCATGATCAATTCGGTAGAATTGTGCCTCCTCGCGGTCAGTCTCGGTGATACCGAAACCCTCATTCAGCACCCTGCGTCTATGACACATTCGCCTGTTGCGCCAGAGGAACGGCTTAAAGCAGGTATTACCGACGGGCTAATCCGTCTTTCTGTGGGTCTTGAAGATCCAGAAGATATTATTAACGACCTTGAACACGCCATCAGAAAGGCGACATTCTGACCATTACGGTCGGAGCTGGCCTGCGTCGGCTCCGGCTGTTGAGAATCAAGGCACAACGGCCTGGCTATACGCATCATCCTTCCCGGGGTGACGCGTATTTTGGGCAGGGGGCTCTATGCAGGACAACACATTACAATTAAGCAACAGTAAAGCGACCACCGCAGCGTTATCAGGAAAACTACCGTTTACGAAATACGATTTTGGCTGGGTGCTGTTATGTATCGGCATGGCCATTGGCGCCGGAACGGTGCTGATGCCGGTACAGATCGGGCTAAAAGGAATTTGGGTCTTTATCACCGCGTTTATTATCGCCTACCCCGCAACCTATATCGTGCAGGATATTTACTTAAAGACGTTATCAGAAAGTGAAACCTGTAATGACTACACCGATATTATCAGTCATTACCTGGGGAAAAACTGGGGCGTCTTCCTCGGCGTGATCTACTTTTTGATGATTATCCACGGCATTTTTATCTACTCTTTATCCGTGGTTTTCGACAGCGCGTCGTACATTAAGACCTTCGGTCTGACCGATGCCGATCTCTCGCAGTCCATCCTCTATAAAGTGGCGATCTTCGCCGTACTGGTCGCTATCGCCTCCGGTGGAGAAAAGCTGCTGTTTAAGATCTCCGGCCCTATGGTGGTGGTGAAAGTAGGCATCATCCTGATCTTCGGTTTCGCGATGATTCCGCACTGGAACTTCAGCAATATTACGGCCTTCCCGCAGGCGTCGGTCTTCTTCCGCGATGTGCTGCTCACCGTCCCCTTCTGTTTTTTCTCGGCGGTGTTTATTCAGGTGCTGAACCCAATGAACATTGCCTACCGCAAACGAGAAGCCGACAGAGTGCTGGCGACGCGTATGGCCATTCGTACCCACCGCATCAGCTATATCACGCTGATTGCCGTGATCCTGTTCTTCTCGTTTTCGTTTACCTTCTCCATCAGCCACGAAGAAGCCGTTTCCGCCTTTGAGCAGAATATCTCCGCTCTGGCATTGGCTGCGCAGGTCATTCCCGGACAGATCATTCATTTCACCTCAACGGTACTGAATATCTTTGCGGTTCTCACCGCCTTTTTCGGTATTTACCTGGGCTTTCATGAAGCGATTAAGGGCATCATTCTCAACGTGCTGAGCCGGGTTATCGACGTGGAGAAGATCAATCCGCTGGCGCTGATGCTTGGCATCTGTACCTTTATCGTTATCACGCTGGTCATTTGGGTATCGTTCCGCGTCTCGGTGCTGGTGTTCTTCCAGTTGGGCAGCCCGCTGTACGGCATTGTGTCGTGCATCATCCCTTTTTTCCTGATCTATAAAGTCACGCAACTGGAAAAACTGCGCGGCCTGAAAACCTGGCTGATTCTGCTGTATGGGATTTTGCTGTGCCTGTCGCCGCTCCTGAAGCTGATTGAATAACGCGTTCCGTGCGCCGTCGATTCCTGGCGGCGCTTAACTCACCCCTTCCAGTTGGTAGCTGCGTATTTTATTCAGCACCGTCGTGTGCGAAACCCCCAACGCTTTCGCGATATGCCGGGAGGAGACATTCTCTTCCACCATCTGCTCAATCAGCTGTCGCTCAGCATGTTGCACCTGCTCTTTGAAGGGACGGTCGGGATGCCCCGGCAACGCTTGTGACACCGTTGAAAGCCCCAAATCATCGCAGGTGATGACATCACTTTCTGACATCAGCATCAGACGGATAATGGTGTTCTCCAGTTCGCGAACGTTGCCCGGCCAGTGGTGGTGACGCAGTGACTCAAAACAGGCTTTGTCCAGTATCAGCCGCCGTTGAAACTCTTTGGCATATTTCTGTACAAAATGGCGAATCAGTAAAGTGATATCCGAAGGGCGCTCGCGCAACGGCGGAATCGTGAGCGTCAGTACGTTAATGCGATACCAGAGATCGGCGCGCAGCAGGCGCTGTTCGACCATCTCTTCCAGATTCGCGTTGGTGGCGACAATAATACGCGCGTTAACCGGGATCACCTGCGCCCCGCCGACGCGGCGGATGCCGCCGTCCTGAAGCACCCGCAGCAGCTTGGCCTGTAAATTCAGCGGCATTTCGCCAAATTCATCAAGAAACAGCGTTCCCTTATCCGCCATTTCAAACAACCCTTTTTTCCCTCTGCCGTCCGCACCGCTGAACGCCCCTTTTTCATAACCAAAAAGTTCGCTCTCCATCAATGCCTCAGGCAGCGTTGAGCAGTTGACGGGGATAAACGGATAAAAGCGCCGCTGCCCGGAATTATGAATGGCGCGCGCCAGCAACTCTTTACCCGTGCCGGTCTCACCACGGATCAGGACGGTATATTTGCTGTCAGCGATTTTTAGCGCTTTTTCAATCAGCACCTGCATACTCTGGCTGCTACAGATAATGTCGGAGAAATAGCGCGGTCGCGTCAGTTCGGGCGTGGTCAGTTCAGAAAGATTCTCAGAGAGATAAGCGACATTAATAATGTCGGCATGTTGATTGAGGCAGGTCTGGACGCTGGAAATATCCTGCAACTGGCGGCACCAGGATTTAATCAGAATCCGACCTGGTGTGACCTTCATGGAGATAATATTAATATCGCGGCAGGAAAACTCCTTGAGGACATCCTCAACCATAGACAGACGATCGATTGTTTTAATATCCCAGCGTATCGTGACCACGTTGGCTCCAGATATTTCTGTGGCAATCAGAAATCTGCTTACATTCTAGTCGCTATGGGATAATGTTCTGCCGATGGACTCACATTGTGGAGCCAAAAAAGGAATATAAAAAAACCGGAGCACAAGGCTCCGGTTATGAGGCAATAACCAACAGTTATTGCTGTGGGTTCTCATCCTGATCGACGGCGAAACAGGCCACCAGTTGACCGCCGTAATCTTTAAGCTGCGGCTGCAACTGGGTGCAGGGGCCAAAGCGACGACGGCAACGGGCGTTGAAGGCGCAGCCCGGCGGCGGATTCAGCGGGCTTGGCAGCTCGCCGGTCAGCTTGATGCGCTCGCGGCGGTCATCCGGGTTCAAACGCGGCGTCGCGGAGAGCAGCGCCTGCGTATACGGATGGCGCGGGTTGGTAAAGATCTGCTCCTTCGTCCCTTTCTCCACGCAGCGGCCGAGATACATCACCATCACCTCATCGGCAATGTGTTCGACCACCGACAGGTCGTGCGAGATAAAGACGTAAGACAGCCCCAGCTCCTGCTGCAAATCCATCATCAGGTTCAACACCTGCGCGCGCACGGAAACGTCCAGCGCGGAGACCGGTTCATCGGCGATCACCACGTCCGGGTCAAGCATCAGACCGCGGGCGATAGCAATACGTTGACGCTGGCCGCCGGAAAACATGTGCGGGTAGCGATCGTAATGCTCGGTTTTAAGGCCGACTTTCGCCATCATCGCCAGCGCTTTTTCACGACGCTGCTCTTTGCTGAGCGAGGTGTTGATCAGCAGCGGCTCTTCCAGAATCTGCCCCACTTTCTTACGCGGGTTCAGCGAACCATACGGGTTCTGGAACACAATCTGGATTTTCTGCCGACGCAGTTTTTGCGCCTGCGGATCGTGCCTGAGCAGATCCTGCCCCTGATAATACAGTTCTCCGCCGGTCGGCGTTTCAATCATCGTCAGCAGGCGGCCCAGCGTGGATTTCCCGCAGCCGGACTCGCCCACGACCGCCAGCGTTTTACCGCGCTCAAGGGTGAACGATACGCCATCCAGCGCTTTTACCAGGCGCTCGGGCGCAAACAGCCCCTTCTTCACCGGGTAGTGTTTTTTCAAATCGATGGCCTGCAACAGCGGCTGTTGCAAGGTGGCCTCGTGCGTACTCATAGTGTGGGCCTCCCGGCATCATCGAGTGGATAGTGGCATTTGGACTGGCGGCCATCGCCGAGCAGATTCAGATCCGGCTCTTCGCTACGGCACTTATCCGTGGCATACGGGCAGCGCGGGTTCAACAGACAACCGTTCGGGCGGTCATATTTTCCCGGCACCACGCCCGGCAGCGACGCCAGGCGCGCTTTATCCTGCGCGAATTCCGGCAGTGCGCGCAGCAACGCCTGCGTATACGGATGACGCGGCGCGCGGAAGATATCGTGCGCCGCCCCTGTCTCTACCACCTGTCCGGCATACATTACGATGATTTTATGCGCGGCTTCCGCCACCAGCGCCAGATCGTGAGTAATCAGCACCAGCGCCATATTTTCTTTCTGCTGCAATTCCAGCAGCAGTTCGATGATTTGCGCCTGGATGGTCACGTCCAGCGCAGTGGTCGGTTCATCGGCAATCAGCAGTTTCGGACGACAGGCAATCGCCATGGCAA
Source organism: Citrobacter sp. CK181 (assembly GCF_030333595.1). NCBI lineage: Bacteria > Pseudomonadati > Pseudomonadota > Gammaproteobacteria > Enterobacterales > Enterobacteriaceae > Citrobacter > Citrobacter sp. CK181. Next base: position 252,644 of record NZ_JAOWFN010000013.1, on the reverse strand, counting down.
TCATCACGCGCTGGCTCATCCCACCGGACAACTGGTGCGGGTAGACATCCAGACGCGACGCCGGATCGGGAATCCCCACCTGAGTCAGCAGGTCAATCGCCCTCTGCCGACGGGTTTTCCTGTTGCCGCCCTGATGCACCTTAATCGCTTCCATAATCTGGAAACCTACGGTGTAGCACGGGTTCAGGCTGGTCATCGGGTCCTGGAAGATCATCGCCACTTCCGCGCCCACCAGGTTGCGGCGCTCTTTCTCAGAGATGCGCTGCAAGTCCTGGCCGTTGAATTCCAGTTTTTCCGCCATCACGCGGCCCGGGAAGTCAATCAGCCCCATAATCGCCAGCGAGCTAACCGATTTACCGGAGCCGGACTCGCCGACGATACCAACGACTTCGCCCTGATTTACGCTGTAGCTTACGCGGTCTACTGCGCGAAACGGCGTACCTTCGTCACCGAAGTGCACCGATAATTTATCTACGTTTAATAACGCCATCTCGAACCTCTTACTGCTTCAGTTTGGGATCGAGCGCGTCACGCAGACCGTCACCCATCAGGTTAAATGCCAGCACCGTTAGCAGGATCGCCAGACCCGGGAAGGTCACGACCCACCAGGCACTTTGTGCGAACTGCAACACGTCGGAGAGCATGGTGCCCCACTCCGGTGTCGGCGGCTGCGCACCCATGCCGAGGAAGCCCAGGGCGGCCATATCGAGAATGGCGTTAGAGAAACCGAGCGACGCCTGAACGATCAGCGGCGCAAGGCAGTTCGGGAAGATATTGACGAACATCTGGCGCATCGCGCCTGCGCCCGCCACGCGGGAAGCGGTAACGTAATCGCGGTTCACCTCCACCAGCACGGCGGCGCGGGTCAGACGCACGTAGTGCGGGAGCGCCACAAAGGTCAGCGCCAGCGCGGCGTTACCGATAGAGGGGCCAAAGATCGCCACCAGCACCAGCGCCAGCAGCAGGCTTGGCAGCGCCAGCATGATATCGACGACGCGCATGATGATGTTATCAACAATGCCGCCGAAGTAACCCGCGACCAGGCCGAGCACAATCCCCATCACCAGCGACAGCACCACCACCAGGCAGCCCACCAGCAGCGACAGACGTGCGCCATACATCAGGCGCGACAGCACATCGCGACCGACATCATCCGTTCCCAGCAGGTGCGCGATACTGCCGCCTTCCTGCCACGCAGGCGGCGCCAGCAGCACATCGCGGAACTGATCTGCCGGGTTATACGGCGCGATGACGTTCGCGAACACCGCAATCAGGATCATGATGACGACATACGCCAGACCGACAACCGCACCCTTGTTGCGTTTAAAATAGTGCCAGAACTCCTGCAACGGGGTCATCGGCACCGGTGCAGAGATAACTTTATTTTCAGTAACCTGTGACATGATGGCCCCTTACTTCTTATGACGAATACGCGGGTTCACCACGCCGTACAGCAGGTCGACCAGCAGGTTGACGAGAATAATCATCGTCGCTACCAGTAACACCCCGCCCTGTACAACCGGATAATCGCGTCGTTGCAGCGCATCAATCAGCCAACGGCCAAGGCCAGGCCACGAGAAGATGGTTTCGGTCAGGATCGCCCCTGCCAGCAGCGTCCCCACCTGCAAACCGATAACGGTCACGACCGGCAGCATCGCGTTACGCAGCGCGTGTACGATGATGACGCGCATCCTTGTGAGACCTTTGGCGCGCGCGGTACGGATATAATCTTCACCCAGCACTTCCAGCATGGAGGAGCGGGTCATACGCACGATAACCGCCAGCGGTATCGTACCGAGCACCATCGCAGGCAGGATCATGTGCGCGACAGCATCAATAAAGTTGCCCTCTTCGCCCCAGATAGCCGTGTCAATCAGCATAAAGCCGGTTAACGGATTGGAGTCATCAAGGAACACCATATCGCTGACGCGCCCGGAAACCGGCGTCAGGTTCCATTGCACTGATACCAGCATGATCAGCATCATGCCCCACCAGAAGATAGGCATAGAGTAACCGGTCAGCGCCAGGCCAACAGCGGTATGATCGAAAATGGAACCGCGCTTCACGGCGGCCAGCACGCCGACCGGAATCCCTACTGCGGTGGCGAAAATCATGGCGCAGACGCCAAGTTCCAGCGTCGCTTTAAAGCGAGGCACGAACTCGTCCCACACCGGCAAACGGCTTTTCAGCGAGATGCCCAAATCGCCATGCATCACCCCCCAGATGTAATGGAGGTACTGCTGCCACATCGGTTTATCCAGACCGAGTTCAGCCAGCAGTTGAGCATGACGCTCAGGAGAGATACCACGCTCACCTGCCATGATCATGACCGGATCGCCCGGGATCATATGGACGAAGGCAAAGGTGAGAAGGGTGATACCGATAAACGTGGGGATGACGAGTCCCAAACGTCGGAGGATGAACTGCAACATAACCCGGATTCTCTCTAATGACGCGCCGCCTGGTGACAGTGCGTCTGTATTGCTCACAAATCTTATCCCACGGCATACGCCGCCGTGGGGTAAAGCATTACGCCGGGTGGCGCTGCGCTTACCCGGCCTACGATCGTAGGTTCGTGCAAACGCAGCGCCGCCGGGCATGGGGTGCTCAGGCACCCCTGGCTTTTAATTATTCGACAGAGACGTTTTCAAAGTGGTGTTTGCCCAGAGGATCAACCACATAGCCTTTGACTTCTTTACGCACAGGTTCGTACACGGTGGAGTGAGCGATGATCAGCGCAGGCGCCTGGTCATGCATCACCACCTGAGCCTGTTTGTAGAGTTCAACACGCTTGTTGTGATCGTCAGTGGCGCGCGCCGGTTGAATCAAGTCTTCAAACGGCTTGTAGCACCAGCGAGAGTAGTTGGAACCGTCTTTCGCCGCAGCGCAGCTAAACAGGGTCGCGAAGAAGTTATCCGGGTCCCCGTTATCACCGGTCCAGCCCATCATCACCGCCTGATGTTCACCTGACTTCGCACGCTTGAGGTATTCACCCCACTCGTAGGTGACAATCTTGGCCTGTACGCCAATCTTCGCCCAGTCAGCCTGAATCATCTCAGCCATACGGCGAGCGTTCGGGTTGTACGGACGCTGTACCGGCATCGCCCACAGTTCAACGGTGAAGCCTTTATCCTGGCCCGCTTCTTTCAGCAGCGCTTTGGCTTTTTCTGGATCGTAGTTGTAGTCTTTAACGTCGTCGTTATAGCCCCACATGGTCGGCGGAATCAGGTTCTTGGCTTCAACGCCCGCGCCCTGATAAACCGCTTTAATGATCGCCTCTTTGTTCACCGCGTAGGTCAGCGCCTGACGGACTTTCACGTCATCAAACGGTTTCTTCTCGGTGTTGAAAGAGAGGTAGCCGACGTTCAGACCCGCCTGCTCCATCAGGTTGATGTTTTTGTCCTGCTTCATGCGCGCGATGTCCGCCGGGTTCGGGTACGGCATCACCTGGCACTCATTTTTCTGTAGCTTGGCGTAACGCACGGACGCGTCAGGCGTAATGGAGAACACCAGACGGTCGATCTGCGGCTTGGTGCCCCAGAAACCATCAAACGCTTTATACAGAATGCGGGAGTCTTTCTGGTACTGCAACAGCTGGAACGGCCCCGTACCGATTGGGTTCAGATCCACTTTCTCCGGCGTACCGGCTTTCAGCATGTTGTCAGCATATTCTTTAGAGAGGATGGAGGCGAAGTCCATCGCCAGGTCAGCGAGGAACGGCGCTTCTGGACGGGTCAGCACGAACTGAACGGTGCTATCGTCCACTTTCTTCACTTCGCTTATCAGGTCTGGCAGACCCATCCCTTCGAAGTATTCATAGCTGCCGCCAGACACTTTGTGGTACGGGTTTTCAGCATTTTTCTGACGATCGAACGAGAACACCACGTCATCGGCGTTGAAATCGCGCGTCGGTTTAAAGTCTTTGCTGTCCTGCCACTTCACGCCCTGACGCAGGTGGAAGGTGTAGGTTTTGCCGTCTTCGCTGACATCCCACTTTTCAGCGAGGCCTGGAATAACTTCGGTTGTACCGATTTTAAATTCCACCAGACGGTTATAGATAGGTACTGAGCTGGCGTCATAGGTGGTGCCGGAGGTAAACAGCTGCGGGTTGAAGCCTTCTGGAGAACCTTCTGAACAATAAACCAGAGTTTTAGCCTGTACACTTGCTGCGACGGTCATGGCCACCAGGCTCAGACCAAGCTTCAGCATCCCTGACTTCTTCAAGGAAATACTCATTCTTCTGCTCCAAATGTGATGTTGTTGTTTTACCCTTTGCAGTGGGTTTGCACCGCCTGGCCTTTTTTGTTTTTTACCCGGCCGGGTCGGCGTTAAGAGGATGGGGATTCCGTTCACATAAGCGCCTGAGTTGCAGTGCGGATTCTCCATGAAATGCCCCTCATGCCCTACAATCTGTCAACAGAATGTGAAAACGTCAATACAGGCAACCATGATTTACAACAACGGTGAGAATTCACAAACAAAGATTAAAAAAACTTCAAACGACTATTTTCAGCAGGGAAATTTGTGCTACTCCGTTAACACCAGAATTAATCGCTTCATATTTCGCAACATTTGGTGATTAACGTTTGTGCAGATTGTGAAAAATTTCTGACGAAATGCTGCATATCTGAGCGATTAATATCACGAACGCTAAAACGCACAGCGGAAAATGCTGGGCTCAGCCATAAGTAACGCAAAAAAAAATTTAAGCAAAGATAAAAAAAGACAATGGAATATGTCACAAAAACGTGAACAAACAGTGAGAAGTGATGCACATTTTTTGCCAATGGCGAAATCGCCGTAGGCCGGATAAGGCGCTTGCGCCGCCATCCGGCGTTACCGAAAATGAGCGACCGATCCTGCCTGATGGCGCAGGCCTACAATGCTGAGCCGTAGGCCGGATAAGGCGCCTGCGCCGCCATCCGGCATTGCCGAAAGTGGGCTACCAATCCTGCCTGATGGCGCTGCGCTTATCAGGCCTACAATGCTGAGCCGTAGGCCGGATAAGGCGCCTGCGCCGCCATCCGGCGTTACCGAAAGTGGGCGACCGATCCTGCCTGATGGCGCTTCGCTTATCAGGCCTACAATGCTGAATTCCAGACAGCAAAAAGCCAGCCCGTGGGCTGGCTTTTCTGAATTGGTCGGTGATAGAGGATTCGAACCTCCGACCCCTTCGTCCCGAACGAAGTGCGCTACCAGGCTGCGCCAATCACCGAATGCGGGGCGCATCTTACTGCTCAGGTGCGCGCCCGTCAATCCCTTAGTTTGAAAATGCCATTCAATCGGCGAGAAAGTCAGCAGACCGCTTACTGCACCGCTGCATTCTGTTCAGCCGGAATATGGCACCAGTCGTTGTTTTCGTTAATTCCGCCATCTGGCGAAGTGTAGCCGAGACATCCCATCACCGTGTCATACAGCTCCACATGACGGCGCGGCGTTTTCATCGCCGCCGCCTGTTGCAGGCGCGCAAGCATCTGCGCATGCTGCGGGTTCTCCAGATACTTATCCGACATCCACACCAGCATTGGCACCCGGAACTGTTCTGGCGGCGCCATCTTGCGCGGCGTGCCGTGCAAATGCTCGCGCTCATTGATCGACTCGCCGTGATCGGCGGCGTAAAACACAATGGCTTTCTTATCGCGCAGCTGATCGAACACGCGGGTAATAAAGTGATCAACATAGCTCACCGAGTTATCGTAAGAGTTGATCATCTCCGCTTTTGTGCAACCATCGTCAACACCGACACACTCCGGCGTCCACTGCGCAAAACTGCGGGGATACCGCTGCGTATAGTTATAATGCGACCCTTTGGTATGCATCACGATCAGGTGTTTCCCGTCAGGGGTTTGCGCTAACGAACGCTGCATTTCATCCACCAGCAACATATCATCAACCGTCTTACCCCGGTTGCGCGGCTCTGCGCCGATTTGCTCGCGGTAGGCAATGTTATCCGCCATCGTATTGCTGTAGAACCACATTTCGCTCTGCATCGCATACAGATCGGCGCTAAACCCTAACTGCTTCAGCACCGCAAAAATGTTTTGCTCTTTCAGCGTACGCTGCGGATTCTCCGACGCGCCGCCCTCGCGCACAAACATACAGCGCAGCGAGAGTTTGGTCGCGGTATCACACGACTCACCCCGGAACGCCGCGAGATTTTTTTCCTGCGCCAGCTTCGGCGTCGTGTTCCGCTCGTAGCCGAAGATGCCCATATGATCCCAACGCGTGGTTTCGCCGATGATAAACACAACATACGTGTCATCAATGCCTTCTGGCGCAACATAGGTAAACTTCTTCGCCGGGTTCATCAGCGAGTTATTATCCGACGACTCATCCACCTGCGCCCAGGCGTACAGCCCTAAAGCCGACAGCCAGTTCGACGGTAAATAAGAGTTCGCCACCACGCCGCCATAGCTCGGCAAATCGATACCCGTTGTTCGTTCAACATTCTTTTGCTGAACGTCGAGCAGGCGAATCGGCGCCCACACCATCACCCCAGCCAGAACCACCGCCGCCACGCTGCGAACGCGCTGGCCCGGCGTGCGTAACTGCCGCAGCAGGGTGTAACGACAGCGGTTACTCCAGATAAAGACCAGCGGCAGAATGCTCACCGCCACCAGCCACAAAATGAAGTGCCAGCCGACGACCTCTTTCGATAAATCGATATCCGTGGTCATCACGGAGGCAATAATGCCGTAGCCGATCACCACGTTCAGGAGGGTCATGTAATAGCTGGCGCTCGCGGAGAACAGCACCACCAGCGTAGCCAGAACCCGCCAGACGCGGCGACCAAACAGGGAAAGCAGACGGAGTAAGAAGAACGTGGCGAGAACCGTGGCCCCAAGTTCAACCACTGCCGAGAGGCCTTTCCAGACGGTAAATTCCTGCGCATAGCTACCGAACCGGCGGTAAAACACTGCGCAATTCATAAACAGGCCGATATAGAGCGCAAGCAAGAAGCTCAGCTTCTGCTGCGTCATCGATTTAATGTATTTCATGCAAGCAAACCCTGGAAATCGGGATAAAAACCACCCGCAAAAGGCCATTCCAGACCGGGCAGGTGGATAAATGCGGTAACAGCAGATGTCAGACAGTCTACACGCGCGGGTATGTAGACCACAGGGAAGCGTAAAAGTGTCGGAAGAATAAGCAAGCGGCCCGGATATTTACAAAAATATCCGGGCCGGGAAGTGGTTAAATGATGAATAAAATCAGGCGTGAGCCTCTTTAAAGACGCGGCGCTGAGGCTGGCGAATCGTGGTCGAGAGCGCCAGAGAGAGGATCAGCAGAGCGAAAATAACGCAGAAGGTGACGTAGAACCCACCGAACAGCGAGGCGATAATCGACCCGCAAATACTGCCAATCCCAAAGCCCAGGTAAATCACGCCGTAGTTTTTCGCCAGGTTATTCAGGCCGAAGAACTCGCTCACCAGCGACGGGAACACCGTGATCGTACCGCCGAAGTTAAAGGCGACGCAGGCAATCGCGGCGAAGAACGTCACATCACTCAGCGGCGCGAACAGTAATGCTGCCATCCCGACCAGCGAGACAACCTGACCGATAGTAATCACGCGGATACGGGCGATTTTGTCAGACAGAATGCCCAGCACCAGGCGGCCTGACAGGTTAGCGATGGAAATCACCGTGACCGCGTTGGCCGCCGAAGCAACATCCATATGCGCCAGCCCCTGAGCAATGTCTTTCGCCACACCGATGACATACAGACCGCTCATGCAGGCCGTCAGGAACATCACCGCCAGCATCCAGTACTGCGGTTTACGCATGGACTGCGCCAGGGTGAAGTCGTTTTCCACCACCCCGTTTACCGCTTTAACATCCTGATTCGGCGCGTCTTTCATCAGCGTTGAACCAAAGACAATCATCACCAGCACAATCGCGCCCCAGATCATAAATGTCTTTTCCAGACCGACCGTCGCCAGCAGCTGGCTGTCGATGAATTTGAAGCCGAGGCTACCGAGGCCATAAGAACCAATCGCGAAGGCGGAAATCAGCCCTTTACGTTCCGGGAACCATTTTACGCAGTTAGACAGCGTTAACAGGTATCCCGCCCCGTCCGCCAGGCCAACCAGCACCCCGGCGCTCAGCCACAGCATCATAAGGTTGTTGGAATGCGCCGTTAAAAAGAAGCCGATGCCCAGTAAAACACCTGACGCCATCGTGACGCGTTTTACGCCGAAACGTTCCTGTAATTTACCCGCCACGGAAGAGGAGATCGCCAGTCCCAGGCTCAACAAGCCAAATGAAAAGGCCACCTGGCTGACGGGCTCATCCAGTTTCGCAGAGAGCGCGCCATTAAACAGGCTCCAGGTGTAAACAGAACCTAACGCAAATTGTGTGATGATGGTGCCGATAAGCGTCAGCCAACGGGTACGCTGATAATCAGAAGTTTTCATGGCAGTCTTCCTGCATAAACAAAGGAGAAATTCACTGCCGACAACAATAACGAAGTGCTTTTTATGCAGGGGAAAAACGGCATGAAATGCCATCAGAACGGAATGAAATGCCTGGATTGCGGAATGAATGACGAGACAAAGACTGCGCAGCGTGATTTTTTTAATGTCAGTTAGTACACACTATCGCTGTATGTCTTGTTATTAAAGAGACTTAATTGTAAAAAACTTGTTTTTATTACGTGCGTATTCTCGTTAAAATCTGGCGCTAACGCCCAGGGTGTACAGATAGTCGCTATTGCTTGCGCTGTTATCTGCCTGAGAGAGCGCCGCATACGCCGCGATATGCGGGTTCAGTAGCATATCCGCCCCCACCGTCACATCCAGCCAGTTGCCATTCTGATCCGCCGCCGTCATTCGACTCAGCCCCGACTGCGCTTTCCAGATGTTCTCGCCGTATTGCTGGTTATAGCTGATTTGCGCCCAGGGACGGATATCGCCAAACTGCGAATTCACCCGCCAGCCCAACGTACTGACGCTGGCATGCCACAGAGGGCCGGTCAGCGCCTGCGCCGTCACGCTGTCGCCAAATTCATTAAACATCGAGGTGGTTGAGCCGTCGTAATGCAGGCTGGCGACCGGCCCGGTCGTCACGCGCCCGGCAAGCGGAAAATTCCAGCCCATGCTCATGCCGCTGGTCGCATCCAGTGGCGTTTGATCGGCCAGGCTCAGCACAGGGCCAGGCGCATTCTGGCTGGACCGAATCCGCTCCGCCAGAATATCGTTGTAACTTGGTTGGTGATCGCTGTCCCATGTATAGCGTTCTGTCGTATGACCCGATACGGCATCAGCGATATATTCTTGTTGCCAGGCATATGCTGTGTTAGTGAAAATTGCACAGACGATAACGCTCGCCAGGCAGCACCACACCTGGCGACCACTGCATTTTTTTATAATCATCAACGCGACTCCAGAGAAGAGCCGAATTCGGCGATATTATTGTCATTGTTTGGCGGTTCCAGGGCTTATTAGCCCTGTATTAAATATTGTCTTTTTAGCTGGCGCGTCAAGGCGGGCCGAATGAAATTTTTGCGGTAGTCAAAACAGCGAGGAAGAGTATGCAGCGTTGCGGATGGGTCAGTCAGGACCCACTATACATCGCCTATCACGACAAGGAGTGGGGCATTCCCGAAACCGACGGCAAAAAGCTGTTTGAGATGATCTGCCTTGAAGGCCAGCAGGCGGGGCTTTCCTGGATCACCGTGCTGAAGAAACGGGAAAACTATCGCGCAAACTTCCACCACTTTGATCCCGTCCGCGTCGCGGCGATGCAGGAAGACGACGTTGAGCGTCTGTTGCAGGATGCGGGCATTATTCGCCATCGGGGGAAAATTCAGGCCATCATCGGCAATGCCAGGGCGTATCTCGCGATGGAGCAAAATGGTGAACCGTTTGCTGAATTCGTCTGGTCTTTTGTCGAAAACCAGCCGCAGGTAACGCGAGCCGCCAGCCTGAGCGAGATCCCCACCTCAACCCCCGCGTCGGATGCGCTGGCAAAAGCGCTGAAAAAACGCGGCTTCAAGTTCGTCGGCACCACCATTTGCTACTCCTTTATGCAGGCGTGCGGGCTGGTCAACGACCATATCACGGGCTGTTTCTGCCATCCTGGAGGTCAGCATGATTCGCGAATCCCGGACTGACGATATGGCGTCAATTTTGACGCTCTGGATGGAAAGCACGATCTATGCCCACCCGTTTATCGAAGCGCGCTACTGGCGCGAAAGCGAACCGATAGTGCGTGACGTGTACCTGCCCGCCGCGCAGACCTGGGTGTGGGAAGAAGCAGGTTTACTGAAAGGCTTTGCCAGCGTGATGGAAGCGCGCTTTTTGGGCGCGCTGTTTGTCACGCCAGACGCGATCCGCAGCGGGATTGGCAAGGCGCTGGTGCAGCATGTTCAGCAGCGCTTTACCGCGCTCAGCCTGGAGGTTTACCAGAAAAATCAGTCGGCGGTGAATTTCTACCATGCGCTGGGTTTTCGTATCGAAGACAGCGCATGGCAGGAAGATACACAGCATCCGACATGGATTATGGGCTGGCAGGCGGATTAAACGCCGTAAGCGTCAGCGAGGGGCCGGTATACTTTTCAATCCACGCCAGCGCGGTGTTGCCCGCACAGCCGTTCCCCAGTCGCGAACTGGGGAGATCTTTGGTCAACACGTTTACCGCGCCATTTTTACAAATGCCGCCAGCCGACACCTCTAAATCCGGCCATGCCCCTTCATGAATGCAGATAACGCCGGGTCTAATGCCCTCCGTCACCACCGCGCCCGCCAGAATTTGTCCTCGGTGATTCCAGACCCGCACCGTGTCGCCGTCGGCAATGCCCCGCGTCTGCGCATCCTGCGGATGCAGAGTAACCGGTTCGCGCCCCGCCACCGCATACTGTTCACGAAGCTGGCTGTAGTTAAGCTGGCTGTGCAGACGATGCGCCGGATGGGCGGACAGCACCTGTAGCTGACCGGGTTCGGCATTGCCGTGCCATTCGTCCGGCTCCAGCCACATTGGGTGTCCTGGGCAGTCCGCATAGCCGTAGTCCGCAATTCGTCGGGAGTAGATCTCTATCTTGCCGCTGTCCGTTTTCAGTGGATGCGCGTCGGGGTCGCGGCGGAAATCCGCAAAGCGGATAAACTGCGCGTTGGCCGCATTCTCCGGCATTTCAATCAGATCGTTGGCTTCCCAGAACTGTGCAAACGGCGGCAGCGTCACCTGCTGGCTGGCGCCGCGTTGCCCGGCGATGTTGTAGAAGGTTTCCAGCCACTCAAGTTCGCTTTTCCCTTCGGTAAAGCGCGCATGACCGCCCGTTTCCCAGCGCTCGCTCAGTTCGGCAAACACGTCAAAGTCATTACGGGCCTCATCACGCGGCGGCACAACCTGCTTCATCGGCACCAGATGCTGGTTGCTGTAGTCGCCGGTCATGGTTAAATCGTTACGTTCATAAGAGGTCGTGGCAGGTAACACGATATCGGCATGTTTCGCCGCAGCGGTCCAGAAACATTCGGAGATCACCACCAGTTCCGGCTTTTGCCAGGCGCGAATCAGACGGTTGGTATCCTGATGATGCGTAAAGTTCGCGCCACCGGCCCACCAGACGAAGCGGATATCCGGGAAATGGCGGTTCATACCGTTGTGCTGATAGGGCGCGCCGGGATTCTCCAGCGCCTCGACAATGCGCGCCACCGGAATTTTGTCTACCGCATCGGTGCCGCCTGGCAGACTGCCCTGCATTGAAGCCAGTACGGCGGCGCGGCGCGTCGGGTTTCCCCCGTTGGCGAAATGGTACGAGAGGCCAAAACCGCCGCCGGGCGTGCCAATTTGCCCTAACATGGCGGCAAGCGTTACCAGCATCCAGTGTTTTTGCTCGCCGAACTGCTGACGCTGCATCCCCCAGCCAGACATCAACATAGTGGTGTTTTTATGGAAGAGTTCCGCCAGTTCGTGAATTTTAGCGGCGGATATGCCGCAAATATCTGCGGCCCATTCCGCCGTTTTCGCCACGCCGTCGCTCACGCCCAGCAGATAGTCGGCGAATGTCTCGTAACCGGTCGTGCAGCGCGCCAGAAACGCGTCATCATGCCAGCCGTTTTTCACCAGCGTATGCGCAATCCCCAGCATCAGCGCCACGTCAGTCCCCATATGCGGGGCGATCCACTCCATCTTATCGCCAAAGAACGCCGCGCTTTCCGATCGCATTGGATCGATGCAGATCAGCCGTTTCCCGCTGTTGCGCAGCGCGGCAAAGTAAGCAATGCCCTGCTCATCCGACGCATTCCAGGCAATTTTTAGCGTATTCAACGGGTTGGCGCTCCATAGCACCACCACGTCACTGTGTTCCAGCACAACCGGCCAGCTGGTCTGCTGCTGGTAGACTTCGTTTCCGCCCACCACATACGGCATGATGGCCTGCGCCGCCCCCGTGGAGTAATCCCCCAGATGCCCGGTATACCCGCCCGCCAGCGCCATATAACGCTGCAACAGGGTGGAAGCTTTATGCAGCACGCCATTCGAGCGCCAGCCATAAGAACCGGCAAAAATCGAGGACGGCCCATATGTTTCACGAATACGTTTGTGCTGGGTATGGATCAGATCCAGCGCCTCATCCCAACTCACCCGCACAAATTCATCCTGACCGCGCACGCCCTGTGGCTTCTCTGGCGAGGCGAGAAATCCTTTACGCACCATCGGGAAACGCACCCGGGTAGGGCTGTGAACCTGGTCGCGCACGACGGTTTGCAGGGAATTGAGATGCGAAGTGGGCAGCGCCCCGCGAGACGCGAGAACCGTCTCGCCGTCAGTGTCGACCCGGACAGGTCCCCAGTGGGCGGCGGTTAATACCGAATAGTGCGATGGTGCGTTGATCAAAATGCGCTCCTGAATGCGATGCAGGTGTGACGGCTTATTTATTATGCCGCTCAATGTTACTTACAAATTTAAGAGTCTTCCCTGGAATTTTCTTCATGTTCGCACGTCATAATCAACCGCCACCGTCGCTGTGGCGAAAAAATAAAAAAGTCATTAAGGAACTAAGATGAAAAAACGTGTTTTGGTCATTGCTGCTATCGTGAGCGGCGCCCTGGCAGTATCTGGCTGCACAACAAACCCTTACACCGGCGAGCGCGAAGCGGGTAAATCCGGCATTGGCGCGGGCATTGGTTCTCTGGTCGGCGCAGGCGTCGGCGCACTCTCCTCTTCCAAGAAAGATCGCGGCAAAGGCGCGCTGATTGGCGCAGCGGCAGGCGCGGCGCTGGGCGGCGGCGCTGGCTATTACATGGACGTACAGGAAGCGAAACTGCGTGACAAAATGCAGGGAACGGGCGTGAGCGTGACGCGAAGTGGCGATAACATCATCCTGAATATGCCGAATAACGTCACCTTCGACAGCAGCAGCGCAACCCTGAAACCGGCAGGCGCCAACACGCTGACCGGCGTGGCGATGGTGCTGAAAGAGTACAACAAAACCGCCGTTAACGTAGTGGGCTACACCGACAGTACCGGCGGGCAGGATCTGAACATGCGTCTGTCGCAGCAGCGCGCGGACTCCGTGGCCAGCGCGCTGATCACCCAGGGCGTTGCCGCCAACCGCATCCGCACCAGCGGCATGGGCCCGGCGAACCCGATCGCCAGCAACAGCACCGCCGAAGGTAAAGCGCAAAACCGCCGCGTGGAAATCACCTTAAGTCCGTTGCAGTAATCGTTGTGCCGGGTGGCGACAGCGCCACCCGGCACATCGCCAGATGGCGGCTTCGCCTTATCCGGCCTACATTCTTATCCAGCATGAAGCGCTTGCCATCGTTGATTTTCGCGTTAAGGTGTTGTCACCAAATTCAGGGAAATCAGCGATGAGCAAATCAACACGGGCAACCATCAGCGATGTGGCGAAAGCCGCTAAAACCGGAAAAACCAGCATTTCACGCTACCTCAACGGTGAGAAGCATTTGCTGTCCGATGCCCTGCTGGCGCGCATTGAAAAAGCCATTGCCGAACTCGACTATCGCCCAAGCCTGATGGCCAGAGGCCTGAAACGCGGCCGTACCCGCCTGATTGGCCTGATCATCGCCGATATTACCAACCCCTATTCCGTTAACGTGTTGAGCGGCATTGAAGCCGCCTGCCGCGAGAAAGGGTTCACTCCCCTGGTCTGTAACACCAACAATGAGGTGGATCAGGAACTGCACTATCTGGATCTGCTGCGCAGCTACCAAGTGGAAGGCATCGTGGTGAACGCCGTCGGGATGCGCGAGGAGGGGCTGAACCGCCTGCAACAGTCGGCGCTGCCGATGGTTCTGATTGACCGTAAAATCCCTGATTTCGCCTGCGATGTCGTCGGTCTGGATAACACCCAGGCGGCAACAACCGCCACCGAACATCTCATTGAGCAAGGGTTCGAGGCGATCCTGTTTCTCAGCGAACCGCTCGGTATGGTCAATACCCGCCGCGAGCGCCTGAACGCATTTCGTGCGACGCTGGCGCGTTACCCTGGCGTGGTGGCGGAAAACGCCGAGGTGCCGCTGGCGGAAAATACGCAACTGGATAACACCCTGCGCCAGTTTCACCAGCAGCACCGGGGGATGCGCAAAGCCGTGATCTCCGCTAACGGCGCGCTCACATTGCAGGTCGCCCGTTCGCTCAAACGCATTGGTCTTAACTGGGGCAGCGACATCGGCCTGCTCGGTTTTGACGAACTGGAATGGGCAGAGCTGGCAGGCGTCGGCATCACCACGCTGAAACAGCCGACCTGGCAAATTGGTTTTGCCGCTGTCGAGCAGGTTGTACGCCGCATTGAAGGGGGCAGCGACGCGATTCACGAGCAGGTTTTCTCCGGCGAGCTGATCGTTCGCGGCTCCACCGCCCGCTAATTTTCCTTCGTGATGGTGATCATAATTTCGACACACTGCACTTTTCTTTGGAACCGGTTCCATCTAGCGTAATAGCAAGAGCGATAGATTTGGAGTTCCCATGCAAAGAAAAATTATGGTGGTCACCGCCGCCTATGGCTACGACCAGGTGCGTGCCGCAGGCGGGCAAACCGCGATGCTGCCCATCATTGCCGGAGCGGGGGCGGATGGCGTCGAGATTCGCCGTGAAATGTTCACTGACGCCGAACTTAACGCGCTCCCGCTGCTGGCGGCCGCCATTGACATTTTCGGCCTGCTGGCCTGCTACTCCGCGCCGGAACCGCTGTTCCTGGAGGATGGCAGCCTCAACCCCCACCTTCCCGACCTGTTACAGGAAGCCCGTACGCTGCAAGCGCTGTGGCTGAAAGTGTCGCTGGGTCATTTTGAACGCCAGGATCAGCTCGACACCCTGCGTGACTGGCTGGAGAGCAGCGGCATGGCGCTGGTAGTGGAAAATGATCAAACCGCCTGCGGGAAATTGCGCCCGATGCAACGCTTCAATGCCGCCTGTCAGGTCCAGAACCTGCCCATCAGACTGACGTTTGATATGGGGAACTGGCTGTGGGTAGGCGACTCGCCGGAAGACGCCGCATGCTACCTGGCGCCCGCCGTCGGCTATATCCACGTTAAAGCCGCCACGCCCCATCACGACAGTTTCCGCGCCGTTGCGCCGGATAACGCCGATCCCCGCTGGCTGGCGCTGCTGAACGCGCTGCCTGTTGATGTACCGCGCGGTATTGAGTTCCCACTGGAAGGGCAAGATTTGACGGCGGTGACTCGTCGCTACGTCGATTTGTTACGTGAGGAGTAACGCATGAAAAATTCTCTGGATGTCATCACGATTGGTGAAGCAATGGCGATGTTCGTCGCCACGCAAACGGGCGATCTCGCGGACGTAGACGCGTTTATCAAACGCGTCGCCGGGGCCGAACTTAACGTAGCGACCGGCCTGGCGCGCCTGGGGTTAAACGTCGGCTGGGTAAGCCGCGTCGGTGATGACAGCTTTGGCCGTTTTGTCCTTAAGTCGCTTGAAAAAGAAGGGATTGATGCGCAGGGCGTCACGCTGGACGGACGTTACGCCACCGGCTTTCAGCTTAAATCTAAAGTCGAAAATGGAACCGATCCCATTGTGGAATATTTCCGTAAAGGTTCTGCTGCAAGCCACCTTTCCGTAGACGATTACCACGATGCGTACTTCTCCGGCGCGCGTCATCTGCACTTAAGCGGCGTTGCGGCGGCGCTTTCCGCCAGCTCTTATGAACTGCTGGCGCATACCGCCCGCACCATGAAAGCGCAGGGCAAAACGATTTCATTCGATCCGAATCTGCGCCCGGTGCTGTGGAAAAGCGAAGCCGAAATGGTGGAAAAACTTAACCGCCTCGCCTTCCAGGCTGACTGGGTGCTGCCCGGTCTGAAAGAGGGAATGATATTAACCGGACAGCAAACGCCTGAGGGCATTGCCGATTTTTATCTGCGCCACGGCGTGAAAGCGGTGGTGCTGAAAACCGGTGCGGATGGCGCCTGGTACAAAACCGCTGAGGGCGAGCAAGGCTGCGTCGCACCGGTGAAAGTGGACAACGTGGTCGATACGGTTGGTGCGGGCGATGGCTTTGCCGTGGGCGTGATCAGCGCCCTGCTGGAAGGCCGCACGCTGCATCAGGCAGTGACGCGAGGCAATAAAATTGGCGCGCTGGCGATTCAGGTTCAGGGCGACAGCGAAGGATTACCCACTCGTGAAGCGTTAGGCGAATAAACTTCACGCAATGATAACAGCCCCCTGTACCCTACATACAGCGGCGGCATAGTGACAGAGGCAGGCCTATGACAAGCTCAACAAATGCAGCAAAACGCTGGTGGTACATCATGCCTATCGTGTTCATCACGTACAGCCTGGCGTACCTGGATCGCGCAAACTTCAGCTTCGCTTCCGCAGCGGGGATTAACGAAGACCTCGGCATCACGAAAGGGATCTCCTCCCTGCTGGGCGCCCTGTTCTTCCTCGGCTATTTCTTCTTCCAGATCCCAGGCGCGGTGTACGCCGAGCGTCGCAGCGTACGTAAGCTGATCTTCATCTGCCTGATTTTATGGGGAGCATGCGCATCGCTGACCGGGATGGTGAGTAATATCCCAATGCTTGCCGCCATCCGCTTTATTCTCGGCGTCGTGGAAGCGGCCGTTATGCCCGCCATGCTGATTTACATCAGCAACTGGTTCACGAAGTCAGAGCGTTCGCGCGCCAATACGTTCCTGATTCTCGGCAACCCGGTGACGGTGCTGTGGATGTCCGTAGTTTCAGGCTACCTGATTCAGGCGCTCGGCTGGCGTGAAATGTTCATTATTGAAGGCTTCCCCGCCATCATCTGGGCGTTCTTCTGGTGGGTGCTGGTGAAAGACAAACCGTCACAGGCCGGTTGGCTGACGGAGTCAGAAAAAGCCGCGCTTCAGGCGCAACTGGAAAAAGAGCAGCAGGGCATCAAAGCGGTACGCAATTACAGCGAGGCATTCCGCTCACGCAACGTCATCCTGCTGTGCATGCAGTATTTCACCTGGAGTATCGGGGTGTACGGGTTTGTTCTGTGGCTGCCGTCCATCATCCGTAGCGGCAGCGCGAATATGGGCATGGTGGAAGTCGGCTGGCTCTCTTCAGTGCCGTACCTGGCGGCGACAATCGCGATGATCGTTGTCTCCTGGGCATCCGATAAACTGCAAAACCGTAAACTGTTCGTCTGGCCGCTGCTGTTGATTGCCGCCTTTGCCTTTATCGGCTCATGGGCCGTTGGCGCGAACAACTTCTGGCTCTCTTATACCCTGCTGGTTATCGCCGGTGCGGCGATGTATGCCCCTTATGGCCCGTTCTTCGCCATTATTCCTGAAATGCTGCCGCGTAACGTCGCGGGCGGCGCAATGGCGCTGATCAACAGTATGGGCGCGCTGGGCTCTTTCTTTGGTTCATGGTTCGTCGGCTATCTCAACGGCGCAACCGGCAGCCCGGCCGCCTCGTACATTTTTATGGGGGTGGCGCTTTTCGCCTCAGTATGGCTAACTTTAATTGTTAAGCCTGCTAACAATCAGCAATTACCGATTGGCGCACGCCACGCTTAAACCTTAACTCACGGAGATCCGCATGAAGCCGTCCATTATTCTCTACAAAGCGTTACCTGACGATTTACTGCATCGCCTGGAAGAGCATTTCACCGTCACGCAGGTGCCAAATCTTCGCCCGGAAACGGTAGAACAACACGCCCAGGCTTTCGCCAGCGCGGAAGGTTTGTTGGGCTCCAGCGAAACCGTCAATAGCGCACTGCTGGAGAAGATGCCGAAACTACGCGCGGCATCGACCGTCTCCGTGGGTTATGACAATTTTGATGTGGCTGCCCTCAACGCGCGCAGCGTATTGCTGATGCACACGCCGACCGTGCTGACGGAAACCGTTGCGGATACGGTAATGGCGCTGGTGCTGAGCACCGCCCGCCGCGTGGTGGAAGTGGCCGAACGCGTCAAAGTGGGGGAATGGACAAAAAGCATCGGGCCAGACTGGTTTGGCACTGATGTACACCACAAAACGCTGGGGATTGTCGGGATGGGGCGCATTGGTCTTGCGCTGGCGCAACGCGCTCACTTCGGCTTTAACATGCCGATTCTCTACAACGCCCGCCGCCATCATCCTGAGGCGGAAGAACGCTTCAACGCCCGGTACTGCGATCTGGACACCCTGTTGCAGACGGCGGATTTTGTCTGCCTGATCCTGCCGCTGACGGAAGAGACGCATCACCTGTTTGGTGCGGCGCAGTTTGCCAAAATGAAGTCCTCCGCCATTTTCATTAACGCAGGGCGCGGCCCGGTCGTGGATGAAAACGCGCTGATTGCCGCCCTGCAAAGCGGTGAAATTCATGCGGCGGGTCTGGATGTGTTTGAACAAGAACCGCTGCCGGTCGATTCGCCGCTGCTGTCGCTGCCGAACGTTGTGGCGCTGCCGCACATCGGCTCCGCTACCCATGAGACGCGCTACAACATGGCCGCCTGCGCGGTGGATAACTTAATTGATGCGTTACAAGGCAAGGTGGAGAAGAACTGCGTGAACCCGCAGGTTGCAGGATAATAAATGGCCGGGCGGCGGCGTTGCCCTGCCCGGCCTACAACGTTGCTTAACCGTATGCCCGATCGACGCCAGCGCCATCGGGCATAAACAGCGTTACTGGATCGCGTTTACCGCAGTGGTCCAGGCCTGATTAAATGCCTGGTGCTGAGACGCCAGCGGCCCAATCAGCGTGTTGTACTGGCTGGCCTGCTGTGACGTCGGGAACTGAATGCCGTTCGCGACAAAGCTCACCTGCGTATCCTGCTGCGCCACAAAGTCGCCGACCTGCACCAGTTGCTGCGTGAAAATTTGCGCAGCCGGAATCAGCGGCTGTAACGCCTCCGAAGGCGCCGTCACCACTTTACTGTAAACCTGATCAAAGACCGGTTTCAGGTCGTCGGACTGTTTCAGCGCGCTGTGCGCGGCATCTGCCTGCAATTTCGCATTCTGCAACTGCTGGCCCAGCACGCCCAGAGAACCATTTGCCTGACGCAGCGGCTCGCGCTGAGTGACATAGTCCTGAGGAACGCGGATCGCATTGACGCTATCCACAACCGGACGCAGACCGGAATCCATCGCCTGATTCACCTGCTGCGAATAGCCATACAGGATCGCATAATCAGACACGAACGGACCAAATTGTTTTTTCTGATCGGCGGTCAACGTCGGCAGACGCTCCCCGCTACGCATCGCAGTATTCTGCAGGAAATCAATAAACGCTTTACGCTGATCACCTTCTTTATCAAAACACCCGCTCAGGCTAACTACCATTAATAACGCCATAACAGGCGCAAACCAGCGAGAGCAGGACTTACCTGTCGCCATTTTAATACTCCTTTCACCCAAAAATGCGCACAACGATGCCGCGTGCCTGACGCTGACAAGGATAGTCCAGGACAGCCTTGCAAGATACCCTTTCTGCGTAATCTTGCCGTGGAATATTATACGAAGAAACGGCCAGCTTTTTTACGTGATAAAATTTTTGTTATCTTTACAATTGCGCGCCGTCGATCCGATATGTCGGCCTTTTTCAGATCCTTAGCCAACGCGCGATCCTGACCGGAATGCGCTGAAACGAATCCACTTCTTTGCCGCTTCCAACCGGCTTCACGTTTCCCGACTATTCTTAATGAGCTTCGATGAAATTCACGATCCCGCTGTGTGATTTATAGGAGTTCTCAATGGAATACAAAGATCCTATGTTTGAACTGCTGAGCAGTCTGGAACAAATTGTTTTTAAAGATGTATCGCAGACGATTACCCTGACAAACAAGCCCAACCCTTTTACAGAGTTTGAACAGTTACGAAGAGGAACCGGGCTAAAAACAGATGATTTTGCCCGGGCGATGGGCGTAACCGTTGCCATGGTGCAGGAATGGGAATCCAGACGGGTAAAACCGTCGAGTACCGAGTTAAATCTGATGCGCCTGATCCAGGCCAACCCAGGTTTAAGTAAGCAGTTGATGAAATAGATTATTGCCTGATTTTTTCGTTTAACGGTCCTGTTAAGGGGCCGTTTCCCGACAGACTTACCCGAAAGAAGTAAAATAAAAGTTGCATCCACAAGCGTTACATGAGTTAATGCGTCCAACGGTTTGACGTACAGACCATTAAAGCAGTTTAGTAAGGCAGTCCCCTTCAAGAGTTATCCGTTGATACCCCTCGTAGTGCGCATTTCCTTAACGCTTAAAAAATCTGTAAAGCACGCCATATCGCCGAAAGGCACACTTATTTTTTAAAAGGTAATACACTATGTCCGGTAAAATGACTGGTATCGTAAAATGGTTCAACGCTGATAAAGGCTTCGGCTTCATCACTCCTGACGATGGCTCCAAAGACGTGTTCGTACACTTCTCTGCTATCCAGAACGACGGTTACAAATCCCTGGATGAAGGTCAGAAAGTTTCCTTCACCATCGAAAGCGGCGCTAAAGGCCCGGCAGCTGGTAACGTAACCAGCCTGTAATCTTAGCTTTATAAGCTCAGAATTGAAGATCCCTGCCAATCGGCGGGGATTTTTTTTACCTTTTTCCCCATAAAAAAACCTGCCAGATGGCAGGTTTTTTTTATTGCGACGAACTTACTGCAACAGGGAAATATCCGCTACTTGCAGGAACAGCTCACGCAGTTTCGCCAGCATAGAGAGGCGGTTGATGCGCAGATCTTTGTCATCAACCATCACCATCACTTTTTCAAAGAACGTATCGACCGGTTCACGCAGCTCAGCCAGTTCGACTAACGCTTCCTGGTAACGACCTTCAGCAAACACGGGTTCAAGTTTGTCACGCAGAACCACAACTTGCAGAGCCAAAGCAATTTCCTCTGGCTCCTTCAACGTTGCCGCATTGACACGATCGTTCAGCACTTCGTCGGACTTCGCCAGAATGTTGGACACACGTTTGTTCGCCGCCGCCAGCGCGGAGGCTTCTTCCAGCGTGCGGAAGTGCGACACGGCCTTCATACGGGCATCGAAATCCGCCGGACGGGTCGGACGACGCGCCAGAACCGCCTGAATGGTGTCCACGGTGTAACCTTCATCCTGATACCAGGCGCGGAAACGACCGAGCATAAAGTCGATAACGTCATCAACCACATTCGCGTTGGTCAGCTTGTCGCCGTACAGACGCGCCGCTTCTTCGGTCAGCGTTTGCAGATCCAGATTCAGGTTCTTCTCAACGATGATACGCAGCACGCCCAGCGCAGCACGACGCAGCGCGAACGGGTCTTTATCGCCTTTCGGATGCTGACCGATACCGAAGATCCCCGCCAGCGTGTCCATCTTGTCGGCAATCGCCAGCGCGCAGGCAACCGGGTTAGATGGCAGGTCGTCACCGGCAAAGCGCGGCTGATACTGCTCGTTCAGCGCGACAGCTACATCTTCCGCTTCGCCGTCATGGCGCGCGTAGTGCATCCCCATTACGCCCTGCGTGTCGGTGAACTCAAAGACCATGTTGGTCATCAGGTCACATTTCGACAGCAGGCCCGCACGGGTAGCGTGGTTAACATCCGCGCCAATTTGTTCAGCAATCCAGCCCGCCAGCGCCTGAATACGGTCGGTCTTGTCGCGCAGCGTACCCAACTGTTGCTGGAACAGCACGGTTTGCAGACGCGGCAGGTTATCTTCCAGACGTTTTTTACGGTCGGTATTGAAGAAGAACTCGGCATCTGCCAGACGCGGACGCACCACCTTCTCGTTACCGGAGATGATTTGCTGCGGATCTTTAGATTCGATGTTCGCCACGAAGATAAAGTTCGGCAGCAGTTTGCCGTCTGCGGCGTAAACCGGGAAGTATTTCTGGTCGCCCTTCATGGTGTAAACCAGCGCTTCAGACGGCACCGCGAGGAATTTCTCTTCGAATTTCGCCGTCAGCACCACCGGCCATTCCACCAGCGAAGTAACCTCTTCCAGCAGGCTCTCGCTCAGGTCAGCGTTACCGCCAATCTGACGCGCCGCTTCTTCTGCATCGGCTTTGATTTTCGCTTTACGCGCTTCGTAATCAGCAACAACTTTACCGCGCTCCAGCAGGATTTGCGGATACTGCTCAGCAGTGTCGATGGTGATTTCCGGCTCGCCCATAAAACGATGGCCGCGAATGACGCGATCGGACTGGATACCCAGAATCGTTGCCGGAATGAGCTTGTCGCCCAGCAGCAGCGTTACGGTGTGTACCGGACGCACGAAGTGAACGTCAGACGCGCCCCAGCGCATCAGTTTCGGAATCGGCAGTTTCGCCAGAGAGGTGGCAATCATGTTCGGCAGCAGCACTTCTGCGCTTTCGCCTTTCACATGCGCGCGATACAGCAGCCATTCGCCTTTGTCTGTGGTCAGACGTTCAGCCTGGTCCACGGTGATGCCGCAACCACGCGCCCAGCCTTCCGCCGCTTTGCTCGGTTTGCCTTCCGCGTCAAACGCCTGAGCAATCGCCGGGCCGCGTTTTTCAACTTCGCGATCGGGTTGAGAAGCAGCAAGATTAGCCACTTTCAGCGCCAGACGGCGCGGTGCGGCGAACCACTCTACGTTGCCGTGTGCGAGGCCAGCGTTATCCAGCTCCGCAGTAACGTTCGCAGCAAAGGACTCCGCCAGGCTGCGCAGGGCTTTTGGTGGCAGCTCTTCAGTGCCGATTTCCACCAGAAAAGTTTTCTCAGACATGGCCGCCTCTTATTTGTCTTTGTTGCACATCGGGAAGCCAAGGGCTTCACGGGAAGCGTAGTAAGCTTCTGCCACTGCTTTGGTCAGGGTGCGAATGCGCAGGATGTAGCGCTGACGCTCGGTAACGGAGATGGCTTTACGCGCATCCAGCAGGTTAAAGCTATGGGCGGCTTTCAGAATACGCTCGTAAGCAGGCAGCGGCAGCGGGTTTTCCAGCGCCAGCAGTTGCTGTGCTTCTTTCTCATACTGTTCGAAACAGGTGAACAGGAAATCCACATCGGCGTATTCGAAGTTGTAAGTGGATTGCTCCACTTCGTTCTGATGGAACACGTCGCCATAGGTGGTTTTACCCAGCGGGCCGTCGCTCCAGACCAGGTCGTAAACGCTGTCTACGCCCTGAATGTACATAGCCAGACGTTCCAGGCCGTAGGTGATCTCACCGGTAACCGGCTTACACTCCAGACCGCCAACCTGCTGGAAGTAGGTGAACTGAGTCACTTCCATGCCGTTCAGCCACACTTCCCAACCCAGACCCCAGGCACCCAGCGTCGGGTTTTCCCAGTTATCTTCCACGAAACGGATATCGTGGATAGTCGGGTCCATCCCCAGCTCTTTCAGAGAACCGAGATACAGCTCCTGGATGTTATCCGGCGATGGCTTAATCACCACCTGGAACTGATAGTAGTGCTGTAAACGGTTCGGGTTTTCGCCATAGCGACCATCGGTCGGACGACGAGAAGGCTGCACATAGGCAGCCGCCATCGGCTCTGGCCCCAGCGCGCGCAGACAGGTCATTGGGTGAGAAGTCCCCGCGCCGACTTCCATGTCCAATGGTTGAACAATGGTGCAGCCCTGGCGAGCCCAGTAATCCTGTAAGGTCAGGATCAAGCCCTGGAAGGTCCTGGTATCAAACTTTTGCATATTATTTCGTGCTGGATACGTGTGGATTTAAAGGAAGGGATCAGTATACCCGCTGACCGCAAGATATACAGTACGAAACGGGAAAAAGGGGGAACTTAGCGCATGGAAAGATGTAAAAACTGCCCTTCTGCGTCAAAAGAGCAAACAAAACTCTCTTTGCGGAAAGTATTGCCGCGCATCTCATAGCTACCCTGGTATTGCTCAAAACCGGTCACATCAATTTTCTGCGTGCCGGTGTTATAACGCCGCGCCGCCTGCGCTTTGCACAATGCTTCCATATCCAGTGAGCGTTCCGGGTTCACGTTGACCTTCTGCGCCTTCTGAACCGGCTGCGCCGTCGTCGCGCATCCCACCAGCAGGAGGGTTAACAGCGCCGGAAAAACAGACTTCATCATCATTTTTATTACCGCCTTATTTGCCGGTCGCTCTTATTATTATTAAGGTTAGGGTTTACCCAAAAGACAGGCGCATTTTGCGAATCTCGCTGAGCCATCACAAGCTTTAGCGTAAAAACTCAGAATATTCCAGTGAGATACCGCGCCAATAAACAAGTCAGACCCTATTTAAAACGGAAGCAGAGGCACTGATGCAACCCAAAATATACTGGATTGATAATTTGCGAGGGATCGCCTGTTTAATGGTCGTGATGATCCACGCCACCACCTGGTACGTCACCAATGCGCAAAGCATCAATCCGTTTAGCTGGGATTTTGCCAATGTCCTGAACTCCGCCTCACGCGTCAGCGTACCGCTGTTTTTTATGATCTCGGGCTATCTCTTTTTTGGCGAACGTAGCGCCCAGCCGCGACATTTCCTGCGCATTGCGCTCTGCCTGCTGTTCTATAGCGCCGTCGCGTTGGTATATATCACCCTTTTTACGTCGATTAACGCAGAGCTATCGCTGAAAAACCTGCTGCAAAAACCGGTGTTCTACCACCTGTGGTTTTTCTTCGCGATCGCGGTGATCTACCTGGTATCGCCGTTAATACAGGTTAAAAACGTCAGCGGCAAAATGCTGCTGGTGCTGATGATCGTCATTGGCGTTGTCGCCAACCCCAATACCGTGTCGCAAAAAATCGGCGGATTTGAGTGGCTCCCCGTTAACCTGTATATCACCGGCGACACGTTTTACTACATCCTCTATGGCATGCTGGGCCGGGCGATTGGCATGATGGAGACACAAAAACGTTCGCTGACCTGGATAAGCGCCGCGCTTTTCATTACGGCGGTATTGATTATTTCGCGCGGAACGTTACATGAACTCAACTGGCGCGGAAATTTTGCCGATACCTGGTACGTCTATTGCGGCCCGATGGTGTTTATTTGCGCCGCGTCACTGCTCACGCTGGTCAAAAATACCCTGAATACGCGCACGGTTCCCGGGCTGGCGCTGATTTCCCGCCACTCACTCGGTATTTACGGGTTTCACGCGCTGATAATCCATGCGCTACGGACGAATGGCGTGGAGTTTAAACGCTGGCCGCCGCTGGATATCGTATGGATTTTTACCCTCACCCTGGCCGGAAGTTTGCTGCTGTCGATATTGCTACAGAAGATTGATACGCGCAGGCTGGTCAGTTGACCGGCCCTTATTCGTCATCAGAATACGTGGCGTACATATCCGTACCCAACAGACTCACGCCCAGCCCCAGAAGGCACATCACTTTGACGGCGGCCGGTAAATCAATATTCCATAGACCGACAAAAAGCATACCTGCGGCGAGAAGTAACAGATATTTGCACCGGGTGAGCAGACGCTCATTTCCCGTCGGCTCCTGGCGTATTAACAGGGGAAAACCACTCATCACCATTATCGCAAAAAAATAGCCCTTATCGCTCAACGAGTGGCAAGCAGGCCACAGCCCTGTCAGATAGACCAGCGCACCGCCCGCCAGCATGATTAAACCGACCAGACGCTTCCTGCGCGCAACCTTATCGTCCATATCACTCTCCTTATGCTTTGCCGATTCACATTAAGACAAGAAATAAGAATGGAAAAGACGATAACCGGACAATAACGTGAAAATCAGAAAACACACATATTGATTTCGATATATATCGAGGCAATCAATATGAAATAAGAATTCCTTCCGGCCACTGCCGGAAGGAATAGCGGATTAAGACATGAGTGATAATAACTGCTGATAAATGCGGCGGAACGTTTCGCGACGTTCAAGGTAACGCGCATGGCGTTCAGCATCAGGGAAATGCGCTTGCTCCAGCGGAAGCTGCGGTAATAAATCAGATAATGGTTGCTCTTTATTCATCGCAATTTGCGCCAGACGCGCGGCACCCAATGCCGGGCCTACATCTCCGCCGGTACGGTAATCAAGCTGTAGCCCGCTGATATCCGCCAGCATTTGTCGCCAGTATTCACTGCGCGCCCCGCCGCCGATCAGCGTCACGCTGCCGGGTTTCACGCCACAGGCATGCACAACATCCATGCCATCCGCCAGCGCATAACCGACGCCTTCCAGCACCGCCCGCGCCAGCTCTGCGGGGCCATGCTGATGCGTAAGGCCAAAGAATACGCCCTTCGCCTGCGGATTATTATGCGGCGTGCGTTCGCCGGAAAGATAAGGCAGGAACCAGACGGCATCCGCGTTATCATCCGCCTGGCGTGCCGCGTCAATCAGCGCGGGGACAGACGCCTGACCGGTTAATTTTGCCGCCCAGTCCAGGCAGGATGCCGCGCTCAGCATGACGGACATCAAATGCCAGCGTTCGGGCAATGCGTGGCAAAAACTGTGTACCGCACTTTCTGGTTTACTGAGAAAACCGTCGCTCACCGCAAAATAGACGCCTGATGTTCCCAGCGACAGCATGGCCTGACCCGCATTGATCATCCCCACGCCCACCGCGCCCGCCGCGTTATCTCCGCCCCCTGCAACAACAGGCACCGCAGGCATCCCCCAGGAGTGCGCCACCTCAGGCAACACCGTACCGGTGATGTCGCTGCCTTCGTACAGAGCGGGCATGTGTTCACGGGTTAGCTGACAAGCGTTGAGCATGATGTCGCTCCAGTCACGCACTGCGACATCCAGCCACATCGTTCCCGCCGCGTCCGACATATCGCTGGCAAAATCCCCCGTCATACGCAGACGCAGGTAATCTTTAGGTAGCAGCACCTTTGCAACCTGGCGGAAAATATCCGGCTCATGGCGCTGAACCCACAGCAGTTTTGGCGCGGTAAAGCCAGGCATCATCAGATTGCCGGTAATGGCGCGAGACTGCGGAACCTGCTGCTCAAGCAGCGCGCACTCTTCACCACAGCGTCCGTCATTCCATAAAATCGCCGGGCGTAGCACCTTCTGGTGTTTATCAAGCAACGTGGCGCCGTGCATCTGCCCGGCAATCCCCAGCGCCTTTACATCACGCAATGAATGCTCTCGCCCCAGCGCTTTTACGGCGCGATCCGTCGCCAGCCACCACTGTTCGGGATCCTGCTCCGACCATAATGGATGCGGGCGAGAGACGGACAGTTTCTCCGTCTGCGAGGCCAGCACGTCTCCCTGCTCATTCAGCAGGATGGCTTTCACACCGGACGTGCCCAGATCTATCCCGATATACATCGTGACCACTCCTTTATCGATGCGCCGCGTTGGCTAAACGCGGCGCAATGGCGATTACTTGTCGAACAGATAATGATTCACCAGATTTTCCAGCAGTTCCTGATGGCCGCTTTGATGCACCGGCGCCAGATTACGCTGTTCAGCATAGTGCGCGACGTCGCTCAGGGATAACTGGCCTTTCAAAATTTGCTGGCCCAGTTCGCTATTCCAGCCGGAATAACGTTTCGCCACGCGTTTATCCAGTTCGCCATCTTCAATCATGCGCGCTGCTACTTTTAATGACAGCGCCATCGTGTCCATCGCGCCAATATGACCATAGAACAGATCGTATTTGTCGGTACTCTGGCGACGAACCTTCGCGTCAAAGTTCAGCCCGCCGGTCGTGAAACCGCCCGCTTTCAGGATTTCATACATCACCAGCGCGTTCTCTTCGACGCTTACCGGGAACTGGTCGGTATCCCAGCCCAGCTGCGCATCGCCACGGTTGGCATCCACAGAACCAAAAATGCCCAGCGCAATGGCGGACGCAATCTCATGATGGAAAGAGTGGCCCGCCAGCGTGGCGTGGTTGGCTTCAATGTTCACCTTGATCTCTTTTTCCAGGCCGAACTGCTTGAGGAAGCCGTAAACCGTTGCCACATCGTAGTCATACTGGTGTTTTGTCGGCTCCTGCGGTTTTGGCTCGATCAGCAGCGTGCCCTGGAAACCTGTTTTATGTTTATGCTCCACCACCATCTGCATAAAGCGGCCAATCTGCTCGCGTTCCTGGCGCAGATCGGTATTCAGCAGGGTTTCATACCCTTCACGGCCCCCCCACAGAACGTAGTTTTCGCCGCCCAGTTTGTGCGTGGCGTTCATCGCGTTCACCACCTGCGTCGCCGCCCAACTGAAGACTTCCGGGTCCGGGTTCGTCGCCGCCCCGGCGCCGTAACGCGGGTTGGTAAAGCAGTTCGCGGTGCCCCATAACAGCTTCACGCCGCTCTGTTCTTGCTTCGACTCCAGCACATCGACCATCTGCGCAAAGTTGTTTTTATACTCTTTCAGCGAGGCGCCTTCCGGCGAAACATCCACATCGTGGAAGCAGTAGTAAGGCACGTTCAGCTTATGGAAAAATTCAAACGCCACATCCGCCTTGCGCTTCGCCAGCTCCAGCGCATCGCCGGGCTGTTGCCACGGACGGTTGAACGCGCCTACGCCAAACATATCCGCGCCGTTCCAGCAGAAGGTATGCCAGTAGCAGGCCGCAAAACGCAGATGATCTTCCATGCGTTTACCCAGTACAATTTCATCTGGATTATAATGGCGGAAAGCTAACGGATTAGTGCTTTTAGGGCCTTCATAACGAACACGATCGAGTTGGTCAAAATAAGCCTGCATAATGAACTCCATAATCAGGTAATACGGCGAGGGATGGGTAATGGCGTAATATTGGTTACTCGATTCACATTGCTCAATTATGTTATTTCACTCTGCTATTTAGATAATTCGTAAGTGTGCGCTGCCTCGCAAAATAAAAGTAACCGTCTGCAAAAAATGGTTATTCATCAACAACGAAATGTAACGGGCGTAATGCGTCATTAAAAGTACGATCTCGGTCATAATTCCCGAAATAAACCAAAAATCGTAACTGCAAGATAAAAATCTATAATTGCCTTCCGCGTATTAACTGCTAAAAATCTGCTACGTCTCACGCTGTGATTGTTACTTTTACCGCTGTTCCCTCTAACAAAAGGCATCACGATTATGAAGATAAAAAACATCTTACTCACCGTCTGCACTTCACTCCTGCTCGCCAGCATAACGGGACATGCCAAAGAAGTTAAAATTGGTATGGCTATCGATGACTTACGTCTGGAACGCTGGCAAAAAGATCGCGATATTTTCGTGAGCAAGGCCGAATCCCTCGGCGCAAAAGTATTTGTACAATCTGCCAATGGTAATGAAGAAACCCAAATGTCGCAGATTGAAAACATGATCAACCGTGGCGTTGATGTTCTGGTCATTATTCCTTATAACGGGCAAGTATTAAGCAATGTCGTAAAAGAAGCGAAACAAGAAGGAATAAAAGTATTAGCGTACGACCGCATGATAAATGATGCCGACATCGATTTTTATATTTCTTTTGATAACGAAAAAGTCGGTGAATTACAGGCTCAGGCGTTGGTCGATAAAGTGCCTGAAGGGAATTATTTCCTGATGGGCGGTTCGCCGGTAGATAATAATGCAAAATTGTTCCGCGCCGGGCAAATGAAAGTATTAAAACCTTATATCGACTCAGGAAAAATTAACGTCGTTGGCGATCAATGGGTAGACGGATGGTTGCCTGAAAATGCGCTGAAAATTATGGAAAATGCGCTGACCGCAAACAATAACAAAATTGACGCGGTTGTCGCTTCCAATGACGCGACCGCAGGCGGTGCGATTCAGGCGCTCAGCGCTCAGGGATTATCAGGAAAAGTCGCTATTTCCGGTCAGGATGCCGACCTTGCGGGCATTAAACGTATTGTCGCAGGCACGCAGACCATGACGGTTTATAAACCCATCACGCTACTGGCGAATACCGCCGCCGAGATCGCCGTCGAGCTGGGTAACGGGCAACAACCTAAGGCCGACGCCACGCTGAATAACGGTCTGAAAGATGTCCCTTCCCGCCTGCTTACTCCAATTGATGTTAATAAAACCAATATTGACGAAACCGTGATTAAAGACGGGTTCCACAAAAAGAGTGATCTGTAAACGTTGCGCCCTCTACAACAGCGGAGGGCGTCAAACCCTCCATGCCGGGTTCTCGCATTGGCTTATGTGGAGTAGTTATGCCCTATCTACTTGAAATGAAAAACATTACCAAGACCTTCGGCGCAGTGAAGGCAGTTGATAACGTCAGCCTCAGGCTTAATGCCGGGGAAATCGTTTCATTGTGCGGTGAAAATGGTTCGGGTAAATCAACGTTAATGAAAGTGCTGTGCGGTATTTACCCTCATGGCTCTTATGAAGGTGAAATTCTGTTTGCGGGAGAAACACTGCAAGCCAGTCATATTCGTGATACCGAACGTAAGGGCATTGCTATTATTCACCAGGAGTTAGCGCTGGTTAAACACTTAACCGTGCTGGAAAATATCTTCCTGGGCAGCGAAATCACCCGTAACGGCATTCTTGATTACGACATGATGACGCTACGCTGCCAGAAGCTGTTAGATCAGGTCAGCTTGTCTATCTCACCGGATACCCGCGTGGGCGACCTGGGCCTGGGGCAACAACAGCTGGTAGAAATTGCCAAAGCGCTTAATAAACAAGTTCGGCTGCTGATTCTTGATGAGCCGACGGCCTCCCTCACGGAACAAGAAACCACCGTGCTGCTGGAAATTATTCGCGATCTGCAACAGCATGATATTGCGTGTATTTATATCTCACACAAGCTCAATGAAGTTAAAGCTATCTCGGACACAATCTGCGTGATCCGCGACGGCCAACATATTGGCACCCGCGCAGCCGCAGGAATGGAAGAAGACGATATCATCACCATGATGGTCGGTCGCGAGCTGACGGCGCTCTATCCTAATGAGCCGCATGCTACCGGGGAGGAGATTTTGCGCGTTGAGCGCCTTACCGCCTGGCATCCCGTCAACCGTCACATCAAACGCGTCAATGATGTCTCCTTTTCGCTGAAACGGGGCGAGATTCTCGGCATTGCAGGGCTGGTCGGCGCGGGCCGCACGGAGTTAGTGCAATGCCTGTTCGGCGTCTGGCCCGGGCGCTGGGAAGGAGAGGTCATGATCGATAATCAGGCCGTGGATATTCGTCATTGCCAGCAAGCGATCGCTCATGGCATTGCAATGGTGCCAGAAGACAGGAAACGCGACGGCATTGTGCCGGTTATGGCCGTCGGGAAAAATATCACGCTGGCGGCGCTCGATCGGTTCACCGGGAAGATAAGCCATCTTGACGATGCCGCAGAGCAAAAATGCATTCTGGAATCACTGCAACGCCTGAAAGTGAAAACATCCTCGCCTGATTTAGCGATTGGGCGCCTTAGCGGCGGGAACCAACAAAAGGCCATACTGGCGCGCTATCTCCTGCTGAACCCGCGCATTCTCATCCTCGATGAACCCACCCGAGGAATCGATATCGGCGCGAAATATGAAATCTACAAACTCATTAACCAGCTTGTTCAGCAAGGTATTGCTGTCATCGTCATCTCGTCGGAACTCCCCGAGGTTCTTGGATTAAGCGATCGCATCCTGGTGATGCACGAAGGAAAACTGAAAGCCAACCTGGTGAATCATAACCTGACTCAAGAACAGGTGATGGAAGCCGCATTGAGGAGCGAATATCATGTCGAAAAACAATCCGTCTGAAGTGAAACTCTCAGCCCCTCTGACGGGCGGTTTTCCTGGGTTAAAATCACTGAACCTACAGGTGTTCGTCATGATCGCGGCGATTATTGTGATCATGCTGTTCTTTACCTGGACCACGGAAGGCGCATACCTGAGCGCGCGCAACGTCTCCAACCTGCTTCGTCAGACGGCGATCACCGGTATTCTGGCCGTGGGGATGGTTTTCGTGATTATCTCTGCGGAAATCGACCTCTCCGTTGGCTCAATGATGGGGCTATTAGGCGGCGTCGCGGCAATCTGCGACGTCTGGCTGGGCTGGCCATTGCCGCTTACGATTGTTGTCACGCTGGCGCTGGGTTTACTGCTCGGCGCCTGGAACGGGTGGTGGGTCGCCTACCGGAAAGTCCCTTCGTTTATCGTCACCCTGGCCGGGATGCTGGCTTTCCGTGGCATTCTCATTGGCATCACGAATGGTACGACCGTCTCGCCCACCAGCTCGGCGATGTCGCAGATTGGTCAGAGCTACTTATCCAACGGTCTGGGCTTCACAATAGGCGCCATCAGCTTAATGGCGTTTATCGGCTGGCAATGGCGCGGGCGTATGCGCCGGCAGGCTCTGGCGCTTAGCACCCCGGCTTCTACTGCGGTAGTCGGTCGCCAGGTGCTAACCGCCGTCATTGTCCTGGGCGCAATCTGGCTGCTGAACGATTATCGCGGCGTTCCAACGCCCGTACTGCTGCTGGTATTCCTGCTGCTTGGCGGTATGTTTATGGCGACGCGAACGGCGTTTGGCCGGAGAATTTATGCGATTGGCGGCAATCTGGAAGCCGCTCGTCTCTCCGGCATTAACGTTGAGCGAACCAAACTGGCGGTCTTCGCCATCAACGGCCTGATGGTGGCGATTGCGGGGCTGATACTCAGTTCGCGCCTCGGCGCCGGATCGCCTTCCGCCGGGAACATTGCCGAGCTGGACGCGATTGCCGCCTGCGTGATCGGCGGAACCAGCCTGGCGGGTGGCGTGGGTAGCGTCGCGGGCGCCGTCATGGGGGCGTTTATTATGGCCTCTCTTGATAACGGAATGAGTATGATGGACGTGCCCACATTCTGGCAGTACATCGTGAAAGGTGCGATCTTGTTACTGGCAGTATGGATGGACTCAGCAACTAAACGTCGTTCCTGAATTCCAGAAAAGGGGTCATGCTCAATGCCGGTCAACACGTACCGGCATTGTCCTTTATGACTGATTCAGCAGGGAAAGAACTATGTTTGAGAAACGCCACCGTATCACACTGTTATTTAATGCAAATAAAGCCTACGACCGTCAGGTAGTGGAAGGCGTGGGTGAATATTTACAGGCATCGCAATCGGAATGGGATATCTTCATTGAAGAAGACTTCCGCGCGCGAATTGATAACATCAAAGAGTGGTTGGGCGATGGCGTCATTGCCGACTACGATGACGATGACATTGCTCAGGCGCTTGCCGATGTGGATGTGCCCATTATCGGCGTCGGCGGTTCTTACCACCTTGCTGCACACTATCCATCCGTCCATTATATCGCCACCGATAACTACGCACTGGTGGAAAGCGCCTTTCTGCACCTGAAAGAAAAAGGGATCAATCGCTTCGCCTTTTATGGCCTGCCCGCCTCCAGCGGCAAGCGCTGGGCGGCTGAGCGTGAATACGCGTTTTGCCAACTGGTTGCACAAGAAAAATACCGTGGCGTGGTCTATCAGGGGCTGGAAACCGCACCGGAAAACTGGCAGCACGCGCAAAACCGGTTGGCGGACTGGCTGCAAACCCTGCCGCCGCAAACCGGGATTATCGCCGTTACCGACGCCCGGGCGAGACATGTGCTGCAAGTTTGCGAGCATCTGCATATCCCGGTTCCCGAAAAACTGTGCGTCATCGGTATTGATAACGAAGAACTGACCCGTTATCTGTCGCGGGTCGCGCTGTCATCGGTCGCTCAGGGAGCCAGGCAGATGGGCTATCAGGCGGCAAAACTGCTACACCGCCTGCTGGATAAGGAAGTGCTGCCGCTGCAACGTATTCTGGTTCCGCCTGTGCGCGTCGTTGAGCGTCGCTCGACGGACTACCGCTCATTGACCGACCCGGCCGTCATACAGGCGATGCATTTCATCCGTAACCATGCCTGCAAAGGTATTAAAGTCGATCAGGTGCTGGACGCAGTCGGTATCTCCCGCTCAAACCTGGAGAAACGGTTTAAAGAAGACGTCGGGGAGACCATTCACGCCGTTATTCATGCTGAAAAACTGGAAAAAGCGCGCAGCCTGTTAATTTCAACCACGCTGCCGATTAACGAAATATCACAGATGTGCGGTTACCCATCCCTGCAATATTTCTATTCTGTTTTCAAAAAGGAGTATGACACGACGCCAAAAGAGTACCGCGATCGGTACAGTGAAGTGTTGTTGTAGCGGGGTCTTTTGTAGGCCCGGTAAGCAAAGCGCCACCGGGCGTTTGTGCCGGATGGCGGCGCAAGCGCCTTATCCGGTCTACAAAATTGGGTCATTACATATGCGCGGCGATTAAACGCTGGTTATCCTGATACATCGCGAACAGATAGTTGTTGTAGCTCTGCCCTTTCGTCGAATAACCCTTCAGCTTATGGATCATTGCGCTTGCGGTAACTTCCTGATCCGCCTTACGCAACTGGGCGCGAGACTTACGGAAAGACGAGTAAGCAGGATGCGTGTTCAGGTTAATCACGTACGCGTTAACCGACTCTTTAACCGAGCCGAACTGCGAGTAACCTTTCACTTTACCCGGCGCATTGGTACAACGCCCTTTTCCGCATTTCATGCCGAACAGGTTATTGTTGTTGCGCGCCAGTTTAGAGGTTCCCCAGCCGCTTTCCGCCGCCGCCATCGTCGCCACCATACTGGTCGGGATGATGTCTACGCGTTCCAGCAAGGTATTCCACGGAATGTTACGCGTGTTGCCAGACCACTTTACCTTGTAGCGCGCTGCGATATCTTTCATACGCGTACGCTCAGAAGGCGACCAGCGATTCTGGTACTGTTTTGAAATCAGCCAGTTACGATCCGCAGTAATCGCAGCATTTTGACTGGTGATAAAAGGCATAACCGTCCGGAGAAACGCTTTTTTCCTTGGTGTTCCAGAAGGGTATTTTCGCAAATCAGGAAGTGAACTACTCTTTGCACTATTGCGAGAATACTCTTGTTTACTGCTTACCTGTTTATGACCTGTCTTGGTTACGTGGGACTTTTGACTCGTTGTTGTCGTGTGCGCCTTCGCCAGCACCTCACCCGAAAATACTACGGTGAGTAACATAAGAATCATTGCCCCATATCGTCGTATGGGCGTCAATATCATTAGGTCTCCTGGTCGGATTTATACATTCCAACGCCTTATATTTTTCAAAAAAATGAGAGATGAATCTCAAATCATATCAAAAATAACCGTCAAGAGCACCCCAAGGAATAGTCCAATTCCGAAACCCTGTCACGCAATAATGGCGAAGAACGCTATTAATACGAAGAAAATGTGGTGGTTATCGCAAAACATGGCTATTTTCTACGCACGATCGCTCACCCTCGCGCCTCAGCCTGGCGGAATACGCCAGAGGGATGAGTTATCCGCTATCTTTCAACGGCATACTGGCTAAAATCGCAGCAATAAGGAAAGCGTAATGAAACTTACCGCTTTTGCACTGGCGCTTATGCCCGGCATCGTATTCGCCTCATCATGGACATCTCAGGGATTCCCGCCCTTTACGGCGGAAGGTACAGGTAAGTTTGTCAGCCATGCCGCGTTGACGAAAGGTACGCGCCCTTTGACGCTGCATATTGACCAACAGTGCTGGCAACCTGCTGATGCCATAAAACTCAATCAGATGCTGTCGCTCAAACCGTGTGAAGGCACGCCGCCACAGTGGCGACTGTTTAAAGACGGCGACTACTCGCTGGAGATTGATACCCGCTCCGGTACGCCAACGCTGACGCTGTCGATAAAAAGCACCGCCGATCCCGTCGCCAGCACGGTGCGCCAGTGCCCAACGTGGAACGGCTCGCCGCTGACCCTGGAGGTGAGTCACACCTTCCCGGAAGGCGCTGTCGTGCGCGATTACTACAGCCAGCAAACCGCTACCGTTAAGAACGGTCAGATTACGTTACAACCCGGCGCGACCAGCAATGGGCTTTTGTTGCTTGAACGCGCGGAAACCAACGCGCCCGCCGCATTCAACTGGCATAACGCGACGGTCTACTTTGTGCTGACAGACCGTTTCCAGAACGGCGATCCGACGAATGACCAAAGCTATGGCCGCCACAAAGACGGCATGGAGGAGATTGGCACCTTTCATGGCGGCGATTTACGCGGGCTGGCAGACAAGCTGGACTATCTGCAACACCTGGGGGTGAATGCCCTGTGGATCAGCGCGCCGTTCGAGCAAATCCACGGCTGGGTCGGCGGCGGTACGAAAGGGGACTTCCCGCATTATGCCTACCACGGCTATTACACCCAGGACTGGACCACGCTGGACGCCAATATGGGCAGCGAGGACGACCTTCGCGCGTTAGTCGATGGCGCACACCAGCGCGGCATCCGTATTCTGTTTGATGTGGTGATGAACCACACGGGCTACGCCACGCTGGCGGACATGCAGACATTCCGGTTTGGCGCGCTGTATCTGCAAGGCGATGAGCTGAAAAAGACGCTGGGCGAACGCTGGACTGACTGGAAGCCCGCCGCCGGGCAAAGCTGGCACAGCTTTAATGACTACATCAACTTCAGCGACAAAGCGGCATGGGAAGCATGGTGGGGGAAAGAATGGATTCGCACGGATATTGGCGATTATGACAATCCAGGCTTTGACGATTTGACCATGTCGCTGGCCTTCCTGCCCGATATTAAAACGGAATCCACAACCCCTTCCGGCCTGCCGGTGTTCTATAAAAACAAACCGGATACCCGTGCAAAAGCCATTGAGGGCTACACGCCGCGGGATTATCTGACCCACTGGCTCAGTCAGTGGGTGCGTGATTACGGCATCGACGGGTTCCGCGTAGATACCGCCAAACACGTCGAACTTCCTGCCTGGCAGCAGTTGAAAACCCAGGCCAGCGCGGCGTTGACCGAGTGGAAACAGGCCAACCCGGACAAGACGCTGGACGACACGCCTTTCTGGATGACTGGTGAAGCCTGGGGCCACGGCGTCATGCAGAGTGATTATTACCGCCACGGCTTTGATGCGATGATCAACTTTGACTACCAGGAGCAGGCGGCAAAAGCGGTCGATTGTCTGGCGAATATGGACGCCACCTGGCAGCAAATGGCAGAGAAATTACAGGATTTCAACGTGCTGAGTTATCTCTCCTCACACGACACTCGCCTCTTTCGGGAAGGCGGCGATAAGGCCGCAGAGCTTCTGCTGCTGGCGCCCGGTGCCGTACAGATCTTTTATGGCGACGAATCCGCACGCCCCTTTGGCCCGACGGGTTCCGATCCGCTGCAAGGCGCCCGTTCTGACATGAACTGGCAGGATATCAACGGTAAATCCGCCGCCACCGTCGCCCACTGGCAGCGAATCAGCCAGTTCCGCGCCAGACACCCCGCCATCGGCGCCGGTAAGCAAACCACGCTCTCACTGAAGCAGGGGTACGGTTTTGTGCGCGAGCACGACGACGATAAGGTCATGGTCGTCTGGGCGGGTCGCCCTTAATCCTGCCTGACGTCCGGTGTGCCCATCCGCCGGACGTCTCATCAAAACAAAACACCAGCCAGATAAAAATCTTCAGCATAAAACATCAACCACGGCGTTAACGCCTGATTTGCACCCTGCCATAGGTAGCGCTATGGTTAGCCACTTTGATAATGAGTTCGACAGACCACCTGCTATGACATTCTCACTTTTTGGCGACAAATTTACCCGCCATTCAGGCATTACCCGCCTGATGGAAGACCTCAATGACGGCTTACGCACGCCCGGCGCAATCATGCTCGGCGGGGGTAATCCAGCGCAAATCCCGGAAATGCAGAATTACTTCCATTCGCTACTGGGCGAAATGCTGGAAAACGGCAAAGCCACTGATGCGCTTTGTAATTATGACGGTCCGCAGGGAAAAACGGAGCTACTGACAGCGCTCGCGTCGCTGCTGCGTGAGAATCTGGGTTGGGATATCGAACCACAGAATATTGCACTAACAAACGGCAGTCAGAGCGCGTTTTTCTACTTGTTTAATCTCTTCGCCGGACGCCGCGCCGACGGGACGACTAAAAAAGTGCTGTTCCCGCTGGCGCCGGAATACATTGGTTATGCCGATTCCGGGCTGGAAGAGGATCTTTTCGTTTCCGCTCGCCCGAATATCGAGCTATTGCCGGAAGGTCAGTTCAAATACCACGTTGATTTTGAACATCTGCGCATCGGGGAAGAGACTGGCATGATCTGCGTGTCGCGCCCGACTAACCCAACAGGTAATGTGATCACCGACGAAGAGCTGATGAAGCTGGATACCCTTGCCAATCAGCACGGCATCCCGCTGGTGATCGATAACGCCTACGGCGTTCCCTTCCCGGGCATTATTTTCAGCGAAGCATGCCCGCTGTGGAATCCGAATATCATCCTGTGCATGAGCCTCTCCAAACTGGGGCTGCCCGGCAGCCGCTGCGGCATCATTATCGCCAATGAAAAAATCATCACCGCCATCACCAATATGAACGGCATTATCAGCCTGTCGCCTGGCGGTATTGGCCCGGCAATGATGTGCGAAATGATCAAGCGTAACGACCTGCTGCGCCTGTCGGAAACGGTAATAAAACCGTTCTACTACCAGCGCGTACTGGAGACAATCGCGACCATTCGCCGGTATTTACCGGAAAATCGCTGCCTGATCCATAAGCCGGAAGGCGCTATTTTCCTCTGGCTGTGGTTCAAAGATTTGCCGATTTCGACTGAATTGCTGTACCAGCGTCTGAAAGCGCGCGGCGTATTGATGGTTCCCGGCGACTACTTCTTCCCGGGGCTGGACAAACCCTGGCCGCATACGCACCAGTGCATGCGGATGAACTACGTTCCCGATCCGCAAAAAATTGAGGCAGGGGTGAAAATTCTTGCTGAAGAGGTTGAGCGCGCCTGGCGTGAAGGCTGACAGCCTCCCCGGTCATCGCCTGACCGGGGTGACACTCAGACGGGTTGCGCGTGCAGTCGTTGTCGCTGCACGTTTTCCACATCAAGGCACTGCAACGCGTCAGTCGGGCAGGCCTCCACGCATGCCGGGCCCGTTTCACGGTGCCAGCAGAGATCGCATTTAATCGCCTGTACGCGTGAGGTTCGCGACACAACGTTCATCGCGCCGAACGGGCACGCCAGCATACAGCTTTTACACCCGATACAGCGCGCTTGTTCCACGAAGATGTGCCCATGATCGCGACGAATTGCCTGCGTTGGGCACACGTTCGCGCAGGGGGCATCTTCACACTGGCGACATGCCGCCGCCGTGGTAAACGCATCGTCTTTAATGACCCGGATGCGGGAGACAAATTCCCCGGACGACACCGCCGCACAGTCCTGGTTCTCCTGATGCGCCACTACGCAGGCAACCTCACAGGTACGACAGCCGATACATTTCGCCGCATCCGCCATGATAAATCGGTTCATTGCCCTCTCCACCTGCGTAAAACCCCAGAGTGCCAGAGAGAGCGCGATCGCTGCTTTGATCCGACGAGGGAAACGATTAAATTTTGTCAGATGCCCATCATCTTCCGGGCGCCTGCCTTAATCGCGCACGGTAAAACCCAACTCATTCGAGATCGCCTGCGCGGTGTCACGCAGGGGCTTGAGCAGATTTTTCTCGCCGATTTGCTTGAGCCGGGACGTCGAAAGCGAAATAGAGATGGCGTATGGCACCCGATGGTGAATATCAAACACCGGCACGGCAATGCAGGAGACGCCCAGCTCATTCTCTTCGCGATCCATCGCCATACCGCTTTCACGAATTTGCGCCAGCTCGTCATACATTGCCGGCAACCCGGTAATGGTGTTACGGGTCAACGGCTGGATCTGATCCTTGTGGCTTTCCCAATAGGTTTCCACATAGTCAGGATGGCCGAACGCCATGTAAATCTTCCCCATCGCAGAGCAATACAGCGGCATATGCTGACCGATATAGGCACGGGTGCGCAGCATGCCAGTGGTCGGCTCCAGCTTATAGATCAGGATGGCATGATCGTCTTCACGGCTGGAGAAGTTGACGGTCTCGCCAGTAGCGATATTCAGCGTCTCAAGATGCGGCGCAGCCACATGAATGATATTCAGCGATGACAGGGCTTTCTGCCCGACAGCGATAAATTTAGTGGTCAGACGATAGCTTCCGGCGGCGGGCGCGGGGGTGACATACCCGCAGGACTGCAACCCCTGTAGCAGTCGATGCACGGTACTTTTGTTCAGCCCTGCCAGTTCAGACAAGTGCGCCAGCGGGCATCCGTTCGGGTAGTTACTGAGGATCTCAATCAGCATCAAACCACGGAACAGGCTCTGACTACCGGCTGGCCTCTCTTTTTCTTGCGTCATTTCGCTCTCTTTTATGCCCATCGCTTCCGCTCCCCTTTTCGTCGCGCTCTGATGGTAGCGCAAAGTGTGTTTCAGTTCACGATCTGAACCGAAAAAACACAACTATTTGATTTTGATGATTTTAAAAAATAGACCACCCCGTTGATCTGTCAAAATTTGATCGCTATATTTGAAATCAGATTTCGCATAGTGAAATTTAAAGATAAAAAAGCGGTCAAAAATAAACGGGAGAAGCAGGAATGAAAGTGACTTTTGAGCAGTTAAAAGAGGCGTTCAATCGGGTGCTGCTGGCGCGCGGCGTTGCGGCGGAAACGGCTGACGCCTGTGCAGAGATGTTTGCCCGTACTACAGAATCCGGCGTCTATTCGCATGGCGTGAATCGCTTTCCCCGTTTCATTCAGCAACTGGATAATGGCGACATCATTCCTGATGCCAGACCGCAGCGCATCACCAGCCTTGGCGCCATCGAGCAGTGGGATGCTCAGCGATCCATCGGCAATCTGACGGCGAAAAAAATGATGGATCGCGCCATTGAACTGGCTTCCGACCACGGCATCGGCCTGGTGGCGTTACGCAATGCCAACCACTGGATGCGCGGCGGCAGCTACGGCTGGCAGGCGGCGGAAAAAGGCTACATCGGCATCTGCTGGACCAACTCTATCGCCGTGATGCCGCCGTGGGGGTCAAAAGAGTGCCGCATTGGCACGAACCCGCTGATCGTCGCCATCCCTTCATCGCCAATCACCATGATCGATATGTCGATGTCGATGTTCTCCTACGGCATGTTAGAGGTGAACCGGCTGGCGGGACGTGAGCTGCCGGTAGACGGCGGGTTCGACGATGAAGGAAATTTGACCAAAGAACCTGGCGTGATCGAAAAAAATCGCCGCATTTTGCCGATGGGCTACTGGAAAGGGTCAGGTCTGTCGATTGTGCTGGATATGATCGCCACCCTGCTTTCCGACGGCGCTTCCGTTGCCGAAGTTACCCAGGAAAACAGCGACGAATACGGCGTTTCGCAGATCTTCATCGCTATTGAGGTCGATAAGCTGATTGATGGCGCCACGCGCGATGCCAAACTCCAGCGCATTATGGATTTCGTCACCACCGCTGAGCGCGCCGATGAGAACGTGGCAATCCGTCTGCCAGGCCACGAATTTACCCGGCTGCGGGATGAGAATCGCCGCAACGGCATCACCGTCGATGACAGCGTATGGGCCAAAATCCAGGCGCTGTAAGGAGGCATAGCATGATATTTGGACATATCGCACAGCCCAATCCGTGTCGTCTGCCAGACGCGATTGAAAAGGCGCTCGATTTCTTACGCACCACCGACTTTCGCACGCTGAACCCTGGGGTGGTGGAAATCGACGGCAAAAATATTTTTGCCCAGATAATTGATTTAACCACCCGCACTGCGGCTGAAAACCGTCCAGAAGTTCATCGCCGTTATCTGGATATTCAGTTTCTCGCCTGGGGTGAAGAAAAAATAGGGGTTGCCATCGACACCGGTAATAACCAAATCAGCGAATCGTTATTAGAACAGCGCGATATTATTTTCTATCACGACAGTGAACATGAATCTTTCTTTGAAATGGTTCCGGGAAGCTACGCTATTTTTTTCCCGCAGGATGTTCATCGCCCTGGCTGCAATAAAACGGTCGCGACACCCATACGGAAAATCGTCGTTAAAGTGGCAATATCCGCTTTATAAAACGTTATCTTTGGAGCACAACATGAAAACGAACAATACCGGTTATATTATCGGTGCGTATCCCTGTGCACCCTCATTTCACCAAAAGAGTGAAGAGGAAGAGAAGGAATTCTGGCGGCAACTCTCCGATACTCCTGATATTCGTGGGCTGGAGCAACCCTGCCTTGAACATCTTCACCCACTCGGCGACGCGTGGTTATTGCGCCATACGCCAGGCAACTGGCAAATCGTCGTGACGGCGATTATGGAGACCATGCGCCGTCGCGGTGAAAACCGCGGCTTTGGGCTGGCCTCCAGCAATGAAGATCAGCGTCAGGCCTGTGTGGCGTACTATCGCCACCTTTACCAGAAGATCACGACAATCAACGCGGCAAGCGCCGGGAAAGTGATCGCGCTTGAGCTGCACGCCGCACCGCTGGCCGATAACCCAAACGTCGCGCAGGCAACGGACGCATTTGCCCGTTCAGTGAAAGAGATCGCTGGCTGGGACTGGCCGTGCGACCTGGTGCTGGAACACTGCGACGCGATGACCAGCGCCGCGCCGCGCAAAGGATTCCTGCCTCTGGACAACGTGCTGGAGGTGATTGCCGACTACGACATCAGCGTTTGCATTAACTGGGCGCGTTCCGCCATTGAAGGACGCAACACCACCCTGCCACTGACCCATACACAGCAGGTAAAACAGGCCGGTAAACTCGGCGCGCTGATGTTCTCCGGTACAACGCAAAGCGGTGAATACGGCGAATGGCAGGATTTACATGCGCCTTTCGCGCCTTTCTGCCCTGACAGCATGATGACGCAGGAACATGCCCATGAATTACTGACCTGCGCAGGAACAGACGTTCTGCAATTCATGGGTATTAAGTTACTGGAAATTAACGCTAATGCCGACGTCAGTCACCGCGTAGCGATATTACGCGACGGCATTACGGCATTAAATAACGCCAAATAATAAGACGTTGCCGGATGGCGGCGTAGGTCTGATAAGCAAAACGTCATCAGGCATTAAATAATTTACTTTTCATCGCCAGAATACTTACTTTACGAGAATACGAAGATGAATATGACCTCTCGCCCTACAGAAAAAGATATACCTCGTCAGCGTTGGCTGCGAATTATTCCGCCCATTCTGATTACCTGTATTATTTCTTATATGGACCGCGTGAATATTGCTTTCGCGATGCCTGGCGGAATGGATGCCGAATTAGGTATTTCCGCCACTATGGCCGGTCTGGCTGGCGGGATTTTCTTCATCGGCTATCTGTTCTTACAGGTTCCCGGCGGCAAAATCGCCGTTCACGGCAGCGGCAAGAAATTTATCGGCTGGTCGCTGGTTGCCTGGGCGGTCATTTCCGTCCTCACAGGCTTAATCACCAACCAGTATCAATTGCTTGCCCTGCGTTTCTTACTGGGTGTGGCGGAAGGCGGCATGCTGCCCGTCGTACTGACGATGATCAGCAACTGGTTCCCGGACGCTGAACGCGGTCGTGCGAACGCCATTGTGATTATGTTTGTGCCGATTGCCGGGATTATCACCGCCCCGCTCTCCGGCTGGATCATCACCGTACTCGACTGGCGCTGGCTGTTCATTATTGAAGGTCTGCTCTCTCTCGTCGTGCTGGTGCTGTGGGCGTA
The DNA here is from genome assembly GCF_030333595.1 of Citrobacter sp. CK181. NCBI lineage: Bacteria > Pseudomonadati > Pseudomonadota > Gammaproteobacteria > Enterobacterales > Enterobacteriaceae > Citrobacter > Citrobacter sp. CK181. The sequence goes on along the minus strand of NZ_JAOWFN010000013.1, from coordinate 208,823 downwards.
CACCATTTATGACCGGCCGCAGGAAGCCCGCTGGATCTCCGGGGCGGAAAAAAACTATCTGGTGGAAACCCTCGCCGCAGAACAGAAAGCCATTGCCGGAAGCGAAGTCAAAAACGCCTCTCTCAGCGCGGTCCTTTCCGACAAAACCATGTGGCAACTTATCGCCCTGAACTTCTTCTATCAGACCGGGATTTACGGTTACACCCTCTGGCTGCCAACCATCCTCAAAGAGCTGACCCACAGCAGCATGGGGCAAGTCGGTATGCTCGCCATTTTGCCATACGTCGGTGCGATCGCCGGGATGTTCCTGTTCTCTTTCCTTTCCGACCGCACGGGTAAACGCAAACTGTTTGTCTGCCTGCCGCTGATTGGCTTCGCCCTGTGCATGTTCCTGTCGGTGGCGCTGAAAAACCAAATCTGGCTGGCCTATGCCGCGCTGGTCGGCTGCGGCTTCTTCCTGCAATCGGCGGCGGGCGTTTTCTGGACGATCCCGGCACGTCTGTTCAGCGCCGAGATGGCGGGCGGCGCACGCGGCGTTATCAACGCGCTTGGCAACCTCGGCGGCTTCTGCGGCCCCTACGCGGTTGGCGTACTGATCACGTTGTACAGCAAAGATGCGGGCGTCTATTGCCTGGCGATCTCCCTGGCGCTGGCCGCGCTGCTGGCGTTGTTGCTGCCCGCGAAATGCGATGCGGGTTCGACACCGGCAAAGACAATGAGTCCGCGTAAACACGCCGCGTAACACCATGCCCGGGGCGCAGCGCTTACCGGGCCTACAAAACCCGTAGGCCGGATAAGCGTGGCGCCATCCGGCAAAAATGAGACATGAAAGATGAGAGAGAAAGAGGCCTTCTGGCTGGGCATCGATTGTGGCGGTACTTATCTGAAAGCCGGTTTGTATGACGCCAAAGGTCATGAGCATGGGATCAACCGGCAGTCGTTACAGACGGCAACGCCACTGCCGGGTTACGCCGAACGCGACATGCACCAGCTCTGGCAACAGTGTGCAGCCACCATTACCGGGCTTTTGCAGCGTACAGGCATCTCCGGCGAGCAAATTAAAGGCGTCGGTATCTCCGCTCAGGGTAAAGGACTGTTTCTGCTCGACAGGCAGGATCAGCCGCTGGGCAGCGCCATTCTCTCTTCCGACCGCCGGGCGCTAAAGATTGTCCAGCGCTGGCAGCAGGACGGCATTCCTGAACAGCTTTACCCCGTTACCCGCCAGACGCTGTGGACCGGGCATCCCGCCTCTCTGCTGCGCTGGATTAAAGAGAACGACCCTCAACGTTACGCACAAATTGGCTGCGTGATGATGGGGCATGACTATCTGCGCTGGCGCTTAACCGGCATAAAAGGGTGCGAAGAGAGCAACATTTCTGAGTCCAACCTCTACAACATGAGCAGCGGGCAGTATGACCCGCGCCTGACCCAATGGTTGGGCATCAGTGAAATCGACGATACGCTGCCCCCCATTATGGGGTCAGCCGAAATATGCGGGGAGATCACTGCTCAGGCAGCCGCCATCACCGGTCTGAAGGCGGGCACGCCCGTCGTCGGCGGTCTGTTTGACGTGGTTTCCACCGCGCTCTGCGCCGGTATTGAAGATGAATTCACCCTCAACGCGGTGATGGGCACCTGGGCGGTGACCAGCGGGATCACCGAGGGGTTGCGCGACCACGAAGCGCACCCTTATGTCTATGGCCGCTACGTCAACGACGGGCAGTACATCGTTCACGAAGCCAGCCCTACCTCATCCGGCAATCTTGAATGGTTTACCGCCCAATGGGGCGAACTCTCTTTTGACGAGATCAACCAGGCCGTCGCCAGTCTGCCGAAAGCGAGCGGCGAACTCTTTTTCCTGCCGTTTCTGTACGGCAGCAATGCCGGGCTGGAGATGACCTGCGGCTTTTACGGCATGCAGGCGCTGCATACCCGCGCGCATCTGCTACAGGCCATTTACGAAGGGGTGGTGTTCAGCCACATGACCCATCTCAACCGTATGCGCGAACGCTTTACTGAGGCGCACACCCTGCGCGTAACCGGCGGCCCGGCGCACTCCGACGTCTGGATGCAGATGCTGGCGGATGTCAGCGGCCTGCGCATCGAACTGCCGCAGGTTGAAGAGACCGGCTGCTTTGGCGCCGCGCTCGCCGCCCGCGTCGGCACCGGCGTATACCGCAGTTTCAGCGAGGCTCAGCACGCCTTACGGCACCCGGTACGCACGCTAATGCCCGACATGGCCGCGCACCGTCTTTATCAGCGCAAATACCACCAATACCAGGATTTGATTCAGGCATTACAGGGCTACCACGCCCGCATTAAGGAGCACGCATTATGAGCCGACCATTACTGCAACTGGCGCTCGACCACACCAACCTTCAGGCGGCGCTTCGCGATGTCGCCCTGTTACAGGACCACGTCGATATCGTTGAGGCTGGCACCATCCTCTGTTTAACCGAGGGGCTTGGCGCGGTGAAAGCGCTGCGCGCCCAGTGCCCGGATAAAATCATCGTTGCCGACTGGAAGGTGGCCGATGCGGGCGAAACGCTCGCGCAGCAGGCTTTTGCCGCAGGCGCCAACTGGATGACGATTATCTGTGCGGCGCCGCTCGCCACGGTGGAGAAAGGCCATGCCGTCGCGCAATCCTGCGGCGGTGAAATTCAGATGGAGCTGTTCGGCAACTGGACGCTGGACGATGCCCGCGCGTGGTATCGCACCGGTGTGCGTCAGGCGATTTACCACCGTGGGCGCGACGCGCAGGCCAGCGGACAGCAGTGGGGAGACGCGGATCTGGCACGGATGAAGGCGCTTTCTGATATTGGCCTGGAGCTGTCGATTACCGGCGGCATTACGCCTGCCGATCTGCCGTTGTTTAAAGATATTCGCGTCAAAGCATTTATCGCCGGACGCGCGCTGGCAGGGGCGGCGCATCCGGCGCAGGTTGCAGCCGGGTTCCACGCGCAAATTAACGCCATCTGGGGAGAGCAGCATGCGTAATCATCCGTTAGGTATCTATGAAAAAGCGCTGGCAAAAGACCTCAGTTGGCCGGAGCGCCTGGTGCTGGCGAAAAGCTGCGGCTTTGACTTTGTCGAAATGTCGGTGGATGAGACCGACGAACGCCTGTCGCGCCTGGACTGGAGCCCCACGCAGCGGGCGTCGCTGGTGACCGCCATGCTGGAAACCGGCGTGGCCATCCCGTCAATGTGCCTGTCCGCGCATCGTCGCTTTCCCTTCGGCAGTCGCGATGAGGCCGTACGCCAGCGGGCGCGCGACATCATGACCAAAGCGATTCACCTGGCGCGCGATCTGGGTATCCGCACCATTCAACTGGCGGGTTATGACGTCTATTACGAAGAACATGACGAAGGTACGCAACAACGCTTTGCCGAAGGGCTGGCGTGGGCGGTGGAGCAAGCCGCAGCGGCGCAGGTGATGCTGGCGGTGGAGATCATGGACACCGCCTTTATGAACTCCATCAGCAAATGGAAAAAATGGGACGCGCTGCTCGCCTCGCCGTGGTTTAGCGTTTACCCGGATGTCGGCAATCTCAGCGCCTGGGGCAACGACGTCGCCGCTGAGCTGAAGCTCGGTATTGACCGCATCGCCGCCATCCACCTGAAAGACACGCAGCCGGTGACAGAGAACAGCCCCGGTCAGTTCCGCGACGTGCCGTTCGGTGAAGGGTGCGTGGATTTTGTCGGCATCTTCAAAACGCTGCATGAGCTGAACTACCGTGGCGCGTTTTTGATTGAGATGTGGACGGAAAAGGCCAAAGAGCCGGTGCTGGAAATTATCCAGGCGCGGCGCTGGATAGAAGCGCGTATGCAGGAAGGAGGATTTACATGTTAGAGCAGTTAAAAGCCGAGGTGCTGGCAGCCAATCTGGCGCTTCCGGCACACCATCTGGTGACATTCACCTGGGGTAACGTCAGCGCCGTCGATGAAACGCGAAAACTGATGGTCATTAAACCTTCCGGCGTTGAATATGACGTCATGACCGCCGACGATATGGTGGTGGTGGAGATCGCCAGCGGCAAGGTCGTTGAAGGCAGCAAAAAGCCCTCGTCCGATACGCCGACGCATCTGGCGCTCTATCGTCGTTATCCGCAGATCGGCGGAATTGTGCATACCCATTCCCGCCATGCAACGATCTGGTCACAGGCGGGTCTTGACCTGCCCGCCTGGGGCACCACGCATGCCGACTATTTCTATGGCGCAATCCCCTGTACCCGGCTGATGACCGTGGAGGAAATTAAAGGAGAATACGAATACCAGACGGGCGAGGTAATCATCAAAACCTTTGAAGAACGCGGTCTGAACCCAATGCAAATCCCGGCGGTATTAGTCCACTCACACGGGCCATTCGCCTGGGGGAAAGACGCCGCTGACGCCGTGCATAACGCCGTGGTGCTTGAGGAGTGCGCCTATATGGGGCTGTTTTCGCGCCAGCTCACGCCGCAGCTACCGGATATGCAGCCAGAATTGCTCGACAAACATTATCTGCGTAAACACGGCGCGAACGCCTATTACGGGCAGTAAGACAATAAAAAAATCCCTGGGCGTAAAACGTCCAGGGTAAGAATCCGAAGGCGACATCACGCTACGGAATAAACGGTTACTGACCTCAGCGATATCGGTATTGATAATCTACATTGTCCACCACACTATAAAGCGGTTGAATATCATCCAGTGCCAGTATGTATCCACTTCCTTTCACGCAGACAATTGAATTCTTCGGTAGCCCCAGCAGACTTAATTTATTATTTAGATTTTTGACGACTTTAGATAAACGCTGCGTGGAAGCACATAATTCATTTTTTTCCCAAACGTTGATGAGTAATTCATCCTTTGAGACATATTGAGAACGTGCATTGACCAAAAGGTAAACAAACAGATGGAGCATTGTCCGATTAAAAAACACTCCACAGAAAGAGATGACGCTATCCATTTTATTAACCGGCAGCCGGAAAATTCGAGCTTCGTTAATATCAAGGAATATTTCCCTGCCAATCATAAATCCATGTAACTGATATTCCATACTTTAGATACTCACGTTGAGCTAAACCAGAGATACCTGCTCATGTTCACCTCCTCCTTGATTATTGTGTAAGCCTCAAGTGTAAAAAAAAGCAATTTATTTTCAATAGTTAACCGACACAACTCTTTTCCCACACCTTTCTGATGGGGTATAGGTTTAATAGCTGAAAAAAATATTTGTATAAATTAATGTAATTACTAAAGACAAACGATTAGCAGTATAAGCTAAATAGACAGGGCCGGTGCATGTGACAATTAAATATTATATATTTATCTCAAATTACAGTTAATAATGCTGCGCCGGGCTCCCAACGGCCGAACAGCGGCTTCACTCTCCCCGGCAAATCTGCCCGATGGCGCTACGCTTATCGGGCCTACATGTGCGATTTCCCGTAGGCCCGATAAGGCGAACCTCATGCCCGATGGCGCTATGCTTATCGGGCCTACATGTGCAGTTTCCCGTAGGCCGGATAAGGCGAACCTCATGCCCGATGGCGCTACGCTTATCGGGCCTACATGTGCAGTTCTCCGTAGGCCGGATAAGGCGAAGCCGCCATCCGGCAACGTGGTTATACGGCGCTTAAAACAGCCCCAGCGGTTTATCGGAATAGCTCACCAGCAGACATTTGGTTTGCTGATAATGCTCCAGCATCATTTTGTGGGTTTCGCGGCCAATCCCCGACTGCTTATAGCCGCCGAACGCAGCATGCGCCGGGTAAGCATGATAGCAGTTGGTCCATACGCGTCCCGCCTGAATACCACGCCCCATTTTGTACGCCAGGTTGCCGTTACGACTCCAGACTCCGGCGCCAAGCCCGTACTGGGTGTCGTTAGCCAGTTCCAGCGCTTCTTCCATCGTCCTGAAGGTCGTCACCGCCAGCACCGGGCCAAAAATCTCCTCCTGGAAAACGCGCATATTGTTCTTACCAAACAGGATGGTCGGTTCGAGGTAATAGCCCTCTTTCAGCTCTCCTTCCAGCTGCTTGCGCCGCCCGCCGGTTAACACATCCGCGCCTTCTTTCTTACCGATATCAATGTAGTTGAGGATGGTTTCCAGTTGACCCTGGGAGACCTGCGCGCCCATCTGCGTAACGCTGTCGAGCGGGTTACCGCTGCGAATGCTTTCGACGCGACGAATGGCCCGCTCCATAAAGCGCTCATAAATGGACTCCTGTACCAGCGCGCGGCTCGGGCAGGTACAAACTTCGCCCTGGTTAAAGGCAAACAGCGCAAAGCCCTCCAGCGCCTTGTCGAAAAACGCATCCTCTTCATCCATCACATCGGCGAAGAAGATATTGGGGGACTTACCGCCCAGCTCCAGCGTTACCGGGATAATGTTTTGTGTCGCGTACTGCATGATCTGTTGCCCGACTTCCGTCGAACCGGTAAACGCCACCTTCGCGATCCGCTTCGACGTCGCCAGATATTCGCCGATCTCTCCGCCCGCGCCGTTCACGACGTTGACCACGCCCGGCGGGAGCAGGTCGCCAACGATTTCCATCAGCAACAGAACCGAAAGCGGCGTCAGACGCGCAGGTTTGAGCACCACGCAGTTCCCCGCCGCCAGCGCCGGGGCCATTTTCCAGCTCGCCATCAGCAGCGGGAAGTTCCACGGGATGATCTGCCCCACCACGCCCAGAGGTTCATGGAAGTGATAGGCCACTGTTTCGCTGTCAACTTCGCTGATACCGCCCTCTTGTGCGCGGATACAGGACGCAAAATAGCGGAAATGGTCGATCGCCAGCGGCACGTCGGCGGCGCTGGTTTCACGGATGGGTTTGCCATTATCCCAGGTTTCCGCCGTTGCCAGCAGTTCCAGGTTTTGCTCCATGCGATCGGCAATCTTAAACAGAATCGCGGCGCGATCCTGCACGGACGTATGCGCCCACTGTTCTTTCACTTTATGCGCGGCATCCAGCGCCAGATCGATATCTTTTTTGCCGGAAGAGGCGACTTCACACAGCAGTTGCCCGGTCACCGGCGTCAGATTCTGGTAATACTCGCCGTCTACCGGTGCGACCCAGTCTCCGCCGATAAAGTTGTCGTAGCGGGCTTTTAATTTCAGAGGAAAACCATACTCGCCGGGCTGAATACGCGTTGAAGGGGGATTATTGGTCATGACCGTCTCCTTACTGTAGGGGTACTACAAAGGTTAGACGGGACTGGCGAAATCTTCGCCAGCCTTTTACTGCTTTACGACTGCGGTCACGATATAGACAAGCGGATGTTTAAGCCGTTTCACCTTACCGCACAGTGTAGGCCCGATAAGCACAGCGCCATCGGGCATGACGCCGGAATGACACGATGCGTATCGTATATCCGGCAATCACTCAATTACATCGCCGCGTGGTAAATCGCCATGATCTCGTCGTGGGTCGCCTGAATAGGGTTGGTCAGGCCACAGGCGTCTTTCAGCGCATTGGTCGCCAGCACGGAAATATCTTCTTCTTTCACATTCAGGTCGCGCAGACCCGCCGGAATGTTGACCTGCTGCGCCAGCTGACGGATAGCGTCAATGCACGCTTTCGCGCCGTCGGCTTCACTCATCCCGGTTACATTAACGCCCATCGCAGCCGCACAGTCACGCAGACGGCCTGCCGCGACCTGGCTGTTAAATACCTGAACGTGCGGCAACAGCACCGCATTACATACGCCGTGCGGCAGATTGTAGAAGCCGCCGAGCTGGTGCGCCATCGCGTGGACATAGCCCAGAGAAGCATTGTTAAACGCCATACCAGCCAGGAATTGCGCATAGGCCATCGCTTCGCGCGCCTGCGCGTTGCTGCCCTCTTCCACGGCAATCGCCAGGTTTTCCGCAATCATAGAGATGGCTTTCAGCGCGCACGCATCAGTAATCGGCGTTGCGGCAATAGAAACATAGGCTTCAATGGCGTGGGTTAACGCATCCATGCCGGTCGCGGCAGTCAGCGATTTCGGCATCCCCATCATCAACGAAGAGTCATTCACAGAGAGCAGCGGCGTAACGTGTTTATCCACAATCGCCATCTTAATATGGCGCGCTTCGTCGGTAATGATGCAGAAGCGGGTCATTTCTGATGCCGTTCCCGCCGTCGTGTTGATAGCAACCATCGGTAGCTGAGGTTTCGCGGAGCGATCCACGCCTTCATAGTCGCGGATGTCGCCGCCGTTCGCCGCCACCAGCGCGATGCCTTTCGCGCAGTCGTGTGGGGAGCCGCCGCCCAGCGAAATTACGCTATCGCACCCGTGTTCTTTCAGGAGTTTCAGCCCGGCAGCCACGTTTTCGGTGGTCGGGTTCGGCTGCGTGCCATCATAAATAACGCTGAAAATATCGCGTTCCTGCAACGCATTCTGAATATCTCCAGCCATGCCTAATGTTGTCAACATACTATCCGTGACAATTAATGTACGGCGAAAACCATATTCCGCCATGGTATTCATTGCTTCTTTTAATGCACCAGTGCCGATTACATTCACGGAAGGAATAAAAAATGTTGAAGCAGCCATTGTACCATCCTTAATTACTGAAATAAGGCTGGCAGCATACGGATGAACCTGTCGTGAAAATATGATCGCTGTTGTTATTTTCCCATTATAAAATATAAAAAAGCACATTAGGTTCATCGCCTGCTGTGCTTTATATAATTCAAGAAAATAATTGTATTAATTCATTTTCTATTTTAATAATTCGTATCATTCTTTTGCCGGAAATAATAACGCATCGCGTAATAAATGATCGTTTCCGCGACGGCGCGTGAATCCTGTCCGGTCAAAATACTCCAGAATCTGAATGGCGAGTTTTCGTCCAACATTCAGCCGATCGCGAAAATCAGCGGCGCAGGTCGAGCCTCTTTCCTGATCCAGTTCGCGGATCAGGTTCGCAAAAGCGACAATCCGATCGTTACGGTAATAACGATCTTTCACGATCGCGGTAATCATGCCCTGCTGTGCCGCCTGTCGCAGCACCTGCCGCATAACCTGCTCGTCCACGCCCTTTTCTTTCGCCAGATCGCGCACCCACCAGGGGTCGTCGCCAAACAGCGGCTCAATGTTTTGCCAGACGGCCTGCTGCTCGTCGCTGAAACCGGCTTTGTGATCCGGTAAATGCAACCAGCCGTGGTGGCTGTGAATCACGCCGCTTTCACGCATACGGTCGATGAGCAGCAGCACCAGCGCTTCGTCTTCCATCGGGAGCGCCATGCGCCGCAAACGCTCGCGCCCCGGGCCGGGTTCATCGCGATGGTGTTCGTGGTACACCGCGAGCGTATCCAGAATCTTACGCTGCCAGCGCGCGGCGACAGGGGCGTTCAACAGGCTGTAACCCGCCTGAATAAAACCATGCTGTTCAATAAGCTGGCGCATACCGTCGCCGTTGAGCTGCCGCGCCCACACGAAATCAGGAATATTCACCGCGCCGCGTTCGAGATGCGTCGCCAGCGCGGCGCTGTCATCCCTGGCGTTTTCCAGCGCCGACAGCCATTGCAGATATTCCGGTTTACGTTTACCGCGACGCGGCGAGTTGAGCGTCACCACATGTGCGCCAGCAAGCGTGGTACGGGCAGAAATATCGCGTAATACCAGCCGGTCGTTATCGGCAAGCCATAGCGGCGTATCGAACACCAGCTCCGCCAGCGTGCCCTCCAGCAGGGAAATGCGTCCGGTGACATGGCTGGCGGCGTGGTGAATATGCAGCGGTTGCCATTGCACGAGCGGCGCAGCATGTTCTAACGAAACGATGACGCGTGAAAAGGCATCCGGCGGTACGTCAGAGAGAAGCCAGTCGCCACGGTTAAGCTGCTCTTTTTCCGCATCGCCCGCGATATTCAGCGCAATACGCTGTCCGGCATGAGCGTGTTCAGTCGCCTGATTCTGCGCATGCAGGCTGCGCACGCGCATGGGCTTATTCACACCGGTCAGCCACAGCGTATCGCCAACGTTCACTTCGCCGCTGAGCGCCGTACCGGTCACCACCAGCCCTGCGCCTTTCACCGTAAACGCGCGATCGATCGCCAGGCGAAAGCTCTGATGGCCGGGATGCGCGCGGCCCGTCAACTGCCGTAAATGCTCGCGCAATGCCTCAATACCGCGCCCTTCATTCGCGGCGGTGACAAACAGCGTCGCGTCGGCAAACCCGTAATGGCCCAGCGTCGCCAGAATCTCTTCCCGCACCTCTTCGATTCGCGCTTCGTCCACCCGGTCGGCTTTGGTCAGCGCAACCGTAAGCTGCGGATTGCCCGTCAGTTGTAAAATTTGCAGATGCTCGCGGGTCTGCGCCATCACGCCGTCATCGCAGGCGACAACCAACAGCGCATGATCGATACCGCCCACGCCCGCCAGCATGTTGGAGAGAAACTTTTCATGGCCGGGAACGTCGATAAATCCCAGTACGCGGCCATCCGGCTGCGGCCAGTAGGCATACCCCAGATCGATAGTCATACCGCGTTTTTTTTCTTCCGGTAGACGATCGGCATTCACGCCGGTAATCGCCTGTAATAGCGTTGTTTTTCCGTGGTCAACGTGTCCGGCGGTTGCAATAATCATTTCAACATCATCTCCATAAACCGGGTCTCGTCTTCAAGGCAGCGGATATCCAGCCACAGGCGACCATCGTAAATTCGGCCAATGATCGGGACCGGCAGCGCGCGCCAGCGGGCCGCCAGCGCCTCAAGACGGCTTCCGCGCCCGTCATGCGGCGTAAAGGTCAGCGCCGCGCTGGGCAGCCGATCAACCGGCAGCGAACCGCTGCCGATCTGCGACAGGCAAGGCATCACGTTTACCGCGAACTCCGCGCTAAAGCGTGCGGCAAGCGCCGCCTGTAGCCGCTGCGCCTGCGCCTGAATCGCCGCTTCACTGCGGGTTAACAGCCGCAGCGTCGGCAGTTTCTCCGCCAGCGCTTCCGGGTGCAGGTAAAGCCGCAGGGTTGCCTCCAGCGCCGCCAGCGTCATTTTGTCGGCACGCAGGGCTCGCTTCAGCGGGTGGCTTTGCAGTTGCGCAATCATCTCTTTCTTGCCGACAATGATCCCGGCCTGCGGCCCGCCCAGCAGCTTGTCGCCAGAGAAGCTGACCAGGCTGACGCCTGCGGCAATCAGCTGCTGCGGCATCGGTTCTTTCGGCAAGCCGTACTGACTGAGATCCACCAGCGAACCGCTGCCCAGATCCGCCACCACCGGGATATCCAGCTCCAGCCCAATAGCGGCCAGCTCTGCCTCATCCACCGCTTTGGTGAAGCCTTCAATACTGTAATTACTGGTATGCACTTTCATCAACAGGCCGGTGTTTTCATTCACCGCCTGACGATAATCTTTCGCGTGAGTCCGGTTGGTGGTGCCCACCTCATGCAGCGTACAACCCGCCTGACGCATCACATCAGGAATACGAAACGCGCCGCCAATCTCCACCAGTTCGCCACGCGATACCACCACCTCTTTACCGTTCGCCGTCGCCGCCAGCATCAGCAACACGGCCGCCGCGTTGTTGTTCACAATACAGGCGTCTTCCGCCCCGGTAATGCGACATAACAGATCCGCCAGCGCCCGATCGCGGTGCCCGCGCCCGGCGCCATCCAGATCATATTCCAGTGTGACCGGAGCGCGCATTGCCTGCGCCACTGCGTCAATCGCCTCTTCCGCCTGCTGCGCTCGCCCCAGATTGGTGTGCAGCACCGTTCCCGTCAGGTTAATCACCGGACGCAGCGCGCTTTGCGCCTCTTTCGCCAGCCGGATATTCACCTCTTGCGCCCAGTTCTCGCACCACGCGGGCAGCGCCTGCGTATCGCGAATCGCTTCCCTTGCTTCATCCAACATCTGGCGAAGCAGATCCACCACCCTGGTGTGCCCGTGGGTGTCACGTAAAGAGAGAAAAGTGCTGTCACGCAGTAAGCGATCGATAGCAGGAAGCTGGCTGTAGAGTGAACGCGTTTCGGTTGTCATGAAAAAGGCCTGGCTGTTGGTGGCCCCCTCCGGTGCGGAGAGGGATATCGACATGAGGGGGATTGTACCGTGAGTTTGCTCAGGCGGACATAATGCGCATCAAGCCTTTGGCGGTTCCGTGCGGGCAAAGCTTTCGCGTTGAAAGAGCGTTTCCACCAGTTTGACTAAGTGCGGTCTGTCCACACACCAGCCCGGCGCCACGCGGCGGAAATTGAGGTAGCCCACGGCGCAGGCAATGGCGATGGTTGCCAGATTCACGGTATCGGTCTTAATCGTCCCGTCCACCAGATAACCTTCCAGCGCGTCCAGACTACGGTTGATTTTCTCGCGCTGGCGCAACAGTTCCGTTTCAGACTGCTGCGCCGCCGGGCGCGCCTGTTCACGCACGGAAACCAGACCGGCATCCATAATGCCGTCCGCCAGCGCTTCAATCTGCCGTACTTTCAGTGAGGCCAGCGGTTCACGCGGAATCATCACCGGAGCAATATCCAGTAACTCAATATATTCGGCGATTATCGGGGAATCGAACCAGCACTCTCCCTTATCCGTCACCAGCGCGGGGACTTTGCCAAGCGGGTTGTACTGCGCCACGCCGTTTTCCGCGTTGTAGGGAAGTTCATTCACAAATTCGAAAGTGATGCCCTTTTCCAGCAATAAAACCGAAATCTTTCGCACAAAAGGGCTGGTATAGCTGCCGATGAGTTTCATGCCGTGTCCTTTTTGCCAACAAAAAATAAAGTGGTATCAATAAATCTTGCCTTAGTTTTGCCGGATGGCGGCGCAAGCGCCTTATCCGGTCTACACATTGCAGGCATTGTTCCTGTCGGTCTGATAAGCATAGCGCCATCAGGCATTTTTACTAAAAAGCAGGTGGCGACCCGCTTAATGATCCAAATAAAGATAGTGCATCCAGCTGGTCATGCGCAGTAGCACCTTACGCATCACGGAGACATGGGCGAAGTGATCGGAGTAAACCGCAACCTGGGCGTAAATGCCGTCAGGCAGGGCATCCACATCACTATTCGGCTCCAGCTCAATCAACGCAAGCACGCCGTCCATCCCCGGCGTTACGCTTAAGGACTGTAATGTTCCCTGCGCCTGGTAAGAACCGCCGGGCACAACCGGTAAAATACTCAACAATTTGCCCTGGAATACCTGGCCGGGCAGCGCATTGAACACCACTTCTGCCTCATCTCCCGCCTCAAGACGTAATAATGAGTTCTGCCGGAACTGGGCGACAATTTGCCGTTTTTGTTCGGGAATAAAAACCATTACCGGGCGCAGCGGCAGCGCGGCGGCATAGCTACCGGGCCGGATAAGCACCTGGGTCACATAGCCATTGCTCGGCGCGCGAATAACCGTCTGTTCAAGATTGTATTTCGCCTCGGCCAGCTGCGCCCGCAGGCTGACGATTTGCGACTGCTCGCCATCGACCATGCTGTCCAGTTGGCTCTGGATCTGCGTTTGCTCAGCAACAGAACCTTTTACCATCGCATCCTGCGCTAAATAGTTTTGCCGCGCGTTATCGATATCGCTTTCAGAGAACGGATTCACCCTCGCCTGACTGCCTTTCAGATAGCGCTGATAATCTTTATAGAGGCGGTCGCGTTCTGCGGACACCCGCGTGGTATTGGCCTGAGCCTCCGCTAATTGCGCCTTCAGGGTATGTATATTATGCGTGGCCGTGACCAGGTCAGCCTGTAACCTGTCGACCCGCGCCTGATACCGCACGGGATCGATTTTGAATAAAACATCGCCTTTTTTAATCAGCTGATTATTTTTATCCGTTACCTCACTCACAATACCTGTTACCTGCGGCGTAATGGGAATAGAAATAACCGCTTTCTGCGCCGTAAAAGTATAGGGGTGGTTATAGTTCATTAATAATATAAGTCCGCTAACTAAAAATACCCCGCCTAATGCCGCCGTGGAAAGTGTCCATTGGTTCACCGGAATCCTGAATATTTTAAATACCGCCCAGGCTAATGCTACGTAGGTCAAAACAATCAACAGATCCATGATTAGCTCTCCGACGGGGGAATATCAGGGGACTGTACCTCAGCCAGCTTTCGCTCCAGCGCTTCCACACGTTTCGACAAGGCGATAAGTTCCGGGTCAGGCTCCGGTTCTGGCCCCGGCTCAGGTTCCTTTTCCTGCGGTGAAACATGCGCTTGCATGCCCCAGCCCCGTTCGGGCTGATAAAGCGTGGCCCAAATCCACAGAAACGGCCAAATAACATGCAGCGTAAACAGACTGACCCAACCAGCAGTATGAATAGCATCAGCATGGGGGTGGTTTCGTTTTTTAGCGATCAGATAAGGGATGTCATGAATCATGATGATTCCATAAAAAATCACCAGAAAAACAAAGATCAATACTCCTAACGCGAAATAATTTAGAAACATACCTGCTCCGGCTTCACGCTAATAAGAGTGTTAAATGACAGGCGGCGTATTACGATTCCACCGATATTTTGAACATAATTCGAGTCCGCCATTTTCGCCATCAAACCAAAAGATAATTTTGCACGGCGAGAGGTTGCTCAATTACACATCAGAATGAAGCATGAGGCGGAATCTGCTTAAGATCACACCACACAGGTTTCGGATGAAAATATCTTGTGATTTAGATCACAAAAATTCAACAAACCCTCAAATCAAAAATGTGAAACAGTTCACATTTAAACGCTATTTCCATCGGTGATTCCGGGTTTGTTGTTTTTTTACACAACTGTTTTGTGATCAATATCACATCAATAACCACCATCTACCCTATATTCATGTGACCTAAATCACACAACAAGCCAGCAACTGGACAGTTGAACGATTCAGTGCCAGATTTCGCACTATCTACAGGGTCCGGCTACCTCTGCCGCTACATTAACAAACCTCGGGCTTCGAGCCTGCGCGACAGCAAACATAAGAAGGGGTGTTTTTATGTCATCCGATATTAAGATCAAGGTGCAAAGCTTTGGTCGTTTCCTCAGCAATATGGTGATGCCAAATATCGGCGCGTTTATCGCGTGGGGTATTATCACCGCATTATTTATTCCAACAGGGTGGTTGCCTAACGAAACGCTGGCAAAGCTCGTTGGTCCGATGATCACCTACCTCCTGCCGCTGTTGATCGGTTATACCGGTGGTAAGCTGGTAGGCGGCGAGCGCGGCGGCGTGGTCGGTGCTATCACCACGATGGGCGTTATCGTCGGTGCGGACATGCCGATGTTCCTCGGCTCAATGATCGCAGGCCCGCTGGGCGGCTACTGCATCAAGAAATTCGATAGCTGGGTAGACGGTAAGATCAAATCCGGTTTCGAAATGCTGGTGAATAACTTCTCCGCTGGCATCATCGGGATGATCCTCGCGATTCTGGCGTTCCTCGGCATTGGCCCGGCGGTTGAAGTCCTGTCCAAACTGCTGGCAGCCGGCGTTAACTTCATGGTTGTCCATGACATGCTGCCGCTGGCGTCTATCTTCGTTGAACCGGCGAAAATCCTGTTCCTTAACAACGCGATCAACCACGGTATCTTCTCGCCGCTGGGTATTCAGCAGTCCCATGAGCTGGGTAAATCCATCTTCTTCCTGATCGAAGCTAACCCAGGCCCGGGTATGGGCATCCTGATGGCGTACATGTTCTTCGGTCGCGGCAGCGCAAAACAGTCTGCTGGCGGTGCGGCAATCATCCACTTCCTGGGCGGTATCCACGAAATTTACTTCCCGTACGTGCTGATGAACCCGCGTCTGATCCTGGCCGTTATCCTCGGCGGTATGACTGGCGTGTTTACGCTGACCATCCTGAACGGCGGTCTGGTTTCTCCGGCGTCTCCGGGTTCTATCCTGGCGGTACTGGCGATGACGCCAAAAGGCGCCTACTTCGCTAACATCACGGCGATTATCGCTGCTATGGCGGTCTCCTTCATCATTGCCTCCATTCTGCTGAAAACCAGCAAAGTGAAAGAAGATGATGATATCGACGCGGCAACCCGTCGCGTGCAGGACATGAAAGCGGAATCTAAAGGCGCATCCGCGCTGTCCGCTGGCGATGTGACCAACGACCTGAGCCATGTACGTAAAATCATCGTTGCCTGTGATGCCGGTATGGGTTCCAGCGCAATGGGTGCGGGCGTACTGCGTAAAAAAGTTCAGGATGCGGGTCTGAGCCAGATTTCCGTCACCAATAGCGCGATCAACAACCTGCCGCCGGATGTCGACCTGGTCATCACTCACCGTGACCTGACCGAGCGCGCCATGCGCCAGGTTCCGCAAGCGCAGCACATTTCGCTGACCAACTTCCTGGATAGCGGACTGTACACCAGCCTGACCGAACGTCTGGTTGCCGCGCAGCGCCACAACACCAACGAAGAGAAAGTACGCGACCATCTGAAAGACAGCTTTGATGAAGGGGATAACAACCTGTTCAAGCTGGGCGCAGAAAACATCTTCCTGGGTCGTAAAGCCGCCACTAAAGAAGAAGCCATTCACTTTGCGGGCGAGCAACTGGTGAAAGGCGGTTATGTTGAGCCAGAATACATCGACGCCATGCTGGAACGTGAAAAACTGACCCCGACTTATCTGGGTGAGTCTATCGCCGTACCGCACGGCACCGTGGAAGCCAAAGACCGCGTGCTGAAAACCGGTGTGGTCTTCTGCCAGTACCCGGAAGGCGTTCGCTTCGGTGAAGAAGAAGACGATATCGCCCGCCTGGTCATTGGTATCGCGGCGCGTAACAACGAGCACATCCAGGTCATCACCAGCCTGACTAACGCGCTGGATGATGAGTCCGTGATCGAGCGTCTGGCGCATACCACCAGCGTGGATGAAGTGCTGGAACTGCTGGCCGGTCGTAAGTAAGTCCGTTGCCCGGTGGCGCTCGCGCTTACCGGGCCTACGATGTGCAGTTCCCGTAGGCCGGCATCATGCCCGGCGACGCTGTGCTTACCGGGCATGCGATGTGCAGTTCCCGTAGGCCGGATAAGGCGTTTACGCCGCCATCCGGCATCATGTCCGGTGGCGCTGCTACCGGGCCTGCGGTGTACGGTTTCCTCTCCCGCAAGGGAGAGGGTTTGGGTGAGGGGGGAAGCCATGCGGTCCCTCACCCCAGCCCTCTCGGGTAAAAACATTAATGAAGGTTAACACTATGAAAGCATTACATTTTGGCGCAGGTAATATCGGTCGTGGATTTATCGGTAAACTGCTGGCTGACGCGGGGATACAACTGACGTTCGCGGATGTAAACCAGGTCGTGCTCGACGCCCTGAATGCCCGTCATAGCTATCAGGTTCATGTGGTGGGTGAAAATGAGCAGGTTGATACGGTTTCCGGCGTTAATGCCGTGAGCAGCATCAGCGATGACGTGGTTGAGCTGATTGCGCAGGTCGATTTGGTCACCACCGCCGTTGGGCCGGTGGTACTGGAACGCATTGCTCCGACCATCGCCAAAGGCCTGGTTAAACGTAAAACGCAGGGAATTGAAGCGCCGCTTAACATCATTGCCTGCGAAAACATGGTGCGCGGCACCACGCAATTGAAAGGTCATGTGATGAACGCCCTGGCGGATGAAGACAAAGCCTGGGTTGAACAGCATGTCGGTTTTGTCGATTCCGCCGTCGACCGTATCGTGCCGCCTTCCGCCTCCGCCACGAACGACCCGCTGGAAGTCACCGTGGAAACCTTCAGCGAGTGGATTGTCGATAAAACGCAGTTCAAAGGCGCGCTGCCAGATATTCCAGGTATGGAATTAACCGATAACCTGATGGCATTTGTCGAACGTAAACTCTTCACGCTGAACACCGGGCATGCTATAACCGCGTACCTCGGAAAATTAACCGGTCATCAGACCATCCGTGACGCGATTCTCGATGAGAAAATCCGCGCTGTGGTAAAAGGGGCGATGGAAGAGAGCGGCGCGGTGCTGATCAAACGCTACGGTTTTGATGCCGACAAACATGCGGCATACATTCAGAAAATCCTCGGTCGTTTTGAAAACCCGTATCTGAAAGATGACGTTGAGCGCGTTGGCCGCCAGCCGCTGCGTAAACTGAGTGCGGGCGACCGTCTGATCAAACCGCTGCTGGGCACGCTGGAATACGGCCTGCCGCACGTTAACCTGGTCAACGGTATCGCTGCCGCGATGCACTTTACCAGCGAAGACGATCCGCAGGCCCAGGAACTGGCTGCGCTGATCGCAGAGAAAGGGCCGCAGGAAGCGCTGGCGCAAATTTCCGGGCTGGATGTAAACAGCGAAGTGGTAGCGGAGGCGGTTAACGCATACAACGCGACCAAATGAGGCAAAATACGGCGCAGGTCATCCTGCGCCCGAATGACAGATTGTCAGATATGCAGGCAATAATGGAACAAACCCAGGCCTTTGAAAACCGCGTGCTTGAGCGTCTGAATGCTGGCAAAACCGTACGAAGTTTCCTCATCACCGCCGTAGAGTTACTCACCGAGGCGGTGAATATTCTGGTACTTCAGGTGTTTCGCAAAGACGATTATGCGGTGAAATACGCAGTGGAACCGTTGCTCGACGGCGATGGACCGCTGGGCGATCTCTCGGTACGTCTGAAACTGATCTACGGTCTGGGGGTACTCAGTCGCCCTGAATACGAAGATGCGGAACTGCTGATGGCGCTGCGTGAAGAACTGAATCACGACGGTAATGAATATGCGTTCACCGACGACGAAATTCTCGGGCCGTTTGGCGAACTGCACTGCGTGACGGCGTTACCGCCGCCGCCGCATTTTGAGACCTCTGACCCGGGTTTATACGCCATGCAAATTCAGCGCTACCAGCAAGCGGTACGCTCAACGATGGTGCTTTCCCTGACCGAGCTGATTTCTAAAATCAGCTTAAAAAAAGCCTTTCAAAAATAGACCGTCAACCACTTACTGTTTTTCTTCCGGCTGCGGCTGATAGAGCTGGCGATAATATTCCAGACGTTGCAGGTACATCTGCGCATTTGCCTTCGGCACCTCATCAGGAACCATATCGCGCGGCGGCGTTTTATTCAGATACTCCCGAAATGCCTGACTCGAAGCCATAAAATCTACAGCCTTATCAATAAGAAGCGGAACGTTGTCACCTATTTTAACCATGATGATATCTCCATGTATTCTCCGCGTCGGGGAATGCGCGGCCGCTAATTTTAGTTTAGGCTCAGACAGGGTTTTCTATTGAGGAAAACGTGCTTAATCGCAAACCACCATACAGAAACCGTTAACATCACGTTTTGTTTATTAAATAAGTATTAAATCAAGACGTTACACAATCAATTAGCATTATAATACTTGCCTTATTTGATTATTTTTATCCCATTAGTTGTGAATAATCCCGCTCTGCGCGCATACTATAGAAAATTCATCCTGGTTCCATCAGAAGCTATCCCATGAAAGAAGTCGAAAAAAACGAAATTAAACGTCTGAGCGATCGCCTGGACGCCATCCGCCACCAGCAGGCCTCGCTATCCCTTGTCGATGCCGCTGACAAATATGCCGAGCTGGAAAAAGAGAAAGCCACGCTGGAAGCCGAGATCGTGCGCCTGCGTGACGTTCACAGCCAGAAGCTGAGTAAAGAAGCGCAAAAGCTGATGAACCTGCCGTTTCGCCGCGCGATTACTAAAAAAGAACAGGCCGATATGGGCAAGCTGAAGAAAAGCGTGCGCGGTCTGGTTGTCGTCCACCCAATGACGGCGTTAGGCCGTGAAATGGGCCTGAAAGAGATGACCGGTTTCGCAAAAACCGAGTTTTAACCTTCTGCCGGGTACGCGCACGCTTGCCCGGCCCGCCCTTTCCCTCCCCTCCCTCAATTGGCCCAACCAATTATCCCTTAATCCGATCACTGGTTCACAGTTCATTAAAATTCACCTACACTAGCGTTGCCAACAAGCAACATTTGATTAACCATTCATTGTCATTACCCCTACATTCCAATATTGGCAGGGCCACTTTTACACATAATGTGACAAAGAGATGAGCAAAAGACTCATTGCATTATGCGTGTGACCCTCAGGAGACCTGCAATGAATCTCTGGCAACAAAACTACGATCCGGCCGGTAACATCTGGATTTCCAGCCTGATCGCATCGCTTCCGATCCTGTTCTTTTTCTTCGCGCTGATTAAGCTCAAGCTGAAAGGCTACATCGCCGCCTCCTGGACGGTCGCAATCGCGCTGGCTGTCGCGCTGCTGTTTTACAAAATGCCGGTGGATAACGCTCTGGCTGCGGTGGTGTATGGCTTCTTCTATGGTCTGTGGCCGATTGCCTGGATCATTATCGCCGCTGTCTTTGTCTATAAAATCTCTGTCAGAACCGGGCAATTCGACATCATCCGGTCATCAATATTGTCGATTACCCCTGACCAGCGTCTGCAAATGCTGATCGTCGGCTTTTCCTTCGGGGCATTCCTTGAAGGGGCAGCGGGCTTTGGCGCGCCAGTGGCGATTACTGCGGCTCTGCTAGTCGGCCTGGGCTTTAATCCGCTGTATGCGGCGGGTTTGTGCCTGATCGTCAACACCGCGCCGGTCGCGTTTGGCGCGATGGGGATTCCGATTCTGGTGGCCGGTCAGGTCACCGGGCTGGACAGCTTTGAGATCGGCCAGATGGTCGGCCGTCAGTTGCCGTTCCTGACCATTATCGTGCTGTTCTGGATCATGGCGATTATGGACGGCTGGCGCGGCGTGAAAGAGACCTGGCCTGCGGTGATGGTGGCGGGTGGTTCATTTGCTATCGCCCAGTACCTCAGCTCTAACTTTATCGGCCCGGAACTGCCGGACATCATCTCGTCGCTGGTCTCGCTGGTCTGTCTGACGCTGTTCCTGAAACGCTGGCAGCCGGTACGTATTTTCCGCTTTGGCGATATGGGCGCTTCACAGGTCGATCAGACGCTGGACCGCACCCATTACACGGTTGGTCAAGTCGTTCGCGCATGGTCGCCGTTCCTGTTCCTGACAGCGACCGTTACCCTCTGGAGCGTCCCGCCGTTTAAAGCGATGTTTGCCCCAGGCGGCGCGCTGTACGACTGGGTGATTAATATTCCGGTTCCGCATCTTGATAAGCTGGTTGCCCGTATGCCGCCAGTGGTGCATGAGGCAACCGCCTACGCTGCGGTCTATAAGTTCGACTGGTTCTCCGCTACCGGTACGGCCATTCTGTTCGCTGCGCTGCTGTCCGTCGTCTGGCTGAAAATGAAACCGTCTGCCGCAATCCAGACATTCGGCAGCACGCTGAAAGAGTTAGCGCTGCCGATTTACTCCATCGGGATGGTGCTGGCATTCGCGTTTATCTCTAACTACTCCGGGCTCTCCTCTACGCTGGCGTTAGCGCTGGCGCATACGGGCAGCGCCTTTACCTTCTTCTCGCCGTTCCTTGGCTGGCTGGGCGTATTCCTGACGGGATCTGATACCTCATCAAACGCGCTGTTTGCCGCCCTGCAGGCGACGGCCGCCCAGCAAATCGGCGTCTCTGACGTGCTGATGGTGGCGGCGAATACCACCGGCGGCGTAACCGGTAAGATGATCTCTCCGCAGTCTATCGCCATTGCCTGTGCGGCAGTGGGTCTGGTAGGGAAAGAGTCCGACCTGTTCCGCTTTACCGTTAAACACAGCCTGATTTTCACCTGCATGGTGGGTGTGATTACCACACTTCAGGCCTATGTCTTAACCTGGATGATTCCGTGATTGTGATGCCAAAACGCCTGTCAGACGAGGTTGCCTCTCGTGTGCGGGCGCTGATTGAAGAACAACAGCTGGAGGCGGGCATGAAGTTGCCCGCCGAGCGCCAGCTGGCCGTACAACTGGGCGTGTCGCGCAATTCTCTGCGCGAGGCGCTGGCGAAACTGGTCAGTGAAGGCGTGCTGATCAGCCGCCGGGGCGGCGGAACGTTCGTTCGCTGGCAGCATGAAACCTGGTCCGAACAGAATATCGTTCAGCCGTTGAAAACGCTGATGGCGGACGACCCGGACTACAGCTTCGACATTCTGGAAGCCCGCCACGCCATTGAAGCCAGCACCGCGTGGCACGCTGCAATGCGCGCCACACCCGCTGATAAAGAGAAAATTAAGCTCTGCTTTGACGCCACGCTCAGTGAAGACCCGGACCTCGCCTCTCAGGCGGATGTTCGCTTCCATCTCGCGATTGCGGAGGCCTCGCACAACGTCGTGCTGTTGCAGACCATGCGCGGCTTCTTTGATGTCCTGCAATCATCCGTGAAGCAGAGCCGCCAGCGTATGTATCTCGTTCCGCCGGTGTTTTCAAAACTGACGGAACAACATCAGGCGGTGATGGACGCCATTCTGGCCGGTGATGCCGACGGCGCACGTAAAGCCATGATGGCGCACCTCAGTTTCGTCCACACCACCATTAAACGATTTGATGAAGACCAGGCCCGCCAGGCGCGTATTACCCGCCTGCCCGGTGACCATAATGAGATTTCCAGGGAGAACAAAGCATGATCATTTCAGCAGCCAGCGATTATCGCGCCGCAGCCCAACGCATTCTGCCCCCTTTCTTGTTCCACTACATCGACGGCGGCGCCTATGCGGAATACACCCTGCGTCGTAACGTGGAAGACTTGTCAGAGGTGGCGCTCCGCCAGCGCGTGCTGAAGAATATGTCCGACCTGAGCCTGGAAACCACCCTGTTTAACGAAAAGCTGTCGATGCCGGTTGCACTGGCTCCGGTTGGCCTGTGCGGAATGTATGCGCGTCGCGGTGAAGTTCAGGCCGCCGCCGCCGCCGATGCGAAAGGGATTCCGTTTACCCTCTCCACCGTTTCTGTCTGCCCTATCGAGGAAGTCGCGCCGACGATTAAACGCCCGATGTGGTTCCAGCTGTACGTCCTGCGCGATCGCGGTTTTATGCGTAACGCGCTGGAGCGCGCCAAAGCGGCGGGCTGCTCCACGCTGGTCTTTACCGTCGATATGCCAACGCCTGGCGCGCGTTACCGTGACGCCCACTCCGGGATGAGCGGCCCGAATGCCGCCCTGCGCCGCTACTGGCAGGCTGCAACCCATCCGCAATGGGCCTGGGATGTCGGCCTGAACGGTCGTCCGCACGATCTGGGCAATATCTCCGCCTACCTTGGCAAACCGACCGGGCTGGAAGATTACATCGGCTGGCTGGCGAACAACTTCGATCCGTCGATTTCCTGGAAAGACCTGGAGTGGATCCGTGAATTCTGGGACGGCCCAATGGTGATCAAAGGGATCCTCGATCCCGAAGACGCCCGCGACGCGGTACGCTTTGGCGCTGACGGCATCGTGGTCTCTAACCACGGCGGCCGCCAGCTCGACGGCGTACTCTCCTCCGCCCGCGCCCTGCCCGCCATTGCCGACGCGGTGAAAGGCGATATCGCCATTCTGGCGGACAGCGGAATTCGTAATGGTCTGGACGTGGTACGCATGATTGCGCTTGGGGCCGATAGCGTACTGCTTGGCCGTGCGTATCTGTACGCGCTGGCGACGGCGGGTCAGGCTGGCGTGGCGAACCTGCTGGATCTGATCGAAAAAGAGATGAAGGTCGCCATGACGCTGACTGGCGCAAAATCAATCAGCGAGATCAGCCGTGATTCGCTGGTGCAGGAACTCGGTAAGTCTGTTCCGGCTGCGCTGGCGCCACTATCGCAGGGTGATGCGGCGTAGGCTGGATAAGGCGTCAGCCGCCACCCGGCAATGTAATGTGCATCGGGGAGCCTGATGGCGCTACGCTTATCAGGCCTACAGGGTGAGGGTGAACGTATTTTCTGCTATTCTGCCCCCCGCACTTAAGGGGGCAGTTAAGCATGTTGAATATCGTATTATTCGAACCAGAAATCCCACCAAACACCGGCAATATTATTCGTCTTTGCGCCAATACCGGTTTTCGTCTGCATATTATCGAGCCGATGGGCTTCACATGGGATGATAAACGTCTGCGCCGCGCGGGGCTGGACTATCATGAGTTTGCCGCCGTACAGCGCCATCACGATTACGCCGCCTTTGTCGCCGCCGAAAACCCACAGCGTCTGTTTGCTCTGACCACCAAAGGCACCCCTGCCCATAGCGCGGTGAGCTATCAGGATGGGGACTACCTGATGTTTGGCCCGGAAACGCGCGGTTTACCGGCGACCATTCTCGACGCGCTGCCCGCAGAACAAAAAATTCGTATTCCAATGATGCCGGACAGCCGCAGCATGAACCTGTCGAACGCGGTGTCGGTCGTGGTATATGAGGCATGGCGCCAGTTGGGGTATCCTGGCGCGGTATTGCGTAGTTGATTTCTGTCGGATGGCGGCTGACGCCTTATCCGACCTACGGAGTTGGTAGGCCCGGTAAGCGCAGCGCCACCGGGCATAAAGTCAGATGCCGTCGCCGTATTCGAACGTATGGTGAATCCCGTTAAAATGCTGATCCATATCCATTGACGGCTTATCGCTGTCGGGCTTGCCGACAATCCGCGCCGGAACGCCCGCTGCGGTAGTGTGTGGCGGTACGGGCTGCAAGACCACGGAGCCCGCGCCAATCTTCGCGCCGCGCCCCACTTCGATATTGCCAAGGATCTTCGCCCCGGCGCCAATCATCACGCCTTCACGAATTTTGGGATGACGATCGCCGCTGGTTTTCCCGGTCCCGCCAAGCGTGACGGATTGCAGGATCGAGACATCGTTTTCGATTACCGCCGTTTCACCGACCACAATCCCCGTCGCGTGATCGAGCATAATGCCGCGTCCAATTTTCGCCGCCGGGTGAATATCGACCTGGAAGGTGACAGAAACCTGATTTTGCAGGAATATCGCCAGCGCGCGGCGGCCTTCATTCCATAACCAGTGGCCGATACGGTAGGCCTGGAGAGCATGGAAGCCTTTCAGATACAGAAGCGGCGTCGAGTATTTGTCTACCGCCGGGTCGCGGGTGCGTACCGCCTGAATATCACAGGCAGCAGAGGCGATCATTTCCGGGTCGGCGGCGTAGGCCTCTTCCACCACTTCACGGATGGCGATGGCAGGCATAATCGGAGATGCGAGTTTGTTCGCCAGCATATAGCTCAGCGCACTGCCCAGGTTTTCATGCTTGAGTAGCGTCGCGTGGTAGAAACTGGCCAGCATCGGCTCACAGTCCGCCAGAGCCCGGGCTTCGGCTTTAATATTGTTCCAGACGATATCCAGTTCTTCACATGACATTGCTGACTCCAGGTATCAGGCTAACGACCGGCCCGTTCTTCGCGGGCCGGGTCATTTAATAAAACAGATCCTTACGGCTAGTGGCGACTACGCTCGTCCTTGCGTGCACGACCTAATAACGTCAATGCTGCCTCGCGCGCGTTTTTTCCGCAATACAATACTTGATAAATTTCCTCGGTTATTGGCATTTCGACACCAAAACGGTGCGCCAACTCACGAACTTCTTTTGTATTACGGTAGCCTTCAACCACCTGACCAATTTTGTCCTGCGCGCTCTGAACATCCATGCCCTGACCGAGCATCATGCCAAAACGGCGGTTACGCGACTGGTTGTCGGTACAGGTCAGAACCAGGTCGCCCAGACCCGCCATTCCCATAAAGGTGGTCGGATCGGCCCCCAGCGCCGCGCCAAGACGCGACATCTCCGTCAGCCCACGCGTGATCAGCGCGGTACGTGCGTTTGCGCCAAAACCGATGCCGTCAGACATGCCTGCGCCAATCGCAATCACGTTTTTCACCGCACCGCCCAGCTGCACGCCGATGAAATCGGGGTTGCTGTAGACGCGAAAACTCTTACCGCAGTGCAAAAGTTCCTGCAAATCATCCGCGAAGGTTTCGTCCGTCGACGCCAGAGAAATTGCCGTCGGCAAACCCGCCGCCAGTTCTTTAGCGAACGTCGGGCCGGATATCACCGCCAGCGGGATGTCATCGCCCAGCGCTTCACGGGCGACATCCTGCAACAGGCGCCCCGTTTCCGCTTCCAGACCTTTGGTCGCCCAGACCAGGCGCGCATCAGGACGCATCAGCGGTTTAATCTGTCGCAGCACCTCGCCAAAGACATGGCTTGGCACCACCACCAGAATGTTACGGCTGGCCGCCAGCGCGGTGGCTAAGTCGCTTTCAAGGCGTAGCGTATCGGGAAAAGGCACATCAGGGAGGAACGCGACGTTGCAGCGGTCTCGCTCAAGGGTCGCGACATGTTTAGGATCGTGGCCCCACAGGACAACCTGGTGGCCGTTTCTCGCCAGGGTGATGGCAAGAGCGGTGCCGTACGAGCCAGCACCGATCACAGTCATTGAAGCATTACTTTGGTTCATCAGGCATCCTGATGTTCTTCAGTACCTTCGCCAGCCTGCTGCTGTAAATAGTTCATGAACAGCGCATCGAAGTTAACCGGCGCAAGATTCAGTTGCGGGAACGTGCCGCGTGAAACCAGGCTGGTGATGCATTCGCGGGCATACGGGAACAGAATGTTCGGGCAGTATGCACCCAGGCAATGCGCCATCTGAGTTCCTTCAATACCACTGATGGAGAAAATGCCGCCCTGCTGAACTTCGCACAGGAAAGCGGTTTCTTCGCCCAGGGAAGCCGTTACGGTAACACGCAGTACCACTTCGTATACGTCATCTGCCAGTTGAGTAGACGCCGTATCAAGATCAAGTTTAACCTCTGGCTGCCAATCTTTCTGGAAAACATGCGGCGCATTTGGCGCTTCGAAAGACACATCCTTGGTGTAGATACGTTGGATCTGGAAAGCCATTTCGGTGTTATTTTGTTCTGACATGTGTAGAAAACCCTTTAGTGTTGTCCTTAAAATACTTGCGGCATGTTTTAACGCAGCAGGGGATCCAGTCCACCACGCGCATCCAACGCATACAAGTCGTCACAGCCGCCAATGTGCTGTGCATCAATAAAAATCTGCGGAACCGTCGTGCGGCCACTACGCTTGATCATCTCTTCACGTTTTACGGCATCGCCGTCAATCGGAAGTTCCTGGAAACTCACACCCTTACTGCTCAACAGCGCTTTTGCACGATGGCAAAACGGGCAGGTTGCTTTGGTGTAGACCTCGATGTTAGCCATGACTTATCTCCCGTGTTGAGTAACGCGTTATTTCCCGCGCACTAATGGCAGGTTCTCACCGCTCCAGCCCGCAACGCCTTCTTTCAGCACAAAAACTTTCTCAAAGCCCGCTTTGATCAGTGCGTTTGCGGATTCCTGACACTGCATACCGGAACCATCAACCACGATCAGAGGCTTATCTTTGTGCTTTTCAAGCTCGCCAACGTTGTTGGCCTTGATTTCGCTCGGCAGCAGGTTAGTCGCGCCCGCGATATGGCCTTTGCGGAAGTCGTCACGCTGACGTAAATCCACCACAACGGCGTCTTCTTTGTTGATAAGACGCGTCGCTTCGCCGCGAGTAATAACCTTAACTTTAGACATCAGGCCTTTGAAAGTGGTGAACAACACCGCCACCAGTAACGCAATCCAGGCGATACTCAGTATGGGGTGGCGGCCAACAAATTGCATAATTTCTTGCATGGGGGGTAACAACTCCCGACTCAGTGATTAAAAACCAGGAAAGGAGTATACCTGCGCGTTGGCGCAAATACAGCCAGAGCGTGCAATGGATTGCATTTTTGCGGGGCGCTACGGAAAAAAAACGTCGATCCGCGCCGTCCCCGGCTCGCTCTCTGCCCCATTCTTTGATCTTCTGAGGCTATTTTATCGATTCAGCTGTAGTAAAATTACGCAATTATTTTGTCTATTGAGTGTGAGGTTGTCGCAATGTCGGTTTCTAAAAAACCTATGGTACTGGTGATTCTGGATGGCTATGGCTACCGTGAAGACAGCCAGGATAACGCCATTTTGAATGCCAAAACCCCGGTAATGGATGCTTTGTGGGCAAAACGTCCGCATACCCTGATCGACGCTTCCGGTCTGGAAGTGGGTCTGCCGGACCGTCAGATGGGCAACTCCGAAGTGGGTCACGTTAACCTGGGCGCGGGCCGTATCGTGTATCAGGATCTGACGCGCCTGGATGTTGAAATTAAAGAACGTACCTTCTTCGCTAACCCGGTACTGACGGCGGCGGTCGATCAGGCGAAAAATACCGGTAAAGCCGTGCACATTATGGGCCTGCTGTCTGCGGGCGGCGTGCACAGCCACGAAGATCACATCATGGCGATGGTCGAACTGGCCGCAGAACGCGGCGCAGAGAAAATTTATCTGCACGCCTTCCTTGATGGCCGCGATACCCCGCCACGCAGCGCGGAATCCTCGCTGAAAAAATTCGAAGACAAGTTTGCCGCGCTGGGCAAAGGCCGCGTAGCGTCCATTATTGGTCGTTACTATGCAATGGACCGCGACAACCGCTGGGATCGCGTTGAGCAGGCCTATGACCTGATGACGCTGGCGCAGGGTGAGTTCCAGGCCGATACCGCCGTTGCTGGCCTGCTGGCCGCTTACGCGCGTGACGAAAACGACGAATTTGTGAAAGCGACCGTCATTCGCGCGGAAGGTCAGGCCGATGCCGCGATGGAAGACGGCGACACGCTGATTTTCATGAACTTCCGTGCTGACCGCGCCCGCGAAATTACCCGCGCGTTCGTTAATGCTGATTTCGACGGCTTCGCCCGTAAGAAAGTGGTTAATCTGAACTTCGTCATGCTGACCGAGTACGCCGCTGATATCAAAACTGCCGTGGCTTACCCACCGGCATCGCTGGCAAACACTTTCGGCGAGTGGATGGCGAAGAACGACAAAACCCAACTGCGCATTTCCGAAACGGAAAAATACGCCCACGTCACCTTCTTCTTCAACGGCGGCGTAGAAGAACCGTTTGCAGGCGAAGAACGCATCCTGATCAACTCGCCTAAAGTGGCGACCTACGATCTACAGCCGGAAATGAGTTCCGCAGAACTGACCGAAAAACTGGTTGCGGCTATCGGGAGCGGCAAGTATGACACCATCATCTGTAACTACCCGAACGGTGATATGGTCGGTCACACTGGCGTGATGGAAGCGGCGGTTAAAGCGGTTGAAGCGCTGGATCACTGCGTTGAGCAGGTTGCTAAAGCAGTTGAGTCCGTTGGCGGCCAACTGCTGATCACCGCAGACCACGGCAACGCCGAGCAGATGCGCGATCCATCCACCGGCCAGGCGCACACCGCGCATACCAACCTGCCGGTTCCGCTGATTTATGTCGGCGCGAAAAGCGTAAAAGCGGTCGAAGGCGGCAAACTTTCTGATATCGCACCGACGATGTTGACGCTGATGGGTATGGAAATCCCGAAAGAGATGACTGGTAAGCCGCTGTTCATCGTGGAATAATCCTTCCCCATGAGGGGAAAGGCGTTTAATTCCATTACACGGGCCGTGAAACCACGCAGGTTTTCAGTCAGGCCCATGATTTACGCCAGCGTGTTGAGCGCTGGCGTATTGTTGTGCGCCTTTTCCGCCCATGCGGATGACCGCGATCAGCTCAAATCCATCCAGGCGGATATCGCCGCCAAAGAGCGCGCCGTACGCCAGCAACAGCAGCAACGCTCCAGTTTGCTCGCACAGCTCAAAACGCAGGAAGAGGCCATCTCCGCCGCCGCGCGTAAACTGCGTGAAACCCAGAATACCCTTGCCCAGTTGAATAAGCAGATAGACGCAATGAACGCGTCTATCGCGAAGCTGGAACAACAAAAAACCATTCAGGAACGCAGCCTTGCCGCACAGCTGGATGCGGCGTTTCGCCAGGGCGAGCATACGGGGATTCAGCTCATTCTTAGCGGTGAAGAGAGCCAGCGCGGGCAGCGTTTGCAGGCCTATTTCGGTTATCTGAACCAGGCGCGCCAGGACACCATTGCCGAACTGAAACAGACGCGTGAAGAGGTGGCGTCTCAGAAAGCGGCGCTGGAAGAGAAACAGAGCCAGCAACAGACGCTGCTGTATGAACAACGCGCCCAACAGGCGAAGCTGGAGCAGGCGCGTAATGAGCGTCAGAAAACGATCGCCGGTCTTGAGTCGTCAATCCAGCAGGGGCAACAGCAGTTAAGTGAATTGCGGGCGAACGAATCCCGCCTGCGCAACAGCATCGCGCGTGCAGAGGCGGCCGCCAAAGCCCGGGCGGAGCGAGAAGCCCGCGAAGCGCAGGCGGTGCGCAATCGTCAGCAGGAAGCCACTCGCAAAGGCACAACCTACAAACCAACCGAAAGCGAAAAATCATTGATGTCCCGTACCGGCGGTCTGGGTTCACCGCGCGGCCAGGCATTCTGGCCCGTTCGCGGCCCAACGCTGCATCGTTATGGCGAACAGCTGCAAGGTGAGCTACGTTGGAAAGGGATGGTTATCGGTGCGTCTGAAGGTACTGAAGTCAAAGCAATCGCGGACGGTAGGGTGATTCTGGCGGACTGGTTGCAGGGCTACGGTCTGGTCGTCGTCGTGGAACACGGTAAAGGCGATATGAGCCTTTACGGGTATAACCAGAGCGCGTTGGTCAGCGTTGGCACACAGGTTCGCGCAGGCCAGCCTATTGCGCTTGTAGGCAGCAGCGGCGGTCAGGGCCGACCGTCACTCTATTTCGAAATTCGTCGCCAGGGTCAGGCCGTCAATCCACAGCCGTGGTTGGGAAGATAAGTTTTGCCTCACTTTCGTCGCACAATACTCTCACTCGCCAGCCTGCTGGCATTCGCCACCCCTGTTTTTGCTGGCAAACTCGCCATCGTAATCGACGATTTTGGTTATCGTCCGCACAATGAAAATCAGGTGCTGGCGATGCCGTCCGCCCTCTCCGTTGCCGTCCTGCCCAATGCCCCACATGCCCGTGAAATGGCAACCAAAGCGCACAACAGCGGGCATGAGGTGCTGATCCATCTGCCGATGGCGCCGCTGAGCAAGCAGCCGCTGGAGAAAGATACGCTGCGCCCGGAGATGAGCAGCGACGAAATTGAACGCATTATTCGCGATGCGGTGAATAAGGTGCCGTATGCCGTGGGTCTCAACAACCACATGGGCAGCGCGATGACCTCCAGCCTGTTTGGTATGCAAAAAGTGATGCAGGCGCTGGAGCGTTATAACCTTTACTTCCTCGACAGCATGACCATTGGCAACAGTCAGGCGATGCGTGCCGCCTCCGGGACGGGCGTGAAGGTGATTAAGCGCAAAGTGTTCCTTGATGATACGCAGAACGAAGCAGATATTCGTCGCCAGTTTAATCGCGCCATTGAGTTAGCCCGTCGCAACGGGTCAGCTATCGCGATTGGGCACCCGCATCCATCAACGGTGCGAGTCCTTCAGCAGATGGTCTATAACCTGCCTGCGGATATTACGCTGGTGCGTCCGAGCAGCCTGCTCAACGAGCCGCAGACAGATACCTCTACGCCAAATCTGACGCCGCCGAAAAACGGTACGCCGGATGCGCCGCGAAATCCGTTCCGCGGCGTGAAGGTGTGTAAATCGAAGAAACCGTTAGAACCTGTCTACGCCAGCCGGTTCTTTAGCGTGTTAAGCGAAAGCATTACGCAGAGCACGATGGTGAACTACTTCCGGCATCAGTGGCAAGGCTGGGGCAAGATCGCTGCCCCCCAGAACGCTAACGCGGATTAATCGCTTTACGGGCAACGCGGTGGTGCGAGGCCGTTTTATCACGCCACCGGTATAACCGACCCGACCACAACAGCGCCTGATAAGCCGCCTTCGCGCTTCGTATGTTAAGCATCATGCGCTTATACATGCCGGAGGCAAATATTTCGGCGATCATCCGCTGGCGAATAAGCGTGTCCTGCTCCTTACGCACCGCATGACACACCCGCAGCGCTTCCCAGGTAATTTGTTGCTTAAATTCAGGATAGACGGGAATGCGATCCGCATAATCACT
This sequence comes from Citrobacter sp. CK181, assembly GCF_030333595.1. Lineage (NCBI taxonomy): Bacteria > Pseudomonadati > Pseudomonadota > Gammaproteobacteria > Enterobacterales > Enterobacteriaceae > Citrobacter > Citrobacter sp. CK181. The sequence goes on along the minus strand of NZ_JAOWFN010000013.1, from coordinate 177,082 downwards.
ATTCAGCTTTTCTAATAAACGCGTGATTTTAATGTAGTGTCGCTGGTAATGCAGATTACGCTCACCTTGTCGTTTCAGGCGGCTAACAGACTGATCGTGAAGAAAATATTTATACAACGCCTGTTCGGTATAGCGTACGCGCGTGGCATTGAACATCACTTCCGTGGTCCACAGAATATCCTGATGATGTAATCCAGGAACAAAGCCAATCGCGTGTTTTTCAATAAGGGCGCGCCGATAAACGCCCATCCAGACAACATGCGTCCAGCGGCGTGAAGCCAGCCCCATACGCAGCCAGTCCGGGCCGGTTAATACCCCTGTCGACCGAATGCGATCCGTGGGGATGGATGGCCAGGTATGCCCCGTCTCAAGAATGCACCAGTCTGCATTACACTGTGCCACATCCAGGTCATCCTGTAGCGCCATGGTCATCAGCGTTTCATACATGTTCGGATACACCAAATCATCGGCATCGACAAAAGCAACGTAGTCGCCGGTCGCCGCAGCCAACCCCCGGTTGCGGGCCACGGACGCGCCTGCATTATCCTGATGCAACAGGTGAACATGTGAATGGGTATCGGCAAAATACCTTGCGATATCAACGGAGTTGTCGGTAGACCCGTCGTTAACAATGATGATCTCCAGCGCATTCCATGTTTGTGCAATCAAAGATTCCATGCATGCCTGGAAGCTATTACCCGCATTGTATAACGGAATAATAACACTCAGTGTACTTGTGCTGCTTTTCATAGAATGGCCCGTCAGTCTTTAATACATTGGCCCTTTCTACCGTGCTTTCATTAAGAAATTATTAAGTCCAGTGGAGATGATGGTTAAGGCGCACAAAACACCCTACAGATGAGAAGCCTCACCATGTATACTACGCCTTCGTATTATACGTATTTAGAATACTTATCTTGAGGGAAGTGATGACCATCAGTAAGACACATGAAAAGGGCTATACGGTCTATTACAAAGAGGAAAATAAAGACCTTAAGTCCCTGATGGATAAGTATATGAATAACGAAATCAGTGGCAAACCGCTGAACAGCGGCAACGAATTCCGCAGCGTAGAACTTGTTGAATACCAGTCACGGAAGTTCATCATCAAAAACGATCGCGAAATAGACCCACGATTTGAGAAAAAGATTCAGAATTTTCTCTCCGGGCCTTTTTATTCGCAGCTGATCCAAAAACTGGACAACCTGGCGCCACAAGTGCGTGCCTGTACCGCCGATCTCTACTGTGTGGCCGAGAAAACACGTTTGCGCCAGTGCTATGATGTGTATACCCTTCATGAATATATTGAAGGGGAGCCATTAAATGATATTAATGAAAGCAATAAAGAAGATATTAAGGCGTGTATTCAGCAACTGCACCGGGCAGGTCTGGCCTCCAATGATATTCATGCCGGAAACTTTATCCGCACACCTTCCGGGGAATTGCGCATCATCGACTTATCCTGCAAAGGAAGTCTAAAAATTTGCCAGGCAAATGATATTTTAGTATTACAAAATAAATACCATATGAATATTGAAGGTCAGGGTCTGGTTTATAAACTTATTCAGCTTAAAGAGAAATTCAGACGCTTATCCCGCAAGATGCGCGGAAAATAAAAATGCCATTTTACGGCCAGGTTCGGGAAAACCTGGCCGCCAGCAGGATGCTATCAGTCCCAGCTCAGAATCACTTTTCCTGACTGGCCTGAACGCATTGCATCAAAGCCTTTCTGGAACTCATCGATGGAGAAACGGTGGGTGATGATCGGAGACAGATCCAGGCCAGACTGAATCAGCGCCGCCATCTTATACCAGGTTTCAAACATCTCACGACCGTAAATACCTTTAATAAACAGCCCCTTGAAGATCACCTTCGTCCAGTCGATAGACATATCCGAAGGCGGAATCCCCAGCATCGCGATACGACCGCCGTGGTTCATGGTATCCAGCATGGCGCGAAACGCAGGCGGCGCACCGGACATCTCCAGGCCGACATCAAACCCTTCGGTCATGCCCAGATTAGCCATCACGTCGGTCAGGTTCTCTTTCGCGACGTTCACCGTGTGGATGATGCCCATTTTACGCGCCAGTTCCAGACGGTACTCATTCACATCCGTGATCACGACATGACGCGCGCCCACATGTTTCGCTACCGCCGCCGCCATGATGCCGATCGGGCCGGCACCGGAAACCAGCACATCTTCACCGACCAGATCGAACGACAGCGCCGTGTGTACAGCATTGCCGAAGGGGTCGAAGATAGAGGCTAAATCATCGGAGATGTTATCCGGGATCTTAAAGGCGTTAAACGCCGGAAGTACCAGATATTCCGCAAAACAACCGGGACGGTTAACACCGACACCCAGAGTATTGCGGCACAAATGCGTACGGCCACCGCGACAGTTACGACAATGGCCGCAGGTAATATGGCCTTCGCCGGAAACGCGATCGCCAATCCTGAAGCCTTTAACTTCCTGACCGATACCGACCACCTCGCCGACATATTCATGCCCTACCACCATCGGAACCGGGATGGTTTTTTGCGACCATTCATCCCAGTTATAGATGTGAACGTCAGTGCCGCAGATGGCTGTTTTACGGATTTTAATCAGCAGATCGTTATGCCCGACTTCCGGTACCGGAACGTCAGTCATCCAGATGCCCTCTTCCGCTTTCAGTTTGGATAACGCTTTCATCTCACATCCTCAGGCAATAACGCCCAGTTGTTTACCAATACGTGTGAACGCCTCAACCGCACGCGTGATTTGCTCAGGGGTATGCGCCGCAGACATCTGGGTACGAATACGCGCCTGACCTTTCGGAACAACCGGATAGAAGAATCCGGTCACGTAAATCCCCTCTTTTTGCAGTTCGCGGGCAAATTGCTGCGCAACTACCGCATCACCCAGCATCACTGGAATAATAGCGTGATCGGCGCCAGCCAGCGTGAAGCCCGCAGCGGACATTTGCTCACGGAACTGACGCGCATTCGCCCACAGGCGATCGCGCAGCTCGCTCCCCGCCTCAACCATCTCCAGCACTTTAAGGGAGGCCGCCACAATGGCAGGCGCCAGGGAGTTAGAAAACAGATACGGACGGGAACGCTGACGCAGCCACTCCACCACCTCTTTACGCGCCGCCGTATAACCGCCAGATGCCCCACCCAGCGCTTTGCCTAACGTACCGGTAATGATGTCCACGCGTCCCATCACGTCACAGTATTCGTGAGAACCGCGACCGTTCTCCCCGACAAAACCGACAGCATGGGAGTCATCAACCATCACCAGCGCGCCGTAAAGGTCTGCCAGGTCACAGACGCCTTTCAGGTTGGCGATAACGCCGTCCATCGAGAACACGCCGTCGGTGGCGATCAGCACATGACGAGCGCCAGCTTCACGGGCCTCTTTCAGACGCGCTTCCAGCTCCTGCATATCGTTGTTGGCATAGCGAAAACGCTTCGCTTTACACAGACGAACGCCATCAATAATCGAGGCGTGGTTTAACGCATCCGAGATAATCGCATCTTCTGCGCCCAGCAGGGTTTCGAACAAGCCGCCGTTGGCGTCGAAGCAGGAAGAGTACAGAATAGCGTCTTCCATACCGAGGAAGTCCGCCAGTTTTTGCTCCAGCTGTTTATGGCTGTCCTGAGTGCCGCAGATAAAGCGCACTGAAGCCATACCAAACCCGTGAGAATCCATTCCCGCTTTTGCTGCCGCAATCAGTTCGGGATGGTTAGCCAGCCCCAGATAGTTGTTGGCGCAAAAGTTGATGACGTGGCTTCCGTCTGCCACGGTGATGTCCGCCTGCTGCGCAGACGTGATAATGCGCTCTTCTTTAAACAATCCTTCCGCACGGGCGGTTTCCAGATCGTTGGTTAACTGCTTATAAAAATCCCCACGCATTGCGATTCTCCAGACTGGGCAAATTTCAGCACATATTACCCAAAGCTATACATTGATACGAGATGACGCATCATCACTTCTTGAAAATGCAGCATAAATCACGCGTACCCGCACAGCTTATCGGTGAATGGCTGAAGCCTGGGCCGTGTAGTGATATGATAAGAAGTATTCGTGTCTGAGATTGTCTCTGACTCCATAATTCGAAGGTTACAGTTATGATCATCGTTACCGGCGGCGCGGGCTTTATCGGCAGCAACATCGTTAAGTCCCTGAATGATAAAGGCATCACCGATATCCTGGTGGTGGACAACCTGAAAGACGGCACCAAGTTCGTCAACCTGGTGGACCTGAATATTGCTGACTATATGGATAAGGAAGACTTCCTGATCCAGATTATGGCCGGAGAAGAGTTCGGCGATATCGAAGCGGTTTTCCACGAAGGCGCCTGCTCTTCCACCACCGAGTGGGACGGCAAGTATATGATGGACAACAACTATCAATACTCCAAAGAGCTGCTGCACTACTGCCTGGAACGTGACATTCCGTTCCTGTATGCCTCTTCTGCGGCAACTTACGGCGGTCGCACCTCTGATTTCATTGAGTCTCGTGAATATGAGAAACCGCTAAACGTTTACGGCTACTCTAAATTCCTGTTCGACGAGTATGTACGCCAGATCCTGCCTGAAGCCAGCTCGCAGATTGTGGGTTTCCGCTATTTCAACGTTTACGGACCGCGTGAAGGCCATAAAGGCAGCATGGCGAGCGTCGCTTTCCATCTGAATACTCAGCTCAACAACGGTGAAACGCCAAAACTGTTTGAAGGCAGCGAAAACTTCAAACGCGATTTTGTCTACGTCGGCGACGTGGCTGATGTAAACCTGTGGTTCTGGGAAAACGGCGTGTCCGGCATCTTTAACCTGGGCACCGGGCGCGCGGAATCCTTCCAGGCCGTGGCGGATGCCGCGCTGGCTTATCACAAGAAAAGCGACCTTGAGTACATTCCGTTCCCGGAAAAACTGAAAGGCCGTTACCAGGCGTTCACGCAGGCGGATCTGACCAATCTGCGCGCCGCAGGCTATGACAAACCGTTCAAGACCGTTGCCGAAGGCGTAACGGAGTATATGGCCTGGCTGAATCGCGACGCGTAAGAAGAAACATGAAAATACTGGTGATTGGTCCGTCCTGGGTAGGCGACATGATGATGTCGCAAAGTCTCTATCGCACGCTCAAGGCGCGCTATCCCCAGGCGATAATCGACGTGATGGCGCCCGCGTGGTGCCGCCCGTTATTGTCGCGTATGCCGGAGGTCAACGACGCGATCCCCATGCCGCTTGGCCACGGGGCGCTGGAAATTGGCGAGCGGCGCAAGCTCGGTCATCGTCTGCGTGAAAAGCGCTATGACCGCGCCTATGTTCTGCCGAATTCGTTTAAATCCGCACTCGTTCCTTTCTTTGCCGGCATTCCGCATCGCACCGGCTGGCGCGGCGAGATGCGCTACGGCCTGCTCAACGACGCGCGCGTGTTAGATAAAGAGGCCTGGCCATTAATGGTGGAACGCTATGTGGCACTGGCCTACGACAAAGGCGTTATGCGTACTGCCCAGGATCTGCCGCAGCCTCTGTTATGGCCGCAGCTACAGGTGAGCGAGGGCGAAAAGTCCCTCATCTGCAACGAATTTTCTCTTTCCGCTGAACGTCCGATGATCGGTTTTTGCCCCGGCGCGGAATTTGGCCCGGCGAAACGCTGGCCGCATTATCACTATGCGGAACTGGCAAAGCAGCTCATCGATGAAGGCCACCAGATCGTCTTGTTTGGCTCAGCAAAAGATCATGACGCCGGAAATGAAATTCTGGCTACACTGAATACTGAGCAGCAGGTCTGGTGCCGCAACCTGGCGGGAGAAACGCAGCTGGAACAAGCTGTTATCCTTCTATCCGCCTGCAAAGCCGTTGTCACGAATGACTCTGGTTTAATGCATGTCGCCGCTGCGCTGAACCGTCCGCTGGTCGCGCTGTACGGCCCCAGCAGCCCGGACTTTACTCCCCCACTTTCGCATAAAGCGCGGGTTATCCGTCTGATTACGGGTTATCACAAGGTGCGCAAAGGGGATGCTGCGGAGGGGTATCATCAAAGCCTGATTGACATCACGCCGACGCGTGTCCTGGAAGAACTCAATAGTCTGTTATTACAAGAGGAAGCCTGACGGATGCGGGTTCTGATAGTCAAAACATCATCAATGGGGGATGTGTTACACACATTGCCCGCACTGACTGACGCACAGCAAGTCATCCCGGGTATTCAGTTTGATTGGGTGGTAGAAGAAGGATTCGCGCAAATTCCATCCTGGCACGATGCTGTCGATCGCGTGATTCCCGTCGCTATTCGCCGTTGGCGTAAGGCCTGGTTTTCCGCGCCCATCAAAGCTGAACGTAAAGCCTTTCGCGATGCCGTACAGGCACAGCAATACGATGCGATTATTGATGCCCAGGGGCTGGTAAAAAGCGCGGCGCTGGTCACAAGACTGGGACGCGGCGTAAAGCACGGCATGGACTGGAGTACGGCCCGGGAGCCCCTGGCCAGCCTGTTTTACAACCAAAAGCATCACATCGCTAAAGCGCAGCATGCCGTTGAACGCACCCGCGAGCTGTTCGCCAAAAGCCTGGGGTACAGCAAGCCACAGTCCCAGGGCGATTATGCGATTGCGCAACATTTCCTGAGCAATCTGAATGCAGACGCAGGGCAATATGCGGTATTTTTACACGCGACCACCCGAGACGATAAGCACTGGCCGGAAGCAAACTGGCGAGATCTGATCGGCCAACTGCGTGATGCGGGTGTACGCATTAAGCTGCCCTGGGGTGCGCCCCATGAAGAAGCACGGGCAAAAAGATTAGCGGAAGGATTTGATTATGTGGATGTTTTACCACGAATGAGTCTGGAAGAGGTCGCACGCGAGTTGGCAGGGGCAAAATTTGTAGTGTCCGTTGATACCGGGCTTAGCCATTTAACCGCCGCCCTTGATCGACCTAATATCACGCTGTATGGCCCGACCGATCCGGGACTGATTGGGGGATATGGGAAGAATCAGTGCGCACAAAAGAGTCATTCAGGGAAGATGTCAACTCTGGGTGCGGATGCCATCAAAGTATCATTGCTTGATTTTAATTTGCTATAACTTTTAAAGAGATTAATCATGCTTCGTGGACACACGTTTTCTCGCTTTATCCGCAGCACGCAAAATAATCCGTTTAACGTTATCTATTTTTTATTTTATGCCGGGTGCCTGACGACCCTGGCGATGCTGCTGATCAATCCAGACGAAGCTTTAAAAGTTTTTATTGCATGTGCGGTTCTGTCGCTACCGATTATCGGTAAACACAGCAAGTCACTTCTGAGTGATAAGAAAAACCTGCTGTTACCCGTGATGCTGCTGCTCTTCGGTTTAGTACAAATTATTTGGGTTGAGATCTTTAAAGAACCAGGCTCATCCTTTACTGGCGCTTATCGCTCATACCAGAACGGCGGTAAAGTGATGATCTTTGCCGCACTGATTGTCACAGCCCTGCAATCGCCAATCGCATGTGCGATGAAAGATCGTATAACCCGCTACTGGGTGATTGCGACGGCTGTTGGTTTGTATCTTTTTGCGGGTTATCAACTCCTCACCTCACCAGATCCGCTTAACTACCGTGTCGAACTGGGTTTTGAACATCCGACAGGAGCGGCTTATGCGTTGACGTTTGTCGCATTGCTCGCGTCACAGGCCATCATCAACTTGCGGCTGAAGCATACAATCCTGCTCTATTTATTACACTTTTTGGTATCACTGGCGGTTATCACTATAACGCAAACCCGCGCCGCCATTCTGGTCTATCCGGTTCTGAGCATAGGGCTATTTTTCTTACACTATCGGCATAACCGCACCGTTTTGCTGCGTACGTTACTGGCCTTTATTGTTCTCGCGGGGCTGGCAGCAATCCCTTTAAAATCGGTGATTGAAAAGCGCTATAACAGCTTCGTAACCGATATGCATTCTTACAGTAAGAATAACAGTAATACCTCGATTGGCGCCCGACTCGCGATGCAACGAGCGGGTATTGATGCTGGAAAAAACCACTACTGGGGCCAATCACTTGAACAACGCGATGCTGGAATGCGGGATTTTGCCCGACAGGATACCTCGTTAAGAGGAGCACTTGGGTTCGTCGACATCCATTTGCATAACGAATTCATTGATACTTTTTCTCTTAAAGGGATTTCTGGCGTCATCGCTCTGCTCTTTTTGTATCTGGCGATGTTTTTAAAAGCTTATACACAACGTAGCCCTCTGTTATTCATCATTTCCAGTGCTATAGTTATCTATGGTTTAAGCGACTTATTATTATACGCCAAAGGTGAAACTCTGAGCAGTATGCTGGCATTATGCGCGGCGATGATGCTGACACCAGGCACGATGAGAGAGTTATGCCATGATTAACGCTTCAGATTATTTGCTGAGCATTATTATACCGGCATACAACAATGCCGAATTCATTACGGATACGCTGACGTCTTTACATCAGGGCATCACTAATGAGGTAGAAGTAATCATTATTAATGATGGCTCAACGGATTTGACTGAAGAACGCATAAATGCGTTTTATCGCGAACATCATTGCAACAACGTGAAATACATCTACCAGGAAAATCATGGTGTTGCGATTGCCCGCAACGTCGGGCTTTCACATGCGACAGGGAAGTATATTGGCTTTGTTGACAGCGATGACATTATTAGCCCGGATTATTTTTCGGTTCTTCTCCCTAAATTAAGAGAAGAGAAATATGATATCGTTGAATTCAACTTAACCCGTGACATTAATAATCTCTATCAATGCCAAAAAGATAAGCCGGATGCAGTAAAACAGTGTGAAATCACGTTAACTGATGAAAATTTAACGCAGTTATTACCCACTTTCCGTGCGGGTCAATGGCACCTTGTAACAAAATTCTTTCGCCGTGACATTATTGGGCAAGACCGCTTTGAAGAACATCATCGTTATGAGGACATTATTTTTTGTCCATTTCAATACTTTAAATGCCATAAGATCTTAAAAATAGATAACAAGCTATATTATTATCGAATAAACGATCGGAGCATTACCGAGAATATTCTTGAAAATGATGCACAATATATTTTCTTCGCCATGCGTAAAATGTGTGACTATATAAAAGAAAATGATGAAAAACGAACTGTAGCCACATTAATGATCATTAACTGCTTTCTTGAAGGACGCAAATTGCTGCGCAAGAAGAAAGGTTATTATCGCTACGAAGAAGATATGATCAGTGACATTCAAGATGCACTAACATGCTGTGATACAAGCATCGTTAAAAGAAAAGTTATTTATAAAATGAAGTACCCACACATTGATCGTTTTATTTCAAAAATACGATTTAAAGCCATAAACGCTTGCAAAATGTTATTTGTTAGCAAGGAAAGTTAATATGTTTGATAAAGTAGAAAGAATTCTTATTTGCAAGCTTAAGTTTTATGGCGATGTTCTGCTCATTACCCCTGTTATTGCCAGTATCCAGGCACGTTATCCACACGCAAAAATTGATCTTCTTCTTTATAAAGACACCAGGGCAATTTTGGCTGCTGATGAGAGAATCAACAACTTTTACCTTATTGAAAAAAAGAAAGGTCTGCTGGAAACCATTAAAAATTATATATCGGTACGCCGCCAGCTGAAAAAAAACCACTATGACCTTATTATCAACTTAACCGAGCAATGGCCTATTGGCGCACTTATCGCTTCCCTACGCCGCCCCTCTATTGCCTTTAAAAGGGACAAGAAGCAGTGGAATTGCCTTTTTACAAAAGTCACACCAACAACCGGAACTCATATTGTTGAGCAAAACTTATCCATTCTAAAAGGCCTCGACTTTAGTGAAAGCGAGCTCAAAAAAGAGATGTTGCTCTGCTATCGCGAGAGTGACTATCAATATTTGCTGACCCAACTCCCCGCGCTTTCCACGCAAAAATACGTTGTGATTCAACCCACTGCAAGACAGTCTTTTAAGTGCTGGGATGACGAGAAATTTGCGCATGTCATAGATTATTTGCAGCAACGCGGTCTGCATGTTTACCTGACCTGTGGGCCCGCAGTACAAGAACAGCAGCAGGTAGCGCGTATCGCCGGACTGTGTCAATCACCACCAGACCTGACGGTGGCAGGTAAAACGACCTTCCTGCAACTGGCGGCGTTAATCGATCATGCAATACTGTATATCGGCGTGGACTCCGCCCCCATGCATATGGCAGCCGCATTAGGTACGCCGCAGGTATGTTTGTTTGGCGCCACAAATTATCAACAGTGGAAACCCTGGTCAGATAAAGCTGCGCTGATCTGGGCAGGCGATTATCATCCAATGCCGACCCGGGCAGAACTGGACAGATCCCGGAAATACCTGACCTGGATACCAGAACACGCAGTTATTGACGCTATCGACACTGTGCTCCATGATAGCAACCCGGTTGAAGGAAATGAGACAGCGTAAATGGATAACAAAACTAACGTAATTAATATTGCCTACTGCACAGATGCTAATTATCTGGAGTATGTTGCCGTATCCATTATGTCTGTCATAATGAATAACCCTGAGCAATCTCTTGCATTTTTTGTCTTTGTCTATGATGTCAGTGATGAAGACATTGCGAAGCTACAGTCGACCAGTAATAAAATTCAGGTTATCACGATCGATAAGGCTGATATTGAAAAATATAACAATGATTTTGCGATAAAACATCTCAATCGCTCAACTTATATGCGTCTGGCTGTGCCCCGTTTACTTAAAGACAAAGTAGAACATTTTATCTATCTTGATGCCGATACGCTATGCTTTGACTCACTCAGTGAGATTAACAGCGTTGATATTGATAATGTTGTTTGCGCCGTCAGCCATGACTCTCTCAACATTCATGATAATAAACACGCCCGGCGATTAGGGCTGAGCATCGATCACTATTTTAACGCTGGTTTCCTTTATATTAATGTCGCGAACTGGATTAAGCATGACATTGAACATAAAGCAAATACCGTGTTATTTGAGCAAGGAAAATCATTGCCTTACTTTGATCAGGACGCACTCAACATTGCAATGAACGGCAATATTACGTTTATTGATAACCGCTGGAATTTCCTGTTTAACTGGTTTACTGACGAACAGAAAGAAAATTTCTTCTATCACAGTGACACGCTGCCAAGAATCATTCATTTTACGGGCGGAAGAAAGCCGTAGTATAAAGAACATACGGGACTGTCGCAACAGCTTTATGTTTTCTACCACCATTTCACGCCCTGGCGGAATGCAGAGTTACGCTCTTATGCCCCTCGTATGAGACCTACCGATTATCGGGTGTACTCCCGTCAGGCGGCAAAAAAAGGAAATTATTTTACCGCCATAAAATGGTACGCAAAGTACCTCAAAACCAAGATTCATTAAAAAAAAGCTCCCCGAGGGGAGCTTTTTTACTTACCTTTGACTTTTTCGGCCAGATAGCCTATGTAGCTGATAATTGAAGCAATATATTTACCCTGTAGCCTTTCATGACGTGACTTCTTCTTATACTGCTTTGGCGTTCTGGCAGGCAACAACGGCACATTCGCCCATGGTGAAGCCTTCCATGCCTCCACAAAATACTGTGCAGACGGATAATTTGCCCAGGAATTCCAGGGTTTAGTTACCCCAATATAGTGAATAAGAATGGTATCCGCCGTTATATATTCTTTATAGCGTGATATATCTTTGCTTTTTAACTCTTGTTTTATACCATATATCGCATTGTAGATACGCGGTAAAAAGATCACCTTATTTAAGAAAAGAATATTTAAAACATCCTGATCGGGGAAAGAGAGTTTCTGATTTTTATCCAGGAGGATATCAAATGCAGCACCAATAAAGTTCTGCTCTTTCCACTTTTTAAGATTCGCATAGATCACACCAGAGTTAAAATAATCACTATTTTTCTCAATATCTCTGGCAGGACTATCATCGACGTCCCTTACTACCGCAGCAACATGCTCATCAAGGTTGAGATGACTCAATTCAACAAGTGAGCCTTTGCATATCACGTCTGCATCAATGTACAGGAGTGAATCAACTTTTTCACCTAAATATTCAAATGCGATAAAACGGAAATACATCGCATGAGACCAGGCATTACCGCTGGGCAATACCTTTAGCCCCTCGGCATCCATAACATATATTGAGATGTTAGTAGAGAATTGCTGCGCCAGCATACTTATTTTCTGTTGATAATCATCATCCACATAATCAGTAAAAAGATGGAAATGGATATTGATGTCTTTATTATGTATCAACACTGATGTCATCGAAATCGCGGCGCCAAACATGAAGTTTTTATCAACACCCCAGGCGATATTGAGCTGTGGACTCTCCCCGGCTGGTGCTTGATTAAAATCAAGTATCTTTTTTATAGACTGATGGCAATCAAAAATCATTCACTACACCTATTTAAATTTATTTTCAACAAGCCACTCAATGCACTTTAGCGCCGTGTAGCTTATTTTTAATATACATTATATGGCTAAATATAGAACGAATATATTTTCGCTGTATCCTTTCATGGCGTGACTTACGCTTATATAATTTTGCCGTATTTGCATTGAGTAACGATTTTTCGGCCCATGCCGATTTTTTATAAGCCTCAATAAAGTACTTAGAAACCGGATAGTTAGCCCACGTATGCCACGGTTTTGTCACGCCGACATAATGAATTAATACCGTACTCTCAGTGATAAAGTCCTGATAACGATATTCATTTTTATTCTTCAGTTCCTGGTCTACGCCATAAATACAATTAAAATCACGCCTCAGCAGGATCACATGCCCAACAAATAAGATATTCAGGATATCCTGGTCAAAATAAAGCAGTTCTTTCTGACGCTCATGCAAAACTTCAAAGGCTTTGGATAACAGTTTTTTTTCTCTCCAGACATGGAGATTAGCGAATACCACCCCTGAATTAAAATAGTCACGAGCTAACTCAGGAATACCCAGTCTCTGCCCGGATTTTAAACGTACTCGATCAATATCATTAACAACAGCCGCATATTCTCCGGCAAAATGAATATCCGTCAGTTCCCGCAGCGAATTTTTACAAACGATATCGGCATCCAGATACAGCACAGAATCCAGTTCACGACTTAAATACTCGAACGCAAAATAGCGATAGTACATCGCATAGGTCCATGCTTTAGTACTCGGCAACTTGCGAAACGCCTCATTATCGAAAACTAAGACCGTTACCGTTGTACCATACATTTGCGTGAGTCGTTCCACGCTTTCCAGGTACTCATCATCAACATAGTCCGTCACAACATAGAAATGGATATCAATATCAGGGTTGTTCACCAACACTGATGTCATTGAAATTCCAGAGCCAAATAAAAAATTTCGATCTACACCATATGCAATATTCAGCTTTTTGCTTTTCTGGTGTGTAGCGTTGTCGATAACCTTTTTTTGAATTATTACGTTTTCAAAATCAATGTTCATGATGAGATCACCTCAAACCCTGTATGTGATTTTATAACGCTTTTCTTATCGTTCTTTGTTTGATTTTTTGTGCTTTCGCCGCCGCTTGCTCAAGCAAACTGGCTTCCTTGCGAAGAATTTCACGCAGTGGCATCGAGAAATAAACGCGTAAAAAACGATAAATATCTCTCGAGGTCAGGCCAATTTCGAGTGAGGAGAAATAGAGTCCAATCAGATCCTTATCACGCCAGCGACGCGGCACCCGGCGACGAATTTGCGCGCGATGCAGATCAATCACGGAAAGTTTTATATCAGCCACATCAGCCGGTAATGGTTGCTGTAGTAAAAAATGGCAAATATAACAATCCCGATGATTCACCCCACCACGATGCATTTTCCCCACCATCTCCGCCAGTCGGGTGATAATGGTTCGTTTTAAGGTGAGGTCAGGACGTTCTTCACTCCACCTGGCGCAAAAGTCTTCAAGGCTTATTGCCGGCGAGAGATCTTCCGTGATGATAAACGATGTCCGCTGCAACGGATTAAACCCTTTTTGCCCAAACGCGACGCCGGTCATGGTATCAACATTCAGTGATTGCAGACGGTGAATAGCCAGCCACTCGCGATCCGCGCCAAGAACGGGCATACGCAAGGAAATGAGGTTTTTTAGCACTTCTTTCAGCGTGGTTCCGTGATGGTATTTCAGGAAATACCCTTTACCCATCATCTCAAAACGCAGCGTCCTCCGGGTCTCCAGAGCGCGGAAAACCTCTCCGTCCAGTTTCGTTACTTCGACAAACGGATCTTTACCTTGCCACTGCGTAGTGAATGGCTCTTTTAATTCAATCATTCTCAAAACCTAAAATGATATCAGCCGCTTTATCAGCCAGACTGTAGAGATCTTCTGTATCGGCAAAGTGTCTTGCATGACTTGCCCATTCACTTCGCTGCTCACCTTTCTCCAGCGCATCGCAGAGGGAAGCATTCAGGACTTCCTGTGCAAAAGGCTCCGGTATAACAACGCCACACTGCGCAGCATTGATATAGTGCGCATATCCACAAACTTCGGTGGTCAGCACGGGTAGCCCGGCGACAATCGCCTCTAATAATACGATTCCGGCCGCTTCCTGAACGGCAGGATGAAGCAGTAAATCAGCAGCAGACATCAGCGCTGAAATATCATCGCGCCCTGAAAAAAACTGCACCTGCTTCTCAATCCCTAATTGACGCGCCTGGGCCTGATACCGGTCGGCCTTGTCTTGCCCGACAACCATCAATCGCGTACGTTGACGTATTGCTTCAGGTAAAGAAGCTACCGCCAGTAACGTTCTTGGTACCCCTTTGCGTTTAAAATCCGAACCTACCTGTAAAAGCAGGAACTGATCTAACCCAATGCCATTTTTTTCTCTGACAATCTGTCTGCTGTTTTCAGGTTGCTGGCTGTATTTCCTGTCCGGGTATATCCCTGGCGGCAAAATATGAAAACGGCGATCCTCAGTATGATAATGATGCTTAAAGTCACCGATTTGCTTATTTGTTAACATCAAAAGCTCGGTATGAGCACCTTGCTGGAAGGTCGCTTTTTCAAAAGCTGCATAGTGCTTATAACGACTGGTCAGCTTATAAAAGAACCCCTTTTCACGGGCGACTTTTTCCGCGTAGCACACATCTGCCGCATAATAGACATCAAGCCCGGGCATTTTATTAAACCCAACGACGCGATCGACGGGATGTTGGCTCAGGTAACTCTGAACCCACTGATAATACTGCTCATTTTTTCCATGATTAGTTCTGGCAGTCACCGGAACAAGGATAATTTCAAGGTCGGAGGGACGTTCGCCCTGCCACTGTTGAGTCAATACCTGAACATGATGGCCACGCGCCGCAACCGTATGCGCTATTCGCAGGAAATCACGCTGCAACCCGCCATAGGGAAAATATTTGTACAAACAAAAAGCAATGGTCATGCAATAATATCCGCGTTACGTCGCCAAACATCCCAGGCCTGGCAGGTAAAAGCGCCGTAATCTTTGTCTGCAAACAAAGATTACCCTCCATATTCCCGGCGCCCTGAAGGCTGATGGCTGCCTGAATTTGCGCAGTAGTATACCATTGATTAGCTCCCGAACCGAAATGAATGTTTTTTAAGCAAAAAGTTAATTTTTAATTTCAAAACAATAAGATGTAAACCATTACTATTGAAGGACAGAGTACGATTTCACGCGTTATTCGGCGTTAACAGCCTGTTTTGATGTATCTGGAGAAAAACACCTACCGCAAATAATGTATTGTCAATTCAGGTGTTTTAGTGCAACAAGGATAAAAATGATGGTAAAGCCCAGGCTAAATACATAGAATCCCCAGCACATCCATCAGTCAGCTATTTACTATGCTCGAATTGCTTTACACCGCCCTTCTCTACCTTATTCAGCCCTTGATCTGGATACGGCTTTGGGTGCGTGGACGTAAAGCGCCAGCCTACCGTAAACGCTGGGGCGAACGTTACGGTTTTTACCGTCATCCGCTTAAACCTGGCGGGATCATGCTGCATTCCGTCTCTGTGGGTGAAACACTGGCGGCAATTCCTTTAGTTCGCGCCCTGCGACACCGTTATCCTGATTTGCCGATTACCGTCACCACCATGACGCCTACCGGCTCAGAGCGCGTACAGTCCGCATTCGGCAGCGATGTTCAGCACGTCTATCTTCCTTATGATTTGCCCGATGCGCTCAACCGTTTCCTGAATAAAGTTGACCCTAAACTGGTGTTGATTATGGAAACCGAGCTCTGGCCGAACCTGATTGCCGCGCTGCATAAACGTCATATTCCGTTGGTTATCGCCAACGCGCGCCTTTCCGCCCGGTCGGCTGCTGGATATACAAAGCTGGGGAAATTTGTTCGCAGACTGCTGCGCCGCATTACGCTAATCGCGGCGCAAAATGAAGAAGATGGCGCGCGTTTTATCGCGTTGGGTGCGAAAAATAACCAGCTCACCGTCACCGGCAGTCTGAAATTTGATATTTCCGTGACGCCGCAGCTTGCTGCAAAAGCAGTTACGCTGCGTCGCCAGTGGGCGCCGCACCGCCCGGTGTGGATCGCCACCAGTACGCATGACGGCGAAGAGAGTATTGTTATCGCCGCCCATCAGGCATTGCTGCATCAATTCCCTAACCTGCTGCTGATTCTGGTTCCTCGCCATCCAGAGCGGTTCCCGGATGCGATTAACCTCGTGCGCCAGGCAGGGCTCAGCTATACCACGCGTTCCTCAGGAGAGGTGCCGTCCGCCAGTACCCAGGTTGTTATTGGCGATACAATGGGCGAATTAATGCTACTGTATGGTATTGCGGACCTCGCATTTGTCGGCGGTTCGTTGGTTGAACGCGGAGGACATAACCCGCTGGAAGCTGCCGCACACGCAATACCGGTATTGATGGGCCCTCATACCTTTAACTTCAAAGATATTTGCGCCCGACTGGAGCAAGCAAGCGGGCTGATTACCGTAACCGATGCCACAACGCTGGTAAAAGAGGTTTCGTCTTTACTGACCGACGCGGATTATCGTAATTTCTACGGTCGACACGCCGTTGAAGTGCTGTACCAAAACCAGGGTGCGCTACAACGTCTGTTACAACTGCTGGAACCTTACCTGCCACCGAAAACGCATTGAGGGCTGTCATGCAAAAACGGGCGATTTACCCAGGAACCTTCGATCCGATCACCAACGGCCATATTGATATCGTGACGCGCGCGACGCAGATGTTCGATCACGTTATCCTCGCCATTGCCGCCAGCCCCAGCAAAAAACCGATGTTTACCCTTGAAGAGCGTGTAGCGCTGGCGCAACAGGCGACGGCGCACCTCGGCAACGTGGAAGTCATGGGATTCAGCGATTTAATGGCCAACTTCGCACGCATTCAGCAGGCCAATATTTTGATTCGCGGCCTGCGCGCCGTGGCTGATTTTGAATATGAAATGCAGCTGGCGCACATGAATCGCCATTTAATGCCGCAGCTTGAAAGCGTCTTCCTGATGCCTTCAAAAGAGTGGTCTTTTATCTCTTCTTCGCTGGTAAAAGAAGTGGCGCGCCATCAGGGCGACGTTACCCACTTCTTACCGGAGAACGTTCATCAGGCCTTGATGGATAAGCTGAAGTAAAACGCTTTTGCCGGATGGCGCGTCAGCGCGTTATCCGGCCTGCAATCCATCTTATTTCTGACACTGACGGCAGTAGAACGTCGCCCGTTGCGCGTGTTTAGTTGCAACGATCGGCGTACCGCAAACCCGGCACGGTTCCCCTTTACGTCCGTAAACCTGCAACTCCTGAGCAAAATAGCCCGGCTTACCGTCGCTTTGCAGAAAATCTTTCAACGTTGTACCCCCCTGCTCGATGGAACGCAGTAAAACGGCCTTAATCACGCGGGCCAGCAGCTCACACTCAGCCTGCGATAATGACGACGCCAGACGGTCAGGATGGATGCCTGCCGCAAACAACGACTCGCTGGCGTAGATATTTCCCACGCCCACCACCAGTTTGTTATCCATCAGCCAGGGTTTAATTGCCGTTTTCTTCTTCGCACATTTCTGCTGCAAATAGGCCCCGTTAAAATCGTCGCTCAGCGGCTCCGGGCCGAGATGCGCCAGCACGTTATGCCCTTCCAGCTCTTTCGTCCACAGCCAGGCGCCAAAGCGGCGAGGATCGGTGTAGCGCAGGACTTTGCCATTGCTCATCACCAGATCAACGTGGTCATGTTTTTCAGCGGGAAGTTCTTCAGGAAGGATACGCAAACTGCCCGACATTCCCAGATGAATGATGATCCAGCCATCCGGTAACTCCAGCAGCAAATATTTCGCGCGGCGTTGAACGCTGAGTACGGGTTTATCGCTCAGGCGGTAGATCTCTTCCGATACCGGCCAGCGCAGACGTCCATTGCGCACATTGGCATGCAGAATGGTTGCCCCAACCAGATGCGGTTCAATGCCGCGGCGGCTGGTTTCAACTTCAGGTAATTCAGGCATAACGTCTCCGGCTCTGTTTCAGGTCTCATTAATATGGGGACGGCCAGAAAACAAAAAACCCCGCCGAAGCGAGGTTTTTCTCTACATCAAAGCGAGAATTATTTGATTTTCGCTTCTTTGTAGATAACGTGCTGACGGACAACTGGATCGAACTTTTTCAGTTCCAGTTTTTCCGGCTTAGTACGTTTGTTCTTCGTGGTGGTATAGAAGTGACCAGTACCAGCAGAAGAAACCAGCTTGATTTTCTCACGAATACCTTTAGCCATGATTTATTTCCTCTAAGTACTTAGTACTTTTCGCCACGGGCACGCAGTTCGGACAGAACTGTTTCGATGCCTTTCTTATCAATTACACGCATACCTTTAGCAGATACACGCAGGGTGACAAAACGCTTCTCGCTCTCAACCCAGAAACGGTGAGAGTGCAGGTTAGGCAGGAAACGGCGTTTAGTCGCGTTCAGTGCGTGGGAACGGTTGTTACCGGTCACCGGACGCTTGCCAGTAACTTGGCAGACTCGGGACATGTCTATTCTCCAAAAATCAAATTAGCTCGAGCTTCGTATGGGGTATTGGCGCCTCGTCAGGCTTCTCAGCCTGGTTATCGCAGTTCATTGTGAACTCTCGATTGCCAGGCCCAAATGCCAAACCCGAGATTCTCAAAGGTGGCGTAGTATACGCTGTGTAAGCGATGTGCTCAAGTCCCGAACAGACAAAGATCCCGATGGATCGCGCGAAGTGTTCTAAATCCAACCACGTTCGGCAAAAGAAACGTACTCTCCGCGCCCAATCACAAGGTGATCCAGTACTCGTATATCCATGAACTGACAACATTTTACGACACGTTCGGTGATGAGTTTATCCGCTTTGCTCGGTTCTGCACACCCCGAGGGGTGATTATGCGCAAGGATCACCGCAGAAGCATTTAATTTTATCGCCTCGCGGATAATCTCGCGCGGATGCACCTCGACATGATTCAGCGTGCCGGAAAAAAGACGGCTGTGTTTAATCACCCGGTGCCGGGCATCCAGAAAGATCACCAGGAAGATCTCCCGCTCTTCCCCCGTCAACTGGCTTTGCAGAAACTCACGCGTCATTTCCGGGCTCAACAACGCATTTTCCTTCATCATGCGCGCCTTGTAATAGCGCCTTGCCAGTTCGGCAATCCCCTTAAGCTGCGCATACTTAGCGATACCGATACCTGTACCGCGAAATTGCGCGAAATCCGCAGACAGCAACCCATAGAGCGACCCACTGCGTTGTGCAGCGTTTCATGCGCCAGAGCCATCACATCTTTTCCTGGCACTCCTGTACGTAAAAAGAGCGCCAGCAGTTCAACATCCGTCAGCGAACCAATTCCTGACTTCAACATTTTTTCCCGGGGCATTAAACGTTCCGGCGCATCCATACGTTCACCTCCTTAAGCACGCCTCATGGTGGCATAGCTCCTGGGGTGAATCGACGCCCGTATTTCACTCCTGCGTAGCGCCTCGCAAAGTGAATTACGGGCAACTGCACGACGGGATTCAGGATTGTGATAAAATGTCCGCCTTCTGGTGCAATCCAACAGGAAAGATCATGATGAGCCTGGCTGGCAAAAAAATCGTTCTCGGCGTGAGCGGCGGCATTGCTGCCTATAAAGCCCCTGAACTGGTGCGTCGTTTACGCGAACGCGGCGCCGACGTCCGCGTGGCGATGACCGAAGCGGCAAAAGCCTTTATCACGCCCCTGAGCCTACAGGCGGTGTCGGGTTATCCCGTCTCTGACAGTCTGCTTGACCCTGCCGCAGAAGCCGCGATGGGCCATATTGAGCTGGGGAAATGGGCGGATTTAGTTATCCTTGCGCCAGCCACGGCAGATCTGATCGCTCGCGTCGCTGCCGGTATGGCCAACGATCTGGTTTCAACGATTTGTCTGGCGACACCCGCCCCGATTGCCGTACTTCCGGCCATGAACCAGCAAATGTATCGCGCCGCCGCCACGCAACATAATCTGGATGTACTCGCGTCACGCGGAATGCTCATCTGGGGGCCGGACAGCGGCAGCCAGGCGTGTGGAGACGTGGGGCCTGGACGCATGCTCGACCCGTTGACCATTGTGGATATGACGGCAGCGCATTTCTCCCCTGTCAACGATCTGCAACATCTCAACATCATGATTACGGCGGGCCCGACGCGCGAGCCGCTCGATCCGGTGCGTTATATCTCTAACCACAGCTCCGGTAAGATGGGATTTGCCATTGCCGCCGCCGCCGCACGACGCGGCGCCAACGTTACGCTGGTTTCCGGCCCCGTTGCGCTGCCCACGCCACCTTTTGTTCAGCGCATTGATGTGATGACCGCGCTGGAAATGGAAGCGGCAGTCCAGGCGGCAGTTCAGAAGCAGCATATTTTCATCGGCTGTGCTGCGGTTGCTGACTACCGTGCAGCCGCCGTCGCCAGCGAAAAAATTAAAAAACAGGCGACGCAGGGCGATGAATTAACAGTAAAAATGGTCAAGAACCCTGATATTGTCGCCGGGGTCGCCGCACTCAAAGACAAGCGTCCTTATGTCGTTGGGTTTGCCGCGGAAACAAATAATGTGGAAGAATACGCCCGGCAAAAACGTATCCGCAAAAACCTTGATCTGATCTGCGCGAACGATGTTTCGCTTTCAACTCAAGGATTTAATAGCGACAGCAACGCATTACACCTTTTCTGGCAGGATGGAGATAAAGCCTTACCGCTCGAACGGAAAGCGCTCCTGGGCCAATTATTACTCGACGAGATCGTGACCCGTTATGATGAAAAAAATCGACGTTAAGATTCTGGACCCGCGCGTTGGGCAGCAATTTCCGCTTCCAACTTATGCCACCTCCGGCTCCGCCGGACTTGACCTGCGCGCCTGTCTCGATGACGCCGTAGAACTGGCGCCTGGCGCAACAACGCTGGTGCCGACCGGTCTGGCGATTCATATTGCCGATCCGTCTCTGGCGGCGGTAATGCTGCCACGTTCCGGCCTGGGCCATAAGCATGGTATTGTGCTCGGCAATCTGGTCGGCCTGATCGACTCTGACTATCAGGGTCAGTTAATGGTTTCCATCTGGAACCGTGGCCAGGACAGCTTTACCATTGAGCCAGGCGAACGTATTGCTCAGATGGTTTTCGTACCGGTTGTACAGGCCGAATTTAATCTGGTGGAAGAGTTTGAAGCCACCGACCGTGGTGAAGGCGGCTTCGGCCATTCTGGTCGCAAGTAAGACATTTACGCATCCTGATAACGACATAACATCGCCGCAAACGCTGAGTTTGCGGTCATAGTGTGGATGCTCGCCTGGCAAGTGCTTATTTTCAGGGGTATTTTGTAACATGGCAGAAAAACAAACTGCGAAAAGGAATCGTCGCGAAGAAATACTTCAGTCTCTGGCGCTGATGCTGGAATCCAGCGATGGAAGCCAACGCATCACAACAGCGAAACTGGCAGCCTCCGTCGGCGTTTCTGAAGCGGCGCTGTATCGCCATTTTCCCAGTAAGACTCGCATGTTCGATAGTCTGATTGAGTTTATCGAAGACAGTCTGATTACCCGTATCAATCTGATCTTAAAAGATGAGAAAGACACCAGCGCGCGTCTGCGTTTAATTGTGTTGTTGATTCTGGGCTTCGGCGAACGCAACCCAGGCCTGACGCGTATCCTCACCGGTCATGCGTTAATGTTTGAACAAGATCGCCTGCAAGGACGGATTAACCAGCTGTTTGAGCGCATTGAAGCGCAGCTGCGTCAGGTTCTGCGGGAAAAAAGAATGCGCGAAGGCGAAGGGTACGCCACGGATGAAACCCTGCTGGCAAGTCAGTTGCTGGCGTTTTGTGAAGGGATGTTGTCCCGCTTTGTACGCAGCGAGTTCAAATACCGCCCAACGGACGATTTCGACGCCCGCTGGCCGTTGGTTGCTGCGCAATTGCAGTAACAGCGTAGCCGGATGGCGGCGATGCCTTATCCGACCTTACAGGCCCGGTAAGCGCTACGCCGCCGGGCAATTCACTTAAACCCCGTACGCTTCCCGATACGCGCGCACTGCCGCCAGATGTTCCGCCATCTCTGGTTTTTCTTCCAGATACGCAATCAGGTCTTTCAGCGTGATAATCGAGATCACCTGACACCCGTAATCGCGTTCCACTTCCTGAATTGCGGAAATCTCGCCACGGCCACGCTCCTGACGATCCAAAGAAATCAGCACCCCCGCCAGACTTGCGCCATTCGCCTGAATAATCTCCATCGATTCACGAATTGCAGTACCCGCAGTGATCACATCATCCACCAGCATCACGCGTCCCTGTAATGGGCTCCCGACCAGACTTCCGCCTTCACCGTGGTCTTTGGCTTCTTTACGGTTAAAGCAGTACGGCAGGTCTTTGTCATGGTGTTCCGCCAGTGCCACAGCGGTGGTCGTCGCAATCGGAATACCTTTATAGGCCGGACCAAACAGCAGATCGAAATCGATACCCGAATCCACCAACGCTTCGGCATAAAAACGTCCCAGCAGAGCCAGATCGCGCCCGGTATTAAACAGCCCGGCGTTGAAGAAATAGGGGCTTTTGCGCCCGGATTTCAGCGTAAATTCGCCAAACTTTAGTACCTGCTTGTTAAGCGCAAACTCAATAAACTGGCGCTGATACGGTTTCATGGATTCGCTCCTCATTTCACTTTATTACAGACAAAAAAAAGGCGACTCGCTGGTCGCCTTAAAATCAATTTTCTAACGCCGCTTTCTGCGTCGCTACAATGGATTCGATTCCCCCTCGGGCTAATGCCAACAAGGTAAGGAGTTCTTCGTGACTGAACGGCTCGCCTTCTGCCGTTCCCTGCACTTCAATAATTCGACCGTCTTCGGTCATTACCACGTTCATATCGGTTTCAGCCGCGGAGTCTTCAATGTACTCCAGATCGCAGAGCGCTTCACCATTCACGATGCCGACGGAAACCGCAGCCACCATCCCTTTCATCGGGTTGGTTTTCAGCTTACCGTTCGCGACCAGCTTGTTCAGCGCATCGGCCAGCGCAACACAAGCCCCGGAGATAGATGCAGTACGCGTACCGCCGTCCGCCTGGATCACATCGCAATCCAGAGTGATAGTAAACTCGCCAAGCGTTTTAAGATCGACAGCAGCGCGCAGCGCGCGGGCGATCAGACGCTGGATTTCCATCGTGCGGCCGCCCTGCTTGCCTTTCGCCGCTTCACGCGCGTTACGAGTATGCGTAGCGCGTGGCAACATGCCATATTCTGCGGTGATCCACCCCTGGCCCTGCCCTTTCAAAAAGCGCGGTACGCCTTCTTCGATGGATGCCGTGCACAGCACTTTGGTATCTCCAAATTCGACCAGCACCGAGCCTTCAGCGTGTTTTGTATAGTTACGGGTCAGGGTTACGGGACGCACCTGATTAGCGCTACGGCCTGCTGGACGCATATTGAGATCTCCGGCTTGAAACGAATGTGGCTGCGCATTATACGGACTTCCGGCGGTTATTCCTATCCTGACAAGGCATGGATGGCTATAATCCTTCCATCTCTCCTTTAAAAACAGGAACGTCTATGATCCGCAGTATGACCGCCTATGCCCGGCGTGAAATCAAGGGTGAATGGGGTAGCGCTACCTGGGAAATGCGCTCGGTAAACCAGCGTTATCTGGAAACGTATTTTCGTCTGCCGGAACAGTTCCGTAGCCTTGAACCTGTTGTACGCGAACGCATTCGTACACGCCTGACGCGCGGAAAAATCGAATGTACTTTACGCTTTGAACCCGATGCCAGCGCGCAAGGCGAACTCATTCTGAATGAGAAGCTGGCAAAGCAGCTCGTTGCCTCTGCGAACTGGGTCAAAATGCAGAGCGATGAAGGGGAAATCAACCCGGTAGATATCCTGCGTTGGCCGGGCGTCATGGCCGCCCAGGAACAGGATCTGGACGCGATTGCCGCAGAGATCCTCGCCGCGCTGGACGGGACGCTGGATGACTTCATTGTCGCCCGGGAAACCGAAGGTCAGGCTTTGAAAGCACTGATTGAGCAGCGTCTGGAAGGCGTCAGCGCTGAGGTAGTGAAAGTCCGCGCCCATATGCCGGAAATCCTGCAATGGCAGCGCGAACGTCTGGTAGCAAAACTGGAAGACGCACAGGTACAACTGGAAAATAACCGTCTGGAGCAAGAGCTAGTGCTGATGGCACAGCGCATTGACGTGGCGGAAGAGCTGGATCGTCTGGACGCGCACGTCAAAGAAACCTACAACATCCTGAAGAAAAAAGAGGCGGTTGGCCGTCGTCTGGACTTTATGATGCAGGAGTTCAACCGCGAGTCGAACACGCTGGCCTCCAAATCCATCAATGCTGATGTCACCAATTCTGCAATTGAGCTGAAAGTATTGATCGAGCAAATGCGCGAGCAGATCCAGAACATCGAGTAAACCTCATTCCCACGTAGCCCGTCGCGATGCGATGGCGCTACGTGCTTCCTTTACACTCCGTACTGCCCTCGCCACTTTCGGATTATTTTTTCTTATCCATTTTCTAATCCATTAAAAATGAATAACGCATAAATAGCGGATGAATCGCAATATCCGCATAAACTATAGTTATTAAAATTGCTTCACCTTAGAAAATCTCAATCGTGATATTACGCACAAATCGTTAGTCTCTGCCCTCAGTAAACCAGGGGGAAGACATGCTGTTACACGTTCTCTACTTAATTGGCATTACTGCCGAAGCCATGACCGGGGCGCTCGCTGCGGGTCGACGCCGCATGGATACATTTGGCGTTATTATCATTGCTACCGCGACAGCAATTGGCGGAGGTTCCGTTCGCGATATTCTGCTCGGTCACTATCCGCTCGGTTGGGTACAGCACCCTGAGTACGTGATTATTGTCGCTTCTGCTGCGGTTCTGACGACGATCGTCGCCCCTGTAATGCCTTACCTACGCAAACTGTTCCTTGTACTTGATGCGCTGGGCTTAGTGGTCTTTTCTATTATCGGCGCTCAGGTTGCGCTGGATATGGGGCATAGCCCGGTCATCGCTATTGTGGCGGCTGTCATTACCGGCGTATTTGGCGGCGTATTGCGTGACATGTTCTGCAAACGTATTCCGCTGGTCTTCCAGAAAGAGCTGTATGCTGGTGTTTCCTTTGCGTCTGCCGTGTTGTACATCGCGCTACAACACTACGTATCCAACCAAGACGTCGTGGTTATCTCCACGCTGGTTTTTGGCTTTACCGCTCGCTTGCTGGCGCTGCGTCTCAAACTTGGCCTGCCGGTGTTTTACTATCGCCACGAAGGTCACTAAGGGCTAAAGCCGTTAATATGCCGGGCAGCCAGCCAGTTGCCCAGCGCCCGTATTTCCGGGTTATCCCGCCACTGGATAACCCGCCTGGCGCGCCCCTCCCCTGTCGTCGGAAGCTGTTGCCAGTATTCTGCCGTGCGTGCCAGTAACTGCCCCCATGAACGATCGCCGCTGGCCTTAAGCGCCCCCTGCGTTAACGGTATGCCCATCGCCATCACCCAGCGGATAAATGGCCGATGCCGCACCAGGTTAAACTGATGCCACAATTGCTTGCTTTTTTCTTTACTAAACCCAGGTGTCGCCTGTAGTTGTTCCTGCGTTAACGCGAGCCAGGAGAAAATATGCTCGAAACGATGCGCCTGGTGAAGCACACGCCATCCTGCTTCCCCCATCCCGTCAACCTCCAGCGCCTCCTTCGACCCCAGCCAGACCAGCCTGGCGATGAACTGCTCCTGGCATACCTCAGTCGCATAAAAACAGGTTAATGCGTTATAGCGATTCCCCGGCGGTGCGGGCTTATCCCGTTGAGTGCTACGCCAGACAACCTTATCAATACGCGGAATCCCCTGTCCGGCAAGGCTGACAAGAATGTGGTCACCTGGCGCAATGTCCCACTCCGCCCAGCGCCTGACAGACCCTACATTTACGCGCTTCACCCGTTTATCATCCAGCATCACTGGCGCAAGCGACGCCACAACCGAGATTTTCCCGCTCTTGCCGACAGCGAACTGAACCCCGGTGACTTCAGCCACTTTCGCGACCGGAGGATACTTCCAGGCAGCCAGCCAGTCACCCTGCCCAGGCATCCAGTGTCTGGCCTCGGGTTCTTTACCCGTTCTTACCACGACTCCATCGGTAACGAACGGTAATCCCGTTGTCCACCATGCTGTACGCACGCGTTCAACATCATCAGCGCTTTTCACCGGTTGAGAATATTGTTGTGCAAAGCCAAATCCTGCCCCGGACAGTTGACGCAAGCGTTCAGGCATCGTTGCCGGGCCATCAGGCCATGCCCAGATGAAAACAGACAGCGACTGGAGCGACGAGGTGTTATTCTGGCGCATCATCATTCCGGCGACCTTCGAGCGGGCATTCATTCCTCCCATTTGTCGCTGAATATGGTTGTCGCGCAGCAAAAAAATCTCACCCTGCAACGTGCTATTGGCAAGCGCGCCTTTTGTGCTTTGCGGTACTGCGGGTATTAAACGCACCTTCTGCGTCCAGTCCTCGCCTTTAAGCCCGCTTCCCCGGCTAATCGCGCTGACCAGGCGCCCATCCCGGTATACGAGAGTAACCGCCACTCCATCCACTTTCGGTTGCACCCACAAATCGCTGCGCTTACGCATCCACTGCTGCACCGCCTGTTTGTCCGCAAGCTTTCGCACACCCGTATGCGGAACAGGATGGGGCAATGAGCCACTCACTGGCGGCGCCAGTTCTGCCCCGGTATCACCGCCAAAGCAGCGTTGCCACTGCACCAATTGCGCGCTGAGCTGATCGTAAACGCTATCTTCTACCGCACTAACCCCCTGCTGCCAGTAACTGTCGTTCCACTGGGCGAGCTGCTGCTGTAGCCGGGCGATTTCATCATTCGCTCTGGCTGGCGACCAGTCAGGGCAAGCCGCCCATACCGGGAAATGCCACAGCAACAGACTCAGCACGATGCTTTTCCCTCTTCTCATCAGTACCTCCGCTGTAGATTGCGGGCCAGGTATAACGCAGGGGGTCATCAAAACCGAGAGGCAAAAAGCGATCGTGCGAACACGCTTCCAGACATTTTCATTGATTGCAGTAACTACACGGTAAATCAGGAAACAGGTACGCAAAACGCAATAAACTGACGCAAAAAGTGTGACAAAGGCTACGTCACATAGCGGCGACGTGTATAATAAGCTCGTATGTAGGCTCTCTTTCGATAATCACATACATAAGATACTCATGGCTCAAGGCACGCTTTATATTGTTTCTGCCCCCAGTGGCGCGGGTAAATCCAGCCTGATTCAGGCGTTATTAAAAACCCAACCGTTGTATGACACCCAGGTTTCTGTTTCACACACCACGCGCGCGCCGCGTCCGGGGGAAGTGCATGGCGAGCATTATTTCTTTGTCGATCATCATGAGTTCAAAACCATGATTGGCAGAGATGCGTTTCTGGAGCACGCTGAAGTGTTTGGTAACTATTACGGCACATCGCGTGAAACCATTGAGCAAGTGCTGGCAACGGGTGTGGATGTTTTTCTGGATATCGACTGGCAGGGCGCGCAGCAAATTCGTGAGAAGATGCCGCAAGCGCGCAGTATCTTTATTTTACCGCCATCCAAAATTGAGCTGGACCGCCGCCTTCGCGGGCGCGGTCAGGATAGCGAAGACGTAATCGCAAAACGTATGGCGCAAGCTGTTGCAGAAATGAGCCATTACGCCGAATATGATTACCTTATTGTGAATGATGATTTCGACACCGCCCTGGGCGATCTGAAAACCATTATTCGCGCCGAACGTCTGCGCATGAGCCGCCAAAAGCAGCGTCATGACGCTTTAATCAGCAAACTGTTGGCAGACTGAACCCACTTTCAGTATTATGCCCAGTCATTTCTTCACCTGTGGAGCATTTTAAATATGGCACGCGTAACTGTTCAGGACGCTGTAGAGAAAATTGGTAACCGTTTTGACCTGGTACTGGTCGCCGCGCGTCGCGCTCGTCAGATGCAGGTAGGCGGCAAGGATCCGCTTGTACCGGAAGAAAACGATAAAACTACCGTAATCGCGCTGCGCGAAATCGAAGAAGGTCTGATCAACAACCAGATCCTCGACGTCCGTGAGCGCCAGGAACAGCAAGAGCAGGAAGCCGCTGAATTACAAGCCGTTACCGCTATTGCTGAAGGCCGTCGTTAATCACAAAGCGGGTCGCCCTTGTATCTGTTTGAAAGCCTGAATCAACTGATTCAAAACTACCTGCCTGAAGACCAGATAAAACGTCTTCAGCAGGCGTATCTCGTTGCACGTGACGCTCACGAGGGTCAGACACGTTCAAGCGGTGAACCCTATATCACGCACCCGGTTGCGGTAGCCTGTATTCTGGCCGAGATGAAACTCGACTATGAAACACTGATGGCTGCGCTGCTGCATGACGTGATTGAAGATACTCCTGCGACCTACCAGGACATGGAACAGCTTTTTGGTAAAAGCGTTGCAGAGCTGGTAGAAGGGGTATCCAAGCTTGATAAGCTTAAGTTCCGCGATAAGAAAGAAGCGCAGGCTGAAAACTTTCGCAAGATGATTATGGCGATGGTGCAGGATATCCGCGTCATTCTCATCAAACTTGCCGACCGCACTCACAACATGCGCACGCTGGGCTCATTACGCCCGGATAAACGTCGCCGCATCGCCCGTGAAACCCTTGAGATCTACAGTCCGCTGGCGCACCGTTTAGGTATTCATCACATTAAAACCGAGCTGGAAGAGCTGGGTTTTGAAGCGCTGTACCCAAACCGCTATCGCGTGATTAAAGAAGTGGTAAAAGCCGCTCGCGGCAACCGCAAAGAGATGATTCAAAAAATCCTCTCTGAGATCGAAGGGCGTTTGCAGGAAGCAGGCATTCCGTGTCGCGTGAGTGGGCGTGAAAAGCATTTGTACTCTATCTACTGCAAAATGGTGCTCAAAGAGCAGCGTTTTCACTCCATCATGGACATCTACGCCTTTCGCGTGATCGTACATGATGCCGATACCTGCTATCGCGTACTCGGCCAGATGCACAGCCTGTATAAGCCGCGTCCAGGGCGAGTAAAAGACTATATCGCCATTCCAAAAGCGAACGGCTATCAGTCTTTACACACTTCAATGATCGGCCCGCACGGCGTTCCGGTTGAGGTACAAATCCGTACCGAAGACATGGACCAGATGGCGGAAATGGGGGTTGCGGCGCACTGGGCTTATAAAGAGCACGGTGAAACCAGCACCACCGCGCAAATCCGCGCCCAGCGCTGGATGCAAAGCCTGCTGGAGCTGCAACAGAGCGCCGGTAGCTCGTTTGAATTTATCGAGAGCGTTAAATCCGATCTCTTCCCGGATGAGATTTACGTTTTCACACCGGAAGGGCGCATTGTTGAGCTGCCTGCCGGTGCCACGCCGGTCGACTTCGCCTATGCCGTACATACCGATATCGGTCATGCCTGCGTAGGCGCGCGCGTCGACAGGCAGCCATACCCGCTGTCACAGCCGCTCACCAGCGGTCAGACCGTCGAAATTATTACCGCCCCTGGCGCACGCCCGAATGCGGCATGGCTTAACTTTGTCGTCAGCTCAAAAGCTCGCGCCAAAATTCGCCAACTGCTGAAGAACCTCAAGCGTGATGATTCCGTCAGCCTGGGGCGCCGTCTGCTCAACCATGCCCTCGGCGGCAGCCGTAAACTGGCTGAAATCCCGCAGGAGAACATCCAGCGCGAACTGGAGCGTATGAAGCTCGCAACGCTGGACGATCTGCTGGCGGAAATTGGTCTGGGCAATGCGATGAGCGTGGTGGTGGCGAAAAATCTTCAGCAAGGCGAAGCCGCCGCACCTGCCACAACGCAGTCCAATCATGGGCATTTGCCGATTAAAGGCGCGGATGGCGTGCTAATCACCTTTGCGAAGTGCTGCCGCCCGATTCCAGGCGACCCGATCATTGCGCACGTCAGCCCAGGTAAAGGGTTAGTGATCCACCATGAATCCTGCCGCAACATCCGTGGTTACCAGAAAGAGCCAGAGAAGTTTATGGCTGTGGAATGGGACAAAGAGACGGAGCAGGAGTTCATCACTGAAATTAAGGTGGATATGTTTAATCACCAGGGGGCGCTGGCCAACCTGACGGCGGCAATCAACACGACGACCTCCAATATTCAGAGTCTGAATACGGAAGAAAAGGATGGTCGCGTCTATAGCGCCTTTATTCGCCTCACCGCGCGTGACCGTGTTCATCTGGCGAATATCATGCGCAAAATCCGCGTGATGCCGGACGTGATAAAAGTCACCCGTAACCGAAACTAGTTTTATGAACTTACAGCGTTATGCGCGTATCTGCGAGATGCTCGCCAGGCGTCAGCCTGATCTGACGGTCTGCATGGAGCAGGTCCACAAACCTCATAATGTCTCGGCGATCATTCGCACCGCCGACGCAGTAGGCGTACACGAAGTTCACGCCGTCTGGCCGGGCAGCCGTATGCGCACCATGGCGTCGGCGGCAGCGGGCAGCAATAGCTGGGTACAGGTGAAAACCCACCGTACCATCGGCGATGCGGTCAGCCACTTGAAGGGCCGGGGCATGCAGGTTCTGGCGACTCATCTCTCTGATAAAGCCGTTGATTTCCGCGAAATCGATTACACGCGCCCAACCTGCATCCTGATGGGTCAGGAGAAAACCGGCATCACCCAGGAAGCCTTAGACCTGGCGGATCAGGACATCATCATCCCGATGATCGGCATGGTGCAGTCACTTAACGTTTCCGTCGCTTCCGCTCTGATTCTCTACGAAGCGCAGCGCCAGCGGCAGAATGCAGGCATGTACCTGCGTGAAAACAGCATGCTGCCGGAAGACGAACAGCAGCGCCTGCTGTTTGAGGGCGGCTATCCGGTGCTGGCGAAAGTCGCCAAGCGCAAAGGTCTACCCTACCCTCATGTAAACATGCAGGGTGAGATCGAGGCCGACGCCGCCTGGTGGTCCACGATGCAGGCGGCAGGGTAATCACATGAAAGGCCGTTTGCTGGATGCCATCCCGCTCAATTCCTTAACCGGCGTTGGCGCGGCGCAAAGCAGCAAACTGGCGAAAATTGGCCTGCACACCGTGCAGGACCTCCTGTTGCACCTTCCCCTGCGTTATGAAGATCGCACCCATCTTTACCCGATTGGCGAACTGCTGCCGGGCATTTACGCCACTGTTGAAGGCGAAGTGCTGAACTGCAATATCACCTTCGGCGGTCGCAGGATGATGACCTGCCAGATTAGCGATGGCTCCGGCATTCTCACCATGCGCTTTTTCAACTTCAGCGCGGCAATGAAAAACAGCCTGGCGACCGGGCGGCGCGTACTGGCCTATGGTGAAGCCAAACGCGGGAAGTACGGCGCGGAGATGATTCACCCTGAATACCGCGTGCAGGGCGATCTCAGCACGCCGGAGCTTCAGGAAACGCTCACACCCGTTTATCCGACCACCGAAGGCATTAAGCAAGCCACGCTGCGTAAGCTCACCGACCAGGCGCTGGACCTGCTTGATACCTGCGCCATTGCCGAACTTCTGCCGCCTGAACTTGCGCAAGGAATGACGAGCCTGCCGGAAGCCTTGCGCACGCTGCATCGCCCACCACCGTCGCTACAGCTTAGCGATCTGGAAACCGGGCAGCATCCGGCGCAGCGACGCCTGATTCTGGAAGAACTACTGGCGCATAACCTGAGCATGCTGGCGCTGCGTGCCGGCGCGCAGCGTTTTCACGCCCAGCCGCTTAGCGCGAACGATTCACTGAAGAATCAGCTGCTGGCCGCATTGCCGTTCAAACCAACGGGTGCGCAGGCGCGCGTGGTGGCGGAGATCGAACGTGACATGGCGCTCGATGTGCCAATGATGCGTCTGGTGCAGGGCGACGTCGGTTCCGGTAAAACGCTGGTCGCCGCGCTGGCTGCGCTACGCGCCATTGCGCACGGCAAACAGGTGGCGTTGATGGCGCCGACAGAACTGCTGGCCGAGCAGCATGCCAGTAACTTCCGCAACTGGTTTGCACCGCTTGGTATTGAAGTGGGTTGGCTGGCAGGTAAACAGAAGGGGAAAGCGCGCCTGGCGCAGCAGGAAGCCATCGCCAGCGGGCAGGTACAGATGGTGGTCGGCACCCACGCGATTTTCCAGGAGCAGGTACAATTTAACGGGCTGGCGCTGGTGATTATCGATGAACAGCACCGCTTCGGCGTCCATCAACGTCTGGCGCTGTGGGAAAAAGGTCAGCAGCAGGGGTTCCACCCGCATCAGTTAATCATGACCGCAACGCCGATCCCCCGCACCCTGGCAATGAC
The DNA here is from genome assembly GCF_030333595.1 of Citrobacter sp. CK181. Lineage (NCBI taxonomy): Bacteria > Pseudomonadati > Pseudomonadota > Gammaproteobacteria > Enterobacterales > Enterobacteriaceae > Citrobacter > Citrobacter sp. CK181. The sequence goes on along the minus strand of NZ_JAOWFN010000013.1, from coordinate 144,293 downwards.
CGCCTATGCCGATCTCGATACCTCCGTGATTGATGAGCTACCGCCGGGTCGCACACCTGTCACTACCGTTGCCATCCCGGACACCCGTCGTAGCGATATTATCGATCGCGTCCGCAATGCCTGTACCCAGGAAGGCCGCCAGGCATACTGGGTCTGTACGTTGATTGAAGAGTCAGATTTGTTAGAAGCCCAGGCTGCGGAAGCGACATGGGAAGAGCTCAGGCTCGCCTTACCGGAGTTGAAGATTGGTCTGGTTCATGGGCGGATGAAACCCGCAGAGAAGCAGGCGGTGATGGCGGCCTTTAAGCAAGGTGAGCTGCACCTGCTGGTCGCGACAACGGTGATTGAAGTCGGGGTGGATGTCCCCAACGCCAGCCTGATGATTATCGAAAACCCGGAACGGTTAGGTCTGGCGCAATTACACCAGTTGCGTGGACGCGTGGGCCGTGGCGCGGTGGCCTCCCATTGCGTACTGCTCTACAAATCACCGCTTTCGAAAACCGCGCAGAAGCGCCTTCAGGTCTTACGGGACAGCAACGACGGCTTTGTAATTGCGCAAAAGGATTTAGAGATTCGCGGCCCTGGTGAACTGCTGGGTACGCGTCAGACGGGTAACGCCGAGTTCAAAGTGGCGGATTTGCTGCGCGATCAGGCCATTATCCCGGATGTTCAACGCATCGCCCGTCACATTCACGAACATTATCCGCAACAGGCAACCGCCCTGATTGAACGCTGGATGCCCGAAACCGAGCGTTATTCCAACGCCTGATAACCCCTGCCCGAGACCGTTTGTAAAATTTATAAATGCAATCGTTTGCTTTTACCATCTGGTCAGATAAAATCACCGCTTTTCCACCATGGGATTGCCTCTGATGTCTGTTAACACCGTCGAGTCGGCAAATGCGCAACCGGTTGCGCAGACGCAAAACAGCGAACTGATTTACCGTCTTGAAGATCGCCCGCCGCTCCCTCAAACCCTGTTTGCCGCCTGTCAGCACCTGCTGGCAATGTTCGTCGCGGTCATCACGCCAGCGCTGTTAATCTGCCAGGCGCTCGGTTTACCGGCACAAGATACTCAACACATTATCAGTATGTCGCTGTTCGCCTCCGGTGTGGCCTCAATTATTCAAATCAAAGCATGGGGGCCGGTCGGTTCAGGGTTGTTATCTATTCAGGGCACCAGTTTTAACTTCGTCGCCCCGCTGATTATGGGCGGCACCGCGCTGAAAACCGGCGGAGCGGACGTCCCCACCATGATGGCAGCGCTATTCGGCACGCTGATGCTGGCAAGCTGCACCGAGATGGTTCTCTCCCGCATACTGCATCTGGCGCGCCGCATTATCACACCGCTGGTCTCCGGCGTGGTGGTGATGATTATCGGTCTGTCGCTGATCCAGGTGGGTTTAACATCCATTGGCGGCGGCTATGCCGCAATGAGCGACAACACCTTTGGCGCGCCCAAAAACCTGATGCTGGCAGGCGTTGTACTGGCGCTGATCATCCTGCTTAACCGCCAGCGCAACCCCTACCTGCGCGTGGCCTCGCTGGTGATCGCGATGGCGGCAGGCTATCTGCTGGCCTGGTTTATGGGAATGCTGCCGGAAAACACCACACCGGCAACACAAGACTTAATCATGGTGCCCACGCCGCTGTACTACGGTCTGGGCATTGACTGGAACCTGCTGCTGCCGCTGATGCTGGTCTTTATGATCACCTCACTGGAGACCATCGGCGATATCACCGCCACCTCCGATGTCTCCGAGCAGCCGGTCTCCGGGCCGCTGTATATGAAGCGCCTGAAAGGCGGCGTGCTGGCTAACGGCCTGAACTCCTTTGTTTCCGCCGTGTTCAATACCTTCCCCAACTCCTGTTTCGGGCAGAATAACGGCGTGATTCAGTTGACCGGCGTGGCCAGCCGCTATGTCGGCTTTGTGGTAGCACTGATGCTGATCCTGCTCGGCCTGTTCCCGGCGGTAAGCGGCTTTGTGCAGCACATTCCTGAACCGGTGCTCGGCGGCGCCACGCTGGTGATGTTCGGCACCATCGCCGCTTCCGGCGTGCGTATCGTCTCCCGTGAACCGCTGAACCGCCGCGCTATCCTGATTATCGCGCTGTCGCTGGCTGTCGGCCTGGGCGTTTCTCAGCAGCCGCTGATCCTGCAATTTGCGCCAGACTGGGTGAAAAACCTGCTCTCCTCCGGCATTGCCGCTGGGGGCATCACCGCTATCGTTCTGAACCTGATTTTCCCGCCAGAGAAGCCGTAAGCGAAATGCGGCGATGATCGACAATCATCGCCGCTGTAACGCTCTTTCACCATTCCCGCCTTGAGGATTGCGCGTAAATCGTGCATAACTCAGATGTGTGCACTTCGCGGGATGGAAGACCATGAAATTTATTGGAAAGCTGATTCTCTACATATTGATTGCCCTTTTGGTGGTGATCTTCGGCCTCTATTTTCTGCTGCAAACCCGCTGGGGCGCGGAGCATGTAAGCGCCTGGATATCAGAGAACAGCGGGTACAGCCTGACATTTGATGTCATGGACCACCGCTTCTCCGCACCGTCCCACGTTTTGCTTGAGAACGTCACGTTTGGCCGGGATGGCCAGCCCGCCACGTTAGTCGCGAAAACGGTGGATATCGGCCTGAGCAGTCGCCAGATAACCGATCCCCTGCACGTCGACGCCATCCTGTTGCAGGACGGCACGCTCAATATCTCCCCGCAAACCGCACCGCTTCCTGTTCAGGCTGACCGCCTGCAATTACAGAACATGGCACTTAACAGCCCGGGCGGTGAGTGGAACCTGAGCGCTCAGCGCGTTAACGGCGGCGTGGTTCCCTGGCGTCCCGAAGCGGGCAAGGTATTGGGGAATAAGGCGCAGATCCAGCTCAGCGCCGGTTCACTCACGCTGAATGATGTTCCCGCGACCAACGTGCTGATTGAAGGCAGCATTGATAAGGAACAGGTAATCTTAAGCAACATTGGCGCAGACATTGCGCGCGGCGCCTTAACCGGCGTGGCGCGACGCAACGCGGACGGCAGTTGGGTGGTGGAAAATCTGCGTCTGAACGACATCCGGCTGCAAAGCGATAAATCGCTGACCGACTTTTTTGCCCCGCTCACCGCTATCCCGTCTCTGCAAATTGGCCGTCTTGAAGTGACCGATGCCCGCCTGCAAGGCCCGGACTGGGCAGTAACCGACCTCGATCTCAGTTTGCGCAACCTGACGTTCAGCAAAGATGACTGGCAGACGCAAGAAGGCAAACTATCGATGAATGCCAGCGAGTTCATCTACGGTTCTCTGCATTTCTTCGATCCCATTCTGAATGCCGAATTCTCACCGCAGGGCATTGCGCTACGCCAGTTCACGACCCGCTGGGAAGGCGGTATGGTCAGAACATCCGGCAACTGGCTGCGTAATGGCAAAGCGCTAATCCTCGACGATGCCGCCATTGCCGGGCTGGAATACACGCTGCCGGAAAACTGGAAGCAGCAGTGGATGAAACCTCTGCCTGGCTGGTTAAACAGCCTGACGCTGAAAAAATTCAGCGCCAGTCGCAACCTGGTGATTGATATCGACCCGGCTTTCCCGTGGCAGCTCACCGCGCTGGATGGTTATGGCGCAAATCTGGGACTGGTGCAGAACCATCAATGGGGCGTATGGAGCGGGAACGCAACGCTTAACGCGGCAGCCGCGACGTTTAACCGTGTGGACGTGCGTCGCCCCTCTCTGGCGCTGGCGGCAAACAGCAGCACAGTTAACATCAACGAGCTGAGCGCATTTACGGAGAAGGGGCTGTTAGAAGCCACGGCCAGCGTTTCACAACTCCCCCAGCGCCAGACAAAAGTCAGCCTGAACGGACGCGGCGTGCCAATGAACGTCTTGCAGCAATGGGGATGGCCTGCGCTGCCCATTTCCGGCGACGGCAACATCCAGCTTACCGCCAGCGGTAATATCCAGGCGGACGCCCCACTGAAGCCAACGGTAAACGGCCAGTTGCACGCGGTAAACGCCGATAAACAGCAGGTGACGCAAACAATGCGGGCAGGCGTTGTGTCAGGAGCGGAAGTCACGCAACCACAGCCTGCGCAATAGTGTGTTTTGCCCGGTGGCGCTACGCTTACCGGGCCTGTGACAGGTTTTCTCACGAAACGTCGCATGGACGCTATGTGAACTCATAATTCCCAAAAGATATGAAAACAGGTAACTCATGGATTTTGTGAAGATTTATATGAAACCGATCATGGTAAGGCGAAAGGCTGATGAAAAAAGTGAGAGGGGGGATGTGGAAACCTTGAGAAAGTAGCTATAATGCGCCCCGCCTCCATGTAGCAATGTGGGCGCGGAAGATCGTCGTCTCCGGTGAGGCGGCTGGACTTCAAATCCAGTTGGGGCCGCCAGCGGTCCCGGGCAGGTTCGACTCCTGTGATCTTCCGCCAATTAGCCTCTACTGAACTCCACTGTCTCAAGTAAATCCCCTATAATACCCCCAATTACTGCTAATTATGTTCTCCCGAGTTCAACTGTCTCCACCAGAATCAAGTGCATTCTGGGGGCATAATGGGGGGCATGATTTATAGCCCCATTTTGAGATGCCCCCAATGAAGCTAACAGTCAGACAAATCGACACAGCCAAGCCCAAAGAGAAGCCGTACAAGCTATCTGATGGTGGAGGCCTCTACCTTGAAGTAACCACCAACGGCTCACGCTATTGGCGTTTAAAGTATCGTTATGCGGGTAAAGAAAAGCGCCTTGCTTTCGGCGTTTATCCCGAGGTTTCTCTCGCTCAAGCACGCGAAAAGCGTGATGCTGCGAAAAAGCTGCTGTCTGCTGGAAGCGATCCCAGTGAAGTAAAGAAAGCAGAGAAAATTGCCCAAAAGCTTAACTATGAAAGTACCTTCGAAGCTATTGCCCGTGAATGGCATCAGTTGAGAGCGGATCGTTGGTCATTACGCTATCGCGATGAAATTATTGATACCTTTGAAAAGGATATTTTTCCCTACATCGGTAAGCGCCCTATAGCTGAAATTAAGCCCATGGAATTGCTGGAAACCCTTCGTCGTATGGAAAAGCGTGGTGCATTAGAAAAGATGCGCAAAGTCAGACAGCGCTGCGGTGAAGTATTCCGTCATGCGATTGTGACCGGACGCGCTGAATACAATCCAGCACCCGATCTCGCCACAGCCCTCGCAACACCAAAGAAAACACATTTTCCATTCCTGACAGCCGAAGAACTCCCTCACTTTCTTAGGGATCTTGCCGGTTACACCGGTAGCGTTATTACCAAGACTGCGACTCAAATCATCATGCTTACAGGGGTACGAACTCAGGAATTACGTTTTGCCCGCTGGGAGGATATCAATTTTGAAAAGCGGCTTTGGGAGATCCCTGCTGAAGTGATGAAGATGAAACGACCACACATCGTTCCGATGTCGGATCAGGTTGTCGAGCTCTTTGAGTCACTTAAACCTATTACCGGGCTATACCCACTGGTATTCGTCGGACGTAACGATCGAACGAAGCCGATCTCAAAGGAAAGCGTTAATCAGGTTATTGAGTTATTGGGATATAAAGGAAGGCTGACAGGACATGGTTTCCGCCACACGATGAGTACCATACTCCATGAAGAAGGTTTTAACTCAGCGTGGATAGAAACGCAGCTAGCCCATGTGGATAAGAACGCGATACGTGGGACTTACAACCATGCGCAGTATTTGGAGGGGCGTAGGGAGATGATGAAGTGGTATGCCGACTACGTTAGCTCTCTGGCAGAAGCTTCATTTTTACAAATTAAAACAGTAGGTTAAGCAATAGGCTGAGCGTTATTGCTCAGCCCTAAATGATTAATTTACCAGCCGTAAATGTTGGTTTTGAGCTCCCAAAGCATACAGACGTATAACCTCGGGAAGGAATAAATTGAAGATGGATGCAAGTTCGCTTTGGTCATACCCTAGCTCGTCTTTCGTATGATCAATTATTGCGTTCAGTAATGTTGGTGTTTCACCGTTTACATCGAGTTTTACAGGCTCATCTATTTTGTAACGTTTAATGGACATTTGCCGCCAGATCCAATCGCTTTGACCTGCCGTAATCGCTTTTAGCGTTTTTGCTCTATAGAACAACGCAGCCATTGAAGTCCGCCAAAATGGTTTAAGGGCAGCGGCTTTTTCGATACTGATATTTCGTAAATCGTTATAAATATCAGAGGCGGGCATAAGCAATTCTGCAGCAAAAGCGTTGGCTTCGTCCTCCATCGTTGGAGTGGGAGCCCGGTGCATCACTAAATGACCCAGCTCATGGGCTAGAGTAAATCTGTACCTATCAACTGGCTGATTTTTATTTATAAAGATTAATGGTGGTAGCCCCGCCACTTTGTAACTTAGCCCTGAAAGTCCAGTATCTTCCATATCGCAATCAATGATAATGATGCCTGCTCTTTCCAGTACCTCAACAAGGTTTTTTATCGGCCCACGTGGGATATGCCACGCAGTACGGACATTACGAGCAATTTGTTCGATATTTTCTTCGTAGTCTTCAGGATCGTAGTAAGGGAGCTCATATTCGGGCTCGAACTCAACGAACTGCAACAGCTTTCTGAGATGAGCAATACGTACATTTACTTCAGCAACAAGTTTATCCAGCACTTTCATGCTGACAGATGCTTTTTTACGGTACATCGGGTTTGCACTGATTGGTCCACCATAAAGCCTTTCTGACATCATGAAAAAATCGATGGGACAGTTAAGCGCTTCCGCAATACTGCGGATTTGGTCTTCAGTTGCAGATTTAAGCCCTTGTTCAATTTTGGACAACGTACCTTGAGACAGGGCTACACGATGAGCCAAATCCTTTTGGCTCATACCCAACATTTTCCGACGCAACTCAATCATCTCTGGGCGTACGGTGGCTGCTGACTTAATCTCCACGACCATTTTCTACCTTCGGTTCTGTCTTTCTAACCCGTTTCGGTTTCACAACACTTTTCGCAGGTGAAACACTTTTTGTAACAGGCTGAGGTTGGGGTATGTTCACTTCAAGCTCGTGTACAGGCAAGTCGTACAGATTTTCATCTGTTATATCAATTGCCCATGCAACAAATTTCCCGTTGCGCTGAGTAAGGACGATTTTATCAATTCCTACACAGTCGTCACTAAGTATGTAAAGTAGCTCTAATCGAATCAGACCACCAAACATGTCAATTTCAGGGTTGTGGAAATCCAATGCTCTTTGCGTCGGATAGTTAGAAGAGCGAAGGCTCTTATCCCCTTTTTTGATTCTCACAAAATAGCGATCCTGAATCAAAAATCCCACTTGATGAGGCATCTTTACGTACTTAATACCTTCAATTTCTGCAGCTTCAATCTGGTCCTTCAAAAAAAATAAGGCATCGTTTCGGAGCACAGCCGAGCGCACTCGTTTGTCGACCAGGCGACGGGCAATATCGTTTTGAATCCAGTTTTTCCAAGCATTATCGAAAACAGAAGTTAGGGTGTTGTAGTAAGGACGGCATACTAAATGGGCTTCTTCTTTATTGATTAAAGACATAGAGGATCTCGAAAAATTTATTGTGAAATGTCACTATGAAGGATAGAACTCAACAACATTTTTTACAACAAAATATTCCAATTTTAATTCCATTGAAGAATAACTTCTTGTTTTTGTTGTTTATTTTTTTAATTTATAAGTCACATATGAAAAAACGAATATGTTATTGCTATCTTTTTAGATTGGCTTATCCTAGAAAGAAACAAGGTTGAAACTATGACGCTGACTTCTTTATTGCTTTTTAAAACCCTCTCCGATGAAACTCGGCTGGGCATCGTGTTGCTGCTTAGAGAGATGGGAGAGCTATGCGTGTGCGATCTATGTACGGCGCTGGAACAGTCTCAGCCCAAGATTTCACGCCATCTGGCAATGCTCCGGGAAAGTGAACTTTTGCTGGATCGCAAACAGGGCAAGTGGGTTCATTACCGCCTGTCCCCTCATATTCCTTCCTGGGCCGCTCAGGTGATTGAGCAGGCCTGGTTAAGCCAACAGGACGACGTACAGGCCATCGCCCGTAAGCTGGCATCGGCAAACTGCTCTGGTAGCGGTAAGGCTGTTTGCATCTAAAAAATTTGCCTGAACATATATGATTTTACGAATGTGAGGTATTTAGAATGAAGACGTTAACGGTGTTTGACCCGGCAATGTGCTGCAGTACCGGCGTATGTGGCTCAGATGTCGATCAGGTTCTGGTTGATTTTTCTGCTGATGTGCAGTGGCTGAAAGGACGTGGCGTACAGGTTGAACGTTACAACCTGGCGCAGCAGCCCATGAGCTTTGTTCAGAATGAGAAAGCGAAAGCATTCCTCGAAGCATCTGGAGCAGAAGGGCTTCCGCTACTGCTGTTGGACGGTGAAACTGTGATGGCAGGGCGATACCCAAAACGTGCTGAGCTGGCTCGCTGGTTCGGTATTCCGCTGGAGAAGGTAGGGTTAGCTCCCACCAGCTGCTGTGGTGGTAATACTTCCTGTTGCTGAATATGTCAGGAGGACATATGAAATTCTTACAGAATATCCCGCCTTACCTGTTTTTTACTGGCAAGGGAGGCGTAGGAAAAACTTCCATTTCCTGCGCGACGGCTATCCGCCTTGCCGAACAGGGTAAGCAGGTTTTGCTGGTCAGTACCGATCCTGCCTCGAATGTCGGCCAGGTATTCGACCAAGCTATCGGTAACAACATTCGCCCTGTGACAGCAGTTCCTGGGCTTTCTGCTCTGGAGATTGACCCGCAGGAAGCCGCCCAGCAATACCGCGCCAGAATTGTTGATCCTATCAAAGGTCTTCTGCCAGATGACGTTGTTAACAGTATCAGCGAGCAGCTTTCAGGAGCCTGTACCACTGAGATTGCGGCGTTTGACGAGTTCACCGGCTTATTGACAGACGCTACCCTGCTGACCCGCTTCGATCACATCATTTTTGATACAGCGCCGACGGGCCACACGATTCGCCTTCTCCAGCTTCCCGGTGCCTGGAGTAGCTTCATTGAAAGTAATCCAGATGGTGCTTCCTGTCTTGGCCCAATGGCCGGGCTGGAAAAGCAGCGTGAGCAGTATGCTCATGCAGTAGAGGCGTTATCCGATCCTGAACGTACCCGCCTGGTTCTGGTTGCACGACTGCAAAAATCGACGCTGCAGGAAGTCGCCCGCACCCATGAAGAACTGGCTGCAATTGGCCTGAAAAACCAATACCTGGTGATTAATGGTGTGCTGCCTAAAGCCGAAGCTGAACATGACGCCCTGGCCGCTGCGATATGGCAACGTGAGCAGGAGGCACTGGCAAATCTTCCTGCCGGTTTATCTGAGCTACCGACAGATACCCTATTACTACAGCCAGTCAATATGGTTGGTGTGTCCGCATTGAAGGGACTGCTGGATATCCATTCTGAGGCGTTACCGCTCCCGGCAACGAACGCTCTGTACATGCCTGAAAACTTATCGCTCTCTGGCCTGGTCGAGGATATCGCTCGCAGTGAACACGGCCTGATTATGCTGATGGGCAAAGGTGGCGTAGGGAAAACCACGATGGCTGCGGCTATAGCCGTCAGGCTGGCAGACATGGGATTTGACGTGCATCTCACGACCTCTGATCCTGCTGCGCACCTGAGTACAACGCTGAACGGCAGCCTCAAAAACCTGCAGGTCAGCCGCATCAACCCTCACGATGAAACCGAACGCTATCGTCAGCATGTCCTTGAGACGAAGGGAAGAGATCTGGACGAAGCAGGGAAACGGCTACTGGAAGAGGATTTACGCTCTCCCTGTACTGAAGAAATTGCCGTGTTTCAGGCCTTTTCCAGGGTGATTCGTGAAGCGGGTAAACGGTTTGTTGTCATGGATACTGCCCCTACGGGGCACACGCTTTTACTGCTGGATGCGACCGGGGCTTACCACCGAGAGATTGCCAAAAAAATGGGGAGTAAAGGTCATTTTACTACCCCAATGATGCAGCTTCAGGACCCGGAACGCACCAAAGTTCTGCTGGTTACGCTTCCTGAAACCACACCGGTGCTGGAAGCGGCAAACCTGCAGGCTGACCTCGAGAGAGCGGGGATTCATCCGTGGGGCTGGATTATCAATAACAGCCTTTCCATTGCGGATACGCGTTCTCCGTTGCTTTGCCAGCGTGCTCATCAGGAACGGCCTCAGATTGAGGCTGTTAAGAATCAGCACGCTGACCGTATAGCGCTTGTTCCGGTGCTGGCGTCAGAGCCCGCCGGTATTGAAAAGCTCAGAGAGTTGATGAGTTAATTTTTTGGCATATACAGGGCGACAAAGTCGCCCTGTCAGGAGGTTTTATGTTACTGGCAGGCGCTATTTTTGTCCTGACCATTGTTTTGGTTATCTGGCAACCGAAGGGATTAGGGATCGGCTGGAGTGCAATGCTGGGCGCGGGACTGGCTCTGATATCTGGCGTTGTGAATGTGGGAGATATTCCAGTGGTGTGGAATATCGTCTGGAACGCGACGGCGACCTTTATTGCCGTAATTATTATCAGCCTGCTGCTTGATGAGTCCGGTTTTTTCGAATGGGCAGCGCTGCACGTTTCCCGCTGGGGTAACGGTCGTGGACGTTTGCTCTTTACGTATATTGTTCTGCTCGGTGCGGCGGTGGCGGCACTGTTCGCCAACGATGGTGCGGCACTTATTCTAACGCCGATAGTCATCGCCATGCTGCTGGCACTAGGGTTCAGCAAAGGCACCACGCTGGCATTCGTCATGGCTGCGGGTTTTATTGCCGATACGGCCAGCCTGCCGCTTATCGTGTCGAACCTGGTGAATATAGTCTCGGCGGACTTCTTTGGACTGGGCTTCACTGAGTATGCGTCGGTAATGGTGCCGGTGGATATTGCCGCTATTATCGCCACGCTGGTGATGCTGCATCTGTTCTTTCGCAAAGACATTCCGCCAACGTATGACCTGGCTCTGCTGAAAGAACCGGCGAAAGCGATAAAAGATCTGGCAACCTTCAGAACCGGCTGGATAGTCTTAATTCTTCTGCTGGTTGGGTTCTTTGTCCTTGAGCCGCTCGGTATTCCCGTTAGCGCGATTGCGGCTGTTGGAGCTGTGATCCTGTTTGCAGTAGCTAAACGAGGCCATGCTATTAACACTGGCAAAGTGCTGCGCGGTGCGCCATGGCAGATCGTCATCTTCTCATTGGGGATGTACCTGGTGGTCTACGGTCTGCGCAACGCCGGGCTAACCGAATACCTTTCAGGTGTGCTGAACGTACTGGCGGATAAAGGACTCTGGGCTGCGACGCTGGGTACTGGCTTCCTGACGGCTTTCCTGTCTTCCATCATGAACAACATGCCTACCGTGCTGGTTGGCGCTCTTTCTATCGATGGAAGCACTGCAACTGGCGTTATTAAAGAGGCGATGATCTACGCCAATGTGATTGGCTGCGATCTGGGCCCGAAAATTACACCTATTGGTAGCCTGGCAACGCTGCTCTGGCTGCATGTCCTTTCACAGAAGAATATGACCATCACTTGGGGATACTATTTCCGCACCGGGATCGTCATGACTCTGCCTGTGCTGTTTGTAACGCTGGCCGCGCTGGCGCTACGTCTCTCTTTCACTTTGTAATGAGATACTGATATGAGCAACATCACCATTTATCACAACCCGGCCTGCGGCACGTCGCGTAATACGCTGGAGATGATCCGCAACAGCGGTAATGAACCGACCGTTATTCATTACCTTGAAAATCCACCGTCACGCGATGAACTGGTCAAACTTATCGCAGATATGGGGATTACAGTACGGGCGCTGCTGCGTAAAAATGTCGAGCCTTATGAAGAACTGGGGCTTGCCGAAGATAAGTTTACTGACGATCAGTTAATCGATTTTATGCTTCAGCATCCGATCCTGATTAACCGCCCGATTGTGGTGACACCGTTGGGAACGCGCCTTTGCCGCCCTTCCGAAGTGGTACTGGATATTCTTCCGGATGCGCAAAAAGGTGCATTTGCTAAGGAAGACGGCGAGAAAGTTGTTGATGAAACAGGTAAGCGATTGAAATAAACATAAAGGGGGCAGACGCCCCCTTATTCCTGCCTCAAGGCATAAGATCTGAACCTTCTGGCAGAGTACTATTCCCTTCACCAAGTTTCATTTGCAGCAAAACCGTGTCAAGCCAGCGGCCATGTTTGAAACCAATGTCCTTTAATGTGCCTATTTCAGTAAATCCTGCGCGGATATGCAGCGCAACAGAAGCAACGTTAGCGCTGTCACCCACAACAGCAATCATCTGACGATATCCCTGAGATTCGGCCCATTTTAATGCATGGTCGAGCAGTGCTTTTCCGACGCCCTGGCGCTGATAAGCCGGATCAATATATATCGAATTTTCAACCGTGAACCGATAAGCATGGCGTTCGCGGTAACGGGAAATATAACAGTAGCCAATGATCGTATCGCCCTGCAGGGCGACATACCATGGGAATCCCCGAGACTGAATGCTCCTCAGTCGGTTAAGCATTTCCTGCGTATCCGGAGGTTCGGTTTCGAAGCTACCTGTACCATGCAGAACATGGTAAGCATAGATATTGCGTATCGCGGTAATGTGCTGTTCTTCAGCTTTGATAATGTGCATCGAATTGCTCCAGTAATGGTGTTTTACAAACTACCGAAATTCGCGACAGCAGGTTAAGCACTTAAGCTTATAATCTGTATAAGCAAAAGTTTGGCTACAGAAGATGGGGCCGCAGCCCCATCTATTAGCCTGCCATTTTTGCCAGCAGAGCCGCACCCACTGGTTCTTCGTTCTGCAGTGGTGTTAATGCAATACGCTTTGCAAACTGCTCTGTAACGTCATTTATCAGCGGCAGTTCGCGACTGGCTCGGGTTACCAGGAACGGTGAGGACGGTTTCGCAGCAGCCAGACTGCTATTGATTACCCATGCCCATGGTTCAATTTCAGCCCGACGCAAATCCTGCTGCAGGTTTGCTGCTTCCAGTACAGGTGTCGTTTCGGCAAGCGTCACGATAATCACCTTCGTCTTCTCCGGGTCCTGCAATTGCATCATTGGTGTCATCACATGGTCATGTGTTTGCCCCATCTGGCGCACCATTTCCCGGTGATAGGCCCCTGTTGCATCCAGTAGCAGAAGCGTATGACCCGTTGGCGCGGTGTCCATAATGACAAAATGATCGTCTGCCTCTTTGATGATCCGCGAGAATGCCTGGAAGACGGCGATCTCTTCAGTACATGGTGAGCGGAGATCTTCCTCCAGCACCGCCAGCCCTTCTGCATCTAACCCTTTCCCCTGATTTTCCAGAACAAAGCGACGATAGCGTTCAGTCTCTACTTTCGGGTCAATACGGCTGACCTGAAGGTTTGGTATCGAGCCATCCAGCGTATAAGACAGATGTGCTGCCGGATCTGACGTCGTCAGATGGACTTTATGACCGCGTTTTGCCAGAGATACCGCCACCGATGCTGCAACAGCCGTTTTGCCGACCCCGCCTTTACCCATCGTCATTACCAGACCTTTACCTGTCAGGCTGAGTTCATCCACCAGCGAGGCAAGTTTTGGTAAATCCAGAGTGTTCAGCGTGGTAGCTGGGAGAGACATCGAGGCTTCGCTCTCTGTAAATAACCCACGCAGGGCTTCGAGACCGACCAGATTAAATGGCTTCAGATACAGCTGCGAGCGGGGAAGGTTCGCCAGATTCTCTGGCATAGCAAGTAGCGCTTTTTCCTCCCGAGCTAAAATACTTTGCGCCAGCGGATCATTTTCACCCACAAATGGCGGCAACACACCATTAATGGCAAGGTGTTGATGCCGCAAACCGATAGCAGACAGCTCATCATGCGTATGGGAAACCTCTTTCAGTGTCGAAGCCTGGGCGCGGGCAACCAGAACCAGACGCGTGAGTGCAGCATCAGAGAGCGCCTTAACCGCATCTGAGTACTGGTGCTGTTGTTTCTCCAGCCCCACCAGCGGCCCGAGGTTAGCGGCGGCATCGGGGTTCGCTTCCAGATAACCGCTCCAGGCTCCCGGCAGCTCAAGCATGCGGATGGTGTGACCGGTTGGCGCGGTATCAAATACGATATGGTCATATTTTTCCCGCAGCTCATGATTGGTCAGTAGACCGGTAAACTCATCAAACGCAGCGATTTCCGTGGTGCATGAGCCAGAGAGCTGTTCTTCAATACTGCTGACCACATCGGCTGGCATCAGCCCGCGAACCGGGTCGAGTACGCGGTCACGATAAGCCTGTGCTGCAGCCATCGGATCAACTTCCATCGCGGCAAGATTTTCTACGGTGCTGATATCTGTGATTCGGTGGCCGATAGTCTGGCTAAAGACCTGGCCGACATTGGAAGCCGGATCGGTACTCACCAGAAGCGTTCTCTTACCCTGATCGGCCAGCCATACCGCAGTAGCACAGGCCAGAGATGTTTTACCCACGCCACCTTTGCCAGTGAAGAAGATGAACGGGGGAATGTCTTTTAAAAATGGAATATTCATCAGTAATAGCTCCTCTGGAATTAAGGCATACGTGGAATGCTGCAGCAGCGTGGTTGCGTGTTGTCTTCACTCCAGTCCTGAGTAAGCGGAATACCTGACCAACGGGCGATATCTTCACGCGTCGGGAGTTTGCCTGCCATCACGAGCTTCCCATCGAGCAAGGTGACGGGGAGGGACTCCATTCCTGATGTGTTCAGGAACTCTTTGATGACGGGGGTATTCAGGAACTGCTGTGGGTTCTTCGCAAGGCTGTAGCGCTGAATATCAACGCCATTCTTTTTCGCCCATTCGGCGTTGGCGTTCCATTTGACGGCATTGTCGCTGACCACAACGCTGCTGGTTGCGCAGCAGCCTGCTGCTTCAAAGATCTCAATTTTTGACATGGACTGTTTACCTCAGTGTTTAGTCATTTGGCTTTACACTGAGGTAAACGAAGGTGACGGGAAAAAGATGCGCGATTAATTCATTTTTTTGTGGCAGCAGACGGGAGACGTGTCATCCGCCTCAATCTGACAAAGTTCTGTCATCGTTTCTTTCAGGTGCTTTCTGGCTCGAAGCAAACGGGATTTAAACGCCGTAAGCGTGATTCCCAGTTCATCGGCCAGAGACTGCTGGGGACGCCGGTTAAGGTCGGACTCTTCAATCAACCATCGCTCATCTTCGGGTAAAGCCTGTAATGTTTCAGGCAGGCAAATATCCAGCGTTGAGATTGCATCAGGGGATGCGTCTGTTAATGGGGCATCTTCTTCCAGCTCAACAAACTCCCTGGTGGTGCGGTACTCATCAATCAGCAGATTCCTCGCCGCCCGATATAGCCAGGCTCGCGGATTCTCCATCTCGCAGAAACTGTCTGAATGAGCGCGGGCACGCAGGAATAGCTCTTGCAGAAGGTCTGCTGCTTTTTCGCTATCACCTGTCTTCGATGTCAGGAAGCGAGAGAGTTCGGCTTCATGTTGCCGCCATAACGCGCTCATGCAGTTGTTGAATGCCGTTACATCACTCATCCTAGCCCTCAGATTTTGCTCTGATTAACCCGCCGGGAAAGTTCTTCTGCAGACTCTTTACGTTCGCTGTAGCGATCGACGAGATAAGCTGAGCTACCTCTTGTCAGCAGAGTAAATTTCACCAGTTCTTCCATCACATCCACGATGCGGTCGTAATAAGACGATGGTTTCATTCGTCCATCTTCATCAAACTCCTGCCAGGCTTTTGCCACGGAGGACTGATTCGGGATGGTGATCATCCGCATCCAGCGGCCAAGAATGCGCATCTGATTTACGGCATTGAAAGACTGGGAGCCACCGCAGACCTGCATAACGGCCAGCGTCTTACCCTGAGAAGGGCGAACAGCGCCTTCCGAAAGTGGTATCCAGTCAATCTGGGCCTTCATGATGCCGGTCATCGCACCATGGCGTTCAGGTGAGCACCACACCATGCCTTCGGACCAACGAACCAGCTCACGCAGCTCCATGACTTTAGGATGCGAATCAGGCGCATCATCAGGAAGAGGCAAGCCAGAAGGATTGAAGATCCGCACCTCTGCGCCCATGGCAGTCAGCAGCCTTGCAGCTTCCTCAGTTGCCAGTCGGCTGTAGGAACGTTCGCGTACAGAGCCGTACAACATGAGGATACGTGGAGGATGGGGAACGGCAGGAACGCCGAATCTTGCCTCTGTGATTGAGGTGTCGAACAAACCCGAATCAACATTCTTAAGATCACCTGTCATTTTACTTCTCCGTCTTCTGGGGCATGGTGAGGCAGTCGTCAGTTCCTGAGCAGCATTCTTCTGTCAGGAAGGCAATCAGAGCCTCAAGATTTTCATATCGAGCATGGCAAAAGAGCGTTCTGCCCTGACGTTCCTGGCGTACCAGAGAAACTGATATCAGCGATGAGAGATGATGGCTCAGCGTAGAGGCAGGGATGTCGAGCCGCTTCTGCAGTTCGCCAACCGGTAAACCTTCATGCCCGGCTTTAACCAGCTCTCTGTACACGCTCAGTCGTGTAGGATGTCCCAGCTCTTTCAGGGTGTCTGCTGCTTTTGAAAGCTCCATTTGCATCTCGTTTCTATATTTCCGGAATTGTGGAAATATACCTAATTTCATTTCCTGGTAAAAGAGGGGCAATGGTAGATGTCGGCACGCTCAGATTTAACCTACGAACTCTAACGACCGAAACTGTCTCTTAAACGTCTAACACATAAATCAAGTCGCGACATTTCGGACAAACCTTGTCCCCATGCCAGTGAGTATCGCACCAGCAGCATCGCCATTGCCGTATCGTCGTGTTAGTAGGTCGAAGGCGCATTTCTGGAGGCGGGATAGTTTTTGGCGAGGTTTGTTCTGGTACTGTTTGGGGCTTGTTAAATCGACATGTTTTAAGCCGAGCAACATTGTTGATATGCCTCGGTATGTGCACAAACGTTTTTGTAGATGTCAGAGGATCAAACTGAAGACCGATCTGCAGTTTGCAGTAAATACAAAGCAATGAATCAAAATCAACCTGTTGAACAGATTCTGGTGTAACCCATTCACCATCTACGGTGACGGCGTGAGTGGCTAAGACGAAGTAATTCATCATGAACTCCGTAACAAATGAAAAAAGCCAGCATGGTTAGCTGGCTTTGTAGATAGAAGGGGGGAAGGAAGCATTACCGACTGTTACAACAGGTTAGGTTTACCGGCCTATTTATGCTCTCTTCCTTTTTTTCAATGAACGTACTTCTCCGCGACCAAAGGTTCTGGCATTACCCGGAAGAACCAGACGTGCACAGGCATCGATTTTGGTGATGTAACTTAGCGCCTTAAGTAACCCCTTGTCCTTACTACTGTCACCGCGTTTCAGTTTGCCGAGGCAGCAGTCCTCATAACGCTCTTTGTAAGCGTTGCAGTTGTAGAACATGCCTTTACCTTTAGTAATAGTTTCATTCCAGTATCTCCCGAAAGCATGAGCAATCACGCCATCCTGTTGTGCCTTATTACCATTTAAGATAAATAGCATGTGGTAATGAAATTTACGTTGTGGGCCATATTCCAGTTTCCATACCGTCCCGAGGACATGGCGAAACATTGGATTCTTTTGCATATTGCGAAACAGCTGCTGACGGTGCTTACGGGCATCATCAGCAGTGATATCAGCTTTGTGCTCATTTGCCCATGATAAATCAACCCGCAAGACCAGCAGCCGGGAATGACGCTCCTGCAGATGTCTGATGTAATTCATCACTCCCTTAAGATTTTTAACCGAAGCCCTCTGATACTTTCTGCATGCTTTTTTAAATCCTGCCTGGCTCACAGTAAACCGGTAATCCTGTATCAGCTTATTCAGCATTTCTGCTGTGGTAACAGTGTCTGCCCCTGCTATTTTCCCGTTATGGACACGCGAATATAAATTGGCGCCAGTAAATAGACGCTGGAAGGTAGCTATACGTGGATTAGCTATTCGTACTTTCATTGCATCTTGTGGCAACATATTAAGATAACGGATGGCATCAAGAATGGTGACTGACTCAGCGCTCTCTTTGTATCCTGAACGGTTATACAGAATAGCGAAAGGTAACTTACGTCCTCTGCTGATAGTTTTAAGACAACTATCCAGTTGTTCTAATCTGAGTCTGAATTCATTGTCATCGGATATGGTGACATAGGGAGTATTATTCTCAATGTGATATTCAGCATGAGATAACAGGAATGATTCTGGTAAGGCCATAATGTATTTCTCTGAGACCGGTCAGCAATGGCTGACCGGCAATGTATTAGTGTGGTTATTGGATGAGTGTCTTTGTCTAATATTCAGTATGAATAGTTATATCAGAGGTAGTGTCTGTGTGATAACAAAGTATAAGTGTATAACACCTCAATGAGATGGGTATAAAGTGCTTATATGGGTTGATATTGTTTGATGATTGAGTGCATTAATGACCGATTGATAATGCATTAAATACAATAATAAATAAACCGTCTTTATAAATCACATAAAACCCATGAGCAACAAGGCACGCAAGTATAAAAGCATGGTGTAAAGTTAGTGACCTTTTTATCACTATCTTTAATTGTCTTTATGCTCTCGAGTCATTAATGCGGGCTTCTAACCATTCTTTTACTTCACGTTCAATCCAGCGGGAACTGCGGCCAAACTTTATAGGTTTTGGAAATTTCCCTTGCTGTGCCATTTTATAAAACCACTTATCAGACAGACTGGTCAGCTCGGTAATGAAAACCATATCAACGAACCGGTCTTTATAAATATCAATCTCTTTCATGACTTCTCCAAAAGAATTTAACATGAGGACGCCGGGCGGCATCCTTTCAAATGGATAGGTCAGGTATGTATGGTTTTACATTTCTATGGAGAGTCTCCATAGTGGTTGAAGAGTCATTACTGAAAGCATACAGGGACAGGTTATGGCCTTTCACTATGGCGATAAGGAAACTTTCCTTACACCCCTGTCTAAAAAAAGCTACTTTCTATGTAATTTGTCACTAGTACTGCACGTTTCATCAAAAAAAACACTACAAAAAAACTACGAAAAATCTACTTATTGACTATGCAATACACTACAACTATTATCAGTATAAAAATAATGGATATGCTGTAAATTGAGTCCGGCATTCAAAGAGGTAAAAGATGAGTTTAAGCAAAGGAAAGAATGAGGATTACAGGCTAAAAATAAAAACAAAAAGAGAACTATCCGTTTTTTATTGGTTTGTAATGGAAAATAAACCTATGGTCGATCGCTACCGTTCCTCACCTCTAAAAAACATGAAAAGAATAAACTCAATTTACCGAATGAATATACGGGATGCCTCTTTACTATTATCTGAAATTATCAGCGACTATTATTCAGGTGTCCTTGATGCTATACTTCATTATGAAAGAAAAATAGAAATTTTTCTTGACTCACTTCTTCCAGAATCAGAGTTTGAATGGTTCAGGAAAAATGAGCATGCTTGTTATTTTGTTTGGTTAAGTATTAAAAAATACTATCCTCAGCTATCTTCTGAAATGCTCAATATTCAACAGGAGGTTGCGCCACAAAAATTTAGCAATGTGCATTCTCTGGTTGACCTATCAGGTCTTGATAATTTTAGCCAAAAGAATCAGCATGCAATTGCATCGGAACCTTTTCTTTCAGAAATAAACTCGCTGCATGTACATCCCGCATCCCACAAAGAACGTTATAACTCTATCCTGTATTTCATGGATCTAGTTCCATCATACTTCATTGATAAATTATCATTTATAAAAAACATAAGGTCTCAATGGGATGTTAAGTTTAAAGCAAAACGTAAGTTAAATATCCCCGTGGAAAATACAGGTCTATGCCAGTGGGCCTGGGACTATATGAAAAATAAACCATCCATGAGGAAGCGCGTTTACAGTCAAGGCACAGAAGCGCCAGAGGGGGGAATTAAATTATCTGTTGAAGATTATTCACTCTCAATATGTTCTGCTGACGACAAATATGGCATCTGCAATAAGAATATGTCAGAAAGTACGGCACAGGAGGATTACAATAAATCACCTAACAATGACGCTGATAATGACAAGAGTTCAAAGCATGAAAGTGGCATAAAAAAGGTGAGTTATAAAACCATAGACCTTTTTCCGGAAAATGGCAGTTCTCTATCCAGTATTAACAGAATTGGCTGGCATGATGCATTTGAGATCATTCAGCCATCGACACCAAGAGAAACATATTTAGCTATCCATGCAGTCTGGATTTTCTATGTTGGAGGAACCTTCTTGGAACCAGAACTTTATAACCAGTTTAAGCGTGCCAGGGATACATACCTTACCCGTAAAAGAAAAAAAATAAAAATAATCAGAAATAAATTACAGGAGCTGAATTAGTCTGTGGGCAACTGGTGAGCTTATAACTTAGTATAAATTACCCCATAAAAGTGCCTTGAAAGTATTCCAGATCATTTCACATCTATATTACCCACATGAAGCCGTGCCAGTATGTATTACTGGCGCGGCTTCTTCACATTGATCTATTGCACCGATCGATACTCAAGCAGTGATAGTTACTGACTATTAATAGAGAGGAATCGATCGTTTTATCAATAGAATATAACGATCAATTCCTGGAAACTGATCTGTAGTAACGATTATCCCATTCTCTCTCAAATGCATAGGATCAGGTGGCCTTTTGTACAGCAAAGGGCCATTTTTCGTTTGTAAAACAACAGTAAGGAATCTCTATGTTCAAGGTCACTTCTGCACTCTTTCTCAGTGCAACTTTGTTCACCACCGCTGCCCACGCGACCATTCAGGAACAGCAGTGGGGTAACTGGTTTGGTAATACCAGCGGAATGGAATTTGGTATTAATGCCGACAATGATGTTGGTGAGCGCATTACCTTCACTTGCATCGGAGGCCACCTGGGCATCACCTACAGCGTCCCAGCAAAGAACTATTCCATTTCTTCTGGGGCAGGTCTGAAAAAGCCAGGGTTGATCATCAACTCAACCCACTATCAATTAGGCGAAGCTGCATTTATGGCGCTCAAAAACACCAATGATGAAGGAGTGCTGGAAGTCACTGAAGCCAAAAAACCATTGTCCAAACCGTTCAAAAATGTAGGTCTTCAGGAAGCGCTGAAAGAGGTAACCTGGCAGGACTGCATCAGCCGTTAAGCACCTTCTTCGCCTAATTCTCAAAACAGCACAGTTTGCTGTTTTAACCACTCGTTGCTGGAGTTCAGATACGTCCAGCAGAGCCAACGACAAACGTCCTCAGGGTGTCATCATGACAGAGTTTATTTCACGCTTATTTGTTATCTCAGTGCTTTCATTTCCGGCCCTAAGTTTTGCCATCACAATTCCCGGTAATATTCACCCAGAGCGATACACGTTCTTTCTAACAGATAGAGGCGGTGAAATGCTTCGCGAAATGAACGATGCGGCAGTCAGCGTAAAACTCAACAACAAAGTTGGTTTTAGCGCTGAGGCACAGAGCAAGGCTGCTGCTGCGAACATATCTCCTTTGCTGTACGCAGCATCACCCCTTGAACAGAACTTTATCCGCTACGACAGTAAACCGGTTAAGGCTCTGACTTGTCTCGTAACGACCCGCACTATGCCGGGTCAGAATAAAAATTACACATGGGAGGAAACCTACTGCCTTGATGAAACCGGTGCTGCTTACATCGGCACAAAAGGCTGGCCGTCACGTGCTATCGTCGAAAAGAGTTGCGAGGTGGGTGTCCCCAGTTGTCCTGTATATCTTGGTCTGAACAATGATCCACCGACCATGCGGAATGATGCTGCGCAATATATTCCTTACAACAGCAAACGCGTAAGTAGGAATAAAGAAAGTAACTCTCAGCTAAAACCAGCAGCTGGAGAAATGGTCGCAGAGCAGGACGGTTATGTGGTGAATTATGTAAAAGGTAGCAGTTGTGCTGACAACAAACTGGTTGTTAAAAACACAAGCTCCGGGAAAACCGCCGAAATTGCAGGATTAAATGGTTGCTCTTTTGACCCGAAGAAAAATGCAGTAATTATCTTCCCTCAAAATGAATACGTCGGCGTTTACAGTGGCCCCACAAACGCTTCTGAGGAAATAGCCTCAGTCGATCTCCCCTAATTACTCTTCTAGTCCGGTATAAGCTTCCTGCGATACCGGACGCCTTTTGGATCAACCTATGAAAACTAAAAAATCCCCGGACGATACAACGCCAGATGCAGAATCATTTGGGTTGACCTGGCCCGTTGTTTTCAGCGTCGCAGGCCTCACTCTGCTGAGAAGTAAGTCGGTCGTATGCCAGACAATGGGAGCCAGCCTGATGACCTATAGCCTGATAAGACTCATAAAAAAACTCGCCACGCTTGCCTGAAAAGTCCCAATCAGGCAACACGGTTTGTGTTCTAACACCTGTACCAGACGTACTATCACCTTCCGAAGCTCGCCTGGAAGCTAACTCTCGACAAAAGCTGAAGCGTTCCTTTATCAAAGGGCTGGCTGCAATAGCAGAGGACAGAATCAATGATGATGCCTTTGTTTTATCGGTGTGCAGCAAAGCGTATGAACGCTTACCTCTGAACATAAGGCGAGTCGTTAAATACGAGTGGTGTCTTCGATACTTCCAGTACAGTAAACCCTTTATTCTGCAGCGATTACAACATCACCAGGCCGAAAAGCTAATACCACCGGCATTACCTGACAGAGAACTCTCGCCACAGCAGAGCCAGCCACCAGCCTCTCCCTGAACATTTTATCTTCCATCCAATGCCACTCTACTGGAGTGGCTTTTATGCCCGTTTTAAAAGGAATCAACTATGACCCGTTTAGCCAGCCGCTTTGGTGCAGTCAACCTTGTTCGTCGTGACCGCCCGTTAACTCGCGACGAACTGGCCCATTATGTGCCCAGTGTCTTCAGCGAAGAAAAGCATGAATCCCGTAGTGATCGCTATACCTACATCCCGACAATTACCCTTCTCGATAACTTGCAACGCGAAGGCTTCCAGCCATTCTTCGCGTGTCAAACCAGAGTCCGCGACCAGAGCAAACGAGAGCATACGAAGCACATGCTGCGCCTGCGTCGTGAAGGCCAGATTACTGGCAAACAGGTTCCCGAAATTATTCTGCTGAACAGCCACGACGGCTCCAGCTCATATCAGATGCTACCGGGGTTATTCAGAGCAGTTTGCCAAAATGGGCTGATTTGCGGTGAGAGTTTTGGCGAAGTACGCGTGCCGCATAAAGGCAACGTAGTAGAGAAAGTCATCGAAGGGGCCTACGAAGTACTGGGAATATTTGACCGCGTAGAAGAGAAACGCGATTCCATGCAGTCGCTTTTGTTGCCGCCGCCCGCTCAGCAGGCTATGGCGAAAGCGGCGCTGACATATCGCTTCGGTGAGGAGCACCAACCGGTGACAGAGACGCAGATACTTTCCCCACGCCGCTGGCAGGATGAGAGTAACGACCTGTGGACCACTTATCAGCGCATTCAGGAAAACCTAATTAAAGGCGGGCTATCGGGGAGAACAACCAAAGGAAAGCGCGCCCATACCCGAGCAGTGAAAGGTATTGACGGTGATGTGAAGCTCAACCGGGCCCTCTGGGTGATGGCTGAGAATATGCTGCAGCTTGCTTCATGATCTCTTCCACTATTTTCCCTTAACGCCTTTCCGAAGATTCGGAAGGGCTTTTCTTTCTAAGGAGCAACCATGTCTACGATCAATTTATCCCCGGTATTTCCTGCAAACGAGCAGCGAGTCATCCAGCGAGCATTACGTCTGCTGGAGAAATACCAGCGTCAACCGAGTGAGTCATTTACCTCTACCAGCCTTACAAAAACCTGGCTGCAACTGCAGATGGCTCACCTGGAGCGGGAAGTCTTCATCGTAATGTATCTCGACAATCAGCATTGCCTGCTGGAGCGAGAAACACTGTTTACCGGCACGCTCAGCCATACCGAAGTGCATCCCCGCGAAGTGGTTAAATCAGCCCTGAAACATAACGCTGCTGCGGTCATTTTGGCGCATAACCACCCGTCCGGCACGACAGAAATCAGCCAGCAGGATAAACATGTCACGCAGCGAATTGCTAAAGCCTTGGCTCTGGTGGAAGTGCGTGTGCTGGATCATCTTGTGGTCGGGAACGAAGTGGTGTCTTTTGCTGAATGTGGCTTGTTATGAGGTGCAGAATGAAAATCATCAGTAAGAGCCAGGCGATGCATATTTATCGTCAGCATCCCGAATCCAGGCTATCTGCCTTCTGTACAGGTCACTACCAGTGGCATGGCAGTGTATGCCATTACTATGGACATGAAGTTCAGCATATCAGCGGCGTACTCGCTGTTTTTGTTGAACGTCGTCAGGACCGGGCAGGCCCGTACGCTATTCTTCACTGCGTGACGGTGAACTAATCATCCCACTCAATCATTAAGGAGTATATTAATGCAGTCGACCACCATATCCGGCACATCGGCGGAGAACACATCCTGCCTTCAGTGGGGATTAAAACGTAATATCACGCCGTGCTTCGGCGCTCGTCTGGTACAGGAAGGCAACCGCATATACTTTTTGGCTGACCGGGCAGGATTTAATGGCTCATTCAGTGACGCAGAAGCATTGAGTCTGGACCAAGCGTTTCCACTAATGGTGAAACAGCTTGAGCGGATGCTGACAACTGGCGAGCTTGATCCTCACAACCAGCACTGCGTCACACTGCATCACAATGGACTTACTTGTGAAGCTGACACTCTCGGCTCTTATGGCTACGTTTATATCGCCATTTATCCCCATCAGCTATAACCAGTTAACACCTTCCTCTACTTTTATCAGGGAATCAACTCATGCATATTTCGACTGTACCGAAAACAGTGACGGTTTCGTCACGCCTGTCTCCTGTCCAAGTTTGGCAAAAACTATTAACGTATATTTTAGAGCATCATTACGGCCTCACGATCAACGACACACCGTTCAGTAACGATACGACGATTCAGGAACATATAGAGGCGGGAGTGAATCTTACTGATGCTGTTAATTTCCTTGTGGAACGATTCGAGCTTGTGCGCATTGACCAGAAGAGTTTCTCCTGGCAGGATCAAGAACCCTGGATAACATCTTTGGATGTTCATCGGGCACAGTCCAACCTTGGCTTGAAACGCCCATAAATCAGCCAACTGATCCTTAAGGAAAAACATGTGGGGGCATAATCGGGGGCACATCAGTAAAGCGCATAGGAAAATAATCAATAAATTCAACATGATTAACCACCAAATGCGACTCCTGTGATCTCCGCCAAAGTTCCTCACTCTTCCCCTGGGTCTTAAGCCAATTCCCCAAATTCATTCCTTCATTGCGACCTGATCTTTAAATGCCCTCGCCCACTATCAAGAAATCGATCATAGCTGTATCGTCCTGACGGCCTGGAGCGAACGGGAGAAAACATTGCCTGGTGAACTAAAAGAAGCACAACCGCAGTTAAAAAGGATTAAGGGCGCGCTGATTCCCCTCGTTATATTGTGCGCCGGATGGCGCTTACGCTTATCCGGCCTACACACTACAAACGGCAACGCGTATCGCCTCACATCGGGGGGAGTTCCAGTCTTTCGCAGCGCGCTTTTACCGCTTCGTGCAGCAGGCGGACTGCCGTCGAAAGCTGTTTGCGGTGCGGGCAGATCATGTTCAGCGGGACTTTCTCTCCCTGATAATCTGGCATCAGGCGCTGCAATCGCCCGTCACGCACATCTTCAGAGACATCAAGCCAGGATTTGTACGCCATCCCCTCACCGGCGATAGCCAGCCGCCGGATAACTTCAGCATCGTCGCTCATCATGGTGCCGTTGACCTGTACGCTGCTGACGTCACCGTTGCGGATGAACGTCCAGCGGTCATGCAGGCGTCCGCGCAACACGAACGTTAACGCATTCAGATGCGCTAAATCATCGGGATGACGCGGATCGCCGTATTGCGCGACCCAGTCCGGCGAAGCCACCAGCACACGCCGGTTATCGGGAGAGACAGGCAGCGCGATGTAAGAAGCATCTTCCGTATTGCCGTAACGGAACGCGACATCAACCGGATCTTTAAATACATCGGCGACCTGATCGGAGAAAAACACCCGCAGGCGCAACGCAGGGTGGCGACGGCGAAACGACTGGAATACCGGGAGCAGTAAATTGCGCCCAAGATCGGAGGGCACGGCGATTTGCAGCGTACCGGAGATCTCATCTTCCGGCGTCTGAATTTTTTGCAGCCCGGCGTGCATCACCTCAAGCATCTGCCTGGCGTAGGGCAACCAGACCTCGCCTTCCGGCGTCAGCCGTAAGCTGCGGGTCGAGCGTGCGAACAGGCGAATGTTTAACGTAGACTCCAGCCGTTTGATGGCGGAACTGACCTGGGCAGGCTGTACCCCGGCTTCCCGCGCCGCATCGCTAAAACTGTTTAGCGCCGCCGCGCGAACAAACAACGTGAGATCTTCAAGCCGGAACATTTTCACTCCCCGAATATAAGTCCTGTCGTCGTGAGGCTATTTTTCCCGTTCTGCTGGCGGTTTACCATCGAATTATACAAACGATAAACCTGTTCCCACACCGGAGATGTTATGAAAGCCATCGCAATTACCCGCGCCGCGCCAGAAGGCAGTAATATTGAGTTTTTACAGGACATTGACCTCCCTGTTCCGGTCGCCGCCGGACATGACCTGCTGGTTGAGGTGAAAGCCATCTCCGTTAACCCGGTCGATACCAAAGTACGCGCGGGTTTTAACGCAGAGACCCCGCGCGTGCTGGGCTGGGATGCCACAGGCGTAGTGAAATCAGTCGGCGAGGCGGTGACATTGTTCGCACCGGGGGATGAAGTCTGGTATGCCGGCGCGTTGGGCCGTCCGGGAAGCAACAGCGAGTTCCAGCTTGTTGATGAGCGCATCGTCGCGTTGAAACCCAAAACGCTGGATAATGCCGCCGCCGCAGCGCTGCCGCTGACCTCGATCACCGCATGGGAAATGTTGTTTGACCGCCTCGGCGTTGAAGAAGGCGGCAACGAAGGGGATACGTTGCTGATTGTCGGCGCCGCAGGCGGCGTGGGCTCCATCCTGACGCAGCTGGCCCGCAAACTCACCCGACTGACGGTGATCGGCACCGCGTCGCGCCCGGAAAGCCAGAAATGGGTACGCGAAGCCGGTGCGCATCATGTCATCGACCATAGCAAACCGCTGACGGAAGAGCTGGCGCGGATCGGCATCAACGCGGTGACGCACGTCGCCAGCCTGACCCACACTGATAAGCATTACCCGCAGCTCATCGAAGCCCTGGCGCCGCAGGGTAAGCTGGCGCTGATAGACGATCCGGCAACGCTCGACGCACGACCGCTGAAAACAAAGAGTATTTCGCTGCACTGGGAGTTTATGTTTACCCGCTCAATGTTTGAAACCGACGACATGATCGCCCAGCATCAGCTACTGACCCGCGTGGCGCAGCTCATTGATGCTAAGGTGATTCACACCACGCTGGGCGAGCATTACGGAGCCATCAACGCGGCGAATATTCAGAAAGCGCACGCACAGCTTGAAACGGGCCGCTCCGTCGGCAAGATTGTGCTGGAAGGCTTCTGATAAGCCCCCCAGGGGCGAGAAAGTCGCCCCTGCTTTTTTATGCGCCGCGTAAAACTATATGAACGGGTTGTCTCTTCCGGGACGAAATCGCTATGCTTGGCGCATCGCCCCTCTACCGCTAACGCCCATGATCAAAACGCTGCACATCGAAAACTACCGCTCGATTCGCCATCAGTCTCTGGAACTGGAACAGCTCAATATCGTCTTCGGCCCTAACGGCACCGGAAAGTCGAATATCTATAAGGCGATTCACCTGATGCACAGTGCGGCACAGGGGCAGTTCTCACAGGCGCTGGCGAACGAAGGCGGCATTCTGAAGGTATTCTGGGCCGGGAAAACGCGCAGCGACCAGTTGCGGCGCATGACTCTGGCGGTAGAAACAGAAACCTATGAATACGAGTTACAGGTAGGGTTTGTCGAGAAGCTCCCCTACCCGTCGCAGTTCGATCTCGACCCGGTCATCAAAGAGGAGTCTGTCTGGTTGAGCGGACACGCTCGCCGCCCCTCCTCACAGTTGATGAAACGTAAAAACCAGGTCGTATTCCTCAATAATATCCATCACGAGAAAGTCACCCACAGCGGCACGCTGTATGAGAACGAGTCGGTATTCGGCCAGTTGGGAGAGCCACACCTCTACCCGGAGGTGTCGCAGATGCGAGAAATGCTGCGCAACTGGCGCTTTTATCATGAGTTTTCAGTCTCGTCTGGTTCTGCGATTCGTGTTCCGCAGGTGGGATTCCGCTCACCGGTTCTGGCCAGCGACGGAGCAAACCTGGCGGCAGCGTTCCAGACAATCGTCGAGATTGGCGATGAACTGCTGCTGATGCGGATTCTCGATCGGGCATTTCCCGGTTGCGTGTTCTACAGCGATAACAGCGGCGGCCACTTTCGCCTGATGATGAAACGCGAAGGGTTGACCCGTCCGCTGGAACCTGCGGAGTTCTCGGATGGCACGCTACGTTTCCTGTGCCTGGCCGTAGCGCTGTTAAGCCCGCGACCGCCAGCTTTTATCGCGCTCAACGAACCGGAAAACAGCCTGCATCCGCAGATGTTGCCCGCCCTCGCCCAACTGATCGCCGAAGCCAGCCGCCATTCGCAAATCTGGCTCACCAGTCATTCGCCTGAACTGGCCAATCTGATCGAGAAACATGCCGCGTTTTCGCTGTATCAACTGGCGATGGAGGACGGTGAAACACAGCTTACCCGACTGTCGTAAAAGTGGGCGATGCTAACGCCCGTCTCGTTTGTGCCGCCATCTCTGCTATGATGCCTGCACATAAAAAAGACAAAACACCATGTTGAGGAAAAAATGGGGTCCACCAGAAGAGGGATGCTGAACGTCCTGATTGCCGCCGTATTATGGGGAAGTTCAGGGGTTTGCGCGCAGTACATTATGGAACAAAGCCAGATGTCGTCGCAGTTTCTGACCATGACGCGTCTAATATTCGCCGGGTTGATTCTGCTGATGCTCTCGTTTGTTCACGGCGACAAAGTATTCTCCATTTTCAAAAACCGCCAGGACGCCCTAAGCCTGCTGTTCTTTTCCATCATGGGGGCGCTTACCGTACAGCTCACCTTCCTGCTCACCATTGAGAAATCCAATGCCGCCACCGCAACGGTGCTGCAATTTTTATCGCCGACGATTATCGTGGCGTGGTTCTCGCTGGTACGGAAAGCGCGCCCCGGCATTCTGGTGCTGACGGCCATTCTCACCTCTCTTATTGGCACCTTTTTACTGGTAACACACGGTAATCCGACATCGCTGTCTATCTCGCCTGCCGCGCTATTCTGGGGGATTGCCTCCGCGTTTGCCGCAGCGTTTTATACGACCTGGCCCTCTACGCTGATCGCGCGTTACGGCACGCTTCCTGTCGTTGGCTGGAGCATGTTGATCGGCGGCGTGATATTGCTGCCCTTCTATGCCGGGCAGGGAACGGATTTTGTGGTCAGCGGCAGCCTGATTCTGGCGTTTTTCTATCTGGTGGTCATCGGCACATCGCTGACTTTCAGCCTGTATCTGAAAGGGGCGCAAATGATTGGCGGGCCGAAAGCGAGCATTCTGAGCTGCGCGGAACCGCTAAGCAGCGCGTTGTTATCGCTGCTGTTGCTGGGCATCAGCTTCACCCTGCCGGACTGGCTTGGTACGTTGCTGATCCTCTCGTCGGTGGTGCTGATTTCAATGGATTCCCGCCGTCGCGCCCGGGCGGCATAAGGCAAAAGAGTGGGCTCCAATAATCTGGTCCACTCTTTTATCGCTTATAATGTCGCGTTAATGTTTATTAGCCTTTTGTATAATCTGCAATTTTTCTGGTCGATAAGCTTACGCGTCAGCGCCCAGCGCTCCCGATAAACCAGTTTATCGCTCACATTTAATTCCAGTGCGATTTCTTTAACCGACATGCCTTGTAAGAGATGAAACACAATTTGCTGCTCACGCAGCGTGAACAAGAAACTACTTGAACGGCATTTTCTATTACCATTAATCACCGCATTACAATGCACCATGAAAGCATCCATGCGCTCCCTGACCGCCGTAAGGCCATGCAGTCCGGCAACCGAAAGAAAAGAGGTATGGTCAGGGTTATACATATCGACAAAAAAGAGTATATGATTAAAACGCATTCGCTTTATCTCTTCCCCTTTTGCCGAGAGGGTAATATCGTGTTCGAGCGTGCGACTGCGTTGTTTATACGTCGCATCAAACCGCAATGAAAACGGAATAAAATTACTGTACTTATCGATCAGGTGAAAGGGTATATCTTCATTAAGCCCCATTTTCAATCCTGATTCATGCAGGGCATCTTCAAAAAGTGTATGAATGGCAATACCATCATAAATATTTTTTGTCAGGTAAATAAATTTAAAACGTAAGGATGAAGGGTTAAAATTAAGCATAACGTTATCCTTCGCATTAGTAGTTATAGGTATTGACCACGCCATAATCATCAATCCATGAGAGTGTTTTGACTGTGCCCTCCCCTTTTGTGTTTTTGGGTAAAACAACCGTTTTAGTTGACAATGGTGCCCAAAGACCATCATCAGGTAATTGCTTTATTTCTGTACCGTCATTCAACGTAAGATCCATTAATGTTACGTACAAAGGTGAGTTATTCTTTACTAACAGGCAGCGTTTTCCTCCACAATCAGATAAAGAGATGTGTAATTCTTTTATACTTTCCTCAAGGGTGATTGCTGCCAGTGCAGTGGGCCGCCAGAATAACTTCACCCGAGTACGAAAAGCGACCTGTAGCGCGCCCTTCTCCGCTTTACTATCAGCCACAGGAGGGACTTCCAGCGTGTTCAGCCAGAATAAAGATTCTCTGTCAGCAGGTAATGTATGCTGGTCGCCAGTAAACTGCACCCGCACCGCCCGGGATGTTTTTCCTTCAAGCCGAAAAATCGGAGGTAAAATGATAAACGGTGTTTTAATCTCCTCGGGACGATCAAAAATATTGTCTTTTTCAGTCCACAACTGCAATAAAACGGGTTTCAGCCCTTCATTGTAAATAGTAAATGATGTTTCGCGCGCCTTTTCATTAATTATCACTCGCGTGTAATTAATATACGTTGCCGACATAGCCGATGACGGCAATAAAAGTAAAATCAGGAAGTGGTTCAGAACATATTTTAGCCGTTTCGCCATGCCCCCTCCTCTATTTATAGACAAGGGTGAATGTCACTGCACCTCTGACATCGCCAGAAGAGACATTTGCCGCAGTCTGATATAAACCGGCACGTAGTGGCACGGTATAATTCGCATTGTCCTGAGCCGGATCATAATCCGTCAGGAGATATGCCGTATTAAACGACAGAGGGATATTCTGATCGTCCAACAACTGAATACCCACGCCACTCGCCGTTGAGGTGCTCGCCAGCGCAAAAACACCGTTGGCGTTATCAATAATGGCCGTGGTCGGCGTAAACAAATAGCTGATGCTCGATAACCCTGCCGGGCATTTTGTAAAGTTCAGATTAAAATCAGTACGCGCGGCGGTATAACCTATGCCACTAAAATCAGTTCGGCTAACAGCCGGTAAATTAACCGTGACATCCGATGTCGTACAGGTTCCCCCGGTGGTGGATATGATCAGCCCTCCCGCCAGAAAATCAGCGATCATATAGGTGCCGCTGCCAACAGACGTACTGCCCCCGTATGTCTGGTAGTGTCGCATATACATCGGGTCAAAGACGGAAGTGCTGCCTGCGGTTAACGATGTCGAGGTTTTTACAAAACGGATTTGGACATCCACGCCGAGATTCCATGAACTTCCATCGCCTGTCACCGTAAATAACTGCGAAGGCGTCTGCTGCCCTCCGGTCGCAATGGTAAGAGGATACCAGTCGCTGGTTTGCCCTTTTACCGTATAGCGCCAGCGAGCGATATACCCCAACCCGGTTTTTACCGTCGTGTCATAGACAGTATACGTTTGCCCATCGACCTGGGTAGTTCCCCAAACGGTGTAGGGGGGATACCCCTGTACCGCCATCGGGATGGCGTAGCTTTGATAATTAGTACGATGAGAGCAGGTCCATGCCGTCGGGTTGTAAGAGGTCGCCCAGGTACCTAATAAATCACCGACGGCAGCATCTTTACCCACCTGTACGGTCGTAGAGTCAAAGTACTGGTAGTAGCCATTGGTACGCTCACAGTTCACCCACGTCCCGTCCGCTCGCGCCACGCCGCACATCGCCGCCAGTGCCAGAAAAGAGAGGGCAACGCCCGTTACGATAGTTTTCATCTTTCACTCCTTAATTACTGGCATACCGCATCAGCCCGACGTAAGTCGGCGACATCTGCGCTTTTCTGCTCTGATAAGCGGTAACTGAACTGGCACTCCTGACCCGATCCACTTCCCCATTTCACGCGCAATTTGCCCACCAGATTCTTAACGCGCGCAAAACTTTGCCCGCCCTGGGCGATGTAACCGACAGTATTGCCGCTCTCATCGACCACATCGGCGCCAAAAGGCAGCACATCACCGGCATGGCGGAGAGTGAAAAGCACGGAATACCCTGTATCCGTGGCGTATTTCATCAACACCACGGCGCCTGCGGTAGGGACGCTGTTCTGGCTGGTGACGTCCAGGGAGATATCATTCGATAACCCCCGGGGATCGAGCTCAATCGTGTTCTGACGATAGGGTGAGAGGTAAGGCACTGCGGCATTACCATTGCGGTTAAGGCTAAGGCTGCTGTTGTTTGCCACCTTTGCGCCTCCCGCATGTTCCGCTTCAATGACCGCCATGGTGTCCCCCATGATCGGCGTCAGCACAACGCCATTTTGCCAGGCGACAACACCGCCAGAGAGGTTCATGCCGTATTGCTGGTAGCCCTGGCCTGCTGAGAAACTGCCACCCATGCTGGTCCACGGCGAAGTCCAGTTACCACTGACGCCGCCCGTGGTTTTATTGCTGCTATGGTCGTAGTCATCCTGATTGACGAACGCGCCCCAGTTATACTGACGGTTCTCCCCGGAGGTGCCGGCGATTGAGTTTTGCAGCCCCCGATGTCCGCTTTCCTGAACATAGGTGGTACTGAGATAAGCCGAGCGCGCGCTGTTCCCTAACGGCAGGGAAATCCCTATCGCGATTTTGTTATCCCATTTGTCTTTCACTAAATCGCGGGTACGGCTGGCGTTGAGGTTAAAATTGAACCACTTGAACGCATTGGTGTAACCCAACTGATACTCGGTATCACGCCCGCTTTTGTTCCAGTAATCCTGAGTGCTGGCACTGAGATTAATGCTCCCAAGCGTCTCGGAAATAGTTTGCGTTGCGCTGAGTTGCAGACGATTCTTGCGGTTAATGCTGCTGGAATAAGCCCCTTTATGTGTCCGCTCTAAATCACGCATCAACATCGCATCGTCAATATCGTAATAACCGGAGCTGGAATAGCGATAGCTCGCCAGGGTGATATTGGTATCAACGACGGGCAGAATCCTGGCAAATGAAAAGCGGATGCTCTGGCCTTCACGTTTACTGTTATCCGCAAGCGTCGTTCGCGCATGCGTTATGTCAGCAGAAAGCGCGCCAATGAGCGTATTGAGCGCGACGCCACCTGCGACCGATTGATAATCCTCCCCGCCCATCGCACCGGTGTAAGTGGTCAGTAAGTTAGTAAAACCATGACGGAATGTCCCCATCGCAATCTGTGGTTTCTCATTCACGGAGGTATTCCGATAGCGCCCCGCCATCAGCGAATAGCGACTGGTTCCCGGACGGAGCAGTTCAGCGATGGAAGCATAGGTCACGGTAAAACTGTGCTCACTCCCATCTGCCTCTTTAATCGTTACCAGCAGATCGCCGCCGGTGCCATTGGGGTACAGGTCATCAATACGGAACGCGCCTGGCGGAACCGTCGTTTGATAGATACGCGCGCCGCGCTGACTCACGCTGACGAGTGCGTTGGTGTTCGCAACACCGGTAATAACTGGCGCATAGCCTCGCTGGGAATCCTCATACATACGATCGTCAGAAGTCAGCATTACGCCCCGAAAACCAACGCTGTCGAAGACCTGGCCATCCGTAGTGGAATCACCCATCACCAGTTTGCTGCGCAGCGGAATAATGCCGCGCTCAAGATAAGTGCTGGTTGAGTCATAATGCCAACCCTGATCGTTGTTCCAGTTGAAAACACCGCGATAGCGTAAGCGCCAGGCATCCCAATTGAGCCCTCCCATCAGGCTCAGATACTGAGATGACATAGAGTCCGTTCCAGACATCTCTGCATGCCATGCGTTGTAATCATATTGCAACGTCGCAGCAGGAATACCGTTATCCCATAATTCAGGACTAACATAGCCGCGAACCTGGCGAAGCAGCCATATCTGAGGCGCCTGCACATTGATGCGCTGTGTCGTCACATCGTAATAAGCTGTTAAATCAGAAGATATATCACCAATACGCACACAACTTTCATTATTCTTTAACGACTGGCGCAGCATTGGATCAATTTTATCAATATCGATTCCCAGCGTTGATATCAGCTTCAGCGTAAAACACGGTTTGGCTACCACGGCATTGCTTTTATCATTTTCGAACTTAACTTCACCACGCCCTCGCCATTTGTCGTTCACATACAGATCGACATTATATTGTCCCTGCGGAACCGGGTTTCCCTGAGAATAGTTGCTAACATCAATCGCTGAGCGTAAAAAATCGCTATTAAATTGCACTTCATCATTTTCAGCGAAGGCAACCTGAAAAGAAATAAAAGATAAAACAACGAATTGAGCAATGCGGGTTAATCTCAGAGGACAAGAAATAACGTTATGGGCTACTTTGTAATTTTTGCTCATTTGTTGTTTCTCCACCATAATCATTTATTACACTGTAAAAAACTGAAGCACCGCTCAATTGCGTCGATTTTTTATTAGCGAGCGGGAATACTATTTCGCTTTTCGGCTTCACCATACGTTGGGGGAAGTTTTCTACAGCAGCTAATACAGCTGACCCTGTTGTTCGACGAATCTCAACCTTGCTGAAAGTGATGTAATAGGGAGAGTCGTTTACTACTTTTATGTTGTTCCCTTGTTGGTATATTTTTAATTCTTTATAAGACTGTAATGGTGTTGGTTGCAGATTATCCGGGCGATAGAATAATTTTATTCGGGTACGAAATGCCAACTGCATATGCGTTTTGCCCGACGTTGAATCCTGTGCTTTTGGCGGAATTTCCAGCATGTTGAACCAAAACAAGGACTCCCTGTCCTGCGGCAATGACGGGTTCGTCGCCATGATTCGCACAGCTTGCCCTTTCGCCGGATCAATGCGAACAACGGGAGGAGCAATGAGGAACGGAACCGTGATCTCCCCAGGCTTTGCATTTGGGTTACCATCATCCATCCATATTTGTAAAAGATAAGGATTATTCCCCCGGTTTTTTAACTGTACCGTTGATTCCTTGTCTTTTGCATTAAATACAATGCGTGTTCCGTTAATCACAACGTCAGCCATAGCATTCAGTGAGAACGCCGAAAATAACAATACCAGCCCGGAAGATAATATCTTTAACATCTCATCACCTCATAATCAGGAGTAAAGGACGCCGCCTTTACTCCTGTCTTTATTACTCGTAAACCATGGTGTAATCGACCTGAGTCGTTACAGAGCCCGCAGTAGATGCGCCAGTAGCATAATATTGCGCAAAGTAATTCAGCGTACCGTTTCCAGAAGAGATATCGACAGGGATATCATTCTGACCATTCGCTACTGAAGCCCCTGCAACAATGGCGTCACGATCGGCGTTTAATAATTGAACCTGCACGTTAGTCGCTGCATCTGCCGCTGCTGAATCAATGTTCAGACGACCGGTTGTGCTATCAACATAAGCGCCAGGTTCGAAGTAGGTGCTGGCGGTATTTAAAGATGTTCCTGAGCAGTTACTCAGCGAGATAGTGAACGGCGTAGCACCTGCCGTTGCGCCTGCTGCGCCGAGCGTAGTAGACGAAACGGTTGGCAGCGTTACCGTTGCATCATTACTGCCACCGTCGACAGAAATAGTACAAGTTGTATCAGTAATTTGTCCGTTAATTGTAATAGTTCCATCCACCGCAAATGCTGAAGCAGTAAATGCGGAAGTGATAACCATTGCTAACGCGGATAACGCATAATTATATTTACGCATAATAAATTCCCCTGGTGTTGTTGATATAAATGAACTACGTATTGAATGTGTTATTAAGGCAAAACAAACCTCATCCCATTATCAAAAATGAGTACTGAATAACACCTTCCGGTTCCATTGACATAATATACGCAAAACTTTCATCCGCAATATTAGGATTTTTCAACCAAAAGAAATCAAATCCAAATGCTTACAGGAAAATAAAGTACCGCATAATATCTGCGCTATTCACCATGCAAAATATATCGATAACCAGGTTTTTATAAGACAGTATCAGTTAAAAAAAGATAAAATTTTATAAATCAAATAAATTGATCCAGATCACTGCACAACCCAAAACAGTCGAAATTTAAACATATAAAAAACACAATAAAAACCAAATATCAAACAAACAAAAACAAAACGATTACATTTATTGCTGCATTATTAGCCAGAAAACACCACTTTTAGAATTACGAGAATAATCCTGACAATACGACTAAAGTATTTTATATAATTTATTAATAATTAATGAGTTATTACAAACAAATCATTTTTTTAATTTTTTACAAGAATAATCCTATTTAGATTCTAAACGTAACTATTGTTAAGCTAAGGTTACAATACATACCATTTCCAGGAATTTTACCGGAACGATCTTTTCTTTTAATCACCTACTATTTCTCAGTATAAAAATCTAAAGATTGCTTACCACAACCTTACAAAAAAGGACAATCCACTATTAGAATCGGCTTTTTTGAGCACAAAAAAGAATGGAAGGGGAAAGTTTGTTGAAAACTCCGAACGGGGAAAAAAGAAGAGAAATTTCGCTATTGTCGTTAAGCGGGAAATACCATGCTGCATGTTATCGCCAGAAAAGAGTCTCTGGCGATAAAGTTCATTTAACTTAAAGCGTTACCGATCACCACCCCGGCACCGCGCCACCGTTAAAGATAGTCTCTGCGGCTTTCGCAACTTCCGGCGACTGATAAGACTGTAAAAACGCTTTCACATTTTCAGCATCTTTGTTGTCTTCCCGCGCCACCAGTATGTTCACATACGGCGAGTTTTTATCTTCGATAAAGACGCTGTCATGCACCGGCGAAAGTCCGGTTTGCTGGATGTAGGTGGTGCTAATGATCGCCACATCCACTTTCGCATCGTCCAGTACGCGCGGCAGCTGCGCGCCTTCCAGTTCCATAATATTCAGATGACGTGGGTTGTCAGTGATATCCAGCGCCGTTGGTAACAGACCTTTCCCCTCTTTCAGGGTAATCAACTTCTCTTTTTGCAGCAGCAGGAGCGCACGCCCGAGGTTAGTCGGATCGTTAGGAATGGCGATCGTCGCCCCGTCTTTCAGTTGATCAACCGTTTTAATTTTTTTCGAGTAGCCCGCCATCGGGAAAACAAAGGTGTTGCCTACCGCTACCAGCGTGTAGTTATGGGCTTTGTTATCTTGTTCGAGGAACGGTCGATGCTGGAACACGTTGGCGTCCAGTTCGCCGTGATTGGTCGCATCGTTAGGCAGCAATGAACCGCTGAATCCTACCAGTTCCACATCAAGACCGTACTTCTCTTTGGCAACTTTCTTCGCGACTTCCGCCACATCCTGCTCGGCGCCGTTAATCACGCCGACTTTGATGTGTTTCGCGTCGCTGCTTTGCTGATCGCACCCCGCCAGCAATATGCCCGCCAACAGTACCGCCGCCCCTGCCCGTAAATGAGATATCGTCAATTTCACGTTTTTATCCTTATTAAATAACCATCTGATGGGTAATGAAATGACTATAGCGGGAAGGCCGCTGCGGTTTAAAAAACGAAAAGGCATCAGCAAGAAGAAAAAGGCATATACAAAAAGCCCGGTGGCGCGAACGCTTGCCGGGCCTACGTAAACTACGCCATCAAACCAGCGCTTTCACGATCTCCATTAACCTGACGATATCGTCAGGCCGGGTGTTTCCGGTTTGCGGATCGATAATCGAGCTGTAAACATGCGGCATCACGCGCGGCACGCCCGCCTCCAGACAGGTTTGCAAAATAACGCCGAAATTTTCCAGGGAAATGCCGCCGGTCGGTTCGATCAGCGTCATCCCGTTGCGGGCTGCGCTGGTTGCCAGCACATACAGCTCCGGTAACGACGTCTCGCCGCCCATCGGAAAAAACTTCGCCGCGTGCGCCCCCATATCCTGCATCATGCGTACCGCTGCATCGCAGGAAACGCGGGCCGGCGTCCCCTGGCTGCTGCGAACGCCAGTGGAGATAAGCACCTCGCCCGGCGTACCTGTCGGGCTGACCAGCGCGTTGATATGCGTTTTTTCGCCGCCCGTTGCCGCCAGCGCGCCAGCGGCAAAACCACATCCGGTAAAGGTCTGGTTGACGTGCGCCGGGTGTACCTTTGCAGCAATCATCGCCGCCTTATAGTATTGCGCCGGATCGCCCGCTCCCAGCCCCACGGAGATGCACGGCACCTCCGCCATCCAGCGTTTTACCTCCTGAACACCGTCTTCCACTGAGGCAAACTGTGCGGAGAGGACGCCGATCGCCGCATGGCCTTCGGCAGCATCATAGATTTCCCTGGCATTGGCGATATCTTTCGCCAGTACGTTAATCGCCACACGATTACGATAAAAATTAATCTGCTGCATGGTCGGCAATCTCCTTCAGTCGCGCCACGATTAACGCCATTTCCCCTTCTGCGACCGTTCGCGGGTCGAGGCTGAAAACGCCCTGGTGGAGGTTATAGCGACGGGCATAAATGGCGATATCGCCGCCGCGCAGCTGAGCTTCGACTTCGCGGGCATCCCGCCCCAGTTCACGGGCATTCACCCGAATACGAATACGCCAGATCGCGCGCCCGGCCTCATCCTGCTCGATATCCGCACTCAACCCACGAATCGCTGAAATGGCGTCGGCTACCGGCTGAAGCTGTTCGGCGGTGACTACCGTCTGCCCCTGGTGATAATTCTCCAGCGCATACACCAACCCGACCATATTCTCCTTACCGATCTTCATCGCTCTGGCGATGCCGTGATGCTGCGCTTTGCAGGCGGCGATCCACGGTTTCTTGCCGGTGATAAATCCAGAGGTTGGCGCATTGAAGGCTTTCGCGCCGCTGTAGACAACCATATCCGCGCCGCTCGCCACCCAGACGTGCAAATCCTCCTCGGCAGCGGCATCAACAATTAACGGCAGGTTGTGAATCTGCGCCACCTGGACGAAGTCCTCAATGCCCAACATCCCCTTCTGCACGCAGTGATGTGATTTCACATACAGCAGGGCGGCGGTGTCATCGGTAATCGCACTCTCCAGTTGCCAGCGCGCGGCCAGGTTGCTCGACCCTACTTCCACTACGCGCCCGCCACCCAGACGGATCGCGCTGGTGATCGGCGCGCCGTAATCCACATTATGCCCACGCAGCATCACCACTTCATTGGCCATACCGGAACTGTCCGGCATCTGCGTGACCCGGGCCCGATCGCCACGGGTAATAGCGGCGGCAACGGCAATCGCAATTCCCGCCGAGGCGCATGAGGTGACATAACTGTCTTCCGCGCCGGTATAGCGGGAGACCCGCTCACCGGTTTTTTCCACCAGCTTGTCGATCTCGACAAAAGCGGAGGCCGCACGCGCCGTGGCGTGCATCACCTCCGGCGCGACGCTGGAGACGCCAAGAATCGTCATCTTGCCGCAGGCGTTAATCACCTGCTTTAGCCCCAGCTGTTGATAGATATTCTGTGTCATGGCTTACAACACTCCCAGCAGCGAGCAGACCACGCTAAGCGCCACAATCGACAGCAGAATGGTGGTATAACGCGGCCCCTTCTTCACCAGAAAGATATAGATGGCAAACACTGCCGCCAGCGGCAGCAGGCCAGGCGCAATCGAATCGAGGATCTGCTGAACCACCACTTCAGAACCTTTCAGGGCGCTGATTTTCAGCGGGGTGGTGATCTTGACGTAGCTCGCCGACAGCGCCCCCATCATGATCAGCCCCAGCACGTTAGCGCCGTAGATCAGTTCCTTGATTCGCCCCCCTTGCAACAGCCCAACGATGGAATCACGCCCCAGCGTATAGCCTTTGTGAATCAGGCCGTAGCTGATCGCCAGCGTAATGGCCGGATAGAGAATCAGCGGCGCAATACCCCCGAATGCGCTGCCATTGGCGGCGAACGGAATAAAAATCGCAATCAACAGCGGCATCACCGCCGCCCAGACGATGGAATCGCCCATCCCGGCCAGCGGCCCCATCAGACCGGTTTTAATCCCGGTGATGGAGGCGTCGCTGATCGGTTCACCACGCGTTTTCTGCTCTTCCATAGCGATGGAGATGCCCTGGATCACCGCGCCAAAGGTCTGTTCTGAGTTAAAGAAGTTCAGATGGCGCTTCAGCGCTTCCACCTGTTCCTCTTTTTGCGGGTAGAGTTTTTTGATGATCGGCGTCATCGAGGCGCAGAAAATCAGGCTCTGTAAACGTTCATAGGAGTTAGAAACCTCCGCGCCCAGCCAGTAGATAAACCACGCCCTGGTGATGTCCGCTTTGGTCAGCGCTCCGGTTTCCCGCGCACGCTCAACCAGTTCATGTTGCATTACGTCGCTGCTCATCATGCTGCTCCTTCATTTTTCGCCAGACCTTTAATCAGGAAGGCCACACAGGTGCCGAAGATTGCCATCGCCATGATGTCGACCTTGAGGTACAGCACCGCGAAGAATCCACCGATAAACCACGGCAGCAGACTCTTTTTGCCGATCACCATAATGGTGATGGCGAAGCCCAGCGCCGGGAGAATCCCGCCCATAATTTCAAAGGAGTGGGTCAGCCAGTGCGGCATCAGCTTGAGGAAGCTTTCTACTACGTTCTGGCCGAAATAGTTGGCGGCGAACACCACCGGGAAACGCAGCGCCAGACCGAGTAACGCCGGGTAAAGGAAAGCGCAGCGCATAATGCCCGCCATATTTGCCGTTTCCGCGTGTTTGTCGGCCATATGTACCCAGGCGGCGTTCAGCGTACGGCGTAGCTGGTCGAGGAATACGCCGATCACGCCAAACGGAATCGCCAGCGCAATCGCCAGGTTGGGGTCCATTCCGGCTTTAACCGCAATAGGGATCGAGATACAGGCCGCCAGCGCCGGATCTGACGGCACGTTACCGCCCGGCGTCGAGGTCACGCCCAGATAGACGAGCTGCATACCCGCCCCGATAATCATCGCCGTCTGCATATTCCCGAGCAGCAGCCCCACAAAGACCGCGACAACCACCGGCTGAAGCAGCATGGCGGAGAAGGTGTAGCCAAGGCGTAATCGGGCAAACCAGTAATACAACCCCATCAGGCTTGCAAAGACTAAAGTATCCATAGTGTTATCCCATTATCAGAGGGTTAGAATTTTTTCAGGATATCGTCCAGCGACTGTGGTTTATCTTCCGGGATAGTCTGGAAGAACACCTGAATCCCACGACTTTTCAGGTCGTTAAGAATGCCAACGTCTTTTTCATCGAGCGTAATGTTCTGGAAAACCGCTTTGCGGTTTGGCCCACCGCCTAAGCCCCCAACCTGAATGGTGGTGACATCAAATCCCTGCTGCACGGCCTGTTGAATAGCCGCCAGAGACGGGAACAACACCAGCACATTGCCGTCGCCGAGTTGGTTTTCTTTCCACGATGCCGCAAAGCTCTGGTTGCTGTAGCAATCCACTTTGATGTTTGGCGGCGCGGCCATCAGGTAGATGTTTTTCATAAACGGATCGGCGTCCAGTTCGTCACTGACCACGGCAATCCGGTTCGCCTGGGATTGTCCGACCCACTTCGTCACAACCTGCCCATGAATCAGACGGCTGTCGATGCGACATAACACGATGTTTGCCATAATGATTTTCCTTATTGTGATTGTTGTAATTGACGAACATGGGCGACGACATCCAGACAACTGCTGCGCCCGGCTTCCACCAGACCGCTCACGCAGGCGGTAAGCGGGCCGTGTTCGCGCCGATCCAGCGCCTCCAGCAGCAGCGAGGCGTTCAGCCCGGAAACCACCGCCACCGGATAATCCGCACTCAGTCGTGCCGCCACATTGGAGGTCGTGCCGCCAACAAAATCGGTCAGAATAAGTGAGCCTTCCGGCATGGTTTTCACCACGGCTTCGACACGTTGATAAAACTCGCCCAGCGTATCCACGGGCATGAGCGCAATTTCTGTTACGCCTTTAATTTCCCCCATCACCATGCGAAGGCTGTTGCAGAGCTGTTGTCCCCAGCCGCCATGCGTCAGCAGCAGGATCTGGGGCAAGGATTCAGTGGTAGTCAAAATGGCCTCCTGGCTCGATTACATGAGACTGACAATGCCCGATAGCGTCACCGCCGTAGGCCGGATAAGGCGTTTACGCCGCCATCCGGCACACATTGCCCGGTGGCGCTACGCTTACCGGGCCTACGAACCGGGCCTACGAATAGCAAACGCCATCCGGCAAAACTCATCAGAGTAAGAGCAAAGGCTGTGCCAGGATTTGTGTCACACGGGGGAGAAGAGAGGTCTGGCGAGGCGCAGCGCCACGCCAGATAAGGGATCAGCTATAGAGTAATTCGTAGATATAAAAATATTCCGCGTCCGATAAACGGATGGCATAAGCCTCTTCAATCGGCAGGAAAGCCGATTTGATGACACTAAACGCGCGGGCATCCAGATCCGGTTTGTTTTCCAGCGCCATCTGTAACGGTTTTCGGTTAATCACGATACGCTCGACCATACAGCAGCAGTGGATCAGGAAGCGCAGTGTCACCTGGCGGCTTGGTTTCAGCGAAAGCGCGGTGGTCAGATGGTTAAGCACCCCTTCCATTTCTTTCAGAATGCGCTGCGGGTTAAGCACTGAAATATGGTTGATGATGCTCTCCATCGTCAGCGCGCTGATAAAGCGCATTGCGCTGCGTTCCATTTCCAGGCGGCGTTCAGCGCTGGTGAGGTCCGGCGTTAACAGGCTCAACACCAGTTCCGGCCCCTGCTCAGAGAACAATTCCTCCAGCGAAATGAATGGAATATCCGGCAGCCCCGGCTGGAAGGTGCCAACAATACCCGCCAGTCGTTCACTGGCATGCAGCGACTGCTGGACGCGCTCCAGGCTGCGAACATCGTTGTAATCGAGGATCACCATCCGCGTGTCTTGCGACATCAGCTCGCCAAAACTCTCCTCCAGCACCTTTTTGATTTTTTCCGCCGTGCCCATGCCGGTAATACAGGAGATAACCAGCACTTTGCCGCCGTTTTCCTGCTGTGGCGTACAAAGCTGGCAGGGGATGCTTTTCCCCTGCATTAACGCCGCCAGCTGCGGCAGGTCGCTGGTTTCATAGCTTAGATCCAACCCCACCTCCAGCAGGCTGGTCAGGGTTATATTTGGCATCAGCAGAACGTCAATCTGGAATAATTTGCTGATCGTACTGCCAAAATGTACCAGCGAGCCGATGTCCACCATCAGGATCAGCCGCTG
The DNA here is from genome assembly GCF_030333595.1 of Citrobacter sp. CK181. Classification (NCBI taxonomy): domain Bacteria; kingdom Pseudomonadati; phylum Pseudomonadota; class Gammaproteobacteria; order Enterobacterales; family Enterobacteriaceae; genus Citrobacter; species Citrobacter sp. CK181. The sequence continues at coordinate 100,634 of NZ_JAOWFN010000013.1, read as the reverse complement.
ATAACGTCGGGTCTGAATCATCTGGGTCAGGGTTTCCAGCGTGTCATGCACCGACTGCTCAAACGGCATATCAATAGCACTGAACAACTCGCGCTCCAGCACCCGATTCACATACTGCGCCATGCTTGTGGCCGTTGTTGCGCCGTGAGCAATCAGGATCACCCCGCAGTCCGGGCTGGCGTCGATACGCTGACGATAATGACGACACTCTTTGAGGAACAGACACAGCCAGACCACTTCCGTCGCCGGACACTGAATATGCAGCAATTCATTGATTTTTCGGCACAACAATGTGGCGTTGTCGTACTCATCTTTGCAACGATCGAGGATCAGGCTGGAAGAATAAAGCTGCGGAATCAGGCCGCGCTGAACGTAGCCAATCAGCGCCAGAAAATGTTTACGCAGCGGATTTACCAGGTTCTCCGGCAACGTAAACGTAAGCACCTGCTCCACGCAGCCAATAAGCAGCGTCACGCGTTCCTCAATCTGGTCGCCATAACGCGGCGGATGCGCAATATTGTCGCGACTGTAGAGGCCATATTCAAAAATCGAGCTGAGCTTATTTTTCAGGATCGCCAGCGTTTCCGCCGGAGGCACGTTACTGTTGCGCAGATTGACGTATTCGCGGGTCAGGAAGCTGTAAAAGAGATCGCTCTCTTCAATCTCGGCGCCCGTCGCCAGCGACGTTTTCAAGGCGGGCAACGTGCGCGCGTCAACGTTCAAGCGCTCTTTGCCATCAAACAGCGTGTCCACCAGCAGACGTTGCTCCGGCGTGGCGTTAAACGGCATTTCCGCCAGCCGTTTATCCAGTTGCAGCGTATCGTTATGCTCCGTCATCCCCGACGCCCACGCCTGAGCGCAGAGGAACTGGATATCACTCTTGAGCTGGCCGATGTTGCCTTCCAGCGGCTTATTCAGCAGCCAGAGCAACAGCGTCTTGTCGATACTCACCGTGCGCTCAATTTTGCGACTTTCACGTTGCAGAAAGCCGACAATCAGCTCCACCTGTTCTTCGATTGAACGCTGGCGAATGCCCGGCAGATCGATACAGACCTGAATACGCCGCTGGAAAGTACGCAACAACGCCGAACTTACCGGTTCTGTCGTCGCGCAAATCAGGCGTACCGATATCGAACGCGCCTTGCTGCTTGCCCCCAGCGGACGGTATTCACCTTTATCGAGAATGGAGAACAGCTTTTCCTGCCCTTCATATGGCAGACGGTGTACCTCATCCAGCAGCAGATAGCCGCCGTCCGCCTGCTCCACCAGGCCAGGTTTATTCTCGCTCGCTCCGGTAAACGCCCCCTGTCGATGACCAAACAGGTGCGAAGAGAGCAGTTCCGGGTTATGGGCATATTCCGCACAGTTAAAATAGACCAGCGGCGGCGGGGAGCCTGCGGCGTGCTCGCAGGCAAAGCGGTGCATCAGTTCAGCAAAGAAGGTTTTGCCAACGCCGGAAGGTCCGGTCAGCAACACATGCAACCCGTGGGGGTAAAGCACTGCGGCGCGGCCTTTTTCTACTGCATCGCGCAGGCTGCGATCGTAGCCAATCAGACCGGTAAAAGGATCGTCGATTGTGTGCCCTTCCTGACGCGGCAACAGATCGGCAATCGTACGTACTTCACGTTCGGCGTCATCCAGCTTACGCCCCAGCAGCGTTTCCAGCGCCTGACGGTGCAGGAAAAACACCGGGCGGCCCCGGCTTTTGATCGCCAGACCATCATTGCAGAGTTGATTGAGATCTTTACTGACCGAGTTGCGCGCCAGCCCGAGGTTAAAGCCAATGGCTTCCGCCGTAAATGCCGTCTCCTGCGCCAGATCGGCAAGATTCAGCCCGCGCGTCAGCCGTTCGAGTTCCCCCAGTATTACCTCAATCCGTCTCATCTCTTTACCGCTTAAGAAATAAATGATTGTTCAGAACATACACTATTCTGCTGCGCAAGAAAGTGAGAGAGCGGGGAGAATCCGCCTACAACTTACAGACGAGACGGTTTTGCGAAGTAATGCGGACCGCTGAGAGAGTCGTGTTCTGTCTATACTTATGCTTAAACTTTGAATACTGGATGATGACGATGAAACAAACCGCTCTGCTGCTCTTTACCGCCCTTCTCGCGCTGCCAGGCATTGCGTTGGCTAACTCGCCTTATAGCTCGCTTCAGACCGCTAACGAAAAAAGCACCGTCCTGAAAGAGCTACGCAAAATGTGTACGCCGCAGGCATCGCTGTCGGATGAGGCATGGGAGAAAATGATCATGTCGAATGAGAGTAATCAACAGCACATCCGCGAGGCGATCGTGGCGATAGAAAGGAACAACCAGAATAACTACTGGGAAGCGCTCGGCAAAGTCGAATGCCCGGATATGTAAAACGTCATGGGTGACCGAATCGTCACCCCTTTTGACGTATTATCGCGTCGTTTGTATGCGAACTTTTACCGTCACCAGCAGCGCCGTCAGCAACATCAGGCTGCCGGAGAGCGCCAGCGGCGACAGCAGACCAAGGTTATCAAGCGCATAGCCGCCAACAGCCGCACCGCAGGTATTGGCAAGCTGGATCACCGCAACCTGAACGGACCCGGCTTTTTCCGCCTGATCGGCAAGCGTACGGGTGATCCACGTTGACCACCCTACCGGCACCAGCGCAAACGACAGCCCCCAGACAATCGCGATCCCTGCCGCCACCACTTTTTCGCTTCCCCACAACGTCAGCACCAGCGCGCTGACGGCCAGAACCAACGGCGCGCCTGCCAGCGCCAGTTTGACCGAGCGTTTAAGAATAAAAGAGGAGAGCGACGTTCCCACAAAACTGGCAATGCCAAAGCTCAACAGTACCAGCGTCAGGCCATCGACATCAAAGCCCGCCAGATTCATATACACCGGGCGGATGTAGGTAAAGAACGCGAACTGTCCGGCAAAGGACATAAAGATGGCAATCATCCCCGCCATTACGCCGGGACGTTGCAACAGACTGAAGATATTTTGTTTTTGGTGAGACGGTTCGCCAGGCAGCGAAGGTAACGATTTCACTACCCAAATAACACACAGTACGCCCATCACCGCCGCCGCGTTAAAAACATGACGCCAGCCAATAATCCCACCTAAAAAACTGCCCAGCGGCGCGGCGATCACCAGCGCGATGGAGACCGCGCCAAAAATAACCGACAACGCTTTAGGCACGGTACGCGGCGGCACCAGGCGCATCGTCAACGAAGCCGACATCGCCCAGAATCCCCCCAACGCCAGCCCCAGGCAGGCACGCCCGGCCAACAGCAGCGTGAAGGAAGTTGCAAACGAGACCAGCAGACAGGAAAGCGTTAATAAAACGGCAAACAGGATCACCACATAGCGACGATCGGTCGCCTGAATAATTTGGGTGATAAACAGGCTGGCAAACATGGCGACAAACGCCGTTACCGTTACCGACTGCCCGGCGACGCCTTCAGAGATTCCGAGGTCCTGCGCCATCGGCGTCAGCAGGCTGACGGGCAAAAACTCAACGGTGATCAGGCAGGCAACACAGAACGCCACAGCGAAAACAGCCGACCAGTTTGGCCGGATAATCGTCTCAGCATGGGATTGTTCTTCGATTCTTGCACTCATTTCGTTACCTGCGTCTTTCTCTGCCAGAAAAGCCGTGCAGTGTAACACCTAAAGTGTGACGCATTTAACGTTTTAGCAACTATATTAATAGCCGGATGGCGCTGACGCTTATCCGGCCTACAGATTCATCGTGCCTGCGGGAATGGACGACCTCAATGCAACCAGTGCACGCCATCTTCAGGTTGAAAAAGGGCGTTGTAGCGTATCTGGAAGGCGTTAATCTCTTGCATATCCGGTTCTATTTCGCGCAGAAACCCCAGCGCCAGGCGTACCTGCGCGTCAGTAATTGGCGCGGCCAGACGCGTTTTTTGCAGCTGACGATACCACTGTTGCAGGTTCTGATCGCTGCCATCCACAATCACGATCTGCCAGATTAGCAATATCTGGGCGGCATTTTGCAGATGTGATTCATCAGGACGATGCAGGTACTGTAAAAACGCCTCTCCAGGCGCTTTGCCCATCTGGTCGATCATTGATTCCACTGGCACCACGCTGATGCCCAGACGCTCGCTTAACCGACGAATCGCACGCCGGGCCCCCGAGGTGAGCACCCTGAAGCCAACAATAAACACCACGACCAGCGTGGCCAGCATAATCCAAATCATAACCTGCCCTGTTAAACCAACTTTGCAGAAAGCGCCTGACAGGCTTCACGAACCCACTGAGAATATTGTGGAATGCACTCTTTTGGCATTTGCAATTCAACACCGCTGATACTGATCGCAGCAATCACCTCATGATTACGATTAAACACCGGCGCAGCGATACAATAAATACCTGGGGAATCTTCCGCGTTATCAAAGACCCATCCTTGCTCACGGATTCTGGCAAACTCCTTTAGCAAGGCTTTCTTACTGGTGATGGTGGTCTCAGTGTATTGCGGTAACTGCTCATCCGGCAAAAGTTCGTCCATTTTGTCCTGCGGTAACCAGGCACAAAGCGCTTTCCCCACGCCGGAACTGTGCATCGGCAGCTTTTTACCGACCCAGGTACGAATACCGATTGGCTGAGTGTTCTCAAGCTTCATCAGGTAAATGGGCGCGACTTCATCCAGGATACCCAGATGGCAGGTCAGATCGGTTTGCTCACGCAATTTCTCCAGAACAGGCAGAGCAACGTTGCGGATATCAAATTGCTCCAGCGAACGATTACCCCATTCGTACAATTTCAGGCCCAGGAAAAAGCGCCCCTTTTCCAGACGCAAAAGGTGATGTTCGACCAATGCGTTTAACAATGATGACGTGCTGCTTTTAGGTAATGCTAAATCTTGTTGGATCTGGCTGAACGTCGCCCCTGGTGTATTGAAGAGGTAATTACAGATTTTTACCGTCTTATCCAGTGCGGGAACAGAGGTCGTAATATCCTGGCTCATACGAAATTAATCTTTTCTATTCATAGACTCCTCTCAGTATACCGCAATCACTTTCCTCAGGAATGCGGCTTTTTTGCGCATAGAGGAAGCACAGGCAATTCCTGAAATGTTAACCGCCTAAATCAGATCGCTATCACAATTGTTCATTTGTTCTGCAAAAATCATTGACGAATGATTTGGATATTTGCTGTACTAATTTCAATATACAGAACATTAGTTCCATATACTGAACAAGAGGTAGCAATGTCGAACGTATTTAAAGGTATCTTTCCGCCAGTCCCAACCATTGTTGACAATCATGGCGAATTAGATCGCGCCGGAATGGCCACCATGATTGACCATGTCATTAACAACAGGGCTGACGGAATGCTGATTCTGGGCAGCGGCGGTGAGTTTTCACATTTTTCCACTGAGCAGAGAAAACAGATCGCCGAATTCAGTCTGCAATATGTTGCAGGAAGAGTACCGGTGTTAATTGGTATTGCCTGCGCCAGCACCGCAGAAACCATCCAGTTAGGTGAACACGCACAAAACGCAGGCGCTACGGGCGTACTGGTGGTGAATCCTTACTATGCGAAACTCAGTGATGACGCGCGTTTTACGCATTACAAACGCATTGCCGAAGCACTCAGTATACCTGTCTTTTTGTATAACTTCCCTGAGTTAACTGGCCAGGATATCGGTCTGGACGTGATCACCCGACTCGCCCGTGAAGTGCCTAATATTGTAGGAATTAAAGACACCATTGATAACATCAGCCACACCCGGGAAATTATTAATCGCGTCCACCCATTCCGCCCGGAGTTTATTGTCTTTAGCGGTTATGACGAATATTTGCTTGATACGCTATTGTTGGGCGGTCACGGTGGAATCCCTGCAACATTTAACTTTGCCCCACACATTACCAGAGGCATATATCAGGCATTTATTCGTGAAGACCTCACTACGGCTAAAGCACTACAGCAGCAACTGGCAACGCTTTCTCCTCTGTATGCATTAGAACAGCCTTTTTTTGGCGTCATCAAGACAGCTATCAAATTAACTGGAGTGGATATTTCAACTGCCGTAGTTCCACCAGCCTTACCACTCAATGAGGAAAAAACAGCCCTTGTTCGAAATATTCTGGCCCGTATTACTCTGTAAATCAGCATGAGAGCAATGATAATGAACATCAACCCTGTACTAAAACTCAATCCAAAAGATGATGTGGTTATCGCAAGACAGTGTGTTCCCGCTGGCACCTGGCTTGAAGAAGAACAAATTACAGTTATCAGCGACATTCCCGCAGGACATAAAATTGCCCTACGCTCACTAAACATCGGAGAGGCAGTGAAACGGTATGGGCAGATTATCGGTTTCGCTACCCAACCTATTCAAGCCGGCGAGCATATACATATGCACAACCTGGGCATGGGCGATTTTGAGCGTGATTACGCCTGGGGCGTGGATCGGCATTCCCCCACACCCGCCGAACATCAGGATATATTTCAGGGAATTCGTCGCGCTGACGGGCGTGCCGCCACGCGTAACTATATTGGCATTTTAAGTTCGGTTAACTGTAGCGCGACGGTCGTCAGAGCGATTGAGGATCATTTTCGTCTACACGGTCTGGCCGATTACCCAAATGTCGATGGCGTGGTGTCGCTTCCACAAAGTTTTGGTTGCGCGATTGGCTCTAAAAGTGAGTCCATGGCGGTCATGCGGCGCACGATGGCAGGTTACGCCACACACGCCAACTTTGCTGGCGTCATTATTATTGGGCTGGGTTGTGAGTCCAGCCAAATCAAAGACATGATGAATGCCCATGGGTTGGAAGATGGTCCAATGATGCACAGCTATACTATCCAGGACGTTGGCGGAACACGGCATGCCATTCAGAAAGGGATTGATCTGGTAAATCAAATGCTTCCCCTCGCGAACCGGGTCATCCGCGAACCCATTCCCGCCTCGGAAATTATTCTGGCGCTGGAATGCGGTGGCTCTGACAGCTATTCCGGTATTTCCGCCAATCCAGCGCTCGGCTATGCGGTGGATAAGCTGGTACAGCAGGGTGGCACGGCCATTCTGTCTGAAACATCAGAAATTTATGGCGCAGAACATTTATTGACCCGCCGCGCTGTCTCGCGCGAGGTTGGCGAAAAACTGATTGCGCGGATTCACTGGTGGGAAGACTACTGTCGTCGCAGCGGAAGCGAAATGAATAACAACCCTTCAGCAGGTAATAAGGTTGGCGGACTTACCACGATTCTGGAGAAATCCCTCGGCGGTATTGCCAAAGCCGGAACCACTAATCTGACAGAGGTTTATGAATACGCAGAACCAGTTACAGCAAAAGGGTTCGTCTTTATGGATACCCCCGGCTATGACCCTATTGCCGTTACCGGGCAAATCGCAGGCGGCGCGAATCTGCTTTGCTTCACCACTGGCCGGGGTTCGGCATTTGGATCCAAACCAACGCCCAGCCTGAAACTGGCTACCAACAACGCGCTCTGGCTGCGCCAACAGGAAGATATGGACATTAACTGCGGCACCATTGTCGAAGGTGAAGAGACGATCGCAGAAGTCGGTGAACGTATTTATCAAATGATCCTTGATATGGCATCCGGCAAAAAAACAAAAAGTGAAGAATTTGGCTATGGTAGTCAGGAATTTGTCCCCTGGACAATTGGCTCCATAATGTAACGCTCCACAATATAACAATACCTCGTACCGCCATGCTCACTATGAGCATGGCAAGGAGTTCCTATGTCTATTGTTAACGTAAATACTGAAGAAGAAAAATTAAAGGCTACAACAGTAAGATGGCGAATATTTATTATTATGCTTTTGTTGGGTGCGATTAATTATATTGATCGCACATCGCTTTCTATTGCCATGCCCTATATTACCGATGAATTTGGCATTACTGATACCCGGGTTGTCGGTGTTATCCATAGCGCTTTCTTCTGGGCTTATGCGCTGATGCAAATTCCCAGCGGCGTAATTGCAGATAAGTTCAAAGCCAGAAATATTATCGCACTGGCTACCATCTTATGGGGAGCATTCCAGGCCGTTGCCGCCTTATGTCACTCCATTTTCACGCTTTCACTTTCCCGTCTTGGTCTGGGCGTCACAGAATCCCCTATCATGCCCGCAGGCGCAAAATTAATGGGGACATGGTTAACGCCAACTGAGCGTGGGCGCGGCTCAATGTTGCTCGATGGCGGCGCGCCATTAGGAACCGCGCTGGGTGCGGTCATCATCGCCGGGTTGATTGCCTTTTTCGACTCGTGGCGTATGGCATTTGTTGTCGCGGGGGTTGGCACGATGCTCGTCGGTTTACTGGCATGGTGGTATATCCGTACTTATCCGTCAGAACACCCACGTATTAACCAGGCGGAACTGGACCATATCACCGCGGCAAACGGCCCAGCCACCAACAGTAAAAAATACCGTCTCGCTGATATCAAACCTTACCTCAAGCAGCGCAATGTGCTTGCGTTGATCGGCGGATGGGTATGCTACAGCTTTGTGTTCTATGGCCTGATGACCTGGCTGCCACTCTATTTCCAGGCCACTTATGGCTTTGATATTAAGTCGATGGGTGGCGCGATGGCGCTGATCTTCCTGCTGTGCTTTATTGGTCAGCTCACAGGCGGTTACATCATGGATAAATGGCGCAGTAAAGGCGCAAAAACCAGCCGCGTTATGCATACCATGTTGGCAATTTCCGCCACTACCGCAGGGGTAGGGATTTTTCTGTGCGCCCAAAGTTCAACACCAGCCATTGCGATTACGTTGCTGACAATCGCGCTCTTCCCGTTACGTTGGGCCAGTGTCTACTGGTCAATACCGGGTCTGCTGGGAGCACAATCGGTAGCAGGGACTATCTGTGGCACCATGAACTTTACCAGTAACCTGTTCGCTGCCATTTTGCCTATTTTTATCGGCTTCCTGGTGCAATCTACCGGTAATTACTATGCCGCGATGATGTTCTTTGCGCTGGCCGCAGTGGGTTACCTCATCTGCTCGCTGCTCATTAACTTCGATAAAAAAATGGATATTGCTGAAAAGTAATTACCCGTCTCCGGCCCGCTCGCGGGCCATTTTTTATGGCATCAGGAACGAAGTATGTTCAATTCAGAGAACTTTATTGCCGTCGACTGGGGCTCCAGCAACCTACGCCTGTGGGTTTACCAGAAGGGGAGCTGTGTCTGGCGTCACGCCAGTCATGATGGGGTGATCAATCACCATGCAGGGCAGTTCAAAGATATTTGGCTGACATTGCTCGAACAGTGCCCACACACTCTGGCAGATAATACGACGGTTATCATGAGCGGCATGATTGGCAGCAATATTGGCTGGGTAGACAGTCACTATTTACTCTGTCCGGTTTCCCTGCAAACCCTGTCGCAGCATCTCACTCAAGTTCATGACGCGGGCCATCTCCCTGTATTCATCATTCCTGGTTTGCAGTTAGCGGGATCTGAAACCTGTAACGTGATGCGCGGTGAAGAAACACAGCTTCTTGGCGCGTTATCAGAAAATAGCTGGTATGCCTTCCCTGGCACCCACAGTAAATGGGTACGCATGGAGAACGATACGGTCCGTGATTTTCAAACCATCATGACCGGCGAATTTTTCCACCTGCTGACCCGACACTCCATCGTGGGAAAACACGCAACGGTACAACAGCACAATGTCGATGCTTTTTTAGCGGGCGCAAAACGTGGTCAACATGAAAACTGCCTTTCTCGCGGCGTCTTTGATCTCAGAGCACGAACACTAAGTCATATCCTTCCTCAGGACGCGCTTTTTGATGCCTTATCCGGTCTGCTGATCGGCCATGAAATCGCACAAATGCTGCAACATTACGCAATCCCTGCACACGAAGAAATTGTACTGGTCGGCAGCGACGAGCTGCTCGTCCGCTACCAGACCGTATTCCAGCTTTTTGGCCAGCGCTGTCGCCTCCTCAACGGTGAAACAGCATTCATTAACGGCATCAGGAGTGTTTTACATGAACATCCGTAATCCTTTGGTCGCAATACTACGAGGTATAACGCCCGATGAAGTTCTGGCGCATATTGATGTACTCGCAACAGCAGGTTTTACCACCGTAGAAATTCCGCTGAATTCCCCCGACTGGCAAACCAGTATCGCCATAGCCGTTGCACACTATGGTCAGACGATACATATCGGCGCAGGAACCGTGACCGCCGTTAGCGAAGTTAACCTGTTATCCGCATTCAAGTGCTCGTTTATTTTGACGCCGAATACCGACCCGTCAGTTATTGACGCGGCACGAGATGCCGGAATGACGACCTGTATCGGCTGTCATACCGCCAGCGAAGCGTTTGTCGCGATCCATCACGGCGCCAGCGCATTAAAAATTTTCCCGGCAGGCGAACTGGGGCCAGGATACATCCGCGCATTAAAAGCCGTTCTACCGACGCATATTCCACTCTATGCCGTCGGTGGCATCCGTCCCGACAATCTGGCTGACTATCTGAATGCAGGATGCATTGGCGCAGGATTAGGCAGCGATCTGTACCGCGCCGGACAAACCGTAAACCAGACGGCAAGAAATGCCCAGGCCTTTATCGAGGCGTGGAACGCCTGTAAGCAGCAATAAAAAAGCCCGGCGCCAGGCCGGGCAAAACGTTACCAATACACACTTAAGCGACTTTCAGTTGCTGTATTTTTTTCTCGCGGCGAATTTTGCGTTCTTCCAGCACCGCGACCATCGCCATCAGGCAGATGCAGCTAATGGCAGCGGCATCCAGCGCGGCGAAGGTACCCGCCCAACCGGTCAGACCAAAGACTGGCGTACCGTCGGCAATCATCCCCAGCCCCAGCTTGGCGAAGCTGTCGCCGATCAGGTAAGCGAAGGTGCCTTTAATGCCGTCCGCCGCGCCGATCGCTTTTTTCGGAACGAAGCCGACTGCCGCCACGCCGATCAGCAACTGCGGGCCAAACACCAGGAAACCGAGCGCGAACAGGGACGCCAGGTAGACGTACTGGTTGCTGGCATGCTGGTAAACGCCGAGGGTGGCGATAATCAGCGCCAGCGCAACGCAGGCCACCAGCGCGCGACGACCGTTCGCCAGATCCGACAGCCAGCCCCACAGCAGCGTGCCGACCAGCGCGCCCACTTCAAACAGGGTAAAGCCCTGAATCGCCACTTCTTTAGAAAGTTTCAGTTCCTGGAATGCGTAAACGGTAGACCACTGGTCGATACCAATACGCACCACGTACAGGAAGATGTTGGAGAAGCACAGCAGCCAGATCACTTTGTTTTTCAGGACGTATTCCACAAAGATCTGCCACTTGGTCATCTCATTTTCTTCGGTCTCTTTGTCCTCTTCGCTGATCTCTTCGCCGAACAGCTCTTCCGCCTTACCAAGACCATAAGATTCCGGGGAGTCGCTGCCAAAGCGCAGGCCGATGAAGCCCACAATCAGCGCGATGATCGACGGGAAGATAAACATGCCGATCACATGGCCGTCGAACAGGTAGTTCGCGCCGAACAGCGCCACGCCTGCCGCGCCAGCGCCGCCGAGGTTGTGGGAGATATTCCAGAAGCCGAGGAAGGTGCCGCGCTTACGACGGGGCGTCCATTTGGTGATGGTGGAGTAACTGCACGACCCGCCGGTACTCTGGAAGAAACCGCTCAGCGCGTAGAAGGCGATCATCAGGAGCAGGCTAACGGAACCGCTCCCCATGCTGGCGCTGAAGCCCAGCATACAGATAGCGGAAAGAATCAGCATAAACGGCAGGAACTGCTTGGTGTTTTTGCCGTCGGCATAGTAGGAAACCAGCGTTTTGCCTACGCCATAGGTGATCGAGAAGCCCAGACCAATCATCCCCAGTTGCGTCATGCTCAGCCCGTAAGTGGAGATCATGTCGTTCTGGGCGATGTTGAAGTTTTTGCGGATCAGGTACATGGTCAGGTAGCCGATAAAGACCACCAGATAGGACTGCATGAACGGTTTGAACCACATTTTGCGCCGTACATCGAGCGGCAGATCCAGGGTCGGCTTACGCACCTGGTTTAAGAAGTTCAGCATGGGACGGGTATCTCCTGATTTTTTAAGCCTGCTTTATTGCAGGCATTGTAAAAATCAGCCGCCCAACCAGCCTGAGACAGCGTCCAGGCGAAACCGGGAAAATTTCTTAGTTTTGCCCCACTCGGGGTAAAAAGGTGAAGTCCGTCACGTAATGCTGGCCTCGCGCGGCGCCTGCGCGTTCAAAAACGGCAGCAGCAGCAGGGCGGAAATGCCCGCCGCAATGGCAATCACCACAAAGAACCCGGTCCAGTGCCAGGTTTCCATCACCTGTGCCAGCGGCCAGCCGGAGAGCGATGCGCCAAGATAGGCAAACAGACCGACAAAACCGGTTGCCGCCCCCGCCGCCTCTTTGTGCGAACATTCCGCAGCCGCCATGCCGATCAGCATCTGCGGGCCAAAGACAAAAAAGCCGGTGGTGAAGAAGCACGCCGCCTGCATCACGTAACTGGCGAACGGCATCAGCCATAACGAACCGACAGAGAGCAGTATTCCGGCAGCGAAAATCAGGTTCATTGGCCCACGGTTGCCGTTGAACAGTTTATCTGAACCCCAGCCAGCCACCAGCGCGCCGATAAACCCGCCCAGCTCGAACATCGTGACCGCCATGTTGGCGGTGACCAGATCGACACCCAGCGTCTCCGACATATACAGGTTGCCCCAGTCGTTGATCGCCGCGCGTACCACATACACCAACACATAGCATAGCGAGAGCAGCCAGATATAGGGATTCAACAGCACGTATTTGGTCAGGATCTCTTTGCGGGTCAGCCCCGCCCCCTCCTGCTGCTGAGCGATTTCCAGCTCATCATGCCGCCAGTCCCCGACCGCTGGCAAACCGATAGCCTGTGGCCTGTCGCGTAGCCGCCAGCAGAGAAAAATACCGACGATAATCGCCAGCGTTCCGGCAATCATCATCCCGGCGCGCCAGCCATAATGCAGAGCGGCAGCAGCCATGACGATCGGAATCAGCGCCCCACCGACGTTATGCGCGGTATTCCAGATAGCCCACCACCCGCCACGCTCATTACGCGAGTACCAGGACGTCAGCAGACGGGCGCACACCGGCGCTCCCCAGCCCTGGAAGAAGGCATTCAACGCCCACAGTAATGCAAAGGCCCACAGCGACGTGGAGAAACCGAACAGGATATTCACCACGCCGGTGGCGATCAGCCCAATGCCCATAAAATAACGGGCGTTGGAACGGTCGCTGACGATGCCGGAGACAAACTTCGACAGGCCATAGGTGATGTAAAACAGCGTCGCCAGCAGGCCGATATCACTGCGGGTCAGCACGCCGCTGACGAGGATCTCCGGCACGGCGGCATTAAAACTTTTACGGGTGAAATAGAACAGCGCGTAGCCAAGCCAGATGGTAAGTAAGATCTGTCGCCGCCAGTAGCGGTAACGCGCATCGACTTCGTGTTTATCGGTTATCAACGGCGCATTTGCCGGAGCTTTCAGAAACGTCAGCATCGCCGCTCCTTAAACGTAACGCAGAGGCAACGACACGCTAACGCGCGTGCCGTGCGTACAGGAGATGGCCAGCACGCCGCCAAGCGCCGTCACGCGCTCGCGCATCCCGGTCAGACCAAAGCCTTGCTGGCCGGAATCCGGCGGCAGGCCGCTGCCATCGTCTTCAATCACCAGCATCAGCCGCTCATCCTGCTGCCAGCCCTGTAGCGTAACCGCGCTGGCATTAGCATGTTTCACAATGTTGTTCAGCCCTTCCTGACAGACGCGAAACAGCGTTACCCGCTGGCTTTCGCTGAGCGCAGACTCATCTATTCGCCAGTCGAGATGGCTGATAATGCCGCGACTTTCCAGCTCCATTTCCCGCATCAGCGAACGGATAGCCTGTTCCAGCGTCAGGTCATCCAACTGGCGTGGACGCAAGCGCCCCAGCAGGCGACGCACCGCGTCATACACGCCCAGCGACAGTTGCTCAATGTGCGCCCCGCTCTGTTTTACGCCGCCATTATCCGCCGCCAGCCGCTGTACAATTCCCGCCTGAGTGCGAATGGCGGTGATGGTCTGACCGATGTCGTCATGCAGTTCCCGCGCTACGTCGCGCCGCACGCTCTCTTCCGTTTCCAGCAGGCGTTCCGCCAGACGATGGTTGCGCGCCAGCTCATTTTGCAGCGACTGGTTGAGTTCGCGCAGGCGCTGAATCCCCGCGCCAAGCAGCAGCCCTGTCAGGCTTTGCGCCAGCAGAGAAAGCAGTAAATCAACGGGATGATCGTGCCAGGTCTGGCTGGCAATCAGCGCGATGGCGTTCATCAACGTCGCGATCAGCGCCCCTTGCCAGCCATAATGCCAGGCGAGCGCAATGATCGGTAGCGCAAGGCAGAACGGCGTAAAACGTGACAGCTCAGCCGGTAGACCCAGTTGTAGCCACAGGCTGACGGTGAACAGCAGCAGATACCAGACCAGATGCCGCCCGCGCCAGTTCACCGGCTGCGAGACCAGCGCCGGGCCGAGCGGTAACCAGGTGGTGCTGGTCAGGTAATGCCAGAACACCAGACAGATGGGCGCCAGCGTCAACCCGCCGGTAAGCGTCAGCAGCAGCGCGTTTAACGTCTCTTCCCCCTGGCCTAACCAGGGCAGAGACTGTAACAATGCCGCCGCCGTCAAGGCCGCGCCCTGTAACAGCAGGGTGCGCCAGTCGCGCTGATGGCGATAGCGGGAGATTAATGCCACAGGCAACAGCGTCAACAGGCTTCCGATCATCAAAAGCGGTAGATGCGCCAGTGCCACTTCCTGCGCCAGCCACCAGACCAGCAGCCATTCTGCGCCCAGCAATACCGGCCAGTAGCTGCGCGGACACTGCAACATCAGCCCCAGGCGTAAACCGAACGGGAACAGCAGTACCGCCAGCTCCGGGCGCTCAACCAGGTGCAGGCTGATGCTCCACAGGCAAAACCACGCGGCGGAGAAGATAAAAAAGCAGGCAATAACGGTAATTAACCGGGAAAGGATGGTTTTCATCACCAGCCATCAAACATGCGGCGCGCCAGTTCAACATCGTTGCTGACGCCCAGCTTTTCCAGAAGATTGGCGCGATGTACGTGTACCGTTTTTGGCGACAGCCCCAGCTCGGCGGCGATCTCTTTCACCGCCATTCCCTGCGCCAGCTTTTCCGCCACCTGGCGTTCACGTCTGGTCAGCGGGTCCTGCCGTCCGGCCGCCAGTTTAACGGCGATATCCGGCGTCAGGTAACAGCCGCCCGTCGCCACCGTGTGTACCGCGGCAATCAGCTCGTCAGGGCTACAGCGCTTGGAAAGGAAGCCGCGCGCACCGGCGTTCAGCGCCTGTTCCACCAGCGCCGGACTGTCATGTACCGACAGCATTATCGTCGCCATCCCTTTAGGAAGCTGACTTAATAACTCCAGCCCGGAGATATCCGGCATGGAGATATCGCAGATGCAGACCTGCACGCCGCGCCCCGGTAATCCCGCCAGCGCCTCCTGCCCCGAGCCAAACTCGGCCACAACCTGTAAATCAGGTTCCAGCCCCAGCAGCTGCGCAAAGCCGGAGCGGACGATAAGGTGATCGTCAATAAGGGCGATGGTGATCATGGTTCTGTCCTGGTACTTGAAAGTGCCTGATGGCGCTGCGCTTATCAGGCCTACGGGCGGGAGCCGTTGTAGGCCGGCCATCCAACAAAGCGCTTACCTTAACGATAAGCGCATGGCTGTTCAAGCCGTGAGCAGTATTCAATGCGTCTGGCGGGCGTACGACTCCGTTATGGTTCCATACTGTCCAGGTCGCAGATACGCACTTTGTCGCAATCAGAAAAAAGCGCAAAGGAATCCCGAATATCGGGCCGGATCAGGGTGGTTTTTAGCAGTGTGATGTAGACATTCTCTAATTTCATCACATTAAGCTGGCAAGTGCTTGCAAAACCAAAGACATTCACTCGCTGGTAAGCCGAAGATAACTGGCAAATATAATCTTCAGAAATGGCGTTCAGCGTAATTTCCGTCATGCCAAACACCTGCTGGCTGTACTCTCTTGGGTGCCTGAGGTACTGGAGTGAAGGATAGTGCGCTGCGAGCGTCTCTATCTTATGAATCAACGCAATAAGGTTGGAATCATTTTTCACATCAAGGATATCTTTAAATTTCGAGCCCACAAAGACATTGATCTCCCCGGCATAGACAGGCGCACTGCGCTCAGTATGCAAGCGCTGTTTCTCCTCTGAGAGAACATCAATATAAACAATATCGCAGTCTACATTTCTACTTTTGCTTTTATGCTTTACGATAGAGAAATGCAGTTCACTTCTTTTCGCGATATCCCTGATATTATAATGCTGACCAAGCCACATCCGCGTCAACTTACGACCGGGGCCTTTTCGTAGTTTTATTTGTTTATCAAGATAGCCTGCGGAGTTGATACTCAGAATGCCATCATCAAACGTTCTAATCTTAACGTCATCAGACAACATTTTTAGAATGTATTGCACTGAAAGATGGCTGATATTTGCCATATAGACATAATGGATTGTCTTATGAGAAAGAAAGCGATTGATTTTCAGCATGTTAATAAAGCCATAATCCATACTGGCGACTAAGCCAGAAGAGAATTCATTATTAACCGTTTCATATATATAGGACTTTAACTCTACCTTTGTTTTAAGGTAGATGATATGAAAACGCGCGTGTCTATACCTCGCTTTAATCTTAGAAACAATTCTGAGCTGAAGCGGGGAGCAAACAATAAAAAGATGCTCAACGATTTCCATTAGTTATTCGCTCTGAATCACAGCAACCCGGCACATAATATCATTGCAATATGACATCGTAAAGAAGCGCCCCAGACGCTCAGGCGAGTATTGGTCACTTTGTCCGAAAAGATACTTTCTATACTGCAAATAAGACAGTTCATAAACCGGATAATAAAGACACGTCACGTCCGAAAATATTACTTATAGTTATATAACACTCTCAAATAATTAACCTGAACAAGGGTTTCCCCTTGTTCAGGTAGCCATTACTACTCAAAGAAAACCGAGATTTTATTAAACATTGACGGATCGGACTGATTGCGCGCCACTTTCACCACATCTTCCAGTTTATCGATCTGACTAATCATCTGCTCCAGACGCTGATCGTCGTTGACCAGTAGCCAGATGCGGCTCTGGTCGCTGCTCTGGATGGGTAGACAAAGAATCCCTTCCACGTTGAAAGCGCGACGGGCGAACAGCCCACAAACGTGCGTCATGACGCCAGGGTGGTTACGGACGGTGAGTTCCAGGATAACGTTCTCATGTGATTGTTTCTGCATGGTTTATTCCCCCACCATCTCAGTATTGGCCGCACCCGGCGGCACCATCGGATAAACTTTTTCTTCTGCATCAATACGTACATGGATCAGCGCCGGTCCTGGGCGGCTGATGATTTCCCGCAGCGCCGCTTGCGGATCGGCTTCATTATTTAAATCACAGGTTTCCAGACCAAAACCCGCAGCAATCTGCATAAAGTTGATCATCCCTGGATAGGTGGCAGCAAACACGCCCTGCTTGTAGAACAGGCTTTGTTGCTGATGCACCAGCCCCAACGCTTCGTTATTCATCAGGATAATTTTTACATCCAGTTGGTTTTCGCTGGCGGTCGCCATCTCCTGAATATTCATCATCAGGCTGCCGTCGCCGGAGAAGCACAACACTTTCTTGTCCGGGTTCGCCAGCGCCGCGCCAATCGCCGCAGGCAAGCCAAAACCCATCGTCCCCAGCCCGCCGGAAGTCAGCCACTGACGCGGACGGTTGAGCGGATAAGCCTGTGCGGCCCACATCTGGTGCTGGCCTACATCGGTCGTGATAATCGCGCTGTCATCCACGCAGGCGGCAACGGCATTAATCAGCCCGTAATGGCTGAGCGGATCGCTGGCTTCAGGGATCGCGCACGGGAACTCGCGCTGCAAATCCGCCACCAGTTGATGCCACTCTTCGCGTGGCTGAGCCTCAATGTGCGGAATCAACTGCGCCAGAACGTCATCAACATCAGCCTGAATGGCAACGTGCGGTTGTTTAATTTTACCCAGCTCCGCGCGATCGATATCCACATGGATGATTTTGGCATTCGGGCAGAACTGTTCGGTTTTGCCAATCGCCCGGTCATCAAAACGCGCCCCCAGAACCACCAGCAGATCCGCCTCTTGCAGAATATAGTTTGTGCTGCGCGCGCCATGCATGCCCAGCATCCCCAGAGAAAGCGGATGCGCCTTCGGCAGTATGCCCAGCGCCATCAGAGTCATAGTGGTGGGCAGTCTGGCTTTTTCCGCCAGTTCACGCACGCGCGCAGGCGCGTTAATCACGCCGCCGCCAAGATACAGCACCGGGCGCTTCGCGGCGTTGATCATCGCCGCCGCATCACGAATGCTCTCAGCGCTGAATTCCGGCGTCGCCATTTTTTCAGCCGGAGCAGGCAACGCTTCAATGTCAAACACCGCCGTCTGTATATCCTTAGGAATGTCTATCCACACCGGCCCAGGGCGCCCGGACTGGGCAAGGCGAAACGCATCGCACATTACCTGTGGCAACTCATTGATATCTCTGACCAGATAGTTATGTTTTGTGATGGGGATAGAGATGCCGTAGGTGTCGACTTCCTGAAACGCATCGGTGCCGATCATCGAGGCCGGAACCTGACCGGTGATGCATACCAACGGAATGGAGTCGAGACGCGCGTCGGCAATGGCGGTGACCAGGTTAGTCGCGCCCGGCCCGCTACAGGCCATACATACCGCGGGTTTACCGTCGGTTCGCGCCATCCCCTGAGCGATAAACCCCGCCCCCTGTTCATGGCGCGCCAGGATGTGGCGAATTTGCGTACTTTGGCTTAAGGCGTCGTAAACGGGGAGAATCGAACCGCCCGGAATGCCAGTGACGATTTTAATGCCCTGACGTTCCAGAAAATGAACGATAAACTCTGCGCCCGTAAAGCGCGTACGCGGGGATGTTGATGTTGTGCCCGAACTTGCCATGCTCCAGTCCTTTTATTCTGGGCCGACTTGCCGGGAAGGTGTCTTAAACGAAAAACCCCGCCCGGTTTGCGCCGGCGGGGTTTTGGAATCGTGTGTTGTTCCAGTCCCTACGGCGCATTGCCGACGACCACCACCACACGCACGACGACCACTGCGGCAGGTTGCGCAGTTTTTAGTAGGGTCGCAGTCAGCATGGAAGGGTTCATTAGGGACCTTGTCTGTTTATGGATTAACAGGTTTTATACAAGCACAGCTTTTCAGGCATGACAACGGAAAATTTTTCATCTGCACAAAAATGCGTCGACGATCACGCTTTGCCAGATGCCGACGCTGGCCTGCAAAACAAAAAACCCCGCCGGAGCGAGGTTTTTATCAGCGTTATGCGGTTGGTTGCCGCAAAGCACACTGTGTTATATCAACATCAGAAGTATACGCGTTCCGCGAAGAACACGCAATTTCGGCACGAATTTTGACGCATTTGAGTATGGATCAGAAGTCGCGATCCGTCCACAAAATACTGTTCATTCATACAGTATTTATCTATAATATCACTGTACGCAATGTGTTATAGGGGGCCGCATCGTAACCGGCGCAACAAAGTCCTGGCTGAAACGGGTGGTGCCGTCAGCGCCTTAACCCCCGTGTGAGCACACTGTGTTATGTCAACAAAAGGTGCTGACAACAGGCGGCGGAGAGGTACGTCAGCACCGTGCTCCTTTTACCAGAAGGAGAGCGTATGAGCCTCGTGGATATCGCTATTCTTATCCTGAAACTCATTGTTGCTGCACTGCAACTGCTTGATGCCGTTCTGAAATACCTCCGGTAATTCAGATTCAAGCCGCACCGAAGGGGAGCGGGCAACCGCTCCCCTTTCATCATCTGCCTGGTGCTTGTCCATCGTCGATATGTTACGTTTTTATGACAACCACTGACGATACCTGAACCATGACCCTTTCCATTTTCTGCATTTTACTGTTCGCCGCGCTGCTGCATGCCAGCTGGAACGCCATCGTGAAGGCGGGAAATGACAAACTTTACTCCGCAATCAGCGTCAGTGGTTCCGCAGCGTTGATGGCGCTGGCGTGTCTGCCCTTCGCCCCGCCCCTTCCCGCCGCCAGCATCCCTTTTTTAGCCGCCTCCACCGCCTTACAGGTGGTTTATACCGTGCTGGTCGCCAAAACCTATCAGGTTTCGGATATGAGCCAGACCTATCCCCTGATGCGCGGCACCGCACCGCTGCTGGTGGCGATAATTAGCGTCCTGTTTCTTGGCGATAGCCTTTCCACAATGGCCTGGCTCGGCATCGCGGTAATTTGCCTGGCGATTCTCGGCATGGCCTGTAACGATCGTGCCCGCTCCCGGCGGGGTATCACGCTGGCGCTGATCAACGCCTGCTTTATCGCTGGCTATACGCTGGTGGACGGTACGGGCGTGCGGGTGTCGGAAACCGCGCTGGGTTATACGCTGTGGACCTTCTTGTTGAACGGTACCTGTCTGCTTGGCTGGGCGATGATTGCCCGGCGGCGGGAAGCCTCGCGCTATCTGGCGCAGCACTGGAAGAAAGGCGTTTTTGGCGGTATCGGCACGATGGGTTCCTATGGGCTGGCGCTGTGGGCGATGACTCAGGCGCCGCTGGCCGTGGTGGCCGCACTGCGTGAAACATCCATTCTGTTCGGCGCGCTGATTGCCTGGCTGCTGCTCAATGAGAAAGTCGCCGGGCTACGGTTGGTCGCGGCTGGCGGGATTGCCGCCGGGGCGATATTGCTGCGTTTATCCTGATTGCCGGATGGCGGCTACGCCTTATCCGGCCTACGGGAGCCGCCGGGCACCATCAAACTGCGGTAAAATAATCTCTCGGCAACAATTGTTGCCGCTTTTTGTTTACATATCCTGCCGTTCGGCTCCCGCGCTATTCCCGCCGTGAATATGGCCTTCTTTTTTTAGTGTGGTAGATTCCACTCGCATTTATGGGAATGCGTAGCACCTTATTCTTATTTTTTTCTTTTTTTAAAAGTAATCAGCGAAATGAAAAGGCAGAGAAGCGTCAATTTGTTGTTGATGTTGGTATTACTGGTGGCCGTCGGGCAGATGGCGCAAACCATTTATATCCCCGCCATTGCCGATATGGCGCGTGAACTGAACGTTCGTGAAGGGGCAGTACAAAGCGTCATGGCCGCTTACCTGCTCACCTACGGCGTATCGCAACTGTTTTACGGCCCGCTTTCCGATCGGGTAGGGCGCCGCCCGGTGATCCTCGTCGGGATGTCCATTTTTATGCTGGCTACGCTGGTCGCGATTACCACCCACAGCCTGACGGTATTGATTGCCGCCAGCGCGTTACAGGGCATGGGCACTGGCGTCGGCGGCGTGATGGCGCGTACGCTGCCGCGCGATCTGTATGAAGGCACGCAGTTACGCCACGCTAACAGCCTGTTGAATATGGGGATTCTGGTGAGTCCGTTGCTGGCGCCGCTGATTGGCGGACTGCTGGATACCGTCTGGAACTGGCGCGCCTGTTACGTTTTCCTGCTGGTTCTCTGCGCAGGCGTCACCTTCAGTATGGCGCGCTGGATGCCGGAGACGCGCCCCACAGGCGCACCACGTACCCGCCTGATCGCCAGCTACAAAACATTATTCGGCAACGGCGCATTTACCTGTTATCTGCTGATGCTGATTGGCGGACTGGCGGGAATCGCCGTCTTTGAAGCCTGCTCCGGCGTGCTGATGGGAGCGGTACTGGGTCTGAGCAGCATGGTGGTGAGCATCCTGTTTATTCTGCCAATTCCGGCGGCGTTTTTCGGCGCATGGTTTGCGGGTCGCCCGAATAAGCGCTTCTCAACGCTGATGTGGCAGTCGGTATTTAGTTGCCTGTTGGCGGGCGTCATGATGTGGGTCCCAGGTCTGTTTGGCGTGATGAACGTCTGGACGCTGCTGATCCCCGCCGCGCTGTTCTTCTTCGGCGCCGGAATGCTGTTCCCACTGGCGACCAGCGGCGCGATGGAACCTTTCCCGTTTCTCGCCGGAACGGCTGGCGCGCTGGTGGGCGGCCTGCAAAACATCGGCTCCGGCGTGCTGGCGTGGCTCTCCGCGATGCTGCCGCAAACCGGGCAGGGTAGCCTCGGCTTTTTGATGACGCTTATGGGGCTGCTGATTTTACTGTGCTGGCTGCCGCTGGCGTCGCGTGTGCCGCATCAGGGGCAGACGATTTAATCGAATGATGGCCCGGTTTCCCGCCGGGCTTTTCACATACCGGCGAAATCATCGTGGTCAGGAGCGGCTCCAGCGCCGGGCGCCACGCCCCTTCTTCCCCGTCATAAAACTGCGTATCCGCGTTAATCGCATACGGAATATTCACCCTTTGCAACTCGCACGCCATAAATCGGGCAAACGCGAGCTGCGAAGCGGAAGGGCTATTTTTGATTGATTCGCCCGGCGCCCAGCCGCCAACCCAACTGACATGGCCGGTTTTTTGCTGCCAGCGCACGGCGGCGTTAATTCGCGCGCGAATCGCCGCTTTCTCTGCCGCCGTGCCCGACGTCCACGGGTATTTACCGTTATTTTTCAACGGCCCCCACGGAAAGATATGCCACTCCGCCAGCACGTAATTCTGGCTTTGCGGGGGCAGTTTTAGGGCCGACAACGCTTCCGGCGCGGCGCGCAGACGAGGCGCGACAAAAATCATGCGTTGGGGGTCAATCGCGTGAAGGGTGCGGATGGTTTTGTCATATACCCGGTTCAGGGAAGCCTGGCTGTGGTTGAGTTTCTCCGCCGGTTCATAAATCAGGTCAAACCCCAGCAGCGGCGAACGTTGCGCAAAATAGTGCGCGACGGCCACCCACCAGTTGATCACCTCTTGTTCATTGCCGGGACTGGGGTCGTTTTTATACTCATCGGCCTGATAAGCAATGATTGGAATCACGCCATACTGCTCACACGCCTCCACCAGTTTTCGCAGGTGGATGAGTCGCGCTTCCGTCGGCTCTCCCGCGACGCGTATGCGCACATGCTTAAATCCCTTCGCCTGAAAATCACGCACCACCAGAGGATCAAACTCCCGGATACCCCGTTCGGTGCGCGCCCAGTCAACGTCCATCCCCACACCAAGCTGCTGCGCATAGCGCGAAGCGGTCAACGGCGGCTGAGCCGCGCACACCGTGGCGCTGACGAGCAGGAAGAGAGAAGCAAGCGGCTTTAACACGATTGTCCTTAAGCAAATCATCAGGAGTCATATCACGTATTTAGCACGCTTTCTGGCTTTACATGCAATAAATCTTCGCGTGGCAAACGCTACGTCGCCTGCTCCTGCAACCAGCCGATAAACGCCTCGATTTTCGGCCACTGTCTGCCAGGCAGCGTGGTTACATAATAGTGCTGGTGGCATTTCAGCGTCATCTCGCCGAAAGGCGCAATCAGTTCGCCGCTATCAAGACGCTTTTGCACCAGCCGTTTACGCCCCATCGCCACACCGATATGGTTCATTGCCGCAATAACGGCTAAATCGGAACGATCGAAGCCAATACCCGACGATGTCGGCAGATTCACGCCAAAATGCTGCGCCCAACTGTGCCATTCATCAGTGCCGGAGTCGTTGCTCCATGCCTGTCGGTCATGCAGGAGCGTACAGTGGCGCAGGTTAACCCGCGCATTCGTTAAGTCATGATGACGGGCATATTCGGGGCTGCACACCGGCAGAATGGCCTCATCCATCAGGAAGTGATGCGTCAGCTGCGCCGAGGGCGCATCATCAAAATAGATCGCTAAATCAATCCCTGCCCGCTGGAGATTCACGTTGTCATTACCGGTCAACATGGTCAGCGAGATGGACGGATAGCGGCGAGTAAAATCTCCCAGCGCAGGCACCAGCCAGCACTGAGCAATCGAAGGCCGCGAATAGACGGTCAGCGTCCCTGACAACTCCTGATTTTTAATATCGAGGATTTCCTGATTCAGCGTATCCAGCGACGATTTCAACGCCCAGAATACCCGCTTGCCCTCATGGGTGAGTTCCACTTTGCGGTGCGAACGGACAAAGAGCTGAATCCCCAGCTCCTCTTCCAGTTGATTAATTCGATGGCTGACCGCGCTGGGACTTAGCGACAGCTCATCCGCCGCCAGCGCAAAAGACTGATGCCTGGCCGCCACTTCAAAGGTGTACAGCTTTGATAATTGCCAGCCGTTGAGTAAACGGTTTCTGCCGTCGCGTAAGGGTTCCATCGCCGCCTCTGTGACCTCTTTTTGGCTTTGCAGTGTAAAAAAATGCGCCTGGAAAATCAGCGCAAAGATGAATCAAAGTGAACCATATCGCATAAACAGACCATTATTGGATGCAAATCACCCTTTTGATTCAATTTGGCTCATGCGAAGGGCAATTTATATCGTTTGTCAGCAAGTGCCGTTTTTTCGTCCAATACGCCTATGTTAATCACAGGGTAAGGTGAGATATGCACTCTCAAATTTGGGTTGTGAGCACGCTGCTGGTAAGCATCGTGCTAATCGTGCTGACCATCGTGAAATTCAGATTCCACCCGTTTCTGGCACTGCTGCTGGCCAGTTTCTTTGTGGGCGCGATGATGGGCATGGGGCCGCTGGAGATGGTCAATGCGATTGAAAGCGGTATTGGCGGCACGTTAGGCTTCCTCGCCGCCGTCATCGGTCTCGGAACCATTCTCGGCAAAATGATGGAAGTGTCCGGCGCGGCAGAACGGATCGGCCTGACGCTCCAGCGTTGCCGCTGGCTTTCCGCTGATGTGATCATGGTGCTGGTGGGGCTGATTTGCGGCATCACGCTGTTTGTGGAAGTGGGTGTGGTACTGCTCATCCCACTGGCATTTTCGATAGCGAAGAAAACCAACACGTCGCTGCTGAAGCTGGCTATTCCGCTGTGTACCGCGCTAATGGCCGTGCATTGCGTGGTGCCGCCGCATCCGGCTGCGCTGTTTGTGGCGAATAAGCTGGGTGCAGATATCGGTTCCGTTATCGTCTACGGTTTGCTGGTTGGGCTGGTGGCGTCGCTGGTCGGCGGGCCGCTATTCCTGAAGTTCCTCGGCAACCGCCTGCCGTTTAAGCCGGTGCCGACGGAGTTTGCGGATCTCGAAGTGCGCGATGAAAATACGCTGCCTTCTTTACGCGCGACGCTGTTTACCGTCCTGCTGCCGATTGGCCTGATGCTGGTAAAAACCGTTGCCGAACTGAACATGACGCAGGGCGGCACGCTGTATACGCTGCTGGAGTTTATCGGCAACCCGATCACCGCAATGTTTATCGCCGTTTTCGTGGCCTATTACATTCTCGGCCTGCGTCAGCATATCGGTATGGGTACGTTGCTGACCCATACCGAAAACGGCTTTGGCTCGATTGCTAACATCCTGCTGATTATCGGTGCAGGCGGCGCGTTCAACGCTATCCTCAAAAGCAGCGGTCTGGCGGATACGCTGGCGGTGATCCTCTCCAATATGCACATGCACCCGATTCTGCTGGCCTGGCTGGTGGCGCTGATTCTGCACGCCGCAGTGGGTTCCGCAACGGTTGCGATGATGGGCGCGACGGCGATTGTCGCGCCGATGCTGCCGCTCTACCCCAACGTCAGCCCGGAGATCATCGCCATTGCCATCGGTTCCGGCGCGATTGGCTGCACGATCGTGACCGATTCCCTCTTCTGGCTGGTGAAGCAATACTGCGGCGCCACCCTGAATGAAACATTTAAGTACTATACAACCGCGACATTTATCGCGTCGGTTGTTGCTCTGGCGGGCACATTCCTGCTTTCCTTTATCATCTAAGCGCAAAGAGACGTATTATGGAAAACGCTAAAATGACTTCACTCATCGCTCAGTATCCTCTGGTAGAGGATCTGATCGCCCTCAAAGAAACGACCTGGTTTAACCCAGGCACCACCTCTCTTGCGGAAGGTTTACCCTATGTTGGTCTGACAGCGCAGGATGTACAGGATGCGCATGCCCGCCTGGCCCGTTTCGCGCCGTATCTGGCAAAAGCCTTCCCGGAAACCGCCGCAACCGGCGGGATTATTGAGTCTGAACTGGCGATCATCCCCGCAATGCAGCAGCGGCTGGAAAAAGAGTACGGACAGAAAATCAGCGGCGAACTTCTGCTGAAAAAAGACAGTCACTTACCGATTTCCGGCTCGATAAAAGCCCGTGGCGGGATTTATGAAGTGCTGGCCCACGCGGAAAAACTGGCGCTGGAGGCGGGTCTGCTGACGACCGAAGATGACTACAGCGTAATGCTTTCACCGGAGTTCAGGCAGTTCTTCAGCCAGTACAGCATTGCCGTGGGTTCAACCGGTAATCTGGGGCTGTCGATTGGCATTATGAGCGCCTGTATCGGCTTTAAGGTGACGGTGCATATGTCCGCCGACGCCCGCGCCTGGAAGAAAGCCAAACTGCGCAGCCACGGCGTAACGGTAGTGGAATACGAAGAGGATTACGGCGTAGCGGTTGAGCAAGGACGCAAAGCGGCACAGTCCGATCCAAACTGTTTCTTCATTGACGATGAAAACTCCCGCACGCTGTTTTTGGGCTATGCGGTGGCCGGGCAGCGCCTGAAGGCTCAGTTTGCGCAGCAGGGGCGCGTGGTGGATGCCGACCATCCGCTGTTTGTCTACCTGCCGTGCGGCGTTGGCGGCGGCCCTGGCGGCGTGGCTTTTGGTCTGAAACTGGCATTTGGCGACAACGTCCACTGCTTCTTCGCCGAACCAACCCACTCTCCGTGCATGTTACTGGGCGTATATACCGGTCTGCATGATGCCATTTCCGTCCAGGAGATTGGCGTCGATAACCTGACGGCGGCAGACGGTCTGGCGGTGGGGCGCGCATCCGGGTTTGTAGGGCGGGCAATGGAACGTCTGCTGGACGGGCTGTACACCCTCGACGATCGGACGATGTACGACATGCTGGGTTGGCTGGCGCAGGAAGAAGGTATTCGCCTGGAGCCGTCCGCACTGGCGGGAATGGCCGGGCCGCAGCGTGTTTGCCGTTCGACGGATTACCAGCAGATGCACGCCTTCAGCGCTGAGCAGCTTAATCACGCCACGCATCTGGTGTGGGCGACCGGCGGCGGTATGGTGCCGGAAGAAGAGATGGCGCAGTACCTGGCGAAAGGGCGCTAAACGTCACTGACCTTAACGCAGCATCGCCATCAGCTCCATCGGTGAGCGATGCTGTTTAATTAGATCCCGCATGACGCGCATATGCGGCGACGTGTGGTTAATAAACGCTTTATACCCGCCGCACAGCACGCTTTTCCCGCTTAAATCCCGATGCTTTGGACAATCACCGTTGCAGAATCGCAATAAGGCGCAGTCCAGGCAATCCGCCCCCAGCGTTGATTTTTTCTGCTGTCCAAATTCACTCGCCTGCGGGCTGGCATTCAGCATATGTAGTGGCGTTTGATGGATATTACCCAGCCGGAACGCCGGGTAGACATAGTGATCGCACTGATAGAGATCGCCGTTTGCTTCCAGGGCGAACGCGTGACCGCAGGTTTCGCTAAGCGCGCACATTTGTGCCGGATGCCCACTCCACACGCCCAGCATCGAATCAAACAGTTGTACAAAAACGCGCCCAATATCTTCCCGAACCCAGAGATCAAACACATCATTGAGAAAATGCCCCCAGTCTTCCGACGTCACGGAATCAGCGGTCAGTTTGCCGCGATCGTCACGTTCAACCAACGGAATGAACTGAAGAAAAGGCGTGCCAAGCTGGCGAAGATAGCGATACATACGCGCAGGCTGCTGGCTGTTCAGCCGATTCACCACCACCAGCAGGTTGAAGTCCACGCGATGGGCAGCCAGCCTTGCTATCGCTTCCACCACCTTATGATGCGTTGGTTTTCCACTACGGCTAACGCGATAAGCATCATGTAAATCGGCGGGGCCATCCAGTGAGATACCGACCAGCCAGCCATTATCGCGTAAGAATCGGCACCACTCGTCACTGAGTAAAATGCCGTTAGTCTGGAAGGTATTCTGGATGCGTTTCCCCTCTCCATAGCGTTTTTGCAACGCGACCACGCGGTGAAAAAAATCGAGTCCACACAGCGTCGGCTCTCCGCCCTGCCAGGCAAACAGCACATCATCAACCGACTGCGCGGCAATATGCTGGCAAATAAAAGCCTCTAAGGTCGCGTCATCCATAACGGGTTGAGAGGGTTTATCGATATAAAAACAGTAATGACAATCAAGGTTACAACGTGAGCTGGCCGGTTTAGCCATGACCTGACATCCTGTCATGCAAAATCCCTAATAAAGACGATAAGTTGACGAATATGCGTTACAGCAAACAGTATTGCGAGGGACAACACCGCGAGAGAGATCAAAAATTTGTCACGCACGGCGCGAGATTCGGAAAAATCACTGTGCGCCACATCCATCAGGTTACGGCTGCGGGTATAGCGCCAGAGAATGAGCGCGACAATCGCCAGCACGCCAATAGAAACCCAGAACAGAAACCCCGCCTGATGCCAGTTATGTTTCAGCGCCAGCGCCATCAATGCGCCATAGCCTAACAGGGTACGAAACCAGGCCAGCGACGTGCGCTCCGGCTGTAGACCGGGATCAACCTGACGGCGGGCTTTGCGGCTATCCGGCATACAACACCAGCGCCATGACAATCACCGCAACAATCATCAGCATCAGGCTGATTATCATCAGGCTATGGGTGTACGGCAGGTCTTCTTTCAGACGCATCGCTTTTTCGTTGCGTAGCCAGCGCAGATAGCCATAAATCGCCAGGCCGCCCGCAAAGAGACACAGCAGCAGTGCCAGCAGTTCGCGAATCACCGGCGTGGCGAAGTCCGGCGCGAGTTGGTCAAGCCCGACGCCCGCCGCCAGAAACCCCAGCGCGGTGCGAATCCACGCCAAAAAGGTACGCTCATTTGCCAGCGAGAAGCGGTAATCCGGCGCTTCTCCGAGGCGGGAAATCTTCATGACGGCTCCTTTAAATTATTGCCGGATGGCGGCGTAAATGCCTTATCCGGCCTACGGTGTTGCGCTTTTTGTAGGCCCGGTAAGCGCAGCGCCACCGGGCATTATTATTGCCGGATGGCGGCGTAAATGCCTTATCCGGCCTACGGTATTACGCTTTTGTAGGCCCGGTAAGCGCAGCGCCACCGGGCATCATTATTGCCGGATGGCGGCGTAAGCGCCTTATCCGGCCTACGGTATTACGCTTTTGTAGGCCCGGTAAGCGCAGCGCCACCGGGCATTATTATTGCCGGATGGCGGCGTAAACGCCTTATCCGGCCTACGGTGTTGCGCTTTTTGTAGGCCCGGTAAGCACAGCGCCACCGGGCATCATTATTGCCGGATGGCGGCGTAAACGCCTTATCCGGCCTACGGTATTGCGCTTTTTGTAGGCCCGGTAAGCACAGCGCCACCGGGCATAACGCATCAAAACTTCTGCTTTTTCTCTTCTACTTTCACGCCTTGCGTGGGCAAACCGGTATCGTAATCACGTACCACCGGAGAATAACCGTCTTGTGGGCGTGGGCGGAATGCCCCCATCCAGCGCGGCCGGGCATCTTTACGCCACGGACGCAGGATCCACTGGTACGTACGGAACGGGTCGCGGATTTTATCCATGTAATCCAGCAGCGCGTCGTGCATCTGACTGCGAACACCGGCAAATTCCGGCGCAGCAATCAGATTATGCAGTTCATCCGGGTCATTACGCCTGTCGTACAGCTCATCGCTGGTAAACAGGTTCAGCACCAGCTTCCAGTTATCCGTCACCCAGCAGCGCACCGGAATAAAGCCGCCAAAGCTGTCATGCTCGATCTCATAGCGGTTGAACTCCACCATCACCCCGCGCGGCGCTTCAACGGCCAGGATGTTTTCACCCGGAAGAATATCGGGCTTATCAATCCCCGCCAGCGCCATCATCGTAGGCAGCAGGTCAATATGGCTGACCGGCGTATCGATCTGCAGCGGCGCTCCCTGCGGCGGGCGCATAATCAGCGGGATGCGGGTAATGTCATCATACATTGCCGCCCCTTTGCTGATGAGTTTGTGCGCCCCCATCATTTCACCGTGATCGGAGGTATAAATCACCCAGGTATTCTCACGTTGTTCCGGGGTTAACGCATTGATCACCCGCCCAATCTGATCGTCAACAAAGTCATTGCAGGCAAAGTAGAGCGGATGATGATAACAGCCATCATCGCCCACCGGGGACGGCATCGCCTGCGCCCATAGCCGATGGTGCTCAGGTTTATTACTCAGCGAATCCTGCGCCTTCGCGCCCAGGTCATAATAAAAATCCTGATACTTCTCCAGATACTCAACCGGACAGGTAAACGGATGATGCGGCTCATCATAAGAGACCACCATCAGGAACGGTTCGTCATCTCTCGCTGGCTGATGGAGAAAATCAACCGCCCGGTTGCTGATGCGATACGCCCAGGTAAAGGTCTCATCAATATTATTGGTCTGCAAATCCTCAATACTGTTCAGTCCGTTACGCCACAGGCTGATTTCATTCTCCGTCAGTTCAGAAAGGTAGTTTGCGCCGTCATACCAGTAGTCGGCATCCCACTCAGGCGGGCACTCGCCGGTGCCAAAGTAATCGTGCCCGTCGAGGTGCCATTTACCGATATAGCAGGTGTGATAGCCTGCATCCTTAAAATAACGCCCCATCGTGGAGATGTTCTTCCCCGGCGCGACGTTGTTCGTCCACGGGCCGGACTGATTGGCATAAATACCGGTAAAAAGCCCCGCGCGGGCTGGCGTACACACCGGCGAGCAGGTATACGCGGAGTTAAAGCGAATCCCTTCAGCGGCCAGGCTGTCAATATGCTGCGTGTTCAGCGGCTTACCGCTATAGCAGCCCACCATATTGGTCGCCTGTGTATCGGTCATAATGAACAGAAAATTCGGACGGGTCATGCTTTATCCTTAGCGTCAGAAACATAAACCACAGGCGCGGAATGGCGCGTCTGCCATGAGCTGTAAATCAGGTAAACAACCACCGCAGCGGTGATGGCGTAGCTGAGAATGGTCAGCCACCGGGTCTGATAGCCACCGAACTGCGCCAGACCAGAATAGACGCCAATCATCGCGAACATGACGCCAACGGCGGCGATCTTCACGTTTTTCCACGGTTTCATGTCAACCGCAAACGCATCATGAAATTTAAACGGCGTTGCACGCGGCTTAATCACGCCAATGAGCAGCATCACCACGACGTTGATACAGAAGGTACAGGCCAGCACATAGAGGAAATGAAAATCAAATTTCACCAGGTAGTTGATGGTGATGTAACTGACAATACCGAGTCCCATTGCGACCTTCGCAGCCAGCGCCGGAATACGCGGGAAGAAGAAGCCCATAATAACAATGGTCACCAACGGCACGTTATAAATCCCGTTGAGCTGTTTCATCCAACTGTAGAGCCCTTGCGGCGCATAGGCGATCCACGGCGCCACCAGTACGGAGATCACGGCCACAATAAAGCCAAAGCGACGACCAACAGTGACCAGTTTATCGGGGCTGGCCTGTTCATTAATCAGTCGGCGATAGATACCGAGGCTAAACAGGGTCGAAGCACTGTTCAAAAAACCGCAGAATGCGCTGATAATCGCGCCAAACAGCACCGCGCTAAAAAAGCCAATCAGCGGCAGCGGCATCACTTTGTTCACCAGCGCCGGGTAGGCCATGTCTGCTTTCGGTAGATCCTGAAAGAGATGAAAAGCGATAACGCCCGGCAGCACCAGAATCAGCGGGTCCAGCATCTTCAACACCGCCGTAAGCAGCGCCCCTTTTTGCCCTTCCGATAAACTTTTTGATGCCAGCGTACGCTGAACGATCCCCTGGTTGGTGCACCAGTAGAACGTATTGACCAGGATAAGCCCGGTCAACGCCGCGCCAATCGGCACCGGGTCGTTGCTGCCGCCAATCGAGTTCAGCATCTGGCTGTGATCCTGGGTTAAGCGCGTAATACCTTCGCTCAGACTGCCTTTCCCCATCGCCATCAGACCAAACAGCGGCACCATCAGGCCGCCAATCACCAGACCGATACCGTTAATCACATCGGCAATGGCAATCGCCCGCATCCCGCCGACGACAGCATACAGGATGCCGCTAATCCCCAGCACGACAGCCATCAGCCAAATCGCCGTATGTTGTGAAATACCAAAGGTTTCAGTGACATGAAACATGCTGTTAAAGGCAAGCGCGCCGGAATACAGAATGATGGGTAAAAAACAGATTCCCGTCGCAATCAAAAAACAGCAATCGATAATGATGCGGGTGGTTTTGTCATAGCGCTCTTCAATAAAATCCGGGATCGTTGCAATGCCGCGTTGCAGATAGCGTGGCAGAAAGATCAGCGCCAGAAAAATAAGCGGAATTGCGGAGATGACTTCCCATGCCATTACCGACATACCGCTGCGATAAGCCTGGCCGGTTAATCCCACCAGTTGTTCCGTTGAGAGGTTAGTTAACATCAGCGAGGCGGCAATAACCGGTGCTTTTAACGAACGTCCCGCCAGAAAATATCCCTGCTGCGAACCGGTATCCGCTTTTCGTAACTTCCACCAGGTGATAACCGCCACCAGTAGCGTAAAACCAACAAAGCTCAAAATTTGTAGCGTATTCATCTCATAGCCCTTGTTTTTCATTATGTCCCGGCAGCGGTAGGGTCAACACGAGGTAAAGCGTGCCGGGTCAGGCAGTCAGATTTCTTAATTACAAACATCGCCTCCCTGAAGCATTCACTTTCTGTTATGTTCAGGTTGTGGGCATCATTCTCCGGCGAGAAAATAAAATGAATGGAAACTTGCTAAGTTCGCATGTAAAAAACGAAACTACGTACAATATTCCCCTGCTGATTAATGAAAATGTGATCTCCAGCGGAATTTCATTGATCTCGCTGTGGCATACCTACGCTGACGAAAATTACCGTGTTATATGGCCGCGAGATAAGAAAAAGCCGCTAATCGCCAATTCGTGGGTCGCGGTCTATACCGTACAGGGGTGCGGGAAAATCCTGCTGAAAGACGGCGAGCAAATTACATTAAACGGCAACTGCATTATCTTTTTAAAACCCACTGATATACAGTCTTACCATTGCGAAGGTTTATTGTGGGAGCAATACTGGATGGAGTTTACCCCAACCAGTATTATGGATATTCCTATCCGACAACAAAGCGTTATTTATAACGGTGACGTTTATAATCAGGAACTGGCCGAAGTTTCACAATTAATTACCCGCCCGGAACCGATTAAAAATAATCTCGCCGTCGCGTTTCTCACGAAAATTATTTATCAGTGGATTTGTCTTATTGACTCAAACGGGAAAAAAGACCCACAACGCATACAGGTTGAAAAGTTAATTGCAGCGTTACATGCCAGCCTGCAACGCCGCTGGAGCGTAGCGGATATGGCGGCCACGATCCCCTGTAGCGAAGCCTGGCTGCGTCGTCTGTTTTTACGCTATACCGGGAAAACACCGAAAGAATATTATCTGGACGCCCGACTGGAACTGGCATTATCGCTGTTAAAACAGGAAGGGAATTCGGTGGGTCAGGTAGCGGATATGCTCAACTTCTTTGACTCATTTCATTTCAGCAAAGCATTTAAGCATAAATTTGGCTACGCGCCGTCGGCGGTGTTGAAACATCCTGACCGGCACCCGCTGGATGCCGGTCAACAAGATTAGTGCAGTTCAGGCCAGTATTCTTTGTTGGCTTCAATCAGATCATCAAGAATCGCTTTGGCGACAGACGCGCTCGGCACGGTTTTGGAGAGCGTAATCGCCTGCCACAGACGCTGATAGGAGCGATGCTCCCAGGCATCGACCACCAGTTTCTCGACGGCCACCTGCTGGCTCATCAGCCCTTTCTGGAACTGCGGAATATCGCCAACCGTCAGAGGTTCCGGCCCGTTATGCCCCACCAGGCAAGGGATCTCCACCATCGCTTCATCATCAAAGTTATGAATCGCCCCGTTGTTTGGCACAATCAGCAGCATCCGTTCCTGCGTATTAAAGGCGATTGCCGTTGCCAGATCGACGATATAAGACGCATGTTCATCAATTTCCAGCTCGCCAGCGGAGGAGTGGCCTGCTTCAATAATCGCGCGGCAGGAGCCAAATACCTGTTTTTCACGGTGATCCATCACCTCATTAGCACGCGTGCGCGCCGGGTTCGAGTGCTGTACCACATAGTCCGGGAACAGATAGTATTTCAGATAGGTATTCGGCATGGTGTCCGGGTCCAGCGCCTGCACATCCTTCGCTTTGGCGAACGTATCATTCCAGCTCGCTTCAGTATGCGGATCGTTAGATGGCGGAACATAACCGTGTTTCGCGACGTATTCCCGCAGTTTCGGCATCAGGTCGTTACCCTGCAAGTCCTCAATCGACGTCCACCAGCCAAAGTGGTTCAGCCCGTAATAACGCACGCGCATTTGCTTACGATCTTGCAGGCCGACAATCTGCGCCATCCGCCCTTCAATGCCGATCGGCATATCACAGATATTGAGGATTTTGGCGTTCGGGCGCAGACGTCGCGTCGCCTCGGCCACTATCGCCGCCGGGTTGGAGTAGTTCAGCATCCACGCGTTCGGGGAGTATTTCTCCATGTAATCCACCAGCTCCAGCACGCCGCCAATAGAACGCATCCCATACGCAATCCCGCCCGGGCCACAGGTTTCCTGGCCTAATACGCCGTGGCGCAGCGGGATTTTTTCGTCTTTTTCCCGCATCGGGTATTTGCCCACGCGGATATGCGCCATCACGAAATCAACATCGGTAAACGCTGCTTCGGGATCGGTGGTGTAACTAAACTCAATCTCCGGCGCCTGCTCTTTAAGGATGATTTTGCACGCTTCGGCAATCACTTCCTGGCGAGCGCCGTCGTTGTCATAGAATTTCAGCGCGCGAAGCGGAAAACGGTCCTGGTTTGCCAGCAACATCAATACGATGCCCGGCGTAAATGTGCTGCCGCCGCCTGCGATAACCACTGAGAATTTTTTCATGATACTGCCTCCGTCATGGGGATTTGTTCGGTCGATAAGGGGGATTTCATTAGCGTTTCAAGCTGGTCACGCACCTGGGGCACATGCAGGCCGACAATCACCTGGATGCCATTGCCACGGCGAACCACGCCGTGCGCGCCCAGCGCTTTAAAGACGTCATCACTCTGGGTCTGCGCCATATCGTGGAGCGCGATACGTAAGCGCGTGGCGCAGTTATTAATGCTTTCAATATTGCCCGCGCCGCCCAGCGCCTGGAGGAACCCGGCTGCCTGCCCAAGTTTTGCGTCCGGCGCGGGCGCCGTTGTCTGTCCACGCGCGGCCTTGTAATC
Organism: Citrobacter sp. CK181; assembly: GCF_030333595.1. Classification (NCBI taxonomy): domain Bacteria; kingdom Pseudomonadati; phylum Pseudomonadota; class Gammaproteobacteria; order Enterobacterales; family Enterobacteriaceae; genus Citrobacter; species Citrobacter sp. CK181. The sequence continues at coordinate 65,307 of NZ_JAOWFN010000013.1, read as the reverse complement.
CGCTTTGCTGTAGAGTCTGACTTCACTCTCTTCACGACCCGGCGTTTTCAGATTGAAGCGCAGGATCAGGGTGCGGAAAACCACAAAATAGAGGGCGGTGAATGCCAGCCCGATGCCTATCTGGGTAAACATCATTCCGGCATGGTTGTGGAACATCGGGATCCAGTTTTGCGGTAAGAACTGATCCAGCAGTCCGCCGCCCATATTTCCTACCACGCCACAGATATACATCACCGTCGCCATTGAGGCCGCCAGTACCGCGTGTACGGCAAACAGCAGCGGAGAGATAAACAGGAAAGTGAATTCCAGCGGTTCCGTGATGCCCACCAGTACAGCGGTTAACGTGGCGGGGATCAGCAAACCGGCGACCTTCACCCGGTTTTCTGGCGATGCGGTGTAATAGAGCGCCAGCGCAATCCCGACGGAGCCAAAGATTTTTGAGTTACCGTGCAGGGCAAAACCGCCTTCCGGGAATAACGTCTTCAGCGATTCCGTGCTCTGGCTGAACGCCTGCATGTGTTGCGCCCAGTAAACCTGAATGCCACCTTCTACCGCCGCCGGGCCAAAAATGAAGGGGCCATAGACGAAGTGGTGCAGCCCTGTCGGGATCAGAATACGTTCGAGGAAGGTGTAGACCCACACGCCCAGCGCGCCCGCTGAACGCAGGAAAGCCTGTAGAGATTCAATGCCCATCTGCACTTTTGGCCAGCCGAGCAGCGTCAGCCAGGCGCAGGGGATCATCACCAGGAACGCGATAATCACCACAAACGACGTGCCCTGAAAAATACCGAGGAACACGGGCAACGGCTTATCGAAATAGCGGTTGTGCAGCGCGGTGACGATGCCCGAAATCATAATGGCGCCGATAATGCTGGTATCGAGCGTTTTTATTCCGGCCATCATCGTCAGACCGCTGCCTGCCGTCGGGTCTACGCTGAAGTCCACGCCGAAAAAATGACCCCAGGTCATGCCCATGGCATTAATGAAATAGTTCCATGTCAGGAAGCTGACCAGCACCGCCAGACAAGCTCGGCCTTGCGCCTGTTTAGCCAGGCCAATCGGCAAGCCGACGGCGAAAATCAGCGGCATATTACGGAAAACCGTCCAGCCGCCTTCTTCAATAATATGAACGATTTGCGCGAATAAACTGTTGGGATCGGTCAGCGCTTCGCCAACAAAAAGCGGGTTGCGCAGCATGATAGCGATACCCACGACGATACCGGCGAACGGGAACAACAGTACCGGGGTAAACATAGCGCCGCCAAAGCGTTGTATTTGACTGAGCATTTTTACATCCTCATATAACAACCAGTAGGGAGAGGCCTTTTTTGTAGTGATTGCTGGCCTGATACGAGAATAGGTAGTTGCGATTCTGAGAACATGACGCGCCGCTTCGATTCGTGATCGCATTCATGGTTTTAATTCAGTCAATAATGTCTACTTTTTACATAAAAGTTAGACATCAAAAGGTTCGTAGCGCGGAAATTAAAGGGAAAAAGAGGTCTGGTAGTGATCTACAAATCGATAGCGGAACGACTAAGAATCCGGCTCAACTCATCTGATTACAACATCGGTAGCCCGTTGCCTGGTGAAAAAAAGCTGGCGGAAGAGTTTGCTGTGTCACGAATGACCATCCGCAAAGCCGTCGATATGCTGGTGGGGTGGGGACTGGTGGTGCGGCGGCACGGGAGCGGCACATACGTGGCGCGTAAAGACCTTCATCATGAAACCACCAACCTGACCGGACTGGCGGAAGTGCTGCGGCGTCAGGGAAAAGAGGTCACCAGCCAGGTGCTGGTGTTCGAAGTGATGCCTGCGCCCCCCGCCATTGCCAGCCAGTTGCGGATTCAGATCAACGAACGTATCTACTTTTCCCGCCGCGTGCGCTATGTGGATGGCAAACCGCTGATGCTGGAGGACAGCTATATGCCCGTCAGGCTGTTCCGTAACCTCTCGCTGATCCACCTGGAAGGGTCGAAATTTGATTATATTGAGAAAGAGTGCGGCATCACCATCAGTGGCAACTATGAAAGCCTGACGCCCGTACTGGCCGATAAACAGCTCTCCGCGCAAATGAACGTCCCCGAGCAAACGCCGCTACTGCGGATCACATCGCTTTCTTACAGCGACAGCGGGGAGTTTTTGAATTATTCGGTCATGTTCAGAAATGCCAGCGAATACCAGGTGGACTACCATTTACGGCGCGTCCACCCGGATGCAAACCTGACCTAGCCTAACCCCCAGAAAAGCACCGCCAGCAGTTGCGGGGTGATAATCCGCAGGAACATTACCAGTGGATAAACGGTGGCGTAGGAGAGCGCCGCCGCACCGCTGGTGGCATGCAGGTTGTTAGCAAACGCCAGTGCAGGCGGATCGGTCATTGACCCCGCCAGCATCCCGCATAGCGTCAGGTAGTTCATTTTGGCAAAGATACGCGCCAGAAGACCGACGGTAATCAGCGGAATGGCAGTAATAAAGATGCCGTAACCAATCCAGCTCAGACCATCACCCTGAGTCAACGTATCAATAAAGTCACCGCCAGACTTCAGCCCGACCACCGCGAGAAACAGCACGATCCCCAGCTCACGCAGCGCCAGGTTGGCGCTTGGCGGCATAAACCAGTACAGCTTGCCGATGCTGCCGATACGTCCCAGAATCAGCGCCATGATCAGCGGCCCGCCCGCCAGTCCCAGCTTTAACGCTACCGGGAATCCAGGGACAAACAACGGAATCGACCCCAACAACACGCCCAGACCAATACCGATAAACACCGGTAACATCTGCACCTGTTGCAGTTTTTGCTGGGCGTTCCCCACAACATTGGCCACCGCATCAATTGAAGAAGGACGGCCAACCAGATTGAGGATGTCACCGAATTGCAGGCTGGCGTCGTTACTGGCCACCAGCTCTACGCCCGCACGGTTCAGACGGGAGATCACCACGTCATAGCGTTCTTTAAAATGGAGGTCGCGAATGCGTTTTCCGAGCACCTTTTCGTTAGTGACCACGACGCGTTCAACGCGCAAATCCGTCCCTCGCGTTGAGAGCGAGGTGTCCACCTCCTGACCAATGACCAGCTGCGCGTTATGCAGATCGGCGGGCTGTCCCACCAGATGCAGCAGGTCGCCCGACTGGATGATCGTTCCCGGTGAAGGCACCATCAGCGTCTCGTCGCGTTTCAGACGCGAACAGATGATTTTATCGCTGTTCAGGATGGGCACATCCTGGATCGCCATATTGTTGAGATTCGGGTTCTCAACACGGATATTCATGGTCTGGATTAACGAGTGTCCATTGCTAAGCGTGTCTTCATGCTGCTTCGCTTCCGCCTCCACGTTGACGCGAAAAATCATCCGCATCAGCCACATGGTGAGCAAAATGCCGCAAATCCCGAAAGGATAGGCCATCGCATAGCTCATCCCCATCTGGTCCACCGCTTCCATTGGCGTTCCCAGATCGCGCAGAATTTGCTGCCCGGCCCCCAGCGCAGGCGTATTGGTGACCGCGCCGGAGAAAATCCCCAGCACCACCGGTAGCGGGATAGCGAAGATTTTATGCAGAATGGCGGTAACCAGCCCACCGATAATGACAATCAGGATGGCAAAGAGATTAAGGCGCAACCCTGAGACGCGCAGAGAGGCAAAGAACCCCGGCCCCACCTGAATACCAATGGTGTAAACGAAGAGTATCAGGCCGAATTCCTGGATAAAATGCAGCATGTCACTGCTCAGCGTCATCCCGGCCTGATCGACAAAGTGGCCGACGATAATCCCGCCGAACAGTACGCCGCCAATGCCAAAACCGACACCCCGCACCTTGATATTGCCGATCCACAACCCGACAACCGCCACCAACGCCAGAACGCTGACCGTCAATGCTATATCACTCATCTTCTTTTCCCTGTGAATAACATTATTAATTAAATGGATTCTCGCAGAGTACAAGCGGTATGTATGGGTGGTAAAGCACAAAAATGCCCCGTCATTGCTGGCGGGGCGGTTTGTTGAAAAGCATGATGCCGGACCTATAGGTTCTGCGTCGCTTTGTAGGCCCGGTAAGCATAGCGCACCGGGCGATTTGCCGGATGGCGGCTACGCTTTATCCGGCCTACAGGTAGTCCTGGACTAGCTATTTAACGCGGGACGTTCGCTAATAGCGATACGCTGCGGAGCGATGGTTTCCGGCTCGTTGCGGGTTAAATCAATGTGCAATAACCCATTGGTGAAGGTCGCGCCGCTGACCTCCATATTTTCTGCCAGAGTAAAACTCAGACTGAATGGCTGTGTCACCAGGCCCTGATGCAACCATTTGGTTTCTTTTTCCGGCTGCGCTGGCGTGCCTTTTACGGTCAGGCGCGTGCCTTCCAGTTGAATATCCAGATCTTCCTGACGGAAACCGGCTAACGCGAGGGTAATGCGGTAGTGGTTGTCATCGCTTTTTTCAATGTTATAGGGCGGGAAGCCCTGGCTTTCACCGGTGTTTTGCAGGGCGTTGGCCAGTTTGTCAAAACCGATCCATTGACGCAGCAGTGGGGATAAATCGTAATTACGCATGATAATAATCTCCTTCTAAGAAGCGAGTAATACCCAGCGAATCCTCAGATTCGCATATGCTCCCTGACGGCGAGCATGGGGATAACAGGCCGCCGGCGGCGACCTGACTGAATCAGTTAATTTCGATACGGCGCGGTTTGTTCGCTTCTGGAATCACGCGCTCCAGGTCGATATACAGCAGACCGTTCACCAGGTTAGCGCCGCGAACATGAATATTCTCTGCTAACTGGAATTTGCGTTCAAAGTTACGCTCTGCGATGCCCTGGTAGAGATAGGTACGTTCTTTTTGCTCATCCGCATGAGCGCCTTTTACCACCAGCAGATTATCCTGAGCAGTAATTTCCAGTTCGCTTTCCGCAAAGCCTGCAACGGCAATCGCAATGCGGTAATGGTTTTCATCCACCAGCTCGACGTTATACGGAGGATAACCGCCATTACTCTGGCTCTGGTTGTTTTCTAAGAGGTTAAACAGACGATCAAAACCAATGGCAGAACGGTACAGCGGGGATAAGTCAAAGTTACGCATAATGAATAGATCCTGAAATCAGCGAGAATAGTTGACCTTCCATCATGGACAGGTCAGGTAGCCAGAACACCCATCAGGCGTGCTCTTTATTTGCCTACACCCTAAAAATGGGTCTGGAAATGAACTTTTCAAGCGCTTGCAGGGGACTTTTTTTGCAGTTTGTTGTCTATCGCATAGACTGGGTGAACAGCACACATTGTTAAAGTGCGATAAGCGCCACAGTGCGACGTGATGGTGATGTTATTTTTCGCGACGGATCGCTATAACTCATCATGCAAACACCGATAATCAACAGATGAATAAATCATGATAAAAAATGTGTTGTTAACGCTGATGATGTGCAGTGGATTGGTTTTACTGGGTGGCTGCTCCAGCGTAATGTCACATACCGGCGGCAAAGAGGGGACCTACCCCGGCACACGCGCCAGCGCCGAAATGATCGGCAGCAGTGATACAAACTGGGGCACCAAATCGCTGGCAATCCTGGATATGCCCTTTACCGCCGTCATGGATACGATACTCTTGCCGTGGGACTTCTTCCGCACAGACAGCTCAGTGAAGTCGCGAGTGGAAAAGAGCGAGGAGAAAACGAAGATGACCAACGCCGTTATCCCCCCGGCAAAAATGCCCGCTCACTGATTTATCGTTCGGTTTCCGTCACCCAAAGCTGGCGGAAACCGTCAACCTCTTCCATCCACGCGATTAACGCTCCATCCGGCGAAAAAACAACGGCGTCCGCTGAAGGCTGGCTGTCATGACTCTCCGTTAAAAAGGCGATTGCCCCGCTCTGCGCGTCGCAGCAGGCAATGCGGTTTTCCAGCACAAACCCCAACCACTGGCCTGACGGGTGCCAGTTGAACGCTGACTGAATATCGGTCGCGTTATGCGTAAGCTGGCGCGGCTCTCCCCCCTGCGCCGGGATCAGCCAGAGCTGGACAATACCGCGATCATCGCGCATCAAAAACGCAATGTCCGTGGCTTGCGGGTTACTCCGCACCCAATGGCGCGGAACGTTTACCAGCCCAGGGAAAGCGCGATCGTGCGTAAAGGTCAGACGGCGCTGAACAACGCCCGCAGGCGGCGCTGGCAGCGTTGATTCTGTTCCGGTCAGCGGCATATCGCCTGCCTGTTTCCAGCCTTTTTCATCCTGCGGCAACGCCACCAGAAACAGCTCCGGCACTTTTTCACCCTTCGCCGACAAGGTATCGCCAATAAACGCCAACGCATGATCGCCCACCCACCCCTCTTCGTAGGCGCGGTTAATGTCATCGCTGCCCGGCCGTGGCGCCGGCGTGGTCTGGCTCACCAACACGCACCAGTGGCTGCCGCTGTACTCCCGAGGATGCTGAACCGCTACCGTAACCGGGCCATACGGCACCGCAACGCCGACGTTACGCAAGTCCAGCGCCGGATCGCGCTCACGCAGTACATGGTCGTTATAGGTGAAGCTGACACGCTCGCCGTTCGGACTGAACACATGCACATGGCTGCCGCCGCGCAGCGCGCCGGGCGTATACGGCACGGTGATGTCCATTGCATCCAGATTCGTCACGCGGTTTTGCGCCGCTATCACGCCGCGACGATGGTGGAAATCATAACGCCACGTCTCGTCCGGGTTCTCCGGGCCATGAATGAACACATAGCGATCGTCTTGTGGATGAACGGTCACCACGCCAACGTGCGCGCCCTGCGTAGCGCGATAAATGACCTCAACCTCGCCAGTCTGTACGTTGACGCGCTCAATCGTCTCACCGGTAAACGAGGCGCCTGACGGACGCACATCAAAAACCAGCCACTGGCTGTCCGCCGTCCAGGTGTTGGTATTCGTAAGCTGATGATGACGCAAAGCGAAAGTGATTTGTTTCATGGAGATACCCTGATGCGCGGTTTTCGCATCAGGGTATAGCATTGGAAGAAATTAGCCTACCCGTTTAACGTCGCCGACCAGCAGGATATAAGAGAGCTCCATTTGGGGAGGGTAGCTACCGCTTTTAAAAACTCAGAATATTAACTTACTAACAGTCATGTTATTGCGATATTTAACTAAAATGTTGGCAACAAAAAGTGAATTCAGGATGCTGCTAATGATAATGTAGGTGATAATGAGTTTCATTCGCGATTATGGTTTGTTAACATACCTGCCTGTTATAAACCAGTCTGCATCAATAAAATGGCCAGTGAAGGCCTCTTCCAGGCAGAAATATGCGAAAAAAAATAATCCTGACTTCTTTGATAGCGTTAGCCAGTCTGAGCCTGAGCTCCTGTAGCCAGCCTGCATCAATAAACCAGAATAAACCATTACAAACAGCCCGTGTTTCTGACGGGCAAATAGTTGATTTAAAAAGCAATAAAACCATTACCAAACAAGAGCTTTTGGCTGAGCTTGCCGTTGCCCGGCAGCTTATTATTGGCGAAAAACACGATAATGCCGGACATCATCAGATTGAGCTCTGGCTTATTCAAAACCTGCCCACCCGGCGACCACAGGGGAGTGTGCTGCTTGAGATGCTGACGGCAGACCAGCAGCCCCGCGTTAACCAGGTTAAACGCTGGCTGAAAGATGATCCCGTGGTCCGGGATGGCCGTATTCAGGAACTGCTTAACTGGCAAAAAGGGTGGCCCTGGGAGATGTATGGCGACATAGTCATGCAGGCATTACGTGCGCCTTACCCTCTGCTCAATGCCAACATTGACCGGGATCGGGTAATGGCGCTGTACAAAAAAAACGAATTTCCTGAAGGGAAAAAATCCACAGCACCTGCGGTACAAGAAGCTCTGCGCGAAACCATCATAGCCATGCATGAAGGCAACATTGAAGGCCAGCAACTGGCGTCAATGCTCTCTGTTCAGCAACAGCGGGATCGCTACATGGCCCGCCAGCTTCTGGATGCCCCGGCTCCGTCGTTGTTGATTGCAGGAGGTTATCACGCGTCAAAAAGCATCGGCGTACCGTTACACATAGAAGATCTCGCCCCCGGCACCCAGCCTGTGGTACTGATGCTCGCAGAAAAAGGGATGAACATCACCGTAGATCATGCTGACTACGTGTGGTTCGTGACGCCAGACACTGCAAAACGGTAAACCATGGATGATGAATATTCTCTACCTTCCACGACCGGCAAAATGGAGCGGCTGGTTTATCTGTTCACTGCTGCTTCATGGACTGCTTTTCCTTGCGTTTGTCTGGCGGTTTTCCGACATACAGCCCGCCACGCCTCCTGCCCCGGCGATAATGCTGCAATGGGCCGATAATATCGAGGCTCCTTCTTCTCCTCTTCCGCTTCCGGTGGGAATCGCTCAGCAGGAATCCGCAGCGGCAGAAGAAAAGCAGCAGGCTGAGGACAGGCAGCAGCGTCCTGTCACTGAAGACAGGGATGCGACCATTGAAATAACCAGGAAGAAAAAGGCATCCGACGGGGAAAAGAAAAAGCCACGTCCGCCACGTAAGATAAAGGATCAAACCAGCGACAGCAGCCACGCAGCCGTTTCCAGTAATGCCGCGCCTCAGGCCCCGGTCGAATCATCCCGTATTGCTGCGCCTTTCAACAGTGACTCAGCGAAGCGAGACAATTCCGGTGCATCCTGGGAAAGCAGAGTGAAAGGCCACCTTAACCGTTATAAACGTTACCCAGGCGATGCCAGAAAACGCGCACGAACCGGCACAGCCATAGTGACTTTTACCGTTAACGCGGAAGGCACCGTTGTCAGTAATTCTCTGGCAACGTCTTCGGGAACCCTCTCTCTCGATCGCGAAGCTGTTGCCGTTTTAGAACGCGCTCAACCACTTCCCAGACCACCAGCTGAAATATTAGAGGGAGGCTTCTTTAAAGTAAAAATGCCGATTACCTTTGATCTGACGGAGTTAAGGGAAAATTAGCGACTCTGGTTCGCTTAACTGAAATTTGATATTCATTTTTATGCTGAACATTTTATCAGACTTCACTGCTGTCGAAAAAATCAAGAAAACGTCAGAGAAGTTTTATTAAAAAATAAACAAAGATCTGGATCTTTTATTTATTACGATACTTCTAAGGATATTTATGAACGTTATTAAACTGGCCATCGGCTCAGGCATATTATTGCTCAGCTGCGGCGCTTACGCACAATCCATCAGTGAAAAAACAGGTACCGATAAAAAAGGAGCGGCAGAATTCAGCCCGCTCAACGTTTCTATCGGGAAGACGACCAGTGAGCAGGAGGCTCTTGAGAAAACAGGCGCGACCAGTTCCCGGACAACGGACAAAAACCTGCAATCACTCGACGCAACGCTGCGCAGCATGCCCGGTACTTATACCCAAATCGATCCAGGCCAGGGAGCAGTAAGTGTGAATATTCGCGGCATGAGCGGATTTGGCCGCGTAAACACTATGGTGGACGGTATCACCCAAAGTTTTTACGGCTCCTCAACCTCCGGTACCACTGCACATGGCTCAACCAACAATATGGCTGGCGTACTTATCGACCCTAATTTTCTGGTAGCAGTTGATGTTACGCGCGGCGACAGCAGTGGCCCGGCAGGAGTCAACGCCCTGGCCGGTAGTGCAAACATGCGTACTATTGGCGTTGACGATGTGATATTTAACGGTAATACATATGGCCTTCGTTCACGTTTCTCAGTTGGCAGCAATGGGCTTGGGCGCAGCGGAATGATCGCCGTCGGTGGAAAAACCGACGCTTTTACGGATACAGGCAGCGTTGGCGTTATGGCCGCTGTGAGCGGCAGTTCTGTTTACTCTAATTTCTCAAATGGCTCTGGAATTAACAGCAAAGAGTTTGGTTATGATAAATATATGAAGCAGAACCCAAAATCCCAACTGTATAAAATGGATATCAGACCAGACGAATTTAACAGCTTCGAACTTTCCGCTCGAACCTATGAAAATAAATTTACACGTCGTGATATAACCAGTGACGACTATTACATTAAATATCATTACACCCCTTTTTCTGAATTAATTGACTTTAACGTAACGGCCAGTACCAGCCGCGGTAATCAAAAGTATCGTGATGGCTCGCTGTATACTTTCTACAAAACCTCAGCGCAAAATCGTTCTGACGCGCTGGATATCAACAATACCAGCCGGTTCACTGTCGCGGACAATGACCTGGAGTTTATGCTGGGCAGCAAACTGATGCGTACCCGCTATGACCGAACCATTCACTCAGCGGCGGGCGACCCGAAAGCGAATCAGGAAGCGATCGAGAACAATCCGTTCGCACCCTCCGGTCAGCAGGATATTTCAGCGCTGTATACCGGGCTGAAGGTTACGCGCGGCATCTGGGAGGCAGATTTCAATCTCAACTACACACGTAACAGGATCACAGGGTACAAGCCCGCCTGCGATTCACGCGTTATCTGCGTGCCACAGGGTAGCTACGATATTGACGATAAGGAGGGTGGCTTCAACCCTTCAGTTCAGCTTTCTGCTCAGGTAACACCATGGCTTCAGCCGTTCATTGGCTACAGCAAATCCATGCGCGCCCCGAACATCCAGGAGATGTTCTTCTCTAATTCAGGAGGCGCATCCATGAACCCATTCCTGAAGCCTGAACGTGCAGAAACCTGGCAGGCGGGTTTTAACATTGATACCAGAGATTTACTGGTCGAACAGGATGCCCTGCGCTTTAAGGCTCTGGCGTACCGCAGCAGGATCCAGAACTACATCTACAGCGAGTCTTATCTGGTTTGTTCTGGAGGTCGTAAATGCAGTATGGCTGAGGTGATTGGCAATGACTGGGAGGGCATGAGCGATGAATACAGCGACAATATGTACATCTACGTTAACTCGGCAAGCGACGTTATCGCAAAGGGCTTCGAACTGGAGATGGATTATGATGCAGGTTTTGCCTTTGGCCGACTCTCTTTCAGCCAGCAGCAAACAGACCAGCCAACCTCCATCGCCAGCACCTACTTTGGCGCAGGGGATATGACCGAACTGCCCAGAAAATACATGACGCTGGATACCGGTGTTCGCTTCTTCGATAACGCGTTGACCCTGGGCACTATCATAAAATACACAGGCAAAGCTCGTCGCCTGTCGCCTGATTTTGAGCAGGACGAACATACCGGCGCAATAATCAAACAGGATTTGCCGCAGATTCCAACGATTATCGATCTCTATGGTACTTACGAGTACAACCGCAATCTGACACTGAAACTTTCGGTACAAAACCTGATGAACAGAGATTATTCGGAGGCGCTGAATAAGCTCAACATGATGCCGGGTCTTGGTGACGAGACCCACCCGGCCAATTCCGCGCGTGGCAGAACATGGATATTTGGCGGGGACATTCGTTTCTGATGACAATTTCCGCGAGGTTCAGACAGTACGTTTTCTCTCTTATGTCAATTTTATTGCAGGAACGAAAAATGAATATTTTCACTTTATCCAAAGCACCGCTATACCTGTTAATTTCACTATTTTTACCCACGATGGCCATGGCTATCGATCCACCTGAACGCGAACTTTCGCGATTTGCCCTGAAAACGAATTACCTTCAGTCCCCTGATGAAGGCGTCTATGAACTGGCGTTTGATAATGCCAGTAAAAAGGTGTTTGCAGCAGTCACCGATCGTGTAAATCGTGAAGCCAATAAAGGCTATCTGTATTCGTTTAATTCAGATTCGCTGAAAGTCGAAAATAAATACACGATGCCATACCGGGCATTTTCGCTGGCGATAAATCAGGATAAACATCAGCTCTATATCGGACACACCCAGTCAGCGTCCCTGCGTATCAGTATGTTTGACACCTCAACCGGCAAACTGGTAAGAACCAGTGACAGGTTAAGTTTTAAAGCGGCAAACGCTGCAGATTCGCGTTTTGAGCATTTGCGCCATATGGTTTACAGCCAGGATTCCGATACCCTGTTTGTGAGTTATAGCAATATGCTGAAAACGGCCGAGGGCATGAAGCCTCTGCATAAGCTGTTAATGCTCGACGGGACGACGCTTGCCTTAAAAGGCGAGGTTAAGGATGCTTACAAAGGTACAGCGTATGGTCTGACGATGGATGAAAAAACACAGAAAATCTACGTTGGCGGAAGAGATTACATCAACGAAATTGATGCGAAAAATCAGACGCTGCTGCGTACCATCCCGTTGAAAGATCCGAGACCACAAATCACAAGTGTGCAGAATCTGGCGGTGGACTCCGCTTCTGACCGTGCCTTTGTGGTGGTATTCGACCATGACGATCGCTCCGGTACAAAAGATGGACTCTATATTTTTGACTTACGCGACGGTAAACAGCTTGGCTATGTGCACACAGGAGCCGGAGCTAACGCGGTGAAATACAATCCGAAATATAACGAACTGTATGTCACCAACTTCACCAGCGGCACCATCAGCGTAGTGGATGCCACCAAATACAGCATCACCCGTGAATTTAACATGCCGGTCTACCCAAACCAGATGGTGTTATCGGACGACATGGATACCCTTTACATTGGCATCAAAGAAGGCTTTAACCGCGACTGGGATCCAGATGTGTTTGTAGAAGGGGCTAAAGAACGCATTCTGAGCATTGATTTGAATAAGTCGTGATCGGACCGTTCCCCCGTCAAACTGGCCGGGGGAACGGCAAACCAGCGAAGTACTGTAGTCCGCCGCGTCAGTGGGTTCCCGGATGGCGGTTTCTCTTAATCCAGGCCAGCCACTTAATTCAGTACAAATTTCTCAATTGCGTATGCCACGCCGTCTTCCAGGTTGGATTTGGTGACAAAATTAGCCACCTCTTTCACCGACGGAATCGCGTTGTCCATCGCCACACCCATGCCTGCATATTCGATCATCGCGATGTCGTTTTCCTGATCGCCAATCGCCATGATTTCTTCCGGCTTGATCCCCAGCGCATCGGCCAGCGACTTCACGCCAGTGCCTTTATTGACGCGTTTATCCAGGATTTCGAGGAAGTACGGCGCACTTTTTAACACGGTATATTTCTCTTTTACTTCCGCCGGAATACGCGCAATGGCCTGATCAAGGATGACGGGTTCATCAATCATCATCACTTTCAGGAACTGCGTTGCCGGGTCCATTTTCTCCGCTTCACAGAACACCAGCGGAATGGTGGCGACATAGGATTCATGTACGGTGTAGTAGCTGATATCACGGTTTGCGGTGTACAGCGTGTTGCGATCCAGCGCGTGGAAGTGTGAGCCGACTTCGCGGGACAACTTCTCCAGAAAGCGGTAATCGTCATAGCTCAGCGCCGTTTGCGCAACGGTACTGCCATCGCCCGCTTTCTGCACCAGCGCGCCATTGTAGGTGATGCAGTAGTCGCCGGGTTGTTCCATGTGAAGCTCTTTCAGATAGCTATGGACACCCGCATACGGACGGCCAGTGGTCAGCACCACGTTAACGCCACGGGCGCGCGCGGCGGCAATCGCCGTTTTTACCGCAGGTGAAATGGTGTGATCGGGCAGCAAAAGGGTGCCATCCATATCGATAGCAATGAGTTTGATAGCCATGAGTTCCCCGGATTAAATGAGTCCGTCCTCATGCTAACGCGATTCCGCTCAAAAAACAGCAACGAAAAGGGGGATGGAAAGGGGAACCGGGATTCCCCTTTTGCAGATCGGTTGTAGGCCGGATAAGGCCTAAGCCGCCATCCGGCAGCTTAGGCTGATGAACTGCCTGATGGCGCTTCGCTTATCAGGCCTACAGGAGAGGCCTACAAGCTGATTAGATATCGATGTTTGCCGCTTTCAGGGCGTTCTCTTCGATAAAGGCGCGACGCGGTTCAACGGCATCGCCCATCAGCGTAGTGAACAGCTGGTCGGCGGCAATCGCATCTTTCACGGTGACGCGCAGCATACGACGGCTTTCCGGGTCCATCGTGGTTTCCCACAGCTGATCCGGGTTCATCTCGCCCAGACCTTTATAGCGCTGAATCGCCAGGCCACGACGGGACTCTTTCACCAGCCACTCCAGCGCCTGCTCGAAGCTCGCAACCGGCTGACGGCGCTCGCCGCGTTCAATGAACGCATCGTCTTCGATCAGACCGCGCAGCTTCTCACCGAGCGTGCAGATGCGACGGTATTCGCCGCCGGTAACAAACTCGTGATCCAGCGGATAGTCGGTATCCACGCCGTGGGTACGCACGCGAACAATCGGTTCGAACTGCTGCTGTTCGGCGTTCTCGCGAACGTCAAACTTCCACTGGCTGCCGTGCTGCTCTTTCTCGTTCAGCTCGGTAATCAGCGCGTTCACCCAACGGGTGACAGCCTGTTCGTTGCTAAGATCGGCTTCCGTCAGTGTCGGCTGATAAACCAGCTCTTTCAGCAGCGCTTTCGGGAAGCGACGCTCCATACGGCCAATCATTTTCTGCGTCGCGTTGTAATCAGAAACCAGTTTTTCTAACGCTTCGCCCGCCAGTGCCGGTGCGCTGGCATTGGTGTGCAGCGTTGCGCCATCCAGAGCGATGGAGATCTGGTACTGATCCATCGCTTCATCGTCTTTAATGTACTGTTCCTGCTTGCCTTTCTTCACTTTGTACAGCGGCGGCTGCGCAATGTAGACGTGACCGCGCTCGACGATTTCCGGCATCTGACGATAGAAGAAGGTCAACAGCAGCGTACGGATGTGCGAGCCATCGACGTCCGCATCGGTCATGATGATAATGCTGTGATAGCGCAGTTTATCCGGGTTGTACTCGTCACGACCGATGCCGCAGCCCAGTGCAGTGATCAGCGTCGCCACTTCCTGGGAAGAGAGCATCTTGTCAAAGCGCGCTTTCTCCACGTTGAGGATTTTACCCTTCAGCGGCAGAATCGCCTGGTTCTTGCGGTTACGACCCTGTTTAGCAGAGCCGCCCGCGGAGTCCCCTTCCACAAGGTACAGTTCAGACAGCGCCGGGTCGCGTTCCTGACAATCCGCCAGTTTACCCGGCAGACCCGCCAGATCCAGCGCGCCTTTACGACGCGTCATTTCACGCGCACGACGCGCGGCTTCACGCGCACGCGCCGCATCGATAATTTTGCCGACCACGATTTTGGCGTCGGACGGGTTTTCCAGCAGGTATTCGCTCAGCAGCTCGTTCATCTGCTGTTCCACCGCCGATTTCACCTCGGAAGAGACCAGTTTATCTTTGGTCTGGGAGGAGAATTTCGGGTCCGGCACCTTCACGGAAACCACGGCAATCAGGCCTTCACGCGCATCGTCGCCGGTGGCGCTGACTTTGGCTTTCTTGCTGTAGCCTTCTTTATCCATATAGGCGTTCAGGGTACGGGTCATCGCCGCACGGAAGCCTGCAAGGTGCGTACCGCCGTCACGCTGCGGAATGTTGTTGGTAAAGCAGTAGATGTTTTCCTGGAAACCGTCGTTCCACTGCAATGCCACTTCCACGCCGATACCGTCTTTTTCGGTGGAGAAGTAGAAGATATTCGGGTGGATCGGCGTTTTGTTCTTGTTGAGGTACTCAACAAACGCTTTGATGCCGCCTTCGTAGTGGAAATGGTCTTCTTTGCCGTCGCGCTTGTCTTTCAGACGAATAGAGACGCCGGAGTTCAGGAAGGACAGCTCACGCAGACGCTTAGCCAGAATTTCGTATTCAAATTCGGTGACGTTGGTGAAGGTTTCCAGGCTCGGCCAGAAACGCACCATCGTACCGGTTTTATCAGTTTCACCGGTCACCGCCAGCGGCGCCTGCGGTACGCCATGTTCATAGATCTGACGGTGGATTTTGTTATCGCGCTGGATAACCAGTTCCAGTTTCTGGGACAGGGCGTTAACCACGGAAACACCCACGCCGTGCAGACCGCCGGACACTTTATAGGAGTTATCGTCGAATTTACCGCCCGCGTGCAGCACGGTCATGATCACTTCCGCAGCAGAAACTCCCTCTTCCGGGTGAATACCGGTCGGGATGCCACGCCCGTCATCCTGCACGGATACGGAGTTATCGGCATGAATGGTGACGATAATGTCTTTACAGTGACCCGCGAGCGCTTCGTCGATAGCGTTATCTACCACCTCGAATACCATGTGGTGCAGACCGGTGCCGTCATCCGTGTCGCCGATATACATACCCGGGCGCTTACGCACCGCATCCAGCCCTTTCAGGACTTTGATACTGGAGGAGTCATAAGAATTCGACATCAACGTTTCTCGCTCAATTTATCTTGGGTTAATCCGTTATTTTACCCTTTTCCACGGTGAACATCTTCGAATTTTTGTCCGACATGTCCAGAACGTGTTCAGCGCTGATTGCGCTGACAAAGACCTGTGATTGCGTCGCTTTCAAGCGGCTGGCCAGCAGCCCGCGACGCGCATCATCAAGTTCAGAGGCAAAATCATCTATCAGGTAGAGACACCGCCGCCCGCTTTCACGGGTGAGGAACTCCCCTTGCGCCAGTCGTAAAGCGCACATCAGCAGTTTAAGCTGCCCACGCGATAAGGTATCTTCCACCGGCGCACCGTCAGCACGAATGCGGAAATCCGCTTTGTGCGGGCCATGCGCGGTGTAGGTCAACATGCGATCGCGTTCGAAGCTCCGCTCCAGCACCTCGGCATAATCCGTCTCTTTTTCCCAACCGCGCTGAAAAGAGAAGGTGAGGGAGAACTCCGGTAGAAATTGCTGGCAGGTATCCGCCATATCCTGCGCAATACCAGCACTGTACTCAGCACGCCAGGTACTGATTTGTTCCGCGAGAGGAATCAACTCCTTATCCCACGGACGCAATTGTTCATAACGGCTTACCTGGCGCAGCGCCGCGTTGCGCTGCTTGAGCAACCGCTTCAGGTTGCTCCAGGCGGTAAAAAAACCGACTTCGTTGTGAAAGCATCCCCAGTCAAGGAACGCTCTTCTGTATTTGGGGCCGCCGTTGAGTAAAGTAAACCCCTCAGGGGTAATCAACTGCATCGGCATCAGGTGCGCCAGCTCCGCCACTTTGTGACCGTCGGTGCCGTCGATACGCACTTTGCTGTCGCCCAGCTTGTCTTTCGTCAGGCCGATGGCGGTTTCGCGCTCTTCCCCTTGCAAACGTCCGTGGAGGACAAACGACTCCTGCTCGTGACGAATGACGCGGCCAATCTGCAAACTGCGAAACGCCCGGCCGTGGCCGAGCGTATAGATAGCCTCCAGCACGCTGGTTTTGCCGCTACCGTTTGCGCCAACCAGGAAGTTAAAGCCGGGGGATAAAGCGAGATCCGCATTTTCAATATTGCGAAAGTCGCGGATCAACAGGCGGGTGAGCGACATTACAGTCTCATTGGCATCACAACATACGCAGCACTTTGAGACGCCGCATCTTCAATCTGTACGCTGGAAACGGAGTCTGTCAGCAGAATACGCACGGTTTCACATTTCAGCGCGTTCAGCACATCAAGCACGTAGCTGACGTTAAAGCCGATCTCCATCTCAGTACCGCCGTAGGTGACGTCCAGAATCTCTTCCGCTTCTTCCTGTTCCGGGTTGTTGGCGGTGATTTTGAGTTGGTTTTCGCTCACATACAGGCGTACGCCACGGAATTTCTCGTTGGAGAGAATCGCCGCGCGGGCAAACGCCTGCTTGAGAATATCGCAACCCGCTTCCAGCGTTTTGTCCGGGTTCTTCGGCAATACGCGGCGATAATCCGGGAAACGACCATCAACCAGCTTGGACGTAAAGATAAAATCACCGACGTGGGCACGGATGTTGTTACTGCCGATCTGTACGCGCAGCGGGGTTTCGCCGCCGTCGAGCATACGCATCAGCTCAATCACGCCTTTACGCGGCACAATCACCGAATGGTTAGGCAGAGATTGCCCGACCGGCATAGAGCAGACCGCCAGACGGTGACCGTCGGTCGCGACGGTACGCAACTCTTCACCTTCAGTCTCAAACAGCATGCCGTTTAAGTAGTAACGAACGTCCTGATGCGCCATTGAGAACTGGGTGGCTTCAATCAGGCGCTTCATCGTTGCCTGCGGCAGGGTGAATTCGACTTCGCTCTGCCAGTCATCCAGATTAGGGAAATCGGCGGCAGGAAGCGTGGAAAGCGAGAAACGGCTACGCCCGGAGCGCACCAGCATCCGATCGCCTTCCAGCTGGACGGCAATTTCAGCCCCTTCCGGCAAGCCACGGCAGATATCAAAGAATTTCCGCGCCGGGACGGTAGTTGCGCCTGGTTCATGAGGTTGAATCAACGCAACGCGCGCCACCATTTCCATTTCAAGATCGGTGCCCGTCAGCGACAGCGTACCGTCAGCCACCTGCAACAGCAGGTTACCGAGAATGGGCAGCGTAGGACGACCGCCCAGCGGGCCACTGACCTGCTGAAGCGGTTTTAATAAATGTTCACGTTCAACGGTAAATTTCATAGCGTCACGAAGATAATGTTCTGATTAAGTTTGAGAAATCTTCTTTAATATCATGGCTTTCTTCACGCAACTGCTCAATCTTACGGCAGGCATGAAGTACGGTAGTGTGGTCACGTCCACCAAACGCGTCGCCAATTTCCGGCAGACTGTGGTTGGTGAGCTCCTTTGCCAGCGCCATAGCCATCTGACGCGGGCGCGCTACCGAGCGAGATCGACGCTTGGAAAGCAGATCCGCGATTTTAATTTTGTAATACTCCGCCACCGTCTTCTGGATATTGTCGATGGTGACCAGTTTTTCCTGCAACGCCAGCAGATCGCGCAGCGCTTCACGCACAAAGTCGATAGTGATAGCGCGTCCGGTAAAGTTAGCGTTAGCGATCACGCGGTTCAGCGCCCCTTCCAGCTCACGCACGTTAGAGCGTAGTCGCTTGGCAATAAAGAACGCCACCTCGCCAGGCAAACGAATATCATTTTCGTCCGCTTTTTTCATCAGGATCGCCACGCGGGTTTCCAGCTCAGGCGGTTCGATCGCCACCGTCAACCCCCAACCGAAGCGGGATTTCAGACGATCTTCAACGCCGTTGATCTCTTTTGGATAACGATCCGACGTCAAAATGATCTGCTGATTACCTTCTAACAGGGCGTTAAAGGTGTGGAAAAACTCTTCCTGGGATCGTTCTTTATTGGCGAAGAATTGAATGTCATCAATAAGCAGTGCGTCAACGGAACGGTAGTAGCGTTTAAACTCTTCGATCGCGTTGTTTTGCAAGGCTTTAACCATGTCCTGCACAAAGCGCTCGGAGTGCATATACACCACTTTCGCATTCGGTTTGCGCGCCATAATACCGTTGCCCACCGCATGCAACAGGTGAGTTTTACCCAGACCGGTGCCGCCGTAGAGGAACAAGGGATTGTAGGCGCCGCCGGGGTTGTCCGCCACCTGACGCGCCGCCGCGCGCGCCAGTTGGTTGGATTTACCTTCGACGAAGTTATCAAACGTGTGTTTCACGTTGACGTTAGAGCGGTAGGTCGGTTCTGCCGGAGCCGGCACGTTATCCCAGCCCGGGCGCGCTGCGGCTGGCACCGCACGCTGTGGCTGCGCCTGAGCGACCTGCGCAGGCGCAACAACATTGTTGACCGGCGTTTTGAGCGTTTGAGTGACAGGCTTCGTCCCGACCTCAAAACGCAGTTGTGGGGCATCCGCTCCGCAGAAATTATTCAGCAGTCCATTGATATTATTGAGGTACTTGTCTCTTACCCAATCGAGCACAAAACGGTTTGGCGCATACAAAGCCAGCGTGTTATCGCTCAGTTCCGCCTGCAACGGGCGTATCCACATACTGAATTCTGTGGCTGGTAACTCATCCTGCAATCGGGCAAGACACTGCTGCCAAAGCGAAAGTGACACGGCGGACTCCACTCGAACAAAAGTCGATAAATGACAAAGGCTGAAACATTCATGATTGTTGACGCACGTCGAAAAGACCCTGTGCATAAAAGGGTGACGTGCGAATTGCTATCTGCAATTTTACCCGATCAGGATCCGTTGAAACGATCAGGACCGCGGATCATAGCCTAAACTGAGCAAGAGATCTTCTGTTTCTCACAGATTCTTCCCGATTTATCCACAGGATGATCCAGAACCGGGTAAGTGTAAACGATCCAGGCGAAGTGCTGCACGATTTCGCGCGCATATTGAAAAAATTAATGAGTAAAGACGCTATACTGCATAAACGATCTAATAAAGATCCCGTGCGATCCTTGCGCTTTGCCCGGCAGTCCGTATAATCCTCCACCCGTTGTACAATGCCCATCGTACGGCGTTAGCGCTGCTTGTTTTTCGCGCGAAAAGGTGCGGAAAAACGCAGGGTTTTAAGGAAAGAGAATTGACTCTGGAGTGTACAATTATTACAATCCGGCCTCTTTAATCACCCACGCTGAGGCGTAAGTCGTTCGATAATCGTTCGGGTATACGCAAAAGTCAGTGAATTTATTCAAGTTTAGGTAGAAATCGCCATGAAACGCACTTTTCAACCGTCTGTACTGAAGCGCAACCGTTCTCACGGCTTCCGTGCTCGTATGGCTACTAAAAATGGTCGTCAGGTTCTGGCACGTCGTCGTGCTAAAGGCCGCGCTCGTCTGACCGTTTCCAAGTAATAAAAGCTAACCCCTGAGTGGTTAAGCTCGCATTTCCCAGGGAGTTACGTTTGTTAACTCCCAGTCATTTCACATTTGTCTTCCAGCAGCCACAACGGGCTGGCACGCCGCAAATCACCATTCTCGGCCGCCTGAATTCGCTGGGGCATCCCCGCATCGGTCTAACCGTCGCCAAGAAAAACGTTCGACGCGCGCATGAACGCAATCGGATTAAACGTCTGACGCGTGAAAGCTTCCGTCTGCGTCAACATGAACTCCCTGCAATGGATTTCGTGGTGGTGGCGAAAAAAGGGGTTGCCGACCTCGATAACCGTGCTCTCTCGGAAGCGTTGGAAAAATTATGGCGCCGCCACTGTCGCCTGGCTCGCGGGTCCTGATAGCCCTTATACGGGTCTATCAACGCCTGATCAGTCCGCTGCTTGGGCCGCATTGCCGTTTCACGCCAACCTGCTCAAGCTACGGAATTGAGGCATTGCGCAGGTTTGGAGTGATAAAAGGCAGTTGGTTGACGGTGAAACGCGTATTAAAATGCCACCCTTTACACCCTGGTGGTGACGATCCCGTCCCGCCCGGACCATTTGATACCAGAGAACACTAACGATGGATTCGCAACGCAATCTTTTAGTCATCGCTTTGCTGTTCGTGTCTTTCATGATCTGGCAAGCCTGGGAGCAGGATAAAAATCCGCAGCCTCAGACCCAACAGACCACGCAGACAACGACCACCGCAGCGGGTAGCGCCGCCGACCAGGGCGTACCGGCCAGTGGCCAGGGGAAACTGATTACGGTTAAGACCGACGTGCTTGATCTGACCATCAACACCCGTGGCGGTGATGTTGAGCAGGCCTTGCTGCCAACTTACCCGAAAGAGCTGGGTTCTAAAGAACCGTTCCAGTTGCTGGAAACGACTCCGCAGTTTATCTACCAGGCGCAAAGCGGCCTGACCGGTCGTGATGGCCCGGATAACCCGGCTAACGGCCCGCGTCCGCTGTACAGCGTCGATAACGACACGTTTGTCCTCGCGGATGGCCAGAACGAACTGCATGTTCCGATGACCTGGACTGACGCCGCTGGCAACACCTTCACCAAAACGTTTGTCCTCAAACGCGGTGAATATGCGGTCAACGTCAACTACAGCGTGCAGAACGCCGGTGAGAAACCGCTGGAGATCTCCACCTTTGGTCAGTTGAAGCAATCCATCAATCTGCCGTCTCATCGCGACACCGGTAGCAGCAACTTTGCACTGCATACCTTCCGTGGCGCGGCGTACTCCACGCCGGATGAGAAGTACGAAAAATACAAATTCGACACCATTGCCGATAACGAAAACCTGAACGTCAGCTCCAACGGCGGTTGGGTCGCCATGTTGCAGCAGTACTTCGCAACGGCATGGATTCCGCGTAACGACGGCACCAATAACTTCTATACCGCTAATCTGGGTAACGGCATTGCCGCTATCGGCTATAAATCTCAGCCGGTTCTGGTACAGCCGGGTCAGACTGGCGCAATGACCAGCACCCTGTGGGTTGGCCCGGAAATTCAGGATAAAATGGCGGCCGTTGCACCGCACCTGGATCTGACCGTTGATTACGGTTGGCTGTGGTTCATCTCTCAGCCGCTGTTCAAACTGCTGAAATGGATTCATAGCTTCCTGGGTAACTGGGGCTTCTCCATCATCGTTATCACCTTTATCGTTCGTGGCATCATGTACCCGCTGACGAAAGCGCAGTACACCTCCATGGCGAAGATGCGTATGCTACAGCCGAAGATTCAGGCTATGCGCGAGCGTCTGGGCGATGACAAACAGCGTCAGAGCCAGGAAATGATGGCCCTGTACAAAGCTGAGAAGGTTAACCCGCTGGGCGGCTGCTTCCCGCTGATCATCCAGATGCCTATCTTCCTGGCGTTGTACTACATGCTGATGGGCTCCATTGAACTGCGTCATGCGCCGTTCGCACTGTGGATCCATGACTTGTCCGCACAGGACCCGTACTACATCCTGCCGATCCTGATGGGCGTGACGATGTTCTTCATCCAGAAGATGTCTCCGACTACCGTGACCGACCCGATGCAGCAGAAGATCATGACCTTTATGCCGGTCATCTTCACGGTATTCTTCCTGTGGTTCCCGTCAGGTCTGGTGCTGTACTATATCGTCAGCAACCTAGTAACCATCATCCAGCAGCAGCTGATTTACCGTGGTCTGGAGAAACGTGGCCTGCATAGCCGCGAGAAGAAAAGCTCCTGATTCCATGTAGGCCGGGTAAGCGTAGCGCCACCCGGCAATCAGAACAGCGATGACAGGGCGGTCAATTGACCGCCTTTTTTATTAGCAAAAAAGAGAAGATCATGAGCCATAACGACACTATCGTCGCCCAGGCTACCCCACCGGGACGCGGTGGCGTCGGTATCCTGCGCATTTCCGGCCTCAAGGCGCGCGAGGTGGCCGAAGCCGTATTGGGCAAGCTACCAAAACCGCGTTACGCCGATTACCTGCCGTTTAAAGATGCCGATGGCACGGCGCTGGATCAGGGGATCGCGCTGTGGTTTCCCGGCCCGAACTCGTTCACTGGTGAAGACGTACTGGAACTGCAAGGGCATGGCGGCCCGGTCATTCTCGACCTACTGTTAAAACGTATTCTGACGCTCCCCGGCCTGCGCATTGCCAGACCGGGCGAGTTCTCCGAGCGCGCGTTCCTCAATGACAAGCTCGACTTAGCCCAGGCAGAAGCGATTGCCGACCTGATCGACGCCAGTTCCGAGCAGGCGGCACGCTCGGCGCTGAACTCGCTACAGGGGGCATTTTCCGCGCGTGTGAATCATCTTGTGGAAGCACTCACTCACCTGCGCATCTATGTGGAAGCGGCCATTGACTTCCCGGACGAGGAGATCGACTTCCTCTCCGACGGCAAAATTGAAGCCCAGCTCAACGGCGTGATCGCCGATCTCGATGCGGTACGCGCCGAAGCGCGTCAGGGCAGCCTGCTGCGTGAAGGGATGAAGGTGGTCATTGCCGGACGCCCTAACGCCGGGAAATCGAGCCTGCTGAACGCCCTGGCGGGCCGTGAGGCCGCCATTGTCACCGATATCGCTGGCACCACCCGCGACGTGCTGCGCGAGCATATTCACATCGACGGAATGCCGCTGCACATCATCGATACCGCCGGTCTGCGCGATGCCAGCGATGAAGTGGAACGTATTGGGATTGAGCGCGCCTGGCAGGAGATAGAACAGGCCGACCGCGTGCTGTTTATGGTGGATGGCACAACCACCGATGCCGTTGATCCGGCGGAAATCTGGCCGGACTTTATCGCCCGTTTACCGGCGAAACTGCCGATCACCGTTGTGCGCAACAAAGCTGACATCACTGGCGAGACGCTGGGTATCAGCGAGGTGAATGGTCACTCACTTGTCCGTCTTTCCGCCCGTACCGGCGAAGGCGTGGATGTGTTGCGTAACCATCTCAAACAAAGCATGGGCTTTGACACCAATATGGAAGGCGGCTTCCTTGCCCGCCGTCGCCATCTTCAGGCGCTGGCAGAAGCCGCAGAACATCTCCAGCAGGGCAAATCACAGCTGCTTGGCGCCTGGGCTGGCGAACTGCTGGCGGAGGAGCTGCGTCTGGCGCAGCAGGCGCTGAGTGAGATCACCGGCGAGTTTACCTCCGACGATCTGCTGGGCCGTATTTTCTCCAGCTTCTGTATTGGCAAGTGATGTTGTTTTGCCCGGTGGCGCTACGCTTACCGGGCCGACTAAATCTGTAGGCCGGATAAGGCAAAGCCGCCATCCGGCAATAATAAATTTCCTCACAGGAAATCACCGTTGTCCAAATGGCAACTCGCGTCACTGAAAAGCTCCCCGTATTCTTAGCGCCACGCTTATTGTGAGGACGCTATGACCCGCTTTCTAATCTGTAGTTTTGCCCTTGTTTTACTCTACCCAGCCGGTATCGACATGTATCTGGTCGGTTTACCCCGTATTGCCGCCGATCTGAACGCCAGCGAGGCGCAGCTGCACATCGCGTTTTCGGTATACCTGGCCGGGATGGCTACCGCAATGCTGTTTGCGGGTAAAGTTGCAGACCAGTCAGGGCGCAAACCGGTGGCGATAGCGGGCGCGGTGATATTCATCATCGCCTCCATGCTTTGCTCACGAGCAACGGACGGGTCGCTGTTCCTGACCGGGCGCTTTATTCAGGGCATCGGGGCGGGGTGCTGTTATGTGGTGGCGTTTGCGATTTTGCGCGACACGCTGGACGATCGCCGCCGGGCGAAGGTGTTATCGCTATTAAACGGAATTACCTGCATTGTGCCGGTATTAGCGCCAGTGTTAGGGCATTTGATTATGCTTAAATTCCCGTGGCAAAGTCTGTTTTACACGATGATAGCGATGGGTATCGCGGTATGCCTGCTCTCGGTGTTTATCCTGAAAGAAACGCGCCCGGCAACATGCTCATCGACCTCGCGCCCTCAGCAAAATGCAGAGTCGCTGCTCAACCGCTTTTTCCTCAGCCGTCTGGCGATCACTACGTTGAGCGTGTCGGTGATCCTCACATTTGTAAACACCTCGCCGGTGTTGCTCATGGAAATGATGGGCTTTGATCGCGGTGAATACGCCACCACAATGGCGCTGACGGCAGGCATCAGCATGGCGGTGTCGTTCTCAACGCCCTTTGCGCTGAGCGTATTTAAACCGCGCACGCTGATGCTCACGTCGCAAGGGCTGTTTCTGGCTGCGGGCATCGTACTCAGCCTCTCATCCTCTCACGCCGTCACGCTCTTTGGCCTGACGCTCATCTGCGCAGGTTTTTCAGTTGGCTTTGGCGTGGCGATGAGCCAGGCATTAGGCCCATTCTCACTGCGTGCTGGCGTCGCAAGCTCTGTACTCGGCATTGCACAGGTCTGCGGGTCATCGCTGTGGATATGGCTGGCGGCAGTCATTGGCTTTAACGCCCTGAATATGCTGATCGGGATTCTGATTGGCTGTAGCATGGTCTGTATCCTGTTACTGATGACCATACAGCCCGCAGCGCATTATGAAAAAATCCATCACCAGTCTCGATCTTAATCTGTTGTTATGTTTGCAGCTTCTGATGCAGGAGCGCAGCGTCACCAAAGCGGCGAAGCGGATGAACGTCACGCCCTCGGCGGTGAGTAAGTCGCTGTCAAAGCTGCGAACATGGTTTGATGACCCGCTGTTTGTGAACACGCCGCTGGGGCTGACGCCGACGCCGCTGATGGTCAATATGGAGCAAAGCCTGGCGGACTGGATGCAGATGAGCAATCAGCTGCTTGATAAACCGCATCACGAATCGCCACGCGGCCTGAAATTTGAACTGGCGGCAGAGTCGCCGCTGGTAATGATCATGTTCAATTCTCTGTCGCAGCAGATTTATCAGCGCTATCCGCAGGCCACAATCAAGGTGCGTAACTGGGATTACGACTCGCTGGATGCCATCACACGCGGCGAGGTGGATCTCGGCTTTACCGGAAGGGAGAGCCATCCCCGTTCGCGGGAGCTTCTCAGCCTGCTGCCGCTGTCTATCGATTTTGAAGTCCTGTTCAGCGACCTCCCCTGGGTCTGGCTGCGGGAAGATCACCCGGCGCTACAAGAAGAGTGGAATCTGGAAACATTTTTACGCTATCCGCATATCAGCATTTGCTGGGAGCAAAGCGACACCTGGGCGCTGGATGATGTATTGCAGGAGATGGGCCGCAAACGCAACATCGCCTTAAGTTTACCGGGGTTTGAACAATCGCTGTTTATGGCCGCCCAGCCGAACCACTCGCTGCTGGCGACCGCGCCTCTCTACTGCCAGCGTTATAACCAGCTCCACCAGCTCCCGTTGGTCGCGCGTCCTCTCCCTTTTGACGCCGCCCAGCGAGAAAAACTGATGGTGCCTTTTACCCTCCTTTGGCATAAACGTAACAGCCATAACCCTAAAATTATCTGGTTAAAAGAGACCATTAAAACACTCTATAGCCACCTCTCCTGACGGTAAATTAACCACGACCGCGTCAGAAATGTAAAAGTCGCGTAAGCGCCGCTGTTTTTGTCGAACTTTTGACCAGTAAAACCTGTCCATAATCTACGTAAATGTTACTCTCGTAATAATCACGGACCATTAATCACGGAGCGAAAAATGGCGACACATTTTGCCAGAGGGATTCTTACGGAGGGACACCTGATTTCAGTCCGTCTGCCTTCTCCATGCCACATCGAAGCCAGAAACCTTCCCGCTCACCGCCGGACACGTTTTTTGGCTTCACGCGGCTTACTCGCTGAACTGATGTTTATGCTCTACGGAACCAGCGAGCTGCCGGAAATTGCTATTCAGGCCAAAGGGAAGCCTGTCTTTCGCGATAAAAATCTGCCCGCGTTCTCCATCTCATATGCCGGGAATATGGTGGGCGTAGCGCTGACAACGGAGGGGGAATGCGGCCTGGATATGGAATTACAGCGAGCCATACGAGGCTTCCATAGCCCACTTTCAGCCGAGAGTCCGGCGTTCTCCAGCAACGAAAATCTGTGGATCAACAATCAGAGCGATCCCAACGAAGCGCGCGCGCAACTGATCACCTTACGCCAGAGCGTGCTAAAGCTAACCGGTGACGTACTGAATGACGATCCGCGTGAACTCCAGCTCCTTCCCGGCGCAGGCCGCCTGAAATGCGCCCACGTTACGCAGGTAGAGGCAATATGCGACGCGGAAGATATTCTGGTCTGGTCGGTGGCGGTTACGCCAGCCATTGAAAAACTGAATGTTTGGGAGTTTGATAGTAAGCAAGGATGGAAAAGCCTGGCCGATATCCAGACCCGGGCGAATGAACCCACCGGTCGCCTGATGCGATTCGCTCAATTATCCACAGCAAAGTCATCTTATACACTTAGCTGATTCGGCCCTGTCCCGGCCGCCATGATGAAAAGGAGTAATCATGTCCGAAACGTTGAATGTTGTTACGTTACTGGGGAGCCTGCGCAAAGGTTCATTTAACGGTATGGTCGCCTGCACGCTGCCGAAAATTGCCCCGGCAGGCATGGAGGTCAGCGCATTACCTTCGATTGGCGATATTCCGCTGTATGACGCTGACGTGCAGCAGGAAGAGGGGTTCCCGGCGAGCGTTGAAGCGCTGGCGGAGCAAATCCGTAAAGCGGACGGCGTCGTCATCGTCACACCGGAATACAACTACTCGGTGCCTGGCGGACTGAAAAACGCGATCGACTGGCTGTCCCGCCTGCCAGAACAGCCGTTAGCCGGGAAACCGGTGCTGATCCAGACCAGCTCAATGGGGGCAATCGGCGGCGCTCGCTGTCAGTATCATCTGCGCCAGATTCTGGTATTCCTTGATGCGATGGTAATGAACAAACCGGAGTTTATGGGCGGCGTGATTCAGAACAAAGTTGACCCGCAAACCGGGGAAGTGGTTGATCAAAGCACGATTGATCATCTTACCGGCCAGCTAACCGCGTTTGGCGATTACATTCAGCGCGTTAAAGCGTGATAACAGCGCGCGCGTAGAGCCGCAGGCCGGATAAGGCGTTTGGCCGCCATCCGGCTATCAAATTTGCCTGATGGCGCTACGCTTATCAGGCCAGGACACCTCGCGCAGCGCCGTATCAGCGGCAATTAGTGCGCGTCGATAAACACAATCTTCAGCACAAACAACAACGCCACAACCACCACGCAAGGGCTCAGCTCACGCAGACGTCCGGTGCCGATTTTCATCACACAGTAAGAGATAAAGCCCAGCGCGATACCTTCGGTAATCGAGAAGCTGAACGGCATCATCACGGCAGTAATAAACGCCGGAACAGACTCGGTAAGGTCCTGCCATTTCACGCGCGCCAGACTGGAAGTCATCAGTACGCCAACATAGATCAGCGCCCCGGCAGCGGCATAACCCGGCACCATTCCCGCCAGCGGCGACAGGAAGATAACCAGCAGGAACAGCAGACCGACAACAACGGCGGTCAGGCCCGTGCGCCCGCCGACGGATACGCCGGATGAGGACTCGATATAGGCGGTAACCGACGAGGTTCCAATAAACGCCCCGGTCACAGAAGAGACGCTATCGACGAACAGCGCCTGCTTCATCCGCGGGAATTTACCTTTCTCATCAGCCAGACCGGCTTTGTCGGTAACGCCAATCAGCGTACCGGAGGAGTCGAACAGGTTCACCAGCATGAAGGAGAAAATCACGCCAGCCAGACCAATGTTAAACGAGCCCGCCAGATCCACATGCCCGATCACAGAGCTAACGCTTGGCGGCGCAGAGACAATGCCGTTGTAATGCACATCACCCATCATCCAGCCGAGCAGCGTCGTTACAATAATAGAGACCAGCACGGCGGCATGAATGTTACGTGATGCCAGAATAGCGATGATGAAGAAGCCCAGCACGCCGAGCAGTACGCTGTGGGAGGTCAGATTACCGATGCTCACCAGGGTTTCCGGGTTCGCGACGATAACGCCTGCGTTTTTCAGCCCCATCATGCCGATAAACAGGCCGATACCGCTGGTGATGCCCACGCGCAGACTGACCGGAATGTTAGCAATCATCCAGTAACGCACGCGGAAGATGGTCAGCAGCAGCAGGCCGATCGCTCCCCAGAAGATTGCGCCCATACCAACCTGCCAGGACAGCCCCATCGCGCCAACGACCACGAAGGCGAAAAACGCGTTCAGACCCATAGCCGGCGCCAGCGCGACCGGTAAATTAGCAAACAGCCCCATCAGAATGCTGCCGAACGCCGCGATAAGACAGGTGGTAACGAAGACGGCGCTGGTGTCCATGCCAGCAACGCCAAGAATCTGCGGGTTAACAAAAACGATGTAAACCATCGTCAGGAAGGTGGTAAAACCGGCGATCACTTCGGTTCGTGCCGTCGTGCCATGTTCGCGCAGTTTAAACACGCGTTCCAGCATACCCTGACCAGAAGTCTGGGTGGTGTGTTGTTGACTCATTATCTATTTCCGAACAAGGAGGGAAAATTCGTCGCTATCCTATACCAAAATGCGACAATAAGGGCAGTTGTGAGACACTTTTTTCATTGAATTTGCTTATACGGCAACGATTGCGTCGCACAATAAGGCATTACGAAAACGTTAAACTAGCGAGAAAAGAAAGCATGTCCCAGATTCAAGCGGTATTTTTCGACTGCGACGGTACGCTGGTCGACAGTGAAGTCATTTGCTCCCGCGCGTATGTCGCGATGTTCCAGGAATTCGGCATCACGCTCGATCTCGAAGAGGTGTTCAAACGCTTTAAAGGCGTAAAACTCTACGAAATCATCGATATCATTAACGAGGAACAGAGTGTGTCGTTAGCAAAAGCGGATTTAGAACCCGTTTACCGCGCCGAGGTCGCACGCCTGTTCGACTCAGAACTGGAGGTGATCGCA
Organism: Citrobacter sp. CK181; assembly: GCF_030333595.1. NCBI lineage: Bacteria > Pseudomonadati > Pseudomonadota > Gammaproteobacteria > Enterobacterales > Enterobacteriaceae > Citrobacter > Citrobacter sp. CK181. Next base: position 35,367 of record NZ_JAOWFN010000013.1, on the reverse strand, counting down.
GGGGCGAATGCGCTGCTGGACAGCATGACGGTGCCGATGTGCGTCGTCTCTAACGGCCCGGTCAGCAAAATGCAGCATTCACTGGGCAAGCTGGGCATGTTGCATCATTTTCCAGAAAAATTGTTCAGCGGCTATGACATTCAACGCTGGAAGCCCGATCCGGCTCTGATGTTCCACGCGGCAAAAGCCATGAACGTTAACGTGGAGAATTGCATTCTGGTGGATGATTCCAGTGCCGGCGCCCGGTCGGGAATCGATGCGGGAATGGAGGTGTTCTACTTCTGCGCCGATCCGCACAACAAACCGATCGATCATCCAAAAGTAACGACGTTTACCGATCTGGCGCAGTTGCCGGAATTGTGGAAGGCGCGGGGTTGGAATATCGTCGATTAAACCGTAGGCCTGATAAGCAAAGCGCCATCAGGCGAATGGCGCAGAATGCCGGATGCGGCGTAACGCCTTATCCGGCCTACAATAGCGACGCCGGGGGATCCCGGCGAACGCAACAAGCCGCTTATTCCTTCGGATCTTTCCCCGCCAGCAGCTTATCCAGTTCATCACCGCCGACGTGACGGAAGTCTTGCCCCTTCACGAAGTAGAAGATGTATTCGCAGATATTCTGGCAGCGATCACCGATGCGCTCAATGGAGCGTGCGCAGAACAGCGCGGTCAGCACGCTTGGAATGGTGCGCGAATCTTCCATCATGTAGGTCATCAGCTGACGCACGATACCTTCGTATTCCTGGTCAACTTTCTTGTCTTCACGGTAGATACGCACCGCTTCGTCAATATCCATTCGCGCGAACGCGTCCAGCACATCATGCAGCATCTGTACGGTGTGACGCCCCAGCGACTCCAGGCTCACCAGCAGCGGCTGGTGCTGGTGGGAGAATTTCTCCAGCGCGGTGCGACAAATTTTGTCCGCCACGTCGCCAATGCGCTCCAGTTCAGCGATGGTTTTGATGATAGCCATCACCAGGCGCAGGTCGCTCGCTGTCGGCTGGCGTTTGGCAATGATGCGCACGCACGCTTCATCGATCGCCACTTCCATCATGTTGACGTGCTTATCGCCGTCAATAACGCGTTTCGCCAGTTCGCTATCCTGATTATGCATCGCGGTGATCGCATCAGAAAGCTGTTGCTCCACCATGCCGCCCATGGTCATCACCTGGGTGCGGATGCTTTCCAGTTCTGCGTTGAACTGGCCGGAAATGTGTTTGTTAAGGTTTAGGTTGTCCATGGTTAGCTCCAAATCAACCGTAGCGGCCAGTAATATAATCTTCGGTTTGCTTTTTAGCGGGCTTAGTGAACAGATCGTCCGTGTTGCTGAACTCAATCAACTCACCCAGATACATAAACGCCGTGTGGTCGGAACAACGCGCAGCCTGCTGCATGTTGTGCGTTACGATCACCACGGTGTAGTCCTGCTTCAGCTCAGTGATCAGCTCTTCAATACGCCCGGTGGAAATCGGGTCCAGCGCTGAACACGGCTCATCCAGCAACAGAACTTCCGGGCGAATGGCGATACCACGCGCAATGCACAGACGCTGCTGCTGACCACCCGAGAGAGAGTACCCGCTCTGGTGCAATTTATCTTTGGTTTCGTTCCATAATGCGGCTTTGGTCAACGCCCACTGAACGCGTTCGTCCATATCGGCGCGAGACAGTTTCTCAAACAGGCGCACGCCAAAAGCGATGTTGTCATAGATAGACATCGGGAACGGCGTCGGCTTCTGGAACACCATCCCCACTTTGGCACGCAGTAGAGCGATATCCTGGGTGTTGGTAAGGATATTATCGCCATCCAACAGGATCTCGCCTTCCGCACGCTGCTCTGGATACAACGAATACATTTTGTTAAAGGTACGCAGCAGTGTGGATTTACCACAGCCAGACGGCCCAATAAACGCCGTGACCTGGTTCTTCGCGATATCCAGGTTGATATCCTTCAGGGCATGGAATTTGCCGTAGTAGAAGTTCAAATCACGAACCTGAATCTTACCCGGAGCAGTATCAACCATACTCATTTCAATCTCTTCCTCATTCGGCGTCGCCGTTGGCCGCGCCGTAAAAAATTAACCGCTGTTCACATCTGTAGGCCAGATAAGGCGTTTACGCCGCCATCCGGCACCTGAAATTAACCGTGTTTACTCTTCGCAAAAATGATGCGCGCCAGAATATTCAGCAACAATACGCACAGGGTAATGATCAACACCCCAGCCCAGGCCAGTTGCTGCCACTCCGCAAACGGACTCATCGCAAATTTAAAGATAGTGACCGGCAGGTTAGCGATAGGCTGCATCATGTCGGTGCTCCAGAACTGGTTGGAAAGCGCAGTAAAGAGCAGCGGCGCGGTTTCACCCGCAATACGGGCAACCGCCAGCAGTACGCCAGTGATGATCCCGGAAATCGAGGCTTTCAGGGTAATCGCCGAGATCATTTTCCATTTCGGCGTCCCCAGCGCATAGGCCGCTTCACGCAGGCTATCCGGCACCAGTTTCAGCATGTTCTCTGTGGTACGAATGACGATAGGCACCTGTAGCAGCGCCAACGCAATCACGCCCGCCCAACCGGAGAAGTGCTCCATTTGCGCCACCACGATGGTGTAAACAAACAGACCGACCACGATAGACGGCGCGGAAAGCAGGATGTCGTTAATGAAACGGATCACTTCCGCAAGCCAGGATTTACGGCCATATTCCGCCAGGTAGATCCCCGCCATGATGCCAAGCGGCGTACCAAATACCGTCGCCCACAAAATTAACAGTCCGCTCCCCGCCAGGGCGTTCGCCAGACCACCGCCAGCGGTATTCGGCGGCGGCGTCATTTCAGTAAACAGCGCCAGCGACATGCCGTCGAAACCACGCGTAATGGTGGACATCAGGATCCAGATGAGCCAGAACAGCCCAAACGCCATCGTCGCCATTGAGAGCGTCAATGCGATGCGGTTTCTCGTGCGGCGCTTAGCCTGCATTTTACGGCGGGATTCCGCCAGTTCTGCGGTCGTTTGCATTTCAAGCGTAGCCATTAGCGTGCCCCCTCATTCTTCGCCAGACGCATAATCATCAGCTTAGAAATCGCCAGCACAATGAAGGTAATCACAAACAGAATCAGACCCAGTTCCATCAACGCGGCAACGTGCAGACCAGACTCCGCTTCGGCAAATTCATTCGCCAGCGCAGAGGTGATACTGTTGCCCGGCATGTACAGCGAAACGCTGTCGAGCTGGTAGGTGTTACCGATGATAAAGGTCACCGCCATGGTTTCTCCCAGCGCACGACCCAGTCCCAGCATAACGCCGCCGATCACCCCATTTTTGGTGAACGGAAGGACGATACGCCAGATAACTTCCCAGGTGGTGCAGCCGATGCCGTAGGCCGACTCTTTCATCATCACCGGGGTTTGTTCGAAGACATCGCGCATAACTGCCGCGATGTAAGGAATGATCATAATGGCGAGAATGACGCCCGCCGCCAGAATACCGATACCAAATGCCGGGCCGGAGAACAGTGCGCCAACAAACGGAATGTTGGAAAGAATATTCCCGACCGGTTCCTGGAACCAGGTGGCAAACAGCGGCGCGAAGATAAACAGGCCCCACATGCCGTAGACGATACTGGGGATAGCCGCCAGCAGTTCGATGGCGATGCCCAGCGGGCGACGCAGCCAGCCCGGCGCCAGTTCCGTCAGAAACAGGGCAATACCGAAGCTCACCGGAACGGCGATCAGCAGAGCGATAAACGAGGTAACCAGCGTGCCATAAATGGGAACCAGCGCGCCGTAGATATCGTTTGGCGCATCCCACTCTTTAGTCCACAGGAACGAGAAGCCAAACTTCTCAATGCTTGGCCAGGAGGAGATAATCAGCGAGACAATAATGCCACCCAACATCAATAGCACAATCAGCGCAGCCAGTTTTACCAGCGCGCTGAATATCATGTCACCCTTTTTACCCGGCGGGTTAAAAGCAGGCTTGGTTGCAGCCATAAATTACTCTTTCCATTAAACGCGTTTACGAAGTTGCCCATGCCGGATGGCGCTACGCTTATCCGGCCTACAAATCGGGCCTACAGTCGGAACTGTAGGGCGGATAAGCGTAGCGCCATCCGCCAGTTCGTTAAAGATATTCTATTAGTACAGCGCTTTACCGCTACTGTCCTTCACATTGGTCTTCCATGCTGCACGAACCTGCTCAACAACGCTGTCCGGCAGGCTGGCGTAATCCAGGTCATTCGCCTGTTTGCCGCCATTTTTGTATGCCCAGTCGAAGAACTTCAGCACTTCAGCGCCCTGCTCAGGTTTCTTCTGCTCTTTGTGGACCAGGATGAAGGTGGTGGAAGTGATTGGCCACGCATCGTCACCTTGCTGGTTCGTCAGATCCTGAGCGAAAGAGGTGCTCCAGTCAGCGCCTTTCGCGGCGTTAGCAAAGCTCTCTTCGGTCGGGCTTACGGGTTTACCATCCGCTGAAATCAGTTTGGTGTAAGCCAGGTTGTTCTGCTTCGCATAAGCGTATTCAACATAGCCGATAGAGCCCGGCAGACGCTGTACGAATGCGGCAATACCGTCGTTACCTTTACCGCCCAGACCGGTCGGCCAGTTAACGGTAGAGCCAGCGCCGACTTTAGATTTCCACTCTTCGTTCACTTTCGCCAGGTAGCTGGTGAAAACGAAGGAGGTGCCGGAACCATCTGCACGACGCACAACGGCGATGTTCTGAGAAGGCAGTTTCAGACCCGGGTTCAGTTTGGTGATGGCTTCATCATCCCACTTCTTAATTTTACCCAGGTAGATGTCACCCAGGGTTTTCCCATCCAGCACCAGTTCGCCAGACTTCAGACCCGGGATATTCACCGCCAGCACTACGCCGCCAATGACGGTCGGGAACTGGAACAGACCTTCCTGCTCCAGTTTTTCGTCAGACAGCGGAGCGTCGGATGCACCGAAATCAACGGTGTTAGCCGTAATTTGTTTTACACCACCGGAGGAGCCGATACCCTGGTAGTTTACTTTGCTACCGGTCTCTTTCTGATAGGTATCAGCCCATTTGGCATACACCGGCGCAGGGAAAGTTGCACCTGCACCTGTCAGGCTCGCTGCTGCGAAAGCAGAGAACGCGCTCATGGATAAGGTCGCGGCGACAACAGTTGCGACAGTGGTACGCATGACTTTCATAATGTCTCCTGCAAGATTTTCGTAAATCATTGTTAAGTGGCTACGATGAGCAAAATAGGACAAACAGGTGACAGTTAAATGTACGAAATATGACAGTTTTATGACAACGGAAACTGATGAAATAAATCACAGAAAAAACAATTTATAAACAATCAGTTAATTCACTTCATGACAATGCGATTTCATGAAAATTTTCTTTTTATGACACTGAAAACAGTAGCTGAAGATGACGGTTTGTCACATTAAAACGATGGGAGAATTGATTAAAAACAGAACAGCGCAGAAAAAAATGCCCCACTTTCGCAGGGCATCGTCACGATTACTCAACGGTAACTGATTTCGCCAGGTTACGCGGCTGGTCCACATCGGTGCCTTTGATCAGCGCAACGTGATACGCCAGCAGTTGCAGCGGAACGGTGTAGAAGACCGGTGCAATCACCTCTTCCACATGCGGCATCTCAATGATGTGCATGTTGTCGCTGCTGACAAAACCGGCATCCTGGTCGGCGAAGACGTACAACTGGCCGCCACGGGCGCGGACTTCTTCGATGTTGGATTTCAGTTTTTCCAGCAGTTCGTTGTTCGGCGCCACCACGATAACCGGCATATCTGCGTCGATCAGCGCCAGCGGGCCATGTTTCAGCTCACCTGCCGCATACGCTTCTGCGTGAATATAAGAGATCTCTTTCAGCTTCAGCGCGCCTTCCAGCGCAATCGGATACTGATCGCCACGGCCCAGGAACAGGGCATGGTGTTTGTCAGAGAAATCTTCCGCCAGCGCTTCGATACGCTTGTCCTGAGACAGCATCTGTTCAATACGGCTCGGCAGCGCCTGCAAACCGTGAACGATGTCGTGCTCGATAGACGCATCCAGACCTTTCAGACGCGCCAGCTTCGCCACCAGCATCAGCAGAACGGTCAGCTGAGTGGTAAACGCTTTGGTGGAGGCCACGCCGATTTCCGTCCCGGCGTTGGTCATCATCGCCAGATCGGATTCACGCACCAGAGAAGAACCCGGAACGTTACAGATGGCGAGAGAACCCAGATAGCCCAGCTCTTTCGACAAGCGCAGACCAGCCAGGGTATCTGCCGTTTCGCCAGACTGAGACAGGGTGATCATCAGGCTGTTACGACGCACGGCGGATTTGCGGTAGCGGAATTCAGAGGCGATTTCGACGTCGCACGGAATACCGGCCAGCGATTCAAACCAGTAGCGAGAAACCATACCGGAGTTATACGACGTGCCGCAGGCGATAATCTGAATATGTTCAACCTGAGACAGCAGTTCATTCGCTTTTGGCCCCAGCTCGCTTAAATCCACTTCACCGTGGCTGATACGCCCGGTCAGCGTATTTTTAATCGCATTCGGCTGTTCGTAGATCTCTTTCTGCATGTAGTGGCGGTAAATACCTTTATCGCCCGCATCATATTGCAGACTGGATTCGATATCCTGACGTTTCACTTCCGCGCCGGATTTATCGAAAATGGAGACCGAACGACGGGTCACTTCCGCAATATCGCCTTCTTCCAGGAAGATGAAGCGACGGGTTACCGGCAGCAGCGCCAGCTGGTCGGAAGCGATAAAGTTTTCGCCCATACCCAGACCGATAACCAGCGGGCTGCCAGAGCGCGCCGCCAGCAGCGTATCCGGGTGACGGGTATCCATGATTACCGTGCCGTACGCGCCGCGCAGTTGCGGAATCGCACGCATAACCGCTTCACGCAGCGTCCCGCCCTGTTCCAGCTCCCAGTGCACTAAGTGAGCAATCACTTCGGTGTCGGTCTCAGAAACGAAGGTATAACCACGCGCTTTCAGTTCTTCACGCAGTGGTTCATGGTTTTCGATGATGCCGTTATGCACCACCACAATGTGGTCAGAAACATGCGGATGCGCGTTTGCTTCCGAAGGTTCTCCGTGGGTCGCCCAGCGGGTGTGAGCAATACCGGTGCCGCCATGCAGAGGATGGTCTTCCGCTGCCTGGGCCAGCATCTGTACTTTACCAAGGCGACGCAGACGGGTCATGTGACCTTCCGCATCAACCACGGCCAGACCGGCAGAGTCATAACCACGGTATTCCAGACGACGTAAACCTTCGAGAAGGATTTCAGCTACATCACGTTGCGCGATAGCGCCAACAATTCCACACATAGTATTTAATTCCGATTTTGGCATTATGCCTGTCGTTGTCGCCGACCTGTATACCCGTATTTTCGGGCGCCCCGAGCCTTGTAGAGAGTGGGGTTATTTTTATAGGTACTGCTTTTGGGCGAGCGATATATCTTTATCGCCTCATCCCTCATCTGCCGGATGGCGCTTACGCTTATCCGGCCTACAGAACGTCATCGAACGTAGGCCGGATAAGGCAAAGCCGCCATCCGGCAAAAAGACTTACTTCTTCTTCACCGGACGCTGCCAGCCCTGCTTATGCACCTGCGGCACGCGGCTTAACACCAGTTCGTTATCCGCGACATTGCGGGTAACGGTTGTGCCGGCGGCGATGGTCGCACCTTTACCCACGGTAACTGGCGCCACCAACTGAGTATCAGAACCGACAAACACATCATCGCCAATAATCGTTTTGAATTTATTTGCGCCATCGTAGTTGCAGGTAATGGTGCCCGCGCCGATATTCACGTTGTCGCCAATTTCCGCATCACCCAGATAGCTCAGGTGGCCCGCTTTCGAACCTTTCCCCAGACGCGCTTTTTTCATTTCAACGAAGTTGCCGACATGAGCGCCTTCCCGCAGTTCTGCGCCAGGGCGCAGACGGGCAAACGGACCAATAGTACAGGCCGCTTCCAGGTGCGCATCTTCCACCACGCTGTACGGGCTGATGTCACAGTCATCGCCAATCACGCTGTTTTTAATAACGCAACCCGCGCCAATCTTCACGCGGTGACCCAGCGTGACGTTGCCTTCGATGATAACGTTAGTATCAATTTCAACATCGCGCCCGTGGGTGAGAGCGCCGCGCAGGTCAAAACGCGCGGGATCGCGCAGCATCACACCGGCCAGCAGCAGCTTTTCGGCCTGCTCGGACTGATAAACGCGTTCCAGACGAGAGAGTTGCAGACGGTTGTTTACGCCTTCCACTTCGCTTAAACGATCCGGGTGTACAGCAGCGATTTCGCGGCCTTCCTGATATGCCAGCGCAATGATGTCGGTAATGTAATATTCACCCTGAGCATTATTGTTGGTCAGTTTCGCCAGCCAGCGCTTCATGTCCGCACCATTAGCGATCAGGATACCGGTATTGATTTCCTGGATCTGACGCTGTTCGTCGGTGGCATCTTTATGCTCAACGATGCCGGTCACTTTACCGTTCTCACGCGTAATACGACCGTAACCGCTCGGATCGTCCAGCTTCACGGTTAACAAACCAATGCCGCCCTGCGGTTTGGCGTCACGCAGACGCTGTAAGGTTTCCACAGAGATCAGCGGCACATCGCCATAGAGCATTAAAATGTCTTCGTCATCGCTAAAGAACGGCGCCGCCTGCTGCATCGCATGACCCGTTCCCAGTTGCTCTGCCTGCAAAACCCAGTTCAGGTTGTCATTTTTAAGGGTGTTTTTAAGCAGATCGCCGCCGTGGCCATAGACCAGATGCACCTGAGATGCGCCTAATTCATTAGCGGCATCAATGACATGCTGAACCATCGCTTTTCCCGCAAGGGTATGCAGCACTTTAGGAAGATCGGAATACATACGCGTGCCTTTGCCTGCGGCAAGGATCACTACGCTCATAGCACTATTCAACATACGCGTCCTGACTGTAATTTGAGAACGAATTTATACCGTTTCACATTGAAAATACTACATTTTTTTCATCGTGAAATGGGCAGAAGAGAAAACGCTCAATGCGGGGTTTTCACCGCTTGTTAATGGGATATTTTCGTTCATCGCCCTGCCTTTTGTCTTCAGAAAAGTCAGACTTACCTTTCATTAAAGGCTTAGGTTAATGTTTTTGCTATTTTTTTGACCCATGAATAAAGATGAAAGAGCACGGAATAACATTCAGGCAAAAAAAAACCAGCCTGATTTCAGACTGGTTTTTATGCTTTCAAGCCGGTGTTACATCGCTTTTTTGGTCAACTCGATAACGCGCAGTTTGGCGATCGCTTTGGCCAGTTCCGCAGATGCCTGAGCGTAATCCACGTCACCATGAGAGCTCTTAATGCGCTCTTCAGCCTTACGTTTCGCTTCCAGAGCTCGCGCTTCGTCGAGATCCTGGCCGCGAATCGCGGTATCAGCCAGTACGGTCACGCTGCCAGGCTGCACTTCAAGAATGCCGCCAGACAGGTAGATAAACTCTTCATGACCGAACTGTTTAACGATGCGGATCATACCAGGCTTAATGGCGGTGAGCAGCGGCGCGTGGCCCGGGTAAATACCCAGTTCACCTTCACTACCCGTTACCTGGATTTTTTCGACCAGACCAGAGAACATTTGTTGCTCTGCGCTGACGACGTCCAGGTGGTAAGTCATTGCCATATCACCCTCCGATTAAGGCGTTAAAGTTTTTTGGCTTTTTCCACGGCTTCGTCGATGGAACCGACCATGTAGAACGCCTGCTCCGGCAGGTGATCGTATTCGCCTTCCATGATGCCTTTAAAGCCACGGATGGTGTCTTTCAGGGAGACATATTTACCTGGAGAGCCGGTAAATACTTCTGCCACGAAGAACGGCTGGGACAGGAAGCGCTGGATCTTACGTGCGCGAGCTACCACCAGTTTGTCTTCTTCAGACAGTTCATCCATACCCAGGATGGCGATGATGTCTTTCAGTTCCTGGTAACGTTGCAGGATAGACTGTACGCCACGCGCAGTGTCGTAGTGCTCCTGACCAACAACCAACGGGTCCAGCTGACGGCTGGTGGAATCCAGCGGGTCAACGGCCGGGTAGATACCCAGAGACGCGATCTGACGGCTCAGTACCACGGTTGCGTCAAGGTGCGCAAAGGTGGTGGCTGGAGACGGGTCAGTCAAGTCATCCGCAGGTACGTATACCGCCTGTACGGAGGTGATAGAACCGGTTTTGGTGGAGGTGATACGTTCCTGCAAAACACCCATCTCTTCCGCCAGGGTCGGCTGGTAACCTACCGCTGAAGGCATACGACCCAGCAGTGCGGATACTTCCGTACCGGCCAGGGTGTAACGGTAGATGTTGTCGACGAACAGCAGAACGTCACGACCTTCGTCACGGAATTTCTCCGCCATGGTCAGGCCGGTCAGCGCAACGCGCAGACGGTTTCCCGGCGGCTCGTTCATCTGGCCGTAAACCAGGGATACTTTGTCGATAACGTTGGAGTCGGTCATTTCGTGGTAGAAGTCGTTACCCTCACGAGTACGTTCACCTACGCCTGCAAACACGGAGTAACCGGAGTGTTCGATCGCGATGTTACGGATCAGCTCCATCATGTTTACGGTTTTACCTACACCCGCACCACCGAACAGACCCACTTTACCGCCCTTCGCGAACGGACACATCAGGTCGATAACTTTGATACCGGTTTCCAGCAGTTCCTGAGAGTTTGACAACTCTTCGTAGGACGGTGCCGCACGGTGGATAGCCCAACGCTCTTCTTCACCGATCTCGCCTTTCATGTCTACTGGTTCGCCCAGTACGTTCATGATACGACCCAGCGTTGCTTTACCTACCGGGACTTCGATCGGGTGCTCAAGGTCTTTCACATCCAGACCACGACGCAGGCCGTCGGAAGAACCCATGGCGATGGTACGTACGATACCGCCACCGAGCTGCTGCTGAACTTCCAGCACCAGATGTTCATTACCATTCTGCACCTCAAGGGCGTCGTACACGCGCGGTACGGCATCCTGAGGGAACTCGACGTCAACTACGGCGCCGATTACCTGGACAATTTTTCCAGTAGCCATCTTGAATCCTCTACGAATTAACCTGGTTATACCGCGGATGCACCACCGACGATTTCGGTGAGTTCCTGAGTAATGCTGGCCTGACGAGCTTTGTTGTATACCAACTGCAACTCTTTAATCAGGCTGCCGCCATTGTCGGTCGCGGCTTTCATCGCCACCATACGTGCGGCCTGCTCGCTGGCCAGGTTTTCTACCACGCCCTGATAAACCTGAGATTCCACATAGCGACGCAGGAGGGTATCCAGCAGCGCTTTCGGATCGGGTTCGTACAGGTAATCCCAGGTTTTACGTTTCAGTTCATCATCCTCTGAAGCCGGTAACGGCAGCAGCTGAGTGATAGTCGGAACCTGAGACATGGTGTTAATAAATTTGTTGCTGACAATGTAAAGCTTGTCCAGACGGCCTTCATCATAGGCCTGCAACATCACTTTTACCGGGCCGATCAGTTCGGACAGGGATGGGTTATCCCCCATACCCGTCACCTGGGCGACAACATTGCCACCTACGGAACTAAAGAAAGACACGCCTTTAGAGCCGATCATTGCGAGGTCGCACTGAACGCCTTTATCGGACCATGCTTTCATATCCGCCAGCAGTTTCTTGAACAGGTTAATGTTCAAGCCACCGCACAGACCACGGTCGGTCGACACCACCAGGTAGCCCACGCGCTTAACGTCGCGTTCTTCCAGATAGGGGTGCTTATATTCCAGATTACCGTTCGCAAGGTGACCAATCACTTTGCGCATGGTATCTGCATAAGGACGGCTGGCCGCCATGCGATCCTGCGATTTACGCATTTTGGAAGCGGCGACCATCTCCATCGCTTTAGTGATCTTTTGCGTGTTCTGGACGCTTGCGATCTTACTACGTATCTCTTTTGCGCCGGCCATGAGCTTCTCCTCAATGCCTTGCGGCCTGCCTTAAGGCAGGCCACCAGACGTTACCAGGACTGGGTTGCTTTGAAGGAATCGAGGATGCCTTTCAGCTTGCCTTCGATTTCGTCGTTATAGCCACCGGACTGGTTGATCTCTTGCATCAACGGAGCGTGATCACGGTCGACGTAAGCCAGCAGAGCGGCTTCGAAGCTACCGATTTTCGCCAGTTCTACATCCGCCAGATAACCACGTTCTGCCGCGAACAGAACCAGAGACTGCTGCGCAACGGACATCGGCGCATACTGTTTCTGTTTCAGCAGTTCAGTCACTTTCTGACCGTGGTCAAGCTGTTTACGGGTTGCATCGTCAAGGTCAGATGCAAACTGGGAGAACGCCGCCAGTTCACGATACTGCGCCAGCGCGGTACGGATACCACCGGACAGTTTCTTCATGATCTTGGTCTGCGCCGCACCACCAACACGGGATACGGAGATACCCGGGTTAACCGCAGGACGAATACCAGAGTTAAACAGGTTGGTTTCCAGGAAGATCTGACCATCGGTAATAGAAATTACGTTGGTCGGAACGAACGCAGAAACGTCACCCGCCTGGGTTTCGATAATCGGCAGCGCAGTCAGAGAACCGGTTTTCCCTTTCACTTCACCTTTAGTGAAGGCTTCAACGTATTCAACGTTAACACGCGCAGCACGCTCCAGCAGACGAGAGTGGAGGTAGAATACGTCGCCCGGGAATGCTTCACGTCCTGGCGGACGACGGAGCAGCAGGGAGATCTGACGATAAGCAACAGCCTGTTTGGACAGGTCATCGTAGATGATCAGCGCATCTTCGCCGCGATCGCGGAAGTATTCGCCCATTGCGCAACCGGCATACGGCGCCAGGTATTGCAGTGCGGCAGATTCAGATGCGGTTGCAACCACAACGATGGTATTTTGCAGCGCGCCGTGTTCTTCCAGCTTACGAACCACGTTAGAGATGGTGGACGCTTTCTGGCCGATAGCCACGTAGACGCACTTGATGCCGGAATCACGCTGGTTGATGATGGCGTCGATTGCCAGAGCGGTTTTACCGGTCTGACGGTCACCGATGATCAATTCACGCTGGCCACGACCGATTGGGATCATGGAGTCAACGGCTTTATAACCCGTCTGAACAGGCTGATCAACGGACTGACGTTCGATTACGCCCGGCGCGATAGCTTCAACAGCAGAGAAGCCGTCGTGCTCAACCGGACCTTTACCGTCGATTGGCGCGCCCAGGGTGTTAACCACACGGCCCAGCAGGCCACGGCCAACCGGAACTTCCAGGATACGGCCAGTACATTTAACCTTCATGCCTTCGGCAAGGTCAGCGTACGGACCCATCACAACCGCACCTACAGAGTCGCGCTCCAGGTTCAGTGCGATAGCGTAACGGTTACCCGGCAGGGAGATCATTTCACCCTGCATACAATCGGCCAGGCCGTGAATGCGGATAACACCGTCACTTACAGAAACAATAGTACCTTCGTTGTGAGCTTCACTCACAACATTGAACTGAGCAATGCGCTGCTTGATCAGTTCGCTGATTTCGGTGGAATTCAGTTGCATGCTCCAGTCCCCTTAAGACTGCAAGACGTCTGCAAGGCGTTCAAGACGGCCGCGTACGCTGCCATCAATGACCATATCACCCGCTCGGATGATAACGCCTGCCATTACAGACTTATCGATTTTGCAATTCAGCTTAACTTTGCGTGACAGACGTTTTTCCATCGCAGCGCTAATTTTCGCAAGCTGTTCTTCACTCAATGCGGTGGCGGAAGTTACCTCAACTTCAGAGGTGGACTCACTCGCGGCGCGCAGGTGAATAAACTGCTCCAGAACATCCGGGAGCGCGTTCAGACGATTATTTTCAGCCATCACCCGAATCAGGTTCTGACCGTTTTCGTCCAGTTGCTCACCGCAGACTGCGATAAACGACTCAGCGAGCGTTTCCGGCGCCAGCGCGCCAGAGAGAAGCTCTGCCATTTGTTCGTTCTTGGTTACCTCGGCGGCAAACGCCAGCATGTCCTGCCAGCGCTCTACACTTTGGTGTTCGACGGCAAAGTCAAAAGCTGCTTTGGCGTAGGGGCGAGCTACCGTAACAAATTCAGACATCAGCCCCTCCCTCCTTACAGTTCAGCGACAAGTTTGTCCACGATGTCGCTGTTAGCAGCTTCATCCACGGAACGTTCGATGATCTTCTCGGCGCCAGCAACAGCCAGGATAGCAACTTGCTTACGCAGCTCTTCACGGGCACGTTTACGCTCGGCGTCAATTTCCGCCTGCGCCTGGGCCACGATTTTAGTACGTTCCTGCTCTGCTTCAGTTTTGGCTTCATCCAGGATCTGAGCGCGACGTTTGTTCGCCTGCTCAATGATTACCTGAGCTTCCGCCTTCGCTTTTTTCAGCTGGTCGGTCGCGCTGGCCTTTGCAAGGTCAAGGTCCTTATGTGCTCGTTCTGCGGAAGCAAGACCGTCAGCAATTTCTTTTTGACGTTTTTCGATGGCAGCCATTAACGGCGGCCATACGTACTTCATGCAGAACAGAACGAACAGGACAAACGCGATGGCCTGGCCGAGGATTGTTGCGTTAAGATTCACAGCACAATGCCTCTATCTAGTTAACGTTCTGATATTGCTCTTAATTCAAGCAACGCTTACTACGCGACAGCGAACATCACGTACAGACCCAGACCTACAGCGATCATCGGGATAGCATCCACCAGACCCATAACGATAAAGAACTGAGTACGCAGCAGAGGAATCAGATCAGGTTGACGCGCTGCGCCTTCCAGGAATTTACCCCCGAGGATGCCGATACCGATCGCAGCACCGATTGCCGCCAGACCCATCATCACAGCGGCAGCCATGTACAGCAGATCCATATTCAGGTTTTCCATGACAGTCTCCAGTTTGTTTCAGTTAAAACGTAGTAGTGTTGGTAAAATTAATGCTCTTCAGACGCCATCGACAGATAGACAATCGTCAGAACCATGAAGATGAAGGCTTGCAGCGTAATGATCAGGATGTGGAAAATGGCCCACGGCACATTCAGAATCCACTGTGACCACCACGGCAACAGACCAGCAATCAGAATGAAAATCAGCTCACCGGCATACATGTTGCCGAACAGTCGCAGACCGAGTGATACCGGTTTGGACAGCAGACTTACCCCTTCAAGGATTAAGTTGACAGGGATGAACGCCCAGTGATTGAACGGCTGTAGCGTCAACTCTTTCGTGAAGCCGCCGATGCCTTTCATTTTGATGCTGTAGAACAGAATGAGGATAAATACGCCCAGCGCCATCGACAGGGTGATGTTCACGTCAGCGGACGGAACGACACGCAGTGCCGGCAGACCGAAGATATGCTCGCCGATATACGGCAGCAGATCGATAGGCAGTAAGTCCATCAGGTTCATCAGGAATACCCAGACGAAGATCGTCAGGGCCAGCGGCGCAATCAGCTTGCTTTTGCCATGGTACATGTCTTTCACGCTACCATGCACAAAGCCGATGACCAGCTCAATCGCGGTCTGAAATTTACCTGGTACGCCGCTGGTCGCCTTTTTGGCTACGCTGCGGAACATAAGCAGGAACAACAGACCCAGCACCACCGAGAAGAACATGGAGTCAATATTGAGCGTCCAGAAGGTGGCTGGGGGGTTATGCGGATCCACCAGCGAGAATGTACGCAGGTCCAGCTGAAGGTTGTTCAGATGGTGTCCTATGTAATCCTGCGGCGTCATATTTTCTGAAGCCATGATGCCTTTTACCCTTTGTTGTTAATTACAGCCGGCGCCAGTATCTGAACCACCAGCACCAAAACCCACGTAACGATCAGCGGCAAAAATACCGCCTTAAAAACCGCCAACGCCACCACCAGTAGAACCAGCATCGCTAACACCTTGAAGGCTTCGCCGAAGGCGAATGACCAGGCCACGCGGCCTTTCGCAGGTGTATGCGCCTGGTGACGCCAGGCAAATATCATAAACAACATGTTAGGCAGCAACACTGCCAGGCCTCCGCATAAGGCGGAAGCGCCCCAGAAGGGGTCTTTGAGGCTAAACAGCAATCCACTTGCTATTACCGCCAGAAGCTGAATGAACAGAAGCTTACGAGCAACGTTTCGACTCAAGAGCGACACAGACATCACGTTTTTACTCCTGCTCCCTTCGAGGTATGCCGCGTGTCGTATAAAACGTTCTTTAAGGCTTAGAGTCAAGCATCAAAAAGCGGTCAAATTATACGGTGCGCCCTCGTGATTTCAAACAATAAGTAGCTAAAAGGTGAATAAATGTTTAAATATTTTTCCCTGGTGCACATTTATCACTTTTCATCAAACTGTGAACGATCATGCAAAACTGCAAATGGCGCGTAAATACTGGTGATAAAGCGTGCTTCGGATCACATATTGAGCATATTCGCCCCGGCAGTATTTATTTACTTGGCAAATGATGCCTTTTCATCTTTCTGATATTTAAGCCTAAAATCACTCACTATTTAAAAAACACCCGGTTACAAGCTAAAAACCATTCATTGACATTTATAATAAAAATTCAACATACCTGAGTGATTCTTAGGTTCAATTTTTAGCAACCTGATATTTTCAATGTTGATTAATTCATTTTTTAATAAAAAGAGCTACGTTGTAGCAATGATACAAAACGGTGAACTCATGGTTAACAGTAACAAGGTATAACTATTCGTTACCTCGCGATTGTTAACACGCGAGCGCCCGTTTTTTTTCTATTTTTTTTGATAAAAATTAAATTTTGTTTGGCTTAATGACCACCAAATGACGTTCGCCTTCCAGCTGCGGGACACGCAGTTTAACCACGGACTCGACGCTGAACGCCGCAGGCAGCGAGGCGATTTCCTCTTCCGGCAGTTGACCTTTTAACGCATAAAAGCGGCCATTTTCCCCCGGCAGGTGGCGACACCAGCTCAACATGTCATCGAGAGAGGCGAATGCACGGCTGATCACGCCATCAAACGGCGGCTCAGAAGGGAACTCTTCAACGCGGCTCTGCACTGGCGTAATATTTTCCAGCTTGAGTTCGTGCTGAACCTGGCGCAGAAAGCGTACCCGCTTGCCCAGGCTATCCAGCAGCGTGAAATGCGATTCAGGACGGACAATGGAGAGCGGGATCCCCGGCAGCCCCGGTCCCGTACCGACGTCAATAAAACGCTCCCCTTGCAGGTGCGGCGCCACAACGATGCTGTCCAGAATATGGCGTACCAGCATCTCGTTAGGATCCCGCACCGACGTCAGGTTGTAGGCTTTGTTCCATTTGTGCAGCATATCGACATACGCAATCAGCTGATTTTTCTGGTGATCGGTAAGCGAAATGCCTGCTTCATCCAGCAGACGGGAGAGTTTGTTAAGCACGGTCGTTACCTGTTAATAATCAAATGCCCGATGCGCTTTCGCTTATCGGGCCTACAAATTTGTAGGGCGGGCAAGCGAAGCGCCCCCGCCAAATTAGTGTTATCAAGCGCTGCGACGCAGCATTCCCTGTTTCTTCAGCCACACCAGCAAAATTGAAATCGCCGCGGGCGTAACGCCGGAAATGCGCGACGCCTGACCGATAGAGACCGGTTTGTGATCGTTCAGCTTGGCGATAACTTCATTCGACAGACCAGAAACCTGGCGATAATCCAGCGTTGCAGGCAGCAATGTGTTCTCGTTACGCAGCTGTTTTTCGATCTCATCCTGCTGACGGGCGATATAGCCTTCGTATTTTACCTGAATCTCAACCTGCTCAGCGGCCTGCGCATCATCAAGACCCGGAGTGAACGGTGTCAGCGAAGTCAGCTGCGCGTAGGTCATTTCCGGGCGACGCAGCAGATCTTCACCGCTGGCTTCACGCGACAGCGGCGCAGTCAGGTGAGCGTTCACTTCGCCGGCCGATTCCGCCGACGGCGTTACCCAGGTGGATTTCAGACGCTGACGTTCGCGTTCGATATTCTCCAGTTTCTCGTTGAAGCGCGCCCAGCGCTCATCATCCACCAGGCCCAGCTCGCGGCCCATTTCGGTCAGACGCAGGTCGGCGTTATCTTCACGCAACATCAGGCGGTATTCCGCGCGGGAGGTAAACATGCGGTACGGTTCTTTGGTGCCCAGCGTGCAAAGATCGTCCACCAGCACGCCGAGGTAAGCCTGAGAACGCGCAGGCGCCCAGCCTTCTTTGTCCGCAGACAGACGGGCGGCGTTCAGACCGGCGAGCAAACCTTGCGCGGCCGCTTCTTCGTAACCTGTCGTCCCGTTGATTTGCCCGGCGAAGAACAATCCCTGGATAAATTTGCTCTCCAGCGTTGGTTTCAGGTCGCGCGGATCGAAGAAATCGTACTCAATGGCATAACCAGGACGCACGATTTTCGCGTTTTCCATCCCCTGCATTGAGCGGACGATCTGCATCTGCACATCGAACGGCAGGCTGGTGGAGATACCGTTCGGGTAAATTTCGTTAGAGGTCAGTCCTTCCGGTTCAAGGAAGATCTGATGCTGGTTGCGATCGGCAAAGCGCATGACTTTATCTTCGATCGACGGGCAGTAACGCGGGCCGATCCCTTCGATCACACCGGCATACATCGGACTGCGATCGAGGTTGTTGCGGATCACATCATGGGTTTTTTCGTTGGTATGCGTGATGTAGCACGGCACCTGCTGCGGATGCTGGGACGCGTTGCCCATGAACGAGAACACAGGCATCGGGTTATCGCCGTGCTGCTGCGCCAGTACGCTAAAATCAATGGTGCGCGCATCAATACGCGGCGGCGTACCGGTTTTCAGACGGCTGACGCGCAGCGGAAGTTCACGCAGGCGGCGAGACAGTGGAATGGATGGCGGATCGCCTGCACGGCCGCCGCTGTAGTTATCCAGACCAATATGAATTTTGCCGTCAAGGAAAGTCCCGACGGTGAGAACCACCGCTTTAGCCCGGAATTTCAGGCCCATCTGGGTAACTGCGCCCACGACGCGATCGTTTTCAACAATCAGATCTTCAACCGCCTGCTGGAAGATCATCAGGTTCGGCTGATTCTCCAGCGCAGTACGCACCGCCTGGCGATATAGCACTCGATCCGCCTGTGCGCGAGTCGCACGAACGGCCGGACCTTTGCTTGCGTTTAGTATCCTAAACTGGATACCCGCCTGGTCGATCGCTTTCGCCATCAGCCCGCCGAGCGCATCCACTTCTTTTACCAGGTGTCCCTTCCCAATACCGCCAATGGCCGGGTTGCAGCTCATTTGCCCCAGCGTGTCGATATTGTGTGTCAAAAGCAGGGTCTGTTGCCCCATACGCGCTGCGGCCATTGCGGCCTCAGTGCCTGCATGACCCCCGCCAATGATGATGACGTCAAAAGGATCCGGATAAAACATGGTAATTGCCTCGCATACGGCGGTGTGAAAGTGGATTGAAGCCCGGGTCGTGGATTCTACTCAACTTTAGCCGCTGGAGAAAGTCCCGGGATCCTGGGTATTAAAAAGAAGATCTTTTTATTTAGAGATCTGTTTTATTGTGATCTCTTATTAGGATCGCGATTGTCTGTGGATAACCAGGATCCGCTGAATAAGATCAACAAGTTGTTGAGGATCATTAGCTGTGAATGATCGGTGATCCTGGCCCGTATAAGCTGGGATCAGAATGAAGGGTTATGCACAACTCAAAAACTGAACACCGATTGTTCTTTGGATAACTACTGGTTAATCCAAGCTTCTTACCAGAGTTATCCACACTCGATCGCACGATCTTTACACTATTTTGAGTAAATTAATCCAGGATCCCAGCCAAACCTCTGCCGGATCTTCAGGAATATCGTGTTCAAGGATGTTGATCTTGAGGGTTTCCCCGATCGGTTTTGCGCCTGATGTCTTGAGCGCGGCCTCTATTTTATCGATGGCGCCGCAGAATGTGTCATATTCACGACTTCCGATGCCGATGGCGCCGAAACGAACCTGAGAAAGATCGGGGTTCTGCGACTGAAGCGCTTCATAGAAAGGAGCAAGGTTATCCGGGATATCGCCCGCGCCATGCGTGGAACTGATAACCAGCCAGGTTCCTGACGCTGACAGATCCTCTAATAGCGGACCGTGCAAGGTTTCGGTTGAAAAACCTGCATCTTCCAGCTTTTCAGCCAGATGTTCTGCAACATATTCGGCACCGCCAAGGGTGCTGCCGCTGATAAGAGTAATGTCTGCCATACGAACCCATCCTTATAAAGAGGGGCTATTGTACGCTGTGAGCGAGCTGGGATCTACCTGTGGAAAAATGTGGGATTAAAAAAGCCGATCACGGCCGGATAGTACGCATGATCGGGTTTTGCAGGGAGATCAATGTCTCGGTGGACTGAATTTCATCAATTGTTTGGATCTTGTTGATAAGTACCTGTTGCAGGGCATCGATGGATCGACACATAACCTTAATAAAGATGCTGTAGTGGCCGGTGGTGTAATACGCTTCGGTCACTTCGTCCAGGCTTTCGAGCTTCGCCAGCGCGGATGGGTAGTCTTTCGCGCTTTTTAAAATAATGCCGATAAAGCAGCAGACGTCGTATCCGAGCTGTTTTGGACTGACGTCAATCCGCGCGCCGGTAATGATCCCCGCCTGCTTCATTTTTTCTACGCGAACGTGAATCGTCCCCGGGCTGACGCTAAATTGTTTGGCCAGTTCAGCGTATGCCGTACGCGCATTTGCCATTAACGCTTCCAGGATGCCGCGATCCAGATTGTCGATCTGATAATTTTCCATAGGTTTTTCTTATGTAGATTAGTGATTCACTCTATTTTAGCGTCTTATTTTATCGAATCAAAAGTGAAGTCGGCTTTTTGTTTGTGGATTATTGAATATCACCCTCAATCTGTTGCTTAATCATAGGCAACAGGACGCAGGAGTATACAAAATGAAAACCGCTTACATCGCCAAACAACGTCAAATTAGCTTCGTGAAATCTCACTTCTCTCGTCAACTGGAGGAGCGTCTGGGTCTGATTGAAGTTCAGGCGCCGATCCTTAGCCGCGTAGGAGATGGCACGCAGGATAACTTGTCGGGCTGTGAAAAAGCGGTACAGGTAAAAGTGAAAGCGTTGCCGGATGCCCAGTTTGAAGTGGTGCATTCACTGGCAAAGTGGAAACGCCAGACGCTGGGACAACACGACTTCAGCGCGGGTGAAGGGCTGTACACGCACATGAAAGCCCTTCGCCCTGACGAAGACCGCCTCTCCCCGCTCCACTCCGTCTATGTCGATCAGTGGGACTGGGAACGCGTTATGGGCGACGGTGAGCGTCAATTCGCCACCCTGAAAAGCACGGTAGAGGCTATCTGGGAAGGCATTAAGGCAACCGAAGCCGCGGTAAGCAAAGAATTTGGTCTGGCGCCGTTCCTGCCGGAGCAGATCCACTTTGTTCACAGCCAGGAGTTGCTGGCCCGTTACCCGGATCTGGATGCGAAAGGGCGCGAACGCGCGATCGCGAAAGAGCTTGGCGCCGTTTTCCTGGTCGGTATCGGCGGGAAGCTGAGTGACGGTAAACGCCACGACGTGCGTGCGCCGGATTATGATGACTGGAGTTCTGCTTCTGATCTGGGCCATGCTGGTCTGAACGGCGATATCCTGGTCTGGAACCCGGTACTGGAAGATGCGTTTGAGCTTTCCTCAATGGGGATCCGTGTCGACGCCGATGCGCTGAAACGCCAGCTTGCTCTGACCGGAGATGAAGATCGCCTGAGTCTGGAGTGGCACCAGGCGCTGCTGCGCGGCGAGATGCCGCAAACGATCGGCGGCGGTATTGGTCAGTCTCGCCTGACGATGCTGCTACTGCAACTGCCGCACATTGGTCAGGTTCAGTGCGGCGTGTGGCCTGCGCAGGTTCGTGAAAGCGTCGCTTCCCTGCTGTAATTCTCTAACGCCGCCAGCGTCGTAGCAGGCGGCTTCGCATCCCGGTATCAAAGCGCCAGATATGGTCGAAAATGCGCATGATGCCGGGTTTGCCATGTGCCGACATCGCCACCGCATGAAAACGGTGCTGGTGTACCCGCTGTAACTCCCCTACTTTATTCACAACATCGTCAGGTAAGCGCTGGGCGATAAAATCTGAAATGACTACCGCATCCGCATCAAACCATTCTCGCCCCTGCATCCGCTCAATGATGGCGCGAAAACAGCTGGCGATATCCGTGCCGCCGCGAAAGCGCTGGCTCAAAAAGCGGATGGCCTGCTCGATGCCTTCTGGACCAGACAGTTCATAGCGCACGACCTCTGTGGAAAACAGCATGATGAAGCAGCGACGGTTATCCGCCAGCGCGACGCGCATCAGCGCCAGGCAAAAGGCTTTTGCGCACTGCTCGTTAAATCCGCCCATTGAGCCGGAGGTGTCCACGCAAACAATGAATGGCCCGCGCGGCTGTTCGTCAAAATCCTGATGAACGACCGGGCGCTCAGTCACTTTCTCACGCCACGCTTCGCCGTGCAGACGGTACGTGAGCAGCTGTTTTTCCACCAGCCGTCGGTAGAATTCATATTCCAGTTCGGTAATGCCGAGCGTTGCCAGCTCAGGCGGCAGCAGGCGCAGAATGTCGTCGCTTTGCTGAATGCCGTCAACCTGTTCTGGAACGGTCGCCGGCTCGCGCACCAGCGTACGAAACGTCTCCATCGGCGCATCTTTGCGCGGCACCGATTTGGCTTCCCTGGAGCGGCCTAACTGTTCCGCCAGGCGTTTCAGTTCGGGTTGTTCTGCCAGGAAGTCGCCATATTTTACGATCAGCTGATAATCGCCGCGTTTGAGTTGCCCTGTGCTCATGTCCCACAGGCGGCCGGCTGCATGGTCATTTTCCGCCAGGACCGGCTCCAGTTGCCCGCTGAGCGTCATGCGTTCCTGCACTTCACTCAGCAACTGCTCGCGCTCCTCTTCCAGCAACTGGTGATTTAAGGCCGTGGTTTGCACGATCAGGCTTAAACGCCAGCGTTGCAGAAAAAGCGTGTGCAGCGCTGGCGTAAAAGTGGCGTTACTGTCCACCAGTTGCTGGGCTTGCCCGGCATAGGGCGAATGTAGCCGGTGCAGCAACGCTAATATCTGCGGCAATTGCACAATAAACTGCGTTGTTCCGAGAAGCTGGCTTTGTTGATAGCACATCACCTCTTCCGTGAGTTCCGGCGGCACGCGCGCGTCTTTAAGACGGCTGCGCAGCGCTTCGCGCCAGCGGGGAAGATCGTCGGAAATGGCTCTCTTTAATCGGGGAAATTTCTCGAAGAAGATAGCCAACTGCGGGGAGGCCAGCAAAGTGAGGATAATCTCTTCGATAATCCCCTCTTCACTGACCGCCAGCATGACATTCAGCGTGTCCAGTGTCAGCATTGCTGCGCCTGGCGGATCTGCGCACCAACATCCTGTAGGCTGGCTTCAATACGACCTAACCAGTCGCTATGGATAAACAGACATTTTTGCTGTTCGCTGAACCGGCTGTGCTGCTGGTGCCATTCGCTGTCCAGCGCCTCAAGCTGCTGTTTGATTTCGCCGGGCATTCCCTCTTCTGAACTGCCCGGTAGCGCCAGACGGCTGCCCTGTAGGCTGACGTCGCGCACCACCAGATGCTGAGCGCTATCAACTTCCATATTCAGCGTCTGGGCAAAACCGATCCCGTTGAGTTTGCCGCGGATCTCTCCGCCTTTTGCCAGCCACTGCTCAAGGGCGCTGCGTTCAAAAGCGATATGAATGACTTCCATATCATGCAGTTTAAGCGGTTGTTGCAAAAGCAAGGTTAGCACTGGCGCGCTCGCCTCTGGCGGCAGATCGTAATGGGGACGGCGGCTGAACATTCCACCCTGACGAACAACGGTAAAGGCTGTTTTATCGCTTTGTTGCTGTTGCAACTGGAGGCGACGTTGCACAATGCCGCCGAGGCGCGTCAGCATTGCCTGTTGCTGCCAGGCGTGCCCGGTCATCAATATTTCAAGCTGTTGCTGCATCAGATTCAGGCTTTGCGCGTCATACCACAGGCAATCTTTCAGCAGGATAAGATCGATTGGCGCAACGGCGTCGCGTCCGCTAAAGAACGCGCTGGCCTGTAACAGACGAATGGCTTTTTTCCAGCGACGGTCGGAAACATAGGGGGCGTCCGGCAGTGCATCAAGCTGCTGGCGCAGCGTGAAAATCAGTTCAAATACATGATCGGGCAGCGTAATGGCGGAAATATCCTTCTGCCACTGATAATACTCTTCATCAGTCACCTGTAATGAGGCTGGCACCGGGTTGTCGCTTTCGTCCTGCTGGCTTACCAGCATGGAGCGGAAATTCGCCTTATCCTGTACTTTATCCAGCCACAGACGAATGAGCATACGGTCGTATAACGCCTCCAGACTGCTGTCTGCTTCGGGAAGCTCGTTTGAGGCCGCCACCAGCAGGCGCATCGGAATTTTTTCTTCGTGCGCGCCGTTACGGAAATGGCGTTCGTTAATGGCGGTCAGCAGAGTGTTCAGGATTGCCGGGCCCGCTTTCCAGATCTCATCCAGAAAGACGATTTCCGCTTCAGGAAGATAACCCGTGGTCAGACGCTCATAGCGACCTTCATCTTTTAGCGCCTGAATGGAGAGAGGACCAAAAACCTCCTCGGGCGTGGAGAAACGCGTCATCAGATACTCAAAGGCGCGGGCGTGCTGAAAGGCGAACTTCAGACGACGGGCTATCAGGCTTTTGGCAATGCCTGGCGGGCCAAGTAAAAAGACGCTCTCACCGCTCAACGCTGCCAGCAGGCAAAGGCGAATGGCGTGGCTACGTTCATAAAGTCCCTTTTCCAGGGCGCTGCTCAGACGGGAAATTCTTTCCGCTAATAAATGTGGGTGAGCCATAATAAGGTGGCGTCCTTCCGCCAGATGTATCATGTTAACAGCGAGTATAGACGTTTCGCCACGAAGCAATAATAGACTGAAGCATCGTTTCTTTTTCTTTGCGCCAGGTTAATCTGACGTCGATTAGGGGTACGATTTTGCGATTAATCGTGCATACTGTGCGCCTTTTTTGTGGGCCAAGGGACTACGCACACATTTCATATATATACACTAAATCATTCAAACTGCATCAAGGTGGCAAAGGAGTGGATCCTCGGGAGCCTTGTCGTTTGAAAGATGCCATGTATAAACGAAAGACGAGTCTATGAGCACTGATAATAAACAATCATTGTCTGCGATCACTCTCGCAGCGATTGGGGTTGTCTATGGTGATATTGGTACCAGCCCACTTTATACACTTCGTGAATGCTTGTCCGGTCAGTTTGGTTTTGGTGTTGAACGTGATGCCGTATTTGGCTTTCTGTCGCTGATTTTCTGGCTGCTGATCTTTGTTGTTTCCATCAAGTATCTGACTTTTGTCATGCGTGCAGATAACGCCGGCGAGGGCGGGATTCTGACCTTAATGTCGCTAGCCGGGCGTAATACGTCGGCGAGAATGACGTCCACGCTGGTCATTATGGGGTTAATTGGCGGTAGCTTCTTCTACGGCGAAGTGGTAATTACACCCGCGATCTCAGTCATGTCGGCTATTGAAGGTCTGGAAATTGTGGCGCCGGAACTGGATACCTGGGTCGTCCCGCTTTCTATTATTGTGCTTACTCTGCTGTTTATGATTCAGAAACACGGAACGGGGATGGTCGGTAAGCTGTTTGCGCCGA
The DNA here is from genome assembly GCF_030333595.1 of Citrobacter sp. CK181. Classification (NCBI taxonomy): domain Bacteria; kingdom Pseudomonadati; phylum Pseudomonadota; class Gammaproteobacteria; order Enterobacterales; family Enterobacteriaceae; genus Citrobacter; species Citrobacter sp. CK181. Next base: position 9,728 of record NZ_JAOWFN010000013.1, on the reverse strand, counting down.
TTATGCTGACGTGGTTTTTGATTCTGGCCGGACTCGGCCTGCGCAGTATCATCGCTAACCCGGATGTGCTTCATGCCCTCAATCCCATGTGGGCGGCGAAGTTCTTCCTTGAGTACAAAACGGTGTCGTTTATTGCGCTGGGCGCCGTGGTGCTTTCGATTACCGGGGTTGAGGCGCTATATGCGGATATGGGGCATTTCGGCAAGCTGCCGATTCGTCTGGCCTGGTTCTCGGTTGTTCTTCCTTCATTAACGTTAAACTACTTTGGTCAGGGCGCATTGCTGCTCAAACACCCGGAAGCGATTAAGAACCCGTTCTTCCTGCTGGCGCCGGAGTGGGCGCTGATCCCGCTGCTGATTCTTGCCGCGCTGGCGACGGTTATCGCCTCTCAGGCGGTGATTTCCGGTGTCTTCTCGCTGACGCGCCAGGCGGTGCGGCTGGGATATTTATCGCCCATGCGCATTATCCACACCTCCGAAATGGAGTCCGGGCAGATCTATATTCCGTTCGTGAACTGGATGCTCTATTTTGCGGTGGTTATTGTTATTGTCAGCTTTGAGCGTTCCAGCAACCTGGCGGCGGCATACGGTATTGCCGTTACCGGTACGATGGTGCTGACCTCGATTCTTTCTACCACCGTGGCGCGTAAAAACTGGCACTGGAATAAGTATTTTGTCGCGCTGATCCTGGTGGCGTTCCTGTGCGTTGATGTTCCGCTGTTCTCGGCAAACCTCGACAAGCTGCTGTCGGGCGGCTGGTTGCCGCTGACGCTGGGGATCGTGATGTTCATCATTATGACGACCTGGAAGAGCGAGCGTTTCCGTCTGCTGCGTCGTATGCATGAGCACGGTAACTCCCTGGAAGCCCTGATCGCCTCGCTGGAGAAATCGCCTCCGGTACGCGTCCCCGGTACGGCGGTGTATATGTCCCGCGCGCTGAACGTCATTCCGTTTGCGTTGCTGCATAACCTCAAGCACAACAAGGTGCTGCATGAACGCGTGATTCTGCTGACGCTACGCACGGAAGACGCGCCATACGTACACAATGTTCGCCGGGTGCAGATTGAGCAACTGTCGCCAACCTTCTGGCGCGTGGTGGCCAGCTACGGTTGGCGCGAAACGCCGAACGTTGAGGAAGTGTTCCACCGCTGCGGGCTGGAAGGGCTGAGCTGCCGGATGATGGAAACCTCTTTCTTTATGTCGCATGAATCGCTGATCCTCGGCAAACGCCCGTGGTATTTGCGTTTGCGCGGCAAGCTCTATCTGCTGTTGCAGCGTAATGCGCTGCGTGCGCCGGATCAGTTTGAAATCCCGCCGAACCGGGTTATCGAACTGGGAACGCAGGTCGAGATTTAAGCCTTTTAAAATGCCGGGCGGCGCAGCGTCGCCGGGCAATTATTCCCATCGCATTTCACTTAGCGAAACGTTTCGACCCCGATCACAATTCCGTTACGTCATGATGGTTTTCTGCTCACTTCCGGGAGTAAACTTATTACCAGCGAAACGTTTCGCTAGTGGGGAAAGAAAATGAAGAAAGGCGCGGTACTTAATTCTGATATTTCATCGGTCATCTCCCGTCTGGGGCATACTGATACGCTGGTAGTGTGTGACGCAGGTTTACCTGTTCCATCCAGTACAACGCGTATCGATATGGCGTTAACCCAGGGCGTACCTTCTTTTATGCAGGTACTGGATGTCGTGACCCGTGAAATGCAGGTTGAGGCGGCTATTCTCGCGACGGAAATCAAAGAACATAATCCGCAACTCCACGAAACGTTGCTCAGCCATATTGAGCAACTGCAACAACACCAGGGAAACACCATAGAAATTCGTTACACCACGCATGAACATTTTAAAAAACTAACCGCAGACAGTCAGGCGGTGATTCGCAGCGGGGAGTGCTCCCCGTATGCGAATATTATTCTCTGTGCCGGCGTCACGTTCTGAGGCCATCATGGACGCATTACTGCAACTCAAAGGGATCGATAAAGCGTTCCCGGGCGTGAAAGCGCTATCTGGCGCCGCGTTAAATGTCTATCCAGGCCGCGTAATGGCGCTGGTGGGCGAAAATGGCGCGGGCAAATCCACCATGATGAAAGTCCTGACTGGTATCTATACCCGTGATGCGGGATCGTTATTGTGGCTGGGTAAAGAAACGACCTTCAATGGCCCAAAATCCTCGCAGGAAGCCGGGATTGGCATCATTCACCAGGAACTGAACCTGATCCCACAGCTCACGATTGCCGAGAATATCTTTCTGGGGCGTGAGTTTGTAAATCGCTTTGGCAAAATCGACTGGAAAAAGATGTATGCCGAAGCGGATGTTCTGCTTGCCAGACTTAACCTGCGCTTCAAAAGCGACAGGCTGGTGGGCGAACTCTCTATCGGCGATCAGCAGATGGTCGAAATCGCCAAGGTACTGAGCTTCGAATCCCGAGTCATCATTATGGATGAACCCACGGATGCGCTCACTGATACCGAAACGGAATCGCTGTTCCGCGTCATCCGCGAGTTGAAATCGCAGGGGCGCGGCATTGTCTATATCTCCCACCGCATGAAAGAGATCTTCGAGATTTGCGATGACGTGACGGTTTTCCGCGACGGGCAGTTTATTGCCGAGCGTGAAGTGGCATCGCTGACCGAAGATTCGCTGATTGAAATGATGGTAGGACGTAAGCTTGAAGATCAGTACCCGCGTCTGGATAAAGCGCCAGGCGAGGTACGCCTGAAAGTCGATAACCTGTGCGGTCCCGGCGTTAATAATGTCTCCTTTACTCTGCGCAAAGGGGAAATTCTGGGGATCTCCGGTTTGATGGGCGCCGGGCGTACAGAACTGATGAAAGTGCTGTACGGCGCGCTGCCGCGCACCAGCGGTTACGTCACGCTCGACGGGCATGAAGTGATTACCCGCTCACCGCAGGATGGCCTGGCGAACGGTATTGTTTATATCTCTGAAGACCGTAAACGTGACGGCTTAGTGCTCGGCATGTCGGTAAAAGAGAATATGTCGCTCACCGCGCTGCGTTATTTCAGCCGCGCTGGCGGCAACCTGAAACATAAAGATGAACAGCAGGCGGTGAGTGACTTTATCCGTCTGTTCAATGTGAAAACGCCGTCGATGGAGCAGGCTATCGGGTTGCTCTCTGGCGGCAATCAGCAGAAAGTCGCCATTGCGCGTGGATTGATGACCCGCCCCAAAGTGCTGATCCTCGATGAGCCAACCCGCGGTGTGGACGTTGGCGCGAAGAAAGAAATTTATCAGCTTATCAACCAGTTTAAGGCCGATGGCCTGAGCATCATTCTGGTCTCATCTGAGATGCCAGAAGTATTGGGTATGAGCGATCGCATTATCGTCATGCATGAAGGGCATCTCGGCGGTGAATTCACTCGCGAGCAGGCCACCCAGGAAGTGTTAATGGCTGCCGCTGTGGGCAAGCTTAATCGCGTGAATCAGGAGTAAAAAAGATGACTATCCAGGCTGTTTCTGGTCGCCGTTATTTCACTAAAGCGTGGCTGATGGAGCAGAAATCGCTCATCGCTCTGCTGGTGCTGATCGCGATTGTTTCTACCATGAGTCCCAACTTTTTTACCGTTAATAACCTGTTTAACATTCTCCAGCAAACGTCCGTCAACGCTATCATGGCCGTCGGGATGACGCTGGTTATCCTGACGTCAGGCATCGATCTGTCCGTTGGTTCCCTGCTGGCGCTTACCGGCGCGGTTGCCGCTTCAATTGTAGGGATTGAAGTGAATGCGCTGGTGGCCGTTGCGGCGGCGCTGGCGTTAGGCGCCGCCATTGGCGCGGTGACCGGCGTGATCGTGGCGAAAGGTCGCGTACAGGCGTTTATCGCCACGCTGGTGATGATGCTTCTGCTGCGCGGCGTCACGATGGTGTACACCAACGGAAGCCCGGTGAATACCGGCTTTACGGATAACGCCGATCTCTTCGGCTGGTTCGGGATTGGCCGCCCGCTGGGCGTTCCGACGCCGGTCTGGATTATGGGCATCGTCTTCCTGGCGGCGTGGTACATGTTGCATCATACTCGCCTGGGCCGCTATATCTATGCGCTGGGCGGCAACGAAGCGGCAACGCGTCTGTCGGGTATCAGCGTCAGTAAAGTCAAAATCATCGTCTATTCGCTTTGTGGTCTGCTGGCCTCGCTGGCGGGCATCATCGAAGTGGCTCGTCTCTCCTCCGCGCAGCCAACGGCGGGTACGGGTTATGAGCTGGATGCCATCGCAGCGGTTGTGTTAGGCGGCACCAGCCTGGCGGGCGGTAAAGGGCGCATTGTTGGGACATTGATCGGCGCATTGATTCTCGGTTTCCTTAATAATGGTTTGAATTTGTTAGGTGTTTCCTCCTATTACCAGATGATCGTCAAAGCGGTGGTGATTTTGCTGGCGGTACTGGTAGACAACAAAAAGCAGTAACAACGACTACAGGACATCTTAAATATGAACATGAAAAAACTGGCTACCCTGGTTTCTGCTGTTGCGCTGAGCGCCACCGTGAGCGCGAATGCGATGGCGAAAGACACCATTGCTCTGGTGATCTCCACGCTCAACAACCCGTTCTTTGTCACCCTGAAAGAGGGGGCGCAGAAAGAAGCGGATAAACTGGGCTATAACCTGGTCGTGCTGGACTCCCAGAACAACCCGGCGAAAGAGCTGGCTAACGTTCAGGATTTAACCGTTCGCGGCACTAAAATTCTGCTGATCAACCCAACCGATTCCGACGCGGTAGGCAACGCGGTTAAGATGGCTAACCAGGCGAAGATTCCGGTTATCACCCTTGATCGCCAGGCAACCAAAGGCGACGTTGTCAGCCACATTGCTTCCGATAACGTGCTGGGCGGCAAAATCGCCGGTGATTACATTGCGAAGAAAGCAGGTGAAGGCGCGAAAGTGATTGAACTGCAAGGCATCGCCGGAACATCCGCAGCGCGTGAGCGTGGCGAAGGCTTCCAGCAGGCCGTTGCGGCACACAAATTTAATGTACTGGCCAGCCAGCCTGCTGACTTTGACCGCACCAAAGGTCTGAACGTCATGCAGAACCTGCTGACTGCGCATCCTGATGTGCAGGCGGTATTCGCACAGAACGACGAAATGGCGCTGGGTGCGCTGCGCGCTCTGCAAACCGCAGGTAAATCTGATGTGATGGTGGTTGGATTTGATGGTACGCCGGATGGCGAGAAGGCGGTAAATGATGGCAAACTGGCTGCGACTATCGCTCAGTTGCCGGATCAGATTGGCGCTAAAGGCGTTGAAACCGCTGATAAAGTACTGAAAGGCGAGAAAGTTCAGGCCAAATATCCGGTTGACCTGAAACTTGTCATCAAGCAGTAATAACGGCTCAGGCCGTTCGCGGTCTGATGGCGACATAAATACGCCATCCTCAGAGAGTTGTTTGAAGATGAAAGCGTAAAAAGAAAAGCAGGGCACGCGCCACCCTAACCCGGTGGCGCACTTTACTGGACATCCCGAACATGAAAACCGCAGGCAACCTTGTCGTCCTTGGCAGTATTAATGCCGATCACATCCTCAACCTCGAATCTTTTCCTGCGCCAGGCGAAACCGTAACGGGCACCCAATATCAGGTGGCATTCGGCGGTAAAGGCGCGAATCAGGCGGTGGCCGCAGGGCGCAGCGGCGCAAATATCGCGTTTATTGCCTGTACTGGCGATGACGATATTGGCGAGAGCGTGCGTAAACAGTTAGCCAGCGATAACATTGATATTGTTCCGGTCAGCGTGATTAACGGGGAATCTACCGGAGTCGCGCTGATTTTTGTTAATGGCGAAGGGGAAAATGTCATCGGCATTCATGCTGGCGCCAATGCCGCATTGTCGCCAGCGCTGGTGGAAGCGCAACGCGAGCGTATCGCCGGGGCTTCTGCGCTATTGATGCAGCTCGAGTCGCCGATTGAAAGCGTGCTGGCGGCGGCAAAAATTGCGCATCAGAACAACACTACCGTTGCGCTTAACCCGGCTCCGGCGCGTGAACTGTCTGATGAGCTGCTGGCGCTGGTGGACATCATTACGCCAAATGAAACCGAAGCGGAAAAGCTCACGGGAATTCGCGTCGAAAGTGATGAAGATGCCGCTAAAGCAGCGCAGGTGCTGCATGATAAAGGCATTCATACCGTACTGATTACGTTAGGCAGCCGCGGCGTGTGGGCCAGCGTGAAGGGCGAAGGCCGTCGTGTGCCGGGGTTTAAAGTGAACGCCGTTGATACGATAGCCGCCGGGGATACTTTTAATGGTGCGTTAGTTACCGCCTTACTGGAAGAGACGCCGCTGCCGGAGGCCATTCGCTTTGCCCATGCCGCTGCTGCGATTGCGGTGACACGCAAAGGTGCGCAACCTTCTGTTCCGTGGCGTGAAGAGATAGAGGCGTTTTTAGGTCAGCAGAGGTAACGTTTGGCTACAATGAAGGATGTTGCCCGTCTGGCGGGCGTTTCCACTTCAACTGTTTCGCACGTTATTAATAAAGATCGCTTTGTCAGTGAAGCTATCACCGGGAAAGTGGAAGCGGCGATTAAAGAGTTAAACTACGCGCCTTCAGCGTTGGCGCGTAGCCTGAAATTAAATCAGACCCGCACAATCGGCATGCTGATCACTGCCAGTACCAATCCTTTTTATTCAGAACTGGTGCGCGGCGTTGAACGTAGCTGCTTTGAGCGGGGCTACAGCCTGGTATTGTGTAATACCGAAGGCGATGAGCAGCGAATGAACCGCAATCTGGAAACGTTGATGCAAAAGCGGGTCGATGGCCTATTGCTGCTCTGTACGGAGACGCATCAACCCTCCCGGGAGATCATGCAGCGTTATCCCTCTATTCCTACCGTGATGATGGACTGGTCGCCCTTTGATGACGAAGGGGATTGCGATCTGATCCAGGACAACTCCCTTCTGGGCGGCGATTTAGCGACGCAATACCTGATTGATAAAGGTTTTACCCGAATAGCCTGCATTACCGGCCCGCTGGACAAAACGCCCGCGCGTTTGCGGCTGGAAGGGTATCGGGAGGCCATGAAACGCGCGGGGCTGGAAATTCCTGAAGGGTATGAGATCACAGGAGATTTCGAGTTTGGCGGCGGATTTGAAACCATGCAAATGCTGCTGTCCCATAAACAACGCCCACAGGCGGTATTTGCCGGCAATGATGCAATGGCCGTCGGTGCGTATCAGGCGCTTTATCAGGTAGGGTTGCGCATCCCGCAGGATATGGCGGTGATTGGCTATGATGATATTGAACTGGCGCGCTACATGACGCCGCCGCTGACGACGATTCATCAACCGAAAGATGAACTGGGTGAGTTGGCCATCGACGTGTTGATTCACCGTATGGCACAACCCACGCTACAACAGCAGCGTCTGCAACTTACTCCTGTTCTGATGGCGCGGGGGTCGGTTTAGGTTTGTGCCGTTCTTTGATCAGATTGCGGCCATCTTTGGCTTTCAGCAACATGAACATCAGCGCGGATACCACCGTAATAGCGCCCATCGTAATAAAGGTATAGTGGAACTGTTCAACCGTATTGGTTCCCTCAATCCCTTCATAGAGACGCAATACGGCGGCGCTGATCGCTACCCCTAAACTGATGGAAAGCTGCTGCGTGACGGCCAGCAGACTGTTGCCGCTGCTGGCGTTATCATCGGTCAGGTCCGCAAGGGTGATGGTGTTCATGGCGGTAAACTGTGTGGACATCGCCATACCCAGAACAAACAGCGGCAGAATCAACATCCATACCGGCATGGCGGGGGATTGCAAAGAGAACTGCGCAATCATCAGGCCAATAAATACCGTAATACCGACCAGCGTCGTCTTGTACCCCAGTTTGCGCAGCACCTGAGTGACCGCTGATTTCGCCAGAATAGAACCCAGCGCCGTCGGGGCCATCATGCAGCCGGCTATCAGCGCCGGGTATCCAAATCCTACCTGTATCATCAGCGGCATCAGGAAGGGAACGCATCCCGTTCCCAGACGCGTGGCGAGGTTTCCAGCTATCCCAACGGAGAACGTGCGCGTTCTGAACAGCGAAAGTGAAATCAACGGCGTTGGGTGTCGACGCGCATGGCGAATATAGGCCAGCAGCAGCACGATACTGCTCAGAATAATGGTTAATGCTATCCAGGTTGCGACGATCTTCTCGCCGAAAAGCTCCATTCCGCTGGAGAACAGCACCAGACTCAAACCAAAGAGGAAGAAGCCGGTCATGTCGAAACGGCGTCGCGGCGTGGTGAAGTTTGGCATGTACTTACGGGCATACAGGATACCGACAATGCCAATGGGAATATTAATCAGGAAGATCCAGTGCCAGCTTGCCCATGTCACCAGTATGCCCCCCAATACCGGGCCGAGGATGGGGCCGACCAGGCCTGGCATCGTCACAAAATTCAGAACCGGAAGCAGTTCACTTCGGGGGTAAGCGCGTAATAATGCCAGACGGGCGACCGGCATCATCATTGCGCCGCCGATCCCCTGCACCACGCGGAAAACAACCAATTCAGCTAATGAGCCAGAAAGCGCGCATGCCAGCGAGCCGAGCGTAAACAGACTGACGGCAATAATAAAGACGCGACGGGTGCCAAAGCGATCGGCCAGCCATCCGCTTACCGGAATCAGCATCGCGACCGTCAGGGTATAACTGATAATAGCGGACTGCATGGCAAGAGGAGAACGGTTGAGGCTGTGCGCGATAGCGGGTAGAGCGGTATTAAGAATGGTGGCATCCAGCGCCTGCATAAAAAAAGCCATAGCCGCTATCCACGGCAACCCGGCCATACTGCGCGCTTTTTTCTCTGACATTCGGTATCCCGTTACTTGTCCGGTTGTTCGTTCGGCGCTATCAACAATGCCTGGCACGCTTTAAAGGCGCGATCGCCATCACTGTCGGCTATGGCATCTACAATAGCCTGGTGTAAATCCAGCTTCACCACATCGTTATAGGTAATAGAGGTGAAGTAGGTGTGATAGACCGAATGGAACAGCGAGGCAAAAGAGATTAAGAACGGATTCGCGCTCATTTCATAAATATGCTCATGCCACGCCATATCGACTTCAATCCAGCGTTCGCGTCTGAAGTTCTTCTTCAACGCCACCATCTCTTCCATTAAGGTATTCAGATGCGCTTTCTGTTCCGCTGATCCGATCGTCGCTGCCAGTGAACATGCCTGCGGTTCGAGACTGATACGCATCACCAGAAAATGATTAATAACCTGATGGAAGTTTTCTTCTGTCATCCACCAGGTGAGCAGTTCCTGATCGAGGAAGTTCCAGTTTGCCTGCGGCATAACCCGCGTACCAATACGAGGACGGGGCAACACCATGCCTTTTGCTGTTAGCGTCTTCACTGCCTCACGTACCGCCGTGCGACTCACGCCAAATTGCTCGCCCAGTTCGATTTCTCCGGGAAGAATGGTGCCGGGCGCGTATTCACCCTTTAAGATTCGCTGCGCCAGCTTCTCAGCCAGAACGTAGGAAAGATTTTTCTGTGCAGCTAACTGTTGTGCGCTTAAAGGCATAAATGTTTGTCCTTTCTCTTTTCTTATTCATTAGTATGCCATCAGGAAGTGTGATTAAGGTTGTAAAAACGGCAAATTGCTTATTTTATGGCATGTTAATAGTGGTTTTGCTTAAAAAGAAAGCAGTCGGAAAATAATTTTAAATTTCCCCTTGTCAGGCCGGAATAACTCCCTATAATGCGCCTCCACTGACACGGAACAA
>NZ_JAOWFN010000012.1:427240-428219 GCF_030333595.1 Citrobacter sp. CK181 | reverse complement strand
CCGAACATTGTGATTAAACCCAACGCCAACAGCCGCCCGACCGGGGATACCACGGGTTATCTGGCAAATCCGAAGGAGGTGTAAGATGGGAAGTGGATGGCATGAATGGCCGCTGATGATCTTCACGGTTTTTGGTCAGTGCGTGGTCGGCGGTTTTATCGTTCTGGCTCTGGCGCTGATGAAAGGCGAGTTGCGTACCGAATCTCAACAGCGTGTGCTGACCGGCATGTTTGCTCTGTGGGTGCTAATGGGAATTGGCTTCATCGCGTCTATGCTGCATCTGGGGTCGCCAATGCGCGCCTTCAATTCGCTGAACCGCGTAGGCTCGTCGGCATTGAGTAATGAAATTGCCAGCGGCTCGCTCTTTTTTGCCGTCGGCGGGATCGGCTGGTTACTGGCGGTGCTGAAAAAGCTCTCTCCGGCGCTGCGTAATCTCTGGCTGGTTGTGACGATCGTGCTGGGTGTTATCTTTGTCTGGATGATGGTGCGCGTGTATAACAGCATTGATACCATACCGACCTGGTACAGCATCTGGACGCCGCTGGGCTTCTTCCTGACGCTGTTTATGGGGGGGCCGTTGCTGGGTTATCTGCTGCTGCGTATTGCGGGCGTCGATGGCTGGGCAATGCGTCTGCTGCCCGTAATTTCTGTTCTCGCACTGGTGGTCAGCGCCATTATGTCAGTGATGCAGGGAGCGGAGCTGGCGACGATTCATAGCTCCATCCAGCAGGCTTCTGCGCTCGTACCGGATTATGGTTCGCTGATGGCCTGGCGTATTGTGGTGCTGGTCGTGGCACTGTGCTGCTGGATTGTGCCGCAGTTGAAAGGTTATCAACCTGCGGTTCCGCTGCTGTCGGTGGCGTTTATCCTGCTGCTGGTAGGGGAACTGATTGGTCGCGGCGTATTCTACGGGCTCCATATGACCGTGGGAATGGCGGTGGCGAGTTAATCCATAATATGCCGGATGGCGGCTCGCGCC